>NZ_JBHSRV010000016.1:0-131478 GCF_042659105.1 Paenibacillus allorhizosphaerae | reverse complement strand
ACAGGCAGGTTGCCTACGTGTTACTCACCCGTCCGCCGCTAGGGTCCGAAGACCCTCGCTCGACTTGCATGTATTAGGCACGCCGCCAGCGTTCGTCCTGAGCCAGGATCAAACTCTCCATTAAAGTCGCTCCCATCACCCGAAGGCGATGTTCGCTATAATGTAAGCTGATTAGCTCAAAATTTAAAACTGGCGAGAATTTTCATTCTCTAATTCACTCACTCGTTGTTCAGTTTTCAAAGGGCAATTCGTTTCATTCGCTTCATCGCAACCTGTTTAGCAGCGACCTTTATAATATAACATATCTGCTTAACTAATTGCAAGTATTAATTATTTTCCATTCATTTTTTAACTTTTGTGACGGAAATAATAAATGCTTGTCATTTAAGCAGCGAAGATTAATTTATCACATTGGCACGAAAGAGTCAAGCTATATCTGTGGCAAATCTATTTTTGAATTACATCTTTTATATGCAATGACCGCTCAACCGCCAAGTTGATGATTTTTCCGGCCACATTGACCCAAGGTCTGGTCGGATTCGTGCAATCGGAAAACACAATTTCACCCGTCCGATTATCGCTCAGCATAACAAGCATGCCATTATGAAATGCCGTTACCTTATTCACGAACGTTTGCACCATTGCCGGCTCCATTTTTCCGAATGAGTCATTCAGAAGCTGCTCCAACACTAAATAGGGGGAAGACTTCTTCTTGTGAAACCGGTCGGTCGTCATGGCGTGAAACGTATCTGCGATAGCTACCAATTTGGAATAAGGATGGATTTTATCGCCGGATACGCCTAACGGATAACCGGAGCCGTCTTCACGTTCATGATGCTGAAGGGCGCACAACTTAACGCCGTTATTAATCGCCGGCACTTCTTTCAAAATATTATAACCAATCACCGTATGCTTCTTCATTTCTTCCGCTTCGGCTTCGCTCAACTTGCTTGGCTTATATAATATTCCGGCGTCCACTCTAGAGTTGCCGATATCATGCAGCAAACCGCCAAGCGCAATCGGCATCAAGTCCTTGGATGAAAAGCCTAGCCATCTGGCCAGGATGAATGAGGTGAGACTCACCATAATGCTTTTGTGATATATAAAATCTCGAAGCTGCAAATTTTTCGGGCTGAACGTAAGCACGTCGTAATGTCCGATATAGCGAATCAAGCCTTCCAACGTATTTCGGATTTCCAAAATAGGGACAGTTTGACCGCCGGTGCCCGTCGAGGTATAAACTTTGCGCAGCAGTTGAAGCATTTTATTATAGTTTTCATAGAACGGAAGTACACTGCGCGGCTGCGGTTCGGCTTTGTTTTCTTCCGATACGGCTTCCGTTTCGACAGCCTTGGTCTCAATCGGTACCATTGGAATCAAAAAAGCTCTCAATATTTCCACATCGCGAAAATTTATTATTTTCCCTTTTGGAAGCAGCACATTATTATATTTTGTGATTACGTTTTCGCTCAGTTTTTCACCGGATTTCAACTGGGAAACGGGAACGTTGGCCATATATTCCCCTCGCTTTTGTATGTCAATTGGAGTCATGCTCGCAATAAGTTGGACTTTAGACCCATTTCTGCTGTAATTATAAGCGAAAAAGAATGGGGATGTAAGCCCCATTCTTCGTCGTGAACCATTTATTTTTTAAACTTGCTCTTCACCATCGCCCGTAGAAGATTCAAGTTCTCCGGAAATCGCGCCTTCTTCATCGGATTCCGGCTCTTCCTCGCTTTTATCGACTCTCGCGAGCGTAGACACTTCATCCTCGTCGCGAATGTGGATCAACCTTACCCCTTGCGTATTGCGTCCCATCATCGAAATACCGGACATGCTTGTACGAATAATCGTCCCAAGCGCGGTTATAATCATCAGGTCTTCTTCATCCTCAACGACCTTCAGACCGACGACAGGGCCGTTCTTAGCCGTAATATGGAGCGTCTTGATGCCCTTCCCGCCGCGCGATTGCAAACGGTATTCGGATACAGGCGTACGCTTGCCGAATCCTTTCGAGGTAACGATGAGGACGCTGTTGTCTTCTTTCATGACGTCCATATCGATGACCGCATCATCGTCGTCCAGATGAATCCCTTTCACCCCTGTAGCGGCGCGTCCCATTGCTCGGACTTCTTTTTCGGGGAAATGAATCGACATGCCTTGCTTCGTGCCGATGACGATCGACTGTTGGCCGTCGGTCAGACGGACACCGATCAGATCGTCGTCTTCGCGGAGATTCAGTGCGATCAAACCGCCCTTGCGAATATTGGTATAGTCGTCAAGCGGCGTCTTTTTGACCAAACCGTTCTTCGTAGCAAAGAACAAGTATTTGTCCGAATCAAAGCTTTCCACCGGGATGACCGCATTGATCGTTTCGCCTTGTTCGATCTGGATGAGATTGATAATCGGCGTCCCGCGGGCCGTGCGGCTTAAATCCGGAATCTCGTAAGCTTTCAGACGGTATGCTTTCCCTTTGTTCGTAAAAAACATCAGGTAATGATGGGTATTGGTTACGAAAAGATGCTCGACGAAATCGTTATCTTTCGTATCCATGCCTATGACGCCTTTCCCGCCGCGTCTTTGACTGCGGTACGTCGTTACAGGCAGACGCTTGATGTAACCGGTATGGGAAATTGTAATGACGACGTCGGATTGCGGAATTAAATCCTCATCCTCAATGCTTTCTTCGCCGATCGTAATCTCGGAGCGGCGGTCGTCACCGAATTTTTCTTTGATTTCGTTCAGCTCTTCGCTGATGATATTCAGCACAAGCTGCTCATCTGCCAATATTGCTTTAAACTCGGCGATCTTCTTGAGAAGCTCGGCATATTCTTCCTCAATTTTTTCCCGTTCCAAGCCGGTCAAACGCTGCAAACGCATGTCCAGAATGGCCTGCGCCTGATCGAAGCTGAGCCCGAAACGATTGATCAAACCTTCTCTTGCTTCTTCCGTCGTACGAGACGCCCGGATGAGCGCGATGACTTCATCCAAGTGGTCCAGCGCGATGCGCAAGCCTTCGAGGATATGCGCTCTGGCTTCCGCTTTGCGCAGTTCATACTCCGTCCGGCGGCGAATGACGACTTTTTGGTGCTCGAGATAGTGGAACAGTATATCCCGCAAATTAAGCACTTTCGGTTCGCCGTTAACAAGCGCCAGCATAATAATACCGAAATTAGACTGCATCGCCGTATGCTTGTATAAATTGTTCAGCACGACATTCGGATTGACGTCGCGGCGCAGCTCAATCACGATGCGCATGCCGTTCCGGTCGGATTCATCGCGCAAGTCGGTGATGCCGTCGATTTTCTTATCCCGTACAAGCTCGGCGATCTTCTCAATCAAACGCGCCTTGTTCACCTGGTAAGGGAGTTCGTATACGATAATGCGCGCTTTGTTCCCGTTCTCCTCAATGGTGGCTTTCGCCCGCATCGTAACGGATCCGCGGCCTGTAGCATACGCCTGTTTGATGCCTTCGCGGCCCATAATGAAACCGCCGGTAGGGAAATCGGGGCCTTTGATGGACTGCATCAAATCAAGCGGCGTTACGTCCGGGTTCTCGATCAATTGCTGAACGCCGTTGATCACCTCAGTCAAGTTGTGAGGCGGAATGTTGGTCGCCATCCCGACGGCGATCCCCGATAAACCGTTGACGAGCAAGTTTGGAAAACGGGAAGGAAGAACGGCCGGTTCTTGTTCTTCGCCGTCATAGTTCGGCACGAAGTCGATCGTTTCCTTGTTAATATCGCGCAGCAGTTCCATCGCGATCTTGGAAAGGCGGGCTTCCGTATAACGCATGGCCGCCGCCATGTCGCCGTCAATGGAACCGAAGTTCCCGTGCCCGTCGACAAGCATATAGCGCAAGGAGAAATCCTGCGCCATCCGCACCATCGTTTCATACACGGCGCTGTCGCCGTGCGGATGATATTTACCGATAACTTCGCCGACGATTCTCGCCGACTTCTTGTGCGGCTTATCCGGCGACATCCCGAGTTCGGACATCGCGTACAAAATACGGCGGTGAACCGGCTTCAGACCGTCGCGAACATCCGGCAGCGCCCGGGCGACGATAATGCTCATCGCATAATCCATGAAAGATGTACGCATTTCCAAGCCGATATCAATTTCTTTAATCTGCGAACGAGGTTCTTCCGACATGTGTACCTCCTTATGATTACGCTTCGCAAAGCACTTTTACGATATATTGGAATCCCGCATCAAGTTTGCGGTCGGTTTAACTTACGGATGATTAAATTATTTAATGAGTTCGCTCTTACAAAAGGACTTCCCGCATTAATTCGCGGAATTTGCATCGGATTGACGCTGCGGTCGGCGATGCCCGGAACCGTCGTAAACGCATAGCGGATTCCGGCCGACTGAAGCAAAGCGGCGGATTGCGCGTCATTCACACCGAACGGAAAAGCAAAAGCATCGACCGGCCGCTCGTCCAATTCTCTCAGTTTGGCCGTACAACGGTTCGTATCCTGAATGATGCGTTCGGTATATTCCTGCTCCGACTCTACGGAGTTACCGTTCTTCAAGCGGGTAGTAAATAAAGCTTGTCCTTCCGGAGACTTGTCGTGCAAGCTGTCCGTATGGCATTGAAAATCGATATGCTTGCCGCTGCTTGCCATTTCGCGAATCTCTTCGCGGGACAAAGACGGAATGCGGCTATGGAGAGGCTGGTCGAGATTTTTCGTAATGACAAAATTCACCGCAGGGATATTCAATTGTTCGAGAATGGGGTAAGCATTCGTATAAAAACTGCGGTACCCGTCGTCAAAAGTCACAAGCACCGCATTCGAAGGCACTTCTCCGCCGGCTAAATAATCACGGAATTGCTGTAAGGTGATGAAATTGGTAGCCCCGATCTAACAGATCCGTCAGCTGATCGCGCAGACGTTTCGATGTAATCGTCACATCACCCTTTACCCGATCATCGATATGGTGGTAAGCGATCACGGCGACTCGATCCGTATACCAGTCGTCATTTGCGCTGAGACAAGTACTCCCGGCAAAAAACAATACGGCTACGGTGAGGCACCAGAGCACGCCGTATTTTTTGAACATTGCCATGCTTAGATGTCCAGATTTTTCACGTACTTGGCATGCAGCTGAATGAAATCGCGCCGCGGCTCCACATTATCGCCCATCAGCGTATCGAAAAGCGTATCGGCCTCGATCGCATCCTGAATGTTTACCTGCAGCAGCGTACGGCTTTCCGGATCCATCGTCGTTTCCCACAGCTGGCCCGGATTCATCTCTCCAAGACCTTTGTAACGCTGTACGTTCACCTTGGCTCCTTCGCCGAATTCAGCCATCATGAGTTCGCGCTGCTTGTCGTTATAGGCGTATCTGACTACTTTGCCTCGCTCCAGCTTATAAAGCGGCGGCTGAGCGATATATACGTATCCGACCTCGATCAGCTTCCGCATGTAGCGGTAGAAGAAAGTCAGCAGCAGTGTGCGAATATGCGCGCCGTCGACGTCGGCGTCGGTCATGATAATAATTTTGTGATAGCGTGCTTTGGCAATATCGAAATCGTCGCCGATCCCCGTTCCGAGCGCCGTTATAATTGCACGAATTTCGGCGTTGGACAAAATTTTGTCCAATCTCGCTTTTTCCACGTTCAATATTTTACCGCGCAATGGCAAAATCGCCTGGAAATGCCGGTCGCGCCCTTGCTTGGCGGAGCCGCCGGCCGAGTCCCCTTCGACAATGTAAACTTCGCTGATGGAGGCGTCCTTGGAAGAGCAATCGGCGAGCTTGCCGGGAAGCGAACTAACTTCAAGCGCGCTTTTTCGGCGCGTCAGCTCGCGCGCCTTTCTGGCCGCTTCGCGGGCTCTTGCCGCCTGAACGCCTTTCTCGATAATTTTCTTCGAGATGGACGGATTTTCGTCCATGAATTCAAGCAGCTTCTCGGCGAACAACGATTCAACGATCCCCCGCACCTCGCTGTTTCCGAGCTTTGTTTTCGTCTGTCCTTCGAACTGCGGCTCGGGAATTTTCACGGAAATAATCGCCGTCAATCCTTCGCGGACATCGTCGCCGGACAGGTTGGAGTCGCTTTCTCTGAGCACGTTATATTTTCGGGCGTATTCGTTCAATATCCGCGTAAGCGCGCTCTTGAACCCGGATTCATGCGTTCCGCCCTCATGCGTGTTGATATTGTTCGCAAACGAATAAATGTTCTCCGTATAGCTGTCGTTATATTGCAGCGATACTTCCACCTGGATATTGTCCTTTTCCCCTTCGACATAAATCGGCGGCTGGTGGAGCGCTTCGCGGTTACGGTTCAAATATTCTACGAAGGAATTGATTCCGCCCTCGTACATGAACGTATGGGCTTCGCCGGAACGCTCGTCCGTCAGCGTAATTTCGATTCCTTTGTTTAGGAATGCCAGCTCCCGGATCCGCGATTGCAGCGTATCGAAATCGTACTCCGTCGTTTCCGAAAAAATTTCTTCATCCGGCCAAAACGTAATCGTCGTGCCGTCCCCTTCCGACTCGCCGATGATCCGCAAATCGTATTGAGGCGTACCGCACTGGTATTCCTGCTCATACACTTTGCCTTCCCGTTTCACCTGAATGACCAGTTTCTTGGAAAGGGCGTTGACAACGGAAACCCCGACGCCATGAAGACCGCCGGACACTTTATAGCCTTCGCCGCCGAACTTGCCGCCAGCATGCAGCACGGTCAGCACGACCTCTACCGTTGGGCGCTTCATCTTCGGATGTTCGCCTACCGGAATCCCGCGCCCGTTATCGATTACCGTAATGCTGTTATCTTTATGCACGATCACATCAATCTTCGTACAATAGCCGGCTAGCGCTTCGTCGATACTGTTGTCGACGACTTCCCATACCAGATGATGGAGGCCGCGTGCGCTGGTCGAACCGATATACATCCCCGGTCGCTTGCGTACGGCCTCCAATCCTTCCAATACCTGTATCTGACTTTCATCATAGCTCGTACCAGGATTTACAGACATGCTGACACCCACTTTTCCGTGATAATCTTACGAGACCATTCAAGGATGAGCGGCCGCGGATCTAAAGAATTTGCTTTTTCTAAAGTCGATCCAAATAAAAGAAAACACCGCGCTGGGCGGAAGTTTTCATATATCGAATAACGAAATTTAATTCGTTAACAGCTGATGCGCTCGCTTCTTGAGCGTCATCGATGAGATAGGGGAATAGTACACCTTCGTATGGGTCACGACGAGAGATTTGCTCTCCTCTTCGCCGATCACTTCCACGCGTTTCTCCTTGCTGGCGTACGTGACGAACTGCTTGGAAATTTTCGAAGATTTCTCGATCGATAAGTCAAATATGGCGACAAGCTCCGATGCGCGAATGATCTTTTCTCCGCCCAAATGGATAAACAAGCTGGCCCACTCCTATCGGCAACACGATTTTCATAGACTGCGCGCACGACGCTGTACGGCGAAATCCATCTATGTCAAACTTCCATCCCGAACCTGGATCATCGAAACATCTTCCAGATTTGACAAATTTATACTTTCAATTCCGGTCGTCGTAATGAACGTCTGCACTTTCCGTTGGAAGGTTTCGATCAATTGCGTCTGCCGGTAATGGTCAAGCTCGGAGAGGACATCGTCAAGCAGAAGAAGCGGATATTCCCCGACCTCTTCCTGAACCAGCTCGATTTCGGCCAGCTTGAGAGAAAGCGCCGTTGTCCGCTGCTGCCCTTGAGAGCCGAACGTCTGCACTTCCTTGCCGTTTATATAAAAACGAAGATCGTCCCGATGCGGACCGACAAGGCTTACCCCGCGGCGCATCTCCTGATCCCGCACCTGTGATAACTTTATCATAAATTGGTCAAATAAAACAGCTTCTTCTTCCTGGACTTCCCCGGTCAGCGAATGTTCGTAGTCGATCCGCAGCTGTTCCTGACCGTTCGTGATGCCCGCGTGGATCTTTTCCGCCCATACTTGCAGCTTCTTTATAAAGCTTTGACGTTTTTTCATAATTTTAATACCGAACTGCGCAAGCTGTTCGTTCCAAACCTCCAAAAGGGGCGGAACGCCGGAGGATCCGTACGTTTGTTTGAGATAATTATTGCGTTGATGCAGTATTTTATTATATTGCGAGCAGTCGTACAAGTAAGCCGGATAAACCTGACCGATCTCCATGTCCAGAAACCTCCGCCGGACGGACGGAGACCCTTTGACGATTTCCAAATCTTCCGGGGCGAACATGACCACATTGAGCGATCCGATGAAATTGCTGAGCTTCTTTTGCTCGAGCCCGTTTACTTTCGCTTTCTTGCCTTGGCCCGAAATGGCGAGATCCAGCTTCACGGTTCCGTATTTTTTCTCAATCTCGGCATGAAGCAGGGCGGAGGAGGCGTTCCAGCGGATCAGCTCCTTGTCCTGATGCGTCCTGTGCGACTTGGTCAATGCCAGAACGAAAATCGATTCAAGCAAATTCGTTTTGCCCTGGGCGTTGGGCCCGACAATGATATTGACCATATGATCCGTCTCGAATTCCATCCGCTCATAATTGCGGTAATGCTGCAGTGACAGCTTTTTAAGTTGCAAAATGGTACCTCCTGCGCCGAGCTCAGCCCTGCACGACTTTAAATACGCCGCAGCCTTCCACGTTTACGACATCCTGCGCAACCAGCTTGCGCCCGCGCCGGTTTTCCGGTTCCCCGTTCACATGAATGACGGCTTCCTGCAAAAAGCTCTTGGCTTGTCCCCCGGTAGAGATGCAATCGGCGAGCTTCAAAAATTGTCCGAGCGTAATGTACTCGGTGCTTATGGCGATCGATTTCATAGCTTTGCAGCTCAGCTCCTTTTGGGCGATTAGCTTGTCGTACGGTAAGGCAGAATCAACTGCAGCATCGTAGAAATAGCGTCCGGCCGAATGATGATCGGCTGCATGGCGCCGGTAAATCCGATGCGGATCTGCTCGCTGTCCATCACCTTAAGCGCATCGAGCATATACTTCGAGTTGAACGAAATGCGCAGCAGTTCGCCGGTCAAGCTCGCCGTAGCAAGCTCCTCCGTCACTTTGCCGAGCTCGGAAGAACTCGAAGAAATTTCAATTGTCCGGTCTTCGCGCATGACGAGTTTGACGATATTCGTTTTCTCTTCTCTGGACAACAAATAAGCGCGATCAATCGCCGCGACCAGATCTTCGGTGTTGACGACAAGCTCGGTCTGGAACGATTGCGGGATCAGTTTGGAAGTATCGGGATAAGTGCCGTCCAGAATACGGGTATAGAAGAGAACCGAGCTCATTTTAAATAAAACTTGATTTTCCGCGAACACGACGTCGATCAGCGTATTTTGGTCTGGCAAAATTTTCGCCAGCTCATTGAGCGTCTTGCCGGAAATGGAAACGTTCGAAAGCACGAAGTCTTCCGGCGCATCAATATTCATTTCCCGGCTGGCTAGACGATGCCGGTCGCAAGCGATAAATTTCAGCTTGCCGTCGGCAATGGTCCACAAAACGCCGGTCAGTATCGGCGTGGCTTCATTGGTGGAAACGGCAAAAGACGTCTGCTTGATCATCGATTTCAGCAGATCGCTTGGGATTTGCACGGTACGGTCTTCCTCGATTCCCGGCATGACCGGGTATTCCTCCGGATCCAGACCGACGAGCTGAATTTCCGAAGAACCGGACCGGATCGTCGTTTGGAACCCGTCTCTAACTTCGATTTCGATTTGCTGCGCCGGCAGCTTGCGAATAATTTCGACAAAAAATTTGGAAGACAAAACGACGCTGCCAGGCTGCTTCAAGTCGATGATTTGCTGATCGTTTTTTTCAATCGGAATAAAATTTTGAATGGAAATATCGGTGTCGCTGGCGGTCAGCGTCATACCGCTAAAATTCGCATCTATTTTGATCCCGCTCAGAATCGGAATGGTCGTTTTGCTCGAAATCGCCTTGGATACATGCTGAATCGCCTCGTTCAAATACTCTTTCAATATCGTTAATTTCATACTGTCACTCCTACTTGGTTCTAGAATGGGGGAGACGGACATATACTCTTATATTAACATGTTTTTAATTAGTAATAGTAGTAGGGACTGAGGATATGTGGATATGTGTGTTAACAACGCAAAACAAAAGCCTATCCACATGTGAATAGTTTGTGTATAGGCTTCTCTTTATTCAGATGTTTGCCGTTGCTTGTTTCGCAAAAAAAACGGCGGCGGAAATGTAACGTTGCACCTCGCTCCGATCATCCCGTAAAGATGCGGGCCGTTCCGCTGCATTGCGTACCGAAAAAAGAGATTGCGTCTTCCTGGAATCGATTGGAGCTGCTTATAACGTAACGTTTTTAACCTTCTCGATAATATTTTGGATGATTTTATATAATTCCTGGTCCGCCTTGAGCGCCCCCGATATTTTATCGTGGGCATGTATGACGGTCGTATGGTCTCTTCCGCCAAAGGCGTCCCCGATTTTCGGCAGCGAGAAATCAGTCATTTCCCGGGCCAAATACATCGCGATCTGTCGCGGGAATGCAACGGATTTCGTCCGTTTCCTCGCTTTGAAATCCTCGATCTTGAGCCCGTAAAATTCGCCGACTTTTTGCTGAATATCCTGTATCGTAATCACTTTCGGACGGCTGCTCGGAATAATGTCCTTCAGTGCTTCCGCCGCCAGGTGCGACGTAATGTCCTCGTTAATCAAAGAGGAATAGGCCACGACCCGGATCAAAGCGCCTTCCAGCTCACGGATGTTCGAGTCGATCTGGTTCGCTATGTACATCATAGCCTCGTTCGGGATGTCCAGGTTTTCGGCTTTCGCCTTTTTCCGCAAAATCGCGATCCGCGTCTCAAGGTCCGGCGGCTGAATATCCGTCGTTAAGCCCCATTCGAATCGGGAACGAAGGCGTTCCTCGAGCGTCGGAATTTCCTTCGGCGGCCGGTCGCTGGAAATAATAATTTGTTTGCGTTCTTCGTGCAGCGCATTAAACGTATGGAAAAATTCTTCCTGCGTCTGTTCTTTTCCGGCAAGAAACTGAATATCATCTATGAGCAGCACGTCGATGTTGCGGTATTTGTTGCGGAAACTTTCGCCGCGGTTGTCCCGAATGGCGTTGATAAATTCGTTCGTAAACTTCTCGGACGAAATGTAAAGCACGCGCGCTCCGGGATTATGTTCCAGCACGTAATGGCCGATCGCATGCATCAAATGCGTTTTCCCAAGTCCCACGCCTCCGTACAAAAACAACGGATTATACGCTTTGGCCGGCGCTTCCGCTACCGCGAGCGAAGCCGCATGGGCAAACCGGTTTCCAGCCCCAATGACAAACGTATCAAATGTATACTTGGGATTCATCATATGACTGAATGGTTCTTCGGGAGCATTAGACTGTCTTTTCGCTGGAGCAGTTGCAGGGGGAGGAGAATTGTCGATTGCCTCTGGGTCGTCTTCGATGACGAATTTGATCTCCGCTTGCTTGCCTTTCAAATCAAATACAGCTTCTCGTATATGTTTGGTGTACCGATCTTCCAGCCATTCTCTTGCGAATTTGTTGGGGGCGCAGATGACGACGGTTGTTTCGTTAAAAACAACGGCTCTTGTGGAAGCAAGCCACGTTTCGTAGCTCGGTTTGCTCACCCTTTTGTGCAAAATGGAAAGTACTTGCTGCCACTGGTCGTTAGGATGGCTTTCCACAATTTATTCACTCCTTCGGAAAAATAACCGGTATGGCGTAAGCCGCGACCCTGTAGAAAAAAACGATAATCTGTCGGAACTATCCACATCATGCAGTATCGAAGATTTCAAATTATACATAGGCACTGAAAATTGTTCACAAAGATATCCACAGGCTGTTGATAATTTTATTGAAAATTAAGCGTATCCACAACCGAAAACATATCCATGATAACAAAAACAATCCCGATGCGCAACGGAATGTTTGGATTTATCCACATTTTCAATAACTTGTGTGCAATTTTTGTTCACAGTACTACATATTGTTTATAAGTTGTTAACATTTCGACAAATTCTCCAAAAATCCGCTTTACAATTATACACAGGCATGAAAAACGTAAAATTTGGCGTTTTTTCGGCAGCCGTTTTTTCCAGATCGCAAGTTGACTTTTGGACGGCAAGATGGTTTAATGTTATAAGGTATTTTGGGAATGGTATTCAAGCAAGGAGGTGCACGATAATGAGACCGACTTTCAAACCGAACGTAAGAAAGCGCAGCAAAGTACACGGCTTCCGTAAAAGAATGAGTACGAAAAATGGTCGTAAAGTACTCGCGGCTCGTCGTCTAAAAGGAAGAAAAGTATTGAGCGCATAAGACAAGAGACCACTGACAGGTGGTCTTTTTTGTTGGAATCGTTTAAAAGCGCAATATTTCGTTAACGATAGGGATGGATTTGCCGCTCGATGACGGCCGGATGGAGCGATACCGATGGAGAAGAAGAACAGACTGACGAAAAGAGAATATTTCGATAAGGTGTACCGGCACGGCAAATCGGCAGCGAACCACCAATTCGTTCTTTATTATAAAGTGCAGCATGGCCAGGATTCGTTCCGGCTGGGGGTATCGGTCAGCAAGAAGCTCGGCAACGCGGTTGTGCGCAACCGGATCCGGCGTATGCTAAAGGAAATCGTCCGCCTGAATGCGGCGCGGATTCCCGGCGGATACGATCTCATTCTCATTGCGCGCAAACCGGCTGCGGACATGGATTATCACGAGATGGAGAAAAGCGTTCTGCACGTATTCAAACGCGCATCGCTATTGCAGCGGAGAGGGGAAAACGGCGACTAATGGACGGCGGTTCCTTAGTTTCATTGTGCCCAAAGTTATGGTATAGTTTACTTTGGAAAAGAGAACAACTTGGGAGGATATCATTTTGACGCGTCGATTATTGAAATATGTACCGTTTATGGCGGTATTTTTGCTGCTTGCGGGATGTTCCCCGGCGACGGCCCCGATCGATCCCAACAGCGGAATATGGGACAAGTACTTCGTATTCCCTCTGGCGACTTCGCTTGACTGGTTTGCAAATTTGCTGTGGGGGCAATACGGGCTATCCATCCTGGTTGTCACGATTATTATCCGTTTAATTATATTGCCGCTTACATTGAAGCAGGTGCGCAGTTCGAAACGGATGCAGGAGCTGCAGCCGGAACTTAAGAAACTGAAAGACAAATACAAAGACGATGCGAAGAAACAGCAGGAAGAAACGATGAAGCTGTTCCAGAAGGAAGGCGTGAATCCGCTTGCGGGCTGTTTGCCGATTCTGGTGCAGATGCCGATTCTGATCGCTCTATATAATGCCATCATGCGTAACCATCATATCGGGGAGCACTCATTTTTGTGGATGCAGCTCGGCACGAAAGATCCGTTCTATATTTTGCCGCTGCTGGCCGCACTGACCACATTCCTTCAGCAGAAGATGATGTCATCGCAAATGAATCCGCAGATGCAAAGCTTGATGTTCATTTTCCCGGTTATGATTTTCGTCATGGCGATGAACTTCGCTTCGGCGTTGCCGCTTTATTGGATTTACAGTAATACTTTCACGATTGTTCAGTCTTACTTTATTTATGGTGGACCTAGTAAAAAGGGTGAACTTAAAAAATAAGGGTGGCCGGATGACATGAAAACTATCGTGGTTACGGGCAAATCGATCGATGACGCCGTAAAAAACGGGCTGCAGCAATGGAACGTTCCGCAGGAGCGGGTGAAAGTGAACGTTTTGGAGCAGCCGGCCAAAGGATTATTCGGTTTGATCGGTGTGAAAGAAGCGAAAGTGGAACTCGAGCTCATTCCCGATCCGCTTGAAGAAGCGGTCGCTTTTTTGCAAGACGTGCTTCGAACGATGGACCTGGAAGTTCGAATCGAGCAAAAGCACGACAAAGACGGGACGGAGCTGCATTTGCACGGAACGGAACTTGGCATGTTGATCGGCCGGCGCGGGCAGACGCTTGATGCGCTGCAATATTTGGTCAACATTGTAGCCAACCGTTATTCGGATCGCCATCTGCGTATCGTGATCGATGCGGAGCAGTTCCGGGAACGGCGGAAAAAGACGCTGCAAGATTTGGCCGAAAGACTTGCGGAACGCGTCATCCGCACGAAGAAAGAAGTTGTCCTCGAACCTATGGCACCGCAAGAGCGAAAAGTGATCCATTCTCAGCTGCAGCAGCACCCGAAGGTGAAGACGTTCAGCAGAGGCGAAGAACCGAATCGGCGTGTCGTAATCGCGCAACGTTAAATTTTTCTTTTTTGCAATGATGTCATAGCTTGTATATGGCTTCATTGCTTTTTCTTTAGTTGTTCGGAATTTAGTACAGCAGCGCAGAGCCGGATCATCGGCGTCATTCCTTTGAAGTCGCGAAGGACTGTTGCGCCGATGATCCCTGGTAAGGTTATAGGAGGCTAGTGATGATTGAAGATACGATTGCGGCCATCGCCACACCGTCCGGTGAAGGAGGGATTGCGGTCATTCGCGTCAGCGGAGCGGAAGCGGTGCCTATATGTGAAAAATTATTTCATGCCGGGTCAAAGAAGCTGACCAAAGTGCCTACGCATACGGTTCACTACGGACATATCGTGGATCCTTCCACGGGCGTACAAGTGGAGGAAGCATTGGTCACGGTCATGCGGGCGCCTCGTTCCTTTACGAAGGAGGATGTGGTGGAGATAAGCTGCCACGGCGGGTTCGTATCGGTGAGGAATGTGCTTGATTTGCTGCTTGAAAACGGTGCTCGCTTGGCTGAACCGGGTGAGTTTACGAAACGCGCGTTTTTGAACGGACGCATCGATTTGTCGCAAGCGGAAGCGGTCATCGACTTGATTCGTTCGAAATCGGACCGTGCATTCCGTATTGCGCTCAAGCAGTCTGAGGGCAGTTTGTCGAAGAAAATTAAAGAGCTTAGGCATCAATTGGTCGAGCTTATGGCTCATATCGAAGTGAATATTGACTATCCCGAGCATGATGTTGAAGAAATGACGAATACTTTTATTAAAGATAAATGCGCTGCAGCGCTCCTGGAAATCGATCGTTTGCTAACGACGGCGCAGCAGGGTAAAATTTTACGCGATGGTCTTGTGACGGCGATCGTCGGTAGGCCGAACGTTGGGAAGTCTTCGCTGCTCAATACGTTTGCTCAGGAAGAGCGGGCGATCGTAACCGACATTGCCGGCACGACGCGCGATGTGGTTGAGGAATACGTCAATGTGAACGGGATCCCGCTCAAGCTGCTTGACACCGCTGGTATCCGCGAAACGTCGGATATCGTCGAGCAGATCGGCGTGGAGAAATCGCGGCAAGCATTGGCCGATGCGGATTTAATTCTGCTCGTGTTCAACGGTGCCGAGCCGCTGCAGCCGGATGAGCTGCGCATGATCGAAGAACTGAAGGATCGCCAGATCATTGCGATTATCAATAAGCTGGATCTGCCGCAACAAATTGAGGAAGAGCAGCTGAATGCGGCATTCGGCGAGGAGTG
Source organism: Paenibacillus allorhizosphaerae (assembly GCF_042659105.1). Lineage (NCBI taxonomy): Bacteria > Bacillati > Bacillota > Bacilli > Caryophanales > Paenibacillaceae > Paenibacillus > Paenibacillus allorhizosphaerae. Next base: position 116,022 of record NZ_JBHSRV010000016.1, on the reverse strand, counting down.
CGTGGTCCGAATGTCGCTTTTGCGGCAGCAGGGGATCGATGATTTGGAAAAAGCGATCGCCGGCATTTTTTTCAGCGGGCAGGTGGAATCGAGCGATCTGACGTATGTGAGCAATTCGCGCCACATTCAATTGCTAAAGCAGGCGAAGCATTCTTTGGACGAAGCTTATACAGCGACAGAGCAGTATGTTCCGATCGATATGGTACAAATCGATATTCGACGAGCATGGGAGCATCTGGGCGAAATTATAGGGGACTCTGTGGGCGATTCGTTGATCGATCAAATTTTTTCCCAGTTTTGTTTAGGAAAATAAGAAAAAGCTTAGGCTTAAGATACAGCCATTGCTGATGCGATGCGCTTAGGAGGGTAAGATATTATGACATACAATGCAGGGCAATATGACGTGATCGTGATCGGCGCGGGCCATGCAGGTTGCGAAGCTGCTCTCGCGGCTGCGCGTATGGGGGCGGAAACGCTGCTGCTGACGATCAATCTGGATATGGTAGCATTTATGCCGTGCAACCCGTCGATCGGGGGGCCGGCGAAAGGTCATGTGGTGCGTGAAATCGATGCGCTTGGCGGAGAGATGGGCCGCAATATCGACAAAACGTATATTCAAATGCGCATGCTGAACACCGGTAAAGGACCGGCGGTTCATGCTTTGCGCGCGCAAGCGGACAAATTTATGTATCAACATATAATGAAGGAAACGATTGAGAAACAGGAGCGGTTGACGCTTAGGCAAGGGATGGCTGAAGAGCTCATCGTAGAGGACGGTGTGTGCAAAGGGGTCGTCACGAAAACGGGAGCGACGTATATGGGGAAAGCGGTCGTACTGACGACCGGCACGTATCTTCGCGGTAAAATTATTATGGGCGAACTGATGTATGAGAGCGGGCCTAACAATCAGCAGCCGGCGGTGAAGCTGTCGGAAAATCTGCGCAGCCACGGGCTTGAACTCGTTCGCTTTAAAACCGGTACGCCGCCGCGCGTGCATAAAGATTCGATTGACTTCTCCAAAACGACGATTCAGCCTGGGGATGAGAAACCGAAATTTTTCTCGTTCGAAACGACTGAAGAAATACCGAATCAACTGCCATGCTGGTTAACCTATACATCGGAAAAGACGCATCAAATCATTAATGATAATTTGCATCGCGCCCCGATGTTTTCGGGAGCGATCGAAGGAACCGGGCCACGGTACTGCCCATCGATTGAAGATAAAATCGTAAGATTTAGCGACAAGCCGCAGCATCAAATTTTCCTGGAACCGGAAGGTCGGAATACGAAAGAGTATTACGTCCAAGGTCTTTCCACAAGTATGCCGGAGGACGTGCAGCTGCAAATTTTGCGTTCGATCGCAGGACTGGAGAAGGTGGAAATGATGCGTACCGGCTACGCCATCGAGTATGATGCCGTTGTTCCGACGCAGCTGAAGCCTTCGCTTGAAACGAAAATCGTTGACGGACTGTTTACGGCTGGACAAATCAACGGCACTTCCGGATATGAGGAAGCCGCAGGACAAGGTATCATGGCTGGAATTAACGCTGCGCGTAAGGTTCAGGGTAGAGAAGCTGTCATACTTGATCGCTCGGAAGCGTATATCGGTGTTCTCATCGATGACCTGGTGACAAAAGGAACGAGCGAGCCCTATCGTTTGCTGACTTCAAGAGCGGAATACCGTCTGCTGCTTCGTCATGATAATGCGGATCTGCGGTTGACGCCAACGGGTCATGACATCGGTCTCATATCGGACGAACGCTACGAACGTTTCCAAAATAAAGTTCGCCTCGTCGAAGAAGAGATGGAGCGGCTGAAAACGACGAAAGTCAAGCCAACCGCTGAAGTACAGCAGCTGCTTGCATCGCTCGGGAGCGCGGAATTAAACAACTCGGTCGATCTGCTTACGCTTCTTCGTCGTCCGGAAGTGACTTTGGAGCATATCCATATGCTGTCGCCGTCGCCGCTGGAATTGAACGAGGACATGAAAGAACAGGTCGAAATTCAAGTGAAATACAGCGGCTATATTGAAAAGCAGCTTGCGCAAGTAGAACGTTTGCGGAAAATGGAAAAGAAACGAATTCCGGAAGATATCGTTTACGAAGAAATTCACGGGATTGCATCCGAAGCGAAGCAGAAGCTCGCCAAAATCCGGCCGATATCGATCGGGCAAGCATCGCGAATTTCCGGTGTGACGCCGGCCGATATTTCGATACTTCTTGTGTATCTGGAGCATTACAATAAAGTCGTGGCGGCTAGAGCACAATGATGGATAAGGTTCAACAGCATTTTACACAACTATTAAATAGTAAAGGCGTTTCCCTATCGACGCAACAGCTCGGGCAGTTCGAAACTTATTTCAAAGAGTTAGTCGATTGGAATGAGCGAATGAATTTAACAGGCATTACGGAAAGGGAGCAAGTCTACATTAAGCATTTTTATGACTCCCTTTCCCTTTCTTTTTTTGTACCTATTGCTCAAATTCAGTCGATTGCCGATATTGGCTCAGGTGCGGGCTTTCCAAGCATTCCTTTGAAAATTGCATTCCCACATCTTGAATTGACCATTGTCGATTCTTTGAATAAGCGCATCCAGTTTTTGAAACATTTGTGTGACAAGTTATCTATTGGATATGTTAATTGTGTCCACGGAAGGGCGGAAGATGTGGCCCGCTTACCGGAGCATAGGGACCGATATGATTTGGTTACCGCCAGAGCGGTTGCCAGGCTTGCCGTACTGAATGAGTTTTGTTTGCCTTTTACCAAAAACGGTGGAACGTTTGTAGCGATGAAAGGGCAGGACGTGCAAACGGAAATTGAGGAAGCTGCTTACAGTTTGAAAGAGCTGAACGGCAAACTGCTGGATACTCATCGATTTGAGCTTCCGGTAGAAGAGTCTACGCGTCACATCGTTGTTATTAAGAAAACGGGACCGACGCCGCGCAAGTACCCGCGAAAAGCAGGTACTCCGTTAAAAGTTCCATTGCTACGTTTGTGATGATGTTTCACGTGGAACATTTTACTAAATTGGATGTTATAGTGAAGACCTATGAATCGGTGGTAACACGGTATTTGTTTCGGCACTGAAATAAGCTGGCGGACGAACGAAAAATAGCATTCATATGTTTGAATAGTCTTACGCGTGCGCTTTCGATAAAAAGTACTTTTTGAAAGCAAGTTTTAAAAATGTAAACAATGCCATCTAATACATGCTATTGAAAAAAGATAGTGATAGGAATAATTGTTCATTAAATTGTAGAATCCTACAATAAAGTTGTCGCTTATGATAGCAGGAATTTAGATATTTTTGGAGAATTCTTTATATAGAGAGACATTATTTATCGGTGAAGAGATCGGGTGGTTATCGTAATGAAGGAACAACTTTCGAAATTGTTCGGTTTTAACGATAAGGCTTCGCCAGACGAAGTGAAGAACGTTCCGGTCAATGACATCGTACCGAGTCCGTATCAACCTAGAACGATTTTTGACGATGAACGGATTGAGGAACTATCGCAAACCATTAAGACACATGGTGTTATTCAACCTATCGTTGTGCGCGTTCGCAATAACCGGTTTGAGATCATTGCAGGGGAACGGCGTTGGCGGGCAGTCAGGAAGCTCGGGCATGATACGATTCCTGCTATCGTGAAAGAATTCAATGATTCGCAAGCAGCGTCCATCGCTTTGATTGAAAATTTGCAGCGTGAAGGTTTGACGGCTATTGAAGAAGCGATTGCTTACCAGCAACTGATCGATCTGCACAGCCTTACGCAAGAAAGCCTTGCACAAAGATTAGGTAAAAGTCAATCGACGATCGCAAATAAAATTAGATTGCTTCATTTGTCCGAGCCGGTGAAGATGGCATTGATTGAGCGGAAGATTACAGAACGTCATGCCAGAGCATTACTGGCACTTGATCATGAGGATCTACAACTTAAAGTGTTGGAAGAGATTATTACAAAAGAATTAAACGTTAAGCAGACAGAAGCGCGGATCGCATTGCTGAAAGAGTCGGCCAAAACGAAGGGAAAAGCTAAACGGGTGTCATTTTCGAAAGACGTAAGGCTAGCCCTGAATACGATCAGACAATCGGTAGATATGGTCGCCTCGTCAGGGCTGCCGATTAATACGAGCGAACAAGATCATGATGATCATTATGAGATTGTAATTCGTATACCAAAGAGGTAAAATAGTAAAAGGCATTCAATTTCATAAAATCGTAGTTGAAGAACGATAGCCTCGTAATGAGGCTTTTCTTTTCTTGTTTTGTTGATAAGAGATATGTATATAATTGCGATTAGTTGTGTCTCTTAGTGCTGCAGTTTAAAATAATTGTGATTATGAACATGTTTGCAGCTTGTGTCTTTTCGATGTATTACGATCAAGCGAAGTCATTATTTGTGTTTTTTACAATAAAGCAGTTGTACATTCCTAAGACGATTGTACACTTTACAGTGTGAAAGATTGTGAGGCTCTATTGTTTTTGTGTATTGAGTAGCTTTTACAATCACTAACTGTATTTGTTGTGAACTGATTGTGTTTATTTTACTATGTATTTTCGTTCATAGAATGATAGTTTTGTATTTTCCCTGAATAATATGACTTGATGAATTTTGAGTAGCGAAGAGAATGCCTTTTAATAAGAAGCGTTGAGCAATAGAGGCTGCTTCGAATGCGTTGCTTTTAATAAAGTTTACTATCATTGAAGTATGAATAGATTCATACACATTTAATTGTGTATTAGAGGTGAAACGATTTTGTCCAAGATAATCGCCATTACCAACCAAAAAGGTGGAGTGGGAAAAACAACGACGTCCGTAAATTTGGGTGCATCACTTGCATCGCTAGGCAAGAAAGTATTGCTCGTAGATATTGATCCCCAAGGGAATACGACAAGTGGTATTGGCGTTAGCAAAGCTGACGTCACTTATTGTATTTATGATGTGCTTATTAATGATGTGCATCCTAAAGATGCTACAGTCGATACGAACATTCCGAATTTGAAAATTATTCCAGCAACCATTCAATTGGCTGGTGCAGAAATTGAGCTCGTGCCGACGATCTCGAGAGAAGTGCGGTTAAAAAAATCGCTGCAGCTGGTTAAGCATATGTACGATTATATTTTGATTGATTGTCCGCCTTCGCTTGGTATTCTTACTGTAAATTCGTTGACAGCGGCCGATTCGGTCATTATACCAATTCAATGTGAGTATTACGCATTGGAAGGCTTGAGCCAATTATTGAACACGGTTCGACTGGTGCAAAAGCATTTGAATACAACGCTGCAAATTGAGGGCGTGTTATTGACGATGTTTGACGCACGGACGAATCTTGGAATGCAAGTCATCGAGGAAGTAAAAAAATATTTCCAGCAAAAAGTATATCAAACCATTATTCCACGAAATGTTAGACTCAGCGAAGCTCCAAGCCATGGACAGTCGATTATCACTTACGATCCGAGATCCAAAGGGGCAGAAGTGTATATGGAGCTTGCAAAGGAAGTGATTGCGCTTTGAGTAAACGGTTAGGAAAAGGATTGGATGCGCTGCTGCCGGCTCTCAGTATCAATGATGATGATAAAGTCGTAGAAATTCCATTAGCGCAGCTTCGACCGAACCCATATCAGCCAAGACGCAATTTTAATGAAGAATCGATCCAAGAGTTGGCCTCATCGATTAAAGAACACGGGGTTATTCAACCTATCATAGTTAGAAGTGTGTTGAAGGGTTATGAGATCATTGCTGGGGAGAGGCGTTTTCGTGCGTCTCAAGTATGTGGACAAGCAACGATTCCTTCTGTAGTAAAAAAACTGACCGATCAACAAGTAATGGAAATTGCTTTAATTGAAAATGTCCAGCGTGAAGATTTGAACGCGATGGAAATCGCAGTCGCTTATCAGGCGCTTATTGATCAATTTTCAATAACTCAAGAAGTTCTGGCTGTGAAGGTTGGGAAAAGCCGATCGCATATCGCAAACTTTTTGCGACTGCTTCAACTGCCTGAAGAAGTGAAAGAATATGTTTCACGTGGAACATTGTCGATGGGACACGCGAAAGCGATAGTCGGTTTGCGGGATAAAAAGCTGATTAAAGCGTTGGCGGATACGGCGATCAAAGAACAATGGAGCGTTCGAGAACTGGAAGAGGAAGTAAAGAAGCTGGAAGAAAAGAACGATTCCAAAAAAGCAAAATTGAAGCCAAAACGTAAAGATCCGTACATTAACGAATTGGAAGAAAGTTTGAGAGAAATGTACCGAACGACGGTTAAAATAAGACATAGCAACAATAAAGGTAAAATCGAGCTGTTATACTATTCAAAAGATGATTTGGACCGATTGCTCGAACTTCTACAAGGGAAAACATCCTAATGACTGACGATAGCATACCTGGGATACTGCTTGCAGAGAGCAGGCAAACTAGGTATGCTATCTTTATGTCAATACATAATTTGCTGGAACGGGGGATTGAACCATGTCGATCGTCTATATGGATCATGCCGCTTCATCGTGGCCGAAACCACCGAAAGTGATGGAGGCGATGATGCAGTGTATGGAACAGTATGCTGCAAATCCGGGTAGAGGCAGTCATGAAATGGCGGTAAAAGCGAGCAGAGTTTTGTTCGATGGCAGGAAAAATTTGGCTAAATTATTCAGGATTAAAAACCCAAACGATATATCATATACATTGAATACGACGATGTCACTAAATATAGCGATAAAAGGTTATATTCAAGAAGGGGATCATGTGATCTGCACTGCAATTGAGCATAATTCGGTCCGGCGCCCGTTGGAGTATTTGAAAAAAACAAAAGGATTGAAAGTGTCATATGTAAAAACAGACGAGAAAGGTGAACTTTCCGTTGACGACATAGCAAAAGAGTTTAGGGATAACACACGATTGGTTATATGTACCCATGGATCGAACCTGCTTGGCAGCATATTGCCGATTGCAGAAATCGGACAATTATGCAAGGACAAAGGAGTACGGCTGCTTGTCGATGCTGCGCAAACGGCTGGAACGATACCGATTGATGTAGGACTTATGGGTATCGATATGCTTGCTTTTCCGGGACATAAAGGATTGCTTGGCCCACAAGGTACCGGGGGGTTATATATACATCCCGACTTGGAGCTGGAGCCACTGCTCCATGGAGGAACCGGAAGCCAGTCCGAGGCGATTGACCAACCGACGGTGCGTCCCGACAGATACGAAGCCGGAACGCAAAATACGGTAGGAATTGCAGGCTTAAATGAAGGGGTCAAATTCGTATTGCAAGAAGGAACGGAAGCAATTCATCATAAAGAATGGAACGGAACGCAAAGATTGATGGAGGGGTTAATGGCAATTCATGGAGTTTCCATATTGGGCCCGGAATTGGGACAAAATAAAACGGGAATCGTATCGTTTACCATTGCAGAAGCCGACTCGTCGGAAGTCGCGTTCATACTTGATCAAACGTTTCACATCGCAGTGAGAGCCGGTTATCATTGTTCGCCTTTAGCGCATGAAATGGCGGGGACGATGGAGAGAGGGGCCGTTCGAGCAAGCATTGGCTATTTCAATACGGACTCTGATATTGATCAGTTAATTCATGCAGTAAAAGAAATTGCCAATCATATGGCATAGAGGCTGTAAAGCGGTAGGGGGATAAGTATAAATGGGGGAAACGATAACACAAATACCCACTGAAGTGCTGTTGCTTGGCGTTGGCATCATCTTTTTGATTTTTTTAATTTTGCTTATTACTTTATGGGTAAAGTTAAACAAACTAAGGAAAAGCTACAAAATGATGTTGAACGGTGATCGAGATGCGGACATTGAACAAATATTGATTCGAATGCAAGAAAAAGGAAACACACAAGAAGACCAAATGGCGAAAATCGAACATACGCTTCAGCAGATGCAGGAGCGTATGAGAGGGATGAAGTCCAATATACAGATTTTACGTTATAATGCATTTGCGGAAAGCGGAAGCGATTTGAGCTTTTCCATCGCTATTCTGGACGATTCTCAGAGCGGAGTAATCTTGTCAGGAATACATAATCGCGAACAAACATACGTCTATGCAAAGCCGGTGGAACAAGGTCTATCCCCGTACGCATTGTCTCCGGAAGAAAAAGAAGCGATCACTCGATGCGTGCTAAAGAGCTAGCATCCCAGCGATGCCTGTTCGTTAATGCGGAGTAAAACGATTTTGCGATTGTTTCAGCCATCGTCATCACCAAGCTGAGACGTGTATTTTGCAACACAAAATATTCCATGAACCCACCAACATTTACAATTCCTGTAACATGCATGTCTCCGACAGGGGGAAGATCTTTATTGACGCCGGCGCCAGGCTTAACCGGACCTTGGCCGATCTGAATAAAGCCCACGCTCGTCAATTGGCCAAGGCAAGCATCGACTGCAATAATGTAAGGATTGTTGAAGTGCTGATGAATTGTAGTCAGCGTATCGTTCAAATTCATGGCATGAACCGGATGTTCCAATGTGCCGTAAAGATGAAGCCCGTCGATGTTTTGTTTTTTGAGATGCGTGCCGACAAGAGGACCAAGGGCGTCGCCAGTGGAGCGATCCGTACCTACGCAAACGACGACAATCGGCTGGTGCGCAGGAACTTGCTGCAAGGAAGAGCACAATCGTTCGGTTACCAGTTCGATACAATTGGACTCGGAATGGGAGATTTTCATGATTTCATTCTCTTTCGTTTTACTAGCATCTTTCGTAAAAGGTAGTTTCATAGCAATGCCTCCCATGAAGATCGCAGCGATCTTGTAATATTCAGGAAATAATTGTTACTAGTATACGATTGAAAGCTAGATTTTATACGTTGAGAAGAAAATAAAGAGGGGTGGGAGCCATGTTATTGATGGCCTTTGATTCAACGCAGCAAGCGTTGCGAGCCGAAATGCTGTTGGAGTACGCCGATATCGACAACGACATGTGTCCCACGCCTAAAGAGATAACGGCTGGCTGTGCATTGTCGCTTGAATTTCCGGAGGAAGCGCTCGAAGAAGTGAAAAAAATCGTCAAAGAGGAGCACGTTGAGATTCGCGGCATTTTTAGCAAAGTGGAAAATAATTATGTTATGATAGTGCTATGAGGTGGGACCCCAAATGGATCAAATCATGCAAAAGCTACAGGCGGAGGGAAACTCGACCCGGGAATGGTCCGGGATTTGGAATGAGGTAAAAACGAAGACCGTCAGCTATGTAACGGATCCGGAAATATGGACGGGACTATTGCTGGCAATCATCAAGATTATTATTATTTATATTGCGGCGCGCATTATTACCAAAATCGCCAATAAAGCTTTACAGCACATGATGATTGAACGGGAAAAAAGCCCTTTGAAGTTTGATACGAGACGGACGAAGACCATAGCCAAGCTGGTAGGGAACATTGTAACGTATGTTGTTAATTTCATTATGATTTTAATGATTTTAAATCAGTTCGGCGTTAGCTTGGCACCGGTGCTTGCTGGGGCAGGCGTCGTCGGACTGGCTGTCGGGTTCGGCGCCCAGAGCTTGGTAAAGGATGTTATTACCGGTTTTTTTATTATATTCGAAGATCAATTCGCGGTCGGCGACGTCATTCAAATCGGGACTTACCGGGGAACGGTGGAAGAGATCGGCTTGCGGGTGACGAGGATCAAAAGCTGGACGGGAGAAGAATACATCATCCCGAACGGCACGATTACGCAAGTTACAAATTATTCCATACATAATTCGCTTGCCGTTGTGGATGTCATGGTTTCGCATGAGTCGGACATTGACGAAGCGATGAGAATATTGGAGCAAACGGTAAAAAAACATTACGAGAAAGATACGAATATGGTGAAGGAACCGGAATTGCTAGGAGTACAAATGCTTGGTGCTTCGGAAGTGACATTGCGTGTTACGGTAGAGTGCAAGCCTGTAACACAGCATGCGGTTGCAAGACAGCTCAATGCGGAAATTAAGAAAGCATTCCGCGAGCACGGCCTGGAAATGCCATACCCGAGATTGGTTACGTATCATAAAACGGAAAGGGCGGAATGACGATGGAAAAGAAACAATATCAATTGGGCGACATCGTCCAAATGAAAAAGCCTCATCCGTGCGGTACTAATGAAATGGAAATCATTCGGCTCGGCATGGATATTCGTATCAAATGCGTCGGTTGCAAGCACAGTGTCTTGGTACCGCGGGCCAAATTCGAAAGTAAGTTGAAAAAGGTGCTGCGCTCGGCATCGACTGAAGCGGCTCAATCATCCGAAGAATTGTAGTCGGACTCGTCGGAATTCGGTTATGAATATTTCGTCATCAGGACTTGCCAAAAAGAATAATGATGTGGTATTATAACTCTTGTCCCCTTTTTTGGACGCGGAAAGGTACCCAAGAGGCCCAAGGGGGCTGACTCGAAATCAGCTAGGCGGCGCAAGCCGTGCGTGGGTTCGAATCCCACTCTTTCCGCCATACATAAACAAACCAAACGACCTGTCGGTCGTTTTTTTATTGTCCTCGAATGCGCACGAATCCGATTTATTTCCGCATTTCGACAATCCTATTATATAGGAAATTAAAATATTGGAAAAGTGTTATATCATTCATGATTTAGTATGAAAAAAAGACCCGAAAGGGTCCGTTTTTGAAAGTCCACATTTACTAACGGCTGCGGGAACGGCGGGTAACGGCAAACCGGTCGATAACGTATCCGATGACGGCCCAGGATAAGATGGTCAACATATAAAGCAATAGCGGATTAATATGGGTATACTTAAAGATCGGATAAAACCAGGCCGGCACGCTGAGCGCGTAAAAAAGCAAATAGATCGGATCATACTCATGACCGAAAAAGTGAAGGATGCACAGCGCTATGCTGATCAATGTTAAAGTTCTTGTATATTTATATCGCATAAAGGTTCTCCTTTGTGTAGGTTAATAAATGGGGATTCCCCCGCCTGTGTTTACCAGCAGGAAGGGGAAAGGCAAGGCATCAGCCGCGGAAAACTTTTTTCCATTTGCGGTTATGATTCGTTGTCATCGGGAATTTGTCGCCTTTTTGCAAGGTGATGATTTTCGGGTTGTTGATCCCCATATGGAAGGCATCTTCGCCGATTTCCATATATTCACCGTCGTTCGGCGCCTGGTCGCCCGGACGGAATTGACTCCATTCACCCATGGCAGGTCACCTCCTGTAGTTGGTGTACTGTTAGATTTTCCTTAAGCGAGAAGAAGCATAAGCATAAATAATTTCCAAAGACGCAAGCCGTATCGATCCTCGGTTTCGCTTGCTTTAGGCGGGCAATTTTGCTATAGTATTATGGTGCGAGTTTGGGGAACCTATTTACTCGCTCCTTGCTCTTGACGGTACAAGCCGATTCGAGGGCCATAGTCCAAAAGGAGGTGGCAACATGCGCAAATATGAAGTGATGTACATCATCCGTCCAGACCTGGAACAGGAAGCTGTTCAGGCTACGGTGGAGAAGTTCCAAAACATCATCAACAACGGTGGCGAAATTACGAAGCACGATGTGATGGGTAAGCGCCGTCTTGCGTATGAGATCAACAAGATTCGTGACGGTCATTATGTGTTGGTGCAATTCAACGCAAACAACGAGATCGTTAACGAGCTTGACCGCGTAATGAAGATTTCCGACGAAATCATTCGTTACCTGATCGTTAGAGACGTAGCTTAAGGCCTCGTGCCGTAATCGAATCCGGGAGGGAATACGGATGTTGAATCGTGTAATTCTGATCGGCAGGCTGACACGCGACCCCGAATTGCGCTATACGCCCGCAGGTGTGGCTGTAACCCAGTTCACGCTTGCCGTAGACCGACCATTTTCCAGCAATCAAGGCCAGCGCGAAGCGGATTTTATTCCGGTCGTCACGTGGCGTCAATTGGCGGAGACCTGTGCGAATTACCTTCGCAAAGGACGTCTGGCCGCAGTTGAAGGCCGCATTCAAGTACGTAACTATGATAACAATGAGGGCCGACGCGTATACGTGACGGAGGTCATTGCAGATAATGTGCGTTTCTTGGAATCGGCAAACAGCGGCAACCGCGACGAAGGCATGGGAATGGGCGCTCCGAGCGGCGACGGTGGAGGCGGAAACCGTGGAAACTACGGCGGAGGACGAAACAACCAGGATCCGTTCCAGGATGACGGGAAACCGATTGATATTTCCGATGATGATTTGCCGTTCTAAAACAAGAACGGTGAACGAACATTCCACGTAGAAAGGACTGAATGCACCATGGAACAAAGAAGAGAACGCAACTTTGAAGATCGCGGTGAAAGAAAGTTCAGCGGCCGCGGCAAAAAAGGCGGAAAGCGCCGTAAAGTTTGCTACTTCACTGTGAACAAAATTAAGCACATTGATTATAAAGATATCGAAACGCTTAAAAAGTTCATCTCCGAGCGCGGCAAGATTCTTCCTCGCCGTGTGACCGGTACTTCCGCGAAGTATCAGCGTGCCCTGACGATCGCGATCAAACGCGCGCGTCAAATCGCATTGCTGCCTTACACAACGGAATAAGATATGAGCACGAAAGAGCTGTCGGCGGATGCCGGCAGCTCTTTTTGTTTGCGAATAAGAGACACCCGTCTAAAGTTTCAACCGGAGGCGTAACATGTTATGATGGAGAGGTGGGCAAAACGCAAGTTGTTAGAAGTAGAAAGGCAGGGAGAACCGTTGAACATTGCATTTTTTCTGGTGCCCAAAGATCAAGTTATTTTTTTATCGCCTCATTCCACGATGCGGCAGGCGCTCGAACGGATGGAGTACCACCGCTATTCCGCAGTTCCGTTAATTGATGAAGAAGGAAAGTATGTGGGAACGATAACAGAAGGGGACTTGCTTTGGAAATTGAAACATTCGCCCGAGATCGGATTCGAGCATGCACATAAGGTACAACTGAAAGACGTAGCGCAGCATATGACGATTAAGCCGGTGCGAATCGATCAACAAATGCAGGATTTGATCACGCTGGCTACAAACCAAAACTACGTACCGGTGATCGACGATCAAGGCGTATTTATCGGAATTATCCGCAGAAGAGAAATCATCGATTATTGCTTCAAGCTGTGGCAGTCTGAGCAAAGAGTATGAAAAGTGTGGTATAATTAACTAATGTGACACAAATAGCACGACTGAGATGGGGGACGTTGGAAAGCCAATTCCGGTTAGGGAGGGCGGCATCTTATGGATAGAGACGTCGATTTGGCCAGACACGCAAAAATTATCGAATGGCTCAAAACGGAAATCGTCGATCAAATGGCGCACTTGCTCAAAGGCATTTGGGAAGGGAACCATCATAAAATCGTGGATGGACTGGCCAGCCTCGTTGCGTGCTGCTACATCCTCGGTCGCCGTCTAGGCGTTTCGCTTCACAGTTTGGACGAGGCGGTGCTGGACAAAATGAAAAAACACCGTCAGGAAGGGCATCAGCTCGAAGAATGGTACGGCGATATATCCGCTGTGGAAGAACATTTGCGTAAGAGGTGAACGGCTTGGAAGGTACGACAAAGTCGCGAATGCTCGGCTGGAGCATCGCCTACATTGTATTATTATTATCGATCATCCTGCCGCCGATCAACCTGATCACTGCATGTTTATTGATGGTGCCGGTGCTTGTTATGTATGTGAAGCTGAGAACGCAGCGTTTTTTAATACATTATATCGCTTGTCTGGCTGTCGTTTATGTGCTGTCTTCCATGTTGTTGGCCGGTTGGGTCGGGGCGATCATGGTATCGATCTCGTTGTTTTTTTTACCGCCTGTCATCCAGATGGGCAACTTGTTTAAGAAGCGCGCTCCGGCGCGTATGGTGCTCACCGTAGGAACGGTAACGCTGCTTGCCGAGCTGCTGTTAAGCCTGATCGTTAGCAATATGCTGGGACTTGAGCCTGTCAGCAAGATGAAGCAGTTCATGATCGACAGCGTGCAGACGCTGCCGGCGCAATTGCAAAGCGTCATGGCGATTGATCTGGATACGCTCGTGCAGTTGATGGTACAAATGCTGCCGCTGTATATGATCGGCTTCTCGCTGTTTTATGTGGTCATATCGCACTGGCTTGCCCGCAAGGCACTTGTACGTTCAGGAGAGTCGATACCGGCGTTCAAACCGATTCGGGATTGGATGCTGCCCAAATCGTTCGTCTGGTTTTATTTGATTGCTCTCATATTGGAAATGTTCGTGCGCGATTCGAAGTCGATCGTATTTACGATGCTGCTCAATTTGCTGCCGCTGCTGACGGCGGCCTTTGCGCTTCAAGCGTTGTCGTTTCTCTTCTATATCGCGCATGTGAATCGCTGGAATAAGGTGGTGCCGATTATCGGCATCCTGCTGCTGTTGTTTTTCCCGCCGGCCTATTTTCTGTTCAGTCTGCTCGGTGTGTTCGATGTGGCGTTTCCGATCCGGGACCGATTGACTCGCAAGTGAACCTTATAGGGATTAGGAGCGAATGAAATGCCGAAATTCCTGTTAAAACGTTGGCACGGTATGCATATCGTATGGATCTACGCCCTGCTGACGATGCTGATTTTTATCCTATTCATCTATCAGTGGCAGGTTGGTGTGGTAGCCTTGGTGCTTGCGGGCACGCTGGGCTATTTCACGCTGAGGGCGGAGCAGGCGTTCCGCAAAGATTTGAACCATTACGTAGCGACGTTGTCACATCGGGTGAAGCGGGCGGGCAGCGAAGTCATTCACGAATTGCCCATCGGCATACTGCTCTATAACGAAGAGAAAATGATCGAATGGCACAACCCGTTTGTAGCGAAAATGGTCGGGATGGATTCCTTGATCGGCGAATCGGTGCTGGAACAGTTCCCTGCGCTGAAGACGCGGAAGGATAAGGATACGAGGCTCGAGATTGACATCGACAAACGGAAGTATGAGGTTCAGCTTAAGACGGAAGAGCGGCTGCTGTACTTCACGGACATTACGCTGATCAAGTCGTTGCAAAGGCGTTACGAAGAAGAGAAGCTGGCTATCGGCTTGGTCATGATGGATAATCTGGAGGAAGCGACGCAAGGCATTGACGATCAGACACGCAGCATCATGATGGCGAAGGTAACCGGCGAAATTACCGAATGGGCGCAAAAAAACAACTTGTACTTGCGCCGTACCGCTTCGGACCGGTATATGGTGTTGATGGATCAAAGAGGGCTGAAGGCGCTGGAGCAGTCGCGGTTTGAAATATTGGACGAAGTGCGCGACATTACGATCGAGAACAAGCTGCCGATGACGCTTAGCGTCGGTATTGCTTCCGGAGCTTCCTCACTGACGGAGCTCGGACAATGGGCGCAAACGTCGCTTGACATGGCGCTTGGCCGCGGCGGGGACCAGGCGGCGGTCAAAGTGGGCGAACGGCTGTCGTTCTACGGCGGACGAACGAATGCGATCGAGAAGCGCACGCGCGTCAGGGCGCGGGTCATCTCGCATGCGCTGCGCGATTTGATTAAAGAGAGCGAGAAAGTGCTTATTATGGGCCATCGCAATCCGGACATGGATTCGATCGGCGCGGCCATCGGGGTATTGAAGATGGCGCACGTGAGCAATAAAGAAGGCTACATCGTACTGGAAGGCGTCAACCCGTCCATTCAGAAGCTGATGGAGATCATCTATGAGGACGAGAAGCTGAACCGGTGGTTTATTACGCCGGAACAGGCGATGCAAATTACGAACGGTCGATCCCTGACGGTCATTGTCGATACGCATCGTGCGGCGATGACGCCGGAGCCGCGGCTGCTGCAGATGACGTCGCGCAAGGTGGTCGTGGACCATCACCGACGCAGCGAAGATTTTATCCATGACGCGACACTCGTCTACATGGAGCCTTACGCTTCATCGACCTGCGAGCTGGTGACCGAGCTGCTGCAATATTTCCACGAGCGGCTCACGATGGGCGTGCTCGAAGCGACGGCACTGCTCGCGGGCATCGTCGTGGATACGAAGAGCTTCAGTCTGCGCACCGGCGCAAGGACGTTTGAAGCGGCGTCATTCCTGCGAAGGAACGGTGCAGACTCCACGATGATTCAGCGGCTGCTCAAAGAAGATCTGGACTCTTATATCCAGAAAGCGGAAATTATTAAGAACGCCGTGGTGATCTTCGATCATATCGCCTTGGCGGTCAATGAGCCGGGACGCAAATATTCTCAGTTGCTCATTGCTCAAGTAGCTGATACATTGTTAACTATGACAGGCATAATGGCATCGTTTGTCATTAGCGAACGGCCGGACGGACTGATCGGCATCAGCGCCAGATCGCTGGGGCAGATGAACGTTCAGGTCGTGATGGAGCGGCTTGGCGGCGGCGGCCATCTGACCAATGCGGCGACGCAGCTGGAAGGAACGGTGGCGGAAGCAACGCAGCGGCTCAAGCAAGTACTTAGCGAGATTCATGCGGAGGAGGGGCTTTTCGAATGAAAGTCATCTTATTGAAGGACGTTAAAGGACAAGGAAAAAAGGGCGAAGTGAAGGAAGTATCCGAAGGATACGCCAATAACTTCTTATTAAAACAAAAGCTTGCCGTACCTGCAAGCGACGGCGCGATGAAGACGCTTGACTTGCAGAAGAAAGCGGAAGAAAACAAGAAGGCACAGGAAAAGGCGACCGCACAAGAGCTTGGGCAGAAGCTCGGCGAGCTGACGGTCCAGGTCAAGGCGAAGTCCGGAGCGGACGGAAGGCTGTTCGGCGCCGTATCGAACAAGCAAGTAGGGGAAGCGCTCGAAAAGCTTGGAATCAAGATCGATAAGCGGAAAATTGTGATGGACGACCCGATCCGCACGCTGGGCGTGACCGAGGTTGCCGTGAAGCTGCATCCGGAAGTAACCGCGAAGCTGAAGGTGCAAGTCGTAGAAGAGTAATCTGCTCCAGGGGAAAACAGCTGCCCTGGTCCCTGGTGGAAGGGGCTAGGCACATAGACAGCGGGCCGGCCGGAACAATAGCCGGCCCGCTGTTTGTTTCGTGAGCGGCATGTGGTGGAGTATGGCGGTTGTTAGACGCTTCATTCCGTGTGTCAGCGCGGAATCACTGTAAATGATACGGAGTTACAGGATAGGTAGGGGGAGGAAGACGGATGAACGAGAATCTGTTTATGGATCGCATCCCTCCGCAAAATGTGGAAGCCGAACAAGCGGTGCTCGGCGCGATTTTGCTCGACGGCGACGCATTGGTTACGGCGATGGAGCGGGTGCAGGTCGATGATTTTTATCGCCCGTCGCACCGGTTCATCTACGAAGCGATGATCGAGATTGCGGAGGCGAACGAGCCGGTCGATCTTGTTACGTTGACAGCACGTCTGCAAGACAAAAAGCAGCTGGAAGATGTTGGGGGAATCAGTTATCTTTCCGAGCTGGCGAATGCGGTGCCAACCGCGGCGAACGTCGATTACTACGCGCAGATCGTAGAAGAGAAGTCGATGCTGCGCCGGTTGATCCGCGCCGCTACGCAAATCGTAACGAACGGTTATGCCGGCGAGGATGAAGTCGGGACGCTGTTAAGCGATGCGGAACAGCGCATTATGGAGATATCCCAGGCACGTTCCGGCGCCGGTTTTGTCGCCATCAGAGACGTGCTGATGGAAGTATTCGATAAAGTAGAATTTCTATATAACCAAAAGGGAAGTACGACGGGGATCCGCTCGGGATTCACCGATTTGGACAAGATGACATCGGGTTTCCAGCGTTCGGATTTGATCATTGTCGCGGCCCGTCCATCCGTAGGTAAGACGGCTTTTGCCTTGAATATCGCGCAAAATGTCGGCGTGCGGGAGAAGGAAACGGTGGCGATTTTTAGTCTCGAGATGGGCGCCCCACAGCTTGTTCAGCGGATGATATGCGCGGAAGCGAACGTTGACGCCGGACGGATGCGGACCGGTTTCCTGGAGCCTGACGACTGGGAGAAGCTGACGATGGCGATCGGTTCGCTGTCGGAAGCGAACATATATATCGACGATTCTCCTTCAGTAACGGTAGCGGACATTCGTGCGAAGTGCCGCCGCCTGAAGAAGGAGAAGGGGCTTGGGATGATTCTGATCGATTACTTGCAGCTTATTCACGGCCGCGGCAAAGGCGATAACCGGCAGCAGGAAGTATCGGAAATTTCCCGTACGCTCAAACAAATCGCCCGTGAACTTGACGTGCCCGTCATTGCGCTGTCGCAGCTCAGCCGGGGCGTGGAGCAGCGACAGGACAAACGGCCGATGATGTCCGACCTTCGGGAATCCGGTTCGATCGAGCAGGACGCCGATATCGTTGCATTTTTATACCGGGACGACTACTACGACAAAGAATCCGAGAAGAAGAACATTATCGAGATCATTATCGCCAAGCAGCGTAACGGCCCGGTAGGCACCGTAGAGCTCGCTTTCCTGAAGAATTACAATAAATTCGTCACGTTGGACCGGACGCATCAGGAGATGGCGGCAGCGCGTTAAACGTGTGTTGCACGGGGAACACTGGCATTGCTTTAGATGATCCGAATATGCGGACTGCAGACGCTTTTATAGACAATGAAGTGCTGCAGTCGTTTACATACGAACCAATTCCGAACAATGAACCATAGCTATGGTCCATTGTTCGTTTTTGTTGACTTTGCTTCACGGTGCTGATAAACTAGTCATGGTGCGATGGCGCCTTAACGGCGAATAACAGGTGGATACCACCTCACGGGGGGCAAGTGAAACATGTCAACGGTAGTGGTTGTCGGAACCCAATGGGGAGACGAGGGCAAAGGTAAAATAACCGATTTTTTGGCTGAATCTGCGGAAGTGGTAGCGCGCTATCAGGGCGGCAACAACGCGGGCCATACGATTCTCATCAAAGATAAAAAGTACAAGCTGACGATGATTCCATCGGGCATTTTCTATCAAGATAAAACGTGCGTAATCGGTAACGGCATGGTCGTCAACCCGGGCGCGCTGCTTGAAGAAATTCAGTATATTCACGATAACGGTTTCTCCACGAAAAACCTCAAGATCAGCGATCGCGCGCATGTCATTATGCCGTACCATCTGGTTCTTGACGGATTGGAAGAGGAACGCAAAGGCGACAATAAGATCGGCACGACCCGCAAAGGGATCGGCCCTTGCTATATGGATAAAGCGGCTCGCAACGGCATCCGGATCGCGGATTTGCTGGATGAGGAAGAGTTCACGCGCAAAGTGCGTCACCTCGTAGCCGAAAAAAATGTGTTGATCGAGCAAGTATACGGCTCCAAAGGGCTTGATGCGGATTCGATCATCACAGAATACCTCGGCTATGCCGACCGTATTCGTCCTTACGTTACGGATACGTCGGTCGTATTGAACGACTTGATCGACGACGGTAAGAAAGTATTGTTCGAAGGCGCACAAGGCGTGATGCTCGATATCGACCAAGGCACTTATCCGTTCGTTACTTCCTCCAACCCTTCGGCAGGAGGCGTCTGCATCGGTTCCGGCGTAGGCCCGTCCAAAATTCAACAAGTCATCGGGGTGGCGAAAGCTTATACAACTCGTGTCGGCGATGGCCCCTTCCCAACGGAACTGAACAATGAGACCGGCGATTGGATCCGCGAGCGCGGCAACGAATACGGCACCGTAACAGGCAGACCTCGTCGCGTAGGCTGGTTCGACAGCGTCGTTGTGCGCCATGCTCGTCGGGTAAGCGGCATTACCGGCTTGTCCTTGAACTCGCTCGACGTGTTGGCGGGGCTGGAGAAGGTGAAAATCTGCACGGCCTACAAATTCCGCGGCGAAGTGATTGAGCATTACCCGGCAAGCCTGAAGATGCTCGCCGAATGCGAAGCCGTATACGAAGAACTGCCGGGCTGGAGCGAGGATTTGTCCGGCGTGCGCAAGCTGGAGGATTTGCCGGAAAATGCGAGACGGTATGTCGAGCGGATTTCCGAGCTGACCCGCATTCCGATTGCGATCTTCTCCGTTGGCCGCAACCGGGAACAAACGAACCTGGTCAAACCGATTTATTAAACAATAGACGATAACCGATAGCCCCTGTTTCCGTTCAATGAACGGAAGCGGGGGCTTTTTGCGTACACGGACGATTGTTTTCCCAGAAAAAGGTCAATACTAGAGCTATACATACTTTGACAACGGGGCTTAAGGACAGACGCGCCGGCGCTGCCGTTGGCAACAGGCGATGGGAGCTGGGACGGAAAATGAAATGGATAACGTGGATGATGAAGCTGGCCGTCAGTACGGTGATTACATCGTTATGCTGTGTAGCCATGACTTTTTTTGCGGTCAATACGTACGTCGATATGCTGCTCGATCAATATCATATTGAGCGGCCGGCAAGCCAGCAGCTGAGCTGGAATCAGTTTGCCGGACGCTTTATGTCGCAGTTCAGCGCGTTCGCTGGACAGGATGGGGCGGCTCTGGGTAAAACCGCGGAGAAGCCGAAAGATTTGGCTGTGTCGGCCGGGACAAGCGGAAGCGGAAATCCTTCGTCCACCTCGGAAACCGGCTCGAAGCAGAGCAAGGACGGGGATAATCCGACCAGCAAAGGAGCGGAAGGGGAGCGCAAACCGCCGGAGGATGCCGTGGCCGTGTGGAGCCGTCAATCGACCGGACAAGGCAGTGCCGCGGATGAGGAGCGACGGGTGGTCGTTTCGGCGGAGGAATTCACCAAGAAAAAAAATGAGCTGTCCGAGACGGACAAAGCCAAAGTATTTTCCGTGCTGGCCAACCGCGTCCCTGCGGAGGAAATCCAAAAAATTTCGCTCATTCTCGAAGACGGCATAACCGGCGGGGAATTGAAAGAGCTGGAGCAACTATTGCAGAAGCGGCTGAAGCCGGAAGAATACAGTGAGCTGCAAAAACTGATATTAACGCCGTAACAACCCGCCCAAAATAGAATGGACCACGTGCCCGCGACAATAGAGGAGCTGCCTTAAGAGGCAGCTCTTTACTCGTTTATGGTATCGATCTCCCAATAAAAATGCCACTCCGCACAAAATGGCCCTTTCGCAAAAGCGATAAGAGCCATTTTTTACGAATGCCCCATATGCACCATCCGTTGAAATTATGTTACATTTCCTCCGAACCGCGCAATGAGGTCGTGCGCCAAATGAAGTCGGGAAGACTCGACTACGACGTTCATTATACATGCGTTCTCGCTGCCCGATGCGTATTTTGTCGCTTCGGTTGCCTGCAGCAGCTGAACCGTTTCCATGCTGTGCTCCGAACGGAAATCAAGCTTGATATCGACGGCTCCTTGCTGGCGGAGCGCCTCGGTGGCCCGTTCCATATCCTCCCGGTTGTAGAATGAAGCTGTTATGTTTTCCATTGTTTGACTTCACACCCCTGTCATCTTTCTCTCTCAAAAGAGAGAAAGTATACAATTTTGTTGAAAAAAGTAGAGTTGATGTGGTAAATTAATTAGGGAGCCTAACCTATTGGTTAGAGTTTCTATTTTTAGGTGTTTTTATGTGCACATCGTAAGCAACCTGCGTATGCCCGCAATACCGCGTGCAAATTGACGTACATCCGATGCGGATGTCTCCAGGAATAGCAAAGCCCCCATCTGATCGAAGGGACCCAAGCTGAATTCGAATGCGGCAAAAAACGACTTAAAAGGAGAACAAGATGAATTTTTTCAAAGGAACGGATCGAATCAAAGGTTTGCTGGACAAAGCCCGGCAAAAATGGTCCAAGACTCGTTCCGTCGAAACTTCCGAATCGACGGTCGAAGCAGCAGAGCCAGAGAAGAAAACATTCAAGTTTACATACGAAGACATTGCAGCCCGAATTGCTTTACATAAATGGACCATCGTGAAATCAGCGTCTGCGTTTGTGTTTATTGGAGCCGTCGTATGGAGCGGGAACCAGTATGTGCACGCGAATATGATCGATTTCTATCATGTATATGTGAACGGGCAAGAGATCGGCGTCGTTTCTGACGCGGCCAAGGTGAAGCAATTTACCGAGGAGAAGAAAAAGCAGCTTTCGAAAGGGCCTGACGATGTTCGCATGGTCGTTGAGGCACCCACGATCGATTATAAGCCTGAAAGGGCTTTCATGGCAGAGACGCAGGATAGTGCCACGCTGGCGGAGCTGGAAGGCTATTTCACCGCTCATCCGGTAGGCACGCAGCTCCTCGTGGACGGCAAGCCGATGGGGATTGTGAGAGATACGACGGTTGCGCAGACGCTGCTCGAGCAAATTAAGACGAACGCCGTTGATTCCATGCAGAAGAAGAAGGAATCCGGCAAAGTCAGCATCCTTTCCGCAGCCTCTGCGGCGAGTACGCCGGTGGAGACGGAGCTGCTGAAGACCGACTTCGTGCAGAAGGTGGAACTGAAAGAGGTTACGATCGAGCCTTCGGAACTGGTAGAGCCGGACGAGCTGCTCAAAAAGCTGGAGACCGGGGATGTGCAGCCGACAAAATATACGGTGGAGCAGGGCGACTGCGTATCGTGTATTGCCAAGAAGCTTGAAATTCCCAAGCAAGTCATCTATCAGAACAACCCTTGGATTTCGAACGATATGATCAAAGTGGGACAGCAGCTCGATTTGACGGTGCTGCAGCCGACGCTTGCGGTTCGCACGGTAGAGAAAATCGTGGAGAATGAAGAAATCGCGTATGAAACGGAGTACCAGCAGGACGATAGCATGCGTCTCGGCACAACACAGGTACTTTCTCCCGGGAAAAACGGCCAGAAGAAAGTGACGATCGAGCTTACGAAAGTAAACGGCTTGATGGAAGAAGAAAAAGTGCTCGACGAGCAGATCATTCAGGAACCGGTGAAAGCGGTAGCGAAGAAAGGCACGAAGGTTGTGAAGGGCGAGGGCACGGGCAAGTTCGCCTGGCCGGTCGTATCCGCATCGATCTCCAGTACGTTCGGAACGCGTTGGGGTGCTTTCCACAAAGGCGTAGACTTGACAGGCAACCGCAACATCATGGCATCGGACAACGGAAAAGTCATCTTTGCGGGAGTTAAGGACGGATATGGGAATTGTATCATTCTCGACCACCTGAACGGCTACAAGACGCTGTACGGCCATCTCAGTCAAATTAATACAAGCGTCGGCAAGATCGTGGAAAAAGGCGAGAAGATCGGTTACATGGGCAGTACAGGCGATTCCACGGGCATCCATCTGCACTTCGAGGTGCAAAAGAACGGTTCGCCGGACAATCCGCTCAAATATTTGAACCGCTAATCGGTTTGTTATAGGTAAAGAGGCATGGAATATGCAGGAACGCTGCGTATTCCGTGTCTCTTTTTGTTTCGAACCCGGGTGAAAGCATGGAACGGGCAAGAGGGGATGAATCAGAAAACCCGTATACCGATTTCCAAGACGTATAGGGCACTGATCCCGGAATTGTGGTAAAATAGTAGAGTCGTTGGGATGGTTCCCATTCCTGATAGGATCTGACAGGGCGGTGAAGCGAATGGCCAAAATTCTTGTTGTAGACGATGAACAGCCGATTGCGGATATATTGAAGTTTAATCTGGAAAAAGAGGGCCACGAGGTCATCTGCGCCTATGACGGAGGTACGGCTGTGGAGCTCGCCTTCTCCGAGGAACCGGAGTTGATTCTGCTCGACCTGATGCTGCCGGTGAAGGACGGCATGGATGTGTGCAAGGAAGTAAGGCAAAAGCTGAATACGCCGATCATTATGCTGACGGCCAAAGATAATGAGATAGACAAGGTGCTTGGACTGGAATTCGGAGCGGACGACTATGTGACGAAACCGTTCGGCACGCGCGAGCTGCTGGCCCGGGTAAAGGCGCATTTGCGCAGACAGGTGAAGGTGGCGTCGCCGGCTGCCCCGCAAGCGTCGCAGGAAGAAGAGCAGCGGCAGGGCCTGCGGATTCAAAGTCTTTTTATCGACACCGACACGTATGTCGTTTATAAAGACGGCAATCCGCTCGACCTGACGCACCGTGAATTCGAGCTTGTGCAGTACATGGCGAAGAACAGCGGCAGAGTGATGACGCGGGAGCATTTGCTGCAGGCGGTATGGGGGTTTGAATATTTCGGCGATGTCCGCACGGTCGATGTGACGATTCGCAGGCTGCGCGAGAAGCTGGAAGACGATCCGAGCCGTCCGGAGTACATCATTACAAGGCGCGGACTCGGCTATATGATGAAGAGCGCCAAATCCAATAACGGAAGCTATTGAAGCGAGTGATATGGGGATGAAATGGATTCGATTTTTTCAATCGATACAGGCAAAGGTCATCATCATTTACGTGCTTCTTATTTTGATTGCGATGCAGCTGATCGGCGTTTATTTTATCCGAACGCTGGAGAGCTCGCTCAAGAAAGATTTTATCGACAACCGCAACAAACAGGCGCAGCTGCTGGCGCAGTATGCCGAGACGTACTTGATCGAGAGCCAGGAGACGAAGGGCAGCGAAACGAAAAAATCGTACGCCGACTTGAACCAGTTCGTGAACAGCTTGTTCGTCATCAGCAAAGCGGAGATTCAAGTGATCGATGCAAACGGGCTCGTGCTGACCACATCGCTCGATCAAAACCGGTCCGTGATCAACAGCAAAAATACGCAGACCGAAGTGACCCGCGCCCTGCAGGGGATCAAGGATAACCAGCGGATGTTCACCGATTCCGACGGTATAAGGAAAGTCGTCATTGCGAAGCCGATCGGTTCCGGGGTGAAGGTGTACGGTGCCGTGTACATCATTTCCTCCATGGAGGAAGTGTACGATACGATGAACCGGATCAGCAGGCTGCTCATTACCGGCACGTTGATCGCGCTTGTCCTGACGGCGCTGCTCGGGGTCATCTTGTCGGCTACGATTACGAATCCGATCAAGGCGATTACGAGGCAGGCGACGGCCGTGGCGGAAGGCAGTTTCGACGAACGGCAGGTACAGGTCAAAGGGAACGATGAGATCAGCCAGCTTGGGGCGACGTTCAACTTCATGACCGAGCGGCTGCGAGAGGCATTATCGCTGAACGAGGAAGAGAAGGAGAAGCTCGCTTCGATCTTGTCGAACATGAACGACGGACTGATTGCGACGGATGATCGCGGACGAGTGATTCTGATCAACCGGCGGGCGAAGCAAATTCTTCAGGTGAACGAAGACACGACGCTTGGCATGACGCTCAACGATCTGCTCGGCATCGCTCCCGACAAATTGAAGGAAGCGGAAGGCAGCGAAGACAAGACGACGATGCTTCAGTTCTACAATGAGTCCGACGAGGAGCCCTTGTACGTACGCGTCACCTATACTGGCATTCACAGCAGGGGCAAAGGCAATGGGACGACCGGGACCATAGCGGTGCTGCAGGACGTTACCGGCCAAGAGAAGCTGGAGCAGTCCCGCCGTGAATTCGTCGCCAACGTCTCGCATGAGCTGCGGACGCCGCTGACGACGATCAAAAGCTACCTGGAGGCGCTGGAGGACGGAGCGCTCGAGGAGCCGCAGCTCGCGGGCAAGTTCGTGAATGTGGCCCGCAACGAGACGGAGCGGATGATTCGGCTTGTGACCGATCTGCTGCAGCTATCCAGACTCGATTCCAAGCAGGCGACGATCAACAAGGAATCGACCGATGTGGTCGAGATGCTGGAAGAAGTGGCAGACCGGTTCTCGTTCCAGCTGGAGCAGCGAACGATCGCCATAGATATCGACGTTGCGCCGGGCGTAAAGCAAATTATGCTCGACCGCGACCGCATCGACCAAGTGCTCGACAACCTCGTCTCCAATGCGATCAAATATACGCCCGAAGGCGGGCACATTCGCATTCTGGCGGGAAGACCCGATCCGCAGCTGCTCGAAATTTGCGTGCAGGATAATGGGATCGGGATCCCGAGAAAAGATTTGAACCGGATCTTCGAGCGTTTTTACCGGGTGGATAAAGCCCGCTCGCGCAGTATGGGCGGAACGGGTCTTGGCTTATCGATTGCCCGGGAAATAGTGAAGGCGCACGGCGGAACGATCCATTTGGATTCCGAGTTCGGACAAGGGACGCGCGTGACGTTTACATTGCCTTATCAGCAGGAGGAGGCAGCGGGATGATCGAGAAGCTGAAAACAGCCGCTTTGACGATATTGGTGCTCTTGAGTTTGCTGCAAAGCTATTTGCTCGCGTACAGCTATCCGAAGTTCGATCCCGTCACGCCCGACGAATACGTGAAGACAGATTTGCTCGGTACGCAGGCGACACTCGACGACATGCTGTTCCCGGATCAGCTCGTGCTCCATCTGGGTAAAGAACAGCATAGCGTCGTCTATCCGAACAGCGCGAAGTACAATGAGATATGGGATACGGTGAAGCAGCGGTTTCTGGAAGGGTTCCGCAAGACGACGACAACCGCGCTTAACTTGAATTGGGATGATGTCCGCGGCAAACAGCAGGGTGTCGAGGTGCGTTTTCGGGATGGGCTTCCGCTTCATTTGCTGCAGCGGACGATGCAGCTCAAGGGCGATTTGCCCAGTGACACCGACCTGATCACGCGCATATGGATTTTCACCAAAGATACGAACGAAGTGCGAGCCATTTTATTTACCGATACAGCGAACACCGTTTATGAGGTTATGAAGGCGAATTTTACGACCAAAGATATTGAGCGATTTGCGGCCGTTGAAGCCGATTATACGCCGTACAAGGTGACTGCCGGGGATTATTACTTGCCGATGAAGCCGATCACCGCGTCGGGCTATAAAATGGGCTACACGCAGTTTACGGTCGATCAGATGAAGCTGACGTTTTTCGTCGACCCGGCGATCACCCGGAACTTGACGGAACGCGACGGCACGGAGATTTACACGGACGGGAAGCGGGGGCTGCAGCTGAAGAACGAGCAGCATTGGATGACGTATTCCGACCCTGTGGCGCCTTCGCCGGACAACAAGTTCGACTTGCGGGAAAATTTATTGTCCGCGGTCCAGTTCATTAACCAGCACGGCGGCTGGAACGGAACGTATGCGGTACAGAAAGTGCCGCAGCAGCGTCTTTTACTCAGCAGTCAGGCTTTTTTGTTCCGGCAGTATTATGATTCGTTTCCGATCATTAATCCGCGCTCGGAAAATATCGGGTTTATCCGCATTACGCTGCAAAAAGGGATCGTCTCCAGCTATGAGCGATCCATCATGACGCCGGACCCGCGTAATATGACGCGGACCGAGGTTCAATTGGCAGGCGGCGAAGCGCTGGACGAGCTGCTGAAGCAGTTCAGTACGCAGAAGACGCAGTTTTACAGCGTGTTTCCCGCTTATCGGCCGATCGTGATGAGTCAATCGATCGAGCTCGTGCCGGCATGGGCGGTGGAGCTGCGGGACGGCACGTATGAATTTTTGGAATAAGGAGGGACGGCGATGGACTGGGGCCGGGCGAAGACGATTTTAATATTGTCCTTTCTGCTGCTGAATGCGGTGCTCGGCTTTCAGCTGTGGTCCAGCCGTTCCGATCTGCTCGATCTGGAGGCGAATCCGAGCGGTGCCGCGGAGGAGATTCAACGGCTGCTGAAGAGCAAGAACATTCAGGTGCCTGCGGACATTCCAAAGGATGTGCCGAAGCTGAAGGAAATTGTCGCCAAGTTCGACGATAAGCTGACGCCGGGCAAGCCGATGCTGCTGCAAACCCCGTTCAAGTTCGATCCGCTTATTAATAAAGGCGCGATTCGGGATGTGCTGAGCAAAACGGGAATTGCCAAAATCGAAGCGTATCAATGGGATCCGATGGAGAGCATGAACGGTAATTATGTATTTCATCAAATGTACGGAAATTTGCCGATGTTCGAAGTGCAGATCGAGCTGTACGAAAAAAGCGGCATGATCAGCACGTACCGGCAAGGGTATGTGGAAGTGCAGTCCGAAGGAGATCAGAAGGAGCAAAAAGTCATCTCCGCCTATATTGCGCTTCGCAGCTTGATCGAAAACTTTTTGCCGTCCGGCTCGATCATTACGGGTGTGCAGCTCGGATATCACGGACAGGTGTACAATTCGCAGACGCTCAATATGTGGCCTTCCTGGAGGGTCACGCTGGCGAATGGCGACCAATATTTCGTACACGCGTTTAACGGAGCGGTGGAAGAACCGCAGCGCAACAAAAAGTAGCAGGTAAGGAGTTTTGGGGAATGGGCATAAGGTTTAGTGTACTTGCAAGCGGCTCGACCGGGAATGCCTTGGTCGTGGACACGGACGAGGGCAAAGTACTGATCGATGCGGGGCTGAGCGCGAAAAAGGTGGAACTGCTGCTGAAGGAGCGGGGGACATCGGCATCGGAGCTCGATGCGATCCTGGTGACGCACGAGCATGCGGATCATATTAAGGGGCTCGGAGCGATCGCGCGCAAATACGATCTGCCGATATACGCCAACGAGAAAACGTGGGAGGCGCTGGACCAGCAAATCGGGGACATTGCCGAAGCGAACCGCTGCGTAATGCAGACGGGAGAGATGCGCGAATTCGGCTCGCTCCAGGTTGAATCGTACGGCATCTCGCACGATGCGGCGGAGCCGGTAGGCTACTGCTTTTATCACGGGGAGGAAAAGCTGAGCCTTGCGACCGATCTGGGCTACATGAGCTCGAAGGTGAAGGAGAAAATCCAGGACAGTGACGTGCTGGTACTGGAATCGAACCACGATATCGAGATGCTGCGGATGGGCAAATATCCTTGGAACATCAAGCGGCGCATCTTGAGCGATGTCGGCCACTTATCCAACGAAGCGGCCGGAATCGGGCTGTTCGACGTCATGACGACGAAGACGAAGCGGGTATATCTTGCGCATTTGAGCCGGGATCATAATCTGATGGATTTGGCCAGGCTCACCGTGAATAATATGTTAGAGGAACGGTTGGCACCGGACGACCACAGGCCGAAACTGATGGATACATACTACGATCGCGCGACGACGTGGGATCGTTTGGATGAAGAGTGAGGGCATCGCCGTCTTCGGCAGGCTTCAAGGCGACATAGTGGCGGAAGCGGTGTCGGCAGCTTCGAGCGCATGCGCCTTCGCGGCAATTTCTTGCGCGGAGAGGATGCCTTTCTCGACGAGCAGCTCGATGACGGCGCTGAGCATCAGCGATTGCTGGTAATGCGCTTCCTTGAGATCGGCGAGCTTGCCGATCCATTCGATCTGTTCCAGGTGGGAGGAAATACGGTTCGTATTCATGTTCATTATTGCCTCATCCCTTCAATGTGTTGTTTTATTCAAGGCTCTGTATTTGTTCTATCGCTTCATTGCGAACTGGGGCTATGATTCTATTCTAGTCTTGCGCTATGAAAAACATTCCTGAATTTTCAAAGTTTTTTTCTGTGATTTGGTTTCGCAGTTTGCAAGATTGTAAGGTACAATAGAACAAGCGGTACTTATCGGGAAGCGGCGTGGCATGTAGAGGGGAGCGGGGAACATGAGCTTGTTTGACGACGATTTTTATTCGACCAAGGCATCGCGCCGGGATACGTGGCGGATGCCCCGAAGGTTCCCCAATCAGCTTCCGGGGTGGTTGCTCCCGGCGGCAAGCGGAGCTGTAGTCATGGCCGCGCTGTTCATGTTATTTGGCGGTGGCGGCGAATCGGCGGAGAAGGCAGCGGCACCCGCGGCGGTTGCCGCGATGGCTCCCCCGTCTTCGGGTGCGTCGGCTTCGGACGGAGGTTCGGAGCGGCGAATGAGCGATTCGGTTGTCGACGCGGCGGAGAAAGTGTCTCCGACGGTCGTGAGCATCCTCGGATCGAAACGGGAAGGCGAGAAGGAGACGGCCCGCGGCGGGGCGATCGGGCTCGGTTCGGGCGTGATCTTCGAGCGTAACGGCGACAAGGTGCGCATTGTGACCAATAACCATGTGGTCGAAGGGTTTACTCAGCTGGACGTCATCACGGTCGCTGGGGAACGCCGGAAGGCGACTTTAGTCGGGCGCGATCAAATTACCGACCTCGCCGTGCTGGAGACGGACGGGAACGGCTTGAAACAGATTGCCGAATTCGGCGACTCCGACGGGTTGAAAGCCGGGGAGACGGCGATTGCGGTCGGTTTCCCGCTGGGCCTCAGTTACACGCCGACCGTAACGAAGGGCATTATCAGCTGGCCGAAACGCACGATCCCGGTGTCGCTCGGACGCGAAGGCGAACCGGATTGGGAGATGGACGTTATTCAGACGGATGCGGCCATCAATCAAGGCAATAGCGGCGGTGCACTGGTCAATTTAGACGGCAAGGTCATCGGCATCAATACGCTGAAGGTGGCCGATATGGGTGTCGAGGGCCTCGGTTTTGCGATACCGATCAATCAAGTCAAAGTCATTATTCAATCTCTCGTTACCGATCATAAAGTGAAGCGTCCTTACATCGGCGTCGTGACGCAAAACTTGCAATCGTTTGCCGGAACGGAAAGCTTGAAGCTTCCCTCGGGCGTCAAGCGCGGCATTATCGTCATTGAAGCGGTCGGCCCTGCGAAGGATGCCGGCTTCAAGAGCGGCGACGTCATTGTGGAGCTGGACGGCAAGCCGATCGACAGCACGCTCGCGCTGCGCAAGTATATATACGGCAGCAAGAAAATCGGCGATAAGATGGCGATTACGTATTACCGCGGATCGAAGAAATCGACCGTGCAGCTTACGCTCAGCGAAGTAACGGATAAATAGCAGCAGCGTAAGCGTATAGATATCGTTAAGATGGTGTATTTTCGGCTACAATAGGAATAACGATTAAGGTTTGTCTATGTCTGGAGAGCTCACGCAGAAGCGCTCGTAACCGGACGAACGTATGAAAAGGGGTACAGCATGCACGTTGTTTGCAAAGAGCATTTGGAACTGGCGATCGACATGTTCGTCGATGAATATGAAGAAGCGCCGGATATCGTCGATTTGGAAGAAGTGAAGTTCACCGCATGGGAGCCTCCGGCACATTGTGAACGCTGTGCGGAGCGGGGACGTTTCCTGGTGGTCTGAACTAAAGTGGAGGGGGAAGGCAGGCCCGGCGTGCGAGCGGGTGGCCTTCTCCTTTTGTTGTTGTTAGGCGGAGTGCTGGACGGAAGCGGGGCAGACATGGTCGTACGAAGTGATGTTGAGTAATACCGTGACCGATATGAGGGTGCTCTGGGGAATATACAGGGCAGCAGATAGGGGGAACCGGCGATGCACATCCAGATCATCGCAGTGGGGAAGTTGAAAGAGGCGTACCTGGTTCAAGGGATCGCCGAGTACGTCAAGCGCCTTGGCCCGTATGCCAAGGTGCAAATGATTGAGGTGCCGGACGAGAAGGCACCGGAGACGATGAGCGCCGCGGAAGAGGCGCTCGTAAAGCAGCGTGAGGGGGAGCGTATCCTCGCGCATATCAAGAGCGATGCGTATGTGGTCGCGCTCGCGATTGACGGCAAGCCGCTATCGAGCGAGGAGCTCGCGCGGCAGGTGCAGGATCTGGCCACTTACGGGCGCAGCCACGTGGCCTTCGTGATCGGGGGCTCGCTCGGACTGGCCCCCGCGGTTCTTGCGCGCGCCGAACAGAAGCTCTCGTTCGGGCGCATGACGCTGCCGCACCAGTTGATGCGGCTGGTGCTAATGGAGCAGGTGTACCGCGCGTTTAAGATTATGCGCGGAGAACCTTATCATAAGTGACGCAAATTTTTATGATAAACAGGGAAGCCCCAAAACCAGGGGGCGCTCTTAAGGATTCCGTCTATACATTTTAAGTAGAAATTGCCGTTACAGAGAATGCAGTGCGCCACCTCGTATCTGGTGTATAATGCAAGAAGTGAAACTTCCGCATCGACGGTGGCATGACAAAGGAGATTTTATGACATTTGAACAATTGAAATTGAGTCCCCCCATTCTTAAAGCGTTGGCCAAGGAAAATTATACACAGCCCACTCCCATACAGGAGCAGGCAATTCCGCCGGTGCTGGCGGGCCGTGATTTGTTCGGCTGCGCTCAGACTGGGACCGGCAAGACAGCGGCGTTCTTGCTGCCAATTATCCAACTGCTGAGCGCGCAGCAGGGACGATCGAGCGGCAAGCGCGTCATTCGTTCGCTGATCCTGACGCCTACGCGAGAGCTGGCCATTCAGATATCCGACAACTTTAAATCTTACGGACGCTTCTTGAATCTGAGAAGTGCCGTGATTTTAGGCGGCGTACCGCAAAAAACACAGGAGCAGGCGCTGGAGCAAGGCATGGATATACTGATAGCGACGCCGGGCCGACTAATCGACCTGATAAACCAAGGGTTCGCCGATCTGCGTCACGTGCAGATCCTCGTGCTGGACGAAGCAGACCGCATGCTAGATATGGGCTTCATTCACGACATGAGAAGGATCATCGCCAAGCTGCCTGCCAAACGACAGACGCTGTTCTTTTCGGCGACGATGCCGCCCGAGATCACGTCTCTGGTAGATTCACTGCTGACGAATCCAATGAAAATCGAAATTACGCCCGTTTCCTCGACGGCGGAGCGGATCAAACAGACACTCTACTTTGTGGACAAGCCGAATAAGCTGCCGTTGTTGATCGACCTGCTACAAGACATGTCGATCGAGAGCGCGCTTGTGTTCACCCGTACGAAGCATGGCGCGGATCGGCTGGTTAGAGGCTTGACGAAGGCGACGATTACCGCGCAGGCGATTCACGGCGACAAGTCGCAGAACGCCCGCCAAGCTGCGCTGAATAACTTCAAGCAAGGTGTGACTCGCATGCTGGTGGCGACAGACATTGCGGCCCGGGGCATCGACATCGAGGAGCTGTCGCACGTCATTAACTACAATTTGCCGAATATCCCGGAGACGTATGTACATCGGATCGGCCGCACCGGACGAGCGGGATTAAGCGGAATAGCGATTTCGTTTTGCGAGTACGAAGAGATTCCTTATCTGAAAGATATCGAGAAGCTGATCAAGCAGAGGATTCCAGTGATCGGGGATCATCCGTATCCGATGACAATGAATGAGTCGACTCCAACGGCAGTTAGGGAGACCAGAACCAGCGTCACATCTTCCGAGGATTGTGTCACCCGCGGCCATCGCGAAGGCACTAATCGAAACGACTCTGCATAGGCCGCAGCGATCATTGGATTGCACGTGATATATTGAGAAACTTGGTCGTTGTTCCAAGACAAATGGCAAGACCGATGCGATGGCGCGGCAGGCGGTTACGTCCTTATTCAATCTGGAGAAACCATACCATGACGTGCGGTTGAATGGTTTCCACCTGATCTCCTGTCGCAGGAAGCGTATGTTCAGGAAAAACCGGAAGTTGGCGAAGGTGCCTGGTACTCCAACGAACAAACTGAACTTGTTTCGGAGTGAGGTGGCCGAAAACAAGGACGGCAAACCTGTGTTTGTCATGATCCACCAAGAACTGCCCCCCAATAGGCCGGGACGGGGAAACCATACTCTATTAAAAGCAAAGCAGTTACGTTTAACTTGGTTTATAATTACGGGTGGGGGCAATTCTAAGGCAATACTTATAAAAAGGTACTTATTGAAGTATGTTATAGTAATTGAAAAACTTCCAGAGAGCAGGATCATTTAAATGACAGGCAATAATAAACAACGTTACCGCTTCAGTGAAGCGCCTATATGGAATATTCAGCGAAAATATTATGAAGAACAAGGAACGAAGGCCTGGAACAATGACCAAGTTCCTCAATATATAACGAGTAATCCAATGATCGCTACGGCATATGCAGAAATGATCTTTGGGTTTCTTCAAGATCGGGCGAATAAGGAATATCGTTCAGAACCTGTTTTCATTGTGGAGCTTGGCGCAGGAGCGGGACGTCTTGCTTACCATGTGCTGTATGAGTTGTGTCAATTGAGAGACTATGCGGGGACATCACTGCCTGGGTTCCGGTATATTATGACGGATTTGGCGATGAATAATGTTATGGCTTGGAAGGAACATCCCGCTCTACAATCTTTTATTACCGAGGGATTACTGGATTTTGCGCAATTTGATGCTGTCCATGATACCGTACTGAATCTCGTTGTATCAGGCAAAACGATTAGTGAAGGAGATTTAAAACAACCGTTAATCATCGTGGCCAACTACTTTTTTGATAGCATCCCACAAGAGTTGATTTATGTTGGTGATGGGCATATTTATGAAGCAGACGTTGATGTCGAATATCCCGAAGATAATGATTCACTTAAACCATCAGAATGGTTAGACCAAATCACTTTACACTATGAGCATCGACGGGCGCCTGAGTACGAACAAGAAACCTATCCTTACCGTGATGTCGTCTCCATTTATCAGGAGCAGCTAGAAGACTCGTATATTTTATTTCCTGCCGCTGGAATCAATTGTTTAGAGCGTTTGAATCAGTTATCTCCGTCGGGGTTTTTATTGATAACAGCAGACAAAGGTGATCACTTACTGGATAACTGGAGATTCGCAGAACCGCCAGAGTTGATCTTACATGGAAGTTTTTCTTTAACGGCAAACTACCATGCGATTCAGCATGTCTTTGAACAAAGAGGAGCAGCGGCGTTATTCCCCCCACATCATTATATAAATATAAATGTTGGCTGTATTCTCCATCTAGATAAACCCATGGATTATCCCAATATGAGATTAGCTTATCGTCGATGTATTGAACGCTTTGGTCCGGACGAATTTTTTAGTATGAAGGAATGGGTGGATCGCCATCAAGATAGCATGGGGCTACAGCAAATATTAAGTTTTTGGCGTTTGGGTGGATATGATGCGGAATTTTTCATTCAGAGTACGAAGCGGATCTCCAGTCTGCTGTCAGATGCAAACGATGAAGAAAAGCAGGATATATTGAGAGGCATACAGCTGATGTGGTCATCGTACTATGTCATGGAGCAGCGTTATGATCTAGCGCTCGATGCTGGATTATTACTGTTCGAGATGGGCTTGTACGAACACTCCAAACGGTATTTGGAAATATCCGTACTTCAAGACCAAGATGAGGTCGTATCAACCGTATTTTATTGTCTAGTCATTTGTTGTTTCGAGTTAGATTTAGTCGAAGATGCGGGGAGGTACTTACGAAAATTATTAGAACTTGAGCCTGATCACGAAGAGGCTTTGGCATTGATAAGCCACTTGAGTACAAGTTAAACAAGCTCAATCATAAAGCCATAACCCTAGCAAGTAACTAGGGTAAAGCCTTGGTTTTTTAAGTATTCCTACGGTTTTATTGACGGTTTCTCGCTTTTTACCTACAACTGTACATCATCACTGAATTTTCCGGCTTTAAAATCCCCTATAACTATCATATAATAGTAGATATGAAATCTATCAGTAGTCATAGTGATACACCCTGATCAGGTTGTAATTGATCCAGAAAAGATGTGTGACGGAGGTCGCACCTTGTTTGCTGTGGAGCGCCTACATCTTTTCTTCAAATATTAGCGTGTTAGGACGGTAAAAATGAGTAACAGACAAACGAAAACAGACGTTATCTTAATTGGTGCCGGAATCATGAGTGCGACTTTAGGGTCACTGCTGAAAGAATTAGTACCAAGCTGGAAAATTACAGTGTTTGAGAAGTTAGCAAGCGCAGGAGAGGAAAGCTCGAACGAATGGAACAATGCGGGAACAGGGCATGCTGCACTGTGCGAGCTTAACTACACGTCCGAAAAACCGGACGGATCCATAGATATTAGCAAAGCGATAAAAGTCAATGAACAGTTTCAAGATTCCATGCAGTTTTGGTCTTATCTTGTAAACAGCAATCTGATTCGTAATCCGCAGACCTTTATTATGCCATTGCCGCATATCAGTTTAGTACAAGGGGAAAAAAATGTCGCTTATTTGAAAAAACGTTTTGAAGCGATGCTAAACAATCCTCTGTTTCATGGGATGGAATTCTCCGATGACCCGACGAAATTGATGGAATGGATTCCGCTTATTATGAAAGACCGGGCATTGGATGAACCGATAGCGGCAACAAGAATCGAATCTGGCACGGATGTCAACTTTGGCGCTTTAACGCGCATATTGTTTGACCACTTAAAGAGTAAAAACGTCGATATCAAATTCAAACATAATGTCGATGATTTGAAACGTACGAGCGATGGTCTGTGGGAATTGAAAGTTCGCAATGTCGAGAGCGGTACCGTCGAACACCACACGGCAAAATTCGTTTTTATCGGCGGCGGGGGAGGAAGTCTTCCTTTACTGCAAAAATCGGGTATCCCTGAAGGAAAGCATATTGGAGGTTTCCCGATAAGCGGACTATTTATGGCTTGTAACAACCCGGAGGTTGTAGCACAGCATCATGCCAAAGTATACGGCAAAGCCAAGGTTGGCGCACCTCCAATGTCCGTTCCGCATCTGGACACAAGATTTATCGATAATAAAAAATCGCTGCTCTTTGGACCGTTTGCCGGCTTCTCGCCAAAGTTCTTAAAAACCGGCTCCATGTTTGATTTGTTAGGTTCGGTTAAACCGGATAACGTGATAACGATGCTCGCGGCAGGCGCCAAAAACCTTGGATTGACAAAATACTTGATCCAGCAAGTGATGTTATCGAAAGAACAGCGCATGGAAGAGCTGCGAGAGTTTATCCCGCACGCCAAGAGCGAGGATTGGGATTTATTGATAGCGGGTCAACGTGTACAAGTTATCAAAGATACGGCTGCTGGCGGGAAAGGAACGCTTCAATTTGGTACGGAAGTGGTGAGTAGCGCGGATGGATCGATCGCCGCATTGCTCGGCGCTTCTCCGGGTGCTTCTACTGCCGTTTCCGTCATGCTGGAGGTCATAGAAAAATGCTTCCCGCAGCAACTAAAAGCATGGGCACCGAAAATAAAAGAAATGATTCCTTCTTATGGTGTGTCACTCGTGAAAAACCCAGAACTTATCCAAAAGATTCATGCATCAACGGAGCGGACGCTCGGGTTAAGCAGTGATCTGCACCACGTCAAAAGAGCGTAAAATTCATAATGAGTGAGGCGGCCTTCATCCAGAATTCCATGGGACGGAGGCCTTTTTGCTTTGCCGGCCATCTTTTGAAAAAGACGCTTTACCACGCATCGTCTCGGATGGACCACATGCGCATTCATGCATTCGCTAATGGCCAAACTTGCATCTGTACTTTCTTCATGATACCTTCATGATATTGACGTCTTTCTGTGGTATCATTACTACATAAAGAAATTTCAACCAAAAACTAAGGAGGAACAATCAATATGTCTCTTATCGGAACAGAAGTAAAACCATTCAAAGCATCGGCTTACCACAACGGCAAATTCATCGACGTTACAGAAGAGAACTTCAAAGGAAAATGGAGCATCGTTTGCTTTTACCCAGCGGACTTCACATTCGTATGCCCAACAGAGCTTGAGGATCTGCAAAACCAATATGAAACATTGAAGGGCCTCGGCGTTGAAGTATACTCCGTTTCCACGGATACGCACTTTACGCATAAAGCATGGCATGACAGCTCCGAGACGATCGGCAAAATCACATATATCATGATCGGCGATCCTTCGCATACGATCTCCCGCAACTTCGACGTGCTGATCGAAGCTGACGGTCTTGCAGACCGCGGTACGTTCATTATCGATCCGGACGGCGTAATCCAAGCGATCGAGATCAATGCAGGCGGCAT
This sequence comes from Paenibacillus allorhizosphaerae, assembly GCF_042659105.1. Classification (NCBI taxonomy): domain Bacteria; kingdom Bacillati; phylum Bacillota; class Bacilli; order Caryophanales; family Paenibacillaceae; genus Paenibacillus; species Paenibacillus allorhizosphaerae. The sequence continues at coordinate 78,542 of NZ_JBHSRV010000016.1, read as the reverse complement.
TGGCCGCGACGCAAGCATTTTGGTGAACAAGGTCAAAGCAGCTCAATATGTTCGGAACAACCCGGGCGAAGTGTGCCCTGCAAAATGGCAAGAAGGTTCCGCAACGCTGAAGCCAAGCCTTGATCTAGTCGGTAAGATCTAAGGAGCGATAACTTATGGCACTGGACGCAGATATCAGAGCACAGCTAAGTCAATACCTGCAACTCATGGAAGGCGATGTGCAGATCAAAGTGAGTGCGGGGTCCGATGCCGTATCCCAAGATATGCTGGCGCTGGTGGATGAAATCGTCGGCTTATCCTCCAAGATCACGGTGGAGAGAACGGAATTGTCCCGTACGCCGAGTTTCAGTGTGAATCGTGCGGGGGAAGACACGGGGGTTGTTTTTGCCGGCATCCCGTTAGGACATGAGTTCACTTCTTTGGTGCTCGCGCTGCTGCAAGCCAGCGGAAGGCCGCCCAAGGTGGAACAGGACCTCATCGATCAGATCAAGAGCATTCGCGGCGAATATCGCTTCGAAACCTACGTCAGCCTGAGCTGCCACAATTGTCCCGATGTCGTGCAGGCACTGAACATCATGAGTGTGCTCAACCCTGGCATCTCGCATACGATGATCGACGGTGCAGCGTACAAGGATGAGGTAGAGAGCAAAAACGTCATGGCCGTGCCTTCGGTTTACCTCAACGGCGAATTTTTCGGCAGCGGTCGAATGTCGCTGGAAGAGATCCTCGCCAAACTGGGGACCGCTCCCGACGCATCCGAGCTGGCAAATAAGGAGCCGTTCGACGTGCTTGTCGTCGGGGGTGGCCCCGCCGGCGCCAGCGCGGCGATCTATGCGGCGCGCAAAGGCATTCGTACCGGGATTGTGGCTGAACGATTCGGCGGTCAGGTCATGGACACCATGGGCATCGAGAACTTCATCAGTGTCAAATACACCGAAGGTCCCAAGCTTGTGGCGAGCCTGGAGGAGCATGTCAAAGAATACGGCATCGACGTGATGAAGCTTCAGCGCGTGAAGCGCTTGGAAAAGAAAGATCTCATCGAAGTCGAGCTCGAAAGCGGCGCTGTGCTGAAGAGCAAAACCGTCATTGTCTCCACCGGTGCGCGCTGGCGCAATGTCGGCGTGCCGGGCGAAGCGGAATTCAAGAACAAAGGCGTAGCCTACTGCCCGCATTGCGACGGTCCTCTGTTTACAGGGAAACACGTAGCCGTGATCGGCGGCGGCAATTCCGGTATCGAGGCGGCCATTGATCTTGCCGGCATCGTGAAGCATGTGACGGTGCTCGAGTTCATGCCCGAACTAAAAGCCGATGCCGTGCTGCAGAAGCGTCTCTATAGTCTTCCGAACGTGACGGTCCACAAGAACGTTCAAACCAAAGAAATTACCGGTACGGACAAAGTGGACGGGATTACCTATATCGATCGGGATTCAGGAGTCGAACATCATGTCGAATTACAAGGCGTGTTTGTTCAGATCGGTCTCGTTCCGAATACCGATTGGTTAGGCGACACGGTGGAGCGCACGCGCTTCGGCGAGATCGTCGTAGACCGTCATGGCGCTACGAACGTACCAGGTGTGTTTGCCGCAGGCGACTGCACTAATAGTCCTTACAAGCAGATCATTATTTCCATGGGATCGGGTGCCAATGCAGCTTTGGGCGCATTCGATTATCTCATTCGAAATTAACAATACCCTTGCGTACGCTACGCAGCGAAAAAGCCCCTCACGGGGCTTTTTTATATAGAACGAAATAGGGCGAGTGGTCGTGATTGGACTAACGCCTGGGCTTACCCAAATGACAACAACGATACAAGCGGCAAAAGCGCCTGGAAAAGGGGCTTTCCGATGAGGAAGTATGCAGTATAGCGAAAGAAGTCGCTAGTAATAGGATAAAGGCGCTCCCTCCGACATACCATGGTACATATTTCCTCGGTTTCCTCCATGTTTGGTAAGCCATTCCGCAATTTCAACTAAACAAGCGAATATCCAAAAACAATCATAAACTTCTTAAATGTTGTCAACAGTATGATTGACAAAATGTAGTTTTCCTTTTGTTGTTCGAATGGCCGGCATGATTTACGATAAATATCGAACCCGCTTTGCCAGATCGAAAAAAGAAAGCGATTTTCTAAACAGGAGGAACCCAATATGCAACAGGTGCAAAACAACTCGTCGTCCGGGGGAATTCGCGTTGGTGTCCAGAAATTTGGACGTTTTCTCAGCGGCATGGTTATGCCAAATATAGGTGCTTTTATCGCTTGGGGGATCATAACGGCCTTGTTCATCCCTACAGGGTGGCTGCCGAATGAAACTTTTGCCAAGTTGGTTGGGCCAATCATCACGTACCTGCTACCGCTATTGATCGGTTATACCGGCGGCACAATGGTGCACAAGCAGCGCGGCGGCGTTATCGGTGCGCTAATGACGATGGGCATTATCATCGGTACGGATATACCGATGTTCTTGGGGGCCATGATTTGCGGTCCGCTGGCAGCATGGGTGCTGAAGCAATTCGATAAATCGATCGAGGGGAAAATCAAGTCCGGCTTCGAAATGCTGGTGAACAACTTCTCGCTCGGCATTATCGGCGCCATTCTGACGTTAATTTCTTATGCCGGAGTAGGTCCTGTCATCGAGCAGCTGACCAAAATATTATCCTCCGGCGTGCAATTTATGGTTAGCCATAATTTGATTCCGCTCGCTAACATTATTATTGAACCGGCGAAAATTTTGTTTCTCAACAATGCCATCAACCACGGCGTGCTTAGTCCCATCGCGTTGGAGGAGGCGTCGAGAACAGGCAAGTCGATCCTCTTCATGTTGGAGTCCAATCCGGGTCCTGGTCTTGGCATCCTGCTCGCCTACATGATTGCCGGCCGCGGTACGGCGAAGCAATCGGCTTCCGGCGCAGCGATCATTCACTTTTTCGGGGGGATTCACGAAATTTATTTCCCGTACATTTTGATGAATCCGCGTTTGATTTTGGCCGCGATAGCGGGAGGCGTAGCCGGGACATTCACATTCACGTTGTTTGGCGCCGGTCTTGTCGCCCCGCCTTCGCCGGGCAGTATTTTTGCTTACGTGGCAATGGCGCCCAAGGGCGGACTTCTTCCGGCGTTGAGCGGCGTTATCGTTGCGGGAGTCGTTTCGTTTGCCATCGCGGCTCTGCTGCTGAAAACGGCGAAAAACAACGCCGAAGGCAGCGACGACCTGGAGCAAGCTTCCGCTAAAATGAAACAAATGAAAGCAGCAGGCACTCCAGCTGCTGCAGCGGCTGCGGTTGTGGAAGCGCGCGAACATGCTGCCGCACAGCCTGCCGACACGAAAAGCGATGCGCACAAAGACAGTGCGGACGTGCACAAAATCGTCTTTTCCTGCGACGCGGGCATGGGGTCCAGCGCAATGGGCGCATCGGTGCTGCGAAAGAAAATGAAAGCCGCCGGTTCGGACATCACCGTGATCAATACGGCGATCAGCGATATTCCTGGTGATGCCGATATTGTCATCACGCATAAAACGTTGACCGACCGAGCCAGACTTCAGGCGCCGCAGGCGGAGCATATCTCGATCGATAACTTCTTGAAAAGCCCTGAGTACGACAAACTCGTAGACCGCCTCACGTAATGCATTTCTTTCAATTAAGGCTGCTGACGCCGGAGCTTATATTCCGGCGTTAGGGCCATTCTATCGTTATAGGAAGGTTTTTGCGAATGTCTATATCCAGCCGTACCCGCCGAATTATTGAATTACTGCTGCGGAGCGATCAAGAGCTGACGGCGGCCCACATCGCTGCAGAGATTCAAATGAGTTCAAGAACGGTTCATCGTGAATTGGCAACGGTGGAGGACATTTTGCATGAGCATGGAGTTGAACTGTTTAAGAAATCCGGCTTAGGCATACGGCTGCATGGGGACGAGTCCGCGTTGGCGAGGCTTGCCCAGCTCGTCTCCGTGTCGGAGGACATCGAGTTTTCTCCGGAAGAAAGGCAACTTTACGTGATATGTCTTTTGCTCGAAAGCATCGAGCCGATCAAGTTATACGCGCTGGCGCATGAATTAAAGGTGACCGTTCCTACAATAAGCAGCGATCTGGATGAACTTGACGGCTTCGTGCACAAATTTGGGGTCGTCTTGACCCGCAGAAGAGGCTATGGCGTGGAGCTTTCCGGTCCGGAAGAGCAGCTTCGGGATATGATCCGTCAGCTCATCCAGCTGCGAATTGACGATACCGAATTGATTGCAACCCGGGAAGAGCATCTGGTTCATCCGCTCGATCGGCAATTGTTCGCACTTGCGGGCAAGTCGGAGATGGAAGCTGTCGAGACGATCTTGTGGAGCTGGGAAGAAAAGTGGGCCGGCCGGTTAAGCGAGAATTCCTATACGGAATTATTGATTAGGCTGTCTATCGCGCTGCGGCGTATTCGAGCGGGAAAAACGGTTGTAGCCCAATATGCGGCAGAGCAGGGAACCGTCCTCGCGTCACATCGCGAAGCCGATGCGATTTACCTTACGGGCTTGTTGTCGGAGCGAATGCAACTGGCTTTATCGCCCGCGGAGTCCGCTTATATATCCAGGCTGTTGCGTTTGGCCCAGGCGGAGGATTTGTCACTGCTGCCGGCGGATGATCTGGCGTTAACAGAAAAAGTACGCTTGCTTATCCAATATGTGCAGGGCGTAATGGGAGCCGATTACGGCAATGACCGGTCACTGCGAGAAGGCTTATTTTATCACATGAAAGATGCTTTGCAGCGGCTGAACGATGGGCAAAACATTCGCAACCCGCTGCTGGATCAGATCAAGAAAGATTATACAGTGCTATTCGGCATCGTACGCGAAGCGGCGGACCGTGTGCTTTCCGATGTCGTGGTGCCGGATGAGGAAGTCGGATTCCTCGTCATGCATTTCGGAGCGTCGCTGGAGCGGCTGAAGCAGCTGCGGCGCGATGTGCGCGCCATTCTGGTGTGCTCAAGCGGGATTGGATCCTCGAAGCTGCTGCAAATTCGGCTGCAAAAGGAACTGCCGCAAATTCAAATCGTCGGCCGTGTATCTTGGTACGAAGCTTCACGAACGGAAAAAGACAAGTATGATCTCATTATTTCTACGGTCGATCTGCCTTTGGATCCAGGGCAATATATGAAAGTGAGTCCGCTCCTGACGGAAGGAGAAGCGGATCGGCTGCGGTCGTTCGTCCAAGCGGCGTTGGACCGGAAACGCACAGAAGTGTTTATCCCGGAAGATTATGTGCCATCAGAGGTATCTGCTTTTGAACGGCTGTTAAGCCTGAAGACTACGCTCGATGAGATGGTGAATCTCATTGCGCAGTTTAAGGTCATTCGGCTAGATGAGCAAAGCGGGGAGCTGCCTCTCATTCTGCACGAGGCTTGCCGGTATGAAGAAGCGAGAGGTGTGCTTACCGATGCTTCGCTGGTAACGCAGCGGCTGGTGCAGCGCGAGCAAAGCGGCAGCCAGATCATCCCGGGAACAGAGGTCGCGTTGTTTCATACACGGAGCGAGGAAATCACACGATCATCCCTGTCGTTGTATAGGCTGGGTACCCCGTTAATGGTCGACACGGAGCCGCGTGCGCGGTTAAGCCAGTTTTTATTGATGCTCGCACCGCGGACATTGCCCAAGGAAATTCTCGAGGTGCTCAGCGAAATCAGCGCCATGCTGCTTGATACGGAAATGATTGATTTGCTCGAAACAGGCGAGGAAGCGGAAATTCGTGACTACTTAACGATTCATTTGAAAATATTTTTCAATACGAAAACGGAAGCGAGTGAAATGTAGTGAGTATATTGTCTGCAGATAAAGTGATATTGAACGCGGCTGCGAAGGATAAATACGAAGCTGTTCGCATAGCCGGGGAGCTGCTCGTGGGCGCGGGACATGTGGACCCTAGCTATGTTGAAAGTATGATCGAGCGCGAAAATTCGCTTTCCACCTACATGGGCGGAGGCCTTGCCATTCCTCATGGGACGAGTGAATCGAAAGGCTCCATTAAGTCGACGGGACTATCCATTGTGCAGCTTCCGGAGGGCGTCGATTTTGGCGAAGGGAACATCGCGCATCTGGTCATCGGCATTGCGGCCGTCGGCGACGATCATCTGGAAATTCTCACGAACGTTGCGATGATTTGTTCCGATGACGACAATATGGAACAAATTTTGAAAGCGTCGAGTCCGGAAGAAATGATCGCCATTTTTGAAAGTGGGATGGAATCCGAATGAAAGCATTACATTTTGGAGCGGGGAATATTGGACGTGGTTTTATCGGACTGCTGCTTTCGCAATCGGGGTACGAGGTCATTTTTTCCGATGTGAACAAGACGGTCGTCACCGAGCTGCAGCAGCGCGGGGAATATACGGTAACACTCGCGAGTGCGGCCAGGGAACAGTTGCATGTGACAGGCGTAACCGCCATTGACGGGACGGACGCGAACACGGTCACTTCGGCCGTGGCGGAAGTCGATTTGATTACGACGGCCGTCGGCGTCAATATTTTGAAACATATTGCGGCAGGCATTGCCAGCGGGATTGAAAAGCGGATTGCAAACGGAGCGGGGCGGCTGCATATTATCGCCTGCGAAAATGCCATCGGTGGCAGTACCCAACTAAAAGAGCTTGTTTACGCGCTTCTTGATGACACGACGAAGGCGAAGGCGTCCGAAGTGATCGCTTTTCCCGATGCGGCCGTAGACCGGATCGTTCCTCTTCAGCATCATGAAGATCCGCTTGCGGTTATGGTTGAGCCGTTTTATGAGTGGGTGGTGGACGCTTCAGCCATGTTTGAAGGGTACCGACCGGTTAAAGGCGTCCATTACGTTCAAAATTTGCTGCCGTACATCGAACGCAAATTGTTCACGGTAAATACGGGTCATTGTGCGGCCGCCTACCTTGGCGGCTTGAAAGGATATGAGACGATTCAGCAGGCAATGGCCGATGAGGAAATCGTCAGCGCAGTGAAGGCGACACTTAAGGAAACAGGCGCAGTCCTGGTCGCAAGATACGACTTTGACAAAACGGAACATGACCAATACATTGACAAAATTATCGGGCGCTTCCGCAATGATCAGCTGACCGACGAAGTGACGCGTGTCGGGCGTTCGCCTATCCGCAAACTGTCGCCGAACGATCGGCTGGTGAAGCCTGCCATGCAGGCCCACGAATTGGGGATGTCGCCCGTACAGTTGGCAAAAGTGATGGCCGCGGCGCTTTGCTTTGACCACGCCGATGACCCGGAATCCGCCGAGCTTCAACAGTCGATTCGCGACAAGGGCGTCGGGCAAACGATAGCGGATTACACATCCATTCCGGAAGGACATCCGGTATATAACCTGGTTTTGGAAAGCTATGGGAGCATAGCCGATCAGCGCAAGTAAGGAAAACGAAGCACAGAAAGGAGAATGCTGTATGGCCAGTACGTTTACCGGTGTCGCGGCATCTCCCGGATTCGCCATCGCCAAGGCTTTCCGGTTTACGAATACACAATATACGCCGCAGAAGCTGACGATAGCCGATGCCGAGGAGGAAGCCGGCCGATTCCGGCAGGCGATCGAGAAAGCGAAAGGCGAGATTGAGGACATCCGCCGGATCACGGAGCAGAAATTGGGCGTGCAAAAAGCGGAAATTTTTGAAGCGCATCTTTTTTTACTGGAAGATCCCGACCTTGTCGATGCGGTACTCGATAAAATTACAGACGAACAATGGAGCGCCGAATACGCTTTGTACGAAGTGACGACAGGCGTCGTGGACATGCTGCTGGAGCTCGATAATGAGATGGTTCGCGAGCGTGCCGCCGACGTGAAGGACGTATCCGGACGGCTGATGAGCCACCTGATCGGCAAACCGTATGCCACCTTGTCCGGCATTTCCGAGGAAACGATCATTTTCGCCGAGGATTTGACGCCTTCGGATACTGCGCAGCTCGATTTGAACTACATTCACGGTTTTGTGACCGAAATCGGCAGCCGCACTTCGCATTCCGCTATTATGGCGCGCTCGCTCGAGCTCCCGGCGGTTGTCGGCATAGGTACGATGCCGGCTTCTATCGCGGATGGCACGTTGGTCATTTTGGACGCGACGGAAGGTAGAGTGTTCATTGATCCTTCTGAGGAAGTGCTGGCGCAATACCGTGAGAAAAAGCAGCAGTACGATGAGCGCCGGGCGCAGCTGAAGCGATTGTCGCAGCAGCCTTCCGTAACTGCGGATGGGGAGCATCTCGAGCTAGCGGCCAATATTGGCAGCATTGAGGACCTGGCGAAGGTGCTGGAGAACGGCGCCGACGGGGTCGGTCTGTTCCGTACGGAGTTTTTATATATGGGACGAAACTCGTTCCCTTCGGAAGAAGAGCAGTATCAAACCTATAAGCACGTGCTTGAGAAATTAAACGGCAAACGCGTCGTCATCCGTACACTGGATATCGGCGGCGACAAAGAGCTGCCCTATCTGGAGCTGCCAAAGGAAAGCAACCCGTTCCTTGGACTTCGCGCGCTGCGGCTGTGCCTGAAGCGGGAAGATTTGTTCCGTACCCAGTTAAGGGCGCTGCTGCGGGCGAGCGTGCATGGCAAGCTGAACATCATGTTTCCGATGATTGCGGTGCTGAGCGAGCTTCGCGAAGCGAAACGGATTCTGGAGGAAGAACGCGAGAAGCTGAGGCTGGAAGGCGTGTCCGTGTCCGATTCGATCGAGGTGGGCATGATGATCGAGATTCCGGCCGCCGTGTTGGGCGCCGATCATTTGGCGAAGGAAGTCGATTTCTTCAGCATCGGCACGAACGACCTAATCCAATACACGATGGCGGCGGATCGGATGAATGAGTCGGTAGCTTACTTGTATCAGCCGTATCATCCTTCCATCTTAAGGCTCGTCGAAATGGTCATCAAAGCGGCCGATCGAGCGGGCATATGGACCGGCATGTGCGGCGAAATGGCGGGCGATTTGACGGCGATTCCGCTTCTTCTTGGGATGGGATTGAACGAGTTCAGCATGAGCGCCGGTTCCGTGCTGCCCGCACGCGAGTTGGTTGGCCGGTTGTCCAAGAAAGAATGGGCAGCGCTATCCGAACAAGCGCTCGCCATGGGAACGCAGGAAGAGGTAAAACAATTTGTAGAGCAAAGGAGCTCCGTATAATGCTATCGCAGACCTATACCGTTATTCATCCGTCCGGGTTTCATGCCCGCCCGACCAAGCTTTTCGTTCATGCCGCGACGCAATTTCCTTGCAAAGTAAATCTGATTAAGGGAACGAAAAAAATGAACGGCAAAAGCTCGCTTGGTTTGCTGGCCCTGGGTCTGGCGAAAGGCGACGAAGTGACGCTGGAAGTGGACGGAGAGCGCGAGGAAGAAGCGCTTCAAGAGCTTGGCGCGATGTTGACCAAGATCTACGAAGAGTAGATGAACCTATAAAATAAGATGGAAAGCCCGCGGCGAACGTTGCCGCGGGCTTTTTTCGTTATATTTTTCGTACATGATGAACGTTAGCTGAACCGTACCGTAAAAAAAAGTAAACCAACTGGCAATAACTACTTACAAAAACAAACATCTACAAATATATGAAACATCGACAAATTAGAGCAAAATTCTCTAAAATATTTAATTATTAGAAGGAATATGGTATATTTTAACGAATTGAACATGGTACATAAGTGATATACATACTAGTAATATAGATCTACCAATCGATAATAACTATGATTCACTTGGAGGAACAACAATGAGCACGTATAAAATTGTAGACTTGAAATGCCCCGGTTGTGGGGAGCCTTCATCAACTAGTGAACAGACCTGTAAATACTGTGGTAGACAAGTGATTATAACAAGCTTTAACAGCGTTTATGAAATGTTACCGCAAGATGTGAACAAGTATGTTAATTCATATAAAGAAGTGTTGAGGGATCATCCGGAGGAGTCTTCTATTCATACTTCAATTGGGATGTGTTATCTGAGACTAAGGCTTCATGAGAAGGCTTTGGAAAGTTTCGAGAAAGCAACACAGTATAACTTCGATAATTCCGAAACCTATTTTTATGCCGCGGTATGTTTATTGAAAGGCAAGAAAGCATATCTAGCACCAAAAGCTATCATAGAAAAAGCTCAGGAATATTTAAATGCAGCACTAACGATTGAAAACAGAGGTATTTATCATTATTTTTTAGCCTATATAAAGTATGACTTTTATGAAAGGAAGTTTTTGCGAATTACCCCCAATTATGAGAGTGAACTAAAAAATGCATGCGTTAATAATGTCACAAAAGAGGATATACGCAAATTATTCGATCTGCTGAATGTGGATATACCAAACGTACTTAACGTTGAATAAAACTGTCTTCGCCACGCAGTTTTTGAATATTAAAATAATGCAGGAGGTAGAATACGATGAATTACGGTAGAAACAAAAAATATTTTAAATCAACATCCATTACACCATGGGTAATATTGATCATTGTTGGTTTGCTAATGTTATCGGCAAACAAAATAGTAGGATTCATTATGATTTTAGGGGGCGCTGCTCTTATATTCTTGAAAATAAAAGGGACTCCAACGGATGCTGAAATTGATGCGATTTGTAAGAGCGAAATCGAGAATGCGGTGAAGAAGGGTTTGAGCAAAATAGGTATTGATGAGGAACAGGTTCAATTAATCGAGCCGATTGTTATCAATGGTCCATGTTTTGAGAATATAGCGAAAGAATATTTAACAAAAAAAGGTAAAGATGGTCGTCTAAGAAGCTCGAATTACGAGTTTGCTGTTTTATTATTTAGTGAAAACCAAGTTTATTCTTATAACTATAGATTCTCATTAATTGAGAATGAACGAAACGAAAAGACAGACGAGTACTTCTATAAGGATATAGTATCCGTTTCAACTTCCTCTGACAACGTAAAGACAAAGAACAAAAAAGGTAAAGAAGAAGTATTTAATCTTGAGTATTTCAGACTAACCACTTCCGGCGGAACTTCCATTTCTTGCTCAGTATGGGACGTAGGAGGAACCGAGCGATCTATTCAAGGTATGAAGCAGCTACTTAGAGAGAAAAAGAGCGCGTAAAAAACTAGTATATAAAGCAGAGGCAGTTCTAGAACATTCATTGTGGCGAGTGAATTTCCTAACGACTGTCTCTCTTTATTTTATTTATTAGAGAATAGACAAGGGAATGGGTTTCCATATTTCAGGGGATGGGTAAGTACATTTTCGGAGGAATTAAAGAATGCAATTATATAGCGTCATTAAAAACGATGGCCCGGGCGATGTGCTCGCATGGAAGTTTCTTGGCGAAGATTTCAATACGGGGTCTCAACTCATCGTAGCGGAATCAGAGGAAGCGCTGTTCTTTAAGGACGGCATCATTGAACAAATATTTGATGGCGGTAAATATACGCTAAGTACAAATAACTATCCATTTATCAGCGCATTTAGAAACTTTTTTTCCGGTGGAATCAGTGCATTTAATTGTAAAGTTTACTTCATTAACAAAGTACATAAGCTTGAGCTTTTTTGGGGTACAGACACGCCTATTCAAATGAGAGATCCTGTTTATATGCTACAAACAAGTATTCAAGCAAGAGGTTCGTATTCTATTCAAGTCGCCGATTCTAAAAAGTTTTTACTTAAGTTGATAGGAAACAATATTCAATTTTTCACCCAACAGGAGCTAAACGGTTATTTCAGAAATGCATTTTTGCAATATATTAAGGATGAAATAGCAAGAGTAATTAAATCTTCCGGTAGGGAAGTTTTGGATATATGTACGGAGAAAACGAAAATCGCCGAGTTCCTCGCACCGGTACTGAATAGTGTTTTAGACGAATATGGCGTTCGATTGGTTAATTTCTATATCAGTGCTATTGATATTCCTGAAAATGATCCAAATCGTGCAAAGTTGGAAGAAGCCTATGCCAATAAAGCGTTTATGGGGGTACTTGGTCAAGATTGGGGTAGACAACAATCAACTGAAATATTAAAAGAACTAGCGGCTAATCCAGGGGCTGGTGGTGTGGCAGCTGCCGGGGCTGGATTAGGCATGGGAATAGCTGCAGGAGGCGTATTTGGAGACTTGGCATCCCAAATGCTCATGCCAATGGCAAACCAGACACAGCCTCAACAGGTCGTTCATTCTGAATCTACCTCTGCAGAAACAAGACAAAGCGCTAATAAAATTGAATGCCCAACATGCCGAACTGAAAATACCCAAGGATCCAAGTTTTGTAATGAATGCGGTACGAAACTTATCATAGAGAATAGCCGATGCAGCAGCTGCAATGCTGAAATGCCTGAGACAGCAAAATTCTGCAATGAATGCGGAACAAGAAGAATATGAGGTGGCAATAATGAGGAAAAGAATAAACTCGCTTTGGATAGTACTAAGTTTGGTCTTTGTGGTTATTTTGAATATCATTATTTTCTTGATCAATACCAATTTTACGACTACATTTTGGGTATCATATGGATTCATTCATTTCGCCTATCTTATGCTTGTTATATCATCATCTTCCATGCCTAAAGCAAAAAATGAATTAGTATTCGGTTATCCGCTCATTTATGTGTCTTCTTTGTATTTTATTTGTGCTTTTTTAATAGGCTCGATTTTTATTTATTTTAAAAACGCATCGTTTATCTCATCGTTCATACCGCAGTTGATTATTGCCGGGTTATATGTACAAGCGTATATTTCAAATATCATTATCAACGAGAAAACGATAAGTAACGAGATAGAAAGTCAGTATCACATTAGTTATATTAAAAATGCTGCCTCAGAACTCAGCTTGCTGATGGTTCAATCTACTGACCCGATAGTGAAGAAAAAACTTGAAAAGCTTTACGACTCTTTCAGGAGTAGTCAGGTAAAATCATATCCATCTTTATTTGAAATAGAAGAACGAATAAAACAGCACCTTCAGATCCTAAAAGCAAACCTGCAAACGAACGATTATTCTGAAGTTAACCATGTTATTGAGACGATTAATGGGTTGTTGATGGAAAGAAATGGAAAAATAAGCGGCATGCACTGATTTAGCGGTTTAATATATATGCGTTAGCATCAATTAAACGAACAGTTGATGGTAAGTTTCAGACAATCGTCAGTTCCATATCACCTAAAGAAAACAGGATGCCACCGGGGCATCCTGTTTTCTTCACACAGGCCTCGCATTTCCCGATTCAATGACTGCCTGCTCGGCAAATACGCGGACCATCTCTTCCGCCGATAACGGTTTATAAAAGTAATAACCTTGGTTCCAGTAATGTCGGCAGGCTGGCTTCGTGGGCGAACAGCCTGATTTTCACCGCCCATGTATAGTTGATCGGCAGCAATAGCAAGAGCAGATTATCATAACCGGTCATGATGGCAACGCCGGTAGACAACGTTAACAGGATGACAATGAACAAAGCTTTTTCTTGGCAATTGAATAAGTACAGGATGCAGGCGTACAAGCCGTGAAGCAGCAACACAATCATTCATCGTCATCATGATATCTCCTTTTCAGAAAAGAGTCAGCTGTTTCTCCATAAATGGCGGGTTTATCCTATCATAACAGATGCCGTAAATTGTCGGTTCTTTTCAATTGCGGTTAATCTGCAACCCGATAACCGATGCAATGAATGCGATTGTCCCATGAAGCGGCATATTCAGACAGGCGTGCAAATGAAACAATGAAGATCTCCCGTCCCATTGTTCAGTTGTAACGACGTGACTTCAAGCGGGCTCCTGCCCTTAAAGTTGATGATAAGCCCCGACTTTTCCCTGATTTCGTATCGATTCCAATAGTCTTTAAAATAGGGACTCGCACGCATTAAGCCGTCTACAAATGGCATTATCCAGGGATTCCCCGCATTTCGGTCGCTGAAAGCCCGGAATACCGCAACCGCATATGCGGCACACTCTTCCCAATTTGCTATTTTATCTCGCAGAGATTCATTGGCAAACATTTGCCAAGTCATATTCCGTTCGTGCCGAGGGAGTGTGGAGAAGTCCACAAAGTACTCGCAGGAAGCGGAGTTCCATGCCAGCACATCCGAACGAACGTTCACGATCATTCCTGGATGAGAGAGATCGTCTATTATTTTCTGAAGAGATGGGGGAAGATTGACGGGATTCCCCGGAGCGGGAGCGGGGGACTGCAGCCGGGCAAGATATAGCATGTGGGAATATTCGTCGTCGTTCAGCTGCAAAGCACGGGCAATGCTCTGGAGTACTTGCTCCGATACATTGATGTCACGCCCTTGTTCAAGCCACGTATACCAGGTGGTGCTTACTCCGGCTAACAGAGCTACTTCCTCGCGTTTCAGGCCCGACGTTCTGCGCTTGTAATGGCCGTCGGGCAATCCCGTAGCACGTGGGGTTAACCGGGAGTGGCGCGATTTTAAAAAGGTTCCTAACGCTTTCAATCGATGTTCGTGACGGTCCATGGAGGATACACATCCTAACTGTTACTGGTACAGCTATCATAACTAAAATGTGGCGGAAGACTCAATTGAGATGCAAAATAAAGACAGTCTTTCATCATTCATTCATTTTGTTTAAAAAGAAAGGAGAAGCTATGATTCAATCCGTACTGCTCAGTTTTTTGGCAGGGGTTTCCGGCGCCAATGCGATTCCGCACTTCGTAAAAGGCATCACGAAGGAGCCTTTCCCGACCCCTTTCGGGCCATCGCCGGTGATTAATTTGGTTTCGGGGTGGTCGATGTTTGTCCTTAGCGGGTTTCTCGGATACGGGGCGCACATCGGGGCCAATCTTGTGCCGGCACTCGCTTCCATCGCTATAGGTGTTTTGTTGATGGGACTTTTCCACGCTTGGATCGGCGCTTTTGGAAAGAAAGCTTGAGAGAAGGAGCTCGGGACTTACGGAAAAGTGAAACAATTCGGCTGGCTCCGGCACCGCGCTCAGAAGCGGTGCGGCGCTGGTTTTAGACAGTGAAGATGATGCACGAAGAGCGAGGAAGAAGGCCGGGAATATTTTCTCTCAAGAGATTCCCGGCCCTTATTGTGGGAAAGAATGGTCTATTGCTCGGCTACGGTATAAATTTTAAAAGTAACGCCGAATTTGTCGGGGGATCGCCCGGGTCCGTACTTGAGGTTCTCTCGTTAATTGCCTCGGATTTGACGCCACATGGTCGTCATATCGATCCAACCGCGATGTTCGGCAATTTTGCCGTCCACTATGCGATATTGACGGTACAGTGTGACATCCATGGAATGCCCCGTGGGCGCGCTGCCAAAAAACATGCCGGTATGCGTGCCTTTCACCGTCATTCTTACAATGACTTTCTCGCCTTCGGCTATGATCTCTTCAACGGAGTAACGTTTGTCGGGGAAAGCTTCCAGGATTTTGCCGGCAAATTGTTTCAGCCCTTCTTTCGAGCCATAGCTGAGCTCCTGATAGTCGGACGATAAAAAACGATCGGTACAATCCATATCGCTTTGATTCCAAAAAGCTTCGATAAACGCGTTGACGGTTTCCATATTTTTTTGTTCCAGCGTTGTCATCATATATATCTCCTTCGTTTGAATTTTGTTTGATGATTAGCGGTCTTGGAGCTGGGGCAGCAGCGTGCCGGTATCGAACCATCCGCGATGCTCGACAATGCGGCCGTCGACGACGCGGAACTCACGGAAATGGGCGATCTTGACGGTTTTGACTGTAGGCGCGATTTCCGCAAACGTACCTTTATGCGTACCCGTGATCAAGATTCTGGCTACGACTTTCTCGCCTTGGGCCAGCATTTCGTCTATGACGTAGTGCCGATCCGTGAACGCTTCTCTCATTTTTTCGGCAAAAAACTGATCTGTTCGGTCCAATTCATTTCGATTCCAAGCGTCCTCGATAAACGCAGCTACCGTTGCTTTATTGTTCTGTTCGATCGATTTCATGGCAAAACCTCTCCTTTGTCGGTAATTAGGCCATAGATGCCGCCGCGGTATCCTTGGCCGTCGTAAGCATTCGGGTCAAATCGAGGAACTTCTCGACTGCACTTTCGACTCTCCCGCGCATCCCTTCATCCGCTGGACGACCTTCCGAGTCGAAACTGTTGGATCCCATTCCGATGGAAATCCACTCGGGGCTATTCACCCCATGCAAATTGCGCACAATGCTTTGCAGCTGGAGCAGCGAGCTTATCCCCATCGGACCGCCCGCGGAGCTTACGGAAAGCACCGGCTTCCCCGCCACCTGACTTGCATTCATGTAATCCATGGCGTTTTTCAGCACACCCGAAACGGAACCATGGTACTCCGGAGTTGCAAAGATCAAACCGTCCGCGGCTGCTGCCGCTTCTAACAAACGCTGCGCGTTAGGGGGATACTCCTGGTTATCCGGTGAAAAGAGCGGTAAAGGAAGTTCCCGTAAGTCAACGAACGTGACCGAGAGATGTCGGGTTTGCAGAAGAGTCTCGATATATCGAAGAAGGTGCGTACTCGCCGCTCCTTGGCGGTTGCTTCCAGCGATCAATGTAATGTTCATATAAAAAATCACCTTTCATTCTCATTTTGGATGGTTGTGAATGGGCGGGCCGTTGTCGCCGGCTGACAAACAGACCTGTTTGTGATAATATGTGACTATAACGTCACCTTTATAATATGTTACTATTTAGTAACGTGTCAAGGGGCAAATTGCAAAAAGACATTTTTGCTGTGCAAAGGAGGTGTTCCGATTGGAAAATGAAATATTCAAAGCACTGGCTGATCCTAGCCGTCGCACGCTGTTGGACCTGCTCAATGCGTCCGATGGGCGAACGCTGAACGATCTTTGCGCGCCGCTGCAAATGTCCAGATTCGGTGTCATGAAACATCTCAATATTTTGGAGGAAGCGGGGCTGATTACCACCAGAAAAGTCGGCAGGGAAAAGCTGCATTATCTGAATGCCGTGCCGATACGTCAAATTTACGACCGATGGGTAAGCAAGTACGCCGAACCGTGGGCAATTGAATTAACATCTCTTAAAAACGAATTGGAGCGTGGAACGAATATGGATAATAAACCTCGGCATGTCAACCGCATTGCCATTAAAGCGACACCCGATCAAGTATGGCAGGCGATCACGGATCCGGCCAAAACATCAAAGTTTTGGTTCAATTGCTCGATCCGATCCGACTGGGAGGAGGGGGCGCCTTTCGAACTATGGGATCAGCAAGGGGAGAAAAAAGCCGAAGGCGTCATTCTCACCCTGAATCCTCCGCATCAATTGGTGATGAGTTGGAGGTTACTCTCTTTCCCGGACGCAGCCGGCGAATCACCATCACGGATTACGTGGGAAATCGCTTCGCATAACGAATTCCCGGGCGTGACGCTCGTCACGGCCGTGCATGATGAATTTGAGCAGGCTGCCCATACGGCGAAAATTCTTGAAAACGGTTTGCCGATCGTCCTTTCCGGGATGAAAACATTTCTTGAAACGGGGTCAACGCTTGCCGGGAATTAATGCGGTGATAGGCTGAGCCTGAGCGGTTACGCTGCAAAAGTCCCCGGTTGAAACCTTGCCGTTCGTGGCAACACTCGCGAGCGGTATCACCACTTAGAAAAGGAGATGGCGCGTTTATGCACCATCTCCTTTGTTTCAGGTTACAGACATCAATAAGCTTTCTTGAAGCGCGCGTTCCCACCAGGGGATCCCTTTTGTTGTTCGATTCTCGTCGATACGGAATATGTCCAGATGATCCGGGCTGGTTAGTCTGAGCTTGGCCTGGTATTCCCTTTTTAACAATAAATCATTGCCGTCGCCATAATGGAAAATAATCAGCTTCTTCCCATCCACGGCCAATGCTCGGAAGAGCCCGTTAATATGCCCGTCATCGCCGCTGAATGAATAGCCGATAATGCAGACGATATCGGATTGTTTGAACTTATCGTAAAGCTCTACATATTTTCGTGACATGGTGATTGAGGTTAAAGGCTTCACGCCGCTTTGCGTAAACATAAAAGGTACAAGAAGATGCTCGCCGTTTTCCCATGGTTCATTCGGGTTTGCAATCGTGATGTTATTGCAGTACGGATCATAAAATTCATCCACGCTGCCGTTCAGATGGTAAACCGGAACCGACGGAATCAAGCGGGATGCAAGCACTTGCTCCACATAACTGTTATAATTCGTCGTTCCTATGGCCATGATGGCGGCCTGCTGCGATAAAGGTTCCAAATCATGATAATAGCCGGGGCCATCGGCAAGTTTGTCCATGTCCATGTCGTTCCGGGTGCTGATATATCTTCTGACCGTGTGGAGGAAAATACTGATTCTTGTAAACTTGGCCCAGTGAGCCCTGGGGTTGTACAGGTATCGGAAATGACTGTCGATTAAGGCTTGGTAATCCATCGCTTTTGAATATAGATCTTCAAGAACGATTCGACCTACTTCGATCATGATTTCCGTAAGCGAACTCTGTGAAGAAACCGGAATCGGCTTCTCCTCAAGTACAATCTCCATGCCGGTTTGACCGACGGTGCGATAGTCCAGACTGAATATACCGGATAGATCATCAAAGACCGACAATTTCTCGGGAGCCGATTCGAACAGTTCTTCATTCAGTGTAGAAATCAGCCGTTGCCCGCAAGAGCCGATTAGCAATTCAAGAATGGCTCGAACGGTTCGCTGCAGCTTCCTGCTTTCCTGCGTCTCCAGTATTTTTAGCATGGCGGAGAAGAAGTCGGATTCGAACAGCCGCACGCTCTCGGCCAATCGATTGTTGAGCTTTACCGCTTGTCCGTAGGAGATGTCTCCGATATCGAATCCCATCTCCTCTTTATATTTCATTCTTACTTCTTCTTCGCTTAACGACCAATACCTTAAAAGCTTATGTACATGTTCATCAAAGTTCTCCAGGTACGTTAAAATTTCTTCGCGCCGATACTCCAAACTCGATGTAACGATTCCTTCGAAGTCGCCTTTTCCAAAAACATGGATTCGCTTTTTCAAATAGTTGTTCGGCAGCCATTTTGTAGCATAATGGGAAGTATTGTTGATTTTCTCGAGCTGCTTTCGAAATTCGGCTTTGTCCTCCTCCACGGGTGTTCTGAACAGATCCAGCGCAAACTTTCCTCCAGAGGGCAGCCCGTAACCGATCTCGGTGCCAGCTCCGAAAAACAATGCGATTTTTGCCCTTGCCATTGCAACGCACCCCCGGCCATAAAATCGAAAGACGACCACAATTCCATTATAGTATGAATATGGAAATAGAAGAAGATGCCGGAGGGATCATCCTCGATTGGCAAGAATCGACGGCTATTTATTTGTCGGATAAAGAGTTGTAGACCTGGTCGAGATATGCGATCGCAACTTGCTCGGCTTCTTTTTTATGCATGATATTCGGATCATTTGCCCGGAAGCGTTGATATATTCGAATGGTTGACTTCAGGGCGTTGTAACAACTATGGGCATCGTGAGCGGGTACGGTTGCCTCAAGTTCTGCAATCATGTTCGGGACGTGCTGTTCGAGCATCCTTACTCCTCGGGGAAGCTGACCGTTGACGGCCGCAATTAGCGGACCCAGTACGGTACTGCGAACAAAAGTAAGATGATCGATCAATTCGAACAGTTCGCCTCTCCCCAGCTTGGCGGCGCCGTAATGGACCCAGACCCAGAATCGGTCCTCGATCCATTGAGGATCAGGGGAAGGGTGAAGGGGGGACGTTTTCCGAAGAATAGTGCTGATCTCCAGGCCCCTCTCCCAAAGAACGAGAGGATTCTCGATTCGTTCCTCGAGCTCCTCGGGCGTGACGAATTTGAAATCGACATGCAGCGGGGCCGGGCCGTATAAGCAGATGACGAGCCGCGGCTCTCCGACATGTTCGCCGGTGAACGCGGCCAGCAAGCCTCCCAGTTGTTCCGCCAAGGTCAGGCGGTCATGCATGATCTCATTCCGATAAGCAGGCTGATACACGAGAATAAGATCCAGATCGCTAAATTCATCCATGGTACCTGTCATCATCGATCCGCCTCCAAGGAGACCGGTAAACCGGTTATCCCGGATGAGCCACTCTTTTACTTGTTCAATAAACGATTCAGCGATCGGCAGCAGCATGGGGTCACACCTCTATGTTTATAAAGTCAGAAGCTTTTGTTATAACCCATAAAATGGGAATTACACCATCGTATCATCGTCAAATAGGTTATGTCAATATATATTTATTGCAATACAGGATAAAGGGCATACGAAAAATGGATGCAAATTGTGCTGGATATTTACTGTAACTTGCTATAAAATGGATTTAATAAATGAAACTAAATTTCATCCAATGAAACTTCGGGGAGAGGGGTTTGATATGTCATTCCGCTATACCGGTATTGACCACGTTCAATTGGCCGCACCTGAAGGCTGCGAATCGGAGGCGAGAACGTTTTATGCCGGCGTCTTGGGCTGGAGCGAAATACCGAAGCCCGAAAAGCTGCGAAGCCGCGGCGGCGTATGGTTTTTGTGCGGCGCGCATCAAGTGCATATTGGCGTACAAAATGACTTTGTCCCTGCAACCAAGGCGCACCCGGCATTTCATGTGCACAATGTCGACGCGCTTCGCAGTAGTTTGCTGGATAAAGGGATGAAAGTAACGGATGACGATGTTCGTGCAGACGAAGGCGTGAAACGGTTTTATTTGAACGATCCCTTCGGGAATCGGTTGGAGTTTCTTGAATGGCTGTAGCCGGCATGATATGCCTATTTCCTTGAAGGAGCGTGGACGTGAATGAACAACAAAGAACGGTTTTCGAACCGGGTCGATTCGTATGTGAAATATCGCCCGAGCTATCCGCAAGAAGCGATCGATTATTTGTACGATGTAGTAGGATTGCAGCGGGGTAGCGAAGTGGCCGATATCGGAGCGGGAACGGGGATTTTCTCGAAGCTGCTTCTGGAGCGGGGAAGCCGCGTGATTGCTGTTGAACCGAATCCGGAGATGCGGGAAGCGGCGGAGAACGTTTTGGGAGAAAACCCGAACTTCCGCGCTGTCGCGGGGTCGGCCGAGGTGACCGGGCTGCCGGACCGGTCCATACATTTTATCGTTTGCGCGCAGGCATTTCACTGGTTCGACCGTACCGCAGCGCAAGCGGAGTTCAAGCGAATCGTAAAGCCGGGCGGGAAGGTCGTCCTGCTATGGAATTCCCGGCTTACGCACGGCACCCCCTTTCGGGAAGCGTATGATCGATTGCTTCAAACTTTCGGTACCGACTACAAAGAAGTGAATCACAAGAACATTTCGCCGGACATTCTGGCCACCTTTTTCAAGCCTGGGACGATGCAAGAGGCGCGGTTCACCATACAGCAAGCTTTCGATTTTGAAGGGTTGAGAGGGCGGCTGCTTTCGTCTTCCTACAGTCCGGCTCCCGGACATCCGAATCATGAACCGATGATAAACGAATTGCGGCTAATCTTTGATCGCAGCAAACAGGACGGCAAAGTGTTTTTCGACTATGAAACCGAAGTATTCTGGGGCGAGATTTAGCAAAAGACAAGCCATTCTGCTCAGGATGGCTTGGTTCAATCCTCTTATTTTTGCCGATACGGTGCAGAGCGGCGGCCGGATGTTGCGGCGGCGGGGAACGGTTCAAAAGCGCCAATCCGCGCCGCTTTTTTCAATGGTCAGGCAATTGATTCCTCGCGGCAATTCGGTTATACTCGAGAAACTATTGATTCATCACTAAATGATTTGAAGGAAGTGAACGTCATGGCCAGGGATGAAGCGGCATCGGTGAACCGCAAAGCCGAAATCGTATCGGCGGCAATTGAAGTATTTGCAGAAATCGGCTATTTCCGTGCGACGACGGCGCAAGTAGCGGAACGGGCGAGCATATCGCAGCCGTATATTTTTCGTTTTTTTGCAACAAAGGAAGCATTACTGCTTACGGCACTTGAGGTTTCATGGGCGAGAATCGTCCAATCGTTCCGACAAGTCGTGCAATCGGCAGCGCCCGAGCGCTTGGAACATGCTTTAATTGAAGCGTACGAGCAAATTTTGGCATCCCATCGGCATGAGACGCTTCTCCAGATGCAGGCGCAGACGATTCAGGAAGAGGCTATCCGGGAGGCAATGCGCAGCGGATTCCGGGAAGTACGTCAAATCGTGCTTGGGGCTTTTTGTGAAGCGGGCATCCCGAATCCGGAAGAGCGGACGCTACTATTCCTGGCAAGAGGGATGCTGTGCAATATTTCAGCGGCATTGGAGCTGCCGGAATTAATGGAGGGGTGAACGGTGCGGCGCAACAAGCCGTGAAAATTAGTTATTGACCAATCAATAACAATTTATTATATTGTAATAAAGTTAGTGATTGATCAATAACTAAACAAATGGAAGGTTGATGAAAATGAAAAAAGCGATTGTGATCGGTGCAACAGGCGGTACGGGGGCGGTCGTTACGACCGAATTGATCAGCCGGGGCATACCTACAATTGCGTTCGGGCGTTCCCGCCAAAAGCTGGAACAGCTAGCGGCGCAGCTAGGCCATCCAGACCACCTGTCCCTGGCTGTCGGCGACGCTTTCCGGTCGAACGACGTGGCGGCCGCGTCGGAAGGGGCGGATGTTTTGTTCCACTGCGCTAATGTGCCGTATAACGAAATGGCAAGCAAGCTGATCCCGTTGGGTGAAGCGGTGATGGAGGCCGCTCACCGGCTTAGCTTGAAGGTTGTCGCGGTGGACGGCATTTACCCGTACGGAAGAAAACAGACGGATCCGGTGACCGAGGAGCATCCCAAGCAGCCGCACACCAAGAAAGGCAAGACCCGGCTTGCTTTCGAGCAGATGATCTTCAGCCGGAGGTGGAGCGACGCTCAAGCCATGATCGTTCGTCTGCCCGATTATTACGGGCCAACGGCCAATCAAGCATCTTACTTGGGATCGACACTGGAGGCGATTGCCGCCGGGAAAATGGCGTTTTTCATCGGCAACATGAATGTGCCGCGCGAATACGTATACTTGCCGGATGCGGCGGCAATGATCGTAGAGCTTGCAAGCCATGATCACGCATACGGGGAAAATTGGCATATTCCGGGTTCAGGCACGATCTCGGGACGGGATATTGTTCGCATCGCCCGGCAGACAAGCGGATCCACAAAGCCGGTCATTCCGCTTGGGAGAATGGGGCTATCTTTGCTCGGGATGTTCGTGCCGGTTATGAAGGAGGTCGTCGAGATGCTGTATTTGACGGAAGAACCGCTTACATTAAGCGGGGACAAATATAAGCGTCGCATCGGTCCGATTCCGGCGACCCCATTCACAGAGGGGATCACGGCAACCATTCACGAATGGCAGAAACGCAGCTAACGGGATTTTTAGCGACTAGTTAACGAGTTGAGTGCGTAAAGCGCCTCGAAGGCGATCCTAATGACGGCCGCCGATCCTCAGCTGACGGGCTAATCCGGTAATAGTTCTGTTCCCCGTGAAACACTCCCTGCAGTAACCTCTCCGGACTGGAGAAAGCGGAAGGGAATGGAAGAGAGGATCGATTGACAATTTTTAACGTATTTTCTGGGTGTTTTTGCCGCTATTGGCAGAAACACTTTTATATTTTACGCGCTTGCATAGTTTTCAACAATTCCGATTAAATTAACAGCAATATATGTTAAGTGAGCTCAATTTCAGTATGGTATCGTTAATTTGGAAACGCAAACAAGCTTGTTCTTTTCGCCTTTTCACGAAGGGGGTGTCCTCTTGATCGTCCATACTCCCACCAATCTTGCTCTCCGGCAGTTGGGGATTTATGTCCGGGCCGACGCGGATGACTGGCAGTACAGTTGGCCGGTCCACACGCATGAAGGGCTCGAAATTTATTATTTTATACGCGGGAATGCGAACTACATCATTGGCGAAAATATTTACGACTTGTCTCCGGGCGACATGCTTCTTTTTCGTGGAAGCACGATTCATCGGGTCAATCCGTCCAAAGACGTTCCTTATATCCGCAGCTATGTAAATTTCACGCCGTCCTTTTTACGGGAGCAGATGTCCGGCGATATGTTCGAAAAGCTGATGTCCATGTTCGAATCGCCCGACGGGATGTTAATTCACTGGACGCTGGAAGAACGCGAGGAAATGGAAACGTATTTCCGGTCGATCCATCGCGAAAATGAACGGGAATCGTTCGCTTACGAACTGATTCTAAAGACGTTTCTGATTCAAATGCTTATCGCCATATATCGAAAGTCCAAACGTTTGCATGAAATTGCTCCTTCTCAGCAGCAATCGAACAGTCAGGCGAACGTTCGCCGCATTTTGCAATATATCAATCAGCATTATACGGAAAACTTTTCGCTGATGGAGCTGTCGAAGGAACTTCACTTGAGCAAATATTATATTTGCCATTGCTTTAAAGAAGTAACCGGATATACGATCAACAACTATTTGACCAGCAAACGGATCGAGGAAGCGAAGAAGATGCTTCGCACAACGGACGAGCCGGTCGGACTCATATCCGAAAAGCTCGGGTTCAATACCGCGGTGCACTTTAGCCGCTCATTTAAGAAGTACTCCGGGATGTCGCCGCAGCAGTACCGC
Source organism: Paenibacillus allorhizosphaerae (assembly GCF_042659105.1). Lineage (NCBI taxonomy): Bacteria > Bacillati > Bacillota > Bacilli > Caryophanales > Paenibacillaceae > Paenibacillus > Paenibacillus allorhizosphaerae. Next base: position 54,078 of record NZ_JBHSRV010000016.1, on the reverse strand, counting down.
AAACAAGGCGTCGGACCGTAATGCTTACTTGTTAGCAGCAACATTTTAAGAAAAGGGGCAGAGAGAATGAAAAAAGCTACGAAAATGGTATCGATCGCCATGGTGCTCGTTTTAATGGCGCTCATGTCTATCGCTTGCGCGAAGAATGACACGGGGACGGGCGCAGCGGGCGGCCAAAAAAACGTAACGCTGGACTTCGTCTGGTTCTCGGACGGAAATGAAGGCGATATCATGAAGGGCATTATTAAAGAGTACGAAGCGAAAAATACGAACGTTAAGATTAATATGATCGAAGTGCCTTACAAAGATTTGTCCACGAAGCTGAAGACGATGATTTCCGGCGGCAAGCCGCCGGCGCTGGCACGGATTAGCACGACGGAGCTTGGATCGTTCGCTAATCAAGCGGTAGACCTCGGTACAAGCAACGGCGGCGTGGAGAAATATACGGCGCAATTTATCGATTCCCTGAAGCCATATTACGTCATTAACAATAAAGCCGTTGCCGCCCCGATGGACGTTACGGCCAACGGACTCATTTACAACAAAACGCTGTTCGACAAAGCGGGCGTGAAAGTGCCGGCATCGCCTGACGCCGTATGGACGTGGGACGAGTTTTCCGCGGCCATGAAGCAGGTTATGGAAAAAGGCGGGGCCAAATACGGGCTCGTATGGGATTTAACGCCGCACCGCTGGTCGACGCTTCTGTACCAGTTCGGCGGCAGAATGATTAGCCCGGACGGAACGAAGGCGGCGATCAATAACGAAGCGGGCGTACAGGCAGCCGAATACTTTAAAAAGCTGCATAACGACGGCATTATCCCGACGTCCGTATGGCTTGGCGGGGAAAACCCGAACAACTTGTTCCGTACAGGCACGGTAGCCGCGCATTTCGCAGGAAACTGGATGATCAGCAACTATAAAGATGTTACGAACTTCGAATGGGGCGTAACGTATATGCCGAAAGCCAAGGAGCGTTCCTCGGTACCGGGCGGTAAATTCGCCATGGCGTTCCAAAAAACCGGCGTTGAAAAAGAAGCGACCGATTTCATCAACTACATTACGACCAAAGAAGTGAACTCGAAATACAACCAGGAAGCGTTGTTCTTAAGCCCGCGCAAAGACAGCGCGAAGCTCGACTACGCGTTCGGCAAAGAAATGATGGAAGTGTTCTCGAACGAGCTGAACAACACGGTCCCTGCCGCGGCCGAGGACTGGTCCAAACAAACGATCGTGCCGAAATTCAGCAACGATTTGAAGACGACGCTGACGGAAATCATTTCAGGCAAAACGACAGCGAAGGACGGCATGGATAAAGTCGCCAAAGTGATCGACAAAGCAATTGCCGACGAAAAGAAATAAAATATTTGATGGGCTGCTGTCGGACCAAGCCGGCAGCGGTCGGTATTTAACGGACATTTCCTGCAGGAAAGGAGAGTACTCGATGTCTGCGCAAGCTCCAGCATCCAAGGCGATAAAGAAGCGGCGGGACAATAAGATGGGCGCCATTCCATACTTTTTTGTTCTGCCCAACTTTTTGATTTTCTCCATTTTCATTGTCGTCCCTACCATTATCGGTTTCATCTATTCGTTTAACGAATACGACGGGCTGAATCCGATGGAATTCATCGGATTGGACAACTACAAAGAAATATTGGCAAACGGAGAATTTTGGTCCGCGCTCGGGAAAACCGCGCTATACGCGCTGATTGTCGTCCCGTCCATTTATTGCTTGTCCCTTGCCGTGGCCATGATGCTCATTCAGCAAATCCGGGCCAAAGGGCTGTTCCGCGCCGTCTTTTATTGGCCGACGATGATTTCCTACATCATTGTAGGTTTGACGTGGAAATGGATTTTCGGCGACTTCGGGGTGCTCAACTATGTGATGACGCTCTTTGGCGTCGAGCCGATTCATTTCTTGTCCAATTCGTTGTTTGCCAACGTATCGGTCATTATCGCCACCGTATGGTCGCGTCTCGGTTTTTTCATGGTTATTTTCATGGCGGGCCTGCAAGCGATACCAAACGATTACTACGAAGCGGCAAGATTGGACGGAGCTTCCAAGCTGCGCGTGTTCTGGAATATTACACTGCCGCTGCTTAAGCCGACTACAGTGCTTGTCGTGATGTTGTCGCTGATCGATGCGTTTAAGGCTTACCCGCTGCTGTTTGCCCTGACGGGCGGAGGACCGGGGAAAGAAACGACCTATATCGTGCAGTTTATATACGAAACCGGCTTTGTGAAGCAAGAGCTCGGCATGGCCAGCGCGATGTCCATCTTGTTGTTTATTCTGATCTCGCTGTTCACCGCGGTGCAATTCAGATTATCGAAGGGAGGCGCCAATTAACATGGAATTGAAATCTTCCGCAAAAGTCACATTGTATATTGTGCTGATCGTCTTGGCCGCGCTGTGGTTGTTTCCTGTTCTTTGGATCGTCATCTCTTCGTTCAAGACGAACAACGATTTGTACAGCTTCCCGCCGCGGTTTTGGCCTGAGCCGATCACGTTCGAACATTTTACCGATGCTTTCGCCAAGGGCAACTTCGGCCGCTATTTCATGAACAGCGCCATCGTGACGATCAGCTCGACGATTTTGCTGCTCGTGATCAACTCTATGGCCGGGTTCGCGCTCGCCAAATATAGATTCAAGGGCGACACGCTGCTGCTTGTCGGCTTCATCTCCACCTTGATGATCCCGCTCGAGGTCATCATGATCCCGATCTTTAAGGTGCTCAGCACCCTGGGCATGTATAACACGCTATGGGCGCTGATCATTCCACCGGCGGCTACGCCGACAGGGGTGTTCCTGATCCGGCAATATTTGCTCACCGTGCCGGATGAGCTGCTCGAAGCGGCCCGGATGGACGGGGCATCTGAGTGGCGCATTTATTCGCAACTCATATTGCCGATGTGTAAACCGATCTTGGCGGTGCTCGCCATCTTCTCGTTCATGTGGCGCTGGGACGATTTCCTGTGGCCGCTGATCGGGATTAGCGATCCGTCCTTATATACGATTCAGCTTGCGTTGTCCAATTTTATCGGGGAATACAATGTGGACTGGGGCAGCTTGCTGGCCATGTCCGTCATTACGATGATTCCGGTGCTTGTCGTGTTCTTAATATTCCAGCGTCAATTCGTCAGCGGCATGGTGACGTCCGGAATGAAATAATTGAATGAACCATTCCCTTCAATCACAGTGACCGGATTTGTCTCTGTCGCTGAAGGGATTTTTTTAAGGGAGTTTTGCGCTATGAAATCATTCATCCTTTCATTAGACCAAGGAACGACCAGTTCGCGGGCGATATTGTTTAACCGCGACAGCGAAATCGTATTTGCGGCGCAGCAGGAATTTACACAGCATTACCCGCAGCCGGGCTGGGTGGAGCATGACGCGGAAGAAATTTGGGAGTCGATCGTGGCGGTGGTCACATCCTGCTTGGAAGGGGCGTGCGTCCGCCCCGGCCAAATCGCGGCGATCGGCATCACGAACCAGCGTGAAACGACGGTCGTCTGGGATAAGCAGACCGGCAAGCCGGTATACAATGCGATCGTGTGGCAGTCCAGGCAAACCGCGCCGATCTGCGAGCGGTTGAAGGAGCAAGGCTGGCAGGAGACCATACATGAGAAGACCGGCCTGCTCATCGATCCTTATTTCTCGGCGACGAAAGTAGAGTGGATTCTGGACGAAGTACCGGGCGTTCGAGCGCGGGCGGAGCGCGGCGAGCTGCTGCTGGGCACCATCGATACGTGGCTCATATGGAAGCTGACCGGCGGCCGCGTCCATGTGACGGACTACTCCAACGCTTCCCGTACAATGTTATTCGATATCCGCGGGTTGCAGTGGGATCGGCAGCTCCTGGATTTGCTCCGTATTCCGGAATCGATGCTGCCGCAAGTCCGCCCGTCTTCCTTCGTGTACGGCGTGACGGCCAAGGAGCTGTTCGGCGAGGAGATCGCCATCGCAGGAGCGGCAGGTGACCAGCAGGCGGCGCTGTTCGGACAGGCATGCTTCGAGAAAGGGATGGCCAAGAACACGTACGGAACAGGCTGCTTCATGCTGATGAATACCGGAGACCAGGCGGTAAACTCGAAGCACGGTTTGCTTACGACCATTGCCTGGGGCATCGGCGACCGGGTGGAATACGCACTGGAGGGCAGCATCTTCGTCGCGGGCTCGGCGATTGGGTGGCTGCGCGACGGCCTCCGGATGATCGAGCATGCTGCAGACAGCGAGGAGCTTGCCGCCGGCGTCGAATCAACCGACGGGGTATATGTCGTGCCGGCGCTCGTCGGGCTGGGCACCCCTTATTGGGACAGCGATGTAAGAGGCGCTGTGTTCGGACTTACCCGCGGTACGACGAAGGGGCACTTCATCCGGGCGACGCTGGAGGCGCTGGCCTACCAGACGAAGGACGTGCTCGCGGTGATGGAAGAGGACGCAGGCATTTCCTTGAACGGACTGCGCGTCGACGGCGGTGTGGTGAAAAATAATTTCCTGATGCAGTTTCAAAGCGACATGCTGAATGTACCTGTCGACCGCCCGGTAATTAATGAAACGACTGCACTGGGCGCCGCCTACCTTGCCGGACTGGCCATCGGGTATTGGACCGGTCAGGCCGACATTGCGGAGCAATGGAAAATCGACCGAACGTTCGTTCCGCAGATGGACGACGCCAAACGGCGCACCCTGTACGACGGATGGAAAAAAGCCGTGCATGCAGCAATGGCTTTTAAATAAACGGATAGGAATCATGGAGGGTACATCATGAAAGTTAGCAGCAAGTTACTGCAAGCGGAACAAAAGAGCCATTATTTGGACTTGGCCACCGATGCGGCCAAATATCGCATATACCTTATGAACGATAACGTCATTCGGATCCGGTGTACGTTCGACGAGCAATTTGCCGATGAAGCTTCGTATACGCTCACGATGACCGCGTGGGACGACAAGATGGACGAAATGATGGAGGACCGCCGGCGCGTTGAGACTCTCCCGGCTCAATATGAAGACTTGGGCCACAGTTTGCTGCTTCGCACGGATCAGTTGCGCGTGATCGTTCACAAGCAGCCTTTTGCCATAGAAATTACGGATCCGGAAGGCCGCGTGCTTCATGAAGACTTGAAGGAACGGTCCTATGTGAAAGATAACCATGGCCGGCTGTATCATTATTCATGCATGAGTGATGCGGATCACTTCTACGGCTTCGGCGAGAAGAGTGGCCATTTGAACAAAAAGAAAAGAAGACTGCGGATGCACAACGTCGATACGATCGGCTACGATTCCGAGCATACCGACCCGCTGTACAAGCATATTCCGTTCTATATCAAATTTAACGGTGCGACGCAGGCCGCCACGGGCTTGTTCTATCACAATTCGTACGACTCCACGTTTGACATGGGCTGCGAACGGAGCGGCTACTGGAACAAGTACAGTTATTTTTGCGCGGACGGCGGGGAGCTCGATCTCTTCTTCATGTACGGGCCGGAGATCAAAGACGTCGTTCGCCACTACACCGATATTACCGGCAAAACGATGATGCCGACCCGCTATTCGCTTGGGTATATGGGTTCCACGATGTATTACACGGAGTTGGACCGCGATGCGGACAAAGCGATTTTGAACTTCGTGGATAAATGTAAAGCGGAAGGCATTCCGTGTGACGGATTTTTCATGTCTTCCGGCTACACTACCGGCGGAGACGGAAAGAGGTACGTGTTTAACTGGAATCATGACCGATTTCCAGACCCGCGGGCGTTTATTGCCCAAATGCGGGAAAAGGGAGTCGCACTCGCGCCCAATATTAAACCGGGCATGCTGCTGACCCATCCGCTGTACCCCAAGTTCGACGAGGCCGGTGCTTACGTCAAAGACGCGGCGGGGGACAAGTCGGAGACCGACCGTTATTGGGGAGGCCAAGCGTCTTTCGTCGATTTCACGAGCCCTGCGGGCCGGCAGCTGTGGAAGGAGCATTTGAAATCGTCGTTCATCGAGCTGGGCGTTACGTCGATCTGGAACGACAACAACGAGTACGAGATCAACAATCCCGATGCGCTGTGCGAGTATGAAGGCGAGAAGAAAGAAATCAGCGCCTTGCGGCCGATTATGCCGAACCTGATGGCGCAAATGGCGAAGGAAGCGATTGCCGAAGCCGCTCCGAACACGAGACCGTATATCGTCAACCGCGCCGGGTTCGCCGGCATTCAGCGGTATGCGCAAACTTGGGCGGGCGACAACAACACAAGCTGGCACAGCTTGAAGTTCAATGTGCCGGTTATTTTGGGGATGGGACTGTCCGGCGTGGCGAACCAGGGCTGCGATATCGGCGGTTTCTTCGGCCCGGCTCCGGAGCCGGAGCTGTTCGTGCGCTGGGTGCAGAACGGCATTTTCCAGCCGAGATTTTCCATTCATTCATGCAACACCGATAATACCGTAACCGAGCCGTGGATGTACCCGTCATACACTGCATACATTCGGGAGGCCATCCGGCTTCGCTACCGGCTTGTGCCTTACTTTTACTCCTTGCTCCACGAAGCTTCCGTTGAAGGTTCGCCGGTTATGCGGCCGATGGTATACGAGTTCCAGAACGACCCGCGCACGTGGGAAGAGAGCTTCGACTTCATGCTCGGACGTTCGATTCTCGTCGCCAATGTGCTGGAGCAAGGCGCAACGGCGAGAAAAGTATATTTGCCGCAAGGCAGCGAGTGGATCGACTGGTATTCGCGGCAGCGGTATGCCGGTGGACAAACGATCGAGCTCGCGGTGTCATTGGAGTCGATTCCGATGTTTATCCGCTCGGGGGCGATCGTTCCGCTCGCGCCGGGCCTGCAGAACATTCAGAACGATCGGGTAGAGGAGCTGCGCTTGCTGGTCGAGCCGTCGGAGAAGGCAAGCTTTGTGCTGTACGAGGATGACGGCGTAACGAACAATTACAAGAACGGCGATTATTTGAAAACAACGGTTCAAGTCGATACCGGGCGGGATACGAACATTACGTTCCGGCGTGAGGGCGCTTATGCGAGCAGCGTAAAATCGATCGTAATCGAGCTGCTGTGCAAAGAGATTGCGCCTGTGCAAGTGATGCTGCAGGGCCGGAAGCTTCCGATGTTTCTCGATCCCAAAGCGTGGGAAGCGGCTGAGGAAGGCTGGTATTACGATCTGGAGCTGAAAACGGCAAAGATCAAGTACGCGAATAGCATCGAGACGGATTACGAAATCGGCGTCCGCTTCGATGTGAAGGATTTGATCTCCATTTAATAGCGGCAGGGAAAGGAAGCGGCTTGAAGTCGACCTTGTCTGCGATACAGAACGAAAGGCACCCTTGGCGGTGCCTTTTCGATTTTTTGCGATCGAGAGGGCTATCCGTAACCATCATCTGTTAAGTAGGTTTGGAGGCAGATTTTTGTATAATACATATAAACGGAAAATATAATGAGAAGGTGAATCGGTTGACAACCTTGTTGATCTTGATGCTGGAGCGAGTCGGTATACTCCTCATTGTCGTGTTTTTGCTGTCCAGAATGAGCTCCTTCCGCAAGATCATTGATAACGAGCATGGCATGAAGGAAAAAATGCTGTTAATTGCCGTATTCGGTACGTTCGGAATCATTAGTAACTATACCGGAATCGAGATCCGAGGCGGCGAAGTTTCGTCGCAAGTGTGGCAGACGGACGTGGACTTGGGCAGCGCCCTTGCGAATACGCGTGTCCTTGGCGTAGCTCTCGGCGGGTTGTTGGGCGGCCCATTAGTCGGTCTAGGGGTCGGTATGATCGCCGGTCTGCACCGGATGACACTGGGCGGATTTACGGCCGTCGCTTGCGGCGTCTCCACGCTGCTGGCCGGTATTGTCACCGGTCTTATCGGCAAGCGATTTCAGAAAAACGAAAAGAATACGCCGTGGCGCGCAGTTGTAATCGGCATCGTGATGGAATGCGTCCAGATGGGAATTATTCTCATGGCGGCCCGGCCTTTCGAAGATGCGCTTACGCTGGTCAAAGTCATCGCCATGCCCATGATCTTGATTAACGGATTCGGTACGCTGCTCTTTATGTTAATCATCCAATCGATTTTGCAGGAAGAGGAACGCACGCGCGCTCTGCAAACGCATAAGGCGCTTTATATTGCCGACCAGACGATGCCTTTTTTTCGGCAAGGTCTGAATGCGCATTCTTGCCGGGAAGTAGCGGCGATCATATTAAAATGGACCAATGCCGACGCCATATCCATAACAAATCAGCATCAAGTTTTGGCGCATGTCGGAACCGGCGCCGACCACCATGTGGCGATGAAGAGCGTGGCTACCCAATTAACAAAAAACGTATTGGAGCAAGGACGAATTTTAAAAGCCCGCTCGCGGGAAGAAATTCAATGTTTTCATCAAAGCTGCACCTTGCATGCTGCCATCGTGCTGCCGCTAAAAGTTCACGGCAAGACGGCAGGCACACTAAAGCTCTATTTTACAAACCCGAACCAGATGGATCAGGTGGAACAGGAGCTCGCCGAAGGCTTGGGGAAGCTGTTCTCTACCCAATTGGAGCTGGCCGAGGCCGAGCTGCAAAGCAAGCTGCTGAAGGATGCCGAGATTAAAGCGTTGCAGGCGCAGGTTCATCCGCATTTTTTGTTTAACGCAATTAATACGATATCCGTACTGTGCCGAACCGATTCGGAAAAAGCAAGGGAGCTGCTGCTAAAGTTAAGCGTGTTTTTTCGCAGCAATCTTCAAGGGGCTCGCCAGATGCTAATTCCGCTGCAAAAAGAACTGGAGCATGTGGAGGCCTATTTAAGCTTGGAACAAGCCCGTTTTCCCGATAAATACAAGGTTTGTCTGGACATAGAGCCTTCGATCGAAAAGGTGCTGATCCCGCCGTTTACGCTGCAGCCATTAGTAGAAAATGCCGTTCGTCACGCTTTCTTGAAATCCAAGACCAAACGAATCGGACAAGTAACCGTCCGGGCTTATGAAGAGAACGATCAAATGGTATTGGTCACGGAGGATAACGGAAACGGCATCGATTCGGATTTGCTTGACATCCTGGGAAAGCGAACCGTAGATTCGGCAGAAGGGACCGGAACAGCGCTTTATAATATCCGCAAGCGAATCGAGGAAATATACGGAGAGGAAGCCCGTTTCCATATTCAAAGCGAGCGCGATGCAGGCACCAAAATCGTCATTACGCTGCCGTTAAGTCACAATCAATGGGGAGATCAGCATGCTGAAAGCTTATATCGTGGATGATGAACCGCTGGCCAGAGATGAACTGGCCTATATTCTTCGCCGAACCAAACGTGTGGAAGTGGTAGGGGAAGCCGAGAGCATGGAAGAAGCGTTGGAAGAAATTCAAAAATTAACGCCGCATGTCGTATTCCTTGATATTCAGCTTTCCGAAGACAGCGGATTGGACTTGGCGCGGCGGCTGGCGGATGCCAAGCACCGGCCGGAAATCGTTTTTGCCACGGCTTATGATGAACACGCGTTGAGAGCGTTCGAGTTAAACGCTGCCGACTATATCCTCAAGCCATTTGACGAACGCCGGATCCAGCAAACGCTAGAGAAGATGATCAGGCTGCAGCATATACAGGACGGCAATCCCGTTCCTCCATTTGCTCAGAAATCCGGCTCGCCGGAGAGAACCGACAAATTGGCCGTACTGGCGGAAGATCGTATTTTACTCGTGAATATAAGCAAAATTTTGTATATCAGCTCCACGGAAGGAAAAACCGTCATCGTAACGGAAGATCAAAGCTATACCGTAAACGAGCCACTTGTAAATTACGAGCAAAAGCTGCAAAATACGTCGATCATGCGGGTCCACCGTGCATTTCTCGTTAATCTGGACGGGATTGTGGAAATACAGCCATGGTTCCATTCAACGTATAACCTCGTCATGAAAGACGGCTCCAACGTTCCGGTAAGCCGTACTTATATGAAAGATCTGAAGCAGCTGATCGGTTTCTAGAAGGCGGCGATCAATTTCATTATAGAAACTGCATTTCAATCCTTTGTTTTTGCTGCTCATTCCTTTGCCTTTACGTTTTGTCCTGAAAACGTTATGGTTGCCTTTTCATTTAGTATGATGAGTTAAAAAAGGATTGAAAGGGAGGCTGCGAGAAATGAATGCGATTACAATCGTCATTGGTTCCATATGTATATTGATGATTGCTTATAGATTATACGGTACCTTTATGACGGCAAAAGTATTGAAACTAAACGATGCCCAGCCGACGCCGGCGCATACGTTAAACGACGGAAAGGACTACGTCCCGACCAACAAATGGGTCACGTTCGGCCATCACTTTGCGGCGATTGCCGCAGCCGGCCCGCTTGTCGGCCCGATCTTGGCAGCCCAATTCGGCTATCTTCCCGGGCTGCTCTGGCTGCTGATCGGAGCCGTTATCGGCGGAGCGGTGCATGACGCGGTAGTCCTGTTCGCGTCGATGCGTAAAAACGGCAAGTCTTTGTCCGAGGTGGCCAAGGAAGAGCTCGGTCCCGTGGCCGGTTTTTGCACGGGTCTGGCCATGCTGTTCATCATCACGATTACGATGGCCGGGTTGTCCATGGTTGTTCTGCACGCATTGGAAAATAACCCGTGGGGGACGTTCGCGGTCGGCATTACAATACCGATTGCGATGGGCGTAGGCCTTTTCTACAAGAAAACCGGCAATTTGAAACTGGCTTCGACCATCGGTTTCATTCTTCTTATGATCGGCGTATTTATCGGTCCATCGATTCAAAACACCGTCATTGGGGACTGGTTGACGCTGGATATGAAAACGCTGTCCGTTATACTGCCTGTATACGCTTTCTTTGCGGCGGCGCTGCCGGTGTGGCTGCTGCTTGCGCCCCGCGACTATTTGAGCAGCTTTATGAAGATCGGCGTTTTTATCGCCCTCATCGTCGGGGTATTCATTATTAATCCCGCCATTCCGTTCCCGGCGGTGACGGAGTTCGTCAAGGGCGGAGGACCAATACTACCGGGTCCTGTATGGCCGTTTATCTCCATTACGATCGCTTGCGGAGCCATCTCCGGCTTCCATGCTTTCGTCGGGTCCGGCACGACGCCTAAAATGCTGGATCGTTGGAGCGACATTAAAGTGGTGGGCTTTGGAGCGATGCTCGTCGAGTGCGTAGTCGGGATCATGGCTTTGATCGCCGCAACGGCACTGCAGCCGGCCGATTATTTTGCCATCAATTCGACCCCGCAAGCCTTCAAGACATTGGGGATGAGCGTCGTCCATTTGCCGCAGCTCAGCCAGGAAATAGGCTTGAATCTCGAAGGAAGAACGGGTGGGGCGGTTACGCTCGCGGTCGGCATGACGTATATTTTTACCAAAATCCCTTGGTTCAGCGGCTTGGCTCCGTATTTCTTCCAATTTGTCATTATGTTCGAAGCGGTATTTATTTTAACGGCAATCGACGCCGGCACCCGCACCGCCCGTTATTTGATTCAAGATTTCTTCGGTGAAATTTACAAGCCGCTCAAGCAAGTGGATTGGGTTCCGGGCACGATTTTTGCCAGTGCGCTTGCCTGCGTCATGTGGGGATACTTGCTCTATTCGGGAGATATCGGTTCGGTGTGGGCGCTGTTCGGCGTATCCAACCAGCTCATGGCCTCCATCGGTCTCATTGTCGGCGCAACGGTGATCTTGAATATTGCCGATAAACGCCGCTACATGCTCACTTGTCTCGTACCGCTGGCTTACCTGTTCACTACCGTGAACTATGCGGGATATTGGATGGTGAAGAATGTTTATCTCAATCCGGCGGCATCCGGCTATAACGTGCTGAATGGCATTTTGTCCATCATTATGCTCATATTGGGCGTGATCATTATGGTGGCGGCCATCAAAAAGTGGATCGACATTTTCAACACTCCGCGCGTGAAATTGGAGGCTTTGTCCACGTAAAGATGATAGGCTTCCATTAGGCTGAGGCTAACCCTAGAGGCAGGCAGCAATTTTCGCAAAGTCGAAGCGGCTCCGAATCAGGTTGGTTCAGGTAACGGGGAAGCTATGGATGAAAAGGCTCGGTAAGCTTGCAATAAGCTTACCGAGCCTTTTTGGCCGATCCGAAAAGCCGACAAACACTGTACTTAATACCCGTCCGTACGCTGCCCGGAACGCTGTGCCAAGTCGGCTCCGTCTCTTAATGAATCGGAGCCGAGATGGTCGGAATCGACTTTGGCTTGAGCGAGTCCTTCCGCAACGCGCCGGCCGTAATCCGGATCGGCTTTCGTGAAATGGTCGATCATGGTTTGCTGAATCACCGGTTTGCATATTTTTAAGGCATTGACCAGATTGTAAATCAATTCATCGCGTTCCCAATCTTCAAACTTGCGATACGTCTCGCCGGCTTGCGTGAAATCGTTCGGCCGGCTTATTTTTTCGCGGACCAGTTTGTCGTTATAAGTCGGCTGATGCTCTTTGCCGGGAGGAGTCGCTTCCTTCAGCCCGCCGAGCGAGGAAGGCTCGTAGTTGACATGCGGGTTTTGCCCGGGAGCGCGGTCGACCATATAAGCCATTTGCCCGTCGCGCTGGTTGGTGGCCACATGCGTCTTCGGGGCGTTGATCGGCAGCTGAAGGTAATTCGTTCCTACCCGGTATCGCTGGGTGTCGGAATACGAGAACGTACGGCCCTGCAGCAGCTTGTCGTCGGAGAAGTCGAGGCCGTCCACCAGTACCCCCGTGCCGAAAGCGGCCTGTTCGACTTCGGCAAAATAATTTTCCGGGTTGCGGTCCAGCACCATTTTGCCTACGGGTAAAAACGGGAACTGCTCATGATCCCACAGCTTCGTCGGATCGAGCGGATCGAAGTCCAGCTCGGGATGCTCGTCGTCGCTCATGATCTGCACGCAAAGCTCCCACTCCGGGTAATCGCCGCGCTCGATCGCCTCGTACAAGTCTTGCGTCGCATGGCTTGTCGTCTTGGCTTGAATCGCGTCCGCTTCTTTTTGCGTCAAGTTTTTAATCCCCTGCTTCAAAGGCTCCCAATGATATTTAACGAGTACGGCTTCACCTGCCTGGTTGACCCACTTGTACGTATTTACGCCGGAGCCTTGCATTTGCCGGTAATTGGCCGGAATGCCCCAAGGCGAATAAAGAAAAGTGACCATATGCGTCGCTTCCGGCGAGTTGGAGACAAAGTCGAAGAATCGTTCCGGGTTTTGCAAGTTCGTGACCGGATCGGGCCTAAACGCGTGAACCATGTCCGGAAACTTTAGCGGATCGCGGATAAAAAAGATTTTCAAATTATTGCCGACCAAATCCCAGTTGCCGTCCTCGGTATAAAACTTGGCGGCGAAGCCGCGCGGATCGCGAAACGTCTCCGGCGAGTGGCCGCCGTGTACGACCGTAGAGAAACGAACGAACACAGGGGTGCGCTTCCCGGCTTCCTGAAATAGCTTGGCCCGCGTATATTTGGCGATCGGCTCGCCCCCGGCCTTGCCGTAAGCTTCAAAGTAGCCGTGCGCACCGGCGCCACGGGCATGCACGACCCGCTCCGGGATGCGTTCCCGGTCGAAGTGGGATATTTTCTCGATAAAATGGTAATTTTCCAGCGTCGACGGGCCGCGGTTGCCGATCGTGCGGATGTTCTGATTATCTGAAATCGGGTGGCCTTGCCGATTCGTTAAAGTCATCTTCTCTTTGTCCTTCTCCATACTGCTCCAATATAGCCTCCCTTCCATAGTCAATAGTACGTTTCGCCATGCCCAGGAAAAATATGCATCGTTTTTATAAAATATGGTTCTGCTCAGGTGTTACTTTGTAATATGTTATTTATATGTAATATATAATGACAATTGTTCGTATTTTTGAATGTATTTATGAATGAAAATGCGAGTTTTCGACGGTTTATATAAAATTATTGTAATTATATATAACATAGTTTTATAATATTGATAGATTTTAAGAATTTTATGTTAGTTAATATTACATTAATTAACGTGAATAACTTGCTTAGGAGGAACATACATGCAGTCATCGAAATCTATTGTATTCAAAACCAGTTTGACATTCTTGTTGTTAGCCATGTCGTTACTGTTTCCTCAAGCGCAGGCTTCGAGAGCGATAGCAGCGGTCAGTGGAGAGGGTGGACATTTGAAGCGGTTGGAGGTGATATTGCAGCCGATGATCGATGCTGCAAAACAAGACGGGATCGACGTATCGATCGCGGTGAAAGACCTGAGCGGAACTTACGGTCATGAAATGATCCTGCTCGGATCGCAGGATGCTTATTTGTCGGCTAGTACGATCAAATTGGCTATCGTATCGGCACTGATGCGGGAGATCGAAGCGGGCCGGTTATCGCTCGATCAGAAAGTGACCGTCGCTCCCGCCAGCGTAGTCGGCGGAGCAGGGTCGCTGCAAAGCGAAACGTTTCCGCAAGACGTTACCGTCGAGCGTTTGGCGCGGTTGATGATTACGCAGTCCGATAATACGGCGACGAATGTGCTGATCGATCTCGTCGGATTCGACAAGGTGAACGCGTTGATCGATGGATTGGGCTTTACGAAGATGCAGTTGGGCCGCAAAATGATGACCCCGGCGAAAACGCCGGAGCAGGACAACTATGTCAGTGCGGCTGAGCTGGTCACGCTGCTTGACAAAATGTACAACAGTGAAGTCGTTTCTGCCGCATCGCGTGATCAAATCATCGCTTGGATGAAAGCGCAGGAAGTCAAGACGAAATTCGGAGCTGCGCTGCCGGGAAAACCGATTGCCCATAAAACCGGCGAGCTGGGAGACGTGAGCCACGATACAGGCTATTTCTTGATCCCTGGGCGCGAGATTGCCATTGTAGTGCTTACGCGGGTAACGAGACCGGAAGATGCCGGGCAAGCGCAAAAGCTCGGTAACCCCGTCGTACAACGCGTAGCCAAGGCCGTCTACAACGAGTTGTCCGACACGCCTGCAGCGCCACATGAGCCGTCTACGTGGCCTGAGATGTCCGTGGCGCTTCATCCCATCATCGACAATGCGGCGAAACGAGGCATTCGCGTATCGGTTGGTATGAAAGATTTGAGCGGCCGAGCCGGCGATCGGGCGCTGCTGCTAGGCTCCCGGCAGCCGTACATGCCGGCCAGCACGATCAAGCTGGCGCTCGTATCCGCGCTCATGCAGCAGGTCGATGCCGGGCGCTTGTCTTTGGAACAGCATGTTACCGTAGAGCCCGATGATGTCGTCGGCGGCACCGGATCGCTGCAAAAAGAAACGTTCCCGCAAGAGGTGACCATCGAACGGTTGGCGCGCCTTATGATTACGCAATCGGACAATACGGCCACGAATGTGCTCGTCGATGTCGTAGGCCTCGAGCAAGTAGATGCGCTGATGGACCAATTGAATCTCAAAGTCATGCACCTTGGACGTAAAATGTTCGCGGCGGCGCCGACGCCCGCGCAAGACAATTACATTGATGCAGCCGATCTTGTTACTTTACTCGAGCATATTTATAAGGGCACGTTTCTTTCCGATCGCTCACGCGACCAGATCGTAACGTGGATGAAAGCACAGGAAGTAAAGACGAAATTCGGCGCGGCGCTGCCGGATGCGCCGATTGCGCATAAAACCGGGGAGAACGCCAACGTCACCCATGATGTGGGGTACTTTCTCATGCCGGGCAAAGAGATCGCCATTTCCGTATTGACCGAGGTCACCACGACCGGTGATTTTGACGAGGCGCAAGCCACAGGCAATCCGGTCGTGCAGCAAATCGCAAAGACCGTTTACCGAACGCTTGGCTACGAATCGAAGTATGCCGATGTCGAGCCTGGGCACTGGGCGAAATCGTTTATCGACGGCGCTTCCGCGGCTTCCTTGATCGATGCGGAAGCGGCGGCGTCATTCCGTCCCGACCAGCCGATCACTCGCGCCGCATGGATTTCCCTACTCGTTCGCTCCTTCGGGCTGCAGCCTGCGGGCGACGGCTCACCGGCCGCAGGCGCTTCGGCGGGCGGCCCGCTGGAAACCGCGATGGCGGCAGCGCAAGCCGCCGGCATGGTGAGCGGCCCGGCGGGCGACGCTTCGAGTCTGGAGGAACCGGTCACCCGTGCGGAAGCCGCTCTGATGATGACCCGCGCATACGAATATGTGAGAGGCCCTATTGCAGGCAGCACAGAACCGCTGCCGTTCCGCGATGCGGCTGTCATTCCGGCTTCGATGAAGGAGGCTGTAGCGAAGGCGCAGCGCCTCGGCTGGATTGACGGCTACGAAGACGGCAGCTTCCGGCCAGGCGGACCTATCACGCGCGCAGAGGCAGTGAAGCTCATCGCGAGTGTGCTGGGAATGTAAGCAAACAGGGTGTTCCCCTGATAAAGGCAAAAAAACAAACTCGAGCTTCCACAGCACGGGTTTGTTTTTTTATTTGGATCTTCCGTTGGCGGCGTGGCGTTTTACGATCCATGACCTGTGCTTGCAGCGATCATCGGTTTATTCGATATCAGCAGCGGGCGGGGAAAATTTCATTTACAGCGTGTCCGCTCCCGCTAATTGCGAATAAAAGCCGGGCAATATCAAAATAATAAGCAAAAAATGGAGAAACGGAGCGTATTATAGTGGAAACCATCAAACCTGTGAAACCGAATCGCACAAAAACAACAAAGAACGACCAAAACGATCAGCTGACCGCGGCCGAGATGGGAAAACTTTGGGCAACGTATATGGGAAATACCATGGCATCCTGCGTGTTGAGGTATTATCTTCAAAATGTGGATGACGAGGATATCCGGGGAATTTTGGATGAGGCCGTTCAGCTGACGGAACGGTTCACCAAGTCCATTGATGACATCTTTACCCGGGGCAAATACCCGATGCCGATCGGATTTACCGAGAAAGACGTAAGCTTGAACGCCCCCCGGCTGTTCGCCGACGAGCTTTATCTTCATTACTTGATCTACGTCGGTAAAGCGGGGATCAGCATCTATGGGACGGCAATACCTCTAATGGTCAGGTCTGACGTTCGTGAATTTTTTACGAATGGGTTGAGCGATTCCATCAAATTACTGAATAAGGTCAACGAATTGTTGGAGATCAAAGGTTACTTGAGCAAGCCGCCATATATCCCTGTCCCCAAACATCCCGAGTTTATACGAAAGAAAAGTTACTTGAACGGTTTTTTTGGAAATGTGCGGCCGCTGCAGGCGCTGGAAATTACCCATCTGCACGATAGCGTTCAGAACAATGCGATCAGTAGAGCCATATTGACCGGATTTACCCAAACGGCCAGTCAGGAGCCGGTCAGACAATTTTTTGTAAGAGGAAAAGAATTGGCCACCAAACATATCGAATCGTTCAGCAAAATGCTTCATCAAGAGGATTTGCCATCGCCTGATCTGCTGGATCACCTGGTGACGGAGTCCACGGTTGCTCCTTTTTCCGACAGATTGATGGTATTCCATAAGCTCGATATGTTTACAATGAGGATTCGAACGTATGGCAACGCGCTGTCTTTCGCCGCCAGACACGACTTGGTCGCCATATTTGCGCGATGCTCGCTGGAGGTTGGCAATTATGCCGAAGCGGGAGCCGATCTTATGATCGAGCACGGTTGGTTTGAACAACCGCCGCAAGCGGCCGATCGGGAGGCTCTTGTGATCAAATAAGCAGAACCGCACCGCCGCTTCCGACATTTCGCGAAGCGGCGGTTGCCGTTGTGCACAGCTGCTTTCAGCCCTTCACGCACAGCGTCTGATCCAGCCATTCGAACAGGCGATGATTGCAATATTGCAGCGCGCCGAAGTGGCAGTGCTCCTCCGCGCCGTCCTCCGCGGTGAAACGCATGAACGTCTTCGGGCATGTAAGCGCCTCGTACAGCATTTCGGGCTGTCCAGCGAAGAAATGATCGGCTTCAGCTTCGCATACGAGGACCGGGCACGGAATGAGGTGCGCCACGCCTTCGAGCGTCATGGGCTCCGTTTTTTCAATGAGCTCGGCAACGGACGCGGCCCGATACGTGAACATGCCGTTTTCGATGGCCCAGCGGATGCCGGTATGATGAGCCATAAGACCGCGGATGAACCGATCCACGTAGACGGGGTCGTTCAGATCGGCGTCGTTCCCCCGGTGCAGCTTGCGGCCGATTTCTCCGAACTGGTTGGAGAACAGTCCGTCGTTCGCGATACATGCGGCCAGCCGATGCTCGAACGCAGCGGCGCGGGGCGCCAAATATCCTCCGAGGCTGATGCCCATCAGCGCGATCCGCGTGGCGTCGACCTCCGGCCGGGTAAGCAAGTAATCGACGACCGGCGTGACGACATTCTCCCAATCGTGGCGGAACGGGATGCGCTGCTCGCGAATGACGGCGCCTTGCCCCGGACCCTCGAAGGTCAGGCAGTGGTATCCCCGCTGCAGCGCGGCAGCTACGACCTCGAAATACAGCTCTTCCCCCGTAGAATCGAAGCCGCCGTGAATGATCAAGGTCGGCCGCGTCGTTTCATCTACTAGGTACAAATAGCCCGGCAGATGCGTGCCCTCATAAGCAATGTCCACCTGTTCGACCGGCATTTCCATCAAACGCAATGCCTCGCGGAACGTGCTCCTGCTTTTGCACCAAGTATCCAAAATGCGCGGGTCCTGCGGATCGCCGTGCAGGAAAAATTCCGCGGTGCGGTAATAATTCGATGCCCGCATATAAAACTCCCGGGCACTGACCCGGTTGCCCCGATCCAGACTTTCGGCCGCCAACCGGTGCATGCGTTCTGCGGTCTTACGCCACTCCGCATACCAACTGTCAAAATTACCTTCTTCAATCCGGTAAGCGGTGGACAAGCACTCGCCGATGTCCGCTCCGCCGTAAGGGGAATAGCTTAACGTGCGCAGCAGCTCGAATGAAAAAGTTTGGTCGTTAAAAATAAGACGCATCATGATCGCTCCTCAAGTAAAGTTGTAGTTGATTTGTTAATAGGTTAATATTAACTTATATCAACGGGAACTATATGTCAATAATAACCTATGTTAAAATTAACTTATTTTTTTGAGGGGGATTATGAATGAGTTCGATTCAATATGCATTGCTCAGTTTATTGGCGAGGGAACAGCTAAGCGGATATGACATGAAGCAGCAAATGAATGGCAGAATTAATTTCTTTTATAAAATTAACAACAATCAGCTGTATCCGACACTTTCCAAGCTGGAATCGGAAGGGTACATTCAGCTTCAATCGCATGAACGCGAGTCGTATCGACCGGCCAAAAAAATATATAAGATTACGGAAAAAGGCATTGAAAGCTTGAAGGCATGGGTCGTGGAACCGAGCGAACCGGGGGCGTGGGACGAGTTTTTGCTTAAGCAGTACAGCTCATGGCTGGTAGAGCCGGAGGTTATGCTTGCTCAGCTGGCCGAGAGGAGAAAAGAGCATGAAGCGCGCCTCGGGCAATATACCGCCAAGGTGGCTTTGCTGCGAGGGCAGGAGGAGCGCATCACGGCCGATCATCCGTTATTTTCGAGCATCGCCGTGATCGAGATGGGGATCCTTTTCGAACGCGGCTACATCGAATGGTGCGATAAAATGATCGGCTGGCTCCGGGAGAATCGGATATAAGGCAGCGCTGCGCAGTCCATCGGCTTCTGCCGTACGGAAACATCGGAAGCCGGTCATGCTATCCGTTCGAATATGACGGAAGTCATCCGGAGGGTCATTACTTCTCGCACTACTGGAACATTCCCGATTTAGCGATAATTCAGTTATAAATCGAATTAAGGGAGTGTTAACATTATGAACGCAACGGTATCATTGGCGATTTCCATCCTTATCTTTTTTTTGATTATCCGCGGACAGCTGCGCGGCATGCAGAAGCCGCTTAAGAAATCCGGGGTCGGTCTGCTGCTGCCGATCGCCTATATATCCACATCGTTATTTCAGTTGATGGATCCGAGCTTGCATATCCGGGAAGATCAAGTTCTTCTTTCGGTGCTTATCGGCGCGGTTATTTCCATTCCGCTCATCTGGACGACGAATTTTGAAGTCAAGGGCACCGGGGATGCTTTTATTAAACGCAGCAAAGCGGTGTTTGTCATCCTGATCGGTGTGTTCGCCCTTCGCTTCGTGTTTGTGGCCGGCTTCAAACTGATCGATCCCGGCACGTTAGGGTTCATGTGCAACCTGGTCACTTTGAGCTATATCGCATTGTGGCGCATCGGCAGCTTCGTCAAATTTCGGAATGCGCTCCGCCATCCGTCTTCCGCCATTCGCGCTTAAGGAAGCGGGAGACAGACGCGGTCCGGGCACAGAAGCGAGCCTCGCGCCCGTTTCTGTGCCCGGCTGCGCGCTTGCCGGTCTATGACAGCCGTTCTCGCAGCACGGCGGCGATGGTCTCGCCCATCTGCTGCGTCCCCAGCAGCTTGTCGGGGTCGTCCGTGCCGCCGCAGAACAAGTCTTGCGTGCGGTAGCCCAGTTCCAGCGTCTGCTGGACGGCGTGCTCGATGCGCGCCGCTTCGGCCTCCTCGCCGAACGTGTAGCGAAGCATCAAGGCGACGCACAGAATCGCGCTGATCGGATTAGCGATATCGCGTCCGGCAATGCTTGGCGCCGAGCCGTGGATCGGTTCGTACAACCCGAACGGCCCGTCCCCGAGACTGGCGGAAGGGAACAG
The DNA here is from genome assembly GCF_042659105.1 of Paenibacillus allorhizosphaerae. Lineage (NCBI taxonomy): Bacteria > Bacillati > Bacillota > Bacilli > Caryophanales > Paenibacillaceae > Paenibacillus > Paenibacillus allorhizosphaerae. The sequence continues at coordinate 33,498 of NZ_JBHSRV010000016.1, read as the reverse complement.
CCCGATCGAGCCGGACAGCACGGAAGCTTCGTCCGACAAAATGTCTCCGAACATATTGCTCGTCAAGATGACGTCGAATTGCCGCGGGTTGAGAATAAGCTGCATGGCCGCGTTATCCACGTGCATATAATCGTTCTCCACCTCGGGATACGAGGCGGCGGTTTCGGCGACGACCTCTCTCCACAAAACGCTGCTTTTCAGCACATTCGATTTGGCAACCAAGGTCACTTTGTTTTTTCTTGTTTTGGCGTACTCGAACGCTCTGACCGCAATTCGCCGAATTTCCGACTCCGAGTAGGCTTCTGCATCGGAATAAACCCGTTCGCCATTCACCACCCGTTCCTGTTTTTCCCCAAAGTACATCCCGGAAGTCAATTCGCGGACGATTAACAAATCGACATCCTTGATCAGGTGCTCCGTGACCGGAGACAGGTACAGCAGCGAATCGAACAGTTTCGTTTCCCGAAGATTCGTATACAAGCGAAAATGTTTGCGAAGCGGCAGGATGGCCCCTTGTTCCACACCCGACCATTTCGGCGAAGCCAGCGCTTCCGGAGGCCCTCCGAACGGGCCTTTGAGCAGAGCGTCGCATGTTTCGGCCTTGCGCAGCGTATCGGCTGGAAGATGGCAGCCGTACTTGTCGTAGGCCTGCCCTCCGGCTTCCAAGGGTACGATTTCAAATGCAAACGGAGAGCGTTCCTCCATAACCCGCAAAATGCGCAGTGCTTCCTTCATAATCTCCGGGCCGATAAAGTCGCCCTCCAGCACGCCGATTCGTTGATTTGCCACGTTCATCCCCTCCAACTGTCATTTTCCGTCTTGATGCTGATTGTAATGGAAGCAATATTATTGGTAAAATATATGATACATATAAAATATATAGAGATTACCTATAAGTGAAACGTTCCGCTGCAAACGCAATAATAAAATCAGAGACGCGATGCGGGGCAGCGGAAGCGTGTTGGAGCGGAGGTGACGGAAGGTGGAACCGTATACGCAGCGGGTCGTTGAATGGATTAAAAGCATACCGGAGGGCTATGTCATGACGTACGGGCAAATTGCCGCGCTGGCCGGCAGCCCCCGAGGAGCGAGACAAGTTGTGCGGATACTGCACTCGTTAAGCCGGGCGCATCGGCTGCCTTGGCACCGGGTGGTAAACGCCAGAGGAGAGATCGCGCTGAAGGACGGCGAATCGCGCATGAAGCAAATGCATTTCTTGCAAAGCGAAGGCGTTGAGGTAAGCGAGGATGGACGCATCGATTTGGAGCGATACCGGTTTATTCCCGATCGGCCGATTACGGATTTTCCTGATGCGTAAGAGCGGAAGTTGCATTCCAATGGATACAAATGGCAAAGCAAGGCTTCATTTTGCGGCCGCAAAAGCCGACAACATAATAGAAGCGGCTACAGCGAAGCGAGAAGACGAGGCTATATGAAGCTCGCTTCGGCTGAGCCCGAACGAGACGAGACCCAACCATTGGTTTGCATTGCACCGTATATATGCAAAGGAGGAACCAACGATGAACAAATGGCACGCCATCCTGCTGTCGGCTTGCTTGCTGCAGTCCGCTATGACGCTGCCGAATGCCGCGTCCGCAGCCGCTGCAGAGAAGCCGGTACGCGTATTTTTGGACGGTAAGCTGATCAAATTCGAAGCGCCGCCGCTAGTCGAGGACGGAACGACGCTGGTCCAGTTCCGGCCCATCTTTGAAAAGCTTGGCTTGCGGATCGGCTGGAACGAGGAAACGCAAACCGTGACGGGAACAAGGGATGATCTGACGATCAACCTGATCATCGACGATACCGACGCCTACGTTAATGACCGGCCAACCGAGCTGGAGCTGCCTCCGCGGCTTGTGGACGGGAATACGTTCGTTCCCTTGAGGTTCGTCGGCGAAGCTTCCGGCAAAGAAGTGACGTGGAACGAGAAGACGTCTACCGTCTATCTCCGAACGCCGAAAGGCACGGGAAAGACGCCGGACCCGTCGAAGCCGGTCAAAGGGGAATACGCGTTCCCTGACGGCACAAAGTACACGGGCCAGCTTGTGAACGGCTATCCCGAAGGAACCGGCAAACTGTACGACGAGAAAGGCAAGCTGTTGTTCGAAGGAACGATGTCGGGCGGGCTGCCAGGCGACGGACGGTCCAGAAGCTATTATGATAACGGACAGCTGGAATTCAACGGAACCGTCAAAGACGGCGTATGGAACGGCGCGGTCAAGCAGTATACGTCAAGCGGCAGTCTGATGTTCGACGGGACGTATGTGAACGGCGAACGTGAAAAAGGGACGCTCTATGATGATACCGGCGACAAATATACGGGGCCGTTCGATAACGATCTTCCGAATGGCACGGGTAAAATCATGTATAAAAGCGGCGACGTCTATGAAGGCGAAGTTGTGGACGGCGTCCGCGAAGGCAAAGGAACGTATACGACGACCAAAGGCGAGAAGGTGGTCGGCGAGTTCAAAAACAACGCGTTGAACGGCCTCGTCTCCCATTATGACAGGAAGGGCACGCTGCTTTCCGTAAGCGAGTATTCGAACGACGTATTGATCAGCAAAGTGGATATGACGGACGGAAGCAGCCCGCTGCCGAACACGATTACGACGACGCAGCCCGCTCCGTTAAAAATCGAGAACGAGCGGCACGACAAGGCGGTCAGCCTGCTTAGAGATCGGTATAACCAGAACAAAAAACAGGTAGAGGATCAGATCGCCCAAATCCGCAAAAACAACCCGGGCACCTACGCCACGAAAGCGGCGTACGATAAAGCGCTCAAGGATGCCAATGCGAAGCAAGAGGAGATCATCGATAAAATGAGTTCGCTGCCGCTCGACAATTCGAAAGCGACCGAGGCGGCCAGAGCGGAGCTGGAGAAACAATTGTTCGAAACGCAGGAGCTGATCGCACAAATTATTGCCAAAGGCTCGGTCCAACAGCAGATCCAGACGTTAAGGGATCAGCTGGCGCTGCTCCGTGACAGCTATACGGCGGACTTGAAAAGAGAAAACGAGCAGCATGCCGAGATGGTTAAAAAGTTGAAATAGCCCCGATTTACCAAGGGGCCATGACACGACGCCTGTCTTCACGTACAGGCGTTTTTATTTTGCAGCAAATCCAGCGGCTTTTTACCTACGATATAACAATAGTTTATTCGAGGGACTCATGCTATACTTAAGCCCTATGCCGGGCATTCAACGCACCGATTCGAAAGGGGAGACCGCGAGAACAAGCGTTTTTCACAAAAAAGAATTTTCCTCGATATTCCGGGAACCGATCACGAGTTCCGGCGTAATACCGGAGGTACAGCCATATGCTTCGACTTGATTCAAGAGAGGAAGATTCATTTTAATGACGTATGAGCAGCAAGGCGGATGGCGCAAAGACATCGCACCCTACGAAAGACCACGAACGCGATCCAGCGTGTGGCAACTCATCAACACCGTTATTCCCTTCTTTACGCTCTGGTACGCTGCTTATTTGTGTTTGTCGGTCTCTTACTGGCTCACGCTTGCGCTGGGTATCGTAGCCGGCGGGTTTCTTGTTCGGATTTTTATTATTTTTCATGACTGCTGCCACAAATCGTTCTTCAAAAACCGGACGGCCAACGACATTGTCGGGACGTTGACCGGTATTCTGACCTTTTGCCCCTACTATCAATGGCGTCACAGCCACTCCGTTCATCATGCGACAAATGGCAACCTCGATAAACGGGGGACAGGGGATATTTGGACTCTGACGGTAGAAGAATATGTGGCTTCGTCTCCTCTGCGGCGGATCATTTATCGACTGTACCGCAATCCCCTCCTGATGTTCAGTATCGGTCCGATCTACATTTTCCTTATCGATTACCGATTTAACCGCAAGCGCGCCGGATTCCAAGAGCGCATGAACACCTACATCACCAACCTTGGCATTGTCGGTATTGCCGGATTGCTTTGCTGGGCGATCGGCTGGGAAGCGTTTCTTCTCGTGCAAGCGCCTGTATTTTTTGTGTCGGGTGTGGCCGGGATATGGCTGTTTTACGTGCAGCACCAGTTCGAGGACAGCTACTTTGAGCTGGAAGAGGATTGGGATTACGTTCGGGCGGCCATGCAGGGAAGCTCGTACTACAAGCTGCCGAAACTGCTCTGCTGGATCACCGGCAGCATCGGCTTCCACCACATTCACCATTTGAGCCCGCGAGTGCCGAATTATTATTTGGAGGCGGCGCATAACGCCAACCCGCGTTTGCAGCAAGTGCAAACGATCACGCTTCAGACAAGCTTGCACTCGCTCAGGCACCGGATCTGGAATGAGCAGAGCAAGAAATTCGTAGCGTTTAAAGACATTCATCCGGATATGTACAAGCGGTATGCAGCGGGGAAACAGGCCCGCTCCCGAGCCAGGTTCGAATCCGGCAGCTAGATGGACCGCATCGCATACAGCGTACACAACGCGTATGGCGCTTACAGCAGCTTCTCGAAGCATAAATACGGCAGCGGCCGAAGCGGGAAGCGAATCTCGCCGATTTCCCGGTATCCGGCCCGCCGGTACATATGGACAGCGCCGGGGTTACCGGTGTATACATCGAGCCGTATGCTCGAATGACCCTGCTCCCGGACCGTATCTTCCGCGAATTGCAGCAGTCGCTTGCCAAGACCGTTGCCTTGATGCTGGGGATGAACGGCCAACCGGTGAATGCAGGCAGCCGAACCTTCGCCGTCGCTCCACGGGAGCGGCGCATATTTCGGGCTTTGAAGGTCGTCGATGACGACAGCGGCAATGACACGGTCTTCCGCTTTCACGCCGAACAAGCTGCTGCGGCGGATGTCGCTTCCGACGACGACGCCGTTCGGATAAAACCAGTCCCATTGACGGATGCCCTGCCGCTGCAGCTCGCCGGTGACGGACCGGTACAAGGATACCACGCTTTTTTTATCCGCAAGGGTGAAGGACACAATCATTGGGCCGCTGCCCCCTCATGCTCGGATCTCCAGATCACTTCCTTCAGCCGCTTGGCGGAATGCTTCCGGTACAGCACGGTCCAAGCGATAGCCACGCCGACGAATCCGTACAAAACGACGTTAGAGATCGCAAGAAACTGGGCCGTCGTGAGCCGGTACACCAGCATCGTGCGCACGGCGGCTTCCAGCAGCAGCAGCATTCCCCATACGAAGGTCATCAGCCGCAGCACATAACGGAAATACGCATATTTCCAGTTGCCGGCGAATTTCTCGGGATTTCCGTTGAAGCGGGCGGCCAAAAAAAACATAAGCGGCCGGTGAAAGAGCAGCGATGCCAGGAAGACGACGCCTACGGCGCCGGTGATCATCGATTCCCGGACGAGCAGCATTTTTTCGCTCCCGCCGAGCGCGACGAGAACGAGCGTAAGCACGAAAGTGAAGAGCATTAAGGAGCCGAACGCGTCCAGCTTGCGGTGCTTGATCAAGTGAACGACGTTGTCCGCGAGCGGGACGAGCGTGGCGATGCAGAGCGCGGTCAAACTTGGCATGTAATCGGACAGCCACACATAGAGCGCCCAAGGCACAATGCCGTTAAGCAGTAAAGTCATAATGACGTACGTACGTTTTGACATGGGATAAACAGCCCTTTCGGAATAATAGATGAGGGAGAACCATCGCGATTACCGGAGTACGCGGAACATGAATTGCGTCACTTCGTGCGCATTCATGCGGCTTCCATCCTGCAGGATCGTATTTTGCACGCGCAGCCCGTACATGAACATCATCATGCCTTCGGCAAGCTGCATTCGATCTGCGGCGGCCGGGATTACGCCGGCGCGCTGTCCGGCTTCGATCCATTTCGAGCAAGTATCGAGCGTATATTGATAGATGCCTTTCATGATGTCGGAAACTTTCCGATCGTCCATCCGGCTGAGCAGGTAAAGGAAAATTTGATTCGTTACATCGTCATGCTGCACCGCCCCAAAGACCCGCTCGGCAATAAGCTGAAGCGGTTCTTCCAAACCTTTCGTATCCGGATGGTCCACCACCTCGTAAAATTTCGCATTCGTTTGTTCGACCCGTGATTGGAGCAGCCGTCCAAGCAGTTCGTCTTTGCCGGTGACATAATGATAAATCGCACCCTTGGATAGACCGGTTCGGCTGATAATATCTTGCAGCGTCGTCTGCCGGCAGCCCTTTTCCCGAATGAGCGCTTCGGCGGTTTCGAGGATGAGCTGGAAGCTTTCGTTTAGTTGAGCCATTGGATTCACACTTTCTTAGGATTGGTTTTTAATGAACAGACCGACGGTCGGTACATGAATATCATATCGTACCGACCGTCGGTCTGTAAAGTGCCGTTTTTGTGGTTTCATCGTTATTCGCACGGTCTTCATTGACAATGAGGTCCAAATCCAATATCTTAACTTCAAGACGATATAAGACGGACATCATTTGTTGAAGAAAGCGGTGAACAGGATGACGATATCTAAGAACGATGCGCTGGATCTTTATATCGCGCTTTCCCGAGCAGGCCAGTGGGTCAATGCACATGCGGATCGCGATATTCGGCAGCATGGCCTCAACCGGACGGAATTCGGCGTTCTCGAGCTGTTGTATCATAAAGGGGCGCAGCCCATTCAGCAAATCGGAGGCAAGGTGCTGATGAGCAGCGGCAACATTACGTATGTCGTCGACAAGCTCGAGCAGAAAAAGTTAGCGGTGCGCAAAGCTTCTACCGAAGATCGCCGCCTGATTTTCGCTGAAATCACCGAGCAAGGAAGGCAATTTATAGAGAATGTGTTTCCGAAGCATACGGAAGTCATCGAGCAGGCGATGAACGGTCTTTCGCCCGAAGAGAAAAGAACGGCGAGCCAATTGCTGAAGAAACTCGGCAAATACGCGCAGGAACATTTTAAATAAATAGTTACTAAATTTTGTTTATTATAGAAACTTTTTACCCCTTTTCGTGTACAAATCTATAAAACCCGAAAGCGGTGAACGGATTGAAGGCTAAAAAAATCGCGATAGTGATCTCCTTATTCACTTGTTTGAACGTAGGCATCTCTTACGCAGGCGCGGCGGGTAAGTTCAAAGATCTCGACATCGCGTCCATTTTCTTCAACGGCCGCGAGCTTTCGTTCAAGCAGGACGACGTTCCGGCGCTTAACGTAGACGGCACCGTTCTTGTGCCGGTGGAGGCCATCGCGGAGAAAGCAAACCTGCTGGCCATACCCGACCCCGATTCCGGGACGACCAAACTGTATAAACCGAATGTCCATATGATATTCGGCCTCGGCGAAAGCAAGGACGGCAAGGGGATTCGCGATTTGTTCGGAAAAGTGAAGAAGGGGGTGCCGATCGACTTCTCGGTATTCGTTCAGGTCGACAACCTCATTCCGGCCATCCGCTCCGTCAAGCTGGATATGGTGGATTCCGCCGGCAATAAAGTCGTTTCTTCCAAAGAGTACGTGCTGCCGGGCAAAGAAGATTTTTGGTACACCTGGGAGCTGAATCATGTGGTGCTGAATTATACGGGGAAATATACGGTCCGCTTCCTCGGCAAGCTCGACAGCGACAATACATATCATGTGCTTTCGGAAAAAAACTTAGTATGCGAGTAGGCCTTCATAAAATGTAAAAGACCAGGGTGGCGAGCCTGGTCTTTTCGGCTATAAAAAAGAATGAGTTCTGCTATTACTATCATGGCTGCTTGCTGAACGTAAATTGCGCGGTTGCCGGGATGTGGTCGGAAGCGAGCGCACGGATCACTTCCGCGCTTTTCAATTGCAGGCCGGGCGTATAAAAAATATAATCGGCTCGGATGCGCGGATTGTCCGCCGGGAACGTATACGTATTCGTTTTATCGGCGAACGCGTCTCTAAAGGCGGCTGACAAATTTTTGATTTCGTCCGAATACGGTGCGGCGTTCAGGTCGCCGACAATGATGGCGTTGCCTCCCTGCGCGCCCACGAGCTTCACGACTTCGGTGGTTTGGCCTTTCCGTTCTTCGGCGCTGAGACCGAGATGCGTGCTGTAATAATGAATCGGGGTGCCGCCGACATCGATGGTCGCTCTCAAAATCCCGCGCTGCTCGCCGCGTTCGCTAGCTTTCAGATTGCTCGGAAGCAGCGTGTTTTTCGAATCCGTAATCGGGTATTTGCTTAAGATCGCCGTGCCATACTGCCGCCGCTGCTCTCCCGGCTTGAGAGGAGCCCGGTCCAGATTGGCGCCGAATGCGTAATGGAACTTCAAGTAGTCGGCGAGCCACTTCGCCTGATCTTCGAATTTGCTTCGCTCCGCCCAATGTTTATCGACCTCCTGCAGGCCGATCACCTCCGCGCCCGAGGCGGCGAGAACGTCGCCGACTCGCTTCAAATCGAGCACGTTGTCCATGCCGATCCCGACATGCATATTGTACGTTAATACTTTCAGCGTGACTTCTTCCTTTTGCGGCGAGCCGCCGGGAGAAGGGGGCGGGGTATTGCGGCCGCCGTAGAGCGAAAGCGCAATGATCGTCACGGCGAGCGCCAGAACGAGCGCTGCTGCGATCCACCGCCAAGGCCGATTCAAGCCTGTAAAATTCAAGATCAAGCCTCCCAAGCGCAGTCTCGGAAAATATATTCGGATGACTAGCGAATGAATATTCTACTATAATAGAAAACGCTTACTTAACAGACGACGGGCGGCAGCTACTTCACGCCGACCCGCATTCTGTAGCTGAAAAGAACATCCAATGACTTTCCGCTAAAATATTGGGCTACCCGCGTTCTGAACGTTTCAATGTCTTCATCAAGCTCGGACGAGCCCAGCTTGAATACCGTTTGCACGCCGCCTTGGCTGAGCGCCAGGCCGACATAACGTTCGGCGTCGAAACGCTCGATGTTGTGGAATAAGATCTCTTTGCAGTAACGGAAGGCGCCGCTGTTTTTGAGATTCGACAGATGCTTGCCTTTATCCCGTTTCAATGCCCGGTCTTCCTCCTGCGCTAGACGGGCGATGATGACGTCGGCTTTGGAAACAAGCCTTTCGTACGCTTCTTCGATGGACCAATGGATCGTGGGCGGCCAATCGCAATCGTAGGCTGCGAATACACCGCCTTCGCGGAGGACGCGGGCCACCTCCCGCAGCGTGCTCTCCGGTTCCATCCAATGAAACGACTGAGAGCATGTAATGACGTCGACTGAGCCGGAAGCGGCATCCAATTGATTCGAGTACCCTTGCACAAAAGAAATGTGGCTCGCGCCGATGCGGTGCAAGTTATCCCGCGCCTTGCCGATCATGTCCGCATTCGGCTCCACCCCGATAATCTTCTGGGCATCGTCCTTCCAGACAAAGGACGAAAGCCCGGTGCCGCAGCCGATATCCATGACGAGCGAGGGCTTCCCGCCGGCGTAATTCGTAAGCACCTGAACCAGCGCTTGCGGGGCTTGCGGGCGGTATTTGTCGTACACATCCTCGTAGCCAGAGAATCGCTCGATATTGTTCTTTAAGTTGCCTTCGGGTATCATGCTTCTCCTCCATTCATTGTCGTATGGTCGCGCTCGATTCGGGATACGGCTTTCATATTCATCGTACCGGAAAATGCTCGGTATGGTATGCCAAATTCCGAAGAGAGCGTGCCATTTTTGAGCAGGTCATATTGTAGATCGTTGCATTCGACGCAGCGCGTCCGTCCTTACCCCAAACGTATGTGGAGCTAAGGATATACGACTATTGTAAGGAAAAAGTTAAATCCGGTCTATAGACTGGCACGCGCGGAACGTTCATGATAAAAACGTTGAAAACGATTAGCGAAGGAGCTCGCGATATGGCATTATTCCAAAATCCGATTTTGTCCGGGATGTATCCGGACCCTTCCGTATGCCGGGTAGGGGACGACTATTATATGGTTACGTCTACGTTCGAATACTTTCCCGGCGTTCCGATCTTCCATTCCAAGGACCTCGTGCATTGGCGGCAGCTCGGCCATGTCCTAGACCGGCCTTCACAGCTTAACCTGGACGGGGTGCAAACGTCCCGCGGCATTTACGCGGCAACGCTCCGTTATCATAACGGCGTGTTCTACATGATCACGACGCTGGTAGAGAGCGCGACAAGCGAGCGTCGCAATTTTTACGTCACCGCCACCGATCCGGACGGCCCGTGGTCCGACCCCCACTGGCTGGAAGACGCGCCGGGCATCGATCCGTCGCTCTTTTTCGACGATGACGGCCGGGCGTATTTTACGGCGAACCGCAGACCGCCGGAAGGGCAGCAGTATCCGAAACATATGGAGATCTACATGCAAGAGCTGGATCTGCAAACCCACCGGCTGATCGGTCCGAAGTATAGCCTGTGGGACGGCGCACTCAAATTCATTCATGCGCAGGAAGGTCCTCATCTGTACAAGGTGGACGGGTACTATTATTTATTCATCGCCGAGGGCGGCACTGGCTTCACGCACTCGGTTACCGTAGCCCGCAGCAAAGAGATCACGGGGCCGTATGAAGGCGCCAAGGCGAATCCGATTCTTACCCATCGCCATCTGGGGCAGGAAGCCGCTATTACGAATGTCGGCCACGGGGATATCGTGCAAACCGGGAGCGGCGAATGGTGGATGGTATGCCTTGGCACCCGCCCGTACGGCGGAGGTTACCGCAACCTGGGGCGGGAGACGTTTCTTGTGCCGCTGCGGTGGGAGAAGGGCTGGCCGGTCGTCAACCCGGGAAAAGGCTTCGTTGAGATGCAGATGCCTTGCCCGGACTTGCCGGTGTGCAAGTGGCCGCTACCGCCGGTATGCGACCAGTTTGACCGTGAGACGCTGGATATGCGCTGGAGCTTTATTCGTACCCCGCGGGGCGACTTCTGGAGCTTGACGGAGCGCCCGGGCCATCTGCGGCTCAGGCTGAAGCCGGATCGGCTCACCGAATGGTCGAATCCGGCGGTGATCGCCCGGCGTCAGCAGCATATGAGCTTCGCAACGCGCACGGTGATGGAGTTTTCGCCGCAGGCGAATGAAGAAGCCGCAGGGCTTGTGCTGCTGCAGACAAGCGATTTTCATCTGCGCTTCGAGTATGCAATGGCGGAAGAGCGGCGGCTGCTGCGCCTGGTGGAATGCCGCAATCGGGAAGAGCGGGTAGTGGCCGCGATTCCGCTCGAGACGCGCAAACTTTACTTGAAGATCGAAGCTGCAGGGCAGCGGCTGCGCTTCGATTATGCGCTTCAAGCGGAAGCGTGGGCATGTTTGTGCGACGGCGTGGACGGCACGCTGCTGAGTCCGGATGTCGCGGGAAGCTTCCTCGGTGCTTATATTGGGCTGTATGCCGGCAGCAATGGGCAAACGAGCGGCAACTACGCCGATTTCGACTGGTTCGAGTACGCGGCGGCGGAATGCTGAATATTTTACAAACTGATGAACGCAGCGAAATTGGGGGGCTCCAGGCAGGAGCCCCCCAATTATTTTGTTTACAAAATAATTGGGCGTATGATATTATTTCGTACAGGAAACATTCGCAGGTGAAATATATATTGGTTTACTAATTTGCGTTTTAAGGAGGGGATGTGATTTTGTACGAGAACTACGACTTGAGCTCGCTCGCTCACATGCACCGGCAGGTTATGAAGCGATATGAGGCAGAATGGAGCAAAATGTGCCCGAAAGACGAGCTGACGCTGCACCAGTCCGATTTGCTGCTGCGGCTGGCGGAGGAAGGACCTCTCAAATCCTCGGATCTTGCGCAGCAGTGGAGCGTCTCTTTTGCCGGGATGACTTATTTGAGCGACAAGCTGGTCGAGCTCGGGTTGATCGAGCGCATTCGCGGCGGGGAAGACCGCCGGGTCGTCATGCTAAGCATTATGGACAAAGGCAGGGAACGAGTCGATACGATCGTTGACTACCGGCAGCAGTTAATTAAGAAAACACTCAACGGCATCTACCAAGACGACTTGAGAAGCATGGGACGAATTTACAGCGTGATTTTGAACAATTTGACTGCGGCGCAAGAGCCGCTGGGCAAAGAATAGCGTGAGCCCGCACTCCTATCATTCGCGATCGAATCGATAAACCGGCAAATAACGAATTGCGTTGTTTCGCTGAAGGAACATTTGCACTTGTTGAAAAGGAAGAGGTTGAGGAGAGAAATGAAACGTAAAATCATTTTGTACGTTATCTTGGCGGTACTTGTTGTCGCTGGCGTAGGAGGCGGAGGCATGTTCTGGTACCAAAGCCAGCATTACGTGTCTTCGGAAGATTCCAGACTGGCCGGGGATATTTACCGCGTTATGCCGCGCGTAACCGGCAAAGTCGTTTCGTTGCAGGTGAACGAAGGCGAGCATGTCATGGCCGATCAAATTATCGGGCAGCAGGACAGCAGCAACTTGTCTACGAGCATGCTGGATCAAGCGGCGCTGCGTTCTCCGATCGAGGGCACCGTGATCAAGACGATGGTCCATACAGGGGAAGTCGCTTCTCCCGGGCAGACGGTAGCGATGGTTGTCGATAAGAAGAAGCTGTACGTTTCGGCCAATATTGAAGAAACGGAAATCCACCGCATTCAGGTGGGACAAAAAGTGGATATCAAAATCGACACGTACGCCGGCGCCTCGTTGAAAGGGACGGTTTCGGAAATCAGCAAAGCAACGGCTTCAACCTTCTCGCTGCTGCCTGCCACCAATACAAGCGGCAACTTCACGAAAGTGACGCAGCGCATTCCGATCAAGATCGCCATTGATGATCAACAAGGGTTCGATCTGTCCCCAGGCATGAGCACGGTCATCAAAATTCATTTGAAAGGCAATTAGCAAAGGTGGAGTAATCGATGAAAACGACAAAAAAACATATATGGATTCCCGCTTTGCTCTCCCTTTCGGTTATAGGGGTGCTTCCGGGATGCGGCGCACCGGCTGCCGGAGCCGGGAATGGCTCCGAAGTGCCCGTGCAGTTGATCAAGCTGGGCCAATTGTCCGATTCCGGGATCAGCGGTAAAATCATCCCCGACCAGGATATCAAAGTCGTATCCAAGGTGTCGGGCAAAGTGGCGGCCGTTAGCGTAGAAGAAGGGGCTAAGGTGAAGAAGGGCGATGTCCTGATTCAACTGGAGACCGATGATTTGTCCAAACAGGCGCAGCAAGCCGAATCGGGGCTTAGCGCAGCCCAGGCGAAGCTTGCGGATACCCGCGCCGGAGCGAGAGCCCAGGAGATCGACGGGCTGAACAGCGCTGTGGCGCAGGCGCAAGCGGCCGCGCAAACGGCAAGCGCCGCGATGCAGCAAGCCGAAGCGGGCTTTAAGCTGGCGACGGACACGTATAACAAGCTGCGCAATCAATACGACAGCAGCTCGGCCGTGACCAGAGAAGATATGGACCGCGGCACCTTCGAGTATGAAAAAGCGAAGGCCGCTTATGAGCAAGCGCAAGCCGGGGAAAAATCGGCAGCCGCTGCCGCGCAAGCCGCACGCGCCAAGCTGGATTTGGCCAAAGCCGGTCCGACGGAGAACACGCTCAAAGCGCTGGCAGCGGAAGTAAACCGTCTGACGGCCGTATTGGATTTGGCCAACACGGCGGTCGCCAATGCTACGATCACTTCCCCGATTGACGGCACGGTAGTCAAACGGATGGTTTCCGTCGGCGAAATGGCACAGGCAGGCGCACAGATCGTATCGATCGTCAACATGGATCAGGTGCAGGTCGAGCTGAGCGTAGCCGAGAATCAAATCGGCAAGTTGAAGACCGGCTCCGCCGTCGAAGTGAAAGTGCCGAACGTACCCGACAAAACGTTCCAGGGCAAGATTACGTTTGTAAGCCCGGTATCCAATGCGAACAGCACGACATTCCCTGTCAAGGTGACCGTGGACAACAAAGACGGGCTGCTCTTTGCCGGAATGGTCGCTGAAGTTCGTTTGTCCGGTTCGGCCGATGCGAAGCTGGAGCTTCCGAAGTCGGCGGTGATCAAGAAAGACGATAAAACGTATGTCGTGAAATCGGATAATCAAACGGCGCATTTGGTAGAAATCAAAACCGAGGAAAAAAATCAGGACTGGGTGTACGTCCTGCCGAACAAAGAGCTGCAGGCAAGCCAGCAGGTCGTTGTGAATCCGGGCGCCAATATCACCGAAGGCACGAAGCTGAAAGCGGAGTAGGGGGCGCGATATGACCGATTCAACTACAGGTACGTCACCTGACGGTCAATCCTCGAAGGATAGCAACGGCGGGATGTGGCTGGGTCTCATTGCCATCGTTTTGGGGACCTTCGTATCCGTGCTTAACAGCAGCTTGATGAGCGTCGCGCTGCCGAAGCTGACAGCGGTATTCGGCTCGGATACGCAGACCATGCAGTGGATGCTTACGGGCTATATGTTGGCATCCGCCATGGTGATTCCCATGACCGGCTATCTTGGTTTGCGATTCGGCAATAAAACCGTATTCGTATACTCCGTAGCCGGCTTTACGATAGGCTCCGTGCTTTGCGCCATCGCCTGGAGCGACACGTCAATCATTTTCTTCCGAATCGTTCAAGGGTTTGCAGGCGGATTTATAATGCCCGTCGGCATGTCCATCATTTATACGACTTTTCCTAAGAGCAAAGTATCGACCGCTATCGGCCTGTGGGGTATTGCCGCGATGGTTGCCCCGGCACTCGGCCCGACGGCGGGCGGATACTTGATCCAGTACTACAGCTGGCGCTGGCTGTTCTTGATCAACATTCCGATCGGCATTTTCGCCGTCATCATGGGGAATATATTGCTCAAAAATTCCCAGACGAAAAAGGGAGTCAAATTCGATTTTCCCGGCGCCTTGTTATCCATGATCTTTTTCGGCAGCATATTGCTCGCCTTGAGCAAAGGGCAGTCGGAAGGATGGACTTCTTTTTATATTCTCAGTTTGTTTTTTGTAGCTTTCTTCAGCTTTTTGCTGCTGCTTTGGGTGGAGCTCGGCACCGAGACGCCTGTGCTGGATATCCGGCTGTTCGCTATTCCCCAGTTCACGATCAGTACGGTGGCGTCTTGTCTGGTTATGATGGGGATGATGGGAGGCTCCTTTCTTGCTCCGCTTTATTTGCAGAACATTCAGGGCTTGAATGCGATGCAGGCGGGACTCGTCATGATGCCTCAGGCAATCGTCATGGCGCTGATGATGCCGCTCAGCGGGAAGCTGAACGATAAATTCGGCATCGCCCCGGTCGGCCTCGTCGGTTTAACGATTTTGGGCGTGACGACGCTCAAGTTGCATTTGCTGGCGGCGGATACGCCGAATCACTGGTTAATCTGGATTATGAGTATTCGTTCCATAGGGATCGGGCTCTGTATGATGCCGATGACTTCTGCCGGGATGAGCGCCGTGGCGCCTCACCAGATCGGAAATGCGTCACCGCTTGGGAACGTATCCCGTCAGGTCGGAGGTTCCATGTCGATCGCGATCTTTACGGCGCTGATGAGCAGCCGGCAGCTTACCCATGGGGCGCATATCAACGAGAGTGTAACGGTCGATTCGCTGACGGCGAGCAATGCCATTTCCGCCATATCCGGCTACGTGTACCAATCGTCTGTCGATATGTCGACGGCGACGGGAGCGGCTACTTCCATGGTCGCCGGCTTGATACAGAAAGAAGCCCTCGTGCGGGCGATTGCCGATACGTTTTATATTTCCGCGATTCCTGCGTTTCTTTGTTTGCCGTTTGTCTTTTTTATGGGCAGCAAGAAGAAGGCTGCAGCCCCGGTACAGCCGAAGAAGAGCGACGACGGCAAGGCGTCCGCTTCGGATAGTCCCGGAGCCGTAAGCTTGCAGGAATCGCCAGGAACGGTGAAAGCATAAATTTGCTTGATTTACTGCAGGAATCGACGCCAAGGTAGTTGTTGTATGGTTTGCCCGTATGGTATAGTTTTAGCAGCGAGTGCAATTTTCGACAAATACCAATAAGGGAGGCTGGAATCTGTGAGTGTGGATCAACCTTCAGAGATCAGTAAGGTCATTCGCAAACTTAGCCGATTGTATAGAACGTCTGCTCTCAAGTTTCTGAAAGACCTTGATCTGACCAAGCCTCAGCTTATGGCCATTTTCGAAATTTACAACGAGCCGAAGACGATCGGGCAGCTCAGCGAGGCGCTGCTGCTATCTTACAGCACCGTTTCGGGCATTGTGGACCGTCTGGAACGGGACGGCTTTGCCGAGCGGATCCGGGATCAAGCGGACCGGCGTATTATTTGGATCAAGAAGACGGAGAAAGTCGGCCAGTTTAAAAGTTTGATCGATTCGTACACGGATGACTACTACGGAGCTATCTTGAGAGATTTGAGCCCGGAACAGGTCGAGTCGATCATTCGCGCGCTGAACTTGCTGTCGGAACAGTTCGAGAAGCATGTGAACGACCCGGAAACGATTTGCGATTAACAGGCTTCGGCCGTATCCATATTCATTTTAACTGACGAAGACGCCCGTACTGCGTATACGGAGCGTCTTTTTCGTTTTTTGGGGATTCGGTCAGCGTAATCCAAGTCAAGGGTTGTCATAGATCCAGGGTAAACTGATTCTGTCAAATAAGAGAGGAGGCGGCCCTGGATGAAACCGTTGAGCGGGAAAGTAGCCGTGGTGGCGGGAGCGACCCGCGGGGCAGGGCGGGGGATTGCGAGATGCTCGGCCGAGCGGGCGCTACCGTCTATGTAACCGGACGCAGTGTGAGAGGCGGCATGTCGAGCATGGGGCGGCCCGAGACGATTGAAGAGACGGCCGAAAGGGTAGACGGTCAGGGAGGCCGCGGCATTGCCGTAAGAGTCGACCACACGGTTGAAGCCGAAGTGAAGCAACTGTTTGACAGGATCAAGCGGGAGCAGGACGGTCAACTGGACATTCTGGTCAATGATGTTTGGGGCGGGGATCCGCTCACCGAATGGGGTGCGAAGTTTTGGCGGCACAATCTGCACGACGGCATCCTGATGCAGCAGAGGGCCGTTCACTCCCACATGCTGACCAGCTATTACGGAGCGCCCCTTATGGTTGCTCGCCAAACCGGGTTGATCATTGAAATTACGGATGGCGCGGGTTACGGCTACAGGGGCAATCTGTACTACAGCCTGGCGAAAATATCGGCCATCCATCTCGCCGAAGCGATGGCCGCCGATTTGCGGGAGGACGGGGTGACGGCCGTTGCGCTCACCCCCGGCTTTTTGCGCTCGGAAGCCATGCTTGATCATTTCGGCGTAACGGAATCGAATTGGCAGGAAGCAGGGAGGGCCGACCCGCACTTTCTTCAGTCGGAAACGCCGTATTTTATCGGGCAAGCCGTCGCTTCGCTCGCGGCCGATCCGAACCATCGCTCGAAGTCGGGAAAGAGACTGACGAGCTGGGGCCTATCGGATGAATACGGATATACGGATATCGACGGCAGAAGGCCGCATTGGGGCAATTATGCCCGCGAACAAGGGTTTTATAGCGAAGAAGACGATATCATTTAGATCAAGCGCGGCAGCGCCGAGGTTGCCGGCCGGACGAGCCGACGAATTGCAGCTGCGCTGGTTGCGGCCAAGGATGAGCCAATGGAGAGAACGCCGCCCGGACGCCTGAAACCCTGTCGGGTTTCGGGCTTTTTGGCTTGGCGTGAGGGTGAGCATTTTACTTGCGGGTGAAATAATAAATATTTTGATTGACAACAGTGGGAAAATACTCTATCTTAATATTGACTGAACGAGTCAATCGAAAACGTAAGACGGCAAGACGTTGGGCCGCTTTTGCGGGAGGTCGTTCGATGGAGCTGTTATTTATTGAAGCAGCGGTTACCGAGTTGGCCCGGATAGAGCTGTACGGCACTATAGGACAAGCGGCGGCTAGGTGCAAATTTTTTTTTTTACTTTATTATTGATTGACTTAGTCAATCTAAAATCAATCCACCCATTAGGAGGAGACGTAACGATGAACAACGAACGTAAGGAAGGCAAAGCACTGGTCATTGGAGGGAGCATTGCCGGATTATTGACTGCAAGAGTGCTTTCTGATTATTATGAAGAGGTTCTTATCATTGATAAAGACGACTTCCCCGACAAGCCGGAGGACCGGGCGGGTACGCCGCACGGTTTTCATCCTCACCGGTTCACGCAGCGCGGCAAGCAGATTACAGAGCGCCTCTTTCCCGGATATGAGAACGATTTATTGACGCTTGGGGCTCCAACGTCGCTGAACAAGACCGTTCACAACATGAATGCATACGGAAGCTTTGTCGGACAGTATCAGCGTAACGATATCAAGTTCAGCCGGGCAGCGCTGGAATGGGTGCTGCGTCAGCGGGCGAAGCGGATATCCCATGTGCGGTTTCTTCCGAACCACGATGTGATCGAGCTCGTAACGAACCCGGACCGGACGGCGGTTACAGGGGTGCGGGTCCGGGAGCGTGGGAAAGCGGAGCTGACGCTTGCCGGCGATATGGTGGTGGATACGAGCGGGCGGCATTCCAGGCTGCCGAAGTGGCTTGCGGAGCTGGGCTATGACGTGCCGAGCCCGGATATGCTGAAAGTCGATCTCGGCTACAGCACCCGCCGCTATAAGGTTCCTGCCCATTTGCTGCATATGACCGATACATGGGACGTCATCAATATAGCCGGACAGCCGGCCAAAGGAACTTACACGGGCGTATTTTCCTTTATCGAAAATCGTATCGCAGAGATGCTGCTTTACCGTCCGGGAGGGCATTTCCCGCCCACGGATGCGGAAGCGTTCGAGCAGGCGGTAGCCGGGCTGCCGAGTCCGATTATAGCGGACATATTGCAGCAGCTGGAGCCGATTGGATCCCCTCGCGGGTTTCGCGTATCGGAACTGTACCGGCATCGCTATGAACGGATGTCGCGGTGGCCGTCCGGCTTACTGGTTCTGGGTGATGCGTTCTGCATATACGATCCGATTTTCGGTCAAGGGATGACGGTCGCTGCGATGGAAGCGGAAGTGCTGGAATCGTGCCTGCAGGAACGCGGGCATGCGCCCAAGGATGGCTTCGAACAGCGCGTTCTTCAAAAAATGCAAGATGCGATCGGGCCTGCCTGGTGGCTCAATTGCGCAAACGATCTACAATGGGAAGGCGTGCAGTACGCAGGCTCCGAGCCGCTGAAGGGCATTGGTTTCGGGCGAAAATATATGGATTTGTATTTGAAACATGCGACAACTGAGCAGAGCTGGGAGCTTTACGGTCTGTACTGGGCCGTAAACACGCTGTCCGTTTCACCTGATAAAATATTGAATCCGCAAATGGCGGCAACGGTGCTCGCCGCAACGGACGAAGGCAGAACGCTGCTCGCAGAGCTTTCCTGGCAGTATGGTCCATCATGGGAGAATGAGTGGGATCGCATCGTGCCCTCCTTCACCGGCGTATCGTATGAATCCGTGCGTTGATAGCCAATCATTTGGTCAATGGAAATTTATGAATCATTAATAAGCGGCAAGAGGCATGGAGTAAAGGAAAAGGAGATGAACGGTTCAGTGGCCCCTTTAAACGACGAACAATTGCACCAGATTCGCGATGAACGCAGGGAACAAATTATGGGCGCCGCTCTGAAAGTGTTCGCCAGGCGGGGGATCGTCGGAACGAAAATGAGCATGATCGCCGCCGAGGCCGGCATCAGTCACGGCTTGCTGTACCATTATTTCAAGTCGAAGGAAGAGCTCTTTACGACCTTGGTGCGGGGGGCCATGATCGCATCGCAAGAGGGGATGAGAACCGTCCTGGATCTTCCGGGCTCGCCGATGGACAAAATTAGGGCGCTAACCCACGAAATACTCGATGAGAGCGGCGCGCCTTATTTCCTGCTTATTCACCAGGCACGTACGTCCGACGGCGTCCCCGACGAAGTCAAGCAGCTGATGAAGCAGTATTCCATGGCGTTGTTTGTTTCCTTGCTGCGTCCGCTGTTTGTAGAAGGACAGCAAGCCGGCGAAATCGCGGAGGGCAGCCCTGATGAGCTGATTTCCTCCTATTTATCGGTTTTATCCGGGCTTATGGTATTGAATGCGCAAGAGATCGACGATTACCGGATTCCCAGCGTCGACATGGTATTGCGGATGATCGCTGCGCGTTAACGCAAGCGGTCCGCGGCAGGAGAGGTGCATGGCCGGGTGCAACAGTCGCCCCGGCGGTGCACTTTTCTTCAATCCGGCCAACGACTTAATGCAGATTCGGCCAAATTGCCGAAATGCTGAATGTCGGCGATGTGGTCGAAATTATTTTTTCCACCGAACGTCCAGAGGCTGTTGGTCATGCGGACCACGACCGCGCGATGTTTCGGAATGACGGTGCAAGAACAACCGGACGCACCGAGAATTTGATACGTATATTCCGGTAAGTGAGGGCCGATTTCGCTTTGTTCCGTGCGGGGGTGTTGAATCCACCAGAAAAAGCCGAGCCGGGGCAAATGAACCGGCAACGATGGCGGGGTCTGAACCGAAACCGCCATGTCGATTACTTCCTTCGGCACGATCTGCCTTCCTTCGTGCATTCCGTTGTTCAAATGCAAATTTCCCCAGAGCGCAAGCTCTTGCGCGCTTACATACAGATTGCGATCGCTGCCTTCATCCGATTCCAGCCGCAACGTCGGGTAACTGTCGGGAGCGGTAATGTCGCATACCAACGTTTCTTTCCCCTCGGTTCGCCACTCCGTCTGCGTCAAATTCATCGGTTTCAACACGCGTTCGGTTATGATATCGGCAACCGTTCTGCCGGTTGCTTGTTTAACGATGGCGGCGAGGATCTCCGGTTTCTTTCCTTCGAGTGCCGTGCCCGGGGCAAACTTGCGTGTCACCTGACTTCCTTTAAACTGCAGTCCCGTCGTGCGCGTAACGAGGTGCCGCAAGGTTGTATCGCCGAGCACATCTTTATCGCTGTCCGGCATATATTCGCTTAGCCGATCATCCAGACTCCCGATGTGACCGTCATCAATGGCAATGGCGGCGGCCAAGCCTACGTAGGTGACTCTGGTGGAATAAACGTTAAATTGCGACGTATCCCCGGTCTTTCTCGCCCCCTTATGGAAATGATGATGTCCCGCATACCATTCATGTATGATATTGTTGTCTTTTATAATGCATAATGCGGCTGCGGATGCGGCAATGCGGTGTTGGATGTGTTCGGTATATTCGGTTAACGCGCTGAAAGGATTCAGGCTCATTCGGCTTCATTCCTTTGACATGAAATGGAACGTAAGTTCGCTCTGTATTATACAAAAGATTTCACATTTTTGGAATGAAATTCATTGGCCGACGCGCGGAATGGAGCGGGAAAGCCCGCTACGCAACCGATTTCTTTTTCCACCGAATTCCATACGTTTTTACTCTCCATGGGCTCTCGTCATCGCGAACATTATCGGTTATAGTGAGATTAAACGTTCCAGAAACAGGAGTGCGCTATGAATCTGATTACCAAAGTGATCCTGTTGATTTTCTTCCTGATCGCCCCGATTTTCATCATTTATATATACTCGAACCAGAAAAGCACACAGGTCGTCGAGGAACAGATCAACATCGCCAACCAAAACCGGGTGTCCCATTTCCTGAGCGCCATAGAAGATACGATGGAGCAAGTGTCCGTCTACGCGAATATCGTAACGAAGGATCCGGATTTCGCCGAACTGGCGGCCGGGGCCGTGCCGGAGAACGGCTACGATTATTCGCTCATGATCGGGACGATTGAGCGGAAGCTGGGGCTGTTCAGTTTGTCCACTTCGTGGATGAACCGCATCAGCGTATATTTTCCCGCCCTCGATCTTGCCGTCTCTTCCCAGACGCCGATTGCCTACAACGAGAAAGAGTTAGCCGACAACCTGCGCAAGGGTACGAGCTGGACGTTGCGAAACGTGCAGGTCAGCGGCATTACGAAGCGCGTGTTTACCCGGTATTTCGTCGGACCGTCGGCCGCCGCCGCCACCGATTTGAGCAAGTCTTCAATCGTCGTCGAAGTGGATCTGATGGAAAATAATATCACCATGCTGCTCGACAGCTTCAAAACGAACGGCAACAACGACCCTTTCTTTTACAAAGCGTCCGGGGAATACGTACCCAACTCCTCGTCCGACGAGCCGATGGTACGGGAAATCATTCAGTCGAAATCGCTCGGGTCGGACGGATCCCATAAGAACATCGTCAAGCTTCGCAACAAGCAGTACCTCATTTATGCGCTGACCTCGGACAAACTGGGCTGGACGCTCGTCGATTATGTGCCGCTGGAGGACATACTGGCCCCGGTGACAAGGAGCAAGCATTTGTTTTACCTCACGTCCGGACTGCTGCTGCTGTTTGGCGTCATTGCCGCCTTTCTCCTGTACGTTCACGTGCAGGTGCCGATCCGCTCGCTTACGCAAAGCGTGTTTCATTTTAAGAGGGGCGAATTTTCCACAAGAGTTACGACCAAGCAAAACCGCGACTTTCAGCTGCTCGTGACGCAGTTTAACGAAATGGCAGCGCAAATTCAGCATTTGATCGAAAAAGTATATTTGAGCGACATTCGCGCGAAGGAAGCGTCGATGAAGCAGCTTCAATCCCAGATCAACCCGCATTTTTTGTACAATAGCCTGGCGTTCATCGTGAGCATGGCCAAAATGAACCGTACGCAGCCGATCGTCTCCATGGCTCACAGTTTGGCGGATTACTACAGGTACACGACGCGCAACGATCGGATGATCACGACCGTCCGCGATGAACTTGCGTTCGTGACGTCTTACGCGGAAGTCATGAACTGGCAGCTGGGCAAAATCCGCTGCGAGACGCATGTGCCGGAATCGATGCTGCACGAGGCGATTCCGAGGCTTCTGATTCAGCCGATTGTGGAAAATGCGATCGTCCACGGCCTGGAGCCCAAGGTGGAAGACGGGAGCATTCGCATAACCGGTGAAGAAGAGCAGGGCTGGCGCCGGATAATCGTCGAGGACGACGGGGTCGGCATGCCGCCCTCCGAGGTGGAGGAGCTGCAGGAACGGCTTGCAAAGCAAAAACTTCCGGAACGAAGCTGCGGGCTGTGGAACGTGCATATGCGGCTGCGCTACCATTTTGGCGAAGGATCGGGAATCATCGTCGAAGCCGCCGCTTCCGGGGGGTTACGGATCACATTGCAATGGCTGAAGCAAGAGACAGCAGTCCATGTATATGAATAAAGGAGGAAATTGCGAGCGTATGTTCTCGATATTGATTGTGGATGACCATAAGCATTTGGTAGAAAGCCTTGCAACGACCACACCATGGGAACAATACGAGGTGACCCGCATTTATAAAGCGTATTCCGGTACGGACGCGCTCAAGCTGGTCGAGGAACATGAAATCGATATTGTATTGACCGATATTCGGATGCCCGGCATGTCGGGGCTCGAGCTAATCGAGCAAGCCAAAGCCCGGCAACGCGATATCGAATGCATTCTGATTACCGGCTATGCCGATTTTGAATACGCGAAGCGGGCGATCGAGCTGCAAGCCGTCGATTATTTGATGAAGCCGGTACGGGATGAAGCGCTGTCCGTCTCGATGAACCGGATTGTACAGCGCCGCAGAAAGCAGCTGGAGAAGAAGAAGGAGCTTGAACAATCCGATGAGGCGCTGCGCACGATGCTGGAGCAGCTGCAAACGGACCTGATGGTGGAAAAAGCGTTCGCCGAATCGTCGATGCTGGAGGAACGCAGCCGCATTGCCGCCGATATTCACGATCTGGTAGGACATACGCTCACCACAACGCTCGTGCAGATCGAAGCGGCGAAGCGGCTGCTTGTCCGCAATGAACAGGAGGGCCTCAAACGGCTTGAATTTTCGCAGGACCTGGTGCGCAAAAGCTTGAACGACATCCGGGAAGCCGTATGGAAAATGCAGTCTGCCAAGACGGAGACAGCGACGGATCTGGAGCCCGCGCTTTTGCACCTGATCCGCGTAACGGAGAAAGCAGCCGACATTAGCATAACCTGCCGGATTGAAGCGCTGCCTCCTACGGACCCGCTGCGAAGCAAGGCGATTTGTCATGCGCTGCAGGAAGGGCTCACGAACGGGATTCGTCACGGGAATGCAACCCGGTTTGAGTTTGAGCTGCTTCCGGATGCCGAGGGCGGGCTTCATTTTGCATTATGGAACGACGGTGCGCCGTACAGCGCAGACGGCCCGGGGTTCGGCATGAAGGCGATGGAGGAGCGGGTGCGGAAGCTGGACGGCTCGGTGCAGATCGCTTCGACGGATACGCCGCGGGGAACGAGGTTAACCATCTGGCTGCCGTCCGGGAAGCGGAAGGAAGAGGTACCGTCATGAGACGAAGGTCGATCTTGGCAGCAGCGGCAGCCTTGTTCATGTGCCTGCTCGCCGCCGGCTGCAAGGGGAGTCTGTCTTCCGGCCAGCAGCAGCAGCCTCAGCCTGCGATGGCGGGCGCACCAAGCGTGCCGAACGGAAAAGAAAAGTTCGATCCGCCTGTGGTCATCACGACGGCCAAAGCGCTCCGCGATTCCGATACGCTCAAAAACGGCGATACGGTCGACCATAACCCGATTACCCGCTGGGCTAAGGAGAAGCTCGGCATTATTCAGCAAAACAAATGGATTGTCGCTGACCAAAACGAGGCGCTGGCAACCAAAATCAGGCTCGCGCTCACCGGCGGGGATGAGCTGCCGGACGTGCTGTTCGTCACAAATCACGATTTGCCGGACCTGCTTGAAGAGATGGTCAATTCCGGCAAAATTATGGATATCAGCGAAGCTTTCGCGAGCTATGCGTCGCCGAGGGTCAAGGAAGCGTACGAAAAAAATCCCGACGTGTGGAAAACGGTCACCTACAACGGGAAGCGGTGGGGGCTGCCGCAAATTTCCGACGGGAAAGTAGGGGATCCGATCTTATGGATTCGTCAAGATTGGCTCGACAAGCTGCACCTGAACGTCCCGACGACGCTGGAGGAGCTGGAAACGGTCATGGACGCGTTCACGAACGGCGACCCCGACGGGAATGGGCAGAAAGATACGATTGCGCTCGCATTCGCAGGCAAAAACAACTTGAACGCCTGGATGGGGAGCGTCAGCTTTCTATATGGCGCGTACGGCGATCAGCCGTACCAATGGAACCGGATGAGCGACGGCACGCTGGCCTACGGTTCGGTCCAGCCGGAAATCAAAACCGCCTTGCGCAGGCTGAGTGATTGGTATAGCAAGGGGTACATCGATAAAGACTTCGGCATTCAAGACGAGCCGCAGGCGGCGGCTTTGTTCGTGAAGGGGACCGCCGGCATCATTGCCGGGCCGGGCTGGATGGGCGGCTGGCCGCTGGACGATACGCCGCGCCAAGTACCGGGCGCCGTGGTCAAACCGGCGCCTTTCCCGGTCGGTCCGGACGGCACAATCGGCAGAATGGGCACCAAACTATCTTACGGCAGCTATATTTTCCGTAAAGGATTCAACCATATGGACGCCATCTTTTTGTATTGGGATAAAGTATACGGCGCGCTCATCGAAGATCCGAATTCGGATTTCGTTTACGGTTATGGGGAGGGGTACGATTATATCATGAAGGACGGCGAGCCGGTTTACGATTTTCCGGGAGCCGATACGGGCATTGCCAACTTTTTGATGGTGGCTCCGGGGAGTGCGCCGCTGAATGTCATCCAAGGCGACAGCATTGAGCGGAGAGTGTTTCAAGGCCATATTACGACGCCGTACGAAAAAAAGCTGGCCTCGACACTTTCCCGCACTTTTCTGGAAGGACTGCTCGTCAGCGATATACAAGCCGCCTATGCGCAAAAAGACGAATATGTCGGGCCGAATACCGGAGCGATGAAGAGCAAATGGCCGCTGTTGAAAAAGATGGAGAAGGAGGCTTTCCTCAAAATCGTATACGGCAAGGAGCCCGCCGATAGCTTCGATGCGTTCGTCCGGCAATGGCATAAGCTGGGTGGGGATCTCGTGACGGAGGAAATCAATCGATGGTACAGGGAGACGGAGAGGAGCGGGAATGCATTGAATCATGGCGACGAGGCTTCTGAGAAATGAAACGAACCGCCTGCTGACGTTAAGGTCAACAGGCGGTCGTTTATTTTGGCATGCTTGTCGGGATAAGATATCGTCCGATCGCTTTGCCGTACTATTTTTTGCTCACAATGAGTGTAGCCGAGCGCGGCGGCAGCTTAACGGACAACCCGCTCTGCGTCCCTTGCACGTTTTGCTCGAACTTGAGCCGCTGTCTGCCGTCGAAGCGGTACAGTTCGTGGCTGCCGGACATATCATGGTTCGATGCGATTTCCGCCATACGCGGCGCGGCATCTTTATTGAACAGCAGCGTATAGACGGTTCCGTTCGCAGCTTGCACCGTATAGGCGCCGACTGCGTCGAGGTTGGAGCTGACCGTTTGTACCATATCGCCTTCGACGCGCCCGCCCTTGCCGTCGTAGTTTACGTACAGCTTGAACGCATCTTCCAGCGGCGTATTCGCCGGCAGTCCGCCCCAGCGGGTTGCGACGTCTACGCCTTCGCGGGCGAACAGGGCGAGCGCTTCCGCCTGTGCCAGTCCGCTGCCGATGCCGCCTCCGTCACCGAAATTGTACTCGGTGATGGCCAACCTCATGCCCGGAGCGTTCTGATCGACCAGCTCTCGCATACGCGGAATGAGCCGCACCGGCTCCTGAATCCACGAGGACGGATCTTGGAACGTCGGATCGTACAGCGATTTCAGCGATTTCATCCTGCGTTTGTACGTTTCGGTCGATTCGTCGTTGGAGAAGGCGATTCCCGCTTCCGCCGGGTAATAGTGAATGTCGAGCACATCGACAAGGCGCTTGCCCGTTTGGCGCTCATAATCGCGCACTTGCCCCAAGTACCATTCCAGGAACGGCTTGTCGCCGTGCATCCTCATGTCCTCGCCCGGGTAACACCCGTCTTTGCCGGAGTAGAAATATTCGCACCAGCCCCACGATACCGGACCGAAAATTTCCGCTTGCGGGTCTTTCTCCTTGATTACGCTCGCATAGTCCTGCGTATATTTCCAAATTTCATCGTAGGTCGTCATTTCCGGATGGACGTCCCAATGCGCGTGTCCCCACAGCGCAGGCTCGTTGTCCAGTGCGTAATACCGGGCGGCGGAGCCGAAACGGCTTTTCAGGTGATCGACCCAGCGGCCGATAAACTCCGGTCCTACGCGTTTGGACGTATCTTCCGGATCGTTGCCGGTGACGTATTGGCCGTTCTTTAATTTTCCGTTTCCTGCATCCTTGCGGCACCAAGGCTCGCCCCAGTCGCATTCGTTGCCGGCTTGCGCGCCGTACTTATCGATGGAGAAGCTCCACTTGACATCGCGGCTCTTCGGCGTCCATCCGATCGTCGGCACCTGCAGCAGCACTTTCGTTTGATCCGCAATCGATTGCGAGATGAACCGGTCGGACAGCGAACCGTTCGGCAGCTGCGACGGATCGGGCGTGCCGTTCGTCAAACTAAGGAAGTACCAGTCGCCTCCGCGGTTGGTCACATCCAGCTCCCAATTGTAGCGCGTCATTTGATTGCCGCCCCAACGTTTGATCGGGAATTTCATTTGCGATGCGTTCTCGGCCGGCGCTTCCTCGAAATTGACGCCGAAAATTTCCTGGCTTACCGCGCGGCGCGCGCCATTGAAATCGACCTGAACGCTCACCTTCGGCAGTTCGGGCTCGGGCAGCTTCACCGGATTCGTATTGCGCAGCAGCGAAATATCGTCGATGAACATCTCGCCCTGGTCCTGCTCGCCCCACGCTTGCAATCCGACGCCGTCGAACGTTTCGCTGCTGATGCCGATATCGGCCAGCTTTACCGTAACTTGCGTCCATGCGCCTGCCGGAAGCTCTCCCGAAGGAAGGAGCGGGGTAATGTCGTAATCTCCGACGACGCTGCGGTCGCTGAGCAGCAGCAGCTTGAGCTTTTGCTTGCCGGCAGTTCCGCCGTGGAGCCACATTTGCACGCCGTAATACTCGGATAGCTCGTAAGGCCGATCGTTATGGTGCAGCCAAATGCCCTCATAGCCTCGGGCCCGGAAGGAGATGGATTGCGTCCCTTGATGGGCCTGTTTGGTGCTGTACAGGTCGCGCGTGCCCCAGCTCCAGTCGCCGAACCCTTCGGCCGGCCCTTCGTCATAGACTTTTACGGGCGTGACGCCTGTTACTTGAACAGAGGCGGACACGTGCTTGCCGCCGAGCTCTGCCGTAATTTTGGCGATGCCCTGCTGTTTGGCCGTCACTTTTCCGCGCTCGACCGTCGCAATGCTCGGATCGCTCGAAGACCACTTTGCTTCCGCCTGAACCGTATTGGAAGTGCTATTCGAGTAGTTGGCCGTCAGTTCCAGCGTTCCCGTGTCGCCGGGAAGCAGTATCGACTGGTACTTGTCGAGCACAAGTTCCAGCAATTCCGGAGGCGCGACATACTTCTCAAGAAGATGCACATCGTCGATATAGACGGGCGGCTGCGATCCAACCGATGCCCCGCGGATCAGAATGCCGTCGAAGATGCCGCCGGGCAAATCCAGCTCGGGCAGCGAGACGTAAGCTCTCGCCCATGCGCCTGCCGGGATGGCGCCTCCGTATGTAATGTCCGACACGCTCATCGTTGCGACGGAAACGCCGCCGGAGTTAAAGCTCAGATTGAGCTGTTGTCCGCCTTGCGCGCCTCCGTTGATCCAAAACTCGAGCCGGTCGTGATCCTTGACAAGCACCGAACCGTCGCCCTTGTATAAGTACAACCCGCCTTCACCGCTCGGGTCCATCTGAATCGCTTTCGTGCCGGTGTGAACCGTCCCGCCATGCGCCGTATCATGCTGCGCCCAGCTGTAATCCTGAAACGGGGGCTTCAATGTGTCATCGTAGACGACGATGCCTTTCACTTCCGGAAGCGGCTCCTGTTGGGGAGGCTGCTGCGGCCCAGGGTCCGTGGATTGCACCATGACGCTCACGGTATCCGAGAACCCTTGATACGTCGCGCTCACAACCGATGCGCCGGCGCTAACAGCCCGCAGCGCCCCGCCCGGCTCTACCGTAACGGCTTGCGGATTGCTGGAGCTCCACTGGGCGTAAGCGTTGATCGGACGCTGTGAGCCGTCGCTATATAGCGCCTCAGCTTGAAGCGAGGAGGCGTCTCCTTTTTTCATCGTGACCGATTCCGGCGTCACCGTCATGCCCGACATCCGAACCTTACTGTCTTTGATCAGCGAAATATCGTCAAAATAAATCGCCGGCTGTTCCGTGCCGCTGCTATCCTGCAGCAAAATGCCGTCGAACATCCCGTATGGAATGTTAAGCGCGGTTAAGTCCAAGGTCGCCTTCTGCCACTGGCTGGCCATCGGCTTATTTTGCGGCAGCATTTGATTCAGCGGCATCTCGGCCACCTGCTGACCACCGGAATTGAGCACGAGACGCAGCTGCTGTCCCCCTGCGGAACCCCCGTGTACCCAGAACTCCAGCATCCCGTAATCCGAGACTTGTACAATGCGGTCTTTGTACAAGTACAAGCCGCCGTTGTTGCTTGGATTCATTTGAATGGCGTACGGTCCGCTGTGCGTAATTTTGGTTTGGCTCGTATTGACTGCTGCCCAGCTGTAATTTTGAAACCCGTTTCGCAGCTGATCGTCGTATACCACCAGCTTGGAACTAGGTTCCTCCGCTTGCACCTTGGCTGCAAAATTGGACGGGAACACGCCCGTACAGGCAAGAAGAGCGGATAAAGCGAATGCCGCTGCGCTTCGTAACGATGCGCGAACGCCGCGTCGGCTTAATGCCATAATAAACTCACACCCCCGAAAAAATATCAAAAATGAAAACCGAGTTACATTACTCATCTTCGGGTTTTCAGGGGTGGAATCAACAGTTCCTTAAGGCTTAATTCGGGGAGTGACCGCGTCATAATCTGCCGATGACCGGTCATGTGTTGCATAGGAGGGGGGCTGCGGTCCGAAGCGGAAAGCTGGCCGTGTGCAGCCGTATTTGTGGGGAAACGATTTGTTGTTGTAAATGGAACTGCTAGAGAAGCGGAGTGGGGAAGCAGAGGATCGAAAGGTTATTCTCCCAACATCCCGCGCAGCGTCATGACGGCGATCGTCCGGTCGTTCGTGCCGATTTTATTATATATCGCACTGACATAATTTTTGGCCGTGCCCTCGCTCATATATAACCGTTCGGCGATTTCCCGGTTGCTTGATCCTTCCAGCATGAGCCGGGCTACGCGGGTTTCCTTATCCGTCAGATGGGCGTTCGCCGATTTGCGGAGCACCTTGTCCAGCGGATGCGCACCGGACGAAGTGGCGGCAGCCAGCCGGGAAATCAGCTTGACGGCGATGGCTGACGGTAAAATGAATTGACCTGCCAAAGCATCGCGAATCGATTGGGTCAGCTTATCGCCGGACATGTCTTTCAGAAGGAAGCCTACAGCGCCTGCGGTGAATGCTTCAATAATGTATTCCTCTTCTGCGAAGGTCGTCAGGATCAGTACCTTGGCGTCCGGGTAGAGCTCTTTCATCCGCTTCGTACAAGCGATACCGCTCATGCCGGGCATCTGGATGTCCATCAGCACGACGTGCGGCAGCAGCCGTCCCGTCATCTCGAGCGCTTCCTCGCCCGTTCTCGCCGACCCGACAACTTCGATATCGTGTTCCAAGCTTAATATCGTTTCCAATCCGTCTCGCATCAGCGTGTGGTCATCCGCCATCAGCACTTTGATCATGGTATCAACTCCGGTTCAAGTCTCGGCTTTGAATATAGTATAACGTGAAAATTTGCGTTTCCACAACGATTCACGGAACTTCATGACCGATCATAGGGAGGACAATGACAAGTCATAACCGATGTTGCAAAACGTCATCGCTTCTTCTTGTTGCCATGCGTCCGCCAAAATCGAACTAGTGTGCAACGAAAGCGATGGCGTTGCATTTTAACAAGGTGCGAAATGCGTTTAGGGAGATAACCCGGCCATTATCATGCGGCGAGGAAGAGCGATGAACCGAAGGAACGCTGCGGGAAGGCCGGGTAGAGACAAGCCGCGGGAGGCGTTGTCTCTACCGGTTTCCAGTCCGACGTTTAACGCTTTGTCCGGCCGATAAGCCCAAATGACAGACAGGCGCCGCCGCCCAAAATAACGGCCGTCACGATAAGCGATAACTGCATTCCGTCCATAAATGACGGGCTGCCATTGATCATGGAGCCGAATAAGGCGACGCCGACCGTCGCGCCAAGCTGCCGGATTGAGTTCAGCGCCCCGGAAGCCGCTCCGGTCTGATCCTTAGGGACAGAAGACATGACAGCGGCCATTAAGGACGGAATCGTATAAGACACGCCGAAACCGATCAGCAGCAGTCCGGTCAAAGTGAAAGTATAGCCCGTATCCGGCCGCGTCCACACCTGCAGCAGCGTACCTAGCCCTCCGAGGGCAAATCCGATCGTCATCGGTATCCTCGGTCCGATGCGGCCGACAATCCGGCCGGTAACGAGCGGATTGAAGGCCAGCGGAATCGTCATCGGCAGCAGCGCCAGTCCGGTGACGTGGGCCGAAAGTCCGCCGATTTGCTGCAAGTACAAGGGGAGCACGAATAAGATACCCGACAGTCCAATGTTAATGGCCATCCCGGCCATCATCCCGGCCGATACGGTGGCGTCCTTGAACAGCAGCAGCGGCAGCAGCGGCGCCTTTCCTTTTGCTTGGGCGATGAGGAATACAACGGTGCATAGCAGCGCCGTGCCGAATGCGGCGACAATGACCGGCGAATGCCAGCCGTACGGTTCTCCTTCCATGAGTGCGAACGATAAGGAAGCAATGGCGGCAACGGCCGTGATTTGGCCGACCGGATCCAAGCTTTGGTGCGGCTTGCGGCTCGTTTCGTCGACGAGCAGCGAAGTCATGATCATGCTAACGATGGCGAGCGGCACCTGGAGCAGGAAAATGCTGCGCCAACCGAGCGAGTCGACCAGCATTCCGCCTACGACAGGCCCCGCAGCCATCGCCGCACCGGTAACCGCCGCCCATACGCCGAGAGCCCGGGCCCGCTCGGCCGGTTCGGGATAAGCATGGGCAAGGAGGGTGAGCGACGACGGCATCAGGGCGGCGCCCCCCACACCGAGCATCGCGCGCAAGGCAATGAGCGCACCGAGCGATGGAGCGGCCGCCGTAAGGGCCGAAGCGGCAAGAAATACAATCAGGCCGCCGATATAGAGGCGTTTGGCCCCCAACTTGTCGGCAAACGCGCCCATAGATAGCAGCAATCCGGCGAACACGATCGTGTAGGCATTGACGACCCATTGAAGGCCGTCGAGCCCGCCGCCCAAGTCGGCGTGAATGGCAGGCAGAGCGACGCTGACCACCGTCGTATCGAGCAAAACCATGAAATAGCCGAGCGATAAACCGAGCAGCAGGAGCGCTTTGGAACGTCCGGCGGTTCGGTATGTTTTGATTGGCAGTTCTTTTTCCAAAACCAAATCCCCTTTCCGTAACGAGATCGATTCGATATAGGATCGCCGTTCCCCTCACGGAAAGTGTATAA
The DNA here is from genome assembly GCF_042659105.1 of Paenibacillus allorhizosphaerae. Classification (NCBI taxonomy): domain Bacteria; kingdom Bacillati; phylum Bacillota; class Bacilli; order Caryophanales; family Paenibacillaceae; genus Paenibacillus; species Paenibacillus allorhizosphaerae. Next base: position 1,117 of record NZ_JBHSRV010000016.1, on the reverse strand, counting down.
TGGATTGTATACTAGAATAAGATGACGGTTTATCCTAGGACAATTTCTCCTATGAAAGTGACAACGAAGAACGAGGCACGAATGGACAAACGGAAACGGGGCAATGACATATGGAATCGTCACGTCAGGAGAGACTCCATGAGCTGGCGCAGTTTCTGCGGTCGCGGCGCGCCCGTATTTCCCCTGAGCAAGCGGGCTTGCCCGGCGGCGGGCGGCGGCGTACGCCCGGTCTTCGGCGCGGGGAAGTAGCGCTGCTCGCTGGCGTTAGCGTCGATTGGTATACGTGGCTGGAACAAGCGCGGGATATTCAAGTGTCTCCTCAAGTGCTGGAAAGTTTGGCGCGGGCGCTCCAACTGGACTCGAACGAACGCAAGCATTTGTTTTTGCTCGCGTTGCAGCAGCTGCCGGCCGATCTGTCGCCCGCGGATAGCGATATTCGTCCGACACTGCAGCGCTTCCTCGATCTTCAGGGGACGAGTCCTGCATACGTTACCGATCAGCGTCTGAATATCGTAGCTTGGAACAAAGCGGCCAGCCTGATTTACGGGAATTACGAGACGATGTCGGCGCGCGAGCGCAACACGGTGTGGCGGACGTTCACTTCGCCGTATGTCCGGCAATTGCTGCGCGAACACTGGGAAGCGCATGCCAGGCATCGTCTGGCGCACTTTCGCGCCGCTTATGGGAAGTTCGCCGGAGACCCTTGGTGGATGGAACTCATTGCGGATTTGAGCGCGACGAGCGAGGAATTCAGGGAATGGTGGCCGCGGCATGATGTGCTTAGCGGCCCCGAGGGGAAGAAAATCAACGATCACCCGGCGGTCGGGAAGCTCGTATTCGATCAAATTTCGTTTCTTGTATCGGATGCTCCCCATCTGACGGTCACGATCAATGTGCCGTCAAAGGATGACGATACCGTCACCAAGCTCGAAACATGGTTAGCTCAATAAACAACAAACATCCCGAACGTAACGGTTCGGGATGTTTGTTCAGATTGTTGACAAAGCCCCGAATTTTTTCGGGGTTTTGTTTTTAAGGGTACATTTCAATGAATTTTAGCTGATGTGGATTGCAAAATAAGAAAGATCGCCTGCTATCCGGCCCTCTTGCCTAGGAT
>NZ_JBHSRV010000015.1:0-134545 GCF_042659105.1 Paenibacillus allorhizosphaerae | reverse complement strand
TTCGTCCTGAGCCAGGATCAAACTCTCCATTAAAGTATCATTTTCGGACCGAAGACCGAAATTGATACAAATTGCTCCCATCACCCGAAGGCGATGTTCGCTATAATGTAAGCTGATTAGCTCAAAATTTAAAACTGGCGAGAATTTTCATTCTCTAATTCACTCACTCGTTGTTCAGTTTTCAAAGGGCAATTCATTTCCTAGCACTCCGATCGGTTTAAGCAACCTCTCGAAAGCGACTTAAACATCATATCACGTTTGCTCGAATCATGCAAGCATTTATTTTTCACTCGACATCTTCCGATGTGCTTCGTCATGCCTGCCGCAAAAGCGACAAGGAGTAATATATCAAATTCAAAACAGGATTGCAAGCTTTTGCTATAAGGTATTTTCTTCCACCCATAAAAGGCGCCAAAAAGCTGCAATCTCAACGACCGTTCGCCGGTGAGACTGCAGCATACAAGACGTCTTAAACCGACCACGCCTCAAGCTTCAGCAGAGGCTCCGCCTTCATGTCGAACGGCGCGAACTGTCCGCGCCGATATTTCAAGAACGCCGCAGCGGCGATCATCGCCGCGTTGTCGGTGCAAAGCGAAAGCGGCGGCGCCAGCAGCGGCACGCCCGCCTCCGCACAGCGCGCCTCGAGCCGCGCGCGCAGCCCCTTGTTGGCGGCCACGCCGCCTGCGAGAAGCAACTGCTTCGCGCCGAAGGCTTCCACGGCGCGTAAAGACTTTTCCACCAGGACGTCGATGACCGAGTCCTGGAACCCGCGCGCCACCGCTGAAGGCTCGAGCGCGATGCCTTTCATGCCGGCTTGGTTCAGCACGGCCAGCACGGCCGACTTCAGCCCGCTGAAGCTGAAGTCGTACGAATCCGGCTCGAGCCAAGCGCGCGGAAGCGTCACCGCTTCCGTCGCCTCGTGCGCGAGCCGATCAATATGCGGACCGCCGGGATACGGCAGCTTGAGCGCGCGCGCCACCTTGTCGTAGGCTTCGCCGGCGGCATCATCCCGGGTTTGTCCGATAATGCGGAACCGCCCTTCGGACTCGACGAACACAAGCTCCGTATGTCCTCCGGACACGACGAGCGCCATCAAGGGGTACTTCAGCTGATGCACAAGCTGATTGGCATAAATATGCCCGGCGATATGGTGTACTCCGATCAAAGGCAGTTCCATAGCGCAGGCGAATGCCTTGGCCGCCACCATGCCGACAAGAAGAGAACCGACAAGCCCCGGCCCCTGCGTTACGGCGACGGCCGAAAGCTGGTCAGGACGGAGGCCGGCTTTCTCCAGTGCTTCCGCCAAAATCCATGTGATCGATTCCACATGTTTGCGGGAGGCGACTTCCGGCACAACACCGCCGAAGCGCTGATGCGTCTCGATCTGGCTCGACACGACATTGGCCAGAATCTCCTGCCCATCGCGCACGATCGAAACCGACGTTTCGTCGCAGCTCGTTTCAACTGCCAATATATATACCGGCCTTTCCCCGCCTGGGGACGGATGGCCGGAAACCGTTTGATCCTTCGTGCCTTGTTCGTTCATAACGTAAACCTCGCAATTGTATGGCAATGTTTTATTAAAACAACTACAAATCTTGCAGTCCGAGTTGTCAAAGGTTCAATGCGAAAAACAACGGAGCCTTGCCGCAAGCATGCGACTGTAAAACGCGTACTCGGGTCCCCAAGTCCACCGTTCGGGCGCTAGAATTTCCCCCAAAGGTTAAAGAGATCCCCACGAAATCAAAAAAGCAGGCCTCAAGCCGCGCTTACTTGGCAGCTTACGCTATCAGCGCGCAGCTCTTTTTACTTTCCCCGCGCCGCCTTCGGCAAATCCGCCCACATGATAAGCGCATCCTCTTTATTATCCGTATAATACCCCCGGCGTACGCCAACGGAACGAAAACCCATCTTTTCGTACAGGCGCTGCGCAATCGTATTGGACGGGCGTACTTCCAGCGTCATTCGGATCACGCCGTAAAAGCTCGCCGTCCGTTGCATTTCCCGGAGCAGACGCTCGCCCAGCTTGCGGCCGCGATACATTTCCCGTATCGCAATATTGGTGACATGCGCCTCTTCCATGATCAGCCACATACCGCCGTATCCGGCGATTTCTCCGTCAATCTCTATCACGATGTAGCGTGCGAACTGATTGTTGGTGAGCTCGTTCTGAAAAGCGCCGGCCGTCCAGGGGGTCGGGAACGCTTCCTGCTCGATCCGACAAATCGCCGGAATATCGTCCATCTGCATCGGCCGAAACTGCAGGAGCTGTTCCTCGATTGGCTCCCTGTCATATTTTTGCTGCTCCATCCAGGGCCCCTCCCCCTTACGATTTGTTGGCAAGCAGCTTGGCCTCGGCTTCCGCAAGCTGCGTATAATTCGGAACAAGCCCGAAAACATCGTCCGTCTCCCCCCGCAACCAGCGGCGCCGGCCAAGCTCGGCCGTATATCTCGCGCGCAAGCCTTGCTCGAATACGTCAACCGGACCTTTCCATCCTTCGGCAAACAGTTCGATCGCCTCCCGGTGCAGCTCCGGCTCGCCCGCAAACACGACCCGGTCCGGTGCGCTTTCAGCCGTTCGGTCCAGCAGTTCTTTTACCCATTCGGAAGAAAGCCGTATGCCGTCCGCTGCCATGCATGTCCAACCGGCTTGACATGCCTCGTATAAAGCGGTAAAGGCCTGCCCGCGGCGCGCGTCGATCAGCGGAATGACCCATACGGACTCTTGCAATGCGGAGTTTTGCCCCGAGACGCCGTCCAGCGCGCGAAGCTTACCGCCCTGGGCTATTACCGTATCTTCCGAGGCGAGACCCTGATCCCCTTGTCCAGTCAAGATGTCCGCTCCGCCTAGAGCGATCGCTTCCAATGTCGATACGCCCATCAGCGCGAGCTTATGCGTCCACGCGAACGTTTTCGCTACCGTTACGCCGATGCGAACACCGGTATAAGAGCCCGGTCCGACGCCTACGGCGAAGGCCGCCAGCTCTTTCGGCCGCACCCCCGCTTCATTCATGAGCCGCTGCAGCGTCGGAATCAAATAAAGCGAGTGATTCCTTTCGGCTTTGGAACTGATCTCGCCGACCAGTTTGTCGCCCAACGTCAGCGCCGCCGTCATTGAAGTGGTCGATGTATCGACAGACAGCATCCATTTTTGATCATCGTATTGCGCTTCTATTCCGTTCGTCATAGCAAGTATCCGTTCTCCTTTAGTTCACGGCACCAGGCTTCGTATACTTCGCCTTTCGGCAGAAGTACGAACCGGCGGCCTTCTTCCCCAGTGTGCCCGATTTCGATCGCCAAATGATCGGGTGGGAGCAATTCCTCAATGAGCGAAGCCCATTCGATCAAAGTGATGCCTTCTCCGTAAAAATAATCGTCCAACCCAAGCTCATCCGCCTCTTCCTGCGACAACCGGTACACATCCATATGATAAAAGGGAAAACGTTCCCCTTCATATTCTTTAATAATCGTAAACGTGGGACTGTTGACCACCTCCGTCACGCCGATCGCACGTGCGACCGCTTGGGAGAAAGTCGTCTTGCCTGCCCCGAGCTCTCCGTCCAGCGTAATGACCGTACCTCGGATAAACAACGAGGCCAAGCGTTCCGCCAACATGGCGGTATCGCCCGTATTTTGCGATATGAATTCATACGATGCCCGCACTATACGCCGCCTTTCCCGTCCGCGCCGGAAAAATGATTGTAGCCATGTTTCGCAAGCGGCACGATATATCCGTTATTTTGCACCATTCTAACGCCTTGACCTTCCGCATGCACATAACCGATCACATGCAGCGCCAATCCGGCTTCCTTGAACTTCATCTGGAGTTCGATCGCATTGCCGGCAGGAACCGTTCCGACCAATTGATAATCTTCGCCGCCGTATAAAATGTAATCCAGCGGATCCTTCCCTTGCGTCCGGGCAAATGCAGCGAGTTCGTCCGCTATCGGAATCCGCTCCTCGATCAAATCGATACCGACGCCCGAGGCCTCGGCAATTTCCCACATCTCGCTCGCAAGTCCGTCGCTTACGTCGTTCAAAGCGCGGCACACACCGGATCGCTGAAGCACTTGTCCCGCTTCAATCTGCGGTTCCGGCCGGCAATGGGCTTGAACGAGCGCTTCCGTCTGCTCCGGGAACACGGTCCATTCGCCGGAGGGCACGTTTTGCCCCAGCAAGAAATCGAGGCCTGCGGCCGAGCGGCCGAGATACCCCGTCGCGAACACGGCGTCGCCGGGTTGAGCCGTGGAGCGCAGCTTGGCTTTCCCTTGCTCCGTCTCCCCGATGACGGTAACCGTCAACGTAAGCTCGCCGAGTATAGCGGTGGTGTCCCCTCCGACAATGGCGATCCCGTAACGGCTCGCGCATTCGTAAAGTCCCTCGTATATCGCCTGCACCCGCTCCACGGCCGTCCCGCCGGGCATGCTGAGCGCGACCAGGGCGAACCGGGGGACGCCGCCCATTGCGGCAATATCGCTGACGGCCGATGCCATCGCCTTATAGCCGATATCCTCGTCACGCATCGTGACTTGTTTAAAATGAATATGTTCCGTCATCGTATCGCACGTCAATATTAGGTGGCTCCCAGGGGAAGCCTCAACGACCGCCGCGTCGTCGCCAATTCCCGTTATGACGCCAGCCGCCGTCACCAAAGTCGCCGATTGTTTGCCGCCGTTCAGCAGCCGAATCAGCGCAAATTCATCGATCGAGCTCAAATTCATCCGCCTCCGACACCACAATGCTGCAAGCCGCACGGCAATCCGCTATGGCCGAGTTGCAACTTTGACAATTATTATAGCCCTCCCGTCCTTCAGGAGCAACAAAAAAGCTTCCCGTAGCGCATGTCGGCCTGTCAAGTCCGCTCTGCACCCGGAAAGCTTTGTATTGTACACTCGGTTCCCGACGGTTTCAGAAAAGCCGAGCATCCGATTCCATTACTGCACTTCCTGCAATTGCTCCACCGAAACGACCTTCGTCTCGGCGGGCTGATGTTCCACATGAACCTTTGCCGTTGCTTGTTGCGTATCGACACTGTCGATCCAGACCGAAACGCCGTTCAGTTCGACATTGATCTTATCTTGCGAGCTTAAAATTTGTTGCGCCCGAGACAGCTGCATTCTTCACTCACCTCCGTCAGTAACGGACTCCGGATGATCCATCGTATCGGTCGTAGAATCATCAATTAGCCCGTTATGCATCGATACGGTGCCGCCGCCGAGTCCCTCATTGATCATCCGATCGATGTCCATAAAGTAGGAATCTCGTCCTTCATGAGCCGTGTCATTCGCATATTGGCCGCCTGACGTATTCGCCTCGCTCACTGTTTGTCCCCCCTTATGTTTCCTCTATTCAGCGAAAGCCGTTAACAGCTTGTAGCTTGTCCCAAAAAATATTCGTTCATGCACGCCGCAGCTGTAATGAGACGAACGGATTATGCGTATACTGGTAAGAATAGCTTTCATACCACCATAGTTCGCCTTCATTGAATATTAGGTTTGATAACTATGATTTAAGTTTGGATGGGAGGGTATCGATATGCATACCGTTTGGAAAGGCGCGATCAGCTTCGGGCTCGTGCACGTGCCTGTCAAAATGTTCTCCGCCACGGAGGACAAAGATATTTCGATGCGCATGATTCACAAGGAATGCAATACGCCGCTTAATTTTGTACGCAAATGCCAGCATTGCGAGCGGGAAGTGGAATGGGCGGAAATTACGAAGGGGTATGAATACGCGCCGGGTTCTTTCGTGCTGTTCGAAAAGGATGAGCTGGAGCAATTGAACGGTGAAGTGAATAAGGAAATTAAAATTTTGGACTTTGTCAACTTATCGGATATCGACCCGATTTATTTTCAGAAGACATATTACTTGTCCCCGGGCGACACAGGAGCAAACGCCTATAACTTGCTGATGGAAGCGATGAAACAGACCGGGAAGATCGGAATCGCCAAAGTGTCCATCCGTTCGAAAAGCAGTCTGGCGGCCATTCGGATCATTGATCGCTGCATTGTAATGGAAACGATCTTTTACCCAGATGAAATTCGCTCGGTGGAGCAAGTGCCGAATTTGCCGGAGCAGAGCAATGTGAACGATAAAGAACTGGACATGGCCAAAATGCTGATTGCCCAGTTAACCACTCCGTTCGAGCCGGAAAAATATAAAGACGATTACCGTGTGGCCTTGGAAACTGCCATTCAACAAAAAGTAGCAGGAGAAGAAATCCGCGTCGCTCCGGAACAGCAAAAAACAAATGTGATCGACCTGATGGCGGCGCTGCAAGCCAGCCTGGAAGCCGTCAAGCCCGTTACCGCCGATCCGACTCCCGCGCCCGCAGCGGAGGGTGAGAAGACCAAAACGGCCAAGAGCGCCAAAGGAAAAGGTAAAACGAAAGTGAAGGACTCTGTAGGTTCATGACGGGGCTTATTCCCATTACGGATACGGGGACCCTCATTCTGCCGAATATGCCGATGGCCCCCATCTCGAACCCCCAATTGCCCGCCGGGCCCGATTGGGGGTTTCAGCTCAAATGGGACGGCGTCCGTATGTTGTCCCGGATCGAGCACGGGCGCATCCGCTTATATTCCAGACATATGGACGATAAGACGGCATTGTACCCGGAAGCCGTGGAGCTGCTGAAACGGCATGCGGCCCAACTTCCTTCGCTGCTTCTGGATGGGGAAGCAGTCATGTTCGATCTTGCCAAGCAGAAGCCGGACTTCTCCCAAGTGCTTCAGCGGGAGCGAACCCGCAGCGCTTCGGCGAACATTCGCGGCGCGGAGACGAGTCATTTCATCTACGTGCTGTTCGACCTGCTTGGCTATAATGGCGAGGATTACCGTACCCGTCCCTTTGCCGAGCGGCACGAGAAACTTCGCGAGCTGTTCCCGGTTAAGCATCCCCAGCTGTTCGTAACCGACTTGTTCAGCGACGGCCCTTCCTTGTGGCAGTGGGTGGAGGAGAGCGGCTGGGAGGGGGTCGTCAGCAAGCGTCTGTCGAGCCCTTACCGGGAAGGAAAGCAGCATAAAGACTGGTACAAGAAGAAAACGGCGCAAATTCACGAGGTTCGGTTTGTCGGACTCATTATCCGCGAAGGACGCGTGGCAAGCCTTATTATGGAAAAAGACAAGGTGCTGTTCGGCCGCGTATCTCTTGGGCTCAACGAGTCCTCCAAAGCGGCGCTGCTCGCTTACGGCAAGCAGTATGAACGGGAATCGCCGTTATGGAATAAATCGTACCTGCCGGCCGAGTTGAAGCGTGAAAAAATCATGTGGCTGTCCGTTCCGCTGACCGGAACCGTTACCGGGCTGGAAGTGACCGCCGCGGGCCAGCTGCGGCATCCGAAGCTGGTGAACATCCGCGTGTAGGAGGACTGAACATAGCATGCCAGCGCAGACAGGATCAAAGCATAAGCGGGTAAAAGGATCGATCGTCATCGAAGGGCAGGAGATCGCCGTCTCCAACCCGGAGAAGCTGCTGTGGCCCGAAAAGCGAATTACGAAAGCGATGTACTTGCAGAAGCTGGTCGCGCTGTCGCCTTATTTGCTTACCTACTGCCGCAACCGTTACTTGACGACGATTCGGTTTCCGAACGGATGGAGCGAAAAGTCGTTTTATCAAAAAAACGCGCCGGAGCCGATACCTCCATTCGTCAAAACCGCACAGCTGGAAGGCATTAACTACGTGCATCTGGACTCGCTTCCGACGCTGCTGTGGCTCGGCAATTTGGCGAGCCTCGAATTCCACCCTTCCTTCCATTATATTGAAGAAACGCTGCCGGCGGAGTGGCTGATCGATATTGATCCGAGCGTCGACCCGGAGCCGCGAATCATGCAGGCTGCGGAGATCATAGGCGAAATTCTAGATAAAATGAATATTCGCTCCGTTCCGAAAACATCGGGAGCTACCGGGGTACAAATTTATGTGCCGATTGATCGCGAGCGCAAGTATACGTTCGAGCAGCTGCGACGCATCGGCCAATTTGTCGCCTCCTTCGCGGTGCAAAAGCATCCGAAGCTGTTCACCGTCGAACGGCTCAAAAAAGACAGGGGCACGCTGATTTATATCGACTACCTGCAGCACTGGTACGGAAAGACGCTGTCCGCTCCGTACACGCCGCGTGCCCGGGAAGACGCTTCCGTCTCGACGCCTCTCACATGGCAGGAAGTCGCCATGCGGCCGGACCCGAGAGACTTCCATCTGCTCAACATCGAGCAGCGGCTTCAGCAGCGAGGGGATTTAATCGCGCAACTGCCCCCGCAAAACCTGGATCAAGTGCTGTCTTTCATTCCGAAGTAAAGCAAAGCTAAGGGCTAAAAAATACGCCGGCTAACGAACGTACCCGTTAAGCCGGCGTTTTGCGTCGATATGAAAGGTTCACGGCTGCGCCCTGCCTGGCCGCTGTGCATCGTCGATCTGGCGAAACGACTAAAATAGCGGCGACAGCAGCCGCGCGATCACTTCTTTCCCCTTCTGCCAACGCGATCTTTTTTCGAATTCCTCCAGCTTCACTTCGGTGCAATCTTTGAGGTCCTGCAAAAAGTCGTTCTCAAGCCGGTGAATCGTCTCCTTGTCGAACAGCACGGCGTTCAATTCAAAGTTGCTAAAGAAGCTGCGCATGTCCAGATTGGCCGTTCCTACCGAAGCGAGCAGTTCGTCGATCACGATGACCTTCGCATGGATGAAGCCTTTTTGGTAGGCATAAAAACGAACGCCCGCTTGCATCAATTCCTCCAAAAAAGACAAAGATGCGTAATTCACCACTCTCGAGTCGGGATTTTGCGGAAAGATGATCCGCACGTCTACGCCGCTGATGGCCGCTGTTTTGAGCGCCATCATAATGCTCGGATCCGGGATGAAATACGGCGTCGTGATGAACACGCGTTTGTTCGCCGCGGCGATCGCACCGAAATACATCTCCAAAATGGCGTCCCAATGGGCGTCCGGTCCGCTGGATATGATTTGCACCGGTTTATTCCCTAGCTGTTCGTGCTCGGGAAATAATTCGGAGTCGGCGAGCCGCTGCCCGCTGACGAACATCCAGTCGTTCAAAAATGTTTGCTGCAGCGAGTAAACGGCGTCTCCTTCCAGCCTCATGTGGGTGTCCCGCCAAAAGCCGAGATGCGGATTGCCGCCCAAATATTCATCTCCAATATTGATGCCGCCCAAAAAGCCGATCGTCCCGTCGATCACTAGTATTTTGCGATGGTTGCGGTAATTGGCCCGCTTATCGAAAAACGCGAACACCGCCGGTAAAAAAATATATACTTCCGCCCCCGCTCTCTTCAATTCATCAATGAACCGGTTATCGAGCTGATAGCTTCCGATTCCGTCAAAAATACAGCGCACCTGAACGCCTTCACGCGCTTTTCGTATCAACAATTCGTGAAACTTCTTGCCGATTCCGTCGTTGCGGATCGTATAAAATTCAAAATGAATATGCGATATCGCGCGCTCCATCGCCTCCAACATGGATGGGTAAGCCGCTGCCGCATTCGTCAGCACGGTGACTTCGTTGCTGCGGGTAATGAGCGCGCCGGGAATGTTGCCGAGCAGCGAAAACAGCCTCGGTTCGTGGCGCCACCCGTTCAGCCGTTCTTCGTCGAATCCGGCGTCAAATTCGGAAGCGGGCCGGTGTTTTTTGCCCAAATACCGGATATCGGTCATATTGCGCATTCGCCCGCGCTTCACCTTTTTACGCTGTGTATATTCTTTGGCCAAAAAATAATACATGACAAAGCCGATAATCGGGAAAACGAATAAGATAAACATCCACGCCATGGCCTTGGACGGACGACGGAATTCCCCGACAAGAATGGTCAATATTTGAAATATGAATAATACCAAGGCGAAAACCAGCCACAGCAAATCGCTTCTCCCCCTCCGCACGGGCCCCGTTTTCACGGCAGCCGTCTTTCTATCTTTTACCTTGAATCTCCCGCCTATTCCCCATTTATTTTACCGCATTCGTTCGATTTGTCATAAAATTTTGCTTTTGGTGAAAAATATACCGGAATAGGCTCGCAAAGTTGCCGAAGGAGGTGCTCCCATGCTCATAGCGCGACGCGGCAAAAAAAATAGGCGGAAAGAAGAACGGGACGAACAGCTGAAAAAGCTGAACTACCGCTTTATCCAAGAGCTCAAATCGGTACCGGTTTTTATGACGCTGGAGGAGAATAAATCATATTTGGACGAGCTGTTCCAGGACAGCTCCGATTTTGTGATCCGCGAGTTCAAAATACAAAACAGCCTGAATGCCATCATGTTTTTTATCGACGGGATGGTCAACACCGATCTGGTTAACGATGCGATGAAGTCGCTTATGATTCTGGAAGGCGAAGAATCGCTGATCGACAACATTACGGATACGACGCTCCCCGTCTCGCAAATCCAAAAAACCGACAATTACTCGGATCTGCTGCTATCCGTGCTGGGCGGAGACACCGGCTTGATCGTGGAGCGCAACAACAAAGCGCTAATGATGGGCATCCGGGGGATGGAGAAACGTTCCATCAATGAGCCGGACACCGAATCGGTCGTTCGCGGTCCGCGCGAAGGGTTCGTCGAAAACTTGCGGACGAATACGTCGATGGTCCGCCGGAAGTTGAAAACGCCGCATCTCAAGATGAAACCGCTGACGCTCGGACGGGAAAGCAATACGAGCATCGTAGTCGCTTATCTTCACAATCTTGCCGACCCCGCCATCGTCGAAGAGGTGGTCCAGCGGCTCAATAAAGTCGATATCGATGCCGTTCTCGAGTCAGGATATATCGAAGAGTTTATTCAGGATTCGGCTTACTCCCCGTTTCCTCAGATTCAATATACGGAACGGCCGGACGTCGTTGCTGCGTCGCTGCTGCAAGGACGCGTCGCCATCATGGTGGACGGAACCCCTTTCGTGATGATCGTGCCTTTCGTCTTTGCCGAAATTCTTCAGGCGAGCGAGGATTTCTACGAACGTTTCCAAATCGCTACGCTGATACGCTGGCTCCGGTATGTTTTTCTCATTTTGTCGCTGCTCACGCCGGGGATGTACGTCGCCATAACGACTTATCATCAGGATCTTCTGCCGACGACGCTGCTGCTTTCCGTTGCTGCCGCCCGCGAGGCTATTCCGTTCCCGGCGGTGGTTGAAGCGCTGATCATGGAGATCACGTTCGAAGCGCTTCGCGAAGCCGGGATCCGGCTGCCGAAGGCGATCGGCTCGGCCGTCAGTATTCTCGGCGCCCTTGTCGTCGGACAAGCCGCTGTGGAAGCCGGGATCGTATCCGCGCCAATGGTTATCGTCGTCTCGATTACGGGAATCGCATCGTTCACCATCCCCCGTTTCAACGGGGCAATCGCCATCCGGATGCTGCGCTTCCCCATCATGATCGCCGCATCGTTATTCGGAATGTACGGCATCATGATCTCGGTTATGCTGATTTTGGGCCATATGGCGACCTTGCGCTCCTTCGGGGTTCCGTATTTGTCCCCGATCGGTCCGCTGTCCTCGTCCGATCTGAAAGACGTAATGATTCGCGCGCCTTGGTGGACAATGAGAAACAGGCCCGCCTATCTTTCGCTGCAGGATACGCAGCGAATCGGGGAGGAACTTCCGCAAGAAATTATGGATCAAGGCGGACAGAAAGGGAAGACCATCCGGCATGAACAAGAACGGGGGGGAGACGTCGAATGAAGCGGATCATCCTCACCCTTCTGCTGCTCCCCTGGCCGCTCCTTTGTATTCAAGGCTGCTGGGATCGGACGGAAATCAACGACCTTGCTTTCATTTTGACATCGGCGGTTGATATGGAGCAGGACGGGCGCATCCGGTACACCGTTATGCTGCCGCTTCCCGGTCAGATGGGCGGCGCAAGCGGCGGCGGAGGAGGAACGGGTGGAGAAAAAAGCTATTATATCGATTCCGAGATCGGAGAAACGGTGAGGGATGCTCAGGCCAAGCTGCAAGCCCGGATGTCGAGGCGCATGTTCCTTGCCCATAGGCGAACTTTGCTGGTCGGTGAAGAATACGCGCGGAGCAGAGGCATTCGCAACGTATTCGACTCCACTCCCCGTTCCCCCGAGAGCCGGATGACGACGAACCTGATTATTACGAAAGGAAAGGCGTACGAGCTGCTTCAATCTTCGCCACGCTTCGAACGTTTTCCGTCGGAGGCCATCAGGGAGCTTGCGAAATCCCGGATGGTGCTGAATTTAAATATGAAGGACACGGCGGTTATGATGAGCAGTACCGGCGGCGATACGATGGTGCTTTATATGTCGATCAAGGAGTCGGAAAAAAGCGAAAAGACGTCCCGGGAAATTATGAACACCGGCTATGCGCTATTCAAGGGCGATAAAATGGTCGGCATCATGGAAGAACAAGAAGCGATCGGGTTATCGATGCTCAAGCGCCTCAATAGCGAGTCGATTGTCACCGTAAATGTGGAAGAGCACGTTAAAATGACGACCAGAATTAATAGGGCCGATTCTCACATCCGCGTTCACCTGATTAACGGAAAGCCGCATTACGATATCGGCATGGACGTTCGGGTGAGAATTGTGGAAACGATCGGTTTCTATGATTTGAGTCAAACCGCAAATATCCGGAAGGTGGAGAACATCCTATCCGATAAGGTTACGAAGGCGATTGAACAAACGATTCGAACGCTGCAGAAGAAAGAAGTCGATCCGGTGCAGTTCGGCAACGATTTATGGCGGGCTTATCCGAAATTGTGGAATGACCGGTATGCTTCGGAATGGCCATCTCTCATGAAAGATGCCGAGTTCAATGTAAAAGTGAATTCGATTATGACGGATACCGGCTTGATTTATGAAAACATCACCAAGAAAGGACTGGGTCAATGAACAGCCAGTTTCTGCTGTGGGTGCTGCTGCTCATGCTGTACCTGCTTTTCCTGGATCTGAAAGCAATTCCGAAACTGGGCAAGAGCATGAAGCGAATGTACTTCAGCTTGCTGTTCCTCACCGGGTTGCTCTATATCTCTATCATCTTTGGAATAAAACCGCCCATGCCTACGCAGTATTTCATCAATAACGTATCAACGTGGGTATTCTCCCTTATCCATGCGAAGTAGAAGAACGGGGGCAAAGAATGAACAAAAACATCATCGTCATTAATGAGCGTCAATACGCATGGCTGATCGGCGCTTTAATCACTGGAGGAGGGCTGGTCAGCATCCAGCACGAGCTTGTCCGAATTGCCCGAATGGATGCCTGGTTCAGCTTCATTATTCCGCTCGTCTATATTCTCCTGATCGCCTATGTGTTTTCCCAGATGGCTCGGCGGTTTCCGAAAAAGAACATGTTCGAGATTATCTTTACGATTTTCGGACGATTCCTTGGAACGATCGTTAATTTGATCCTTTTGCTGCATATATGGCTTATTCTAATGCGCGACTTGCGCTCATTCGGCAAATTTATCAATACCGTCCTGCTGCCCAATACGCCCGAAGAAATCGTGGTGCTGCTGTTTATGCTGCTGCTCATGTTTTACGGGCGAAGTACGGTGGAAGTCATCGGAAGGGTAAACGATATTTTTTTTCCTTTTTTTATATTGCTTATGCTGCTCCTACCGCTCCTGCTGTCCAACGAGCTGCATAAGCGATTGGTCGAACCGATCCTTACTTTAACGCGGCAGCATTTAAGCGATGTCAGCATGCTCGGTATCGGTTGGTATGGCGACATCTTTATTGTCGGCGCATTCCTGCATACGATCTGGAGCGCAAGGCAGGTACATTCGGCTATCAGGCACGGGGCGTTGCTGGCTACCTTTATTCTGATCCTGACCACCTTCGTTGAAGTGCTTGTGCTCGGTTCGAACATCCCCGGCAACATGATTTATCCGATGTACAGCCTGGTACAGCAAATTCACGTGACCGATTTCCTGGATCGTCTCGATCTGTTCATGCTGAGCGTATGGTATCCCGTTACGGCCTGCAAGGTGATCTTGGTTTACCTTGCCTTTCTGAGCGGGTTCGCCAGCCTGATTAAAAAACGGGATTACACGCACCTCAATACACCGGTCAGCTTGCTTCTGCTGCTTACGACCATTTTAGCGTTCAAAAGCACGACGGACATTTTCAGCTTCGGCAATTACAGCTCTCCGGCCATTGTTCTGAGCTATCAGCCCATTTTGTTTTTGCTCATTCTGCTGCTCTTGCGCAGATTTCCCGTCCCGCCTCCGGAGAGCCAGTCATCAGGTCAGTCGCCCTCCTCGTCGAGTGCCGACGCCAAACCGCAGCAGAGTGCGCAGAAAATGAACAAATTCAAACGGAGCATTTCATACCGCTCCTGGATGATCACCAGCAATGCGTTGATCGCTT
The DNA here is from genome assembly GCF_042659105.1 of Paenibacillus allorhizosphaerae. Lineage (NCBI taxonomy): Bacteria > Bacillati > Bacillota > Bacilli > Caryophanales > Paenibacillaceae > Paenibacillus > Paenibacillus allorhizosphaerae. The sequence goes on along the minus strand of NZ_JBHSRV010000015.1, from coordinate 120,221 downwards.
TGAGCCTGGGTTTCATCGCTTTGGGCATGGCTTTCAGCCCGACCATATCGTTGATCGGGACGCTCAGCGGATACGGCTTCGGTCTTTGCATCGTGCTGTGCGTCGGGTCTACTTACATGGAAATTCACGGCTCTAAACGTACCGATTCGAGGGCCGGAACCTCCTGAGCATGGAACCATGAGCGATATGGAAACTGCTTTAAGGTCCCAGGCCGATGATTTTGTTCAAAGGGATGAGTACTAAGAGCTCTTCTTCTTCCTCTTCCTGACGGCTCACGACCAATTCGACAAAATCGACGCCGGAGCGAACGAGCTTTGCCTGAAACTGGCGGCCGTATGTCGTACGAACATAGAGCTGCGTTCCCTTTCCTTTGGCGGCATTATCCAAAAGAACGATTTCCTGCATTGTCGCAGGTACGAAAAACTGTCCGTTTACGCGAATGAATCGCTTGCCGACCTTCTGCAGGACACCCGGTTCGCTCTCGAAACCTTCGGCCTGCAGAGCAACTTCGCGATGAAGATGTGTGGCCAGACGCGCCATCAAATTCATGCGGCTTGTTTTTCCAATGACCAAATTCACTCCCTCCCCCCTACGAAATGTATGCCGGGAGCGAGCGCAACATACCGAAAGGAGAAGTCATGAATTATAAGTCGTTTCAAGACAAGTTGACGTTCATCATCATCCCGGAGGCGAACGGCAGCGTTGTCCGTGTCAAACTATCCCGGGGAGCTTTATGGGGCGCAATCTTTGCGCTTCTGCTGCTCGTCGGAACATCGGGCGCGATTTACTTGCAGCACATGCACTCCGCCGCTTCCGTCTATTTGAGGACCACGGAGCTGAGCGGCAAAAAATCGCAGCTGGAGCAAGATTTGAAACATAAAAACGCAACGATCGAACAGTTGAAAAATGAAATTCACACTCTATCGAAACAGGCGGCCGAGGTAGGTACGAAAGTCGAAGAAATGAAGCGGCTGGAGCAGGATTTGCAAAAACTGGCGCCCGAGGCGAAAAAAAGCGGTAATCCTGTGTCGGCGGCGCCGCCGAACGAGGCGGCCGACCTGGCTGCGGGAGGCGTCGGCGGTCCCGCGATTGCGGTAACCGCCGAGCAGGTGCGGGAACTGGCTTCCGTGACCGGCCAAAAGTACGCTTCGCTGCAAACGGAAATGCACGCGCTGGAATCCCGGTTTCGCGAATCCAAGAAACAGCTGCTAGAGAAACAGGAGCGCGTCCATCAAATTCCCAGCTTGTGGCCAACGCTGTCACGCATCGTTACTTCGCCTTACGGATATCGCAAAGACCCGTTTACGAGCAAGCTGAGCTTCCATAAGGGTATCGATATCGCAGGCAAGCTGAACGATCCGGTTTATGCCGCGGCAAACGGGGTAGTTCATTCCGTCGGATACGACAAGCTCCACGGCCACAATATTGTGATCGAGCATGTCTCCGGATTGCGTACGTGGTATATGCACCTGAACCGGACCGACGTTCATAAGGGGGACCGGGTGGCCAAGGGGCAGCCGATCGGCAAGCTCGGCACAACCGGACGCAGCACCGGGCCTCATCTGCATTATGAAGTGCTGCATAACGGCAAGAGCACCGACCCCGGGCCGTACTTGCCCGCCCACACTAGAAAGGAATGAATGGTTATGATGATGCGATGGTCCGGAAATAAAAACCGGCCGGGCGCCGTTTCGCTAATCGGCGAAGGCAGTCTGTTCGACGGCACGCTCCACGCTACTTCCGATCTGCGGATCGAGGGAGAATTTCAGGGAATACTGCATTCCTCCGGCGATGTCGCGGTCGGGGAGAAAGGCTGTATTCGCGCCACCGAAATTCGCGCCCATAATGTCATTATTGCCGGCAGGCTGGAAGGCCGCGTGCAAGCAGAAGGCTTCGTAAGAATCACGTCTACCGGCCGCCTGTCCGGTACGGTCAGGGCCAATTCGTTAATCATCGAACAAGGTGCCGTCTTTCAGGGGCAGAGCGAAATGACCGAGCCGCAGACGGATGCGATCTCGGACCCGATCATGATATAATGGAGAGAAAAACTTGTTCGGCTCAAATCGAAAAGGACAAGTTCAAGAAGAGTAGGAGCGAGAGACATGGTGAAACAGACGATCCTCTTCGACATGGACGATACGCTAATTTATTGCAACAAATATTTCGACCTGGTCATCGATCAATTTGCGGATCAGATGGAAACCTGGTTTCACGGCTATCACCTGAATGTAGAGGAGATTAAAAAAAAGCAAACGGAAATCGATCTGAGCCGGGTGCTCGTCAGCGGCTTTGCGCCGGATCATTTTCCACAATCGTTCGTTGATACGTACGACCATTATTCGGATGTAACTGGCCGCGCCAAGCGGCAGGAGGACATCGAGCGCTTGAGAGAGCTTGGCGCCACCGTATACGGGCACAGCATCGAGCCTTACCCTTATATGGAGGAAACGCTTCGGGAGCTGCAAAGCGAAGGGCATGAGCTGCATTTGTACACGGGCGGCGACCACAAGATCCAGATGCGCAAAGTGACGGAAGCCGGGCTGGAGCGGTTTTTCGGCGACCGGATTCATATTACGCGCCACAAAAACGAACAGTTTCTGGAAAACATCGTGCACTCCCGCGGCTTCGACCGGAGCCGCACCTGGATGATCGGCAATTCGCTGCGAACCGACATTATTCCGGCGCTAACGTGCGGCATTCACGCCATCTTCATGCCCGCGGAGCTGGAATGGGCATATAACCAGGTTGAAGTGAACGTTCAGCCGCAGGGGGCCTTTCTCACGATCTCTTCTCTCCATCTGATTCCGGAAGCCATTCGCGGCTATCATTCTTCTTCATTCGCCGCAAATACATGAATCCGGCAATACCGGCGAGCACGACGACGGCTTCCGCCGCGTAGACGGATACGGCTTTCGCTTGATACAATGCCGGAACAAAGTCTACGGCGGCATGCAACCCGATCGCTGCGAGGACGTAGTGGAAGCGGCGCGATCTTACTCCTTGCAGCACCATGATGCTAAAAGCGAGGTGGAGCAAAAACGCCGCAATGCGTTCGACGCCTCCGAGCACGTAAAGATGAAGCGGCGTGCCCGACAAGCCGGCAACCAGCGCTTCCGCCGTCTCCGGCGGAAGGCCGCCGAGCTTCTGCTGCAGCGTGCCGTTATTGTACATTACAGCGAGCGCAAGCATCTGCGCTCCGCCCACAACGCCGATCAGCAGCGCCTCGACCCCGCTGTGCCCGAGTCCGAACGACAAGCCGTCCCCCCAGCTTCTCCGCCGCTTCAACCACCAGCGAAAAGCCACATACCTTCCCAGTTCTTCAAACACACCGGCCGCAAGCGCGCCGTAGGTTGCGAACAGCCACGCATGTTGGAGCCAGGCTGCCGTTACCGGGTTCAACTGCAGCATATATACATGAAGTCCTTTTTCCAAAACTTGCGAAAACAATAAAAACACAAGCGCGCCGATCAGCATCGGCTTGAGCGCAATCCGCTCTTTGCGGAGCAAATAAACGGCCGCCGTGATGACGAGCGCCAAAACAATCGTCATTTGGATCACAATACCGATCAACGTAGAACTGCCAGCCACACAATCACCTCTTACTATTATCATTATGGATAATAATAACGATTGACAATTCGAGTGTCAACGAATGCGCTGCATGTTTCCCGGCTTTGCCCCATAACATGAATTATCGGGAAAGGAATGATGGCGTTATGTGCTCTTTGCTTGCAAGAACGGATGGAGCCGTCGAGCATCTCGCCCGCGAGCTTGTATCCCTGCAGGCCGCTGACGGTTCGTGGCGATTCGGGGTAGAAACCGGCGTGTCGATCGATTCTTATTTGATCATTTTGTTAAGAACGTTACATATGGACGATGCGAAATTCATATCGGGTTTGTCATCAAGGTTGTTAAGCAAACAGGAAACGAACGGAGCCTGGAAATGGTTTGCGGATGAAGCGGACGGACATTTGTCCGCAACGGTCGAGGCATACTGCGCCCTGCTCTACTCCGGCTTGATCGACCGCTCCGACGAGCGGATCGTCCGCGCCCGGCAATTCATAATATCCCGTGGCGGGCTTCGCCAGATTAGCGGCTTATTGACCAAAGTCATGCTTGCCGTTACCGGGCATTACCCGTGGTCTACGCTGCTGCGGATTCCTGTAGAGCTGATGCTGCTGCCGGAGTCGCTGCCGCTCCATTTCTATACATTTTCCGCTCCCGCCCGCGTGCATCTGGCCCCCGTCATGATCCTCTCGGATCGCCGGTTCCACATCCAACCCGCAACCGCGCCCGATCTGTCCGATCTTCTGCTTCCGCATCACGGCGATCCCCTCCACTCGCCCGATTCTGGCCGAAGCCGCGTCTTGGACTCGCTTCTGAAGGAAGCCGCAAGCGGAGTAAGCAAGCTCGCAATGCTGCCTAAGGAGGCCCGTAAGCTCGGGCTGCAGCGCGCGGAGCAGTACATGCTCGAGCGGATTGAGCCGGACGGTTTGGTGTATAATTATGCCAGCGGCACCATCCTTATGATTTACGCGCTGCTCGCACGGCGCTATCCGCCCGATCACCCTGTCATCGTTCGTGCGATACAAGGGCTGAAATCTTTGGTTCTGACGAATGACGGTCTGCCTCATGTGCAAAATTTCGATTCAACCGTATGGGACACCGCGCTAATCGCCGATGCCCTTCAACAAGCCGGAACTCCCCCGTCCCATCCTTCGATCGAAAAAACACGCGGTTATTTGCTTTCGCGGCAGCACACGCGGATCGGCGATTGGAGCAAAAGCGCCAAGAGTGCCGTTGTCGGCGGCTGGGGCTTCTCCGACCGGAACACGATGAACCCGGACGTGGACGATACGACCGCCGCCCTGCGCGCGTTATCTCCGTCGCGCGAGACGGATGCCCCACAGGTGCGCGATGCCGTAGATCGGGGGCTGCAGTGGGTGCTTTCCATCCAGAATAAGGATGGAGGATGGCCAGCCTTTGAACGGGGCAAAGACAATGCGCTGCTGGCTATGCTGCCGATCGACGGAGCCGATGCGGCGGCTGTCGACCCTTCTACGGCCGATTTGACCGGACGCGTTCTGGAATATTTGGGGAGATGCGGGCTTACACAGCGGCATCCTCTGGTAAAGCAAGGCGTCGATTGGCTGCTCGAACGCCAGGAGCCGGACGGCTCTTGGTACGGCCGATGGGGTGTATGTTATTTGTACGGCACGTGGGCGGCCTTAACCGGCTTGAAGGCGGTTGGCGTTTCGTCCGGGCATGAAACGATTCAAAAGGCGGTCCGTTTCGTGCTGAACGCGCAAAACGCGGACGGCGGCTGGGGAGAGTCGTGTCTTAGCGACCAACAGCGTCAATATATCCCTCTTGGCGCAAGCACTCCTTCGCAAACGGCTTGGGCACTGGATGCGCTGATTGCCGTATTCGACAAGCCGACAGCGAGCATGGAGCGGGGCGTCGATTCGCTCATCGCCTCCCTGAACCGCAGCGATTGGACCGCTTCGTATCCGACGGGAGCCGGCCTGCCCGGCGACTTTTATATCCGCTACTACAGCTACAATCGGATATGGCCTTTGCTCGCTCTTGCGCATTATCGGCGGAAGTACGGGGGGACCAGCGGCGGTTGAACATTTGTCGCTATTCGCTCTCCTTTAACGCCTTGGCTGCTCTCCGCTCCGACCAGTTAAACTCCATCCATGCGGATTCGCCGGTAGGCGTCAGTCTGGATCTCATATCCTGCAATGCTTCATCGATCCCCGGCATGTCCGGGTGTTTTTGTTTCCAAGCCAGCAGGTGCGGCACGACCTCGTAGCTCAAACTCGCCAAATAACGGGTATCGACGTTGCCCGTTGCTTCGTATCGATCCATGTTATTGCGCGCGATCATCACGTCGACGTTCGCGTAGTTCACAATGACGTACGCAACCACTCCTGCGATGCAATAGCAGCGGAGCAACGGCGTCTCTTGCCTCCACAGCTTTACCAGTGCTAGCACGAAGAGCACAATTAGGAACAGCATAATAGCGTGTACCAGGATCCGCGTCATGGTGTAACCGTAGGCCTCTTCATACATAGACAGGCGCAAATAAGCCGAGCTCAACATAATGCCGCTAAAACCGACCATGACCGCCAGCAGCACGCGCAAAACCGCCCAACCTCCCGCGCCCGGGCGCTTGACCCCGTATAAGGAGCCCATCATGACCGTCAAATTGATCAGCGTGACTACGACGAGCTCCGCAAAGCCTCTGCGCGCGTAAGCCGCGTACGTCGTCCCGTCCGGCAGGTCGGCCGTGCCGCCGCCGAAAAAGTAAGAGAACTGCACGACCGCAAACAACAAATACACGCTATTTAGCATAACCAGCATCGTGATGGCGACGGTCGCATCCATTCGCGGAAGAGGGGCTGCCGGCAGCGCAGGAGGCTCCCACTGTACGGCGCCCTCCTCTTGCTTCGGTTGGTGTTGAGGCGGCTTCGGATGCAGCAATCCCCAAATGAAAGCGAACAGCCCGGAAGCGATCACGCCGATCCACAACAGGCGCAATACTCCCGTCGCCACCTCCGCCTCCTCCAACAGCTGCGGAAGCTTCGACATCGTCCGGTCGAACATCGAATCCGCGGAAGCGAGCAAGGTCACGACGATAATAAGCAGCGGAACGGAAAGCAGCAGCCCTATCAGCACCTTGAGCAGCTCCCGGGAACGGCCCGCCTTCAGTTTGCCTGCGACCGATTGAACCAAGACGACAGTCGGCCTGGGAATATACTGCATCGTATGAATAAACAGCTGTTCCATGACGAGGACGGCCGCGCTGGATGTCCGCTTGCGCAATGTGTCCGCGTGAACCAGCCATGTTGCATGGCACACAATCAGCAGCGGCACGGCAAGCGCGTTCAATACGGCCAACAATAAATTCGTAAACAGAACGTATGTAAGCGAGAGCAGCAGCACCGGTATCAACAATGCATTCGGCCAACTGAATGCAAGTACTTGCCTTTCCCTTAAAGCCCAAAACAAGTACGAATAGAACAGAAGGACGAAGATCGGGTAAGACACGCCCCACTCGTTGCCGAAAAACAAATAGTAATGCGCTATGCCGCAACCGAGCGCGGCCAGCAGCATCCATCTTTCCTTCACAGTATCGGTGGAATTGCCGGACATTGGGTTCCCTCCTAAGAGCATTGCGGAGCAATGCTGGCTTCGTAGCACCAGTTCAGCGCGCGGCTATTAACGCCAGCCTGACGCTTCTTGTATATTGAATCAAACGAACCGCAAGCTTCTGCAGCGATCGAATGGTCGTCGCATCCTTCGTTTTCACGACGTTCTCCTCCGCGTCGCCAGCCGCCAGCTCGAGCAGCAGCTTCGCTGCACCGTCCGGGAGGGCAAAGGCGGCGGAGAGCTTGCGCGCCACCGTTTCCTCGCGGACAAACAGCAGCACTTCAGGCGTCTTCTCCTCCATTTGCGCGTACGCAATCTTGGCCAGCGCCCAGACGGCCCTGCTTAGCTCCGCGCCGGTCTCGGCCTTGCGGGCGGCCGCTTCCGCTTCGGCGATCAGCTGCATTCTCCAGGACATCGTCAACGGCCAACGTACGGCACTGCGGTGCGCCGCCTTTCGTTTATTCCATGCCAATCCGTTCATAGGACTATAAACCTCCCGTCATGGTAGCCTACAACGTTTATTGTAGCTTGTAAAACAGGAATAAAAAGAGTAAGTTTTAATTATGAAATTTCATATTTTTCGGTGTTACGTTCGGATGCCCTTGTCTTGTACGGAAAGGATGGTCTTATGAAGCTTGCCAGCCATTATATACGCCTGCGCGGTCATTACCCTCATATCCCGGAACGTCAAGAAATTGACGTTACTTTAGACGAGCTGGCGATGCTGCTCGGATGCACCCATCGCAACGTCGTGCTGATCCTCGGAAGGATGAGCGGCGAAGGCTGGCTGCAGTGGGCTCCGAAGCGCGGCCGGGGCAGCCGCTCCCTGCTAACGTTTCTGCTTCCTGCCGAGAATATGATCTTGGCCGTCGCCAAAGAGCTGGTGGAAAAAAAAGATTTGCGCGGCGCGCTGGAGCAAATGAACGTGTCCACGCTGCCCGATTCGCTGAAGGAAAATTTTCACAGCTGGCTGAACGGTTATTTCGGGTATAGCAGCGAAGTACAGGGCAGCAAACGATACGACACGCTCCGTTTTCCGTTAACCCAAGCGCTGCATTCGCTCGATCCCGCCACCATGAACTTCTCTACGGAGGCGCATCTCGTGCATCAGTTATTCGACCCGCTCGTCCGCTATAACCGGCTGACGCAAACGATACAGCCGCACGTCGCTCACGCCTGGGAGACGGACGAGACTCGCACCTGCTGGACGTTTCATTTGCGCAAAGGCGTGCAGTTTCATCACGGTCGCGAGCTGACGGCGGATGACGTCCGGTATACGTTCGAGCGGCTCATGAAGCGCGCCAAAGGCTCCTTGTACAGCTGGGTGCTGCAGCAAATCGAATCGGTGGAAGCCGTCGACCCGATTACCATCCGCTTCAAGCTGACGGAACCGAACGAACTGTTCCTTCAGTTCGCCGGCACAAGCCGGGCCTCGATCGTACCCGCCGACAGCTGCGAGGAAGCCGGTGACGGGTTCTCGCTCTCGCCCGTTGGCACCGGCCCCTTCAAGCTCACGCACCTTGACCGGTCGATGTGCGTGCTCGATGCGTTTCCCGCTTATTTCCAAGGCAGAGCGCATCTCGACCGGGTCGAGCTCTGGTCCATCGAAGGCCTTCAGGAAAAGGACCGGTACCGGGCGCTGGAAAGCTTCCAGGTCATTCACAATTACCGGCTGCCCGATGAGGCGGCCGATTCGTGGCAGCAAGTGCAGCAGCAAGGGACGACGTGCCGTTTCCTGACCTTCAACCTGCTGAAGCAAGGCCCGCTCAGCGACCCTGCCCTGCGCGGCGCCGTCTGTGCCGCCCTGGAACGGGGCAAGCTGCTCGAGCGGCTCAGCGGGGACGCGATCTATTGCGCGGACAGCTTTATCCGCCACCAGACGGAGCACGCCGCAGCGTCCGAACCGTTCCGCTACCCGCCCGATGCGGTTCGTACGCTGCTGAAACGCGCCGGTTATGCCGGTGAACGGCTGTCTCTATGTACCATCACCCAATACGAACGGGATGCGCTGCTTGTTCAGTCGCAGCTGCAGGAAGCCGGACTTGCCGTCGAAGTAAAGCTGCTGACGGTAGAGGAATTCAAGGGGGAGCAGCGGCTGTATGCCGATTTGCTGCTCTTCTCCATCATGCTCGACAATGATGCCGAGCTGCGGATCATCGATTTGTACAAAAGCATGCAGCGCCACCTCGAGCCCCGCGCCAAAGCGAAGGTGTCCGCCCTGCTTGAACTGGCGCTGCGCGAGCCTGCGCGCGACCGGCGCGCCGGCTTGCTGCAGGCGATCGAGTCGCATTTGACCGGCAGGATGGTGCTGCATTTTTTATATTTCAAACGATTGAAGACGATTTATCATTCTTCGGTCAAAGGCATTTCGCTCGATGCACTGGATTGGGTGCAGTTCAAAAACCTCTGGTTCAAGCCATAATCCGTCCTTTCCTTGAATACGTTATAGTAAGCGGTCAAACGGAAAGGAGCTCGGGTCGAGTGATCAAACGGAACCAGATTGTATACCGGAACGAACGCTATGGGTTTACGCTGCGTTTTCCAGGATGGTGGCGCAATTACTGCATTGTGAGCAGAGCCAAACTGGATCGCGAAACGGAGTATGAGGTGCATTTCCGTTTTAAGTATAAAGGAAAGGTATACGACGATATTTTTGCGCTGCTTATTTATCGAATGACGAAAAAGGAATGGATCGACCGGGGCTACGAAGACTCTCCCCTTGGCTTTTTGGCGGAATTTGACGGACGCGTCATCGCGTACAGTACGCCGGGGGAGCTGCCTTACGCTTTCGTGGATAACAAAACCGGGGATTACAATTACAAGAAGTACGGCGCGGCGATTGAGCTGTTAAAGCGGATGGTCAATCAGGATGTGCCTCGGATCGTCCAAACGTTCCAGTCTCCAAGAAAAACTGTGACGATGCGCTCCACGCCTTTCCGGTCACGGAATGTAGTTCCGTGCAGGGTGAAACGGAGAAGGTAGCACATGCCCTCAGCAGCGAAGGATAAACGGCACCGCCGGCTGTGCTCTCCATTGGCAACGCAGAGTCGCAGATACAGAGCAAGAACGGTCGGGCCGTTTATCTCAGCAATACGAAATCGAAACCGGACTGCTTCCCCGCAGTCCGCCAAGCGAAGCATGCTCCCTCTAGACGATGCCGGTATCCGTCAGGTTGCCTGACTTGATCGTCTCCGAACCGCTGTCGTTGATGGCCCCGGAAGTCCCCGACAGCCTCAAATCGTTAGCGAGCAGTGCGATGCTTGACGAACTGGAAGCAACAATGACGCCGTCCGCCATCGACTTGTCGCCTCTTCTAACAATGTTGCCCCCAACGTAATGCCTCTGATTTCCGTCGGATATTTTTAAAGGCGCTCCCGTCAACGTATTATTGTTTATATTGCAATCATTGCTGTTCTTCATATTGATGTTGTTCTCCGCACTGTTCGTTATGATGTTGTCCGCCATTTGCGAGCGATGGGTATTCAGAAAATATATTCCGTTGCCTACTCCGTCTTTGCCCGTATCGGTGACGGCGTTATCGGTGCATACCACGTTCTGGCAGCTGTCGGAATGAATGCCGTGCGATTTGGCCGCAGCGACAACATTGCCGACAATGTTGACCGGTCCTTGCGACTGAACGACCGCGATGCCTCTCTCCGTACATTGCGTTACGTGATTGCCGCTGACGACCGCCCCCTCCATGCAGCTGCCGACGTAAATCCCTTTCCCCGTCGCACTCATACCGATATTGCGCACCGTATTATCGCTTATCGTAATTCGCGAAATTTGGTTGGCGTGAATGCCTACGACACCCGATACATCTTCTATTATATTTCCGGTGATCGCAATGTTGTGAACCCGTCCTCCAGCCGTGGCAACGCTTACAGGCGTATACACTCGAATGGCGCCCCAATCGCTTTTCGGATTGATTTTTCTTAAAATATTGCCGGAAACGATCACGTTATGGACTTCGCCGGCTCTGGAGGAGATGTCGATACCGGACACGCAGTCCTGAAACGTGTTGCCGCTGACGAGCAAATTATCATAGTTCCATGCAAAAATAGCGTTGTCCGACATATTCTCGAAATGGCAGTTGGCGATCCGGATGTTGCTGTGATTGTAGCCGTCGACTACCGAGTGGCTTCCTACGCCCCGGCAGCAGTCGATAAAAGTGCAGCCATCGACCAAAACATTTTTGCAGGTGGTATTGTCCCATGGCCCGAAATGCGGAAAAGCGCTTTGCGTCGACAAGTCGATCTGGATTGCCTCCGCCTCCCTCGACGTCCGGAGGTACCCTTGAAACCACACATTCAAAATGCGGCAGCCGTTCGTGGAATTGACTTCAATGTGGTGATCGTTAACGTTATTAATGATTTTCGTATCGCGGATGACCAAATTTTTGGCATGGGCAAACGACATATGCGGAAATTGCGTCGGGAAGTTCGCCGAGTTGCCGTCCCACGTTCCTCCGGCAATCTCAATGTCCCCATGGCCGTCGTATCCGGGCCCCGTGTTCTGCCCTTTCCGCCCATTGGTCAGCATCGGCTTAACGTTGCTGCTGTTCCGGCGAATTGACGCATCGTTTGCCAACTCCAGCTTCGTACGGGCAAATATGCTGAGCGTAGCGGTGATCGGGTAGATGCCGCCGGGAACGTACACCGTCCCGCCGCCCTGCGCATACGCATAATCGAGCGCAGCTTGAATCGCCGCCGTATCGTCCGCGGTTCCATCGCCTGCGGCCCCGAAATCTTTCACGTTATACAGCGCTATCCCGGAGCTTGTGCCGTTATTGCCGCCGTAGACGGATTGCGTGACCGATTGTGCGGTTACGCCGGGCGGTACAGCGCCTAATAATCCTCCCGCGACTAACGTTGCGCCAGCCGCCCCTAGCGCCGTCAACATTTTCCTCCTGGTGATTCCGTTCTTTTCCGTTGTCTTTTGGTTATCCATCGTTTGCATCTCCTTGTCCACTCATTATGGATTGCGGCTCGCACTTCATTTGGAAGCAATATCCTCTATTTATCAAGGCTTATTTGCTCTTATCCTTCTCAATTAATTTGTTAATGGCTTCCTCGGATTCGCGAAGGACCGTGTTAATATCCTTTTCCCCTTTAATGACCGGTTTGATCGCGTCCTCCATTATTTTTCTGGTGCTTTCTCCATATTTCGTAATCGGCAGGGCTTTTGAAGGCTGAGACAGAAAAGCCGCTTTCAAGTTTTTCCCTTGCAAATAAGGTATGTCCTTGCCGAACTCCTCCTCCACCTTCTTTCCGGTCAATATCGGGAATCTTGCGTTTCGCGCCATATCGGTCTGCACTTCTTCCGATAATACGGTGGCAATGACCTGGAACGCCTGATCTTTATATTTGCTCTGCTTCGTCACATGCAAAATCCATTCATCCACCTGCATGCCCGTATTCGGCGCTTCCTTGAACTGCGGATATTGGACCATATCCCAGTTCAGCCCCTCCGCCCCGTTAAAGCTCGGCAAGAAGTTCAATCCCTGCAGCATTGCTAGCGTCCTCGTCTTAAAGTATAGATCCTGCGCCGGGGTTCCGAGTTTAAGCGCGGCATTGCCGGGGATGTCGTAGATGCTTTTGAGCAATTCAAACACTTTTTTCCAGCCGTCATTGTTTACCGTTGCTTTGCCTGTCTTCGGATCGTCGATTCCCAGCCCGAGAACAGAAGCTACCCGGTATGAATAATCGGGCTCCAAGCCGCGATACTGGATTCCGCCTTCCAAGCGCGTCACTTTTCTTGCAAGCTCCCGAGTATCTTCCCACGTCATTCCATCCTTGGGGTAGGGCGCGCCGAATCGGTCGAATATATCTTTGTTGTAATACAGTGCATTAAAGTGCATCGTAAACGGAATGCCGATTAAATAATCGTAGCCGCTTGCCGTTTTTACCGATTCCAACGCCACTTTATTTAACTTGGAAAGATCGAAGTTGAATTTTTTAATGAGCGGTTCCATGTTATCCTGCAATTCGACCTGAGTCAGGCGGTTAATCAGCGGGGAAGCGGTGTAAGCAATATCCGGAATTTGCCCGGCCGCCACGATCTTATCATAGGCCGACACATCGAGAAGCTCAAGCGTAATATGAGGGTATTTCTTTTTGACAGGCTCTACGATGTACTTCTCGTATTCGCCTTTTCCGAGCCAGCTGAGCGGTATCGCGATTTTAAGCGTTACCGGCTCTGTGCTTACCGATGGCGCGTTCTGTTGGGGACTGTTTTTGCTGCCGGCATCTTCTGAATTTGCCGAGTTCGCGCCGCATCCGGATAGGATGATGGATAAGCCGGCACATGCGGAGATGAATCCGACATACTTCTTCTTTTTTATTTTCATATTTAAAACCCTCCCTGGTCATAATGATGCTGCCGCGCTTATCCAACCAGACTGACACCGGTGTCAAAATATAGCGAAAACAGGTCGCAGATGCACTTCCGCTCTCCGCTGTTTTCCTAAACAGATTGCTTTTCCCGCTGAAGCAACTCCCGCGCCTCCGGCGTATACGGAACGAATTTCGTCATATCTTCAAACACCGTATAATCGACTTTTCCCATTTCAATGACGTTCAGCCTCTCGACAAGCAGCCGTGAAAGTTCGTGCTGAAACTGCCTGAAATGCATCTCCTCCTCCGGTGTCATCTGAATTAGCTGATAGCCGAATGAAATGTGATAGCTATAACTATCGTGGTTCGGGAAACGGACGCCCGTCGCGCGGGATACTTGTTCCCTGAACTCATGAAGACGCTGACGCGTCGCCTCATCATAAGGGCTTACGCTAATTGTCGTTTTGTTGAGCCGCTCCACCTTCATCTGAAATTGCTCAGGGAACGCAATAGATTCCAGTGCTTTTGCAAAAAAATGATCCGTTTCCTCAATCGGCGCATCCAGATCCAGAAAGGACGACCAGTACGGGGTCTTCCGATGATAATGGCACAGCAGCTCAATGACCGTCATATGAAACGATTCGGGCGGCGTCCAAGAAAATTTATGCGCGAAAGGAAGCGCGGAAGCGTGCTCTTGCTGTACCCGTACGATCTCCTCGATCACGCTGCGCGGGTCTGTCAAATTGCAAACGATGGTGTTTCCTGGAAACGAACGGAAGGAGCCGTCTTCATTGAATTTGGACCGTTCGCCAACGGCGTTGGTAAAATGATTGGACATCTGTAAACACCTCATGTTTGTCGTTTTTTTGTAAACCGTATTGTTATGCCTGATGCAGCGGATGAGACGGCGCAGCGTCACCCTCCTTACGCATGAAGCGATCGCTTCGCTTCAGCCCCCGACGGATTGTGCGCCTCTATTTGACGCTTTCCCGGATAACCAATCGAGGGTCGACCTCGATGGAATGAACCGGTTCCGTTTGATCAAGCAGCTTCTCAATCACTTCGAACATTTCGTTCGCGAGTCTTTCAAAATCTTGCGCCATCGTCGTCAAAGGCGGACAGTAGTATTGGGAAATCGGGATGTTATCGAAACCCATGATCGAAACATCACCCGGGATCGACAGGCCGTGCGCATAAATCGAATGATAGACGGCTATCGCCTTCTCATCCCCTGAGACGAAGAAAACTTGAGGAATATCTCCGGATGCCAGCTTGCCGTCCACAAAAAGCTTGATTCGTTCCAGATTGTTCATGTCGTAAACGATTTCCAGTTGATCCAGCGATACGCCGCTTTGCAAGTAAACGTCCTTGATCGCCTCCTCCCTCTCCAGGTTCACCTCAATTTTGGCGCCTAGAAGCAGACAAATGCGGGTAAGTCCCCTGCCGAACAAATACTGCGTCGCTTCCAATATGCCTTTCTTGTTATTGTTGCTAATGGAGACGGGAACCTGCCTGTTTCGCTCAAACGATAGGAACGGGATCCGGTTGCCGCGCACCAATTCGATCCTCTTGTCATGTTCCTGCAAATAAAACAGCACGACCGCATCGATGTACCCGCTGGACTGCTCCAGAATAGAATGGCTCAAATCGGCATCATCGTAAATGATCTCCTGGATCAAGCTGTACCGTCGGCTTCGGGCCGCCTGGTTCATGTAAGACATCAGGATATCGAACCATTGCGTCGTATTTTGCCCGTACGTTTTGCGAATGGAGACGAGAACGTTCTTCATCGTTTTCGTACTTAGATTTTTGGCGAACAAGTTCGGTTTAAAATTCGTTTCGGCGATGACCTTTAAAATTTTGTCCCGGGTGTCCGGCTTGACGTTAGGCTCATTGTTAATGACGCGCGAAACGGTTTTGAACGAATAGCCCGATAAGTCCGCGATATCCCGGATTGTATATTTTTTATCCATGTTCTCTCACCTTGCTGACTGATTTGACACCGGTGTCATTTAGAAAAATTTAGCTGTAGAAACGAACCATCGGATGCTTCCATTTAACCCCAATTCAAAACTATTGTCAATCGCAAAATGAAGGAAAAGGCTCGCCCCGCGCTGCAAAAGCGCAAGCCGAATTCCTCTTCCTCCCTTATCATTGGAGCTAACACATCATCGTTACGGCAAATTGGAAGCGCCCATCAAATACCGGTCCACTTCCCGTGCAGCCTCCCGGCCTTCGTTGATCGCCCAAACGACCAGACTTTGCCCGCGCCGCATATCGCCTGCGCTGAACACACCTTCGACGCTCGTCGCGAACCTGCCGTAGTCCGCCTTGGCGTTGGACCGCTCATCCTTTTCCACGCCAAGCTGATCGAGCACGGTGTTTTCCGGGCCCATGAAGCCCATCGCCAGCAGCACGAGCTGAGCCGGGTATACTTGCTCGCTGCCTGGCACTTCGACCGGAACGAAACGCCCTTGATCGTCCTTCTTCCACTCGATGAGCACCGTATGAAGCTCCTTCACATGCCCGTTCTCGTCGCCGACGAATTTCTTGGTCGAGATCAAGTATTTGCGCGGATCTTCGCCTTGCAGCACGGTTGCCTCCTCCTGGCCGTAGTCAATCTTGAGGACGCGCGGCCATTCCGGCCACGGGTTGTTCGGCTGACGCGTTTCCGGCGGCTTCGCCATGATCTCGAATTGCGTCACGCTTTTGCATTTGTGGCGAATCGAGGTTCCCACGCAGTCCGTACCGGTGTCGCCGCCGCCGATGACGACGACGTCCTTGCCCTCCGCCGAGATATACTGTCCATCCTGATGCTCGGAGTCGAGCAAGCTCTTCGTGTTCTTCGACAGAAACTCCATCGCAAGGTGGACGCCTTTGAGCTCCCGCCCTTCGATGTTCAAGTCGCGTCCTTTCGTCGCTCCGCCGCACAGCACGATCGCGTCGAACTCCTCCTTGAGCTTCGAAGCCGGGATATCTTTGCCGATCTCCGTCCCCGTCACGAAAGTAACGCCTTCCGCGGCCAGCAGGTCGACCCGTCGCTGCACATACTTCTTGTCAAGCTTCATATTCGGGATGCCGTACATGAGCAGCCCGCCGGGACGGTCCGCCCGTTCGTATACCGTGACCGTATGTCCGGCTTTATTCAGCTGCGCCGCGCAGGCGAGACCCGACGGGCCGGAGCCGACGACCGCCACCTTTTTGCCCGTACGCACTTCGGGCGGCTGCGGCGTCACCCAGCCTTCGGCAAAACCTTTGTCGATGATCGACTTCTCAATGTTCTTGATCGTCACCGGCGATCCGTTCAAGCCGACCGTACAGGAGCCCTCGCAGGGCGCCGGACAGACGCGGCCCGTAAACTCGGGGAAATTGTTCGTCTTATGAAGCCGGTCCAGCGCTTCCCGCCAACGCCCCTGATAGACGAGATCGTTCCATTCGGGAATGAGATTGTTCACGGGACACCCGGCCGCCATGCCGCTGATGATTTTGCCCGTATGACAGAACGGAATGCCGCAATCCATACAGCGGGCCCCTTGCTGCTGCAGCTTCTCCTCCGGCAGCGGCGTACTGAATTCTTTCCAGTTCGCTATGCGCAGCAGAGGGTTGTTCTCGACCGGAACTTCGCGCCCGTATTCCAAAAAACCGGTTGGTTTACCCATCGATTGGTTCCTCCAGACTCAAGGTTGAAAACGTTAATCAACATCCGACGTTTAGTTTCCGCTGACGCGGGAGACGTCTTTCATGTTTTCCTCGAAGGCGACGAGCATCGCTTCCTGCTGGCTGAGGCCGGATCGCTTCACGCGCTCGATTGCCTCGAACATCCGCTTGTAGTCCTTCGGTATCACTTTGACGAACTTCCATAAACTCGCTTCCCAGTTTTGCAAAATGCGGTGGGCGACGGCGCTGTCCGTGTAAGAAGCATGATGCTGAATCATATTTTTCAGCTCCGCGGCCTCGTACACTTCCTCCACCGCTTCAAGGAGCACCATTTCTTTGTTGCACTGCTGCTGGAACGTTCCGTGCTCATCGAACACATAGGCGATGCCCCCGGACATGCCCGCCGCAAAGTTGCGGCCCGTCGGGCCGAGGACGACGACGCGTCCGCCGGTCATATACTCGCAGCCGTGGTCGCCGACGCCTTCGACGACCGCCCGGACGCCGGAGTTCCGTACGCAGAACCGTTCGCCGGCGATGCCGCGAATGTACGCTTCGCCGTCTGTGGCGCCGTAGAACGCGACGTTGCCGATAATAATGTTGTCTTCGGC
Source organism: Paenibacillus allorhizosphaerae (assembly GCF_042659105.1). Taxonomy (NCBI): domain Bacteria; kingdom Bacillati; phylum Bacillota; class Bacilli; order Caryophanales; family Paenibacillaceae; genus Paenibacillus; species Paenibacillus allorhizosphaerae. The sequence continues at coordinate 102,466 of NZ_JBHSRV010000015.1, read as the reverse complement.
GGCAAAGGCGGCCTTCTCCGGCGGGAATACGGCGAGCTTGCCGCCCGAAAGCCCTTTGCCGAAGTAGTCGTTCGCGTCGCCTTCAAGCGACAGCGTCATGCCTTTCGGCACGAATGCGCCGAAGCTTTGACCCGCGGATCCGTTAAAGTGCAGACGAATCGTATCGTGCGGCAGCCCCTCCAACCCGTACTTGCGCGTCACTTCGCTGCCGACAATTGTGCCGACGACCCGGTTGACGTTATGGATCGGCAATATGGCGCTGACCTTCTCTTTATTGTCGATCGCCGGCCTGCAGATGTTCATCAGCTCGGTCATATCGAGCGAACGAGCCAACCCGTGATCCTGCGGGACAGAACAATAACGTCCCACCTCTTCGCCGACCTCAGGCTGATACAGCAGCGCCGACAGGTCGATGCCTTTCGCTTTCCAATGTTTGACGGCTTCTCTCGTTTCGAGGATCTCGGTATGCCCGATCATCTCTTCCACCGTACGGAATCCTAGCTCCGCCATCAGCTCCCGCGTATCCTGCGCGACGAAATGCATGAAATGGACCACATGCTGCGGATCCCCGGTAAATTTCTTGCGCAGCTCCGGATTTTGCGTCGCCACGCCGACCGGACACGTGTCCAGATGGCAGACGCGCATCATGATACAGCCGAGCGCGATGAGCGGCGTCGTCGCGAAGCCGAATTCTTCCGCGCCCAGCAGCGCAGCGACGACAACGTCACGTCCCGTCATCAGCTTGCCGTCGGTTTCGACGGTGATGCGGCTGCGCAGATTGTTCAGCACGAGCGTCTGGTGCGTCTCGGCCAGACCCAGCTCCCACGGCAATCCGGCATGGCGGATCGACGTTTGCGGCGATGCCCCCGTGCCTCCGTCATAGCCGCTGATCAGCACGACATCGGCTTTGCCTTTGGCCACGCCCGCGGCGATCGTTCCGACGCCGACCTCCGATACAAGCTTGACGCTGATGCGCGCCCGCGGATTGGCGTTCTTGAGATCGTGGATCAGCTCCGCCAAATCCTCAATCGAATAAATGTCGTGATGCGGCGGCGGCGAAATGAGGCCAACGCCCGGCGTCACGCCCCGCACCTCGGCCACCCACGGATACACCTTCGAGCCCGGCAGCTGCCCGCCTTCGCCCGGCTTGGCGCCCTGCGCCATCTTGATTTGAATTTCGTCCGCGTTCACCAGGTAGTTGCTCGTGACCCCGAACCGGCCGGAGGCCACCTGCTTGATCGCGCTGCGGCGCAAATCGCCGTTCGCATCCGGCTTGAAACGCTCATGGTGCTCCCCGCCTTCGCCGGTGTTACTCTTGCCGCCGATCCGGTTCATCGCGATCGCCAGGCTCTCGTGCGCTTCCTTCGAGATGGAACCGTACGACATCGCGCCCGTCTTGAATCGTTTGAAGATCGACTCCGCCGGCTCGACCTCTTCGATCGGAACGGGGGTGCGACCGGATTTGAACGAGAACAGCGAGCGGAGCGTCATAAAGCGCTCGTTCTCCTGATGGATCAGCTTGACGAAGTTTTTGTACATGCCGAAATTGTTCGTGCGAACCGCGGCCTGCAGCGCATGAATCGTCTCCGGATTGTACAGATGCTCCTCGCCGCTGCGCCGCCACTGCAGCTCGCCGCCTGCGTCGAGCACCCGGTCGCGGCCTTCCTGCTCCGAATAAGCCCGCTCATGACGAAGCAGCGCTTCCCGTGCGATCGCATCGATCTTGATGCCGCCGACCGGCGTATACGTCCACGTAAAATATTTTTCGATCACGGATGCATCGAGGCCGACCGCTTCGAAAATTTGCGCGCCCCGGTACGACTGGATCGTCGAAATGCCCATCTTCGCGAGCACCTTCACAACGCCCTTGGTGGCCGCTTTAATATAGTTGTAAAGCGCCTTCTCATACGTAATATCCTTCAGCTGCTTGCGCCGTATCATATCGTCCAGCGTTTCCATCGCCAGGTACGGATTGATCGCGCCGGCGCCGTAACCGAGCAGCAGGGCGAAGTGATGCACCTCGCGCGGTTCGCCGGATTCGAGCAGCAGCCCGATCTTCGTCCGCGTTCCTTCGCGGATCAGATGGTGGTGCAGGCCGGAGACGGCCAGCAGGGCGGGAATGGCGGCATGCGCCGCATCGACGCCGCGGTCGGACAAGATGATGAGCGTCGCTCCGTCCGCAATCGCCCGGTCGGCGGCGGCATACAGCGCGTCCATCGCCCGCTCCAGGCCGTCCGTTCCTTCCGCTGCGCGGAATACGATCGGCAGCGTGACGGTCTTGAAGCCTTCCCGCTCGATATGGCGCAGCTTGGCAAGCTCGGCGTTCGTCAGAATCGGCGTCTCGATCCGGATGTGACGGCAGCTCTCCGGCCGCGGGTCGAGCAGATTGCCCTCGGGTCCGAGCGTCGTGCCCTGCGCGGTAATGATCTCCTCAAAGTTCGCGTCAAGCGGCGGGTTCGTTACCTGCGCGAACAATTGCTTAAAGTAGCTGTACAGCAGCTGCGGACGTTCCGATAGCACCGCAAGCGGCGCATCGAAACCCATCGAGCCGATCGGATCGACGCCGGTGCGTGCCATCGGATCGAGCACCTTCCGCAAGTTCTCGAACGTGTAGCCGAACGCCTGCTGCCGCTGCAGCACGGTCTCCGCGTCGCCTTCCGGCACTTCCGGCGCATCCGGCAGCTGGCTGAGCGAAATCAAATGCTCGTTCAGCCATTCGCGGTACGGCTGCTCACTCACGATGCGTTCCTTGATCTCTTCGTCCGCGACGATCCGCCCTTCCACTGTATCGACGAGCAGCATGCGGCCCGGCTGTAGGCGCTGCTTGGAGACGATGCGCTCCGGAGCGATGTTCAGCACGCCCGCTTCCGAAGCCAGAACGATCAGATCGTCCTTCGTCACGTAGTAGCGCGCCGGGCGCAAGCCGTTGCGGTCAAGCACGGCGCCGACCGACTTGCCGTCCGTAAACGAAATGGCGGCCGGACCGTCCCACGGTTCCATCAGACAGCTGTGGTATTCGTAAAACGCTTTCTTTTTATCGTTCATCGATTCGTGCTTGGACCACGGCTCCGGAATCATCATCATCGCCGCGTGCGGCAAAGAGCGGCCGGAAAGCATGAGAAACTCCAGACAGTTGTCGAACATTTGCGAGTCCGAGCCGTCCCCGTCAATGATCGGCAATATGTTTTGGAAATCGTTGCCGAACAAATCCGTTTGGCACATCGCCTGACGCGCGTGCATCCAGTTCACATTGCCTCGCAGCGTGTTGATTTCGCCGTTATGAATCAAATATCGATAAGGATGCGCTCGCTCCCAGCTCGGAAACGTGTTCGTACTGAATCGGGAATGCACGAGCGCAATCGCCGATTCGACATCCGGGTCTTTGAGCTCCACGTAGTAATCGTCGACTTGCTCAGGCGTCAGCATGCCTTTGTAGACGATCGTACGGCTGGACAAGCTGGAGAAGAAGAACATTCCCGCATCCTTGATCGTTTTGGCGCCGTTCTCTGCCAGCTTGCGGATGACGTACAGCTTGCGTTCGAGCGCCATCTCGCCCGGCACCTCGTCGGACGCGCCGATGAACACCTGGCGAACGACCGGCTCTGCCGAACGGGCGGATTGCCCAAGCTTGGCGTTATTCGTCGGCACGGTTCTCCATCCGAGAAACAGCTGCCCGGCCTCGCGCACCTTCTCCTCGACAAGCCGCTCACAGGCGATCCGCGCTTCCGCATCCTGCGGCAGAAACACCATGCCTACGCCATACCGGCCGGGTTCCGGCAATCGAATGCTTTCGGCTTCGCATGCCTTGACAAAATATTTATGGGGAAGCTGCAGCAGAATGCCTGCTCCGTCCCCGGTATTATGCTCTCCCTGACCGCCGCGGTGGTCCAGATTGCAAAGTACGGTAAGCGCTTGCGAAACAATGTCATGCGATGGCTTTCCCTTGATGTGAGCAACGAAACCGATGCCGCAAGCGTCATGCTCAAATTGCGGATCATAGAGACCCTGTTTGACGGGTAATCCATATTTGTTCATGCTGCGCAACCTTTCTTTACTAATTTTTGGGATTATCATGTAAATAAAGCACAACGGAAGCCATAATACCTAACACCAGATGTCAAAAGCTCTGCAAGAATAATATGTTTTATATTAACACCTGATTTAATTTATGGCAATTTAAAATATTTCGATTTTTCTGATATATTGATAGATTTGTTGACGCCGTTGCAGCATTGTTTCTCCATGCCAAACCGCATCATTCCCGACGTTCGTTCGGCTGTACCAACTCTGAATCTTATGCTATGATATTGTTCGTTATGCGAACAACGACGAACGAAGGTGTATATTTTGGCCCAATTATATTTTCGTTATGGAGCGATGAACAGCGGCAAATCGATTGAAATATTGAAAGTCGCTCACAACTACGAAGAGCAGGACAAGTCCGTGCTGATCTTCACCTCCGGTCTCGACAATCGCGATGAGGTCGGTTATGTATCCTCGCGAATCGGGCTTCGGCGCGAAGCGATTCCGATCAACGACGACACTGACATTATCGGCATCGTGCAGCAGCAGACGACCCGGATCTCCTGCGTATTGGTAGATGAAGTGCAATTTTTGAACAAAGAACAGATTCTGCAGCTCACCCGCATTGTAGACGAGCTGAATATTCCGGTAATGGGGTTCGGGCTGAAGAACGATTTTCAGAACGAGCTGTTCGAGGGCAGCCGCTACATGCTGCTGTATGCGGATAAAATCGAAGAGATGAAGACGATCTGCTGGTTTTGCGAGCGCAAAGCGACCATGAACCTGAGAGTGGATGAAGCGGGCAAGCCGGTATATACCGGGGAGCAAATTCAGATCGGCGGCAACGACTCGTACTACCCGGTGTGCCGCAAATGTCATACACACCCTCCTCTCTAAAGCAGTCGGAGCAAACAAAAGACCAAAAGCCGGAAAAACGTTCACCCCTGGTGAACGCTTCCGGCTTTTTTGTTCCTGTATCATCAGGTTCCTACAAATATGGTCGGCTCAGATGGCCCAATTGCCGCCCCGGAATATCGGTTCGCGTCTGCCGTCCGGCGTGACCCCGTCAATGTTCATTTCCGCCGAGCCGATCATAAAGTCGACGTGAATTAAACTTTTGTTCACACCGTGTCCGGCAAGCTCCTCCTCCGTCATCCCGGTGCCGCCCTTCAGGTTGACCTGATACGCTTGACCGAGCGCAAGATGGCAGGAAGCATTCTCATCGTACAGCGTGTTGTAAAATATAACGTTCGCATTCGAAATCGGCGAATCGTAAGGCACCAGCGCCACTTCGCCGAGCGACCGCGCGCCTTCGTCCGTATTCAGCAGCCGCTCCAGCGCTTCATACCCTTGATCCGCCGTAAACTCGACCACTTTGCCGTCTTTGAACGTCAAGGAGAAGCCGTCGATCAGCTGTCCTCCGTAATTCAGCGGCTTCGTGCTGCGGACCGTTCCGTTTACGCCGTCTTTGCGCGGCATCGTGAACACTTCCTCCGTCGGCATGTTCGGATTGAACAGGACGCCCTTGGCGTTTTCTTTGGCACCGCCGAGCCAAGCATGCTCCTCTGGCAGCTCAATCGTCAGGCTCGTGCCCGGAGCTTCATATTGAAGCTGTTTATACCGTTTACTATTAAGCAGCTCAACGGTTTGCGCTAGTTTTGCATTATGCTCTTTCCATGCCTGAATCGGATTCTCTTTGTCGATTCGCGTGGCATCCAAGATGCGCTCCCACAGCTTCTGCACCGCAGACTCCGGGGAAAGATCCGGGAATACTTTGGCCGCCCACTCCGGCGTGGCGTAGGAAATCAGCGACCAGGCGTTCTTATGCGACATCAAATAGCTGCGGTATTTGTTCAAGGCGGTGGCGCTCGTCTTCGTCGCGGTAGCGATGCGCGCCGATTCGACGCCTGTCAGCAGATCGGGGTTCGGGGCATAAATTTGCAGAAACGCCGCCCCGTTCTCGGCCATCTCTTCCATCCCTTTGGCCCGCCACATCGGATATTCGCTGAACGCTTCCATCGGCGCCAGCTTGTATTTAATGAGCGTAAGCTCCTCGTCGACCCAATCGACATGCACGTTTTTAGCGCCGGCCTCATACGCCTTCGCCGCGATGCGCCGCACAAGATCCGCCGCGGCGAGCGGCGCCGTGACGACGATCGTCTGCCCTTCCTGTACATTGACGCCCATTCTAACGGCTAATGCCGCATATTTGTCCAACTGCTCCTGCGTAGGAATCAGACCCATGTGCTATCCCTCCAAATGGATTGTAATACTTCCCATTATATGCCGTTATCCGCCCAAAATCCAAAAAGAAGCCAGCCGTCCGCCGGCTGGCCTTTCCCGCTTGCGCGGAACCTCTATTTCTTCGATTTCGATTCCGCCACCTCGGAATCCTGGTTATTGCCAGGCTGTTGTTTTTTGCCGTTATTGTTCGCGTTGTCTCTGGACACAATCACCCCTCCTTCCCAATGGAATCTATGATAGTGTAACCAGACTGCGCCCCATTCATGTCAGCGCCAGAAGACAATGGCATCGTTGACGCGCGGATCAGCCTCGTTTTTCTTTTTCCGGTTCGTCCGTCGGTTTAGCCGCTCTATTTCACGCGTTATTGTTCAAGATTGACGGGCACTTCCCACTGCACTCGCTCCTGCTTGTCCAGCTTATCAAAAGCTAACGTCCACTGTTTCGGGACTTCCGCAATGTCGGGTATAAGGAAGAAGCCTTGGATACGAATGATGCCGTCGTGCTCTTTCGTCCTGCGGCGGATGGAGTTGCTTAGCGGCAGCCGGTTTCCACTTTCATCGGTGATTGTGAAACCGCGAAGCCCGACCACGTCGCGATCGAGCGTCGCTTCATACTCCATGATCGCCCCTGGTTTCAGAACTGGTCGCCCCTGAACGCTTTCCTTCTCCTTATCCTTTTTGATTCGAAACCCGTTCAGTACGATCCGGTTTCCTCCGAGATCGAGGGCTACAGGTTCATGCATCATCTTCGGCGGTTCAATGGTTTGGCTAAACTCCACCTTCTCGCTATAGTAGAACGCATCTAGCTTGAAGACGAGACGTTTCTTTTCTTTATCGGTAAGCGGCTGGAACAAATCGCTCCATTGCTTAACGCCGGGACGGCTCCCCTCGCTGACGATCGGTCCCCGTGCCGTAAGCTGCCCGCTTTTGTACCCTTCTTCCCCGTAAAAATCTTCATGCACGCGAAGCGTTTGTCCTTGTTCGTCGAGCAGCCGGTACGCATAATTCGTGATGCCGTCCGCGTCGTTCGTCTCTACGACGACGCCGATGCCGCTCGGCGCGACGTCCACCCGCTGCAGGCCGAACGTGCGGCCCTGCGGTGATGTATATTCCCGATGGATCGCCACCGTCCGCGACGCCGCTTTCGCACGGGTCAAATCGACGTCGATCGCTATCTCCCACCGGCCCTTGACGCCGCCAAGCTCGCTATAATTCATCTGCACGACCAGCTTGTCGGGCAGCTCTCCCCGGAATTGCAGCTTGCCGATTTCATTTTCCAACAGCGCATGGCCGTCGCTCAGCACATACGACCATGATCCGATCTGCTGGCTGCCTGTCTCGTCCGTCAACTTGATATGCTTCGTCAAATCAAGGTCCGGACGGCCGACCAAGGAACGGCTCTGCTCATCCGTTACGTCGCATACGACCGCGATCCGCTCCGTATCCGCAAGCACCTCCTTGATATGAATCGTAATGCCTTGATCGGCAATTTTTAGTTCGAGCGGCTTGGACAATCCTTGCTCGGCCGCACGCTTCAGCCCTTGATCTCCCCGGCCGGACAGGAAGAAGCTTTTTACGTAATCGGCAAATGCCGGTGACAAGAAAAGCGTCAGCGACGCGGCCAAAAACAATCCGATGACGGAAAGGGCGGCCGCTTGCAAGAGCCTCCTTCGCTTTGCCGTCCGCAAGCCCCGTTTTTCCCGCTCTTTCACCGCTTTGCTTATCGTCTCTGCAACAAATGCGGCGGCAAGCTGTATGGGCTCGGCAGGTACAATGACAAGGCGTGGAAGCGATTCGCATTTCCTTGCGATCTGCTCCTGACAGTGTGCGCAATGTTCTGCATGTTCCTCGAGCCGCCGACTTTCATGCGGATCGAGACGGTCGTGAAGGTAGGCCTCCAGTTGTTCAGATTTCATGCATTCCATAATCGGAGTCTCCTTTCACCGGAAGTAAACACACTTCGCGCAGACGATGATGCGCCCGATAAAGCCGCATTTGCACTGTCGTAACGGGCAGTGACAGAACGGCGCCGATTTCTTTGTAGCTGAGTCCTTCCACATAACGAAGCAGAACAACCGTACGGTAATCTTCGTCCAGAGCCATTACCCGCTCATGCAGCACGGCGATGCGCTCTTTTTCCAAATAAATCGACTCCGGCGTCTCTTGGTATATGGCTTCGGCCTCATCCGACGTGACAAGAGGCCGGCGCTTGCGTTTGCGCAATTCATCCAAAGCATGATTGTAGGCGATTCGGAACAGCCACGAAGAAAAACCGGCGCCGTTCCGGCAACTTTGGATGCGATTATACGCTTTAATAAATACGTCCTGAGCCAAATCCTGGGCATCCTGCGTATGTCCGATCATCCGGTAGAGAAGGCCGAATATTTTGCCTTTATACTTCTCGATAAGAGGCGTATACGCCTCCATATTTCCTTGCCGCAGCTGCTCAACCAGCTCTAGGTCGGACTGCTCTTGCATAAGGGGTCCTCCTGTCCCAAAGGCCATGCATCGTAAAGCCATTTGTTTCGTATATAAGCTATAACGACGAAACTCGAAATTTCTTTCCGCAACGGAATTTCATATGAACGATTTGTAAAAAAACGTATTCTCCCGGCCGCAAGGTACTTCAGAACCAAGTACACCATTGCGAATACCGTTTTCCTTACTGTAAACTATGAATAATCGACAAAATAACCCGGTTGCCTGAATTGGAGATGAGTGCATGGAACGACTTAAGCTTTTTTTTACGAACTTGACGGTAAGGCGATTTTTCATTCTTGCCATTATCTGTTTGCTGTTGTTCAGTATAAAGGACATGCTCAATTTGGTTTTGTTAACGTTTTTAATCGCTTACGTCATGAACCGTCTTCAACAGGCCGTAACGAAAAAATTAAGCAAGTATGTGGTCGTGAACAGCAAGGTCATCATCATTCTGCTGTACGTCGCTCTCGTATCCACTGTGGTGATCGGAATCGTCAACTATTTCCCGAAGGTGCTCGTTCAAATTAAGCAATTGAAAGATAATTTGGTGGTGCTCACCAATTTGCCCGTCCCGGAAGACGAATTTTCGAAATATATATATAAAACGCTGAAAGATTTGAATTTGCAGTCTTATATGAAGCACGGTTTCGAATATGTTCTACGAATCAGCAATTGGGGAACCACGTTTCTCATGTCGATCATTTTAAGTTTAGTGTTTATTCTTGAGAAGCCCCGCATTACGGCGTTTACTTCCAGACTGAAGGACAGCAAGATTGCATGGCTCTATACGGAGCTGGAATACTTCGGCAAAAAATTTATTTTATCGTTCGGAAAAGTGATCGAAGCGCAGCTGCTTATCGCGTTGTGCAATACGGTGTTTACCGTCATCGGCTTGTGGATTCTTGGTTTTCCTTACTTGTTCGCGCTCGGCATCATGATTTTTATGCTCAGCCTCGTTCCCGTGGTCGGCTTTGTCATCTCGCTCATTCCGCTGTGCATCATCGGCTACAATATCGGCGGGTGGATGATGGTCATCTATGTCGTAGCCATGATCGCCGTACTCCACGCGCTGGAGGGCTATCTGCTCAATCCGAAGCTGATGTCTTCCAAGATGAACCTGCCGATGTTTTACACGTTTATCGTTCTTATTTTCTCGGAGCACTACATGGGCATTTGGGGCTTGATTCTCGGCATCCCCATCTTCGTTTTCTTATTGGATATATTGGATGTCGATACGACGACATAAACCTGCTCCCTGACTGAAGCGGGACGAAAAAAGACGCGCTTCCGTAGGTGGAAGCGCGTCTTCGCTATTCGATCAATCCGTACGATTCAGTATGCCTAAACATTTATTTGCCGCTCTGTTGTTTCTTGATCTGGAACCAGCCTTCCACGTACTTCAAAACGGTCAGCGTCAGCAGCGACATCACCGTAAGCAGGACCGCGCAGTAATAAAATCCGGCGCCAACGCATAATCCGACCGCCGCGACGACCCATACCGTGGCCGCCGTCGTCAGGCCGATGATCGACTCGTTCTTTTGCAAAATTGCTCCGGCGCCCAAAAACCCGATTCCGCTGATGACCTGAGCCGCAAGACGCGCCGGGTCGGCCAGCAAGTTGGGATCGCCTCCTGAATCCTCCGTCCAGTTGGCCGGATCCGCATAAAAGTCCTCAAATCCGTAGATGGACAATACCATCAGGCATGTCGCGGCTAAACATACGAGAATATGCGTCCGAAATCCGGCAGCCCGTTTCTTCCATTCCCGTTCGAATCCGATGGCCCCGCCCAAAATGACTGCCAATGTCAACCGCAAAGCGACCCCGAACGTATCGATATGCCAAACGCTGTCCAAGTCGTTCATGTCCTCCCCAAACTTCAAGTGCGTATCCGGAACACCGAATGATTTTGTAATTGTAAGAGACCTCCGTGCTTTTGTCAACCGTCATTTCCAGGCATATTCCGGGGAATCGGCGTCAAAACAAACAACGGCGGCCGGGTTGTTCCGACAGCCGTGCCTTATTGCTCATTCCGATTCCGTCGTATCACTCGGCGCTACTCTAACAGCGCAGCAATGAACAGGCGGTTTTCCTCCGGCGTACCTACGCTCACCCTTGCATATTCGGTCAGCCCCCACATCCCGCTGTAACGGACGACAATGCCTTTGTGCAGCAAGCGCTCGCAAATGCGTACCGCATCCGGCCCGAAATGAACAAGTACAAAATTGCTCATGCTTTCCGTCCATCCGTAGCCAAGCTTGCCGAGCGCTTCGTACAATTGCGCTCTGCCTTCCGTGTTCATTTGGCGCGAAGCCCGGACGTGGTCTTCGTCCGTAATCGCCGCTGCGGCCGCCACTTGCGCAAGTGCGTTGACATTGAACGGCTCTTTCACTCTCAAAATGCTGCTGATAATATCTTGAGGTGCGGCGCCGAAGCCGACGCGGATACCGGCCAGACCGAATATTTTCGAAAATGTCTGCAGGACGATAACGGGATAGCCGCTGCGTACAAACTCCAGACCGTCCGAGTAATCTTCCGCCGTTACATAATGACTGTAGGCCGCGTCGTAAACGACAAGCACCCGCTTGGGCAGCGAGTCAAGCAAGCGGCGCAGCTCGCCTTGCGGCAAGTAAGTTCCCGTAGGATTGTTCGGGGAACAAATGCACACAAGCTTCGTCCGCTCCGTTACAGCGGACAATACGGCATCGATGTCGAAACGGAACCCCTCCGCAAACGGGACGGGTACGGTGACCGCTCCCATCAGCGTAGCGCCGAATTCGTATTCGCTGAATGTCGGCGACGGCGCAACGATCTCGTCGCCCACCTCCAGGAACGTTTCCGATATGAGCGTAAGCAGCTCGTCGCCTCCGTTCGTGACGATCAACTGCTCGGGCACCAGCTCAATCCGCTCGGCAATCGCGTTCCGCAGATTAACCGCCTGAGCGTCGGGATACCGGTGGAGCTCCGGCAAAAACCGCTGGACCGCCTGCAGCGCTTTCGGTGAAGCGCCGAGCGGATTCTCGTTCGAGGCGAGCTTGATGACGCGGTCGAGTCCGAGCTCCTGCTGCACCTCCCAGATCGGTTTGCCCGGCGAATAAGGCTTGAGCTTCCCGAGCGCTTGGCGGGTTTCCACTTCCAGAAGACGGTCAGATGGCATAGGCTTAAACAAAGCGATCACTCCTTCATCCATTTTCTTTATTACGATAACAAGATACTACACTAATACGTTAGTGTAGTAAAGATGATTTTTTGCCTGTTCCCTGAAAGCGTATGCAAACAACCCGTCAGCTTTACTCTGCCAGGTTGTTCAGCACCCTTTTGAGAGTTCCGGATGATTTCGGTAAAAATCCGCCCAACGCTCCAAATGGTTCGTCGTAATTAAGGCTGTCGGATATTTGGCCGCAATCTGTTCCATATCTTCGATCGTCTCTATCGGCCATGGACCGGAGATGACGCCGTTTTCCTCCATCATTTCGGCATAACGCGGCGTTACGAACCGAAATTGGATGCCAAGAAAATTGCATTTGATCTGCTTCAGGAACGGAAATACGTGCGGCAAGCTGCCGGTGCACAGCGCCCCAAGCTCGATATCGGGATCGAGCTGCCGCACCCGTTCCAAGGCGAAATGGTCGAAGCAAATGATCCGCGATTGATCGAGCGTGTCAGTGCGGCGCACCACTTCCAGCACTTTTTGTTCCAGCCCGGGGTACAGATCGCCCGCCTGCTTCAGCTCGATCAGCACGTTCATTTTACCTTTCAGCAGCTTCATGGCCTCCTCCAGCGTCGGAATGGAGTCGGTTCCTTTCACGGTGAACCGTTTTAACTCCTCCAGCGTATAGTCGCGAATGAGACCTTTGCCGTCGGTCATGCGATCGATCGCATAGTCGTGCATGAGAACCGGAACGCCATCCTTGCTGAGGTGAACGTCCAGTTCCAGATGGGTAAAATCCAATTCGTACGCCGCCTGAAATGCGGTTAACGTATTTTCCGCGTATTTGACGGGATAGCCTCGGTGCGCAATGCCTCTGATTTTCATGTAACTCGCTCCTCTTCGATTGGTTATGGTTCGTTTATTGAAGCCCGGGTGTTCGGGTTAGGCAAGCTGCAGTGCCGGTGTGTCCTGTTAAAATGATGTATCGATAAGCCGGCGTCGGCGGCCGAACGGATGTAGTTCTCGATTTCGTCCGCGGTATGCCCGCACCGATGTTAATGCGTGTGCAAATCAAACCGCATACGCGCTCCCTCCTTAGTAAAACAATTTTGCCGGCTCTCGCAGCCAGGACGCGCTCGGGTTGCTGCGTCCTCCTGACGCAATGACGGCGGTTTGCTTTTTGTGGGCTCAGCGTGTTTTGCTTTTTAATGTTATGTAAATCAGAAATGGATGCATTCAAAGAAATCCCTTGCTGAAGCGGTACGATCCAACCCGACTTGTTACATTTTTTTGTAAGCAGTAACATGTCGCAAGTACATCGTAATGCAGAACAACGGCCATTTCAACGAAATGAAAAAAAGATTTCGTCATCAATACTGTCGACAACATTTTCGTTCCCGCCCGTATCTGCTGTGCTCGGCAACCCATCCATCCCAGTTCAGGTCTGCTACCCTGATCCTATTGGCCGGCGGCAGGCTAATCTCAGATCATCCGCCTTCCGTTCAGCCTCGTCCCTCGCTCCGTGAGATTTTTCCTGTTGCCCTTCCATGCCAAGCTACCGGCATATCCTCTCCGCACGCCGGAAACTTCGCACTCACCCTCGTCCGCTTCACATCATATGCTGAAGCAAGAACGCAGCGATCCGGGAAAGGGGGAGGCACGTTATGTTTCCGAAAGGACAACGACATAAAATTGGCGTGTTGCTGTATTTGCTTATTTGGTTCGTCAGCTGTTTTTGGCTGTTCGGTTTAGTCTATAGCGGGGTACTGCAAAGCTGGGGGGGCATTAAGCTGGAACCGGTCAAAGACTACGTTTTCTACGCGATTGCCGGGGCTATCGGGGGAACTTTATACGCCATGCGGCTCTTGCACGAATATTACGACGATCCGATGACGGAGCGGTGGCTCATGTGGTATTTGCTTCGGCCGATCAAATGCGGCGGCGCCGCCGTCATTATGATTATATTGTTCCAGAGCGGCATTCTGCTGCTCCAAACGAACGATTCGATGGGAGCGAAAATCGGCATCGCCTTTTTGGTCGGCTTCGGGTACGGCAAAGTGCTGGATAAGCTGCGGTCGTTGACGGAAACGCTGTTCAACGGGAACGGAAAGTACGGATGCAGCGGCACGCCGAAAGAAAAGGACGACTCCGCGCGTTAATCGCCGCTGCCGGGGCCGGCACCATCGTCGTCAGCTCACCTGCCCGAATGGCCGGTAAGCTGTTACGTCGAAGGGGAACCGGCGAACCAAAGGTCCTTATAATTTACCCAGCCGAACGAGCTGATCGTTACGCCGCGAAGCGCCGGAGGAAAGGCGGCGGCTTGCTGCCAGCGGTACCAAACGATAACGGCGCGGGAAAGGAGCGCAACCCGTTCCGCCTCCAGCAGCAGCTCGATTCTGCGCGACCGGGACGGTTCCTCGGCGCAGCCTGCAAGCAGCCGGTCGATTTCTTCGCCGACTGTCTCAGGCAGACAGCGCCGGAGCGGACTATGCGGGTTGGCGAGCAGCGTCAGCAGCGTCCATTCCTCGTCTTCGTCGACCGGCTGCTCGAGCAAGAGCAGGTCGGCTTCTTCAATGCGTGCATCGATGAGTATCCGGTCGTACGGTACAAGGACGATCTCCACCTCGATCCCTTCGCTGTGCAACGCTTGCCGAATGCGGCTTGCATCGCGCTCATGCCCGGCTCCCGCATACGTCAGCAGCTTCAGCGGCCGACTGTCCCGAAGCGGCGCGTCGTTCTCGGTGCTTGTTGCTTCATGACGATACAGGCCGCTTTCTTCTCCGGCTTCCAAATCCCTGATGAATCGTAAGGCGAGCGGCCCCTGGTTCCCTTCCTGCCCCAAACCCGGCTCCTCCTCTGGAATCGAGCGAATCCACCAGCTTACGCGCTCCCGGTGCGCGGCATGCTGCAAAGGGCCCGCCTTCCTCGTGTTGAACAAAATGTATTTGCAGCCGCGGTCCGTACACTGCACTTCACGCCAGCCTTCTCCATGCGTAGCATAGCGCCGTTCCCAGTAATGCCGGAAATTGAGCGAGCCGAGCTCATCCTGCCCGATCCGCCCTTCATACACATCTTCGGGAACGTGCCACATTTCCACGCGATCCAGATGGGCGGCACGGCCGTAATATTCGGGATACGCTTCCAGCACCAGCAGCCGCTCCTCTCTTCGCGACAGACGGAACGGCCCGGTTCCGGCCGGCAGCCGGTCATAATCGTCCGCACGCTCGGCAGGCACGATCGAAGCGCAAACGGACGAAAGCAAACTAAGCAGCGCTGGGTACGGGTGCTTCAGCCGCACGATCAAATGGTGCTCGTCCGGACAAACGACGGAGAGGATCGGAGCATATAACGGGCTGTAAGGCGAGCCCGTCCGGCGGTCCATCAGCCGTTCGAACGTACGGGCAGCGTCCTGCGCCGTGAAAGGCACGCCGTGATGGAACATCACATGCTTTTGCAAATAGAAATGCCAAATACACCCTCTCCCTTCGCCGCGCGGGGCCCTCTCTTCTTCCCAGTGGTGCGCGAGTCCGGGTACGAACCGGCCGGCTTCCCGGTCGTACACGACCAGCGTATCGAACAGCTGCCGGATCATATGCAGTTCGGTTCTTCGCGTCGCAAAGGCCGGATCGAGCGAGCCGAGCGCCCGATAGGACGGGAACCGCAGCACTTCGGCGGAAGCCGTACCCGCAACCGCTTCCTTGCGGTAGCCGAGCGCTTCCTGCAATAGCACATGAAACCGCCCTCTTCCCCGCTCGGTAAGCGGAGCCTGTTCGGCAAGCCCTATCGCATCCTGGAGCCGCCCAGCGTGCAGCAAGCTGCCGGCATGGGAGAGGACAAGCTCTTCCGGCTCCGCTGTCAGCAGGAGCCGAGACTTGCGGCCCCGGCCGCGCCCGGGCTGCCATTCGATCCACTGCTGCTTGCGCATACCCCGAAGCAGCAGCTTCACATTCCGCTCCGTGCAATGCAGCCAATCGGACAGCTCGGACAGCGAAACTTCGGCTTCCTTGTCCGCGAGCCGGGGAAGCAACCATTGGTACAGCCGGACATAATGCTCTATCAGCTGCATTCGTTCTCGCTCCTCTCATGCCAATGATAAAAGGGGAAAAATTGTGGTTTCATTTTACTCTTTTTATTCCCCTTTTTCCATGTACAATGAGAAAAAAGAATCGTCAGGAAGGAGCTCCGACCCATGGACAACGACAATCGCCTTGCCGTCCGCATGATCGCATGGGTTACCGCCGTCTGCCTGCTCGGCGATTCCATGCTGTATATTGTGCTGCCCGTCTACTGGGCATCTTTCGGTCTGGACGCGCTCTGGCAGGTCGGGATCCTGCTGTCGATCAACCGCTTCGTCCGGCTGCCGCTCAATCCGTTTGTCGGCTGGCTGTACGGTCGGCTGCCGAAACGGACCGGTTTCCTGCTCGCCGTCGTGCTCGCTTGCTTGACGACGTTCGCCTTCGCCGCAGGCACCGGCTTCTGGGTGCTGCTCGCCGCCCGGGCGCTGTGGGGCGCCGCGTGGTCCATGCTGCGCATCGGCGGCTACTTGGCCGTGCTGGAAGCTTCCGGCGGCGGGCAACGCGGCAGGCTGCTCGGCAGCTACAACGGCATCATCGGCGTAGGGAGCCTCATCGGCATGCTGGCCGGCGGCCTGCTCGCCGATCTCATCGGCGTGCGCTTCGTTGCGCTGCTGCTCGGCACCGTGACGCTGGCCGGCCTGCCGCTGGCGTGGCGCTATGTGCCTGCCACCACCGCTGCGCCGGTGAATCAAACGGCCTCCGGATCGCTCCGAAGCGCGCTGAACGCGCAAGCGATGCTGACGCTCGCATCGGGCTTCATGGTTGGCGTCGTCTTCTACGGCTTGCTGATCGCCAGCCTAAGCCCGCTGATCGCGGCACACCTGCCCGGCGGCCAGCCGCTGCCCATATGGGGCTTTGCGCTCGGCGCCGCCTCGGTGGCGGGCCTCGTGCAGGCGCTGCGCTGGGCATGGTCGCCGTTCTTATCGCCCTTGATCGGGCGATGGTCCGACGGCCCCCGCGGCCGCCTGCCGATCTACCTCGCCGCGCTCGGCGTTGCCGCCTGCGGCATGGCGCTGCTCCCGCTGCCGCTGCCGTTCGCGCCGTGGCTGGCCGTCCTGCTGTGCGTGATGCTGGCGAATACCGCCATCAACACGCTGACGGACGCGCTTGCAGCCGACGCCGCAGCGGGCGGCTCCGCCGTAGCCTATATGACGACATACACGACCGTCGTCGACGTCGGCGCAGCGCTTGGCCCGGTGGCCGCATTTGCGCTGCTCGGCGCCTTCGGCCTCCCCGGGATCGGCGCTGCCGCCGCCGTGCTGACCGCGCTCATGGCCGGGGCATGGCTGCTGTGGCGGCGCAGCCCGGCCGGCCGGTCCGCATGCTCGCGTAAGGAAGCGGGCTTGGCAAACCAATAAGAAGGAGCACTTCAACCCGCGCAACAACAAAGCGGGATTGAAGTGCTCCTATTCTTTATCGTCCTACTTCTTTATCGTTCTGCGGACATGAGCGGTGCTGCCGATTCTAATCAATGCAGGCGGAACGCGCCTCTACAGCAGCAGCCCGATTGTCGCTGCGGCTCCCTCGTCGGGTTGGTTTTCCCGTCCGATAAGGCTACTTATGGAACTTGACAGCGCCGGTCAGCGGCTGCTCCGAATATTCCAGGACAGGGGATTCGCTCCCCTCCTTCCATACGATAAGGGACACCGACGGAGTTGCCTTTCCCTTCGCTTCAGGATCGTTCAGAGCCATGCGCAAAGTGTACTTGCCGCCGTCCGAGCCGGACGCCGTCCCCTGCACGATGGCACTTTGATCCGTAATGACCAGAAAACCGATCTTTTGCAGGTCTAGACGGAGTCCGGCCGGCTCGATGTGGAGCCTTACGCTTCCCGTCGGCCCAAGCCCGCTCGCGTATCCCAGGTTTGCTTCCAGATGAAGCTTGGCAATGCCTTTATCGCTGCCGTTGTTGTTCTCACTACCTCCGCCGTTGATGCTATAAACGCTGCCCGCAACCGTGCCGAGGCGGTCTACGGCAAACCAGCCTGCTGCCGTCACCGGACCTCGATTGGCGTAGTAGACGGCAAAGGTAACCGTTTCGGTCGCCGTATTGCCGGCAAAGTCGGACGCCTCCGCCCGCAGGGTGTGGACACCTGCTGCCGTGATCGGCGTTTCCGAGACGTACGGCTCGCCGTTCAGCGTGACGCTTAACGTTTTGACGCCGCTTTCCGCATCCTCCGCCGTAATCGCCGGGGAGACGCTGTCGGCGTAGCCTTGCCCGTACGTCACGCCGGTAACCGTAATCTTCGGGGCCTTAAGATCTTTGATCTTGATCGTCAGGTTCGGCTTGAACTGTGCGTTTTCTTTGGAATTGAAGTTGGTGGCAAGGCCCGGAGCCGAATCCTGCACGACGGCAAGACTCGCCGTCTTATCGCCTGCCAGCTGCGCACGGATGTACCCGGTAATGTCAAAGTCGCGCCAAGCAGGTGTGCTGTTAGCCTTTGCGGTTGCCAAAGCGTCCCCTACGGCAGGCCTGTTGTTCCACGTTACGGTCTTCTCTGTCCAGCCGTCGTTTTCCACCGTATGAACCGTCTGATCCGCCTCCGTCCCCCCGCTGTCAGCCACGTTGCCGTACAAGGACAAGACCGCGGATTCGACCTCGCCGGCGACGCCGCTAAGGTCAAACTGAAGAAACGTCTGCCGTTCAAAGCCCGGACTGCTCTTTTTCACCGTCAGTGTGCCGGATGTGCCGTAATTCGTGTCCGCGTACGTACCGTCCCGGACGAACGTATCGTGCGTCGGATAAAGCTTCCGGTTCAGCGGATCGATGACCGTAAACTGGGCGCTGCCAAACTTCAAATATCCCCCGAGCGTCACGGCAGCCGTCACCCGGGCCGTGCCCTCCGCTTTAGCCGTTACCACACCGTCGCTGCCGACGTCAACGATCGCCGGGTTGCTGGATTGATACTGTATATTCGCCCCCTGCAGGTCGGCCGGCGCCCCCGTCGTCATCGTACCCGAGAGTGAAAGCTTCGCCGTTTGCGTCACCTTCAAATCCGTCACATCGGTTGCAAGGGCAACGCTCTTCAGAGCGGGCGTTTTGTTTTGCTCCGGGGCGATCCGGTCGTATATGCGGGTTTCGACGATGCTGTTGAACTTGTTCTGCGAGTTGCCTCGTCCCACGATACGGACATACCGCGCTGTGCGGTCGAGGGTGGCATAATTCTCCAATTCGGCCGATATGCCGGAGCTTGTGCCGCTATACACTTGTGTCCAATTCGCTCCATCGGTTGAAATCTCGATATCAAAGGCAGACGTGCGCTCGTTCCCTTTATACCAGGCGACGGATACGCTGCGCACCGCTGTCGGCGCGCCAAGATCGTACGTGATCCACTGTCCGTCTCCTTCGGCTGACCATCGGGTAGCCAAATCGTCATCGATCGTATTTTCAGCCACGTTCCCGTCATCGGCGCTGGCCGTTACATCCAGGATCGGCAGCCCGGCTTCTCCTGCGCCGACTTTGCCGGGGAAATGAACGGCGTATCTGGAAGCCGCGCCGCCGGGAAGCTTCACGTCGATCCAAGCCGTGCCCGGCAATTTGGCCGCTTGCTGCACGGTCACTTCCGCGCCGGAACTTGCGGCAGCAGCGGTTACGACCGGCACGGTCGACGTTCCCGCCGGCAATGACGCATCATACGTGAACGTCTCGGCCGAGAAGCCCGCCAGCGGTGCGCCATTCACGGTGATGCCGCTCAGCAGAGGCGGCGCTGTGCCGTCGTTGTGCCAGTCAGACAACGGTACAACCGGGGGCAGCACGGACGGAGGCGCTTCCCCTTCGCGCAGCGGCACCATCAGCACCGATAAGCGCAGGTCCTGCACATTTTCGATATGGACGGCAAGCTTGCGAATGCCGTTGTTCGGGTTTTGCCCGCCCGGGTTCGGCGACGTCGGCAGCGGCTGCGCATCCATCGCGACAAACTTCGCTTGCGCCGGCGACAGGATGCGGGCCCACAGCCGCTTGCCGCCGCTTTTGAGCATCGCCCACTGACCGTTCGGATCGATCTGGTCGATCTGCGTCGAGGTGTGCATGAACCACCAGAACTCGGACGGCGCTTTGGCCTGCACTTCATCCTGCACCAGGAATTGGCGGCGATAATCGAGCATTCGAATGCCCCGCTCCGCCTTGATCGCTTGATCCGCATAGGCAGAGGTAAGATCAGCAACGGCGAGCGCCTCGCGCGGCGTCGATTCGACTCGTTTCAGATTGATCGTTGCATTTGGATTTTGATCCGGTCCCTCGCCGGGGTTGATGACCAGGGTGTTCTGCCCCTCGCTCCGCATCCGGTAGTACGTCCACCGCTGATTGCCGAAATACCCGGGCAAATTGTAGTCGTCGGAGCCAAGCTCCTGCGCCCACCGTACGCCCAGCGCATCGAAGACGAAGGTGCCGGCGTCGAGATTGTTATGGTTCTTTTCCTTGCTCGTGCCCTTAAAGCCCGCAAACAGAGCGTTCGGATCTTCCCAAGCGCTGCGGAACGTCGCCGCCTCTACGTTGCGGAAATATTTGTCGAGTCCTACCCCAGCCGCCCGCGGTCCGGGATAACTGTTCGGCACGTACCAGAGCAGATCGAGCGGCGAAGGATTTTTGTCGATCCGCTGCGTCTGCCACCAGCCGTACTCCGGTTTGTCAAAGTCGGTGCCGAACCAGTACAGCGAGGGCGCGTTGGGAATACCGGACCCCGCATCCGCAAAGTTAAACGTCTGATTCGCCGGACCCGACGTATAGATCGGAAAATCGCCGTTCAGCGGCAGACCGGGGCTCTGGGACAAGCCGAAGTCGGTGCCGAGCGCCGTCTTGAGCGCCTTGAAGTAAAGGCCGATATATTGGATGGAATAGCTCCAATAGCCCGGTCCCTCATACCATCCGCCGTCCGGCGCCCACTGGGGCAGCGCATTCGGCAGCGACGCAAACCCGCGCTGGAGCAAATCCTCCGCCGTCGCTTTCACTTCCGGCTCATCTCCGAAGGCCAAGGCCCCCATCCCGATGCCGCCGTTGACGACAAAGTTCCAGTTGTTGGTCGTCGTAACCCAAAAGTCCGGTTTGTTGTAGCCGGTCAAGGCCGGGCCGAAGCCTTTGGTCACCGTCGCATTGCGCAGAAACGTCTTGCGTTCCGTCGTCCAATAATCATAGAGCCAGTCATAGCCGATGGCGAAGGCATGGGTCATTTCCGCCGTATCGAGAAAATGGCTCGGGTTCCAATCCTTGAAATTGCCCGCCGCCTCCAGCTCCGTCCATGCCCGCTCGGCGTACTTGGCATCGCCGGTTAACCGGTAAATGAGAGCCAGGTTGTGGATGCGCTCGATTACTTTGCGGCTGACCGACAACAGCCGCACGCCGTCCGGCAGCTCGTATTTGGAAGGAGGCTCCGTCAACATCTTGTTCGCCTTCGCCAGCAAAATGTCGTACCAGTTCTTCAGCCGGGCGTCGGAAGCAATGCGCCCCTTCAGCGCTTCAAAGTCCGATGCGGTCGCTAGCAGACGGGGATGCGACGGCGTAATGAGATCGGTTATCGCGATCGTCTTGGAGAGCCGAACGTCATCAAACCATACCGTGCCGGTGGCTCCCCATAGGAACAACTCGACCAATACTTTGACCGCACCAGACGGCACCGCCATCTTATGCGTGAGCTGCTGCCAGTCGGACGTCCCTTTACGCGCTGCGGTGAACATGTCCGTCCCGATCTTTTTGCCGTCGGCATCGGAGAACTGGTACCGGAGGACAACGCCTCTATCGTTTGAAACAATATTGTCCGTCTTGATCCATGCGCTAAGCTGATAGTTTTGATTTTGTTCCACGCGGACCGACTGCGTCATGCTGCCCCGGGACGTTTCCGCCGCCTGAATCTTCAGGGAGCGGCTCCCTTGCTTGACGGTCTGGCCGTCCGAAGCGAACTGCGGGCTGCCGCTGGCCACCCATTTGTTCCAGCTGGCGGGCAATTCGTTCGAAGCTTGTTCAAAGCCGCCATTGACAAGCACATTCGGCCCCTCCGGAGCCCCAGAGGAAGTATTCGCTGCCGCGACTACTGTTTCCGCATGAACAGGGGGTAAAGGGAATGCGGTCACAATAAGTGCCATAATGACAGTTGCGACGAAGCAGATTTTGAGAGACTTATACGGAACCGAGTTTACCATCTTTATTGCTGCGTACACGAATGAAATCACTCCTTATTCAACTGGAAATGGGGTTTCACATCGTCTGTCGCACCATCATGTATCCGCTTACAACAAACCGCCGGCTCAGCGCCGAAACAACAACATCGTTCCTTTCCATTTACACTTTTGTCTCGTTCCCAATCAAACGGGGCATCACCTCCGTTCCATTATAAACCATTTTTATTATAGCTGAGGAAAATGGGATTGAGAATAAAATGATATAATGATCCATGAGACTTTTTAAAAAGTTTTCGCAGCGGGGTCATGACCGAAAGGAGCAAACGAAGCATGCAGCAGTTCGAAGCGGTATTGCACCGGCCTGAAGGGACCGGTACGTGGACCTATTTCAACATCCGTTCCTGCAAGCACAGAACCATAAAACGGCTCATTCTTTTGCAAGCAACTGCGAAAGAATGAGCCGTTTCGTTATACGGAGCCTTGCTCCATGCCCGCTCGGGGGGGTCCCCCCGCCGGAAGCGTCACAATAAATGCGCTGCCTTGTCCCGGGGAGCTGTGAACCCGGATCGAGCCTCCGTGCGCCTCCACGATCGACTTCGTGATGGATAATCCGAGTCCGGCGCCGCCGTATTTGCGTGTACGCGACGATTCGCTGCGGTAGAAGCGTTCAAACAGATGGGGAAGATGCTCCGGTCCAATCCCCGGACCGTTATCGCGGACGGCCAGCTCCAGACCGTCCGGTATCGGCTCCGTTGAAATCCGTATATCCCCTTTGTCCGGATCGGTATGCTGTACGGCGTTATGGAACAAATTCAGGACGACCTGCTTCATTTTATCCGCATCGTACAAGCATCGCGCTTCTTCCGTCAAACGGATATCGACATGGCGTTTCCCGGCAAGCAGCCGAAACTGCGGTTCCATCTCCCGGAGTACGCGGTTCAAGTCGCCGTCCGCGAGCTCCATGACGGGAGCCCTGTCCAGCTTCGCCAGCAGCAGCAGATCGTGAACCAGCTTGTTGATTCGCTCGGATTCTCCGTACATCGACAGGAGCGATTTGCGCAGCTGCTCCGGCTGATGCATGGCGCCGCGAAGCAGCACTTCGAGAAATCCATGGATGGACGTGAGCGGCGTCCGAAGCTCATGGGAAGCGTCGGCGACAAAGCGGCGCATTTGCTCTTTCGCTTCCTTCTCGGCCTCGAACGACGATTCCAATCTTTCGAGCATGCCGTTAAACGAAGCCGCGAGTCTGTCGATTTCCTGCTGGCCTTGATTTGACGGAATCCGTACCGCCAAGTTTCCGGCATCGATCCGACCGACGGTACGCACCATATTGGACAGCGGGATGAGCGTTCTTTTCAATACGGGCAAAAAGGCAAGTAAGCCTACGAGCAGCGCCAGCAAAGACAGCGCGATAAACGTCATCAGTTGTCTTGCGAGCATATCTTTGAGCGGGCCGGTGCTCGTGTTGACTTGAACGAGACTCGTCATGCGACCGCGCGAATCCACCGGCTGCAGCACGACCAGCTGCTCCTCCCCCATGCTGTTGCGAACGATCCGGAAATGGACTTCTTTCTCCCGCTCCATCGCCGCTTGGTATTCTTCCGGAGACAACTTGGGCGGTTCGCTCAAATCCTGTCCTGAAGAAACCACCTGAAGATCGCCATTCGCATCGATAAGCGAGAAAGACGCATCCGGCAAAAACAGCATCGGGCGTCTTCCCGGTCCGCCGGAATCACCTTCGGCCAACTGCTGCCACGCCTCGCGCGGGAAGGATAAAATCTGACTTTGCAAGCTTTGCGCTTTATTCTTATAAATGAACTTCTGCATCACCAAATATTGCGATATGCCGATCAGCATCAGCAAGGCTGCCAGTACTAGGAGTGAGCGGGACAAGAGCCGAAAGCGCATAGAATTCGGAAGGACCGAGCGCCGGAACCGATCCAGGGCTTTCATGGGATATCGAGCCGGTATCCGGCCCCGCGCAATGTACGGATGAGACGATGCTCCCGATCGTTCAGCTTTTCCCGCATGGGCCGGATGTACACTTCCACAATGTTTTCTTCTCCGCCGAAATCATAGCCCCACACTTTATCCAGAATCATCGCTTTGCTGAGCACAAGCCCTTGATTGAGGATGAGAAATTTCAGCAGCTCGTACTCGGTCGACGAGAGCTCGAGCACGCGGCTTTCGAAACGGATCTCTTTGCGCCGGTCATCGATCCGGAAATCTTCGACCACCACCTCGCCGAACAAATTGGGAAACTGGTTGCGGATTCGCGCCTGAATTTGCGCAAGCAGCTCCTCGAAGCTGAACGGCTTTATCATATAATCGTCCGCTCCGATCGTTAACCCTTTCACCCGGTCATCCACTTCATCTTTTGCCGTCAGCATGATCACGGACGCATTGTCCGTTTTTTTCAACGTTCGGCATACCTCGTAGCCCTCATTCGTAAGTCCGAGCTCAAGATACTGCAATATATTCGGTTCGTCATCGACGAGCAATATTTTGATTCCTTTCAATTGCCCCATATGCGGATCCTCCAGCTGATAGACCGTTATAAATGCCGGTCACTCTTATCCATTATGGCAGATGCAGCTGAAAATGCTCTGAACCCCGTCTGAAAACTAACTGAGAATTTGCCGCGGAGATAACCATACTTTGACCGATAAATGGAAGTAACATTCATTTATTCGTAACGAACGTTCAGGCCAAGTCGCATGCCCCTACCACCGGGGAATACGGCTGATCCTTTCCTCGAATTCAAGCGCTAATGTCTGTGCCTAGATATTTTCAGGAAACGTAAAGGGAGCCTTGTTCGCCATCAGCGCGATGAGTTCTGCATTTGCTGCGGAACCTTCTGCGTCCGTTTCGAATCAAGCGCCGGGAAAACATGCGGCCTCCCCCAAAAAAGGAGCTACATTGGAGCAGCTCGCCGCAGAGAAAGGCGTTACCATCGACGAGCTCAAAGCGCAAATGGAACAGGAGCGGCAAGCCAAGCTCGAACAGCTCGCTGCGGAGAAAGGCATTACCGTGGACGAAAAGAAAGCGCAATTGGATAAGAAACGTGGCAATCGTGATGACGCTAGTAAAACAACGTCGGCGAACCAATAAATTCAGATACTTAAAAGAGCAGTCTGTTCTTGATGACAGACTGCTCTTTGTTTACCGCGCGCACCGTTGATTCATGCCGATGATGCGCTTAAGGCGCTATCCTTGCTTCAGCAGCTCTTTGACTTTATTGATCGGGATACCCGTTTGCTCGTACAAATCCATGATCGACGCATTCGGATGCGCCTGCAAGAAGCTTTTGATTTGATGGGCAAGCTCAATGCGAGATTTCAGGCAATCCGTACAGAGCGATTGCATCATGCCGGTAAGCAGCTTTCCGCAGCCGCTGCAATTGAACAAGGTCATAAGTGACGGGCGCTCCTTTAGGCATAGACAAAATTCATTTAAAATACACTTTCTTACATTACTTCGGACATGCCCGTCTTTTTGTGGGGGGTAGACTGAAGCGACCCCGAAAAATTTTATTGCTCCCCTTTATCGCTTACCTTCTACCGGTACGAGCCTGCGCATCATTTCCCGGCGTTCGAAACCGAACTGCTCATACAAGCCGTGCGCATCGCGTGTGCCGAGAACCATTTGGATGCCCTTCAGCTTCGGATGCTCCACCAAGCATTGCACCAGCCATTTGCCGAGCCCCTGCCCGCGATGATCCGGATGAACGATAACATCGCATACCCACGCAAATGTCGCATAGTCGGTCACGACCCGCAAATATCCAGCCTGATACATATCCGCATCGTAAAGTCCCAAACATAAAGAGCCCTCTATGCTTCGGATAATCGTCTCCTTGGAACGGTTTCCCGCCCAATAGGTCGTCTGCAGCAAAGAATACACCGTATCCGTCTGCAGCAGCTCCTTCCTGTCGCTAATCCGGTAAGGCCACCGTTCATGTGTCCATTCCATCTGTACCCCTCCACTAAGTTATGATCGCGGTGATAATATGGAGTATACTGGACACAACGGTTCGTCTGTTTGTTATTTTCCGAATTCTGTACCCGTACAGAATTGCGAATCTGGAGGTTATCTGATGGAGCATAAATATAACCGGATCATGGACGCCTTCCGCAGCGACATTGAATCCGGCGTCATTCGCCCGGGGGAGAAGCTCCCTTCCATACGGGAACTGACGGCCCGTTTCGCGTGCAGCAAAAATACGGCCATTCGCGCCTACGAAGGTCTCGAGAAAGAACACCTCGTTTATTCCGTAGCCAAGAGCGGATATTACGCCGTCGTTCGGCCCGCTTCCAGCCGCGGCGCAGACGCGGGCAAAGGGATCGATTTCTCCTCGGCCGCTCCCGATCCCGCCGTCATGCCGTATGAAGATTTCCGGCACTGTATGAACCGCGCGATCGAGCTGTACAAGGATCGCTTGTTCACGTACTCGGACCCGCAAGGCTTCGGTTCTTTGCGCCAAGCGCTGCGGCGGCATTTGGCCGATGGGCAAGTGTTTGCCGGCCCGGAGCAAATTAGCGTCGTCTCCGGCTCGCAGCAAGCGCTCCACCTGCTGGCCGGCATGCCGTTTCCGAACGGGAAGCAGGTCGTGCTTGTGGAGCAGCCGACCTATCCCGGCATGCTCCGTTCGCTCGAACTGCTCGGCGTCACCGTTATCGGCATCGCCCGAACCGACCAAGGCATCGATCTGGAGGAGCTGGAACGGCATTTTCGCAGCAATCCGATCAAATTTTTTTACACGGTACCGCGTTTTCACAATCCGCTCGGAACGAGCTATTCCCAGACGGAGAAGGAGCGGATCGCCCAGCTCGCCGCAGCTTATGACGTTTACATCGTGGAGGATGATTATATCGCGGATCTCGAGACCGACCACCGGGCAGACCCGATCTATTCGTACAGCGACACCGGTCATGTCATATACGTAAAAAGCTTCTCGAAAGTGATGCTCCCGGGACTGCGGCTCGCGGTCGCGGTGCTGCCCAAAGCTTTAATCGAAACGTTCCGCTTGTTCAAAGCTTCCACCGACTCCAGCACGGCCGCGCTGTCGCAGGCGGCTCTTGAGCTGTATTTGAACTGCGGCATGTACGGCCGCCACGCGCTGAACATGCAGGCACGCTACCGTTCCCGAATGGAAGCGCTGAATTCCGCATGCAAGCGCCATTTGCCGGAAGAGGCTCGCATCCATGTCCCTAAGGCCGGCCTCTTCTCCCGGCTGCTATTGCCCGGATGCCTGCCGGCCTCCGATATCGGGGCACAGCTCAAACAGCAGGGCATCTTCACCGTACCGACGGACCGGTGCTATTTGCCTGCTTTCCCCAAAGACAACGGACTGCGCGTTAGCATCATCCGTACGAACGAAAGCCAGATCGAAGAAGGCATCGAGCGAATCGGCCGAGTCGTCCGCAAGCGTCTCCGGCATAAGCCGCCGCTGAAATGGGACCCGGTCATCGATTGGTTGGAGTAAGCGGAGGCGCGAAGGACTAGCAGCCCAATAAAAAGCCGCCCCGGTTCCGCCAAATGGCCGGAATCGGGACGGCTATCCTATCATGTCGAAATGATGGCAGGCACACGTTATCAGCATTAGTCCAAAATCACTTGCTTCTCCGGGTTTCGCAAAAACTCGAACATCGTCTTGACTTGCTGCACCGTATTGCGCTGCAATGACAGCGGCGGCAGCTCGTTTTCACCGAAAAAGCGGGCCTCGCTCGTTTCCACGCCGCCCGCAGCTTCGCCGCCGACAATCGCGCAATGAATAAATATTTTATAAATATGATACGGTTCCGGCGGGTGATCATGAAATTTTTTGTCCAGTACGGCCAGAAGCCGGACAGGCTCCACCCGGTATCCCGCTTCCTCGCTGATTTCCTTCACCGCGACTTCCGAAGGGGAATACCCGATATCGGCCCAGCCGCCGGGCAGCGCCCAAGCGCCGTCCGCCTTTTCCCTAACGAGCAAAATCCGGTTATCGTGAAATACAACCCCGCGCACGTCGACCTTCGGAGTCGCGTAGCCTTGCTCGCTTGCAAACGTCAATCGAATTCGCTCTGCGTCGACCTGCGTATAGTGCTGCATAATCTCTACGCTAAGTTCGCGAAGCGCTTCATACCTTTCCTTATCGTACACGTCTTTGACGTAAGCGAGCCCCGTCTGCGATATCGCCTGAATTTGCTTCGCCCACTCCAGCCAGCGAAATTTCGCACCGGACTCTTCACGCAACAGCGCGAGAAACGGATCGACGCCGGTAAAGATGTCATCCGGTCTAAGCTCGAACGCCATCGTTTGGCTAACCGACAGCCAATGCGCCCCGTACGTTCGCAGTCCGGCCGCTCGGCCGGCCGCTATATCCGCATTGCTGTCGCCGACAAATACCGCTTCCTCCCGTCTCACGCCAAGCACGGCGAGCGCCTTGTCGATTCCTTCCGGATCGGGCTTCGGCTTTCGTACATCGTCCCCGGTGACTACGACTTCGAAATAACGGTCTAGGTCCAGCGCTTCCGAAGAAATCCGGTAAGCCTGCCGGCTTTTTCCGGTAATGACGCCCATCTTGATGTGCAGCGATCGGATGGTGTCCAGCAGGGCCACAATATCCGGCGGCAAACATTCCCCGCCGCTATGGCCTTCCCGGTATAGGCGGTAATAATCGCGGATCGCCTCTGCCGCTCGTTCCTTGTTCCCCAAGTTACGAAGCAAAATTTCATCCTCGGTCGGGCCGAACATCGAAACAAGCTGCTCCGGTGTCACATCACGGTTATCGTATGCTTGAAAAACGGCTTGAAAAGCCCGAAAAGAGACCGGCAACGTATCGGCCAACGTCCCATCGAAATCGAACAACACTGCTCTGATCGTCACAGGTTGATTACTCCTCCGCCCCATATTTCCTTACATTCGCTCCTGCCTTTCCCCATGCAGTCCCGAACAAGGCAACGCTCCGCGCTACAGCCCGTGAGTGTCCTCCGCATCCCATTCCCGGTAAAACTGTTCGAGGAATCGCTCCATAAAGCGGTGCCGTTCCTCGGCAATCGCGCGGGCCGTATCCGTATTCATGCGCTGCTTCAGCTTCAGCAGCTTCTCATAAAAATGATTGATCGTCGTGTTCTCCTCGTTCCGGTATTGCTCCGCCGTCATATGCTCTCTCGGCGGAAGTTCCGGATTATGCATCGGCGATCCTTTCCAACCCCCGTAGGCGAATGTCCGGGCCACACCGATCGCGCCAATCGCATCCAGCCGGTCGGCATCCTGAACGATACGGCCTTCCAGCGTACGCATGGGCTCACCTTTCCCGCCCCCATACGACATCGTCGCAATGATTTCCATAATATGCAGGCCGCCTTCCGGGCTAACTCCTGCCTGCTCAAGCCACGACTTCACTTTCCTGAGCCCGGCTTCCTTGCTCGGATTCAGCTTCTCGTCCGCCACATCGTGCAGCAGTGCCGCCAGTTCGCATACAAACAGGTCGGCTTGTTCTCCGGCGGCAAGCCGCTTGGCCATCGCCGTGACCCGGACGATGTGCCACCAGTCGTGACCGCCGCTGTCCCGCTCCAGCTCTTGCCTTACGTATATTGCCGCTTGCTCGAGTATCGCCGTTTGGTTTGTTTCGCTCACGGTTAATCTCCTCCCCCGCCTCCGTCGCCGCCGCTGTCACTGCCTCCCCCGGAATCGGAATGGCCGTGTCCGTGACCATGGTGCCCGCTGTCTCCAGGATGATGGTTGTGATGATGGTTGTGATGGTTGTGATGATGGCGACGATCCGCGTCCATATCGGTCAAGCCGAACGAATGGGCGGAATCGGTTGCTCCTTGATCGTGTTTCCGCGGGCGACCCGGTTTTCGCATCGCCGCACGGATCGCCAGTGACGCGAGCAGCAGCAAAATAATGACGAAGGCGATAATTTCCGGACTCACAGGCATCCCTCCGATGTCTTTTGGATAATGATGGATCGCCTTGCTGCCCTTATTGTACTATGCGCGGGACTTTACAGGCAAAATAAAATAAACCTACGTTAATTCCGGCTGCTGCTCGTCTTCGTACGCCTCGGGCACAAGAAACGCATCGTATCGGCTTTCTTTCCGGTCGCGCGGCGCCATTCTCCAAGGATCTTGACGGTCGATCCAATCCCGGATATGACCGTTCATATCCTCGGCCGCCTTCGTCGGAATTTGATGGGCTACCTTTTTTACGGTGCGAAACGTGTCGTTGCGCAATTCGCGCTGCAGCAGCTTGCCGTGATGACGAAAAAGTTTGTCCTTCTCCCCGTACAGCAACAGGATCGGGCTTTCAATCTCATGAAGCCGGTTTGTACAATTATAAATCAAGCTGCATTGAAAATATTCATGCAGCCTTTTGATTTGCCCTTGCATCGCAGCGTTATAGAGCCGCTTGAACGTATCCATGCGATCCGCATTACCAAGAGCAATCGCCGCTGCGGTGAGCCGCTTCGCTCGAAACCGCGTCAAACGAACCGCTGCCCAAATTTCGCTTTTGACTCTGAATGTACCCACCTC
Organism: Paenibacillus allorhizosphaerae; assembly: GCF_042659105.1. Classification (NCBI taxonomy): domain Bacteria; kingdom Bacillati; phylum Bacillota; class Bacilli; order Caryophanales; family Paenibacillaceae; genus Paenibacillus; species Paenibacillus allorhizosphaerae. The sequence continues at coordinate 71,865 of NZ_JBHSRV010000015.1, read as the reverse complement.
GGACATCGCGCTGACGAGAATACCCCCGTAAAACCGTTCCGGGTACGCCAGCATCGCTTCCAACGCGACGGACCCTCCGGTCGAATATCCGCATAAATAAGCTTTCTTGATTTCGAGGTCGTCGAGCAGCGCTACGATATCTTCGGCCAGCAGCGAGTAGGTGATGCTGCGTCCCCCTGCCTCGCTTTGCCCGTGCCCGCGCAAGTCGGGAACGATGACTTGGAATCGGCCGGACAGCTCCGTAAGCTGCCGATGAAACACGTTGCCTGCAAGCAGCGGGGGATGAATGAACACGATCGGGACCCCCGCGCCTTTGATTCGATAATGAAGCGCAACTCCGTTAATTTTCGCAAATGGCATGCCGGCATACCGCCTTTCTTTCCGTTATCGTCACTGCCAACCCGTAGTTTTCCTCCGTTTTCCAGAAAAGATACATGCCGCCGCTCTCCGCGGTTCCGAAGCCCGTCCGGCTTTTCGTTTTGGTTCAAAGTTATTTTTGAAGAAACATTATTCATTTTGCTGCGTTAATAAAATAGAGCCAATACATGTACGAAAGGAGCACGGATTGCACCATGTCACCATCAACTGCCCTCTCATAACCCGGTATGGCTGCGAATCCTCTTGTAGCCGATCCCGATTTCCGCAAACATTCGATAGCCTAGCGGAATAGCAAATATTGGAGTAAAGAAGCTATATTATGGAAATACCAATAGCAATCGCATTCAGGGAGGACCCGACTATGAAAAAGAAGCTCATCATTCTTGCAGCGCTGGTTTTGCTAACCGCCGCCGGTTGCACCGACGCTTCCCAACCCGCGAAACCGCCAGCACCCCCTGCACCCGGAGCGAATAATTCCCAAGCGGCCGTTCCCGAACCGCCTGCCGGTGCCGCTCAAGAACCGGTCGTCACCAAGCAGCAAATCGACTCCGTGCCTATGGAATCGACTTTCGATGAGGTAGCCAAAAAAATCGGCCTCGGCAAGCTGGTCAAGAAAAATGAAAACCAGGTCGTTTATCAATATAAAGGCAAGAACGGCGGAACGGCGCAGCTCACCTTTTGGCAAGGCAAGCTCAACAGCGTAGGCTATAACGACTTCAAAGAATAAGCGCGCGGGCGAAACAACAAAAAAGCTCTGGAGAGACGAGTCCGACCCGCTCCCAGAGCTTTTTCTCTTTTTACAATCCGAGCACCTTGTTCACGGATTCGATAACCCGCTCCGGCTGAAACGGCTTCACGAGAAAATCTTTCGCACCCGCCGTAATCGCTTCGACCACCATTGCTTTTTGCCCCATCGCCGAACACATAATGATTTTCGCCTGCGGATCATTCGCACGAATTTCTTTCACCGCAGCGACGCCGTCCACCTCCGGCATCGTAATGTCCATCGTAACCAAGTCCGGGCGGTGCGCCATGTATGCCTGGACGGCCTCCGCCCCGTTTGTCGCTTCCGCGATAATCTCATGGCCTTCCTCCGACAGAATGGTCCGCAGCATCATGCGCATAAAAGCGGCGTCGTCAACAATCATCACTCTCGCCATTTTCCGGTCCCTCCCGTTGCTGTTCTATTGAATACCATTATGGCAGACCGGCTTTAGACGGATATTAGGTCAAAGATAATGATTTGTTAGTTTCCTTGATCGTTTCTTAACAAATGGATGCGTTTCGAGCGGCGCAATCCCATCTCCGCCCATTTTGCCCATCCAGGGGCTTGCGCCCACCCGTTAAACGATTGTCCCGCATATCGTAATCATGTGTTAAGGAGCAAACACCCCCCGCACAAAAAGACCAAAGGAGGAGGAATGAAACATGGGTGCAGTTGCCGGCGGTTTTACTTCGACAGGTGTCATCTTGGTTCTCTTCATCTTGCTTGTGATTGTAGGTCGTGCGTTAGTTCTTTAACGATACCAATTGACGGCATTTCCCCTTCGAGGTCATAGCGCGGCTATGGCCTTTTTCCTGTGTTCCGGTCCGCACGCTCCCGGCCAAACAAAAATCACCGCTTTCTCCCGGGAGAGGAGATCACGGTGATCCTTTTTTCATCGATGGCGGTTCTACGGCAGACAGCCTCTATTCGTACAGCGCACCGGCGGTCGATCCGTCCGGATACACGATGTGGGTATAAATTTGCCGGCTGCCGTCCGCAGCTTTCTTCACATACCAGAGGTCGTAGCGGTCGATTTGGCCGCCGGCCGTCCAATTGATAAACAGCTGCGCCTCCAAGTCTCCTTTTTTCAAACCGGCCGTATCGGAATTCAGCCCGCCGAATTGATAGCCGGTCTTGGCTCCGATATCGTAACGCCACACCTGCTGACGCGAGCTGTCGATCAGCGTCAGGAAGGAAGGGTCACCCAGCGCCTGCTTGACTTCTTTCTGGTTCATCCCCCGCTCGAGGCGGTACATGACGGCCCATACTTTCCGCTCGGCTTCGCTTGCGTCTTTAGGTTCCGTTACGACCGAGATCGTCCCCGAATCTTTGTCATAGGAGACGCCGGCCCCCAAATTTTCCGTCATGAAACGTACAGGCACGTACGTATGTCCTTCATAATTCAATACGGCAAAACGTGAACCGGTATCCCGGCTCTCGCCGTTAAATTGAAATTTAACCGGAAAGAGCATCGCTCTGATCTCATCCGCAGCAAAAATCGTCGTCGAAGCCGCAAGAACAGCCCCGCACAACAGTCCGAGAATAAACTTTTTCATCGTTTATCTTCTCCCTCACTCTTCATAGCAACCGAGTAGCTCTATTATACCGTGGAATGCACCCGATTTCCTAACAATCTTTTTCCATCAAAAAGAGAGAGGTCTGCGTTGGTGCCGCCGATTTTCGGACAAGCGCTATTGTCCGGCGAAGTCCCCGTCGGTGCGCGATCGTTTTATTCGAAAAAACAAGGTGTAAAACAAGCGTGAAAGCCATAGCGTAGCACAAAGGCTGATGCACGTATAATACCAGTGCCAATGGTGATATTGAATTAGATGCGTATATTTCTCTATGAAATGTTCGGGCAATGAAAGCCCGCTCACGACGATCCCATAACACGCCCCATTCCACAAACGAAATGCTGACGAACCAGGTTACGGATTGACTCGCCAAAAATACGACCGCCGCTTCCCTCCATCTGCGCAGCGGCACGAAAGCAATCAGCGCCGATATGCTGACGATCCAAGTCATAATCAATACGGTTCTTTCCATCAGCGATCATCTGCCCTTTTGCAATTTTGGTTGCAATTGCCATTGTTTGCCAGATAACCAGTTTTCATTCTTACGGCACGCTACGGACGAAAACCGAAACCGCAAGGAATTGCGAGAATGTACGCATCATATGATTATCATCTCCTCGTCATTGAATCCCGCCGGAAAGTAGACGAAAATAGGACTACTTCACGTCACTCACAATATTCGCCGCAGGAGGTGTATGATGAACAGGCTGAAAAAAATATTGAAAGGCAAGACGACTGCGCTATTCCTCGTATTGCTCGTATTCGCCTACTTGAATAACAGTTCGCACTTTGCCAAAGCGCGCAGCGGAGAACCGCTGCTGCTTGCACATCGCGGGCTGGCGCAAACGTTCGTGATGGAAGGCATCGCGAATGATACGTGCACAGCCGAGCGCATTTACGAGCCGGAGCATCCTTATTTGGAAAATACAATTCCGGCGATGGAAGCGGCCTTCGAGGCAGGGGCCGATATCGTCGAATTGGATATTAGGCCCACCAAAGACGGACAATTCGCCGTGTTTCACGATTGGACGCTCGATTGCCGGACGAATGCGAAAGGGGAGCCGAAACTCTACACGATGGCGGAATTGAAGCAATTCGATATCGGATACGGCTACACCGCCGATCGCGGGAAAACGTTCCCGTTCCGCGGCAAAGGGATCGGAGGGATGCCGTCGCTTGATGAAGTGCTGGCGCGATTTCCCGCGCAGTCGCTGCTGATACATATAAAAAGCAACGATCCGAAAGAAGGAGAACAGCTCGCTCAGGCGCTCGCGAAGCTGCCCGAGGACAGGCGAAACCGGCTGACGGTTTATGGCGGAGACGAACCGATTGCCTCCGTCAAAACGCACATGCCCGATATCCGCGTCATGTCCAAAGCTACGATGAAAAGCTGCTTGCTGCCTTACATCGCCGTAGGCTGGACGGGATACATCCCATCGGCATGCGAACGTACGCAGCTGCACATTCCCGAAAAAATCGGGCCTTGGCTGTGGGGATGGCCGGACCGTTTTCTAAACCGGATGGATGGAGCGGACACGCGTGTCATTGTAGTAGGCGGGGACGGCAGCGAGTTTTCATCCGGGTTTGATCGCGCCGAAGATCTCGCACGTCTGCCCACCCATTTCACCGGCGGCATTTGGACGAATCGGATTGATCGCATCGCACCGGTATATCATAAATGAAACAAACCTTAAGTGTGAGGTTCTATCCGGAAAAGCGAAAGGAACGAATCAGGAAGAGGCCGGACACGCACTCCGGCGATTTCCCCAATTCGTTCCTTTTTTGACGTCTATGCGCTTTAGCCGCAGCTCCGGTTGCTTATGAAATACGGCTGTGCTCTGCTTGCTTTCTTTTCTCCAAAAAGGACATCCACTTCTCCAAATCATTGGTCGTTACCAAGGCGTTCGGGTATTTCTCCACTACCAGGCTCATATCGGCCTCCGAATTGACCGGCCAGGCGATCAGCTCGTACCCGTGCTCCTCAATCATCCGGTAATATTCATCCGTCATGTAGCAAAGTTTCACCGCCAAATATCGCGCCCGGATTTCTTTCATAAACGGGAATACGCAAGGCATGCTGCCGATAAACGAGACGCCGAGTTCGACGTCCGGCGACAGCTTCCTCATCTTGATCAGCGAAAAATGATCGAGCGACATCAAATATACCTGATCCACCATACCGGTTGCGCGAAGAACCTCATACACCGCTTCTTCCATGCCTTTATAATAGTCGCCCGTCTGTTTCAAATCGATATTGACGATCATGTGGCCTTTCACCAGCCGCAACGCCTCTTCGAGCGTCGGAATCGTCTCCGTCTCGCCGATGCGAAATTGTTTTAACTGCTCGACCGTGTAATCTTTAATCAAACCTTTTCCGTTCGTCATCCGGTGGATTGCGGCGTCGTGCATAACGACAGGGACGCCGTCCTTGCTGATATGGACATCCAGCTCCAACTGGGAATATCCTAAGTCGCGCGCCGCTTGAAACGAAGTCAACGTATTTTCTGCGTATTTCGCCGGGTATCCTCTGTGTGCGATGCCTCGAATTTTCATTTGAATCATCCTCCCAAGTATCGGTTTTCCCACGTATGAAAAAAACTAGGCTGTGATGACATGGATGCCGTTATCCCTGAATTGTTTGAGGTAAGGCTCGGCTTCGACCGCTTCGGTTCCCGTTATGAACGTATGTATTTCATGAATCGGAGCGAGCGTATGAAGCGCAACCTTGCCGATCTTCGTATCGTCGGCCAGCACGATGATTTCCTGCGCGGCCCTGATCATCGCCTGCTTGGTCGGAACGAAAAGCGAATCTTGGTACGTCAAGCCGTATACCGGGTGAATCGCCCATGTCCCGATAAATGCTTTTTGCAAATGCAGCATGCCAAGCATTTTATCGGCATACATTCCGTTAAGCACAAAGCTTTCGTGATATAGCTCGCCGCCCGTTACAATGACTTTGATGTCGGGACTGCGCAGCTCGGCTGCAATATTGATATCGTTCGTCACGACAGTCAAGTTGGCACGGTTCATAATATGAGGGATCATCTGGACCGTCGTCGTCCCCGAATCGAGGATGATGCAGTCTCCGTCCTCTATCATTTCGGCCGCTCTTTTGGCAATGCGTTTTTTCTGTTCTACCTGATTGTTGGAACGTTCGGAGAACGGAGGCTCAATGCTTACGCCTTGCTCCACAATCACCCCCCCATGTGTTCGGCGCAGGAGACCTTCCTGTTCGATTTCTGCCAAATCTCTGCGGATCGTGACCTCATGAACCCCGAAATGCTTGGATAGTAGAGCAACACTGGCAGCCCGTTTCTCTTTTACAAATTCTACGATGCGCAATTTCCTCTCTGCTGCTAGCATGCGGAACGCCCTCCCGATCAAATATCAACGCTTGCTCGTTCACATATGTTCGAATATATGTCATACAACGATCTAATGATCATTTTTGTTCTATAATGTTTATATATGCACGATCATCTTACCTCCGATAATAGCAACCTGTCAATACCGATTTGTAAACGTTCCCACTACTACGAAGACAGCGGCATTACTTCCGGATGCAGCAAAAAAGAGAGGCAGATTGCCCCTCCCTGTCATTCGGTTGATTTATTCAGCCGGTTCCCGTTTCACAACGGTAAGCGGCGCTTCGACTTGACTGTCGTCGTTCCCATCGGCTTGCTCGACATAACGCTGAAGCGCAGCCAACTTATTGTCCCAAAACCGGTCGTAAAAGGCGAGCCATCGCTTCAGCTCGAGCAGCGGCTCCGGTTCCAGACGGTAGCGCGTCTCCCGCCCGACCTTCCTTTCCTTCACCAGCCCCGCATCCGCCAATACGCGCAAATGCTTGGAGACGGCCGTGCGGCTCATCGGAAAATGCCCGCTGATAACCGTAACCGGCATCTCCTGGTCGACCAACAGCCCCAGCAGTTGGCGGCGCGTCGGATCGGCGACCGCTTGAAAGACGTCATGCTTTGGCGAGGAAGCCGTCGATTCAAGCTTCGACATACGCACTGAGCTTTTGTACCAGGCCGCTCCATCCTTGATCCATTCGTTCGCGAACGACGGTGTGAGATTCTCCGAACTCGGTAGCCATGTCGGCCGTCCAGCCGCCATGAATCAGCGTAAATTCCGTTTTTCCTTCCAGCTCGGCCAGCTCAAATGTCAACGTCCAGTCCCTTCCCCACTCGAAAGACATGCGGTTCGGAGGATCGAGCTGCGTTACTTTGCAGGGGGAATTGCCGAACGGCCCTGCATTAAGGTGAAATTCATAGCCGAGCTCAGGTTGAAAATCATTCGGCATGAACCAGGCGGCAATGCCTTCCGAAGTGGCGACGGCATTCCATACTTTCTGAATCGATGCGTTCAAAACGAGTGTCTTGCGAATATCCGGGAGTGTCGGTTGATTATTGTTCGACATAAAGTTGCCTCCATTAGCGCTTATTTGTGAAACCATTTGGTTTCGCTTTTTACATTATACGAAACCAAATGGTTTCATGTCAACCGTTTTAAGCCGACATTTGTCTCTGTCGGCATCGTATCGGCGGCCATTGTGAGCTGGAGGAGGCCATTGCCTTGCGCGCTCGCAGCGGCGTAATGGCGCTGCGCTCTTGCACGATTCAAGGCGCTTTTTGGTGCCGAGGCTTGCCGCAGCTTACGCATTTGCCGCCACCGCGGGCACCCTCCACATCATATCGCCGCAAGCTTTCGCTTCCAGAATGGCCGTCAACGCCTGCGCCGCGCCTTCTTTGCAGCGGGCGGATTTTGCATTTTGCTTCATCCGAAATAACACGGAACGGTTTTCAATGATGTCCTGCAGCTGCATGGTCAGTTCGGCGGCGCTATGCGCCTCCACCGCCGCTCCGATCCGAATCAAGTAGCGCGCATTATCCTGCTCCTGCCCGGGAATCGGCTTGTAGAGCAGCATCGGCAGCTCAAGCGCCAACGCTTCGGATACGGTAAGCCCGCCCGGCTTCGTTACGATCAGATCGGACAAAGCCATCAGCTCGTGCACATAGTCGACAAATCCGGTGATCATCACCCGGTGCGGCATGTCGGCCGTGCTCAGCTCTTCTTCGAGACGCTGCCGCAGCTTATCGTTCCGGCCGCAGACGATAATGAACTGCACCGGACAAGGAAACCGGATCTCGCGAAGGATCGAGGCGAATTGTTTGCCGATCAGTCCGTGCCCCCCTCCCATGACGAGCACAGTCGGCATCAGGCGATTCAAGCCGAACTTCTCGCGAAGCGCCGCCCGATCATAGGATTGGGTAAAGGGGAGCCGGATCGGAATGCCGGTCACTACGATGCGATCCCCGGAAACCCGGTGCCGAAGCAGCGCCTGCTTGACGTGCTCGGCCCCCACGATATACCGGTCGGTGAGCGGGTGAATCCAGTAGCTGTGATCCGTAAAATCCGTGATCACCGTTGCCGTCGTCACATCCGCCAAGCCCTTCATCTTCAAGTAAGACATCGCCGCGGCGGCGCCGGGGAACGTGCTTACGACTTCCGTCGGCTGAACCTCCTTCAGCAGTTCGACCATGCGATCCGCGCTGAACGTTCGCATCCGTTTGAACCAGCCCGAGAGCGTATTATCGTCGCGCGTCTTGCGGTACAAGAACCCGTAGACCGAAGGCAGACTTTTCACCCATTGCATGAAACAATATTTGCCGACAACATGCATGTACGGGTGGGTCCATTCCAAGAAGTCGACTACCTTCACTTCCATTTCAGGGCGATGATGCCGAGCCGCTTCCACTATCGCTTGCGCGGCCTTATTATGCCCGTCGCCGAGCGCCCCGGTGAGAATCAGCAATTTCCCTTTCGTCTGCATTATTTTAGGCTCCTTTCCAATGTTCCATACGGAGCGCCGGAAACCAGCGGTTTGCCGGGCCATACGGCTTGAACTCGTTTCACGGCATAGATGACGCCTTCCGCAACCAAGACGGCTCCCACAATATCGAATAAAACGTGCTGTTTCATAAACTGGGTTGAGGCGATAATGAGCAAAGACATTATGGTTACGGATGTAACGTAGAGCCGCGGAATATTCGCTGCCTGCAAATACGTTCTCATCATGAGGTACGAAGTAAGTACGTGCGTGCTCGGAAAGCAGTTATAGGGCTGATCCGAACGGTATACAAACTGAACGAGCTGCAGCAGCGGGTCATCCCCGCCCAGCACCGGACGCGCAACGTACGTCTGGTACACCGCATAAACTCCGTAGCACACAAGCAATCCGACATTGAATTGAATGACCGTGCTGTAATACGCTTCGCGATTTTTATAGGCCAAGTACAGGAAAGCGGCGAAAAGAAACAAGTACCAGCCGAGGTAAGGCAGCACAAACCATTTGATAAAAGGAATTTGCCGATCGAAGTCGGTGACCAGACTATATGTCTTCTCTCCTGCACGGTTAAGTTGCGTGTAAATGAGCCCCAACACGGGAATCGATAAAAGCAAACATAAAGATAACAAGTACGATTTCAAAGACGTTACTTTCATTGGATCTTCCTCCTGCCAGTGAAGATTTCCGCGCTGCCGTCTGTTGCCTAAAGCGACCCGGTTTCTCTGTTAATTCCATCATAGAGGAGATCGAAAATGATCGACACGCACTTTGGTAGTAAATTGGATTAGACAATAGTCCGAACGTTACCTAGACCTAAGGCTAAGTAAAGGGATACACGCCGTATCTAAATTGCGCCCGGAATGTACATTTACCACTAAGAGAGGCCAACCTATCATCCTTGAACCGTTACTCGTGCGATGATGCGTACGGCGAATGAGCATGATCATGCCGAAAATGAACGGGCTACAGCTGAACCGTGGCTCTCCGCGGTACCGGCCTCCCCCTGCGATCAAACCCGTCATCTCATTGTCATAACGGAAATTATTGGGTATAATGGCCGCAACAGATGCGCTAAGCGTGAGGAGGAAAAAGCCTTGACTCCAGAAAAAATCCCCCGCTAAGCCCGGGGTCCGCCCCCTCTTTTCGTTGGTTTGGCAAAAAATCAATGAAAAGAGAAGGTGGGAACAAACGATGTGGCCAAGCGAAGTGAAATGGAATGAGTTGCAATTTGGGGTGGAAATCGAGTTCGTCGGCGGTGCGCCGGAAGAAGTGGAGTTGCTGCCGGGCTGGATCATGGCGCTGGATGAGCAGCAAACGGATGAAGCCGGCCGGGAATCGGGCAGCGAGCTGAAGCCGCCTCCGATTCGCTGGGAACAGCGGGAGCAAATACGGGAAATGCTGAACCGGCTGAAAGCGCAAAACACACAGGCCAATTGGAGCTGCGGACTGCATGTGCATGTCGGCCTGGAGAAGTGGGACGAGGCGATCGTCAAGCCGCTGCTCGAAGCTTCGCTGCTGTATCAGGATGCGCTGCGATCGATATTGCAGACGAGCGAGCATCGCCTCATCTTCTGCCCTCCAGTTACGCAGGAGATGCTGGAGCGATTCGAAGCGAGCCCCGGTCCGCATGCGCTTCGCCATCGCGGTCGGCCCCAATCCCACCGCTGCGGCATTAACGCAGCTTCCTGGTTCGATTGGGGTACGGTGGAAATCCGCTATGCGAACGGCTCTCTGGATTACGAAGAAGTGATCCGCACCATCGAGCTATGCCTGCGCTTCGTCGCCGCCGTAGGCGCCGGACGAAAGCTGCCCTCCGAGCCGAGCGAGCTGGCTTCCGCGCTTGGCGCACCCGCCGGTGGCTATCCGCCCCCAGCGCCTGCTCCGCAATGGCACAAGGAACGAATGTGGCTGGAGGACGCGCTCATTCCGGCGATCGCCCCTCAAGTCGAGCGGCTTTTGCCGGACAGTGAAATTCTTCATATATTACCGGTTGAGGGCGGGATATTGGTTGCAGCGGAAAAGCCGGACGGGACGCTTAGCAAATTTATTTTTCGGCCGTCCGTATCCGGCTGGGCTCATGTCCGAAGCATACAGGACTAACGGCGCCAAAGCATCGAATGGATGCAGCCGGCGAGTATCTTCGTCGATCGGAACCGGCCCGGAGGACCTGTCCAAACATGAGCGATGGACAAAAGTCGACAATATTGTTCAAAACCTTTTACCGTAGCAAAGCGTCAGAAAAGAGGCCTCGGCGTACCGATAAGGTACGTCCGAGGCCTCTTTGGTTCGTGTTCCATTCGAGTGCGGAACAACCGCAAAAACTTGCAACCGAGCCGAAACGACCGTTCACATCGTCGTTCCAAAGCAGCGCAGCCGGCAGACGAGATTCAGCGACCGCTTCGCTGTACGAACGTGCGCCCGGGTATTCGCGGCAGCAGCGTGTTTGGCACGCTGCGTATTGCCGCGCTTGCTACAGGGTCCACCGGTTCCCGCGCTGTGCTGCGCTCCGAGCTACTGCTCGCCCCGCTCCTCCACCGCTTCCGCGAGGAAATCAACGAGGTGCATCGCTTCCATCGTACCGCTCTTTCCGTGCCGGTGTACGCCCCACTTCATCTGCAGCAAACAGCCGGGATTCGCGGTCAAAATGACCTGCGCCTGCGTCTTCTCCACGTGCTCCATCTTGTGATCGAGCACGTCGGCGGACATTTGCGGCTGCGTCAAGTTATAAATGCCGGCCGAGCCGCAGCAGCGATCGGCGCCTTGCAGCTCCTGCAGCTTGACGCCGGGCATCGCGCCGATCAACTGCCGCGGCGGCGAGGACACGCGCATGACGTTGCGCAAGTGGCACGAGTCCTGGTACGTCGCGGTCACCGCTCCGCCCCGGGCGTGCAGCGGCTTCAGCGGCAGCGGACGGCCTTCCGCCAGCAGCTCGGAGACGTCGCGCACGCGGGCGGCGAAGCCCGCAGCCGCGTCATCGCCGGGAAGGAGGTGGTCCGCCTCCTTCAAGCTGGCGCCGCAGCCGCCGGCATTGCTCGCGACGAAGTCGACGCGAGCCGCCCCGAAGGCTGCGATGTTCTGCCGCGCCAGCCGGCGGGCACTGCCTGCCTCACCGGCGTGCGCGTGCAGCGCGCCGCAGCATGTCTGCGAGGTCGGGATCGCGACCTCGTAGCCGGCCAGGCGGAGCAGCTTGACCGTGTTCACGTTCGTTTCCGTGAACAGCACATCCATGATGCAGCCGCGGAACAGGCCGACCCGGCCGAGGCTTTCGCCTACGGCAGGGATGACCAGCATCGGCTGCGCATCCGCTCCCGCCTGCTCCCAGCGTGCGGGCAGGCCGTGCTTTTGCCACTGGCGGATGACGCCGTCGCTTGACGCTTCCGGCAGCACCGCTTCCATCTCCCGCATATGCGACGGGAACAAGTTCATGACCCCCAGCTTGCGCGTTATTTTCCGCAGCCCGCTGACCTGATACAGCTTCAGCAAGCCTCCGAGCGCCCGCATCCGGCCGTGGTGCGGGAACAAGCCTTCCATAAACAAGCCGCGCAGCTGCTTGACCGGCCACTTGTGAACAGCCACTTCCGCGATGGACTCCCTCGTTTGTTCGATCAACTGACCGTACTTCACATCCGACGGGCATGCCGGTTCGCAAGCGCGGCAGCCGAGGCACAGATCCATCTGCGATTGGAACAGCGCATCAGGCTCCATTTTGCCGTCGTACACGGCTTTCATGAGCGCAATCCGCCCGCGCGGCGAAGCCGCCTCCAGCCCTGTTTCCTGGAACGTCGGACAGGCCGTCTGGCAAAAGCCGCAGCGCATGCAGTTCGTCAGCTGGTCGGAGTCGAGCGTCAGCTTCAGCCGTTCCGCCAGCTGTTTCGGATCAGCCGTTGCCATCGGATTCACCCGCTTTCGTTCCGGCCGCAGCCTGTTCCTGCTCCAGCTCCTGCGCCGCTGCCGCTTCAGGCGCCGTAAAGACGATCCGTTTGCGCGTCTCGGCGAACAGCTTCCCGGGATTCAGCAGTCCGTCCGGGTCAAACGCGGCTTTCAACCGCTTCATAATGTCGATGCCCGAAGCGCCGACCTTCCATTCCAAATAAGGCGCCTTCACATGGCCGACCCCGTGCTCGCCGGTAATCGTGCCTCCCATCCGGATCGCCGCATCGAAAATTTCCTCGAACGCTTTCTCCACTCGGTGAATTTCTTCCGGATCGCGGGCATCCGTCATCGCCGTCGGATGCAGGTTCCCGTCGCCTGCATGCCCGAAGGTACAAATCTGTACGTCGTATTTGCCGGCGATCCGCTGGATCTCGAGCACCATATCGGCGATTCGCGAACGCGGCACCGTCGCATCTTCAAGTATCGTCGTCGGCCGCAACCGGGACAACGCCGCCAGCGCGCTGCGCCGCGCTTCCATAACTTTCGCGCCTTCCTCCGGAGTCGCCGCCACCTTCACCTGGATCGCTCCGGCGTTCGTACAGATTTGCTCGATAAGCTGCAAATCTTTCTCTACCTGCGATTCCTCGCCATCCTGTTCGATAGCCAATATCGCCTCGGCATCGACCGGCAGCCCGATTTTCGCATAATCCTCTACGACCTTGATCGTCGCCTGATCCATGAACTCCAGCGTACACGGCGTAATCCTGTTGGCTATAATTTGCGATACCGTTCTTGCCGCAGACGGAAGATCGGCGAAAACCGCGACCATCGCCCGGCGGTATTCCGGCTTCGGCACAAGCTTCACGGTCGCTTCCGTCAGTACGGCAAGCGTCCCGCCGGAGCCGACGAGCAGTCTCGTCAAGTCGTAGCCTGCCACATCCTTCACCAGCTTGCCACCCGTTCGCAGGATGTCTCCATTCGCGAGCACCGCTTCGAGCCCGATTACGTAATCTTTGGTCGTGCCGTACTTCAACCCGCGCAAGCCGCCCGCGCCGAGCGCGATATTGCCGCCCATCGTACATATAATCATGCTGCTCGGGTCCGGCGGGTAGAACAATCCCGTCTCCTCGACAGCGGTATGAAACTGCTTCGTATTAAGTCCGGTCTGGAACGTCGCCGTCAAGTTGTCCTGATCGATCTCGATCAACCGGTTCATGCGCGTCATCACCATCACCAGGCCGCCATGCAGCGGCACGACGCCGGCGCACAGGTTGCTGCCGGCTCCGCGGGTGACGACCGGAATTTTATGCGCTGCGCATACTTTCATAATGGCCGATACTTCCTCCGTAGACGCAGGAAAAATAACGCCGTCCGGCATCGACTGATAAAGCGGCGTCGCGTCGTAGCTATAGGACACGAGCGATTCGGCGTCGTCGCGGAACCAACGCTCCCCGACGATGGCGCTCAACTGCGCCCGTACAGGCTGTGCTAACAATCCAATCCCTCCAAGCCGATTGTATACCCGGAAAGCCGCGACGAACGGAAAGGCATCCCGAATTACGGCAACGCCTTATTGTATCAGAACACAACGGCTGTCCGATCGTATCGTCTGCGATACCGAATATTAATCAGGTCATCTGATGACTTGATTATAGCATTGCCCCTCATGCATCGTCTATAATTTTCATATACCGACATGGTACAATAACCGTAACTTAGGAATGAACGATGGGAGAAGCCGTGATGATCCGCAAAGCATACGAAGTGATTGCCGACACCTTACGCGATAAAATCATACAAGGCGAATGGGCGGTAGGTTCGAGGCTGCCTTCCGTCGAGCAGCTTGCCGCGCTTCACGGCGTCGGCCGGTCTACGATCCGCGAAGCGTTAATGTCGTTAAAAGCCCACGGGTGGATCGATGTGAGGCATGGCGGGGGGACGTTCGTTTTGAAGGACAGCGACGGATTTCAGATCGAAGCGCCGGAGATCGGCAACGTGGAGCAGCTCAAACAGTGGCTCGAGCTGCGTTATATTTTGGAGACCGAGAGCGCGGCAATGGCCGCAGCGCGCAGAACGGAAGAGCAGGTGGCGGAAATGACGAATGTGATCACGGAGATGATGACGTTATCGGAGGAAGCGGCGCTGGAGGAAAGCGATATCCGTTTTCACCTCGCGCTTGCACGGGCTTCCGGCAACGAGCTGCTTACGCGGACGCTCGAGACGTTATTTTTGACCATGGGCCCAGTCATGAGGGAAAGCCGAAGACTATGGCTGTTCGCCGAACAAAGCGAGGCTGCCCGCTTGTCCGATGAGCACTCGGCGATCGTGGAAGCGGTCCGGTTCGGCAATGCCGCCGCAGCGAGAAAACGTATGGCCACGCATCTTCGCAAAGTGGAACGCGTGCTCGACAAGCTCAAGTATTGATACACTTCGGCCGCGGGATCATTCAAGGCGTTTTGAGCCACTCGCACGAATCCGCGCAAGAACAAAGCGCCTGCTTCACCGAACACCACGATCTTTTGGCGTAATAAATCGGGAGATCCTGCTCCTTGGCCTGCTGCTTGATCACTTTGGTCAGGTTGTGATTGACGTAATCGGTCAGTACCAGTACGGCGTCCACTTTCTCGGGAATGCCTTTGCGGGTCATCTGGCATTTCCGGCCGGACATATGCAATACTTCGTCAATTCCGAGACCTGCCAAATGCTCCGGGATGTTCCCCAAATGATCCGCTCCCACAATCAACAACGACGCCATATATGAATACCCTCCCTAATTGATAACGTTTCTCATTATCTAAATGATAATGGTTATCATTATCAAAGTCAATTTCTAAATGTCCTCCATTTTTAATTCCCCCCGTTTGCGTTTATCCGCATACAAAAAACAGGTTAACCGGCAACTACCGACTGACCTGTTTTATGGAGAATCCAAGAAATGTTTGCTTGTACGGAAGCCACAACTGTTCTCCATCTCGCCCGCAATGAGCATGATACCAATTCCTTTACCGTACTTGCTTAATGCTTTCATATTGAATATATTTCTTCAACCAATCAATATCCTGACTTTTATAACAGTCAAGCAGCTTTCGTTTTTTTCTTAGTATGGTTTTATCTAATTTCATATCGGAGGTATCGAATACGTAGAAATTTTTTTGAACCAATGCGTGAACAAGATTGGATATAACTTGGTGCTGCGTATGCCCATATTCACCTTCTAAGTTATGGGTGACAAGTTTTTCAATCGGTTTGCGTGCGAGAACCTCTGTTAATTGTGACGTTAACCGCGGGCGATCGAAATCACCGTCCCATTTATCTGGATACTCCCACATTTCATACTCCGCATTCACTTTCTTCATCACCTTCTCAAACTCCTTGCGCCTTACCTTGTTGTCACCGTTTGTTACACAAATGACCAACCAGCCGTTCTCTTGTATGAGCTGTGTCCCGCCAAATATCGTTTCATCATCCGGATGCGCAACAATCATAATTTTATTGTAGTTCATAAGCCTGCAACCCCGACCCTTTCCTTGTATATCTCACAGATTTTATCGGCTACCCGGGATATTTCCATCTCTTTGCTTATGCGCTTTCTCAATTCTTTACTCCAGTAATTATTTTCGTGTTTAAATCGCAACCCTTCGATAACTGCCTTTGTCATATTTTTCTCATCCAAGGGTAGGAGACGTTTATGGTCACAGAAATAATATTTTATTGCTTTTTTGAAATTGTCTGGTGTAACCAAACCAAACACTCCCTTGGTACCGACAGCGATCAGAGGGCGTTCGCAAGACATCGCTTCCAACGCAACTCGTCCGGTTCCCACAACGTAATCACTTATCGAATACAGCGCCGACATATCGATTCGGTTTCCAAGATATTGGATCTGTTTTGATCTTATGGACTCGTTAATGCTTTTATCGATTTTGTCGGCTTTCATTCCACCGCCAGCGATCAAAATATGCATATCCGGAAATTCCTTTAACACATCGATAACGCATGTCTTTAACAACAACTTGCAAATCTCATACTTCTCAAATTCCAATCGGCTGGCGTACAATAGCACCTTAGCTTCCATGGGGATGTTTAAACGTTCTCTGAGGTTTGATTTTTTCGCGCTAAATTCCTCCATATCGATTCCATTTGGAAGAAGCAGCGATTTGATTCCATGCTTTTGCAGCCATTTCCGAACCGGCAAACTAACACTAATCAAGGTAGGTTTATTTAACGGACGATTGATTAGCCTGCGCAATACCGAAGGGTCGTAGTATGTTCCGTGAATCGTGTACACCATATGAATATTATTTTTCTTGGAAATTTGCGCGGCATAGTTGCCACTGCTCTCCAAATGGGCATGGATTACATTAATTTTATGGATTCGAACCCAATCCTCGAATTTTTTCCTGCTATTTCCAAAGTTGTAGATCGTGCAGGAAAGTTTTCTGAATTCGGCTTCCAGAGGCCCCGGCTTCCCCGCTACAAAAACGGTCACACCTCGACTTAACAGTACTTTTGCAAGGGATAGGACATGAGTCTCTGTTCCTCCAATATCAAAAGCGTCAAGCATCATAAGCACCCTTATATCTTGCTCCTCCAAATCCCCATCCCCCTTACTTTCTAAGAGTTATGTGTTTGCCACAGTTATAAATGATGAAAATGGAGGCTTTAATGAAACGGCCTGTATCTATATGCCGGAAAATATACATATGCCGTCATAGCTGTACTTTAAGATAATTCCACTTACAACTATAGTGGTTTATCCTCTTTCGCTGCTTTCCGTATGTTTCGAATGGATTGCAACAATCCTTCACGTATTCACCTATAATAATTGTACTCACCGTTATTCGTTCGGCGTTTACTTCGTATGCTCGTCGTTGCAGCTGCGGTTCTTTCAGTTCGTAATGAGCTATTATAAGAAAACCTTGCATAGGAAAGTATATCCGCCGCAATTAAAAAAAGGAAGCGTCAATGCGCTTCCTTCGCCTCGTATTCCGTGCCGCACGGCCCGCCGTCCATATTATTATCGATGCCCTGTACCTCTGTACCGTCATAATGGTACATCGGCTTATAATGCTTGCCGATCTTCGTCGCCGAAGAATTGGCGTAGTGGCAAATGAACGCCCGGCGGAAACGGTCGGCCGATGTGTTCGGATATGATCCGTGAATGACGCTGCCGTTGAAGAAAAGCACATCTCCCGCTTCCAACCTGACCGGCACAGGCTCATAGCCTTCCGGCACATCGACTTCTTCTCTCGTGAACGATACGGCCGGGTCCGCCCGATGCGGGCACAAAATATCAAGTCGGTTCGACTCCGGCACGACGAACAGCCCGCCGTTCTCTTCATCGGCCGTATCGACCGCGGTCCAGGCAGCGATGCACGTACCAGGCTCCACCTTCAAGTAGAAATTGTCCTGGTGCAGCGCCTGCCCTTTCGCCCCCGGCGGCTTGAAATAAAACATGCTCTGCGCAGCGAGCGGCTCTTCTCCGTAAAGGTCGGCGAGTACATTCATGACCTTCGGGTGAAGCATATACCCCATCGCCGTCTCGTTATAGCGGTGAGGATGCATCATGCGCGGATACTGCTTCAGTATATCTCCCCCCGCTTCTTCCGCAGAAACGGGATGAAAGTAGCCCGGTATCGGCCCGGCTGCATGCAAATCCATGAACAGCTCCTTCAACTCGCTTACTTCCTCTTGGAACAAACCCTGCACCACTAAAAAACCTTCTTCACGAAACTGCTGCTTTTGTGTTTCGGACAATACGCCACCAAGCGCCTGTAAAGTCATCGCTACCCCTCCTGTATTTTAGGGTGAACCTCGAATATTTCTTGATTGTATTATAAAATGAACTTGCGGATACTGGAATGAATAGAGCAGCTGAATACCTTAACAATCCTGCTACAGATGAGTGTCCGAAGCTCTCTGTTATGAATAACTATATCCATATGCTGCAATCGTGAGCGTATGGCAAGGGGGAATGAACACGTGGCTGAACACCACAACGATCCTGTAAAAGAAACAAAAGCTCCGCCTCCGGGCATACTGGTGGCCGGGCATTTTCGCGAAACCTACGGCTATGCGACCATGCGTTCCAAAGGGACGCGCGATTGGCTTATGACATTTACGATCGCCGGGCAGGGCGAATACCGGTCGGACGGCCGCAGTGTAAGCTGCTGCGAGGGGGATGTCATCCTGCTGCCGCCTGGCGTGCCTCACCATTACTACACGCCGGAAGGGCATGATTGGGACTTTTATTGGGCGCACTTCGTACCCGAACCGCGCTGGTCCGAGCTGCTGCAGCCAGCCATGTCTGGCGGAGGCCTTATTCGGCTGAAGTTCGAGCACAAGACGACATTCGAGCGGATCGTCACCGCCTTCGAGCGACTGCTCAAGTACAGTCTCGAGGATGGAACGGATTACTACCAGCGTCTGCTGTCACTGAACGCGATGGAGGAAATCGTCGTGCTGCTGGCCAAAAACACGCAAAAACGCGGGCACCTGGACCCGCGTATTGAGGAAACGCTGAACTATATTAGCTCCCATCTGAAGGAGCAGCATACGATCGAATCGCTTGCGCACCGGGTACTTTTGTCTCCCTCGCGCCTGTCGCATTTGTTCCGCGAACAGACCGGCGATTCGGTGATGGATACGCTCATCAAGCTTCGCTTGCGCCATGCGGCGCGGCTTCTGGAGCACACATCGCTGCGCATCTCGGAAGTAGCGGAAGAAGTCGGCTTTCACAGCCCGTTTTACTTCACCAAGCAGTTTACCGCTTGCTTCGGGCAAAATCCGAGCCAGTTTCGCGCCGCCACAAACCATGCGGGGGACTAATCCCCTTCTGCTTGCCGTCTTGTTCCCGCGGTCGCTTAGGCATCCTCATGGGAATTCGGTGAATGGAACAGCTCGGTGACACTTACGCATTCATATTGTTTCTTGTTTAACTTGCCCAGCAGCTTTTCCATTGCTTCTATCGTTTGGCGCCGATCACCGCCGGAATCGTGCATGAGCACAATGGCGCCTTTATTTAGTTTGGACATGACTGTGCCAACAATAGGTTTGACGCCGGGTCTTTTGTAATCGTGCGTGTCTATAGAAGCCATGATCGTCAAATATCCAAATTTTTGTGCAGCCTTCACCACCTGACGATTACAGGACAAGTACGGCGGGCGGAATAAGCGGGGCTTTGTTTCCGTAATATTTTGAATGATGAGCTCGGTTTTCAGCAGCTCCTCGTGCATTGGCCCGGCATCCAATTTCGACAAATCCGGGTGGCTGTACGTATGATTGCCCAAATCATGCCCTTCCTCAACGATCCGTCGCGCCAGGCTCGGATAGCTTTCCAGCTGTCGTCCTACGGCAAAAAACGTCGCTTTCGCCCCTGCCGCTTTAAGCAAATCTAGAAGAAACGGCGTATGCTTCGGGTCGGGTCCGTCGTCAAAAGTTAACGCAATCTTTTTGTCCGATGTGCGATGCTTATATATGAGGTTGCCCGTCATGTGCCACCTCATCGACTTTCTTTTTCTTATTTTCGAGAAACCGTTTGTAATCGTTGGTTATGCATATGAGCTTTGATTTCCTCTTCAAATGGTCGTTCGCTACATTCCAGGTGTGATAAGATTCAGGTCTGCGCAGGCATACGTAATTCTTTTTGTCCGTGGCGTAAACCTTGTAGTGTTTTTCCAAGCATTTGGCTATAAAGAAGGAATCTTCCCCTCTGTTCAAATCGGGGAACTTCACTTTCTCGGCGACCTTCTTCCTGAACAGCAGCGTTGAGCCCTTAACCCCTCCGCTTTTGGTCAAAAATTTGTTGACTACCCTGTAATGCAAATGCACGGCAAGCATCTTTTCCTGCATAAAATACATATAGACCGTTCGCTTACAGACCACGTCCGCATCCATCATATTCATCGCTTTCATTTGCTGCGAAAGATACCCGGGCATGTAGAAATCATCGTCGTCTATTTTGGCGATCGTATCGTATTTGCTCCGATGAATCCCGTAATTCAAACATTCCCCCAAGGTTTTCGTGCCCGGCTGCTTGTATACCGTGACATCTTGGTATTTTTTGGCCCTCTCCCGCCATTTATGCAAGTCCATATCGTCTCGATTCAAAATAATAATCAATTCTTTCGGGCCATAATCTTGATTCTCGTAATTTTGAAAAACATTATCCATAAACTCTTCCCTCATAGTGCAGCATATGACGGAGATCATACTATCCCCCCCTTATCGAGGTGAAGTCGCAGTCTTGGACGGTCCTTCGCAATAAGTTGCCACCTCAAAACTAAATTGCAGCCCGGCACCCGATAGAGACAAGCTGCAATTCTCATTCCGTCCGCTTCCGTAAAAGGCGGAACTTACACTCCGAAAAATCCGAAGCTAGCCACAATGATGAGCAAAATGAACAACACCAAAATGGCGCCTGCCGCTACAAACCCGCCGAAACAACTAAGCGAACCGCCAAAGAAACCCATCCGAATCACTCCTTATACTGAAATAAGCAGCGGTCCCGTCCCTCCGCTCCCATTCAGTATATGTAAGCCGCCTTTGCCGGTATGGATAGCTGTCATGCGGCTCGGAAAATTACGTTAACGCGCGGCGATGAAGACACACACCGGCTTCTTGATGCCGGTTTCCCGCGCAGCCTCCGCCAATCTTCCCGTACCGGAATCGATGGCGAACGTAACGATCGTGTCGGAGTCCTGATTCGCGGCGATCAAATAAGAGCCATCCGGCGTAACCGCAAAATTGCGCGGCGTCCGTCCTCCGGTGGACACATGCTCTATAGCCGTCAGACGAACGCGGTCTTCCGCAATCCTGAATACGGCGATGCTGTCATGTCCGCGGTTGGAGGCGTACAAGTAACGCCCGCAAGGCGATACTTTAATTTCGGCGCAGCCGTTCCATCCTTTATAATCGGCCGGAAGCGTCGAGTAGGTCCCCTGCTCATTCAATTCGCCGTCCGCCGCATCATATGCATACGAAGTAACGGTCGAGTCGAGCTCGTGAATGACATACAGCGCGTCTCCGTTCGGATGAAACGCAAGATGCCTCGGGCCGGAGCCGGGCCGCGCCGCCACTTCGCGATGGAGGACCAGCTTCCGCTCGCACCGGTCCAACCGGTACACCATGATCCGATCCGTCCCCAGATCAGGGACCAATATATATTGCCCGGACGGGTCCGGAAATACGGAGTGCGGATGCGGTCCCTCCTGCCGCTGCGGGTTGACGCTGCCTCCCTCATGTTTGGCTTCGCAAGCGAGCGGACCGATGCCGCCGCCCGCTTCAATCGGATACAGCACGACATTGCCGCCGTTATAGTTGGCTGCGGCCAGCAGACTCCCCTCCCCGCACAGCCGCAGATGGCAGGGCGCGCTTCCAAGCGTAGGCTGCTCGTCCATGATCCGCAGTCCTCCGCCGCTTGGCTCAATCGCGATGCTGTACACCTTCCCTTGCTCGGTCTCGCTGACTGCATACAACCTTGTCTCCGCCGGATTTACCTCGAGAAAAGAAGGATTGGCAATCCCCGCGAGCTCCTGTTTCAGCGTGAGCATACCGGTTTCCCGTTGAAATGCAAACTGATAAATGCCCGCGGATGTTTCCGGGGCGTAACATCCGATATATACATGGTAATCGTCCGACTTTTGCTGCAGCACAGGCTCAACTCCTTTTTATCGATGAATCTTATGTCTGTTTCCAGTATACCCCTTTGCGGCGATTACACAATTGCAGCGAAGGGAGTAACGATTGCCCTGCAAAACATGGTACAATACTTAGATAGGTTGGAAACCGCTATGTAAAATGAGGTGAGCTGCTTGAAGTTTAATTTTGACCGCATCATTGACCGCCGTAACACCCATTCGTATAAATGGGACCAATCCGGGAAATTGTTCGGCAGCGAAGATATTATGCCGCTGTGGGTGGCCGACATGGATTTCGAAAGCCCTCCCGCCGTGAAGGAAGCGCTCGTCCGTCGTGCCGAGCTGGGGATTTACGGGTACAGCATCAAAAGCAACACCTATGTGGAAGCCATCGTCCGCTGGTTCGAGCGGCGCCATCACTGGACGCTTCGGCCGGAATGGACCACGGATTCCCCCGGGATCGTCACTTCGTTAAGCCTTGCCGTAGAGCTGTACAGCGAGCCGGGAAGCCAAGTGATTTTGCAATCGCCGGTCTATTATCCGTTCTACGACGTCATTCGCATGAACGGCCGGGAAGTAGCGAAAAATCCGCTCATTTTGCGTGATGGCAGGTACGAAATGGATTACGCGCACCTGGAAGAGCTGATGCGGGGAGGCGCGAAGCTTCTGCTGCTTTGCAGCCCGCACAACCCGGGCGGACGCATCTGGGACCGCGAAGAGCTGCTGCGTCTCGGGGAGCTGTGCCTTCGTCACGGCGTCACGGTCATTTCCGACGAAATTCACTGTGACCTGGCGCTCCCCGGGCATACGCACGTGCCGTTTGCCTCGTTGTCCGAGGAACTGGCGAATATTACGCTTACTTGCCTGGCGCCGACCAAGACATTCAATTTGCCGGGCATTCAATCGTCCTTCATCGTAGCGTCGAATCCGGACATCAAGCGAAAGTTCGATATGCGCATGAAGACGCTCAGCCTCCATATGACAAACTTTTTCGTGCCGGATGCGGTACAAGCCGCCTATAACGAAGGCGACGAGTGGCTGGACGAGCTGCTGCAATATATCGACGGCAACGTTGAATATGCGATCCGCTATTTATCCGAGCATTTGCCGCAGATCGAAGTGATGCGTCCCGACGGCACGTACTTGCTGTGGCTCGACTGCCGCGGCCTCCGTCTCGACGTGAAGGGGTTGAAGAAGCTGATGTTCGAGGAAGCGAGAGTCGCCTTCAGCGAAGGCTCCGTTTTCGGAACGGAAGCGGAAGGCTACTTGCGGATCAACCTCGCTTGCCCACGTTCGCTGCTTCAGGAAGCATTGGAGCGTTTTTGCACGGCTGCCGCCGCTTATGCGGTGAAGTAGCGGTTATTATCATAACTTCGGTATTGCATCTAGCCGCCGAGCATGCGGTCAGCACGACATTGATCCCGTTCGCGCAATAACCGGAAAGCGGTTGGATTATCGCGCTAACACAAAAGGTGTCCTGCCAAGTCGACGGACTTGGTCAGGACACCTTATTTGTGCAGCCGGCATGGCATGGTAAGGGATAGCCCGGGTTCAAGTTCCCATTCTCCGTCCTCTTTAAGCCGGTATCCTATGCTGGCGCCCTGCCGGTCACGATATAATACAGATTCGTCACCTTCAGCCCTCTGGAAGTTACATGCTTATGAAAAATTTCTTCAATATCTTTCAGTCGTTCCCTCCAAACCTGTTCTCGTAAACGACGGCTTTGACCAAAATATTTTTTGATCAACACATCGACCGGTCTTGAAAGATATTCCGTTTCTTCGATGATCCGGATTTCGATGTCGGACAAGCCGCTTCCGGGAAGCTCGAGATGATTCGCGATGTGCTGGAGCGATCGGTTTGTATCGAATGCCGGCACCGGTGTGTACAAGTCGGGAAACAGCGCGCGCAGGCCGCCGTCCGTTCCGCCGTGCATCAAATGCAGCACCGTCCCGCCCGGCTTGATCACTCTTCTGCCTTCCCGGTTGTTTTCCCGAAACAGCCATGGTCCCTTTTTCGAGCAGACGACGTCAAAATAATCGTCTTCGAACGGCAGCCCTTCATTCGCATTCACAGCAATGAAGCGATACGACTGCTGCGGTTTCCGGCGATTGGCCGTGGCGATAAACGCGTCTACGATATCAATCCCTACCGCTTCCTTCGCTTTGATCGCCCAACGGTGAAGGAAGTCTCCGTGGCCGCAGCCGACATCGAGCAGCCGGGAGTTCTCCCCAATACTCGCCGCCAATAACTGCCCGAACGTATCTTCTGCTCTGGGCTCTTCAAACTCCGACTTCCACGGATAAGCGTATTCTCCATACTCCCCGGCAAGCTGCTCATACCATGCCCTGCTGTGGGGATCGATCCAGTCCGGATGCTGCATTGGATTTGAAAACGATCGGGTCACCGGCTACCGCTCCTTTGCCTGTCGATTTATTGTTCCCCCGGCACTTCATGTATCGCTAATCGTCCTGTAAAATACAGCTTCTTAACCTCCGTATGATCGGACGCGCCGTCCAAAATGCGCCGAACGTCATCGAGTGTATCCTGCAGCGACACCCACTCCCCCTGCTTGTTCGTAAAAACTTCCGTGGCATAGAACGGCTGCGAAAGATAAGCTTCGAGCCGCTCTCCCCGCTGATAAGCGACTGCATCCGATTCCGTTAACACCCCGAACCCTTTGGCGCCGACAACCGCCCGCAGTTCCCGGTAACGCCGAAGCAATTTGCGCGCCCGCTGCTGAAGCGTCAAATGCGCCGCTTCCAACAAAGCGCCTTCCAGCATCGTAGAGATGGAAAATACCGGATCGACGGCCGGAAACAGTCCTCGAGCGGATAAATCCACATCGAATCTTAAAAACGTATCCAACGGCCCGTAAGGCACTTCTTCATCAATCGCTTCAAACAGGATGTCGACGAGCGCCGTCGTCACCGGCCTTATTCCCGCTTCCTCCAGACGTTCCCGCAAAGCGAATAACTCTCCGGAAAGGACTACCGTTCGATCGGCGCACAGGAACACATCCCGTTCGTTGCGAACGGAGGCGATATGCTCGGCTACCTCCCCTAGCTCCGCAAACGCAGCATCAGCCGCTTTCTCCACATTGCCGATACCGTTGGCCTCCCCTTCCGGCTTCCAAAAGACCGTCTCATACCCGCGTCGCTTCATTCGGCGGCAAAGCTCGGCCAGCATTACCAGTTGGCCGCTTCCGCGGCGCCCCGCAAGGCCGATCGTGCCTCCTCTAACGATGGGCGCGAACATATCGAGCACTTTTATGCCGGTTTCGATCATCGCCGTACCCCCGCCGCGAATAATGAGTTCATCGAGACTGCATCCCGCTAGATTTGCTAGAATCACTAACGTTTTTACCTCGGCATTCCCTACCGGCGTCTTGCCCGTGCATAGATTCGATACGGTCGCCGGGCGTAATCCGGCTGCGCGTGCAGCTGTAGTAAGATTCGGAACACGTCGGCGGAGCAGCGAAACGTTAAGCTGCAGGTCATCCATCATTTCCACAACACCTCCATTACTTTGTAATGTAATTCATATTACGTTACAGCGCAATCATTATTTTCCAAAATGTTGAAATCGGATGCGTGGCGAATATTCAATCCGATAAATTCCTCGCACACTTGCCGCCTCGCCTGTCAATCTTTTTCCTGAACAAGGCGGCCGCGGCAGGGCCTACCTCCTTCCTACTTCTTCGATTCCATAAAAAATATGACATAAACTTTATTATTTCTGTCATATTTTTATGGTAATATATTGTAAAATCTATACGCGATAGCGCTGAAACGAGACGATTCCTTGATTGTTGCGTTAAAAAGTAAGCGCATACATTTTGAATTAGTTGGCTAATACCTTCAGGAGGAATTGGAATGAACTCAGCCGCCAAAAAGAAGACCGCAATAGCCCTGCTTGCGTTAGCCATCGCCGGTGGTTCGTTGTATGCGTATGTTTCGCGTACACAAAATTCAGGCAAGCCGACCGAGCAGGAGATGACCGCGGAGGTCAGGCGTGGAGACATCCGGTTTACCATATCCGGAACGTCGCAGCTCGAGCCGAAGGATATGCAGACGATCATCGCGCCCTCGGACGGGACCATCAAATCGATCCGGCTGAGCCGCATCAAAAATGTAAAGCAAGGAGAATTGCTGTTCGAAGTATCCAGCCCTACGCTCGATACCAACTACCAGAAGGCCCAGGTGACGTTGAACCAGCTCAATAAAGAATTGAACGATTTGAAGCAGCAGATGAATTCGCTGCAGACGAAAGCGCCGATCGGCGGCAAGCTGGTATATGCGAACAATATTGACGTCGGGACGACCGTCACCAAAACGACCAAGCTCGCGACGATCTCCGATTTGAATACGCTCACCGTCAATGTGCCGTTTCCGCTCGAAGACGCCGTTCAGTTTACAATCGGCGATTCGATCGATTTGTTTTTGGACGGGTTCATGCTGACCAAGACCGGTCGCATCCAAAGCATCGGCCGTCAGCCGAAAGCCGACGCCAAAGGAGGCAAAATTATTGATGTCGAGGTGTCCGTGCCGAACGACAGTACGATGGACGCGGGCATGAAAGCGAAAGGCGAAGTTCGAATCGGAGAGCGCATCGTCAAATCGACCGATCTGGCAACATTGCAGTACAGTTCGGTGGTTACCGTACTTGCGAACGTAGCCGGGAGCATCGGAACGTTTCCTTTCAAATCAGGAATGATTGTTCAAAGCGGAGACATCCTTAGCACCATCGTTAACGATACGATCGGCGACGACGTGGCGAATAAGCAGACGGCCGTCGATCAGCAGCGCATCGCGGTGTCCGATCTGAAGGAAAAAGTGGATGCGCTCAAGGTAAAGGCTCCGTTCGACGGCGTATTTTCCACCGATTTCGTCAACAAGAAGACGAACATACTGAACAGCGTGACCGTCGGATCGAAAGTAACGACCAACACACAATTCGGCGGTGTCGCCAGTCTGGACAACATGCAGCTGCCGATTCAAGTCGACGAGCTCGATTTACCGAGCGTAAAGGCGGGACTCAAGGCGGATGTGCGGGTCGACTCGATGCCGGACCGGGTGTTTCAGGCCGAGGTGAATCAGGTTTCGTCCGTAGGTAATACCGTGAATGGAGTTACGTTCTTTGATGTTGCGCTTGCCGTGAAAAATACGCGTGATTTGAAGTACGGCATGACCGCCACCGGCGAAATCCTCGTAAAGGAAAAGAAAAATGCGCTGCTGCTGCCGATCGAGGCGATTCAGCAAAAGCAGGGCAAACGGTACGTGACGCTGGTGCAGCAGGACGGCACCGTGAACCCGATGCACGAGGTGAAGATTGGCATCCGTAGCAAAACCGATGTGGAAATCGCGGAAGGGCTGAACGAAAGCGATCGCGTCATCATTCCAACGATACAGAAGCTTGCCGAAGGCACCCCTCAGGAAAATGCCCGACTTCGCCAGCAGTTCCAGCCTACCGATACGCCGCCTGCAGCCACTGGAGGTGCTGGAGGCGGCGCCGGTGGAGCAAACGCCGGGGCGAAAGCGCCGTCGACAGCTAATAAAAAATAATTTCCGGTCGAAGCGTTTTCGAGGAAAATGCATTCGAGTTTGAAGCAAAGCATTGTTGGGAGGCAGAACGTGTTTCTCCCGAATTTATCAATATTTATCGCGTTATTAATTTATCACGCTATTGATTTATAGCATTAAATGAATTCGCTTTCTTTACTCTGACGAGCAGCAGGGACGGTGACGAACATGAATATCATCGAGCTATCCGGCATTACAAAGGTATACTATCGGGGCGCGGAGCCGCTGACCATTTTAAAGAGCATTACCATGAACGTGGAAACGGGCGATTTTGTCGCAATCATCGGACCGAGCGGATCGGGCAAGTCGACGCTAATGAATACGATCGGGCTGCTCGATATTCCCTCCTCCGGTTCCTACACATTGGACGGCGTCCAGACGGAGAAAATGTCAGACAATCAGCTCGCCGAAATGAGAAATCGGAAAATCGGCTTTATTTTCCAACAGTTTAATTTGCTGCCGCGCCTGACCGCAGCCGAGAACGTCGAGCTGCCGATGATTTACGCCGGCATGCCGAAACGAGAGCGGCGCGAGCGAGCGAGCCGGATGCTGGCTAAGCTCGGCATGGGCGAACGGGGGCATCACAAGCCGAGCGAGCTGTCCGGCGGACAACAGCAGCGTGTGGCGATCGCACGGGCGCTGGCTATCGGGCCGTCGCTGCTTCTCGCCGACGAGCCGACCGGCGCGCTTGATTCCCGCACTGGCCAGGAGGTGCTTGAGCTGATGATCGAGCTGAACGAAGGCGGCAATACGATCGTGCTGATTACCCACGACCGCCATATCGCCACGCATGCGAAACGGGTCGTCACGCTCAGGGACGGCGAGATCGTCGATGATGAACGGCTTGCCTCGCTCTCTGCCGCCGGCTTGCCGAGGGAGGCGACTTCATGAGGCTGCTCGAACTGATCGCGATGGCGCTCAAAACGGTGACGGCCAACCCGATGCGCACGATGCTGACGATGCTCGGCGTCATTATCGGCGTCAGCTCGGTAGTGACGCTAGTCTCCATCGGCCGAGGCACCTCCGAGGAGATTGCGAAGCAGTACGAGAATTTGGGAACGAATCTGCTCGTCGTGAACGTCACCGGCACCGGCCGGGCCACCCAGCTCGATTACGATGAATTGATGAAGTTCGAAACATTGCCCGAATTCGATACGATCGCGCCAACGATGGTCAAGACGAACGCCAACGTCAAATATGACCGCAAGCAGGAGAAGTTTCAGATCATCGGCACGAACGACCGCTACCAGTCGATTATGAAAGCAAAGCTGGCCGAAGGGCGGTTCCTATCTCATACCGACCACGATTTTCGCAATAATGTGGCTGTGCTCGGCAGCGAGGTCGCAAGAACGCTGTTCGGCTATTTGGATCCGACGGGAGAGGATATCAACATCGACGGGGTCGTCTTTACCGTCATCGGCACGCTCCAGCCGAAAGGCTCCAATATTAGCGGCAGCTCCATCGACACGGCGATTCTGGTTCCGCTCGAATCGGCAAGACGGCAATACAAACTGGGGCAAATCCGGACGACCTACATCGAAGCGCCGACAAGAGAGGCTATTTACCGTGCGCAGGAAACGATGCGGCAATATTTGACCTTTACTTTCAAATCGGACGAGGGCTTCAAATTGATTAACCAGGACGAGCTGTTGAAGGCCGGAATGGCCGCCACCAACACCTTGACCAACCAGCTCGTCAGCGTAGCGTGCATCTCCCTTCTCGTCGGGGGGATCGGCATTATGAATATCATGCTCGTCACGGTCAGCGAGCGGACAAGGGAAATCGGCATCCGCAAGTCGATCGGGGCGAAGCGGATCAATATTTTGCTGCAATTTTTGGTCGAATCAACCGTCATCAGCGGTCTGGGCGGACTGATTGGGCTCACGGCCGGCATCGCCATTTCGCTGCTGCTGCCTTATTTTAACTCTCAGCAGGCGACCCGGATCTCGCTCGATATTAGCTTGTACGCCTTTATGTTTTCGGTGCTGGTCGGTGTCATTTTCGGTTTATATCCGGCGGACAAAGCATCGAAGCTGCGTCCGATCGACGCGCTGCGGTTTGATTGATTGTATGCACGGATGGAGGAGAAACGCTCAATGGATATCAACAACAAGGATCGCTTCAAACGATGGGTGCGACTGGCGGCACTATTCACTTTTTTATGCGGCTTCTACGGCGCACCCGGCGTTGCACGCGCCGAATCGACCGCCGTATCCATCGCACCGGATGTCGTTTATACGCTGGAAGAGGCGGCGCTGTCGCCCGGCACGGAGAGCCAGACGCTCCGTTTCCGTTTGCAGCTGACGAACGAAGGAAGCAAGCCGGTCGATTTGAACGAGTACGGCGTCATGGTGAAAGATGCCGGCGGGCAAACGTATTCCGCCGGCCTGACGGAAAAGAAAAACGCGCGCGTTTTTCCGGGAAAATCCGAGGACTTCGCTTACTTGGCCGAACTTCCGGTATGGCTGGAAGCCGCCCAACTGAACGTTATGCTCTTCGCTTGGGATTACTCACAGCCGACCTTTATGAAGGAGATCGGGGCACTGCCGGTGGCGGCGGCCGTATCGGAAGGCGGATCGAAACGGCAGAAGGTGTATATCGAGGTGGATGAAATCGACAACACACTGCCGGACGATGCGATGGCCTCCTTTGAAGTAGCTCGCAGCATGCGAATCGCCAAGGACGGCGGATGGACGCTGTACATTGATCTTCTAGTAGAAAATCTCGGGCTGTCCTCGTACAAGCTGCCGACGACGCTGCAATACATACTGAAGGATTCGAACCGGCTCATTTATTTGGCCGCGCCGGTCTCCGGCGGCGACGCGACGCTGCTTCCGAGAGAACAGACGATCATAACGCTGTCTGCCGCAATCCCGGGAGATAAAAACGCAAATGAGCTGAAGCTCCACTTCAGCAAAAAAAATGCGGCGGATACGATTGACTACGGCTCCGTCGCGCTGCGGGGTTCCGCCGTGCTGCAATCGCCCGGAACGTCGGTGCCGGTGCAAGCATCCGGCAACCGGGGGCTCGAGCTGCGCATCGTGCAGGCATCGGCCGTCAAAACCCCGGAAGGCAGCAAGCTCACCGCGCGAGCCGAGCTCAGCAACACCGGTCCCATGCTGGAGGCGGTCCCAGGACTGACCTCCCAATACCAGTTCGCAGGCTCCGGTATTTCCGCCGCCGCTGTCGATAACGGTGTCCATCCTTCGTTTTTGGCGCCTGGGGAAACGACGGTTTACCGATTTTCGGCGATCCTTCCCGAAACATGGGGCGAGAACCGGATCGAGATGACCATCTTCAATAAGAAGCCGGCCGGATCGGGTACGATATCAATACCGGCCGCCCTGTTCGAGCTCAAACCGGAGCATATCGCCAACGGGGAGCCGCTTCCGGCGGGGATCTCGTATCGTCTTGGAGACCCGGTGAACCTTGAGCCCAACAACCTGCTGGATGAGCGGATCGAGCTCAGTTTGCAGTCCTTGTACACGCATACGAACGAGGATTCCGGATACCGAACCGCGATCGCCAAATGGAAGGTGACGAACCGAGGAGACACGATGCTGACGCTTCCGTTATTTCAAACGGAGCTGATCGGCCCGGCCGGCAAAGTATATGCCGGAACCCGGCAGAACGGGACGCCTGCTTCCCTGTTGTCGAACACGTCCTATGTGGTCAGCTATTCGTATATGATCCCGCTTTCGGAAACGGGCGACAGCTTCGTCCTTCATGCCGTGGACGATAAAACATCTCCATCCAACCGGCTGACGCTCGCTGCGGTCCGCGTGCAGCCGCAAAAGGAGAAGCAAACGAATATCGTTTCGCTCTATCCGTATCAAATCGAATTTCAGGAACACCACTATTTATGGACGTACGACAAATCGGATAACGAGTTCGGCTTTAAAATGAGGCTGCTGCTGAATATCTCCAAGCAGGAGCAAGTGGTGGTCGATGCCGGCTTCTCCAAACTGCAGCTCGAACTGACCGACGCTTCGAACCGGGTCGTCGCTACGCAAACCGTTCCTTTCGTCGGCGTGAACAAGCTTGTCAGCGGCGTTCAAACGATCAACTTCAGCAACCTGAAAACGGACCAGATCGAGAGCAGAATGACGGTAAAAGTGTACGAGGTCATCGATACACCGAACGGTCAGGCGAAGCGGCTCATCCAGGAATTGAAGTAGTTACCTATACCGGTAACCACTTCGCTTTGAAGCAAAACAAAACGGCCTCCCCGTCGGGTTCGGGATGGCCGTTTTTTGGTTGCAATCATTCGAATACAGCGATAGCTGCCGAATTTATCAGGCCGCCCCGGACTCCATCGTTCGAGATCCAGGCAAGCTTAGTACCGGGCAACCATCATTTTTTTCCGCGTATAAAACTCTACGCCGTCCCTGCCGTTCGCGTGCAAATCGCCGTAGAACGACTTTTTGTAGCCGGAGAACGGGAAGAAGGCCATCGGCGCGGGAACACCGACATTGATGCCAAGCATTCCGGCGTCGATATGCTCACGGTAATGGCGGATCGCTTTGGCGCTGTCGGTATACAGGCAGCCGCCGTTGGCGAACTCCGAGCGGTTCGCTACCTCGATGGCTTCATCGAGCGTTGCCACCCGGACAACGGACAGCACCGGCGCGAAAATTTCATCCGTCCAAATTTTCATGCCCGGCTGCACCTGGTCGAACAGCGTGGGGCCGACGAAGTATCCGCTGCCTCCGGCCGCTTCAACGGTTCGGCCGTCCAGTATCAGCTTCGCGCCTTCCTGTACGCCGGCTTCGATATATTGTAGCGTGCGCGCTTTGTGCGAATCGCGAATGACCGGCCCCAGAAACACGCCTTCCTCTAGCCCGTTGCCGATGGCAATCGACCGCGCCGCCTCGGCCAGACGTTCCACCAGCTTGTCGGCAATGCCTCCGACGGCGACGACGACGGACGTCGCCATGCAGCGTTCTCCGGCCGAACCGTAAGCGGCGTTAATGATCTCCTTGACCGCCAGATCGAGGTTCGCATCCGGCATGACGATGGAGTGGTTTTTGGCGCCGGCGAGAGCCTGTACCCGTTTGCCGTTCGCGGCCGCCGTCTTGTACACGTATTCCGCCACCGGCTGCGAACCGACAAACGAAATCGCGCTGACGTCGGCATGCTCAAGCAGGCCGTTCACGACATCATGCGCCCCATGCACGATATTAAGCACTCCGGCCGGCAAGCCCGCTTCCGCGAACAGCTCGGCCATGCGGCAAGCCAAAATCGGCGTCCGCTCCGAAGGCTTCAGCACGAACGTATTGCCGCAGGCAATCGCGAGCGGGAACATCCAGCACGGCACCATCATCGGGAAGTTGAACGGCGTGATGCCGCCGACGACGCCGAGCGGATAGCGGTACATATTGGACTCAAGCCCCGTCGCGATGTCCGGCAGCGTACTGCCCATCATGAGCGTCGGTACGCCGGCGGCGAATTCCACGCATTCGATCCCGCGCTGCACCTCGCCGTACGCTTCGCTGAGGCTTTTGCCGTTCTCCTGCGTAACGAGCTGCGCCAATTCCTCCCAGTGCTCGACAAGCAGCTGCTGGTACTTGAACAGGATCCTCGCCCTCCGCGGAACGGCTACCTGCTTCCACTGCGCAAAAGCGGCCTTCGCCGAAGCAACGGCGCGATTCACGTCTTCTTTGGACGAAATCGGCACGTAAGCGAGCGTTTCGCCAGTCGCCGGATTCGGCACCGCATCCAGCTGTCCGGATACCGATTCCACCCATTCGCCGCCAATATAATTGCGTAACGTTTGTCGCTCGGTCATCATCATCTCTCCTCACTTTGTGTCGAAGCCCAAAAGGGCGAACTTGGCCAGAGCCGCTTCCCGCACCGCCTCCACCGGTTCCTGAAACAAGGCGATACGGTCGAATTCCTTCGGCTTTCGTTCCATTTCTTCGCGAAGCGTGCGGCCGAACGCCATACGCAGTGCCGTTCCGATGTTGATCTTCGCGACGCGGTACGTGGTAAGCCGTCGCAGTTGATCGTCCGGCACGCCGCTGGAACCGTGGATGACGAGCGGAACGCCGACGCGATCCTGAATGCGCTGCAGCAGATCGAAATCGATGCTGGCCGCCTGCGACTCCATCCGGTGCACGGTGCCGACGGATACCGCCACCGCGTCGATGCCCGTTTCCCGCACAAACACTTCCACCTCGTCCGGGTCGGACAGCATGTGCTTCATCGCAATGGACGGATCGCTGTAGCCGACCGAGCCGATCTCCGCTTCTACGGACACGCCGTGAGCATGGGCGTAATCGGCGATTTCTTTCGTGCGCCGAATATTGTCTTCCAGCGGCAGCTGGGAACCGTCGTACATGACGGAGCTGAACCCGTGTTCGATCGCTTCGATGCAGGCGGGCAAGTCTTTGCCGTGGTCCAGATGAACGCACACGGGAACCGACGCATCGCGAGCCGCCCGCAGCATGAGCGGCGCCAAATACGGCACCGGCATATGCTTCACCGCAACAAGGTTCGCTGCGAGGATAACCGGAGCGTTCATCGACTCGGCCGCCTGCACGACCGGAGCGATATCTTCATAGCCGAAAATATTGAAGGCCGGGACGGCGTATGCCGCGGATGCCGCCCGATCGGCCATTTCCTTTAACGTAACGAGCATGGTAACCCCCACTCCCTTTTCATGCGCTAAGCGTCCCTGTCATGTCATCGAGCCACAAGCCGGTACGCCGACAACATCAACGGCTATTTGCTGCCGTGCTTGTCGATCACCGCTTGAATTTGCTCCGCCGTCGGCATCGCGTCCGAGCAGCTGTGGCTCGACACGACGATCGAAGCGGAAGCGGCTCCGAATTGCTGGCTGCGGGCAATATCCCAGCCGTTCATGAGGCCGTAGATGAAAGCTCCGGCAAACGAATCACCCGCGCCGAACGTCTTGACGACGTTCGCGGGGAATGTCGTACCCGTGAAGCTTTGCCCGTCCTTCGTGAAGGCGACCGAGCCGTCGCCGCCATGCTTGACGAGCACGATCTTCGCATGGTGCGCGAACCAGCGCTCCGCCGTTAGGCGGTCATCCTGTCGCAGCGGACCGAATGGCGCTTCCAGCAGATCGAACTCCTCGCGCCCGCCGAGGATGACGTCGCTTTTCTCCGCTACCAAGCTGCAGTAAATGCCGGTCTCGTCGCGGGACGTCCACGTCCACGGGCGGTAGTCGATGTCGAAGAACACGACGACGTTATGCTTGCGCGCCAAATCGACGGCCTTGAACACCGCTTCCCGGGACGGGCTCTTGGCCAGCGCCGTACCGGATATCATAATCGCCTTCGCCTGGCGGATGTACTCCTCGCGAACGTCGCCCGGCTCCAGCTTCAAGTCCGCCACGTTATCGCGGTACATCAAAATGCTGCAGTCCGTCGGCGACTTGATCTCGGTAAAAGCAAGTCCGGTCACGCTGCCGGATCGATCCGTAGTGACGCTGGTCGTATCGATGCCTTCTTTTTCAAGATAATGCGTAATAAAACGTCCGTGCTGGTCGTCGGATACTCTGCCGATAAATCCCGCCTTCAGCCCCAGTCTGGCGATGGCGATCGTAATGTTCGCCGGAGACCCTCCGACGTATTTGGTAAACGTGCGCGTCTCTTCCATCGGACGATGAATTTCGTTCGCGTTCAAATCGATGCACAGCCGCCCTAGTCCGATAAAATCCATCGGGCGGTTCAGCTCAAACGTAATCAGGCTCATGCGCTGCAGCCTCCTTTAGCTCATCGTATTTTTCCGCTAACCGCTCACCCCGGCCTCAGGCCTCGCGGCAAGCGATGCTATGCCCTGTTGTACCAGCCGCACGGCATTTTCTTACGGCTGAATTGTATTTTTCAACGGTTAGATGTTGCTTCCTTATTTGCCGCCGAACGTCGTTATCACTTCGCCCATTCTTTAAAAATCCACTCGTGATCCGGGTCGTTATGAAACTTCCACGTGCGAATCGGCCCCGCCATCACATTCAAGTAGTAGACATCATAACCGGGGGGCGCCGATACCGGATGATAACCTTTAGGCACAAGCACCGCTTCGCTGTTTCTCACGGCCATCGTTTCATCCAAAGACCGGTCGTCCGTATATACGCGCTGAATGGCGAATCCATGCTCCGGCTGAATTTTATGATAGTACGTCTCTTCCAAATACGACTCGGCCGGCAAGTTGTCCTCGTCATGCTTATGCGGCGGGTAGCTCGACCAGTGGCCGCCCGGGGTAAACACTTCCACGACAAGCAGACTGTCCGCTTCTTTCTGTTCGGGCAGTATTTGATGGATCCGTCTTTGCGCATTCCCTTTGCCGCGAATTTCCACCTCAATGTCGCTTGGCGCAATCAGGCGCGCGGCATGCGAGCCTTTGCCGGGAGCCACACATACGGCAAGTTCCACCTCCGTCAAAGCCGTGAGCGCATAAGCGTCGCCTGGCGGAACATATACCGCGTACGGCTGTTTTTGCTCGAACACGCTCATTCGCTCGCCGATCCGCGCCCATTTATGTCCGGACGTTGCCGCATCGGCCAAACCGGACAGCAGTACAAGGCACGCCTCGTTCTCCCCTGTCTCCCGCTTCAGCGATTGTCCGGCCTGCAGCCGGTACACTTCGAAGCCGACATACGACCAGCCTGCCGATTGCGGAGTAATGCGCAGAACGTTGCCGTCCGCCGCCGGAGCCGCGCTCGGCACGATTAGCTTGGATGGTGCCATGATGCCCTCTCCTCTCATCGTTTCGTTGATTGCAATCCGCGGATTTCGTTCCGCTTAATCGATCTCGGCCAACGGAACCGGACGGCGCTCCTGCATCGACTTTTTGGCGGCATACGCGATCTTCTCGGCTTGCAGCGCGTCATGTCCGTCCACCGGCACTTGACCTCCGTGCACGATGCAGTCGATGAACTGGCGCGTCTCGTCAATGTACGCTTCGTGGTAGCGTTCCAGGAAGAAAAACTTCGGATTATCGCGCGACACCGAATCTTTGGTGCTGATCTCGGCCGTATTCGGATGGTCGTTCTGCACGGTGACGCTGCCTTCCGAGCCGAAAACCTCGATCCGCTGATCGTAGCCGTAGACCGCTTGGCGGCTGTTGTCGATCACGCCCAACGCGCCGTTTGCGAATTTCAGGAAAATGATCGCCGTATCGATATCGCCGAGCTCCCCGATGACCGGATTGACCAGCACCGCCCCTTGGGCGTACACTTCCGTCACTTCGCTGCCGGACAAGTACCGGGCCATATCGAAGTCGTGGATCGCCATATCCATGAACAGGCCGCCGGATACTTTAATGTAGTCCGTGCTTGGCGGCGCCGGATCGCGCGACGTAATTTTGATCAAATGCGGACTGCCGATTTTGCCGTCCTGCACAAGATCCCGCGCCCGTCTGAAGTTGTGGTCGAACCGACGGTTGAACCCGGTTTGCAGCAGTACGCCCGCTTCTTTCACCGCCTTCAGCGCTTCGGCGGTCTGACGGTAATCGAGGCTGATCGGCTTTTCGCAAAAAATATGTTTGCCCGCTTGTGCCGCTTCCACAATGAAGGGAACATGCGTATTGGTCGACGAGCATATAAATACGGCTTGAATGGATGGATCCTCGATAATGTCTTTGTAATTGCCCGTTACTGCGCCGACGCCAAGCTCCGCCGCCCAGGCCCGCAGTTCCTCCGTAACGAATACGTCGGAGATCGTCTGCACGACGACTTGACGGTTTCTGCTCAAATGCTCGGCATGCAGCTTGCCGATCCTTCCCGCGCCGATGATGCCGATTGTTATTTTGTCCATCGTCTGACAACCTTTCCGTCTGCTCAGATTGGAGTTAAGCGCTTTACTCTCCGACACGCGATAAATGTCGCAAGCGTATTAAGCCGACACCTGCTCGATATATTCCTTCGCTTTGCGGGCGTACTTCACCGGGTCGGCGATCGCGGGATCCTGCTCGGCCTCGATAATCATCCAGCCTTCATACCCGCGGTCCTTCAGTTCCCGGAATATCGGGCCGAAATCGATGCAACCGTCTCCCGGAACCGTGAATACGCCTTTGCGCACCGCATCCCGGAAGCGGACGCCCTGCGTACGTTTCCAGTCCAGCACCTCTTGCCGGACGTCCTTGAGATGAATGTAAGCGATCCGGTCGTAGTACGTCCTCAAAATATGCAGCGGATCGCTTCCGCCGAAGTACGCGTGACCCGTATCGTACAGCATGTGCACCAGCTCCGGATCGGTCGATTTCATCAGCCGTTCGATTTCTTCGCCGCTCTCCACGACGGTTTCGCCGTGATAATGGTACACAAGCTTCATTCCGTTATCTTTGCAGTAACGGCCCGCTTCATGCAGCCCTTCCACCAAATGTTCCCATTGTTCGTCAGTCAGCGGCTCGATGCGGACCGAATTTTGGCTCAAATCCTCGAACGCGTTGCCCGTTTCGCAAGTAACCACGTATTTGCAGCCCATTGCTTTCAGGAAATCCGCATGTGCGCGAAAAGCTTGCAGCTCCGCCTCCCGGCGGGACGGATCGGTGAAGTGAACCGATTTCCACTGCGAAGTCAGCACCATGTTTTTCGAGCCGAGCAACGACTGCAATGCTTCGGTGTTCCGCGGAAATTTGCGGCAAAATTCCGTACCCTCGTAGCCAAGGCTCGACATGTCGGTCAGCACCTGCTCGGCTGTGTAATGGTCGCCCATTTCCAATATATCTTCGTTCACCCAGTTAATCGCCGAAATGCCGTATTTCACATTGTTCATTCGGAAGCGTCCTCCTTCGGATTTGCCAAAAATGGATGCCCAGTGCCGGCGCCTTCGCCGGTGCCGATTCAACGCGAGCCTGCACCGGCGAGACCGCGCCCGGCCGGTCAATATTTGCGAATCGTGCTTAACCGTTCCTGAAGCTGCGTGAACGATTGCTGCACTTTGGCCGACTCGGACACTTCGGCTACGCCGACATGCCACCACGAGTCATAACCGTCCGTATTCGTGCCGGGCAGCACCTTGATGTCGATCAGCGTCGATTTCGTTTCCCGCTTCGCCTGCTCGAGCGCATCCCGCAGCTCTGCCGGCGTGCGAGCCGTAAACGCAGCCGCTCCCAGACTTCGGGCATGCGCCGCAAAGTCCATCGGCATAAAGCCGCCGCCAAGCTGGCCGCTTTCGCTGCTGCGGATGCGGAACTCGTTGCCGAAGCCGTCGCTGCCGTGGCCCCGCTGCAAATTGTGAATGCACTGGAAACCGTGGTTATCGAACAGCAGCACATTGATTTTGCGTCCTTCCTGCAAGCTTGTAACGAGCTCCGAATGAAGCATCAGGTAACTGCCGTCGCCTACGATCGCGTACACCTCGCGGTCCGGATCGGCCAGCTTTACGCCGAAAGCGCCGGACACCTCGTATCCCATGCAGGAGAAGCCGTACTCCATGTGATACGTCTTCGGCTGCGTCACTCGCCATACGCGGTGCAGGTCGCCCGGCAAGCTTCCTGCTGCGCAGACGATCACATCCCGCTCGCCGAGGAAACCGTTGATTTCTCCTAGTACGCGGGTTTGCGCCAGCCCTTGCTCGTTCTCGGCCGCATACAGGCGGTCGACTTCGGCGTCCCACTCCCGCTTCAGCGCGCCAAGCGCCTCGTCATCATAAGCGGCCGTGTACTGCCGCTCCTTCAGCGCATCGGATAATGCCAGAAGCGCTTCCTTCGCATCGGCGACTACGGTAATGCCATCCAGCTTGTAGGCGTCGAGCGGGCTTACATTCACATTGATAAACCGAACGTCTTCGTTGCGGAATGCGGTTTTGGAAGCGGTGGAAAAATCGGACAGCCGCGTCCCTACGCAAATGAGAACATCGGCTTCGGCCGCCAGCCGATTCGCCGCCTGCGTTCCCGTCACGCCGACCCCGCCGAAGCCGAGCGGATGGTTCCACGCGATGGCGCTTTTGCCGGCTTGCGTTTCGACCACCGGAATCCGGAACGCTTCGGCGAACTCGCGCAGCGTATCCGTCGCGAGCGAATAATGGACGCCGCCGCCGGCGATGAGCACCGGCTTCTTTTTGCCGCTCAGCAGCTCCGCCGCCCGGTCTACAGCCGCTGTAGCCGCCGGTTTCCTGTCGAGATGATGCACCCGTTTCGCCAGGAACGACTCGGGATAATCATACGCTTCGCACTGCACATCCTGCGGCAGGCAAAGCGTGACCGCTCCCGTTTCCGCCGGATCGGTCAGCACGCGCATCGCGTTGATGGCGGCTGTCATCAACTGCTCCGGACGGTGGATCCGGTCCCAATATTTGCTGACCGGCTTGAAGGCGTCGTTCGCCGTGACCGTGTAATCGAGCGGATATTCGACCTGCTGCAGCACCGGGTCCGGCTGCCGGCTGGCGAATATGTCTCCGGGCAGCAGCAGCAGCGGAATCCGGTTTACGGAAGCGACTCCCGCCGCCGTCACCATATTGAGCGCTCCCGGGCCGATGGAGGACGTGCAGGCGAACATTTCGAGGCGGTTCTTCTGCTTCGCGTAAGCGATTGCAGCATGAGCCATGCCTTGCTCGTTTTTCCCTTGGATGAATAGCATTTCATCCTTATACTGCTCCAGCGCCTGGCCGATGCCCGTCACGTTGCCGTGTCCGAAAATGCCCATGATGCCCTTAAAACACTTGTGCTCCAAGCCGTCGATCTCGATATACTGATTGTTCAAAAACCGAAGCAGCGCTTGCGCCATCGTCAGCCGTACGGTGTTCATTAAGGATCGTCCCTCCCCATAAATACGAAATGAAGATTCGGTTGCAAAATAATACTGCGTCATTTTTAGAAAAGTAAGAAAACGGCATTCGAAATTATATAAAAGCTTTGCTCACCCTCGTAAGGTTAAGCGCTTTCCCAACAACTTTACTCTAATGCACGTTCCTTGTTTTGTCAATTCAAATTTACGCGCGGACGTTTAGAAAAATGCTGCCGCTCCGCAACCGTTTTTTTTGCCGAGGGGACCCTGTGCCATACGGGACGGCATGCGATTAGCGGAGCAATCGCCCTTTACATTGGATGGCCTCAGGCAATCATCAAGGACCGGCTCCGAATATCATTACAGCACAGCTGCGCTACTATCGTTGGTGGGCCAGCCGTTAGCAGAAGGGATAGTACGGTGGCAATATTCAATTTTTTAGATTATTAACTCTTTTATACATTTTATTAAATATGAGGAAAAGTTAAAAATTTGAACATAGCCCTTTCCCCTTTCCAGCGTGTACCATTAGCCCAACGCAACAAGGTCAAACCAAAGTTTCGGCAGCGAGCCGTAATCCTTTCTTAAGCGCCTACGACAAATAAGGGAGTGGAAACGTATGAAGTTGAACAAAGGGGTTTGGCTGACATCATTATTCATTGCGGCAGCAATGGCAGGCTGCTCTGGAGGCGGTAGTACGCAGCAGCCTAACAAAGAGGCGGAAAAGCCGTCCGCCAAAAAGGATCCCATCGAACTCGTTTTTTATTCCACAAGCGGCGACTTTGACGAAAAGGGTTTTATGGAGATGTATGGCAATAAGATTAAAGAAAAGTTCCCGCATATTACGCCAGTGTTTATTACATACAATGCCCAGGATGCAAGTCTGGATAAGTTGATCACTGCAGGCCAGCGGATCGATATTTTGTACAACTCGATCGGCCAGACGGCGATGTCGCTGCAGCAATATCAAATGGAAGTGGATATTTCCGATCTGATCAAGAAATATAATTACGACCTAACCGTACTGGAGCCTTCTGCGGTGGAGATGCAGCGGCAAATTGCGAACGGCGGAATATATGGCCTCCCCGTGAATACGACAACCTTGTCGCTTTTTTATAACAAAGAAATTTTTGACCGATTCGGCGTACCTTACCCTAAAGAAAGCATGAGCTGGGAACAGCTGATGGATTTGACCCGCAAGCTGTCCCGTGAGGACGGCGGTAAAAAGTACACCGGACTCGGCATTTCAAATTCACACTTTTTGATGCTGACGCCTTATTCCGCCCCGTATGTCGATCCGAAAACGAACCGGGCAATGTTTACGAAAGAGCCGTTCGTCAAAACCTTCGAGACGTTAATCGGTGCGTTCAAGATTCCAGGCAACGAGCTGGACAAAAATACGGTCTCCTACACCAAGCTCCTAGAAAAGTGGGAAAAAGACAAAACTGTCGCGATGTTTATGGCGCTTAGCGGCCTGCATTCCCGATGGACCCAGTCCGGATTGAACTGGGATTATGCGCCGATGCCGACCTTCAGCGATAAGAAGGGAATCGGACCGCAGAACTATCCGACCTTTTTCTATATAACGAAGATGGCCAAAGACAAGGATCAAGCGTTTGAAGTGATTTCCTATTTGACGTCGGAGGAGATGCAGACCCATTTGGCGAGAAAAGGATTAATCCCGGTCCTCAATAATTCAAAATTACTAAGCGAAATTGGGAAAGATGCTTCGTTCTTAACCGGAAAACAGGTTTCAGCGATTCTCCCGTCTAAATTCGCCGATCCTGCGATCAAAATGAAATATCAAACCGTTGCGCAAACTGAAGTAATTAAAGCATTCAATGATGTCATCTTGGGCAATAAAGACGTCAATACGGCGCTGAGGGATGCCGATGAGGCGGCAAACAAAGCGATTGACGCTGCTAAATAGAACATGGGGCGGTTCCATGAAGTCCGGAGTAGGGGAGCAAGCGTCCGCTCATATGCCATCAGCAGCGTTTGAGACGGCGGTCAGGATGTATGTACCGGGGAAGATTGCGCTAGGATGGGGGGGCTAAGTGCCAAAGCAGTAATTCCAGGAATTTGATCCTGAAGTTACTGCTCTTTTTTTTGGGGGAATTGTCCCCGGCGGCACGAGCAACGGCACTTGAGAACCAATCTTTCAAGGAACTGCGTCTGGCACCATGTAATCCATCGTGGCGGTTTGAGCCGCCGAAGGAGGTAAGCCGGCGACTTCGCTTCGCGTGCAGAAACGCCGTAGGCAGACAAATCAGGCTTGCCTGACAAGTCGTTTATTTGCGCGGCCCGCAGGAGCTCCGCTCCACGAGCTGCGGCATGAGCAGCACCCGCTGCTTAAGCACCTTCTCGCCCTTGATCTCCTGAATCAGCAGATCGACGACTTGCCGCCCGATCTCCTGAATCGGCTGGGCGATGGTCGTCAGCGGCGGGTCCATAATCGTCGCCAGGATCGTGTTGTCGAAGCCGACAATGGAGAGATCCCGGGGTACGCGCAGGCCGCAGCGGCGCGCCGCCTGGTTGGCGCCGATGGCCAGCACGTCGTTGCAGGCGAACACCGCCGTCGGCCGGTTGTCCGTCTCGAGCAGACGGCCCGCGGCTTCTTTGCCGCTGTCGACGGTAAAGCCGCCTACGGCAATCAGCGCTTCATCGGGCTCGACCTGCGCGTTCAGCATTGCTTGACGGCAGCCGCGTATCCGTTCCCGGCTGCTCATCTCATTCATGTCTTCGGCGAGAATCGCAATGCGGCGATGACCGAGCTCGAGCAGATGCGATCCGGCCTGATAGCCGCCGAGAAAATCGTCCACCATCACCGTATCCACCGCGAGCGTCGGCATCTCCCTGGCGATCATCGCAATCGGAATTTGCTGTTGAATGAGCCCTTTGACATATTGGTCCTTCTGTGTTCTGGAAGCAATGATGATGCCGTCGACCCGCTTTTGCGTCAGCAGCGAGAAATATTTGACCTCCCGCTCCGGATCGTTGTCCGTACTGCATATAAACAAGTTGAACCCGTATTCATGCCCCCGGTCCTCGACCGCCCGGGCAATCTCCGCAAAGAACGGGTTGGCCAAATCCGGAAGCGTCAGCCCGATCGTGTAAGTGCTTTTCCCCGTCAAAGCGGAAGCGACCATACTCGGTTTATATTTCAAGTCCTCCATAATTTGAAGGACATGCTTTCGCGTTTTTTCGCTGATCCGCCCCGTGCCGTTAATTACCTTGGATACGGTTGCGATGGATACCTCCGCTGCCTGGGCAACGTCGTAAATCGTCGGCTTCATCTGTTTCTCCCTTTCCTCGCGCCACACAACATTTCATACCCATCATACGATATCGGCTGCCGCTGTGTAAACCGGAGGCAGGACTCGGCGAACAATCCATTCTTCAGGCAAAATGAGCCGTTATAACCGAAGGCGCAATGTATGCACTTCAAAGCCTCCGGTCGTCAGCCGAACCACCCGGCTGCTTGAACCTGCCGGCTGCTGGAACGTCATCGTCTCTCCTCCATATTCAAGCAAGTCCGTCTTCAGCACTTCCGCGACTCGGTCGGCGATGCCGATCGAAACGGTGCGCGCCTCCCCGTGCCAATCCCGCAACCGGACGATAAACCCGTCTCCGTCTTCGGCCGGTTTGAAGCAGGTGACGGCCATGTCCGGCAGCCCGCCCGGAAACAGCTCCAGCGTAAAAGGGGACGCTGTGCCCGTGCCGCTGCTGTATGCGGCGCTTGCGAACGCATCTGCACGCGTCAAATCCGCCACTGCGGCTTGCGCCCCTCCATCAGACTGCGCAGACGCGGCCCAGCCGCTGTCGGCCCTCGCTTCCTCGGCCGCCTTCCACACGGCGCCTTCGCGCCAGTCTCCCTTATGCGGGATAAGCCGGAAGCGGTATGTCAAATCGCCGCCAATCCATTGCGGGAAATTGGTGCCCCACCAATTGTTGAACAAATTGAAGTTGAGCTCCGGCTTCTCCGGCTTGTAGTCGGGCTCGTAATCCCACATCCCGTTGCGGCCGATCCATAGCAGCGGCGAATCGAGCGGAACGATGGCCAAGCCGGCGGTTCCGTCCGAGACGTCGACGAAATGCTCGCAGCAGTGAAGCAGCGTACCGGAATAAGGGATCAGGTCGTTACAAGGATCGACGACGCTGC
Organism: Paenibacillus allorhizosphaerae; assembly: GCF_042659105.1. Classification (NCBI taxonomy): domain Bacteria; kingdom Bacillati; phylum Bacillota; class Bacilli; order Caryophanales; family Paenibacillaceae; genus Paenibacillus; species Paenibacillus allorhizosphaerae. The sequence goes on along the minus strand of NZ_JBHSRV010000015.1, from coordinate 27,350 downwards.
CCATTTTATTGACCCGGTAAGTCGGATGGTCAAGCTTCAGCGGAAATACGATGTGACCCGATTCGGCAAGCGGCGTTTCCTCTTTGCCGAGCAGCCGCCACTCCATGTCGATGTGGGCATCCCGCGTTAACGTGACGCTCCAGACGATATCGCGCGCGTTGCCGTATTCCGTTACGGATTCGTCGGCTGCACCTGCCGTACATTCGACTTTAATGCGGTCCCGCTCCTCGACCAGACGGAAATCTTTCAGCACCGTTGTAAAGGAAAGCCGCTTTTGCGCTTCCGGGTAGTCCGTCTTGCCGAAGTCGTGAACGCCCCAATCATAAAAGCGGTAAGCGTATTTCTTGATGTAGCGGGTAATTTCCCGATTGGAGTAAATATTGTATTCAAATTGGCCGAAGCCGTAAGATGCGTCGCTCTTCGCTCCCCGATCTTCCGCCTGCTCGATCCATTCTTTTTCCAGCCGCTTGTCATACAGGCTGCGGAGCCACCCTGTCCTGCGGCATACTTTCACGGTGTAAAACTCGTTTTCAAGTACCGCCATATCTTCGTGTAAGCTCGCTTTAAGCAAGCCGCCGCCATATGATTCCACGATCTGACCCGGATCAAACTCTCGCTGCTCGCTCCGATCCGAAACGGGAGCATTGACGTAAGCGAGCGTCTTGTAGCCCAGCGCCGGCATTCCTTTAACTTCCACTTGGGCGACGCCTTCCCGAACGCCGACGCGCAGTACTTCGCCGGTCGCACAGTCGATCAGCGCTTCACCCTGCTGCGGAAGTTGCTCCGGCGCGAGCGTCAGGCGCATATCCCGGCTCCAGCCCAAGCTGTTATACGCGCGGATCGTTTTCCCGATGTTCCCCGTAGCCACGGGGACATCCGCAGTCGCGGCGCTCTCCGCACCGCCCTCGTCCGCTGCGCTCAGAGCGGCCGCCGCTTCTTGCTCGGTCGCCGCATCTTCACCGACGCCAGCCGCTCCGAGCAGCGCCATAGCCTCCGTTAACGCGCGTTCCGCCCGGTCCACGTAATCGATCTGCTCCTGCCACGAATGCTCCATACGACGGTAGCGCTCGCTCTGCTTGAGCTCCAGAAACGATGGCTTGTCGTACGCTTTCCGTGGAAACAGAAACGTCTTGCAGTCCATCCCCCACGTATGCTCGCCGAACAGCAGCGCATGCTCGTAGCTGTCGTCCAGCAGCCGCTTCACGGCGGCCGCCCGCTCTCCGCCGATGGTGCCCTCGACCATCTGCAGCGACAAAGCGCTCTCCGCCGCGGCAATGCGGCCCCGCAGCTCCCGCACGCGGGACACCCCGCGCGGCGCGGTGCCTACGCCATGAATCCAGGCGTCGGCCAAATCGCCGCGGATGACAGGCAAATCCGGATTTCGCGATAGGAAGTCTTCCGCGAAATCGCCGAGGCTGCCGATGTGCAGCTCCGTGTCGTACAGCCCTTTGGCCGCAATCGACGTTTTCATTTCATCGACGATGGAAGCCTCATGCGGGCCGTGATTGTCGTTCGTCTGAATCATCGCCAGCCATACCGGATGCGTCCATTCGTCCGGGGGAAGAATCCCCGTTCCATAACCGCCCTTCGAATAAAACGTCAGCAGCCGCTCCCCGTCCGGCCCTTCCCAGAAGAAAACCGGCGGCACGTCGGGCGGCGTCGAAAATCCGTTGCAGCCGAGGTGAAGGATTTGCACGCCGGCTTTTTTCAATAATGAAGGCACGCTCCACGTATGGCCGGGAACGTCCGTCATTTTCGCATCCGTCGGCTTGTAGCCGTACCGCTCCGTCAAATCGCGGGAGATGTACATGCCGCGTATCCATTCCTCCAGCCCGCAAAACTCCGTATGTGTCGTGAACGGAAGCATATGCCAGATGAGCTGCCGGTCTTCGAGGAAAGCGAGCGCCTGCTCGCGGTCTTCCGTAGAACTGCCTTCGATCGACTGCAGCAGCGGCCAGGACGACATCGTCCATACATATTTTTCATGCTCCGCGTTGTTTCGGGTTTTGGCGCAGATCTCGTTGACTTCCTTCAACATATCGGAGCTGTAGCGGCTGACGACATCCGATGCAAATCCGGTGAAACCGATATCAAAGTGAGTTTTGAATACGACGTAAATTTTCTCCAGTTTCACGCTTTGTTCCATCCGATTATTCCCCATTCAGCTCGATTTTGGCGACGATCGGATAGTGATCGGACGGGTAGGCTCCGTCGATCTTTCTGCGGTCGACAACCACCTCCGACACGTTAACGTCCGGCGTAACGAAAATATAATCGATCGGCTCTCCCTCCGCTCCGCCTTCAAAGCTGTGCGCGGTCAGGCCGATCACTCCGGATAGCCTGCTGTAGGCGTCAATCAGCGACGTCGTCCGTCCCCCAATCTCCGCTTCGCCGCGCAGGAAACGAATCGGCAGCTCGTGCGGCCGGCTGTTCAAATCGCCCATCATGACCGCCGGCAGCCCCGACGATTCCCGGTGCTCGCACAGTAAATCCCATATCATCCTTGCGCCGTTCTCCCTAGCCTGCTGCCCCAAATGGTCGAGATGCGTGTTATATAAGTAAAACTGCGTTTGCGTCCCCGTATGGACAAACTTTGCCCATGTACAAATGCGCGGGAGGTTGCTGTCCCAGCTCTTGGAGGCGATCACATACGGCGTTTCCGAAAGCCAGAACTGTCCTTGCTCCAGCACCTCGAGCTCCGCCTTTTTATAAAAAATAGCGCAGTGCTCGTTCTCATGCCCTCCCTTGCGGCCCTGCCCAATCCATGCATAATCAGGCAGCCGTTCCTGCAAATCGGTCAGCATGACATGGTAACCTTCCTGCGTACCGATCACAAGCGGATCATGATCGAGCATGATTCGCGCCGCGCGGTCCGAACGGTTCGACCAAATGTTGTCTCCGTCATTCGGGGTATTGTATCTCAGATTGAAGGTCATCAGCGTCATCTTCATTAAGCATCACCTCGTATGGATAGTTGTGCCAATCGATATGTCGCGAGCCAGCTTCGCAGCAGGTCTCCATCAGTCAAAATAAATCGGATTCGTCAGCGCCGCCATCAAGGTCATGCCCACGACATCAAAGTGCCGCCAAACTTCCGCGCGGATAAACGACAGCTTTCCTTCTCCGGCGTCGAAGCCAAGCTCCAGCGCCCCGTCCTCTGTGACGTCCACTTCCTTCACGACTCCGTTATTGCCGATTAGCTTCAACCGGTCTCCGGCTTTCAGCGCTTCCGCGGCTACGGATACGATCCGCTCCGTTTCCCCGCCCGGCACGACGTCGCCGGCGATGAACGAGCCGCAGCGCAGCCCGACGAACGGCCCGTCCGGCGCGTAGGAGATATGCACATGCCCCCGGTCGATGCCTTCCAGGATGCCTTCCACCGTCTTGGATGACGCGTACACCCACGTGCACGGCATTGCATGCTTCACGTACGGGTCGGGGCGATGCACGTCACTGCCGCCGATCGCCGTCAGCCTGCGCCCGGAGGCAAGCTCGCTTTGCCACCATGCGAGCGTCCGCTCATTGCGGGCTGTCCAAGGGCCGTTCCAAACTTCGACCCAATCGTGGTCGACGTTAAAATCCCATTCCCATGCGCAATGATCGCAATGCGGATGGTTGAGCACGATTTTCGCTCCCCGTTCCCGCGCTTCGGCCAGTCTCGCATTCACGTCGTCCTGATCCTTCACCCGAAAATCGCGCAGCGGGTCCGTCACTCCGAGAAAGTTGCTGTGCCCGAAATTGGTCGTAAACTCCATCCCCGGAATCATGACCACGCTCGTGCCGCGGGGATACGTCAAGTTTTGGCTGATCGCGTTATGATCGGTCATCGCGATGAAGTCGCAGCCAAGCTGCTCCATGATCGCCGCGTTTTCCTCGAGCGTATACTTGCCGTCGCTGTTGACGCTGTGCGTATGCAGGTCGCCTTTCAGCCAGCGGGGCGTCTTGTACATGCATTCGATCGTCACGGTGACGGTACATCCTTCCGGCGGAATGCGGTACGCATTGTGCAGCACAGCCCAGTTGCCCGGCGAAAGCGCGCCAGGGAGATAACCCGGCGTGGCCTTTTCCAGTCCGATCCGAAACTCCTTGCGGGCACCGCCGCTCCAGCCTCTGACCCGGCGCTGATCGCGCACGCCCAAATCGACAACGGCTTTCCCTTCCCCGTGCGGCTGCACGCGATACGATACGAACAGCTCTTCCACGTGATCCGGCATGTCGAACGGAATCTCGATATATGCGCTTTGCTCCGAATGCTCGATGACCCGCGTCAGCGTCATGGCCGAGCGGATGGTTTTCTGATTATTCATATAGGATGGCTCCCCGTCATTTTCATGTTTGGGTATTCATTTTCGCGGCAATTATTCTTTATTCGCACCGACCATAATGCCTTTGACAAAATATTTTTGCACATACGGATAAATGAGCATAAGCGGCAGGAGCGCGATGACGATCCCCGCCATTCTCACATTCGTTGTGATGATGAAATTGCTGGACGTAGAGTCCGTATCGACGATAAGCGATTTTAAAGCAATCTGCAACGTATATTTGGCATGGTCGCTAATATAGAGCAGCGCAGGCGTAAACTGGTTCCAACGGCTGACGAACTCGAACAGGGTGACGGTAGCAAGGCCTGCGCTTGCAAGCGGAAGGTAAATCGTAAAGAAAATGCGAAGATCGCCTGCCCCGTCCATGCGCGCCGACTCGGACATTTCCATCGGGATGGACAGAAAGAAATTGCGCATCAGCAGCACGCTGAAACCCGAGACGAGACCGGAAATGATTAACGCGTAGAGCGTATTCAGCAGGTGAAGCTCCTTATTTACGACGTAGAGCGGAATCATGATCGCTTCGCCCGGCACCATCATCGTCAGCAATATAAGCGAGACCATCGCTTTCTTCCCAGGCAGCAGCGGCTGCACGAGCACGTAACCGGCCATCGCGCACAGCACGACGTGTCCGGCCGTTCCTGCGACGGTGACGATGACATTGTTGGTGAAAGGAAGATAAAGCTGCATCCGGTTCCATACCGTACCGAATCCCTCGATGCTGAACTCTTTGGGCCACAGCACGATGCCCGGCTGCATGGAAGCGAAGTTCGTCGAAAAAGCAAGCGCGAACGTATTAATGAAAGGAATAATCATGGTCGCGATCAATAACAGTAAAAACAATACATTGACCGTGTCGAACAAACGGCTTCCGACTCCTGCTTGTCTCGTTCTCAAATTCATCATCTCACCCCTCGTCGTAACGGATCAGGAACCGGGTTGCGAATGTAATGATCAACGTCGCAAAAATAACGAGAAAGCCGGCGGCGGTAGCGATGCCGATCTTAAACTCGAGAATCCCTTTCTGATACGTGTACATCATGATGACATCGACTTTCCTCGCAATCGCCCCGTTGCGCATGACGAAAATTTGATCGAACATCCGCAGGATGCTGAGCACGTTCAGCATGATGACCACCTTCATCGTCGAGAGGAGCGAAGGCAGCGTAATATAGCGGACCGCCTGCCACCGGCTCGCGCCGTCGATTTTGGCCGCTTCGTAAAGCGCCGGATTGATCGACACGATCGCCGCCAAATACAGAATGCAGGTGAAGCCCATCTCCTTCCAGACGGAGGTGAAGATCATGACGCCGCGGGCATAAAAGGAACTGGACATGAAGCCGATCGGCTTGTCGGTGCCAAAGGCCAGCAAAATTTGGTTGACGATCCCCGTATCCGGCGACAGCATCATGATCCACATCCCGCCGACGACGACCCATGAGAACAAGTGCGGCAAGTAGACAACCATTTGCGTCACTTTTTTGAACCAGGTCGACATCACTTCATTTAAAGACAGCGCCAAGATGATCGGCATCACAAAACCGATAACAAGCGAGCCGACGCCGATGATCAGCGTATTTTGAAATGCATCCCAGAAGGCCGTGTCCCTCAGCACCGCGGCATAGTTATCGAAGCCGACGAACGGGCGGTTGCCGATAAGCCGGAAGTTCTGAAAACTGATTATAAAGCCGCGGATGAGCGGGTAAAACGAGAACAGACAAAAATAGGCCAGGATGGGAAGCATCATCAGATAAAGCGTTTTGTATCTCCAGACGGCCTTCAACGCAGCCACCACCTCTCGCTGTATCTTCTATGGAATCATCGGGGAGTATACATGTCATGCATACTCCCCCTTCAGCCGTTAGTCGATCAACTTGTTCGCTTTGAGCGTTTCGCGCATTTTCTTCACGGCATCGGCCGCCGGCATTTCGCCGAGTATTGCTTTGAAGGAGTATTCGTTAATGATCTTCTCAGCGTCCGCCCATCTCGGAGGCGTCAACTCGAGCGACGAATATTTGGCTAGCAGATCCTGCGCTTCTTTTACGCCCTGCAGCAATCCGAACGGATTCGGCACTTTCTTGTTGTACCAGAACGGCACCCCGTGATCCATCGCATGCTCTTTGCCGGCTTTGGTCAGCTCGTACTTGCCGCCGTTTTCGGTATAATCGTTATCCTTAATGCCTAGGCTGCCGAGAATGATGCCGTCCTTGGAATGCCACCATTCGATGAATTCGAACGCCGTCTTCGGGTGCTCCGCGTTGACCGGGATAACCCACACATCTGGATCTCCGCGGCGCAGCATGTTTTTCCCGCCTGGACCAGCGATGCCCGGAAGCCCTTTCGCTTCAAACGCCGTCTTCGGATCCTGCTCTTTGCGCGTATTGTTCAGCATGCCTACCCATGCGTCCCAATACGTGATCATCCCTACGCGGTCGGCTAGGAACAGGTTGCGCATTTTCCCTGTGTCGTTGGTTGCGAAGTTCGGGTCGAGTATGCCTTCTTTATAAAGCTTGTTCAGCCACTGGTATACCGGGATCGCGGCATCCGTCGAATACGGAACGTCCAGCTTGCCGTCCTTCTCCACATAGCGCTGCTTGAGGCCCGCTGCGCTGAAGATGCCTTGCAGTTCGTACATGCCGGCCGTGGACAGACCGTACGTGTCTTTCTTGTTGTTGCCGTCCGGGTCCTGCTCCGTAAAGGCTTTCAGCACTTTATAATAATCGTCCAGCGTTTTCGGCTCCGGCAGATTCAGCTTTTTGAGCCAGTCGTTGCGGATGATCGGCATCGTGCCGCCCTGGTATTTGGTGAACACCCCGTATATTTTGCCGTCCTTCGTCTTCACTTGATCCCACTCGGCCGCAGGCAGCACTTCCGGGTCCTGAAGCACCTTGGAAGCCTTCACTTTATCCGTCAGCGGCGTCAGTACGCCCTGATCGATCAATTGATTCATCGTTTCCTTGCTCACCTGCAGCAGGTCGAACTTTTCTCCGGAGGAAACGGCAGCCATCAGCTTCTGGTTATAGTCGGAAGCCGGTTTATCCAGCTTCGCCTTGATGCCGGTTAGGCGCTCGATTTCTTTTTCGAACATGGTGTTTTCTTCCGGCGATTTGCCCCCGATAACGCTGGCCATCATGCGCAGCGTGCGATCTTCCTTCTTGCCGTCCGACTTCGAATCCGTTCCGCTGGCCGAATTGCCGCTCGTACAACCGGCCAGCGCACTGCCTAACAGCATTACAGCAACCAAAGAGCTTACCGCTTTCGCTTTCTTACTCATGTGTACCCTCCCGAGTTCATTTTGGAAAATGCGATTTGATGCGCTTGTTTCGAGGCAGTCCTCTCTATTCATTCCCGGCGAGCCGATCGATTCATCATCTTCCGCTCACCCGGACACCCCCTTTACAAAATCTTAATGAAGCGCTTTCATATTAGGAGCGAAGCCTTGCAGCTTTTTAGGATAAGTGGCTGCACGACTCGCGAATAACCAGCTTGGCATCGATTACCCGTTGATGCACGATACTTGAATCATTCATTTTTTCTATTAAAATTTTAGCGGCTTCCGCACCTAAAATTTCGGCGGACTGATCGACAGACGTCAGCTTCGGCGTCGTTTCCTGCGCTACCGTCGCATCGTTGCTCAAGGCAATGACCGACAGCCGTACCGGCACGTCGATGTTCAGCTCGCGGGCGGCCCGCAGCACCCCAAGCGCCACCCGGTCCGTATCGGCAATGACCGCTGTGTAATGCTTCTTGCCGAACGTTTCCATTATCGAGCGATAACCGTACTCGGCCGCGTTATAATGCATTTTGCGGGAGTAGTTCAGCACCTGCACGCTGCCATAAGGTATGCCCTGCGCCGCAAAGGACCCTGCTAAACCGTTTTCCCGATCGTAGGCGACCGTCATGTCTGAAGCGGCGTTGAGAAACAAAATGTCGCGGTGCCCGATACCAAGCAAATATTCGCCGACTTTAAAGCCCAAATCCCGGTTGTTGTTATCGACGTAGCACACGGTTTCATCCTCCGGGTCAGGCCGGCCTACGAGCACGAGCGGGATTCCCATTTGCTTGTATCGTTCGATGCGGGGATCCTGCTTGCGCGGATTCAGCATGATGACGCCATCGACCGGATCGATCGAGAACTGCGTCGGGTCGTCATGCTCCGGCAGCGTATCAAGCAGCAGCCGATATCCGTTTTTGGAGCATTCTTTCATCACGCCGTTAATCATCTGGATTTCAAAGCCGGACATATTGCTGTCCTTGGATATCGGCATTTTCAGTCCCGCGATCATCGTCTTCTTGATCGCCAAGCTGCGGGCGACGTGATTCGGAAAGTACCCCAAGTCTTTGGCTACTTCCAGCACCCGTTCCGTCACTTGACGGGAAATCGGCCTTTTCTTGCTGAACACGCTGGACACCGTGCCTTTGGACACACCGGCCTTCTTTGCAACATCATCGATTGTAGCCACCGTTTGCCCCATCCTTGCCTGCAATATTAAGATTTCATTAAACCGGTTTAACAAAGGTCCTAATGCAAACCGGCTTGTATTAAACCGGTTTAATTACCTTACAACTTTTATTATATGTAAAGCGCTTACCCATTTCAACTCTTTTATGTAAAACCGAGGTAAAATCTCTGTTAAGCTTGGTCCCGAATGTAAACGCAGCTTGCGTTTGAAGCGTCTCTAATCCCGTCTCGGCACCGTATTGTCTCACTTGATGACGGACAGCTGAAGGGGAAAAGCCCTGGCTTGCGCCAGGGCTTTCGGAGTTTACATTCCGTTATATCGTTTCTACGCTACGTGCCCGTTTTACGGCTTCACCGTCTTGTTATACTGCTGCAATTTGGCGGAAATGTCTTTGGCTGCGCCGTCCAGCGCATCCTTCGGCGACTTTTTGTTATTGAGCGCCTCCTCGATCGCCCCTTCGACGATTTGTCTCGCTTCCGGAAATACGCCCATGACCGCGCCCTGCGTCGCCGTATTCAGCTTCGTTTGGTGCAGCTGGTCGACGGCCGTCTGGAATTGCGGAAATTTTTTCAAATTGTCCTTCACGCTCTGTTCTTCATATGCTTTCTTCGTAATCGGGAAATAGCCGGTGTTAATGTGCCAGTAGGCCTGCTCCTTCGGCGAAGTGAGGAATTTGACGAAATCCCACGCCGCCTTTTGCTCGTCGTCGGGACGGTTGTTCATGATCCACAAGCTGGCCCCGCCTACGATGACGCCGCCTTCCTTGGCGCCGGACGGCTTCGGAAGAAATCCGGTGCCCACTTCGAACTTGCCCTGCGCATTGTCCACCAGCCCTTTCAGCGAAGCCGTCGACTCGAGAATCATGCCGACTTGACCGGCGGAGAATGCTTTTTTCGAATCATCTGTTTTGCGCCCGAGATTGTTGGCCGCTTTCGTGTCCACAAGGTTTTTCCACCAGGTCAGCGTCTTGACGCCCGCTTCGGAATTGACGAGCGATTCCGTCGCAAGCGCGTTGCGGCCGTTGCCGTTATTGACGTACTCCGCTCCTTGGCTCGAGAACAGCTGCTCCATGAACCAGCCGTAAATTGCGAAGTTCGCGCCGACCGCCTTGCCCGATTTCGTAATCTTATCAGCCATCTGCTGCAGCTCTTCGAATGTTTTCGGGGGCTTCTCCGGATCGAGTCCGGCCGCTTTGAAAATGTCCTTGTTGTAGTACAAAATCGGGTTCGACGTGTTGAACGGCATCGAATTCAGCTTCCCTCCAAACGTGTAATATCCGGTAATGTTCGGCTCCAGCTGCGACAGGTCGTATTTGTCCATGTCGATAAATTTTTGCATCGGCGTAATCGCTTTGGAATCAATCATGAAGCGGCTGCCGATCTCATACACCTGCACGAGGGTCGGCCCGTCCTTCGTATCCATCGTCGTCTTCAGCTTGCTGAGCAGGTCGTCATACGTGCCCTGGTAAATCGCTTCGACCTGAATTTTGTTCTGGGAGGCGTTGAAGTCGGCGGCCAGCTGTTCCACAACCTTCTGGTTCGCCCCGCCCATGGCGTGCCAGAACACAACTTTCTTCGGTCCGGCGGACGAATCGCCTCCCTTGCCCGGATCCCCCGCCGGACTGCCGCCGCTGCATGCGGAAGCCGCGAGCATCGCGGATAGCAAGGTCACGCCGAGAAGCACTTTGTTGTTCCATTTTCTCATATGTAACGCTCCCTCATTTTGATTTATAGCAAGCCATCCGTTCGCAGGAACGGATTCCCGCCACCACGGTTGACATTACCCTTTGACCGCTCCGGCCGTAATGCCGCGAATCAGCTGCTTGACCCCGAGCGCGAGCAGCACGAACGAAGGCAGCAGCACCAAAGTGACGCCGGCCAAAATCAGGTTCCAGGACATCACTTCTTCATGCTGCAGCATCGCCACGCCGATCTGCACCGTGCGCATCGTCGGCTTGTTCGTAATGAGCAGCGGCCACAAATAGCTGTTCCAATGATTCAGGAACACATATACGGTCAAGGTGGCCAGCGCCGGTCTGGACAGCGGCAGCACGATGGATACGAAACCGCGCACATGTCCGCAGCCGTCCATTCGGGCCGCCTCGAACAGCTCATGCGGCAGCTGCAAAAAAAACTGGCGCAGCAAAAATACGCCGAAAGCGCCCGCCATAAACGGAACGATCAGCCCCTGGTAACTGTCGAGCCATCCCCACGATTTGACCGTCAAATAATTCGGGATGATCGTCACTTCCCAAGGAATCATCATCGTCGAGAGGTATAGCAGAAACAAGGCGCTCTTGAACCGAAAGTTCATGAAGGCGAACGCGTACGCGGCTAGGCTGGAGGTGAAGAGCTGCGCTGCCGTAATCGCCGATGACACGACCACGCTGTTGACGATAAAACGGACAATAGGCACCGTCTCGACCGCTTTCTGGAAGTTGCCCCAATACAGCTGATGAGGAAAGATCGGCGGCGGAAAGACGGATACTTCTTTCTCCGTCATAAACGAGGAGAAGACCGTGAACAGCAGCGGATACAACACGATAAGCGAAACGGCCAGCAGAATGAGATAAATGAACGCGGCGCCTATACGGCTCATCGTCATTGGTAATGCACCTTCTTCTCCAAAACTTTAAACTGGAATACCGTAAGCGCCAGAATGATGACAAACAGCACCAGAGCCTGCGCGCTGCCGATGCCAAAGCGGAAGTTGACGAATGCGTCCTGGTAGATCGAATAGACGACCACGTTCGTCGTATTCATCGGCCCGCCCTTCGTCAAAATATGAATTTGCCCGAACGCCTGAAAGGCGCTGATCACCGATACGATCAACACAAAAAAGATCGTCGGCGACAGCAGCGGCAGCACGATCTGCACGAACGTTCGGAACGGGCCGGAGCCGTCGATTTTCGCGCTCTCATACAGTTCGTCGGGCACCCCTTGCAGCCCGCTGAGCAGCACGATATAGACGAAGCCCATGTTCATCCATACCGTCATCATCGAGATCGAGAGCAGCGCGGACGACGGATCGGCCAGCCAGGAAACCGGCCCGAGGCCGAGAAAACCGATAAAGTAGTTGAGCATGCCCGCCGTAGGGTGAAAGAGCAGCAGCCAGATGATGGAGCCGGTACTTACAGAGATGACGATCGGCAGCGAAAAAATAAACTGGAATATTTTCATGCCGCGAAGCTTATTGTGCGAAAGCGCTGCCAACAATAAGCACCAGACGATCGTTGTCGGCACCGTGAACAATATGAACAGCATCGTCACCCTCAGGTTTGTAAAAAATTGCCCGGAGGAAAACAAATCAATGTAGTTTTCAAGCCCGACAAAGGCGGCAATACGCCCTCTCGGGTCGGTTAATGTCATGCTGAGGTAGACCGACCGGAGCATGGGATAAAACAGAAACATAATGAAGACCGCAAGCGACGGAGCCAGAAACAAGTATCCGAGCAGCCCTTCTTTCCATCTCCTTCTCCCGGATGTGAAACCGGCTTGTGAAAACAATGGCATTACCCCTCTCTGCCAAGGTCATTTCTTGAGTTAAGTTAAGCGCTTAACCTCATTGGCCTGCATCACCCTTCCCCATGAAGACCGCGTATGCTCGTGACGATTTGACCATGATTTCGTTGAAGCCATGTTGTATGTATATTAACCATGCCGCAAATGTATGTGCTCCAACCCCGGCAACCGATACAAATTATCCATCGGATAAATACCGAGCCGGTCCCATGGCTCATGAGGTTCATCCGCTTCGACGAAAGACAACAATATAAGAAAAACTCCTTATCGGAGTCCTTCAAAGCAGCCAGACCGTTTTTAGCGGTAGTTTTTCTTGGTACAGAAAATTTCCGTTCGCTTTGTTGCTTCACTGAACTAAAATTTTCTGTATCGTTAAAGAAAAGACCCCCGGTACCACCGGAGGTCTGCGTACATTCGGTTTATCGCGAATCGAGTGCGCTGCGCAGCCCGTCGCCGATAAAATTAAAGCACATGATCGTCAGGAAGATCATAAAGCCCGGAATAATCGGAAACCAAGGCGCTTTGGTCATGATCGTCAAGCTTTGCGCGCTCTGGAGCAAGTTCCCCCAGCTGGCGTCCGGCGGCTGAATGCCGAGACCGAGAAAGCTGAGACTCGATTCCGTCAAAATCATGCCGCCCATTTGCAGCGTAGCGGAGATGATGACCGGCGCGACCGCGTTCGGCAAAATATGCACGAAGATGATGCGGAAGTCCGACATCCCGATCGTCCGGGCGGCATCGACGAATTCCCTGTTTTTTACCGAAAGAATTTGTCCGCGCAGCAGCCTGGCTTTGCTCATCCAACCAAAGGCGACAAATACGATAATGATATTGACCAAGCTCGGCCGGATCAACGTCACGACCGTAATCAGGACAAACATCGTCGGGAAGGCCAGCATGACGTCGACGATCCGCATCAGGATGCTGTCCACTTTCCCGCCGTAATAGCCGGCGAGCGATCCCACCGTAATGCCGATGATGACGTTGAACAATACCGAGAAAATACCAACCGATAGAGATACCCGTGAACCGTATAGAACACGGCTCAACAGGTCTCTTCCCAGGTCGTCCGTTCCGAACCAATGCTCCTTGCTCGGCGGTTTCAGCCGGTTCATCAAATCTTGATCGGCCGGATTATACGGGGCAATGAGCGGCGCGAACAGCGCAAGCAGGATGAGCGCAGCCATCACGAACAAACTGATCAGCGCCAGTTTGTTGCTTTTGAACCGTTCCCAGGCGCGGTTCTTCTGGGATGGAGCGGCGATGCCCGCAGAATTGTTGGGAGTTGATACAGCCGTATTCATAGCTTACGCTTTCACCTCGCTTTTGCTCAGACTGACCCGTGGATCTAGCATTGCATAAGACACGTCAGCCAGAATGCTGCCTAATACATACAAGAAGGCAACCAGTGTCGTAATGGCAAATATGACCGGGTAATCCCGCTGGAAGGCCGCCTCCGTAAAGAGGCGTCCCGTACCGGGTATGCTGAATATCGTTTCCACAATGACCGAGCCGCTGAAAAAACCGGGCAGCGACAAGCCGAACAGCGTTGCCAGCGGAATGAGCGCATTGCGCAGCCCGTGAATCGTCAGCACTCGCCCGTCATGCAAACCTTTCGCTTTGGCCGTCCGCATGTAGTCCTGATGAATCACTTCCAGCATGCTGGAGCGGACGTAGCGAATCCAGACGGCCACTTCCGAGCAAGCAATCGTAAATACCGGCAAAATCAAGTGGCTCACCCGATCCATCAGGCTAAACGGCCCGTTAATCGACTGAAGTCCTCCCGACGGCACCCAGCCGAGCCTCACGGCGAAGAACATGATGAGAAGCAATCCAAGCCAAAAGCCGGGAATCGAAATCCCGACGAATGTCAGCGCCGATACGACCTGATCCAGACGCGAATTCACTTTAACCGCACATAAAATGCCGAGCGGTATCGCAATCAGCATGGCGACGATAAAGCTGGTCACCGTAAGAAGAAGCGTGTTCGGCAGCCGATCCCACAACAGGTCGGCTACCGGCTGGTTTTTCAGGAAAGAAGTGCCGAAGTCCCCCTGCACCATGCCGCTGACCCATTTCCAATACTGAATATAGAGCGGCTGATCAAGTCCGTAAGATTTGATCATATTCTCCTTGTCGATCGCTTTGATCGTCGGGTCTTCGATAAACGACGATAGCGGGCTGCCCGGCGCCATGTGAATGATCGCAAAGGACATGATCGTAATCCCGATCAGAATGGGTATGGCATTCAGCAAACGCCGCAGTACGTAACGGACCACTAATTGTCACTTCTTTCCGCATAAAGTCTCATGATTTATTTCGTGAAGTACCATTTCTCGATTTCTTTCAAGTTGTCGCGATTCGGATTGAAGCCTTCCAGATTGCTCGGGTAAGCCATCGTAACCGTCGGTGAATACATGAACGTGTACGGCTGATCCTCCGCTACCAAGGCGTCCACTTTATTTAAAAGCTCTTTCCGTTTCGCTTGATCGAACGTCAGCAAATCTTCTTCAATCAGCTTGTCGACTTCCGGATTTTTATACGTAATGTAGTTGGAACCCGCTTCGATGGAAGAGGAATGCCAAATGCCTTTCGGATTCGGGTCGCCGGAAATGCTCCAGCCATGGAACAAAGCGACGAAGTTTTTGGAAGACCAGTTCTTCGTGAACGCCGAGCCTTCTACGGAACGGGGCTGAACGCTGATCCCCACTTTTTTCAACTGCTGCTGAATGACCGTTACCGCTTTCTCGCGCACTTTGTTTCCTTGGATCGTCTGCATTTCGAACTCGAACTTCTGGCCGTTCTTATCCAGAATGCCGTCGCCGTCCGAATCTTTCCAGCCGGCTTCCGCAAGCATTTTCTTCGCTTTCTCCGGATCGTACGGGAACTTCGGCACGTTATCGGTGAAGGTCCAGTAGCTCGGCGCGGTCTGGCTGTTCACAAGCTTGCCTTGACCTTCTACAATGCTATCCACGATGCCTTGACGGTCAATGGCCGTCGTCAGCGCTTGACGCACTTTCTTGTCCTGGAACAGCGGATTGGTCAGGTTCCAAGCGACGAACTGGTACTGGCCGGTGCCGATCCCTTTTTGCAGCTTGATTTTACCGGATGTTTTGGCGTACTGGTCCATCGCCGCCAAGTTGTCGACCGGAACGCCTACGACGTTGATTTCGCCGGTCTGCAGCTGCGCCATTTGCGCGTTGCCGTCCGGGATGATTTTCGCCGTAACCTTCTCGATCGCCGGCTTGCCTTTGTAGTAGTTCTCGTTGCGAACGAAGCGCAAATATTGACCTTGCTTCCATTCTTCCAGCTTGTACGCGCCGGAACCGACCGGCTTCTTGGCGAAGTCCGATTTCTCCATATCTTTCACCGGAATGTCCTTGAGCAGATGCTCCGGCAAAATGTTGTAAATGAGCATATCGATATAGCCGGCATGCGGCTCTTTGAAGGTGAATTTGACCGTATAGTCATCCACTTTCTCTACCTTGGTCACCTTATCGAACGTACCTTTTCTCGGTCCTTTGTAGTCGGGATGAATCGGAATGTTGTACGTAAATACAACGTCTGCCGCCGTTACCGGCTTGCCGTCCGTAAATTTCGCGTCGTTGCGAATCTTGATCGTCATTTCTTTCTTGTCCGCCGAGAACGTCGGTTGTCCTACGGCAAGGTCTGCAACGATATCCTGCTTCTCGTTGAAACGGTACAATGCGCTGAACACAAGCTCGATCACTTCGCTGGAAGTCGTCGTCGTTGCCCAGAAGCGGATAAAGTTTTGCGGGTCCGCCAAATAAGCCGTGATGATTTCGCCGCCGTCGATCTTCTCTTTCTTGGAAGCCTCCGCTGCCGGTTTGTCGCCTGCCGGCTTGTCCGTTGAAGCCGTGCCTCCTCCTCCGGAGCAAGCGGATAAGAACAATGTCGTCGACATAACTGTGGCAAGCGCGATACTCACGCCTTTGCCGAATGGCTTAAACAACATAATGTGTTCCCCTCTCTTTGATATAAAAATGTTGGCTATATGAAATGGCAGGAGGCAAAGTGCCCCGGCTCCAATTCCCTAAAGGCGGGTTTTTCCGTACGGCATCTCTCCGCAGCGTGAGGACAGCGCGGATGGAAGGCGCAGCCCGAAGGCGGATTGGCGGCGTTCGGCACCTCTCCGCTAAGAATGATGCGCTCGCGCCTGCCGTCGATGGCCGGCTCCGGCACCGAGGACAAAAGCGCTTGCGTATACGGATGCTTCGGGCTTTCAAACAGCTGGTCGCGGCTTGCCGTCTCGACAATTTGACCCAAGTACATGACGGCCACCCGGTCGGAAATATGCCGCACGACGCTCAAATTGTGCGAGATGAACAAATAGGACACCTTCGTCTTTTCCTGCAGCTCGCCGAGCAAATTGACGATTTGCGCCTGGATCGACACGTCCAATGCAGACACCGGCTCGTCGGCAACGATCAGCTTCGGACCCAGCGACACGGCGCGGGCGATCGCAATCCGCTGGCGCTGGCCGCCGGAAAACTCATGCGGGTACAATCGGGCCGATTGTGCGCGGAGACCAACCGTCTCGAGCAGCTCTTCCGCCCGTTTCATTGCCTCGCTCCGGCTCATGCCGGTTTGCACGATCAATGGCTCGGCAATCGCTTTGCCTACCGTAATGCGCGGATTGAGCGAAGCGTACGGATCCTGGAACACGCACTGCATGTCCTTGCGAATAGGGCGAAGCTGCCGCTGGCTCCAGTCGCCAATGGAGACGCCGTTAAATTTGATTTCGCCCCCGGTCAAATCGAGCAAACGCAGCACAAGACGCCCGACGGTCGATTTGCCGCATCCGGATTCGCCCACGATACCGAGCGTCTCCCCTTCGTACACTTTGAAGCTGACGTCATCGACAGCTTTGACGGCGCCTTTCTTCATATTCCCGCCGATGCCAAAATATTTCTTCAATCCGTTGATTTCCAAAAGCGGAGCGCTCACGTTCCAAAATCCCCCTTATGTAAAGAAAAACTGCCGATTGAGTCGTTCCAAGCGACATACATGCGTGATCAAGCTCATTCAAGGACAGACGAACGCAATGTGCCATTCGGCTGAAACCATGCAAGTGTTGATACAACTATGGCTGATGTTGACGCTTTTCTTGAAGGATCGGAACGTTCCGTGTCGGGTGGAGCAAGAAAAGCCGTGAAGTCGAGGCTTCTTAGAGGAAAATACGTTCGAGCCAAATCGAAGCATTTCCTGAAAAGTTACGATGTTGGCTGCGTTTGAGTTGTGAAGTGACATTCGCGTTTGGAATGAAACTTTTCTTGAAAAATAGAAATTATTTTATAAGTAAAGTTTATAAATAAATCAAATTCGGTTAATATATCGTTGCATCCGACCTTGTTTACGCCTTAAGGCACCGTACTTTGTGCCCGCCGCCGAGGTCCCGCAGCTCCAATTGGCCCTCCCGGCATTCCATCGTCGCAATCGGACAACGGTCCGCAAATCGGCATCCGACCGTCAACGTCCCTGCCGGAGGCACGCTGCCCGCAATCGGCACAAGCTTCTCGATCGCTCCTTGCATACGCGGCGTCGACTGCAGCAAACCTTTCGTATACGGATGCTTCGGCGATTTGAACAACGTACGTACGTCGGTGGACTCTACGATTTGCCCGGCATACATGACAATGACGCGATTGGCCATCTCGGCCACCACGCCAAGGTCGTGCGTAATGAACAGGACGGACATGTCCGATTCCTTGAGCAGTTGACGCAGCAGGTCAAGCACCTGCGCTTGAATGGTCACATCCAAAGCGGTCGTCGGCTCATCCGCGATGAGCAGATCCGGCCTGCATGCCATAGCCATCGCCAGCATGACACGCTGCCGCATCCCTCCGGACAACCGGTGAGGATATTCTTTCCGAATCCGCGAAGGCTCAGGAAATCCGACCCGGCGCAGCCACTCCTCCGCCATAGTAATCGCTTCCGTCTTGGACACGCCAAGATGCCGGATAATCGCTTCGGTCAATTGCATGCCGATCGTCAGCACCGGATTGAGCGAGGTCATCGGCTCCTGGAAGATCATCGCCATCTTCCGTCCCCGGACCTGCGAAATTTCCTTCTTGTTCAGTCCGACCAAATTTCGCCCGCGAAACCGCACTTCACCGTCCGCAATCTCCCCTGTCCGGGGAAGCAGCTGCATAATCGAGAGGGAGGTCATGCTTTTCCCGCAGCCCGATTCGCCGACCAAGGCAACCACTTCGTTCTTACCGATCTCAAAATCGATGCCGTCTACTACGGTCACTTCCCGCTTCTTGTCTTTAATTACCGTTTTAAGCGCTTTAACTTCCAAGATTGCCTCGGACAGGGGGTTCACCTTCATTTCGATCTTCGTTTTGAAAAAAATAGATATGTAGCGTCATTTTACGATTAATTGACCAAGTTGTCATTAAAAATTTAATTTATCTGTATATAAATATTTTTTATAATACCATAAAATAAGGGTTTATATCTAAAAATATGCCATCAAAATCGATTTCCCGTTTTCTGTAAGGGATTATATGTTAATTTATCAATAGTCCATTCTCTTGTGAAAACAAAAAGAACCGCATCCCCGGTGCTTCGCCGAGACATGCGGTTCTTTTTTCCTAAAACTGGCTAAGATCGGCCCGTTCCAGCCATTCCCCGATTTCATCGATTACGGACGCCACCGTTCCTTCGGTGAACGGCGAGCGCAACCCCGCTACCGCTACCAGTTCGGTAAACGATCCGCTGCCGCCCTCTTTGCAGAGACGAACGTAGTCCGTCCATGTATGTCCGGCGTCCGCCTGGGATTTGACCCAGAACTGCAGCGCGCAAATTTGCGCCAGCGTGTAGTCGATGTAATAGAACGGCGAGCGGAAAATGTGACGCTGCTGGAACCAGTAGCCGCCGCGGTCCAGCAAGTCGTTTTCCTCCAGCGCGAGGTCGGGACGGTAGATGCGCTCGAGCTCCCGCCATTTCGCTTTGCGCTCCGCCGGGGTTGCACTCGGATTCTCGTATACAAAGTGCTGGAATTCGTCGACGGCCGTACCGTATGGAATAAACAGAATCGCATCGCTCAAATGCGCGTATTTGTATTTCTCGGTATCTTCCTGGAAAAACAGCTCCATCCACGGCCAGACAAGAAATTCCATGCTCATGGAATGAATCTCGCACGCTTCCAGCGTCGGATGCAAATACTCCGGCACGGTATGATGGCCGCTCATATATTTCTGGAACGCATGGCCCGCTTCATGGGTCAGCACGTCGATATCGCCGCTCGTTCCGTTAAAGTTGGAGAAAATGAACGGCACCCGGTGCGTCTTAATATAGGAGCAGTAACCGCCTACGGCTTTGCCGGGCTTGCTGACCAGATCCATCAGCCCCTGCTCGGTCATCATCCGGAAGAACGTGTCCGTCTCCGGCGACAGCTCGGCATACATCCGTTTGCCGTTCTCGATAATCCAGTCCGCATCGCCCTTGGGCACCGGATTGCCGGACGGGAACCGGTACTTGTCGTCGTAGTACGTCAGTTGATCGACGCCTAGAAGCTTCGCCTGCTGCTCCCGGATGCGTGAAGCGAGCGGAACGAGATGGGCGCGAACCTGCTCGCGGAAAACGGCTACGTTCGCGGCGTTGTAGTCGGAACGCTTCATGCGCGCATAACCCAGCTCCACGAAATTGCCGTAGCCGAGCTTATGGGCAATCGCCGTGCGTACTTTCACGAGCCGGTCGTAAATATCGTCCAGCTCCGCTTCATGCTGCGCAAAAAAAGCATACTTCGCGTCCTGCGCGCGTTTACGCGTTTCCCGGTCCGTTGATAACGTATAAGGGGTCAACTGAGCCAGATTGAGCTGCTTGCCTTCGAAGTCGATCTGCGCGGATGCGGTCAGCTTCACGTAGTCGGAAGCCAGCTTGTTTTCCAGCCGCAAATCGTCCACGATTTCCTGAGAAAACGTCTTGACCGTCAGTTCGGCGATGCGAAACAGCTGTTTGCCCCACTTCTCCTCCAGCTGCGCGCGGAAAGGCGAGCGCATCAGCGCCTCGTAGTAACGGGATACCCACCCTTGGTAGATCGGCGTATTCTGGTCAAAAAAGTCCTGCTCCGCTTTGTAAAACGCGTCCTTCGTATTGACGGTGTGCCGTATGCGGGCGATAGCCGACATCGAGTCGAACTCGCTGCGAATTTGGTTGATTCGTTTCAGCACCACTTCCTGTTCGTCCGCCGACGCCACTGTGGACAGCGACGCGAACAACGCCTCCATCCGCTGCTGCAATTGCTCCATATCGGGGCGGATGTATTCGAAATCTTCAAATCGTTGAGACATAGTCCATTTCGCTCCTTCGTCCGTTCATGCTTTTATTGACCTATGTTAGAAACATAACCGGGGGAGGAATAAGTTGTCAATATAAAAGAAGAAACCCTCCTAGCCGCGCGCGGCGGCAGAAGGGTTACGATTTCGTAATAACAGGCTGTTTGCAGGCAGAGGCAGTCAGCTTCCGTGACGCTGCAGATCGCGAACGTCCCGCCACGAAATCGGAATGATACGTTCGTCCCGCAAGAGCTGCCTGATTTCCTGATCCAGGAAAATGCGGTATTCCATCTCCCTTTTCTGCGCATCGGGAACATGCTTCGAAACCGGGCCAAGCGCGGGGTGAAGGGTGAACTGCGTGATGCCGGGCTTCAATCGCTTCAACGCGCTTGCCACCCCGGATTTGTACCGCTCGTACGTTTCCCCGTCCTGCACGGCAAACGGGAAGGCGATCATATCGTCGATAAGCAAAATGCCCCGCAGGTCGGCAGACTCGATCCTGGCGGCAAAACGGCGCCTATGCTCCGCCGCGATAAAAGGCTGCTCGACAATGCGTTTCGGCAGCAAAAACGGCAGCCGGTGCGCTTCGCACAAATCGAATATGATATCGAGATAATCACGACCGCCTGCCAGCCCCAATACGCTGCCTTGATGGCTGTCCAGGTGTGTCGGGTCCAGTCCCAGTGCGAGCGCCCGCTCCACCTGGCTTTGCAGCTCTCGCCTCACCTCGCCGGGGTCAGCCCGCTGTTCCAACGCGGCCGGATCATCATGGAAGCGCCCTTGCTCCGTCAGCAAGCTGCCCACATCGGCAAGCGGAGCCACCGGGGCATACGGGCCGGTTAGCGTGAGATGTACGCCGACCGCTGCATGCTCCAGCCTTTTGGCCGCTTCGACGGCCTGACAAACCGACCCGGCCGGTACCATCAGCGATGCGGACGTAACGGCCCGCTGTTCAAAAAGATCGGTGATCGCCCGATTGACCTCCGGTGAAAGCCCGTAGTCGTCCGCGTTCACAATCAGCAGACGTTCGCCGGCATCGAACGGTCCTTTGCTCGACAAAAATTCCATCTCTCCTCACCAATCCCATTAAGGCTTTAAGTATTGCGTGAACACCTGCTTCACCTTCGGAGCCAAATGATGACTGCCTCCATGGTCCTGAACATCTTCCAGCATAAGCGCAAGCAGCAGTTTCGGCTGATCGGTGTTGTAGGCTACAAACCAGCCGTCTTCTTTACCGGTGACGCCTTGGCTTTGTTTCCGTTCGGCGGTTCCCGTTTTGCCGGCAAGCGTAATGCCTTTGATTCGAGCACCGCGCCCCGTTCCTGAAGCATTCTCGATCACCTGGATCATATCCTGCTGGATGACGGAAGCGACATCGGGACGAACTACCTGTTTTTTCCATACGGTGCCGCCTTTCGGCCCGCCCTCTTCCTGAATGAGCACCGGGGCGATCATATCGCCGCCGCTTACGAACACCGTATAAGTGAGCGCAACATGCAGCGGATTCATCTGCACCTCGCCTTGCCCGTAACCGGAATCGGCAAGCTGGATTTCATTATTCATCTTTTTGGCTACGAGCGTAGACTTATCGAACGGATACGGCAGCGGCAGCTTCTCGTCAAAACCGAACTTCCCCGCTTCGGCCAAAAAGCGATCGCTCCCGAGCTCTAGCGCGGTTTGAGCAAAATAAATATTGTCCGAGTACAGCAGCCCTTTCAGCAAATCGACGCTCGTCGACGCCTCTGACACGCGGGTGACGCTGTAATTACCCCAAGAGCCGTCTTTCTTCCATTGTTTCCCGACAATCGTTCTCGTCAGCTCCGGCGTGATGACCCCGGTCTGCAAAGCGATCGCCCCCGTAATCGGCTTGAACGCCGATCCCGGTGAGTACGTTCGCGCAAAGCGGTTGAGCAGCGGCTTGCGCACATCTTCGGTCCATTGCTTCCATTGCTCCGGCGTAACGCCGGACACGAAAGCATTCGGGTCGTAAGAAGGCGTGCTGACAAGCGCAAGCACTTCCCCGGTTAAAGGCTGAATAGCGGCTCCCACTCCTGCATCGCTTGCCATCTGGTCGTAGATCAAACTTTGCAAGCCCCCGTCGATCGTCAGATGAATCGTCGCCCCGTCTTCGGCATTGCGCCTTGCGAGCTCCGCCTTTTCTTGGCCGCTGGTATCCGTTATGTAAATTCGTCCGCCGTCCTTCCCCCGCAGCTTTTCCTCCAACACTTGTTCCAATCCCGCTTTGCCGATCAGATCGTCTTGGCCGTAGCCTTTGATTTTCAGCTTTTCCCACTCTTCCGCGTTGATTTTGCCGACATATCCCGTAAGATGCGCGGCCGCTTCCTGATAAGGATAGGAGCGCACTTTCTTCGTCTGCGTCGCCACCCCTTTGACGGCGAGAATCTGCCGCAAACGCTCATCATCCTTCGCTAGCAGCGCAACCGGTACGAACAAATCCGGTTTGACCCATGGCGCTTTCAGCTTCTTATCCAGGTCGTCCTCGCTCATCTTCAGCAGCTCGGCAAGCTGCCGGATCGAATCCGACGCCGGCTCCGACACTTGTTTCGGAACGAGGCCGATCTCCAGCTTGTCTTCATTCACCGCCAGCCCTCGGCCCGCGCGGTCCACAATTTCCCCCCGCTTCGCTTTCAATGTCAGTGCCCTTACTTTATCCCCCTCGCCGAGCTGCGGAAATATCATGGACGGCGTCCAGTCCACGAACCACCCATTTTGCTCCTTCACCATGACGGCGGTCGAGTCGTAGGCAACCGGTCCTGCAAAAGTGTCCATTTCCATATGAAATGGTAACGGTTTGCGGTCTGCCTTGCCCGACTGTGCAGAAGCTGCGTTCCCGGGAGCGGCGTCCGTCACGATTGCGGGAGCAAGACGGGATGCTTCGATCCCTTCATAAATCGATTGATGTCTTTGGACGAACGCCTCTTTTGGCATAGCCGACCGGGCACGGGAAGAGAGCGCTTCGTACATCACCTCATAATCATGCTTGGCCCACGCCGTCAAAAACGACTGCATTCGTTCTTCGGCTGACGGAGGTTTGTTTCTGCACCCGACCGCGACCGTCATTAATACGAGCACCAACAACAGCTTTGTCTTTTTCATGATGTCACCGCCTGCCTGATTGGATAAGTTTGCATATGTTCCAACCTATTGTAGCGCAGGCGGCAGCCATAAGAACATGAAGCGCGGGTAACAGTTCACTTATAACCGAATGACGAAAAAAAAGTCTCCCCGGCTCTTTAGCCGAAGAGACTTTCCGACGCAACGCATGCTGCAACGGTTAGATCGATTCACAATCTCAGTTGTAGGCCATGACGGTGACGGCCGGTTATTTCATGCGTATGCTTTCGAGCAAAACGTCAAACGGCTCCTTCTCCTCCGGCTCTCCGCGGTGAAAATGCTCCACCAGCTTATCAAGCCTTCCTGTCTGATGACCGTAGTCGTACATCGTTGCCGCCACGACCGACAGACGCAGCATGCCGTCGGGCTTTTCGCCATAACGTTCGATAAGCGTCGTCATAAACCGCTCGTTCTCGGCCTCGATATCGAACTCGGTGCTGTCCGCTTTCAGCTTGTCGTCGAATTTGAGCAGCACATGCTCGTGAAACTTGATCAGCCGCTCCAAATGCGCGTCGAAGAAGGCATCGGTTTGGGCCGAGCGGGCCGACTGGAAGTAATGCTCCTCCACCGCATCGATCACTTCAAGCCCTTTGTACAGCGTATGCAGCATTTGCTTGTACACGACCAATTGGCGGATCCGGCCAAAGCCCGCGCGCTTCACCTTTTTGACCTCTTCCTCCATGAGCTTGTACTTCTCCGCCAGCGAGCGCAGCGCATTCCGCAGCCCTTCCTTCTCCTCGCGGAAGACGCTCTCCTTCATCTCGTCGGAAATGACGGTGCGCAAAAGCAGCGAAATGGTGCCGAACACCGTGTGAATTTGCGCGCTGAACTGCTGCTTCGGCTTCGGGGGAAAGAATATGACGTTGATGATAAAAGCGCTGCCGATCCCGATCAGACTAAGCAAGAAGCGATTCATGGCAAATTGCCATTCGGCCGAAGCTTCCATGACCGCCACGACGGTCACCAGCGTCAGCCCGATGGTCTCACCCATCTTCATCCGTAAGCAGATGATAATGACGAGGATGCACACGATTCCGATGGCGATCGGATTGTTCGAGAAAAACATGCCCGCTAGCAGTGCAAGCACGGCACCGAGCACATTCGTTTGCAGCTGGTCGAGAAAATAGCGCCAGGACCGGTAAATCGAAGGCTGCATGGCAAAAATCGCCGCCACAGCCGCGATAACGGGAGGGGTAAAGTCCAGCCAGGCGCTAATATATAACGATAATGCAACCGCGATCCCCGTCTTCCATACGCGGGCGCCGAATACCATATGGCCCCTCCTCTTTCTCCTATATTAAACCTTATCTTACACGGCACAGGCTTCGGATGCAAAGGAGTCGGCCGGCAGCGAGAAATTCGAGTCGAAAAATGGACCAAATCAAGTTTCTATAGATCGCCGTCGAGCCATAGGCTACAATGAGGAAAGAAACCGTCGTTTCACCATGAACAACCCGAGGTGGCCCATTGTGGAAGCCAAATATAAAGTACTGCGGGACAATATTCATCATAATCTGTGGAACGGAATTTTCTGGGCGATCGGCTTCAATCTGGTCACGCCCTTTATCGGCGTGCTGGCGGCCCGCCTAAACGCAACCAACAGCGAGTATGCGCTGCTCTCCTCCGTGCCCGCCCTGTTAACGATTTTAGTAACTCTGCCTGCGGCACTCATTCTCGGCCGTTTCCGCAAGCAAAAACGGATCATTGCCGGCCTCATCGTGCTTTGCCGCTTCTTTTATTTCCTCTTGATCTTCGTTCCCTTGCTTCCCGTCTCCAAGGTAATGGCCTTAATTGTTCTCGTCGGCTTGTACAATGCGACCAATACGATCATTTCCGTAGCGTACCAATCGATGATGGGCGAGATTATCCCGCTCGGCTATCGCAACAAAGTGTTCGCCCAGCGCAATATGTGGACCGGGGTATGCGGCATGATCGTCGCGCTGGTTGCCGGTTGGGGGATCGACCGATTGACGTATCCGCTTGGCTATCAGCTTGCGTTCTCGGTCGGGTTTATTGCAGCGATGGTGGAAACGTGGTATTTCATGAAGCTCAAAATTCCGAGCGAAGACATCGAGCCGGATGCGCCGCACGCTTCCGGAACCATCGGCGAACCTGCTTCTTCCCTTCCAAAAAACAATTTCAAGTCGCGGATTGGCCGATTCAAACTGAACGTCCAGCTCCCTTTTTATTTGTTTTGCGGAAGCGCCGTCATCTACCTGTTCGCCTGGCAGGCCGCTTGGCCGATTTTTACAAAAATCAAGGTCGATACGCTGCAAGCTACGAATATGATGATCAGCATCGACGCGATCGCCGGGGCGGTAGGCTCGCTAATCGCCTTTCGCCCGTGGGCTTTCATGGCCGACCGGAAAGGCAACGGCTTTACCGTATTCGGTTCGGCGCTCTCGCTCGCGCTGTCGCCATTCCTATGGATCTACGCGCCGAACATGATTTGGATTTGCTTCTATGACTTTCTTGGAGGCTTTTCCACCGCAGGGTTGACGCAAGCGATCTTCAACCGTCTGCTCGAAATCGTCCCGGAGCAAGGTCGGCAGCGCGCAATCGCCATCTACACAACGCTGTCGCAAGTGTCGGCCGTATTCGCGCCGATCGCGGGCATGGCCATGTATTCCAGCGTATCTTACACCGCCTGCATGAGCGTACTCGGCATCGGCCGCGTCATCGGGGCCGTGTGCTTCCTAATTATTTTGTTTCCCGCCGTAGCCGGCTGGTTCCAACAAATGCATCGCCAAAAAGGGCTGCCCCGGTAATCCGGAGCAACCCTTTTTTCATCATCCGACTTCCGATTCATCCAGCCGCTTCACCGGGACAGCTGCTTCTGTTTCCGTAAAATAAGCAGGTTATAACCGACATAATAAGCAAACATCACAAGCAGCAGTCCGGCCGTCCACCCGCTGACCATCGTTTGCAGCTTGCCCGCAAGCGTAAGGCCTCCCTGCACGCCGCCGCCTTGCGGCATCGAGTACATATCGTAAAAACGATAAATCAGACGCCCGAAAAACAGTACGGTAACGGCGACGCCAATCCATGTGTTCGGGCGGTAGTGCCACCGTCCGCCGCGCTGCTCGAAACGGGTCAATGCGGCACCGTAATAGGCGAGCATGAGACCAAGGAGAATTCCTATCGCATCCGAGATCAGGCTAGTCGCGTAGAACGCCCCCTCTATCAGAAGTAGCATTCCGATTACGGAGAAAATGACAGTGAATAACCGCATTTTTCCCGGCTCCAGCTGCTGCCAACCTATGTTTCGGCGCACGCGCCGGAACATTCTGTACATCACAAATAAACATAACAACATAATGATAATACCTTGCATCTGCACTTCTCTCCTTTTGATAATATCGCTTAGTTATGATGTTACTTCAGACAACGCTATGAAGACGACTACCCCGGGATACATTATTAACGAAGTCAAGTCTCTACCTGCAGATAGAGGCGAAGATAAAGAGGCCATCGCCCGATGAACTGCACCCCGTCAAGTAGACAGTAGAAATAAAAAAACTTATGCGGCCTTGGTTCGAAATTCCATCGGACTGAGGCCGTTTAATTTTGCTTGTAATCTTTCATGATTGTAAAAATAAATAT
>NZ_JBHSRV010000014.1:0-142580 GCF_042659105.1 Paenibacillus allorhizosphaerae | reverse complement strand
AGGGTCCGAAGACCCTCGCTCGACTTGCATGTATTAGGCACGCCGCCAGCGTTCGTCCTGAGCCAGGATCAAACTCTCCATTAAAGTATCATTTTCGGACCGAAGACCGAAATTGATACAAATCGCTTCCATCACCCGAAGGCGATGTTCGCTATAATGTAAGCTGATTAGCTCAAAATTTAAAACTGGCGAGAAATTTCATTCTCTAATTCACTCACTCGTTGTTCAGTTTTCAAAGGACAATTCGTTTCATCTTCCGACAAAAATTACTGTCGGTTGTTGTCGACCGTTTCAGCGGCGACTTGATTAATATATCACATTCGCTCAGTCCGATGCAAGTGTTTTTTTAATCCTATATTTTACACAAGCACCCATAGTTTTATCGCGGCCAGCGCAGCGAGTCCCGGGATTCCAAGAATGCTGACCGTACCTATCGTTACTGCGTTAAGCGGCAGTTCCAAGTGGGTATAGGAACTGAACAGATTAAGAATATACAACAAGATCGACGCAAATGCAACATGCAGGCAAGCATATCCAAGCCATTGGAAGGCAAAGCGGCGGCGCAACAACATAAAAGCAAGCAATAGACCCGAGCCGAGAAAAACGCCCCATAATAAATATTGCATTAAGACGATCCCTCCATCGTACGGCTCGCAGCCACTTCTCCCGCAGAGATTTTCATATCTTTTGCCTGCTTGAGCAGCATTTCAAACCGCTTTTCCGCCGCTTCCAGCGCAAAGATGGAATAATCGATCTGTTCCTTTTCTATCACATAATCGAATCGTTTTTGCGCAATTTCCCACTCCAGATGCGCTTTGCGGATTTCCTGCACCAACAAGTAACGGTCCTGCTGCACAGAAGGTTCCAACTTAAGCTCCGGCTTGTGTTTTCTCCAAATCTTTGGCCATGACGTCATCCCGATCAACCTCCCGGTTTGTCCTATTCTTTATATAGATATAAGACAAGGCGTCGGGTTAGAACCAAAAAAAAGAAGCCTCATCAGGAGGCTCCTTCAACCCGTTACAGTTCTCTGCGTCCTTCCAACGCTTTGGTCAACGTCACTTCATCGGCATACTCCAAATCGCCTCCAACCGGTAGTCCGTGGGCGATACGCGTTACTTTCAAACCAAAGGACCGAACAAGTCTGGATAAATACATCGCGGTCGCTTCCCCTTCGATATTCGGGTTGGTCGCAAGAATCAGCTCCTCCACCTTCTCGTCGCTGAGTCGTTTCAGAAGGTCGGCGATCCTGATCTCATCGGGACCGATGCCTTCCATTGGGGATATCGCACCGTGCAGCACATGATAGTACCCATTAAACTCTCTGGTCCGCTCCATCGCGACCAAATCTTTCGGTTCCTGCACTACGCAAATAATCGATGCGTCCCTGCTCTTGTCCTGGCAAATGCGGCATGGATCGGTGTCCGTAATATTGCAGCAAACCGAGCAGTAATGCAGGTTCCGTTTGACATTGACCAGCGCTTTGGCAAAATCTATGACATCGTCTTCCTTCATTCTAAGTACGTGGAAAGCAAGACGTCCCGCCGTCTTCGGGCCGATCCCCGGAAGGCGGGAAAATGAGTCGATCAGCTTAGCTAAGGGCTCCGGATAAAACAAGGAAGCAGCTCCTCACATCGGTGAAATCGGTATTTGCCGCCTAGAACAATCCCGGAATATTCATGCCTCCGGTTAACTTGGACATTTCTTTGCCGGCCATCTCTTCCGCTTTCGTCATCGCATCGTTAATCGCGGTGAGCACCAAATCCTGAAGCATTTCGACGTCGTCCGGGTCAACGGCCTCCGGTTTAATGACAACCGAAGTTACTTTCTTCTGTCCGTTCACCGTTACAGCCACAACGCCGCCTCCGGCCGTCCCTTCTACCGTGCGATTCGCCAAATCTTCCTGTGCTTTCAGCATTTGCTCCTGCATTTTTTTCACTTGCTTCATCATTTGGTTCATGTTATTCATTTGAACTCACACTCCTGGGGCTCAAGTTTAATCTTCTTTTATTTTTACCAAATCTTCGCCGAACAATTGAATCGCCTCGTTGATCCAATCCTCTTTGATTTCTCCGGACGGTTGCTCGTCCTCCGGCACAAGCTGGAGTTCTTCCTTCGGCGCATCGTCCGGCTTCCGCTGTTCGGCGGCGGCTTTCCAATCTTTCAGCATAATGGTGAGCAGACGGTACGGCTGTCCAAGGAGTTCGCCCAACACCTGCTCAATTAACTGCTTGTTTGCCGGCTTTTCCGTCGTTTCGCGGTGCATCGCGCTTTTGAAAGCGACCAGCACATTGCCGTCATGAACAGATACGGGTTCGCCGTCGACAAGCCAGGCGTGAACCGTAATTTTTAGCTCCTTCACGCGCCCCAGCAACTGACTCCATTGTTGGACGACCGTTCGGAATGCCGGATCTTCGACACCTTTCAAGTAGCCCTCGAGCTTTTCGATCGTCTTCTTGTTGATGGCTGGCGCAGGAGCCGCATTCCGGGACCCGCCGGATGCCGGGGCAGCGCTTGCGCCACCCGCGGGGGCCGCGCCGTTCTTCAGCACTTGCGCGAGCTGCTCTTCCAGCCGCTGAATGCGGTTCATCAACTGCCCGACAATCCCATCCGTTCGTTCCGGCGAACCGGAAGACGCCGCCGCTGCCGATTCATTTCCCTGAAGGGACGGTGACGCAATCGCGGACGCTCCGCTGCAAAGCTTCATCAAGGCAACTTCGAGCAGCGTCTGCGGTTGAACGGAATATTTCATCTCCGTCTGGTAATACGTAAGCGTATCGATCATCGAAATAAGCGTTTCCGTCTTGAAGCGCTGCGCCACTTCGGCAAACCGCTTTACATCCAGAATCCGCTCGGTAACGGCTTGCGATCCCGGTACCATCTTCACCATTAATAAATCGCGAAAATAATAAATTAAATTTTCCATGCATTTGTCGGCGCTTTTGCCTTCCTGCATGAATTCGTCAACTTGCCTGAGCGCTGCGCTTACATCGGCGTTCTGAACGGCGATAACGAGTCGTTCAAATTGATCGGAAGCCATGCCCCCTGTGATCGACAGCACGTCTTCATAAGTGATGCGGTCGCCCGAGAAGGCGATAATCTGATCAAGCAAGCTGATCGCATCGCGCATCCCGCCATCGGATAAGCGGCCGATAAAAGCAAGCGCGTCTTCATCGACCTCGATGTTCTCATCTTCACATACTTCCCGCAGCCTTTCCACCTGCTCTTCCAGGGCGACCCGGCGAAAATCGAATCGCTGACAGCGAGAGATAATGGTAGCCGGCAGTTTGTGCGGCTCGGTAGTAGCCAAGATGAACATCACATGTGCCGGCGGCTCTTCAAGCGTCTTCAAAAGCGCATTGAACGCTTCTGTCGTCAGCATGTGCACCTCGTCGATAATGTACACCTTCTGACGCACTTCCGTAGGCGCGTATTTGACCTTATCGCGGATGTCGCGAATTTCTTCGACACCGCGGTTTGATGCCGCGTCAATCTCCACGACATCCATCACCGCGCCCTCAGTGATCCGAATGCACGCGTCGCACTGATTGCAGGGCTCGATACCGGGACCGTTCAAGCAGTTCACGGCTTTGGCTAAAATTTTCGCCGTAGTCGTCTTGCCCGTTCCCCGGGGCCCATTGAATAAATAAGCATGGCTGTAGCGGCCTTCCCGAAGCGAGTTCTGCAAGGTCTGGACAATATGCTTCTGGCCGACCATATCCTGAAACGATTGAGGTCTCCACGTACGGTATAAGGCGATATGTGCCATCTTGCCCTCTCCAATGAATGTTTATCTTGTTCATTATACTATAAACGGCAAGAGGTTTGAAGGGGAGCGGTGCTGCGGGGTGAACGTCCACGGCAGACGGCGCGTTCTATGGAAACGGAATGCTTACCGTAAAGGTCGTGCCGTACCCTTTGGAAGATACACGGATACATCCTCCAATGTCGTGAATAATGCGCTGGCAAACGGACAGCCCGAGTCCCGTCCCCTGCTCCTTCGTTGTAAAGAAGGGATCGAATATTTTATCGATAACGAACATCGGTATACCCGGTCCCGTATCATGAATATCAATGTTCACCTTTCTTTCCGCCGAATCAACCCGCTCCGTTAAAGTCAAAAACCCTCCTTCGCCCATCGCTTCAATTCCGTTTTTACCTATATTGAGAAACACTTGTTTAAGCAGTTCCCGATCGGCAATTACGCGAGGAAGATCGAGCATCGCTTCGTACCGGACAACCACCCCGTGTAAAATTGCTTCATTATTAATGATCGGCAATATATCCCGCAGCACTTGGGATACATCGACTTCCTCCATGGCGACATTTTTCGGCTTGCTGAGCAGCAAAAATTCGTTAACCAATTCGTTGATGCGGTTGATTTCCGTCAGCATCACATCAGTATACCCGCTTTCACGCCTCATTCCCTGTTCTTCGAACGTTTTGCGCAGTACTTGCAAAAAGCCTTTAATGGATGTAAGCGGATTTCGGATTTCATGGGCGGTACCCGCGGCGATTTGTCCGATCATGGCAAGTCGGTCGCTGCGCTGCACTTGTTCTTCCAATGAACGAAGATTGGTCACATCTTTGAATATGATATAAGCTCCTACGACGTCCCCCGTCTCATCCCGCAGCACATTCGAATCCATCAGCAGTTCAAACCGTTCTTCGCCTAATGTCCAGGATAAAGCGTGATTGCGGACGACCATTCCATCGAGTATGCTGCGGTTGACGAGCTGATGCTCGGCGGGCAGTGCGGCAAATACCCGTTCCATGGGAAGATGAAGAACTCGTTCCCGGTGAAGGCCGAGCACGCGGCAGGCCATATCGCTAATGTCGATGAGCTCGAATGCCGTGTTCAGCAAAATGACGCCCAAATTGACGTCTTTCAGGAATGTGCCCGCGAATCGCTGAAGCAAACTTAGTTCATGCTGCACCGTTTTCTCCCCCCAAGGTTTTTCGCCAATAGAAAAACTGTTTTCGCAAGCGACATGAACGGAGCCCGCTCATGTGAACAGCGCTTCCTGATCTGGTTAACTTTAGTATACAATTCTCCTAAATTTTTCATTTTCCTTCTTCCGAGCGTATAAAAAAAGCTTCTGATCGAAGCCTTTCGATGAAGATATATTCGTGTTTTAGCGGAAACTTTTTTTGAAAGATCAGCATCCTTCAGCTCCGCTGAAAACTTATAAATTCTGATCTTATAAAAAAACACCGGTTTCCTTGACCTGTCAAGGCCAATCACCGGTGTTTCGTATGTATGGTAAAACCGTGCACCTACCTTGATAGTATGATCCGAGCGGAATTTTTATCGTCGGCTCAAGTTAGGCCACCCTCCGGCACATGGAACATCTTGCTTACGGCTGCTTCCTTCCGGACCTGACCGGGTTCACAAGCTTCCATTGCGGAGGACCCGACTCTCAACACCAACTTTAAAACCCAAACCTCACATCATAATACCGCGAATAGGCGCTCGACCCCGCTGTAGCGGATTGCGGGTTACAGGGCACCGCTACCTCCCCGTCTAGCACGGCAAAGATAAGTATAGACGATCCGACTTTAAATAGCAACCTTGGGGATTTATTTAACAGCGACACTAACTTTATACTTATAGCGGGGAACGGCTGCAGCTAGCGTTTCTTGCGCCTGAGCGCGAATCCGCTCGATTGTCGCCTGATCCGTACCCGCCGGAACGTCGAGCCGCACATGGGCATTCGATCCGTTCAAACTGATATTCGTCCGCTTGACGACCGGCAGCTGCGCTTTCACTGCCTGGTCCATGACGCGAAGGTCATCGGTATACGTACGGTATGTGGCTCCAAGCGGATTATTCGGATTGACCTCGGTGATGCCCAGCAGTCCGTCCCGGGAATGCGATTGCACTTCGTGGTGGGTATCCTGCTTTTGACATGCCGTCCCGAAAAGTGAAAGCATGCATACTCCGATCGCGAAACTCATCCATTTCGACATAAAAACACCTCCTGCAGCGCTAAGATCTACGATCTTAGGATGACCACAGGAGGTGTGCTTATGCCCCAGAGAAGCTGGGAACCAATTACATTCCGTATTTTTTCTTGAATTTATCAACGCGACCGCCGGCATCCAAGAATTTTTGCTTACCTGTGAAGAACGGATGGCAAGCGGAGCAAATCTCTACGCGAAGATTTTGCTTTACAGAGCCGGTTTCAAACGTGTTACCGCATGCGCAAGTAACCGTCGTTTGATGAAAAGTCGGATGGATTGCTTGTTTCATTACCTTTCACCTCTTTTGCCCTGAACCACCATGTGGATCAGAGTTATATAACCATACCCTGAAGATTATAGCACGCAGTAATTCAACGTTGCAAGTGTTTGTTCCGCTTGTCCAAAAGTTCCCCGGGAACGTGCGTATACGATCCGAGCACGACGTCCGGCAGCTCTTGCCGGAAAATATCTAGCATTTGCTTCATGCCGTAACGTTCTCCGCGCGCCGGAGGAATCAATTGAAGATAGCTCTCCGGATCGATGTTGAGATTTCGCAATTGAATGAGTTTGAGATCGGTACGCCGAACAAACTCGATCATCGCTTCGATCTCTTCTTCACGGTCCGTTACCCCGGGAAAGATCAAATAATTAATGGAAGTGACGACGCCTTTGTCCGCTGCGTATCGAAGCGACTTTTCCACATGTTTCAGCGTATAGCCGCGCGGCTTGTAATAGGCATTGTAATGATCGTCAAGCGCGCTGATCGTGCTGACCCGCATTAAATCGAGACCGGCATCGACGATCCCCCGAATATGATCGGTGAGACCCGCATTCGTGTTGATATTGATATATCCGATATCGGTCCGACTCCGAACCTCCCGCATGGCATCGATGATCGTCTTGGCTTGCGTCGAAGGCTCTCCTTCGCAGCCTTGGCCGAAGCTGATGATGCTTTCAGGCGTCTTCAGATGCTCCATCATCACTTGGACGACTTCTTCCACAGAAGGCTTGAAATTCATTCGGGTTTGAGGCGCAGGAAAGCCGCTGTCTTCCGGCTGCTCCGAAATGCAACCAAAACATCCTGCATTGCAGGAGAAGGAGACCGGAACCGCGCCTTCCCATCGATTCAAGAACGTATTGGAAGCGGTCAAGCATTCGTATCCGAGCGCGCAGTTGGACAGATGCTTATAAAGCCGATTATCGCCGTATTGCTCCAGCAGACGGTTTACTTGCAGCTCCAGCTCGTTCGGATCACAATTTCGCGGGTTCCATCGCTCCGGATCGTCTGTCGCTTCCGCAGCCACGTAGAATCGGCCGTCCTTCCACACAACCGCGGTATACCCGAAGAGCGGAAGCACTGCAGATTTATCCGCTTTGGCATAGCCGGGAAGCAGCAGACGCGTAAAGCCTTGCGGCAAAAGCGCTCCGACGGCATTCAGCTCACCGGGAACGACTCGCATCTCGCCGGTAGCGGCATGCACGCCGATCGGCCGCGTATCCGGCAAGCTGACAAGGGTTGCGCCTTCCGGAAGAGGAATCAGTTCCTCTTCCAGGATATCCGTGACCATTTCGCCGTTACGGCCAAGTCCGATGAAATCGGGATGATCATATACGTTGCCGCTCCGGTCTGCATAAACCAGATTCATGATGTCCTCCTTCTAAGAGACCGAGTGCTTCACGCGGCGGGTAGTGCCGCTGCCGCCGGTTTTAGGAGCGCCGCCGCCCTCGAGGGTCTCCAAAAACTCCTGATTCGTTTTGGTATCGGCCAGTTTTTTGATGAATGCTTCAATATAGTCGTGGGAATCATTCATCCCTTTACGGATCGCCCACACTTTATCCAGCTCTTCCTTTGTAAGAAGCATTTCCTCGCGGCGCGTACCGGATCGGCGAATATCGATAGCCGGGAAGATGCGTCGTTCCGCCAGCTTCCGGTCCAAGTGCAGCTCCAAGTTGCCGGTTCCTTTAAATTCTTCATAAATGACTTCGTCCATACGCGAACCCGTTTCGATCAATGCCGTGGCTAAAATCGTCAGGCTGCCGCCTTCTTCGATATTGCGCGCCGCGCCGAAAAAGCGTTTCGGACGGTGAAATGCACCCGGATCAATCCCCCCGGATAACGTCCTTCCCGTTGGCGGTACGACCAGATTGTAGGCACGTGCCAGCCGCGTGATGCTATCCAGCAAAATAACGACATCTTTCTTATGCTCCACTATCCGCTGTGCCCGCTCCAGCACCAACTCCGCCACTTTAATGTGATTTTCCGGCAGCTCATCGAACGTCGAAGCGACCACTTCGCCCTTAACGGAACGCTGCATATCGGTTACCTCTTCCGGGCGCTCGTCAATCAGCAATACGAACAAATGCGCATCCGGATGATTAGCGGAAATACTGTTCGCGATTTCTTTGAGCAGTAGCGTCTTGCCGGCTTTCGGCGGCGCCACGATCAAACCGCGTTGTCCGAAGCCTACAGGAGCCAAAAGATCCATTAAGCGAGTGGAGTAATTCGTCGGGGAAGTTTCCAACACTAATTTCTTTTGCGGATAAAGAGGAGTCAAAGCTGCGAAGTGCAAACGTTCCGAGGCCGATTCCGGGCTCTCGCCGTTG
This sequence comes from Paenibacillus allorhizosphaerae, assembly GCF_042659105.1. Taxonomy (NCBI): domain Bacteria; kingdom Bacillati; phylum Bacillota; class Bacilli; order Caryophanales; family Paenibacillaceae; genus Paenibacillus; species Paenibacillus allorhizosphaerae. Next base: position 134,012 of record NZ_JBHSRV010000014.1, on the reverse strand, counting down.
ACCGCTTCCACATGCAGCAATCCAAAATATCGCTCGTTTTCTTTCGGTGGGCGGCATTTGCCTGAAACGACATCTCCTGACCGCAGGTCGAACCTTCGGATTTGGGAAGCCGAAATATAAATGTCTTCCGAGCTCGGCAAATAATTGATCGGACGCAAGAAGCCGAAGCCTTCCTGAAGGATGTCGAGTACGCCCTCCATAAACATCAATCCGCTTTGTTCCGCTTGCGCACGTAGAATGGCAAAAATAAGTTCCCTTTTTTTAAGCGTGCCGTATGAAGCGATTTGATGCTTCTTGGCCAATTTGTAAAGCTCTGTGAGCTTTAGCGCTTCAAGCTGCGCCAAATGCATATCCATAGTATTCAACCACCAAACTATTAAATTTTCAAAACTGCTCGTTAATGATACATTCTAGCATTACCCAAAAAGTTTCCAATATATACAAAATTATTCGTCCCGGCGCCACACTTCGGCACCCAAATTTGATAGATTGGCGACCAGATGATCATAGCCCCGGTCGATATATTCCACTCCCGTAATTTCTGTTACGCCGCCGGGAACCGTAAGTCCCGCTACAACAAGAGCCGCACCCGCGCGGAGATCGGTCGCTTTGACTTTGGCGGCACTCAGCATCCCGCCCTCGATAATGGCCGAGCGTCCTTCCACTCGGATCTTCGCTCCCATGCGAACGAGCTCGGGGATATGCTTGAATCGGTTGCTGTACACATAATCGGTCAACACGCTGACCCCGCTCGCTTGCGTAAGCAAGCTGCTCATCGGCGATTGCAAATCGGTTGCGTAGCCGGGATACACGAGAGCTTTTACATCGACGTTCACATATTCCGGCTGACCTACGACGCGAATGGATTCGTCCATTTCATAAATATGTACGCCCATTTCTTGCAGCTTGGCGGTCAAAGCTTCCAGATGCTTCGGAATGACGCTATCGACGATGACGTCTCCTCTGGTAGCCGCTGCCGCGATCATATACGTTCCCGCCTGAATGCGGTCGGGTATAATCGAGTGACGGCATCCGTGAAGGCTATCTACCCCCTCGATGCGGATCGTCTCCGTTCCGGCCCCCTTGATTTTGGCCCCCATGGAATTTAACAACGTTGCTACATCTATAATTTCTGGCTCTTTGGCCGCATTTTCGATCGTTGTGACGCCTTTGGCCCGAGAGGCCGCGAGCATAATGTTAATCGTTGCACCTACACTTACAACGTCCAAATAAATTTTCGCTCCGCGCAGCTGTTTCGCCTTGATGTGCAGGGCACCGTTCTCGTTCGTCACCTGAGCCCCCAGTGCTTCAAATCCTTTTACATGCTGATCGATCGGCCGCGGCTCGAAGTTGCAGCCCCCCGGCATACCGATCGTCGCTTCCCCAAAGCGGCCGAGCAGCGCTCCCATCAAATAATAAGAAGCACGAAGTTTTTTCACATTGCCGTTAGGCATCGGTTTGGATACCAAACGGCTAGGGTCGATAACCATCTGGTCATGATCCCGTTCAACGGTAGCGCCCAATTCCGTGAGCAATTCCGTATAGATCGACACATCGCTCAGGAGAGGCAAATTATCCAGCGTCACCGCTGTTTCCGACAAGATGGCCGCAGGAATAAGTGCGATCGCGCTATTCTTGGCTCCGCTGATTTGAACCGTTCCCCGAAGTGGTCGCCCACCGGCGATCATCAATTTCTCCATTCGTTCTTTTTCCTCCTACTTCACTGCTTTAACGCATTAACAAATAAGCGCAGAAAAAACGCGCAAATCTTCCTGTCTTTTAAAAGAAACATTCGGGTGAATAAATAGAAGTGAAGGGAAATACGCCTTTACAGGCATATTTCCCGAACAGATCGAAATCGATCGATTAAGCTTGGTCGGCGCTGCCGAACAGCAAAATTTTGGATTTTACTACTTCTACCATAGCTTTGCGGGCAGGAGTGAGGTATTTACGAGGATCGTAAACTTTCGCGTCTTTGTTCAATACTTCGCGGATGGCGTCGGTACAAGCGACTTGGTTTTCGGTATTGACGTTAATTTTGCCAACGCCGGCTTGGATCGACTTGCGAATCATTTCATCCGGAACGCCCGATCCGCCATGCAGCACGACTGGTACCGGAATCGCTTTGGACACTTGCTCGATAATATCGAAACGGATGTTCGGCTCGCCGGCATACATGCCGTGTGCCGTACCTACGGCAATCGCCAGACAGTCTACGCCTGTTTCTTCATAGAAACGGATCGCTTCTTCCGGTTTCGCCAGGTTTGCATCTTCCTCATCCACGCTGATGTCGTCTTCTACACCGCCGATGGTTCCGAGCTCCCCTTCAACGGATACGCCCATCGCACGAGCCGCTTTCACAACCTCTTTGGTCAAACGGATGTTTTCCTCAAAGGAGTAGTGAGAACCGTCGAACATCACGGAGCTGAAGCCTGCGCGGATACATTTCATCGCCACTTCGAAGCTGCTTCCGTGGTCCAGATGAAGCGCGATCGGCAAGCCGGATTTTTTTGCGGCCGCTTCCGCAATCGCTACCGTAAAATCAATACCCATGTATTTGAGCGCGCCCTCGGATACGCCGAAAATAAACGGGGATTTCAATTCTTCCGCCGCTTCCGTGATCGCTTGAGCAAACTCCAGGTTATTCATATTAAACTGGCCTACTGCAAATTTTTTCGCCTTTGCCGTGGGCAAAAACTCATTCATCGAAACCAATGGCATCTTGTTTCTCTCCTCCTAGTATGAATTGAACATGTTGAGTGCAAAAACCGCTCATCCGTCATACTGACCTATTATACCATAGAAAATGATAAACGTTAATCTCAAAAAAAGAGACCCTTTTCAGGATCCCACGGCGAATGAACTGTTATTCGGCGAACGAAGCTGCTGGTTTACGGCTTGACGCAGCTCGTCGATATCGAAGGGCTTTGTAAAATGCATGATCGCTCCCAGATCGGTCGCTTCTTTGATCATATCCAGCTCTCCATAAGCCGTCATCATGATCACTTTAATCGAAGAATCGATGCTTTTGATGTGCTTCAAAATGTCGAGTCCGTCCATTCCCGGAATTTTCATATCCAGCAGTACCAAATCGGGCGACGCATTCCTGACGATCTCAAGCGCAAGCTTCCCGTTGGACGCTTGGTACGTTTCGTAGCCTTCGCTGCTAAACACTTCCATCAGTAAGATGCGGATGCCGTTCTGATCATCGACAATAAGCAATTTCTTCTTCAACTAGGTACCCCTCCCCTTGGAGTTTTCGCTGGGAAAGCTCCATGTATACTTACGTGCTTTCATGGTGTCAGGAATCCGACCTTCATGCTTTACTATATGGACTATTCGCTACGAACAAGCGGATTCCTGCATCTAGAATGCAAAAAGTTGAAAACTTTTACAAATCAACCAAGCATTTCGACCCGTTATGCGCCGTCTGCCAAATCTACCCCGCTTTCAGCATACAAACAAAAAGAAGGAAGGCCCCTGCGGCTCTTCCTTCCTGAAGGTCTATTATTTCGAGTGACTGTACGCGGCTTGCACAAAGTGCTTGAATAACGGCTGCGGGCGGTTCGGTCTGGACGTAAATTCGGGATGGAACTGAACGGCCAGGAACCAAGGGTGATCCGGGCATTCGATAATTTCCACCAGACGGCCGTCCGGGCTTGTCCCGGAAATGATCAAGCCGGCCGCTTCGACCGCATCGCGGTACTCGTTATTGAATTCGTATCTGTGGCGGTGGCGCTCATATACCAGCTCATCGCTGTAGCAGCGCATCGCGAGAGACTCTTCTTTCAGCTTGCAAGGATACAAGCCCAATCTCATGGTGCCGCCAAGGTCTTCGATATCCTTTTGCTCCGGCAGCAAGTCGATCACCGGGTACGCCGTCGTCGGGTTGATCTCCGAGCTGTTGGCCCCTTCCAACCCGAGCACCGAACGCGCGTATTCCACCACGGCAACCTGCATGCCGAGGCAAATCCCAAAGAACGGAATGCGCTGCTCGCGCGCGTAACGGATCGCGGTTACTTTGCCCTCGATGCCGCGATCGCCGAAGCCTCCCGGCACCAGTATGCCATGTACGCCGGACAGAAGCTTATCCACGTTGTGCTCATACACTTCTTCCGCATTGACCCAGCGGATCTTCACTTCCGTATTGCAATCAATTCCTGCGTGTCCGAGCGCCTCAACAATACTGAGATAAGCGTCATGAAGCGCCACATATTTGCCGACGATCGCGATTTCGGTCGTTTCTTTCAGCGATTTAACGCGGCCTACGAGGCTTTCCCATTCGGTCATATCCGGCTGGTCCGCTTTCAGTCCGAGATGGTTCACGACGATGTCGTCCAGCCCTTGCTCGCGCAGCATCATCGGCACTTCATACAATGTCTCGGCATCGAGGCATTCGACAACGGCACCCGGATCGATATCGCAGAACAATGCGAGCTTCCGCTTCATATCCTCGGAAAGCGGATGCTCCGTACGGCATACGACGACATGCGGCTGAATGCCGATGCTGCGCAGCTCTTTGACGCTGTGCTGCGTCGGTTTTGTCTTCACTTCACCGGCCGCCTTCAAGTACGGAATGAGCGTCACATGGATGTACATCACGTTGTCGCGCCCGATATCGCTCTTGATTTGGCGAATCGCTTCGAGGAACGGAAGGCTTTCGATATCGCCAACGGTGCCGCCGATTTCCGTAATGACCACATCAGAGTGCGCTTCGCGTCCCGCACGGAATACGCGTTCTTTGATTTCGTTCGTAATGTGAGGGATGACCTGCACGGTCCCACCCAAATATTCGCCGCGGCGCTCCTTGGCAATGACGGAGGAGTAAATTTTCCCCGTCGTCACGTTGCTGTTCTTGGACAAATTGATATCGATAAACCGTTCGTAGTGACCCAGATCAAGGTCCGTCTCCGCCCCGTCGTCCGTTACGAATACTTCGCCGTGCTGATAAGGACTCATCGTTCCCGGGTCCACGTTAATATAAGGATCGAACTTTTGAATCGTGACTTTGAGCCCGCGATTTTTGAGCAGCCGACCGAGCGAAGCGGCCGTAATTCCTTTGCCGAGCGAGGAAACGACGCCCCCCGTCACGAAAATATACTTGGTCATTATGTAACCCCCCTGGTTAGTATTTCCCTTAAAAAAAAGAAAAAGTCCCCCGTAGCAACGGGGCACTTTAGTAAGAAAACTTCTATCGAAGTTCGAATCGGATGAACCATCACTGCTCGACGGACCGTTCCCATGGTGAGAATCCGCCTGCGGATGCATCCGAGAATGAGCGATCGCGACATAAAGGTTAGTTTTCCGCGATAATATACAGCTGTGCGACTATCGCAGTTCAGCTATCTTATCGTTCGAAAAGGACCGCATGGTCCGCAACGTTCATCCAAAGCCCAGAGAATAGTTTACTCTGAACAGCACGTAGTGTCAAGAGAAGGTTCGGCGAGCGTGACGTTATTTATCTTTCTCCTCGTCCTCGTCCAAATCATCCTCGTCGTCACCGTCTTCATCATCGATCCCGTCTTCGAGCTCGGAATCTTCTTCATCCAGACCGACTTCTTCTATCTCTTCTTCGTCGACCTCTTCATCCTCGAAGAATTCGGTCTCTTCTTCCGCTTCCTCCGCTTCGAAGTCTTCGTCGCGAACGGTGTCGTAAGAATCGTACTCTTCTTCCTCTGTGAAGGTATCCTCTTCCTCCGCGAACAGATCCTCGTCGTCCAGATCGTCGTCTTCGTCGTTAATAATGCGCGGACGCTTCCCGCTGCCGACCGCATCTTCGGATTTCTCTACAGGATACCAGCGCTTGAGCCCCCACAAGTTCGTCCCGACGCAAGCAAAGCGGCCGTCGATATTAATCTCGGTATATAGTTGGGCTATGACCTGCATGACTTCATCGTCGGACAGACCTTTGATTTTGGCTATTTCAGACATTAAATCCCGGTAGTAAAACGGCGTATTCGCTGTCTTGAGCAGTTCGAACGCCAGATCCACCATCGGCATTTCCTTTGCTTGTTCTGAGCTGATTTTAAGTTGGTATTGAGCACTCATTCCGGGGCACATCCCTTCCCAGTTGCAACTGCCGCAACGTGAATCGCCGTTGCCAGCTGTCAACTAAACGATTATCTCCATTAGTAAACCTTATTTTATGTAAAAATGCAACTGTCTCCCCATGAACCGCCAAAAAAAGCGAAGGAATACGCTTTTTGTCCACATGAGCGCAACGCGCCCTGCGGACAATCCACGCTTCCTTCACCCTGACTGTATCCACCAGAGACTCCAGCCCCTGGGTAAAACCGGAGAAATGACATAGCTTTTACAAGTTAAACCGTAACGGGCTTCATGTAGTAAAGACATTCCCCCTAATATATCGTATGTCGCCGGTTCCGCTTTGACACGGCAACCAACCCATTTTTTTCTTTATAGCCATATGCTTATACGGATGGACATCATCCCACATACGATGAAAAAAAGGAATTCCGACGTCGTACTAGGGGGAATCGATAGTGAATCCATCGACTTTCGCTCTTTGGCTGAATGAAGCTATGGAGAGTCATGCCGGCTCCGAAAAGCGGCACATCATCCGCTTCAGAAACAATCGGGATTATGCAGCCTTTGTTCAGCGCATCAGCCGCTACAGCAAGTCGCTGCCTCTCCTGAAAAAGGTTCAACCGCTGCATCTCATCCGCGCCATCTCCTGTACGCTTCGTTCTACCGAGCAAATCGCTTCCGTCCCTTTTATCCATTCGATCGAAACGGATACCCGCATTGATGTTCACGCCACCCGGCCGCATACGACGGCGCTGCCGACCAGCGGTCTGCGACGCAGCAGAAGCGCTCCTACGAAGACGTTGATCCCATGGGGGGTCCGCCATATCCGCGCGCCTCAAGCATGGCCCAAAACGAAAGGGGACCGCATCCGCATCGGCGTCGTCGATACCGGAGTCGATCACAACCATCCCGATTTGCGGCACTGCTTATCGTGGGGAGTCAATATTCTTCACCGGCATATGCTTCCTATAGACGATAACGGCCATGGCACCCATATTGCCGGAACGATCGCCGCCTTCACGAAACATCACGGCATTATCGGCGTCGCCCCCCAGGCGATCATTCATCCGGTAAAGGCATTCGATCATCAAGGCGGCGCGTTCGTATCCGATATAATCAGCGGGATTGACTGGTGCATCAAAAATGAAGTGGATATCATCAATATGAGCTTTGGAATGCGGGCGTACAGCAGAGCGCTGGAAGCGGCCGTACTGAGCGCATATCAAGCCGGCATCATTATCGTCGCTTCCTCCGGCAATGAAGGCAAGCAGGCGGAGATTGACTATCCCGCCAAGCTGCGCCAGGTGATCGCCGTTGGCGCTACGACGCGCCGAGGCAGCGTTGCGCCGTTCAGCAATGTCGGCAGGCAAATCGACATTTACGCACCCGGCGAAAAAATTTTTTCTACCTGGATGCGCGGCAAATATAGCGAGTTGAGCGGCACGTCCATGGCCACCTCGCATGTGTCGGGTGTCATCGCCCTCATGTTGGCCAAAAACCCGGGACTCAGCCCGCTGCGGGTAAAAACGCTGCTGCGCAAGCACGCTCGTCTGTTGATCAAGCCGGGCAAAAAAATCGGAGGCGTCAAAGAAATTCACGCGCTGCGGGCCGTATCGTCTGTATCCAAGTAACATTTGCTTGCCTATTCGTTTACTTATCCGGCACAGCGGAGGCAAGCCTCTAAGCGGTTACCTCGGGAACGGCCGTCAGTTCAATCCGGAACGAACCGGCCTCCTCGCCCATAACGGAAAGCTCATAGCTCCAGTGAACATACAGGGAAAGATCCTGCCGTCTCTCTTCTCGGTATTCAAAAAAATGCGTTACCGTCTCGATCTCGAGTCTTCCCTGCGGCGTTTGGATATAGCCCAGGTGCCGCATTCCCGTACGAAACGTTTGCTCAAACTGCACGTCGCCCTGTCTGACGATGCGCAGCCCGGACGGATCGATGCGAAGCGTCGTCACCGTTCGGCCCATGCCTGCATCCGGCAATTCCTGATAACGCAAATATGTGCTGCTCCCTTTCCGAAACAGCTCTCCTGCCAGCTGCTGCTGCGTTGCGGGCTCGCTTCCGTTCGCGCTGGATATGGAAATGCGGACGCGCTCCCGCCCGGCCATCGTTTGCTTGTCTGTCATGATGATCGTTTCCGCTCCTGTTTTATTTATTCAAAAGATAGCTTCATTGTACAGCACCGCGCAGTCCAACGGCAAAAGCCGGGGGAACTGCGTTTTTTTTCGCGAAAGGAAACCGAACGGCATTCTCCTGCGTCTACAGTCCATGGAGCACCGAAAGCAGAGAGGAAGGTCCGCATGAATAATCCACCGAAGACGAGCCCGGATAAGTTGACCCGGCGAACGTTTCTGAAGAAATCGCTTCTGACGGCCGCCGCAATCGCCGCGCTGCCGCCGGCCGGTTTCGGCTATGCGCGTTACGCCGAGCCGAGATGGCTTGAGCAGGAAGCGGTAACACTTAAGCTGAGCCGCCTCCCCGCACCGATGGAAGGCCTGCGGATCGTGCAGTTCAGCGACGTGCACCTCGGCTTCCATTACACGGCCGAAGATTTGCTGCGCCTCGGCACGGAAGTGAACCGGCTGAAGCCGGATATGATCTGCTTCACGGGAGATCTGGTCGATTACGCGCTCGGCGGCGAGGCGGAGACAAGCGCCGCGATTGATGCGCTCGCCTCCATGACCGCGCCGCTCGGGAAATTCGCCGTGCTCGGCAACCACGATTATTACGCGAGCTCCGCGAGTGTCGTCAAAGCACTGACTACCGGCGGATTTACGGTACTGCGCAACGACGCGGTACGAGCAGAACGAGACGGAACCGCCGTCTGGGTTGCGGGGGTCGAAGATCAGTGGCAGGGCAAGCCTGACATCAGGAAAGCGCTACAGAAGCCGACGCCGGACGACTTCGTCCTGCTGCTGAGCCACTGTCCCGATTTCGCCGATGTGACCGTGCAGCATCCGGTTGATGTACAGCTGTCCGGACATAGTCATGGCGGACAAGTCCGCTTACCTTTTTACGGGCATATCATGGTCCCTAAGTATGCAAAAAAGTACGTTAAAGGACAGTATGCTCTCGGCGACGGCAAGCTTCAGTTATATGTAAATCGGGGCATCGGCGTCTCTCAATACCCGATCCGGTTCTGGTGTCGGCCCGAATTGACGGTATTTACGCTGCGTTCAACCTGATCCGCGCATGCGAAAAGAGGCTTCCGCCTTACGGCGTCCGCCCCATCCCCGGCCTCACGGCCTCCCGATTTATATCTGATTCTCGATTCGTTTCATGAAATCTTCGACCGCGCTGTAGCCTTGCCTTTGAAGATACCAGTTGTTCGCCGCCGCTTCGACAAGCCCGGCCACGTCTCTTCCCGGCTGCAGCTGAATTTCGATCTTCGGAATTTTCACATCCAAATAGCTCGAATACTGCTGTTCCATCTCCAGTTCGTTGTTCAAAGCGTTCTCCTGCCATTTGGACAGTTCGATGTCCAGCACGATCCGCGTTTCGTCCTGAAACGCCTTGCGCCCGTACAAGCGGGAAACGTTGACCAGCCCGATGCTGCGAAGCGCCAGAAACTCTTTGTTGATTTCATTATGCGTAGCCAGTATCGTCTCGGGGCTGATCTTCTTCAAGACGACGACATCGTCCGCCACAAGGCGGTGCCCCCGGCGAATCAGCGTATGCGCCGTTTCGCTTTTGCCGACGCCGGACTGCCCGCGGAGCAGGATGCCGATCCCGGACACGTTGACGCATACGCCATGAATCGCAATTTCGGGAGCGAGCGCTTTGGCCAAGTACGCATCCAGCAATTCGGTAAATTTATTGGTCGGCTCCGGCGTGCGCAAGAGCGCGATTCCCTCTTCCTCGCAATACTTTTTCAAATATTTGAGCCCTTCCAGATTGCGGGTCACCACAAAGCATGGCGGATGGTATTTCACGATGTTGCCGATCCGCAGGTTCCGTTCTTCTTCGCTCAGCGTGTGCAAATACGTAATTTCTTTGCTCCCCAGCACTTGTACGTGGGCGTGAGAGAAAAAATCGAAGTATCCGACAAATTCAAGCCCCGGACGATGAACCCTGGCTTTCGGGATCATCCGGTCCAGCCCCGTTTCCCCGGTTAATACTTCCAATGAAAAACGGTCCACCAAGTGCTGTACCGTAACCGATTTCATAATCGCTGTCTCCCCTCTTCCCTGTCTGGCATGGAATATTAATTCTACGTCATCGCGCTTTTCCCTTTATATACAATTAAGATATGAAGCCGATGTGCAAAAAAGCCGTTCCGGCGGCCTTGTCGGCCAACCGGATCGGCTTTTTCGCTGGCATAACATGATAAGTGAACGCCTACTTCACCAGACCTAGCAGCATCTCGCGGATCAGCTTGCTCGCCACAATCTGCGTCTGCTCCGTAGGGTCGTATGCAGGCGCAACCTCGACGATATCGGCTCCGACGAAGTTCAGCTCCGATAGCGCCATTGCATGAATGGCCGCAAGCAGCTCCTTCGAGGTGATGCCCCCCGCTTCGGCCGTGCCGGTACCCGGCGCGCAGCTCGGATCGAGCACGTCGATATCGATCGTCAAATATACGGGACGGCCGGCAAGCTCCGGCAGCACCTTCTTGAGCGGTTCGAGTACCTCGAACGGGTAGAAGTTGATGTTTTCGCGACCGTACTGGAACTCCTCGCGGGAGCCCGAACGGATGCCGAATTGATAAATGTTTTTGCCGCCCATGAGCCCCGCCGCTTTGCGCACCGGCGTCGAGTGGGACAACGGCTCCCCTTCGTAGTGCTCGCGCAGGTCGGCATGCGCATCGATGTGAATCAGCGCGAGGTCGGGATACTTGGCGTATACCTGCTGAATGACCGGCCAGCTGACCAGATGCTCGCCGCCGAGACCGAACGGGAATTTGCCGTCGGCCAGCAGCCCCTTCACGTAGTCGCCGATGATCTCGAGGCTGCGCCCCGCATTGCCGAAAGGCAGCAGCAGGTCGCCGGCATCGAAGTATGTGATGTCCTCCAGGCTTTTATCCAGATAAGGGCTGTATTCCTCCAGGCCGATCGATACTTCGCGGATCCGCGAAGGGCCGAAACGGGAGCCGGGACGGAAGCTGACCGTATAGTCCATCGGCATGCCGTAAATGACCGCTTTGGAAGCCGCATAGTCGTCCGAGCTGAGGATAAAGACGTTGCCGGAATATTTTTGATCGAGTCGCATCGTTTATGATCTCCTTAGCTTACTTGGATTACTTCGTCAAGTCCTCTACAAACTTCGGCAGCGCAAAAGCGGCCTTATGCAGTCGAGGCGTGTAATATTTCGTTTCGATCTCGTCGATTTTCGTTTCGTCCACTTGCAGCGGATCGTACTTTTTGCTGCCCATCGTGAATGTCCACAGACCGCTCGGATAGGTCGGGATGTTGGCGCAATATACGCGAACAATCGGAAAAATTTCTTTCACGTCGCGATTCACGGTTTGGATCAATTCCGCTTTGAACCAAGGGTTGTCCGTCTGCGCTACGAAAATGCCGTCTTCCTTGAGCGCATCGTAGATGCCTTTATAGAAGCCTTGCGTAAACAGGTTGACCGCAGGGCCTACCGGCTCCGTCGAATCGACCATGATGACGTCGTATGTATTTTTGTGATCGTGGATATGCATGTATCCGTCGTTTACAATGACTTCAACGCGGGGGTTATCCAGCTCTCCGGCAATTTCCGGGAGGTATTTCTTCGAGTATTCGATCACTTTGCCGTCGATTTCGACGAGAACGGCTTTCTCCACTTGCGGATGCTTCAGCACTTCGCGGATGACGCCGCCGTCGCCGCCACCGACAACCAGCACATGCTTCGGATTCGGATGCGTATTAAGCGCGGGATGCGCCACCATTTCGTGATATACAAATTCGTCCTTAATCGTCGTCATGACCATGCCGTCAAGCACGAGCATGCGGCCCCACTCTACCGTATCGATCATCACCAAGTCTTGAAAATCGGTTTTCTCCGTAACGAGCGTTTCGCGAATTTTCGCCGTGATGCCGAAGTTCTCCGTCTGTTTCTCCGTATACCACAATTCCACTGTCAAACACACCTTTCTTTTAGCAGCATATATGTCGGTATCCGGGGATACCGTGACTTACGGGCACGCATAACCAGCCTGTTTCAAAGACGCCTTGAGCGTCAAATTGTATTATAGAGTATCTCCCCCAAAATGCAACCCGCCGACGGCCTCAGGACGATGCAAAATCAAAAAAATTAACGATTTGTTCACCCTATGGTGAATAGCGGTTTCTATGTTTTACCATAATGGAGAATAGGGACTTTATTTTTCATTTATAAGGAACCGTATTCCACGAGAAAAAGGGGCTGACCCGGCATGGCCGACAAGCGAACAAAAGCGGAAGGCGCGAAAGATGTCCGGTGGGTCCGCCGTCTAAAAAAATGGACCTCCTTTTCTTTTTCCTGTCTTATCCTCGTTGTGGCCGGGGCGATTGTCACGCTGCTGTTCATGCGGTCCCAGTCGCTGCCCGTATCGAAAATGGCCATGGCTTCGGAAATGTACGACGTGCACGGCACGCTCATCGAAGCTTACGGCGGAGGGAAAAACCGGCAGGCGGTAGAACTAAGCGACATTTCCCCGATGCTGATCGAAGCGACGCTCTCGGTCGAGGACCGGAAGTTTTATAATCATTACGGCTTCGATCCGGAAGGGATCGCCCGGGCGGCGCTCGTCAATCTGCAGCATATGGCGAAAGTGCAGGGCGCCGGTACGATCACCCAGCAGCTCGCGCGCAATCTGTATCTTACGCATGACCGTACATGGACCCGCAAACTGAAGGAAACGTACTATGCCGTACAAATGGAACTGCAAATGGGCAAAGATCAAATATTGGAGCAATACTTGAACCAAATTTATTACGGACATTCCACGTACGGCATTCAGGCGGCAGCACAGCTGTTTTTCGGCAAAACGGCGCACGACTTGACGCTTGCGGAGAGCGCGCTGCTCGCCGGCATACCGAAGGGGCCGCGCTATTACTCCCCGTATTACGATATGGACAGCGCGCTGAACCGGCAAAAAACGGTGCTGCACACGATGGTGGAGTCGGGTTATATTACGCAGCAGGAAGCGGATGCCGCCGCCCGGGAGAAGCTGAACATTTTGCCGCTGGAAAGCAAAAAGCCGATCACCGCACCATACTTCCGCGATTACGTGCGCAATCGGGCGACGGAGCTGCTCGGCATCGAAGAGGATCAATTCGAAGATATGGGCCTTCGCATTTATACGACGCTTGATCTGAAGGCCCAAAAAAATGCGGAAGACGTCGTGAAGGAGCAATTGGAGAAATTTCCGGAGCTGCAGTCCGCTCTCGTATCGATCGATCCGCGAAGCGGGTACGTGAAGGCGATGGTCGGCGGGCGCAGTTATGCGGAAAACCAGTTCAACCGGGCTTTTGCCAGCACGCGCCAGCCGGGCTCTTCCTTCAAGCCTTTCGTCTATTTGACGGCGCTCAAGGAGAAAAATTTCACGCCGCTCACCCGTTTCAAAAGCGAACCGACGACGTTTACGTACGATCAGGACAGGCAGACGTATACGCCCAGCAATTTCGGCAATTTATTTTTCGGCATGATCGATATGCGGACGGCGATTTCGAAGTCGGATAACATCTATGCCGTTCACACGATAATGGAGACGGGGCCGGACCGCGTCATCGAGATGGCGAAGCGCATGGGCATTACCAGCCCGATGAAGCCGGTGCCTTCCCTCGCGCTCGGAACGTTTCCGGTCAGCCCGTACGAGATGGCGTCGGCGTTCGGCATCTTGGCAAATCAAGGCGTGCGGGCGGAGCCGACGGCCATCATCCGGATCGAAGACCGCCGGGGACGGATACTGTACGAAGCGAAGCCGAGGCAGGAAACGATCATTGAGCCGGCGTACACGTATGTGCTGACGCAGCTCATGGAAAGCGTATTTGACCAGGGTGGCACGGGCAGCCGGGTTTCCAGCGTCATGAAACGCCCGGTCGCCGGAAAAACGGGAACGACGAATACGGATGCGTGGCTCGTCGGGTACACGCCGGAGTTGTCCACTGCCGTATGGGTCGGCTACGACAAAGACCGCACAATCGGCACGATCGAGTCGCATCTGGCGGCGCCGATCTTCGCCGAGTTCACGGAGCGTACGCTCGAGTCGGTGCCGCCAAAGCTGTTCGAGGTGCCGGAAGGCGTCGTCAGCGTCTACATCGATCCGGCGACGGGCAAGCTGGCGGGCGAAGGCTGCCCGAACCCGCGGCTCGAAGCGTTTATCGCCGGTACGGAGCCGACGGAGTACTGCTCGCAGCAACCGGCGAAAAACGATCCGAAGCCGGGCAAGGATAAGCAGAACGGCACATGGTGGGAAGATTTGAAACGTTGGTGGAATAACTGACGGCGGCATTCTGGGGCGGGACCGACTAGGCCAGGAGGACGGACGACGGAAGCTCTTCCGCAGCCGTATGACGCAGATCGCATGGTCCTGCGACTGGGATCGCTCAAGGGCCATCCGCCGGTGACTCAGCACGTATTCGGCACGGAAAATGAAGCGCGGCGCCGGGCTTCCCGGCAACACAAAAAGGCAGACCGGAGGTCTGCCTTTTTGCTGTCCTAGTATATGATGCATATACTAGCGTTTAGTATACATCGTTATGCCATGCCGTACAATGACCGTCACATAATAGACAAAATCTTTTTTATCCAAGTGCTTCCTTTATATTCGGCTCCGAAAGCTCCCACATTTTCGGGTCCGTTTCGATCAGCAGCCTTTTGAGCGCAGCCTTCTGCGCGGCGCCCAAATTATCGACCATGATGCGCCGCTTGAGCGCATAGTCCATTCGATTGACGTGGTCCGCAAGAATTTTCCAGCCTCTTCTCGCCTCCGTGTCAACCAGCATTTCGCAGGAGGTTACGCCCGCGTAATATTTGCCTTCTTCTTTGAAATCGACCGCTACCCATACGATCCAGCATGGGCGCCCGTTCTGCGCTTCCGACTTGTCGGTCGTAAACTTGATGCCCTTCTCGATCTTGCTTTTTGCGTGCAGCGCACCCATATCCAGATACGCCTCGTCGCCGTCGATAATGACGCTCGACAGTTGGCTAAGGTCGATCGTGCCTTGCCCGAACCCCCGGTGCTTCGTTTCTTTGTTGCTTATAATATTGAGCGAAGGCAGCTTCTTGCCCTGTTCCCCCGCTCCGGGCTGTGCATTCGTTTCATTCGTGCTCATTGTGCACCATCCTATCGAGTGATTCTCGGTCATGGAAATCTTGAAATCGTTACTTCCTTCTAATTTTAACGAATTCCGCCTATAGTAACAAGGGTAAGCATAACCCGGAAGGAAAGCCTTGCAGTACGCGGCCTCGCTGTTCGCACGGCTTTTTTTCATTTCCGCAGAAATAATCCTCGTCCCACAAACATATACATGCTGTAGATGCTTGTCAACGGGGTGAAAATGGAATGAGAAAACGACTCGGCAATCGAACCTCACAATGGGGCACCGTCCTCTTACTGGCCTGCGGCGTGACCCTGCTCACAGGCTCCCTGCTTCCTGACGGAATGCAGCCGGGCACGAAGGCTGGCGGGTGGATGCTGCCCGCCGCTTCCCCGGCCGCTTACCCAGGCATCGCAACGGCTGATGATGCCGTGAATCCGCTGGAGCTGAAGCCGGTGAAATCCGCCTCCGCGCGCTCGGCGATCGAAGCGCCCGCTTGGCCGCTGTCCAAAGGACAAGCGGACGGCTCGTCCACCGGCATATTCCTGCCCTCCAGCGAAGCGAAAAGCGCGTCCGCCTCGCTTCGGCTGACAGAGCCTGCAGCGCCACCTCCAGCGCCGCCGAGCTTGCCGGCCAAGCCTGCCGAGAAGCCGGCACCCAAACCGCTGAGCGAACGCATCGTGGAATATCATTTGAACGCTGAGTTTGACGCCGCCGGCAAAATGATTACCGGTACCTCCTCGCTGACCTGGAAAAACCCTGGAAGCGTACCGGTAAAGGAATTGTACTTTCATCTGTATCCGAATGCGTTTGAATCGAAAAAGACAACATTCATGAAAGAATCCGGCGGGAAGCTGCGCAGCGATGCAAGCAAGGACGGTAATCACGGCAGCATGACCGTGAAGTCGATCCGAACGATGGACGGAGCGGAGCTGGAACTCGGGGACCGTATCGAATACGTGCAGCCGGACGACGGCAACAAGGATGACAAGACGCTGATCAAGGTGCCGCTGCCCCGAGCCGTGCTGCCGGGAGAGAAGGTGAATCTGAAGACCGAGTTTGTGGTGCAGCTCCCTCAAGTGTTTGCCCGTATGGGCTATGCCGGCGATTTTGTCATGGCTGGTCAATGGTTTCCGAAAATCGCCGTATACGAGCCCAAAGGCACTCGCGGCCGCGAGGAAGAAGGCTGGAATCTTCACCAGTATCACGGCAATTCCGAGTTTTATGCCGATTTCGGCATATTTGACGTCAAGCTGAAGGTGCCCTCCGCTTACACGGTCGCAGCCACCGGCTTTCCGACCCGGCCGGTTGCCGACGACGGGAAGACGAGAACGTACTATTTTTATTCGGACGATGTCCACGATTTCGCTTGGGCCGCTTCCCCCCACTTCATCTATTACGAAGAGCCTTACGCAACCAAGTCGCTGCCGGGCGTACGCATTAAGCTGTATCTCGATCCGAAGCATGAAGCGCTCAAGGCCCGGTACATGACCGCCGCCAAAAAAGCGCTGGCCCGCTACTCCGAATGGTACGGCAGCTATCCTTACTCCACCCTGTCGATCGTCGTTCCGCCGGAGGAAGGCAACGGAGCTGGCGGCATGGAGTACCCGACGCTCGTTACCGCGTGGGGCGCTTCGGAAGAAAACCCGAACCTCGAGCTCGAGCGCGTTGTCGTGCATGAAATCGGTCACCAGTTCTTCTACGGCATGGTGGCAAGCAACGAATTCGAGGAAGCCTGGCTGGATGAAGGGTTCACCTCCTATGCGGAAGATAAGCTCATGGCTTCCGAGTACGGCGTACGACCGAATTTGCTTGTCGAGTCGAGCTATATCACATCGCCGGCGGCGCTGCGCAAAAATTCATGGAGCTTCAGCGGCCACAATCAGTATGCCGAAAATGTATATACCCGCGCCAAGCTGGTGCTCAAAGCGATGGAGCGGCAGGTCGGCCCGGATACGATGGATAAAATTATGCGCAACTATTTTCAGCGTTGGAAATTCAAGCATCCGACATCTAGCGATTTTCAGAAAACGGTGGAAGACGTAACCAAAACAAGCTGGAAAGACTTCTTCGACCAATATGTGTATAACGGCATGATGGTCGATTACGCGGTAACCGGCATTGAAACCCGCAAACTGACCGAAGGCGGGCAAACCGTTTACGAAAATAAAGTGCAGCTGCGCAAGCTGGGCGGAACGTATCGGGACGTGCCCATCCGATTCCGCTTCGCCGACGGATCGCAGATTGACAAAACGTGGGACGGCGCGGACAGTGAAGTCATTATGAGCTTTAAATATACGGCCCCGCTCGATTGGGTCGCTATCGATCCGCAGCATACGATTGTGCTCGAGAATAAACGGATTAACGGATTCATGAAAACAAACGTCGATCCGAAGCTTTCGGCCCGTTGGAATATGAGCGTCGTGAAAATTTTGGAGACCTTGTTCGGATGGGTCGCCTTGTGAGAGGTGAGAAGCGATTATGTGGTATTGGATGAAAAAAGGCTGGGCGATCGCCTGGCAGCAACCGTTCGCCGTCTTTGCGCTCTTCCTTTATAATTTGGCTTGGGGCGTGTTGATTTACAAACTGATTCAATCCATTGTCGTCCCTTTGCTTCACCGGTATCCGGGCAAGGATCTTTCTCACGAAACGGCTCAGCTGTTCTGGATCGAAGGGCAGTTTCAGATCATGAAGACCGATTTGCTCATGCCGTATATATGGTGGGCGAGCGCTCTGATCGGTTTGCGCATGCTGCTCAGTCCAGTCATCAACGCCGGTATCTATTATTCGCTGCATCATTTGGAAATGAATGCGGGCTACCGTTTCGTGAAGGGGATTCGCAAGCTGGCCCTCCCCTTCCTCGGCCTGTATGCGCTACAGACGCTTTTATCGCTGGTCCCGCTGTACTGGCTCGTGCCATATGCGCTGCGTCAATATGCCGAGCAGTCTTCCTACACCGACCTCGGCAAAGCGCTTCTTCCTGCAACCGGCTGCTTTATCGCTTACATTTTCCTGCTGCAGCTGCTCTTTCTGTATTTGCAGGTCGGTAAAGTGGACGGCCGCTCTTCTCTCTACACCGTGCTGTTCGTGATGAGGCAAGGACATGTCATCGTATTAACCGCTTTGGGCGTGTTGGCGATTACCTTCATCGTATCGGCGGCCGTCATGGTTTCCGCCTTCGTCTGGGCCGGATTAGCCGCACTTGTATTGTTCCAGGCGTACCGACTCGTTCACATGTTCATGAAATTGTGGGCGATCGCCACCCAATATGCACTTTGGTCGGAAAAAGCATAATACCGTTTGCGCCGTTTAGGCCCCACTTCCCCGATGAATCGGAGGAGGCGGGGCCTTTTTCGCCGTTGACCGACACGTTCTTTATGTCGGCGCCGCGCTGCGAGCGGTAGCGGCTTTTTTCGACAAAATTCCAAGGATTGGAAAGGATGGGCGATTTTCTGTTTCCTTATTTTGTAAGCGCTAACACTCAACCCCGGTGCGAATCGGCAGGTTTCATGTTTTAACCTAATTATTGTGACAATATTGTGACAAAAGAAGGAAAAGCTCAGTTTTCCACGAATACCTGTACATAGCAATACAAAATGAAAATTTTGCCGAATTTCCGTTCGCGGAAAACGGGGGACCACAATTTGGGTGAATTGATCTCGCTTCACAGTGATCATAGGGAACCTTCAACCGAACCCTCAAGCTAACCTCGTAGGCACCGGAAGGGGAAACTTCTTTGAAGAAGCTTGTCGGTTTTGCACTTTCTTTGACTATGTTTTGCACCATCTCGGTTGGCAGCGCATTTGCTGAAACCCCACTAAGCTCAGCGGTAAACGCAGGATTGGGTTCGCCGTACAAATGGTCCGGCACAACAACGAAAGGCTTTGACTGCTCCGGCTATACTTCTTGGGTGTTCAAAAAGTTCGGTATCGACCTGCCGCATACTTCCAAAGGCCAAGCCACGGTTGGCGACTCGGTGGACAAAGATCAGCTTCGCCCCGGCGACCTGGTATTTTTCAATACTGACGGCAAAGGAATCTCCCATGTAGGCGTATACGTGGGCGACGGCAAATTTTATCACTCCGCTACGGACAAAGGCGTCATCATTACGAAAATGAGCGACTCCTACTACACAAAACGTTATGTTACCGCTCGCCGCGTTCTATCGGATGATCAGTATACGCAGCTGATGACTGACGCGAATTAATGCACCGCTAAGAGCCGCTGGCATCCACTTGATGCTTACGCGGTTCTTTTTTTCTATCCCAGCTTGTGCTGTTCGGGGATGGTTTCGGCGTTGTCATTCGCATGCCAAGGCACAATCTCCAGACCGTTAAAGCAGCGGCTCATCTGCTGAAGCCGTACTTCCGCATCCGACCATTCCATTGGTTTTCCCAGACTTTTTCCCTTATAGCATAAGATGTACAGCACAATTTCCGAGCCCCCTTGTATATACGATTGTCTAATCATTACCCATTACCCTTCGCCGCGCCGGTTCAAACAATATTTTCTAAAAGGTGTACGCCGATTTAAATAAACATTAAAATAAGAATGAATGTGACGGATGCCTTTCGATGAAGAACCGCCTGAAGCAGTCTGCTATGAGGAGGAACACCGAATGCTGTTGCCGAGAACCATTTCCATTCATCGTCGAAGTATTGTGTTGACCTGGCTATTTTCCTATTTGGCCGTTCTTCTGCTGCCCGTCATGATCAGCGTGATCGTATACCGCGAATCCAGCACGACGCTCGAAGGCGAGATCCACCAAGCGAATCTTTCGTTACTGAAGCAGGTCCGGGAAGTGATGGACAACTACTTCTTGTCGATGGAGCGCCTGAACTTCGAAATGACCTGGAACTTGCAGATGCAGGAGCTGCTGAATTCCAATAAGTACGCCTCTTCTCCAAACGAGTATATTTACGATCGATACAAACTGACGCAGGACTTCAATTTGTACCAATCCGCCTACCCGACCGTCGATTTGTTTTATACGTACCTCGGCGGCGATAATACCGTCGTACTTCCTGGCACCGTCCGCAGCGGGCCGTTCGCCTATCAAACTTTGCATGCCGATCCTTCGTTTCCTTATGGCGAATGGAGCTCCCTGGTCGACCGCAAAGATTTCCGGGGCTTCGTGCCGATGGTCCGAATCGATGAAAACCTTAAAATTCGCAAAACGGTCGCTTACGTCAGCCCCTACAATACGGATAAAGACGGGACGCTGGCAACCAACGTCGTCATGATCGATCAAGCGCGCATCCTTGGCGCGATCCAGAATGTAGAGCTGTTCAATAAAGGGCATGTGCTCATATTGAACCGGAATAACGAGACGCTCGTTTCCAACGCCAACGAAACGATCCCTTCCGATTTTCCGTTCGACCAGCTCGGCGATGAATCCAAGTTTTTTTACTATAAAAAAGACGGGGAAAAATACGAGATTCATTCCATTCGTTCGGAGCGCGTCGGGCTGACCTATATTTCCATGATCCCGAGTTCCCTATACTGGGAGAAAGCGCAGCATGTACGGAACTTGACTTATGTAAGCGTTCTTATCAGCTTGTCCGGCGGCAGTCTGCTGACCTATGTGTTCCTGCGCCGCAACTACAACCCGGTCCGGCGGCTCGTGCAGACGTTTTCCGGCAAATCCAATGTCAGCTACGGCAAAGAGCACAACGAATTTCAATTTCTTGAACAAGCGATCGGCAGCACACTCAGCGAGATGGATAAAATCATGGACCGGATGAAAAGCCAGCAGCACATCCTGCGCTCGAATTTTATCGCACGTCTGCTGAAAGGCCGCATCGACAGTCAAATCCCGGTCGACGAATCGCTGATTACGTTTAATATGAAGCCGATCTCCAGCGACTTCGCCGTCATTATGCTGTATGTCGAAGCGAGCGCCCCCTTTCATGAAAGGCTGGACGGGATGGAGACGGGCGACAAACAAAAACTGCTCCAGTTTATCGTAAGCAACGTCGTCGAAGAGCTGGCCGGGCGGCGGCATCGCGGCTACACGGCCGAGGTCGATCATACGCTTGCCTGCCTGATCAATGTATCCGAACAGGATGAAGGTTCGCGCATGGACGATTTAATGCAAATCGCTAAAGAAGCGCAAGCGTTTTTGAATACGCACTACCATCTGCACTTGACGCTATCGATCTCATCGATCCACAGCGGAATCGACAACATCGCCAAAGCATACCTGGAAGCGCTCGACGCGATGGAATATAAGCTGGTAATGGGCAGCAATGAGATATTGTCTTATGAACAAATTTACAAAACGGGAGCGGACGACAGCGAGCCCGCCGCGTATTATTACCCGCTTCAGGTCGAGCAGCAGCTGATCAATTACGTGAAGATCGGCGACTTCGAACGGTCGAAGGAGACGCTTAGCGGCATCATCGAGCGAAATCTGAACCGTCCCGTCGTGTCCATTGCCATTGCGCGATGCTTGATGCTGGACTTGGTCAGCACGATGATGAAAACTGTCAGCGAAATCGGAGACGGGCAGGAACATTTCCTGCTGCAAAATACGAAGCGCATCGAACGACTGAGCACATGCGAAACGCTGCAAGACATGCAGATGCAAATGACTGGGCTGCTGCAGAAAGTATGCGATTATACTTCCGCCAAACGCCAGCAGAACATTCAGCAATCGCGGCAACATGCGCTCAGCGAGCTGGCCGAGCGGATCACGGCGTTCATTCACGAGCACTACCGCGATCCCAACCTGAACATTACGATGATCGGGCATCATTTTGAGATGAAGCCGACTTACATGTCCCGACTGTTTAAAGATCATACCGGCGAAGGGCTGCTTGATTTCATCAATAAGGTACGGATTGAAAAGGCGAAACAATTGATCGCCGACAGCAAAAAAAACATTACCGACGCCTCAAGTCTCGCGGGCTTCAACGATGTGAACGCCTTTATCCGCACCTTCAAAAAATACGAAGGCATCACGCCGGGAAAATATAAGGAATTATTGGAAGAATAAGCCGCAGCGGTGCGGCTTTTTCGTTTGGGCTTGGCCCCTTTTTGGAGGTTTTGCCGATGCGAGTGGCTATTTTGCATATGGGCTCATAGCATTTTGCCGACTGAATTGGATATAATTACGATTTCATTTTGTGTAAGCGCTGTCATATAATGATGGCATGAGAAGCATCTCATAGAAATCCGGACAAACCGGACAAATCAGGAGGTCATACCATATGAAACGGAGATCCAAGAAATTCGTCCCCGTCATGCTGGCAACCACGATGATGGGCGGCTTAATGGTAGCATGTACTTCAAAAGCGCCGGATGCGGCGGAAGGCAGCAAGACTCCAAACGGATCTTCTACGCAGGGTGCTGCGGTTACGTATCCGATGAAATCCGACAAAACCTTAACGTATTGGGGCGACCTGACCAGCAACCTTCGCGGGGTCAAAGCTTCGCATGAGGAAACGCCGTTCTTCCAGGAGTGGCAAAAGCAGACGGGCGTCAAAATCAAGTTTACCGCCCCTCCGGCCAACCAGGCCAAAGAAGCGCTGAACGTGATGCTGGCCTCGGGCGAGCTGCCGGATATGATTGAATACGATTTCTTGTCTTTCCCGGGCGGACCGGAAAAAGCGATTAAAGACGGTTATATATTGAAGCTGAACGACGTCATCGATAAATATGCGCCGAATTTGAAGAAATATTTGAAGGAGCATCCCGAAGTCGACAAGATGGTCAAAACGGATAACGGCAACTACTTCGCCTTCCCGTTTATTCGCGGCGACGAGGCGCTCATGGTGTTCCAGGGGCCGATCGTGCGCAAAGATTGGCTTGACGAGCTCGGGCTTCCGGTGCCAACCACCATCGACGAATGGACGGCGATGCTCAAAGCGTTCAAGGAAAAGAAAGGCGCAACGGCACCGTTCTCCGTCAACAGCGCGCCGCGCGTATTCAACGATTTCAACAACGGCGCGTTCAGCGGCGCCTTCGGCGTCACGCGCAATTTCTATTTGGAAGGCGGACAGATCAAGTTCGGTCCGGCGGAAAAAGGCTACAAAGACTTCCTGCAGTTATTCCGCACCTGGTACGCGGACGGATTGCTTGATAAAAACATCGCAACCGTAGACAACAAGCAATGGGACGCCAATATTTCTTCCGGAGCCACCGGCGCGACGGTCGGCAATGCCGGCGGCGGTATCGGCAAATGGCAGCCTCTGATCGAGGCGAAAGATCCGAAAGCGAAGCTCGTCGCAACCCCGTATCCGGTGCTGAAAAAAGGCGACACGCCGAAATTCGGCCAGCGGGACCAGCCGTTCTCGAACGGCGGGATGGTGGCGATTACGGCCAACTCGAAAAATGTGGAATTGGCGGCAAGATTGCTCGATTACGGCTACAGCGAAGCCGGACACATGCTGTTTAACTTCGGTACCGAAGGCGTCAGCTACAAAATGGAGAACGGCTATCCGAAATATACCGATCTCATCATGAAAAATCCGGATAAACTGGCTCCGGCCCAGGCGATGTCGACGTACTTCCGGGCTAACTATAACGGACCGTTCGTTCAAGACAAGCGCTATATCGAGCAGTACTTGGCGCTTCCGACGCAGCGCGACGCGGTTGGCATTTGGCAAAAAACCGACATGGGCAAATACCAGCTGCCGCCGATTACGCCGACGCCGGAGGAAAGCTCCGAGTTCGCGAAAATTATGACGGACGTCAACACCCTTGTCGATGAAATGACGATCAAAATTATTTTGGGCACCGAGCCGCTCGACAACTTCGAAAAATATCAGGAAAAAATGAAATCGCTCAAGCTGGACCGGGCGATCCAAATTCAAAAAGCCGCTCTGGATCGTTATAACAAACGGTAAATGACTGCCGGGAGGGCCTGCGCCCTCCCTCCTGCTTAAAAAAACAGCAAAGTCAGCCTTTGGAAGGAGGGGAATGGTAATGGCCAAGTCGATGACGCTTGAAATGGAAGCGAAGCGAGCCGAGCACGCTCGAAAGGCGTCCTTTATGCAGCGATTCAAAAAAGACTTTCTGCTGAATAAATATTTGTACGTGATGATGATCCCCGTCGTCGCGTTTTATGCCATTTTTCAATACGGGCCGATGTACGGAGCGATTATCGCATTTAAAGACTACTCCCCGATGAAAGGGATTCTCGGCAGCGATTGGGTCGGGCTCAAACACTTTTATGATTTTTTCAGCAGCTATTATTTTTGGCGTATACTGAAAAACACGGTTTTAATCAGCGTATATTCTTTATGCTTTGAATTCCCCATGCCGATCATTTTGGCGATTCTGATCAACGAAGTGCGTCACCAGGCGTTCAAACGGTTCGTGCAAACCGTGACGTACATGCCGTACTTCATCTCGCTGATCGTCATCTGCGGCATGATTAAAGACTTTACGAACAGCGGCGGCGTCATCAATACGCTGCTCACTTACTTCGGCGGCGACGGGTTAGCGCTTCTGCAAAAGCCCGAGCTGTTCCGCCCCATCTACATTCTTTCCGAAATTTGGCAAAAAATCGGCTGGGAGTCGATTATTTATATCGCCGCGCTCATGAGCATCGACCAAGAACAGTACGAAGCGGCCCGCATGGACGGCGCAAGCCGGTGGAAGCAAATCGTACACATTACGCTGCCCGGCATTTTGCCGACGATTGCGATCATGTTCATCCTGCGGATGGGCAACCTGCTTAACGTCGGCTTTGAAAAGATCATTTTGCTCTACAATCCGGGCACTTACGACACGGCCGATGTCATTAATTCGTTCGTGTATCGGAAAGGTTTGCTCGAGTTCGGCTGGAGCTACAGCACTGCCGTCGGGATTTTCAACTCCGTGATCAATTTGCTGCTGCTTATTCTGGCCAACCGTATCAGCCGGAAAGTTAGTGAAAGCAGTTTGTGGTAAAAGGAATAGGCATTGCTCCGCAATGCCCAAGCTTATGCTTTCGATGCTGGCATTGCTCCGCAATGCCCAAGCTTATGCTTTCGATGCTGGCATTGCTTCGCAATGCCCTTAGGAGGGACCATTATGCACAAGAACGCCGGATTGGCGGATAAAACGTTCGATGTCGTGATTCATACCGTTTTGCTCGCTCTCGTCGTCATTACATTGTATCCGCTGCTATACGTTGCCTTCGCTTCGATCAGCGACGCCTCGCAGTTGATCAGCCATACGGGCTTTCTATGGAAACCGCTCGGACTCAGCTTCTCCGCCTACGAGAGCGTATTTAAAAATCCGAGCATAATGACAGGATATCGCAATACACTGTTCATCCTCGTCTTCGGCGTCATCATCAACCTGTTTCTTACGGCGCTCGGCGCGTATGTGCTGTCACGCAAAAATGTGATGTGGAACAAAGTGTTCATTTTCATCATTGTATTCACGATGTTTTTCCACGGCGGCCTCATCCCGCTCTACCTCGTCGTGAAAGGCATCGGGCTCGTCGATTCGCTGTGGGCGACGATTATTCCTTTTTCCATCAATACGTTCAACCTGATCATTATGCGTACGGCATTCATGGCGATCCCGGACAGTCTCGAAGAATCGGCCAAAATGGACGGCGCGAACCATTTCACGATTTTGTTCAAAATCATTTTGCCTCTGTCCATGCCGGTCATCGCCGTCATGATTTTGTACTATGCGGTGGAAAAATGGAACGGCTGGTTTTACGCCTCCATCTTCCTGAAAGATCGCGACTTGTTCCCGCTGCAGGTCATCCTGCGCGAAATATTAATCTCCAACTCGACGGACAGCATGTCCCAAGGCGCCAGCGCGGGCGACCAGTTCCAAATCGGGGAAACGATCAAGTACGCGACCATTATGGTGGCTACCGTCCCGATCCTGCTGGTTTATCCATTCGTGCAAAAATATTTCGTCAAAGGCGTCATGATCGGCGCTTTGAAAGGATAATGATTCGCAATACGCAAACGTCTCCGAACAAGGAAACTGCATCCCGCAAGTTAGAGCCATCTAACAAGCGGGGATGCAGTTATTTTTTTGCCATGTAAAAACTCACTAATGTTTTTAGCAAAAATTGTCGATATATGTCATATTGCACACGAGGGGGAACTTACATAATGGCATGGTATCGAAATCTCAATCTTTCCATCAAGCTCGTCGCGACGGTCGGGCTCGTCCTGATCGCGGCCTTTGGCACGCTCATCGGCCTGAGCTTGAGGCAGCTTCATTCGGTCAGTCTAAGCAAAGGAGAGCTCGAAGCGGGCCAGGTCGGACTGGCCTTCTCGCAATCGTTCAAAAACGATCTGATCGGTGTTCAATCGATGTTACAAACGTTGTCCGGCACGCTGCTGGATGCGAAAACGCAAAAAAAATTATCGCGGGAAGACGTCGTCCGGATATTAGCCGATAATTTGGATAAACAAAAAAATATTCTCGGAATTTATACGGTGTGGGAGCCTAACGCGTTCGACGGCAACGATAAAGCAAGTATGAACAAGGCTTCTTACGAAGACGGGACCGGGCGATTCGTCCCTTATATCGTTCGCAGCGAGGGCAAGATCGTCATGGAACCGAACAAAGACTATGACAAAGAGGGCACCGGGGATTACTATCTTCTTCCGAAGAAAAGCAAAAATTTGACGCTGCTCGAGCCCTACGAATATGCCGTTGCCGGAAAGAAAACGATGATCACTTCGGTCGTCCAGCCGATTCTGGACTCATCCGGTACGTTCCTCGGCATTGTCGGCGTCGACTTCTCGCTTGCCGAACTGCAAAAAAAAGCTTTGGATATCGATCCCGCTTCGGGATATGTTTCCATCGTATCGGCCAAAGGTATGTATATCGCAAACGGTAACGCCCCGGATTTGATTTCGAAAACGTATATGGATAGTTCGGAAAAAAAGCAAATATGGAACGGTATTCAGTATGGAAGAATGACCCACTACTCTGAAGAACCTGACGGAAGCAGAGCGCTCCGGATGTTCTCTCCGATCCTTTTAAAAGGCAGCACCGATATTTGGTATGAGGAAACGGTCGTTCCTGAAAGCAATGTACTTCGCACGTATAAAGAAAGCATGTTCACTTCCATCGCCATTTCGATCGGTGCATTTCTGCTTATCGGAGCATTGATCGCGCTGGTCATCCGGCATATGATCCTGCGCCACATCAAGTCGATGGTCGACATGATGCAGCAACTCTCCGAAGGCAATTTTACTCAAACGATGCCCGTCCGCAGCGGAGATGAATTCGGACGGATGGCGCAGCACTTCAATGCCATGATCGGCAAGCAGCGCGGCATGCTGCGTCTCGTAACGGATTTGTCCATGTCCGTCGGCGCTACCTCCGAGCAGCTAACGGCGAGCGCAGAACAAACGAGCCGTGCGTCAGAGACGATCGCGCAATCCATTCAAGAGGTGGCGGCGGGAGCGGAGACGCAAAATCATCATGTAGCGGAAGCGTCGAAGGCGATGACGGATATGTCCCTAGGCATCCAACGTATCGCCGAATCGTCCTTGGCTGTATCCGAATCGGCCCAGGATACGGCGAAGCAATCGGAACAAGGCAATGCGGCCATCCAGGAGGCAGTGGAGCAAATGGGCATCGTCCGTTCCACCGTGCGCCAATCGGAGAATGCGATTCGCAGGCTCGAGGAGCGTTCCACGGAAATCGGCGGCATTGTCGGTATCATTACGGGCATCAGTACGCAGACGAATTTGCTTGCGCTCAACGCAGCCATTGAAGCCGCACGCGTAGGCGAGCATGGCCGAGGATTTGCCGTCGTCGCGGCGGAAGTGCGCAAGCTCGCCGAGCAAACGACGGCGGCCGCGGAGCAGATCGGTCAATTGATCAAAGAGATCCGGACCGATACGGCACAAGCCATGGAAGCGATGGGACAAGGAACCGCCGAGGTGGAAAAAGGCGTAGAGCGCGTGTCGGCCAGCGGCGAACTGTTCGCTTCCATTATGGAGGAAATCCAGTCGGTGACCATGCAGATTCAAGAAGTGTCGGCCGCAGCCGAGCAAATGTCCGCCAGCTCGCAGCAAGTGACCGCAACCGTGGAACAGGTGGCACATATCGCCGGCGAAGCTTCGGCCAACTCGCAGAGCGTAGCCGCTTCTTCCGAGGAGCAGCTTGCGACCATGGAAGAAATTTCGTCCGCGGCGGCATCGCTGAGCTCGATGGTGCAGGAACTGCTCGATCAGATGTCCAAATTCAAGCTGTAACTTACATTGCAAACAAAACACCGGTGAGGGCTTTAATGCGGCCCAAACCGGTGTTTTGTCGTATCGGCGGCCAGAAATGCCCACACAGAGCTGCCAAGAGAAAGCGCGGGCTGCGCTCGTAAGAGGAGAACGCCGATTATCATTGCTGCTCGCGCATCCGCCCGTCTTGTACACTCACATCTGGCGGCTGAACATGGCCTCCAGCTTCAGCTTTCCATTCGTTTCCAGCCAAGTATCGAAAGTCATCAGACCCGGATGAAACTCGCGCAAGGAAGCGATGTCCACGACATAACCGCCATCATTGATCCAATCGTAAATGCGGCCGAGGAGCTCGTTTTGCTCCCGGACGGTTTCCATCGGGGTCTGCACGTAAACAACCGGATGGCCCGAAACGCGGCTGATCGCTGAGGCTATATTAGGAGGTGTCTGGGCATCGCCGGCGAGCTCCCATGTTTTCCCCACAAATGTGCCGGGATGCTGAAAGGCAAGGGCGACGAAAGCGCCGATATCGTCCACGGCAATCATGTGCACCGGGACGTCCGGTTTTGTCGCTTCGAAATAAGTGCCTTGCCGTATCCCGTAATGCGGAAAGTTGACGTAGTTTTCCATAAAAATAGGCAAGCGCAGCACCGTCGCCGGAAGGCCGATCGCCCGGATATGCTTCTCAATCTCCCACTTGGCCACTTCACGAAAGGCGGATTGCGCCTCCGCCCCCGACATCGACGAGTAGACGAAATGCCGAACCCCGGCCGCTTGGGCTGCATCGGCTACGCTAGTCCCCCATCCGATTTCCCGGGCCGTGAAATGAAGATCCCATTCGTTCGGCTGCACGCTGAACACCCCGTATACCCCTTGCATCGCCGCATCCAGCGATGCACGGTCATCCAAATCTCCGACGGCCAGCTCCGCGCCGTTCTGCGCCAGAGCCTGCGCTTCCTTCGCAGAACGATTGCGTACAAACGCGCGCACTTGCCACCCGTCTGCCAACAAACGCGCCGCAGCCGAACCGCCTTGCTGTCCTGTAGCTCCTAACACCAGTATCGTTTTGTTTATCATGTTCATCCGTCGTCCTCTCCTTTAGAAATGGTAGTCGGGCCGCAAAAGCTTTAGCGCCGCCTTGTCACGCCCTGTCGCTATTCTAAAGGAAATGATATAGTTGCATAAGAACGCACTTTTTTTTGCCATACACTCGTCGAACAAAGTTACTAACGAAACGTTAGGAGATGGTCGATTGAATCCTCCCTACCAACATCCCTGCCAGCTGGCTATTAGCGAAGCGCTGCAAGTCGTTAGCGGCAAATGGTCCTATTTCGTGATCAGTCAGCTGTGCCAAGGCGCCCAGCGCTTCAATCAGCTGCAAAGAAGCTTGGGCGGCGTCAGCGTCAAATCTTTAACGGACACGCTGAGGCAGCTGGAACAATATGAAATCGTTAGCCGTCACGTCTTTCCTACGGTTCCCGTCACGGTCGAATACGCATTGACGGAAAAAGGCAAGGAATATGGAGCCATTCTGCTGGAAATGCGCAAATGGGGAGAGAAATGGAGCCGTCAGCCGACGGTATAAGTCGGGATGGCTCCTGCGGACAATCCCAGGAACGCGTTTCGGCGCTGTGAGGCGGTCAAATCTCATGGCTCCGTTTGGAACGACGCTCCTGACCCGCATCCATGTACCCCTATCGGCGTGCCGTTTGCGCGGACCACAGCTCCCGGTAAAGGCCATATTGCGGCAGAAGCTCTTCATGCGTGCCTCGCTCCGCAATGATGCCTTCGTTTAGAACGAGCACAAGATCCGACCGCTGTGCGATGTCAAGGCGATGGGTGATAAAAATGAGGATGATGTCCTTCCTCTCCAGAAGCAATCGATCCAGCAGTCTCCGCTCCGTTCGTTGATCCAGCGCCGAAGTCGCCTCATCCAGGATGAGAATGGCAGGCTTTCGCAGGAGCGCCCGCGCGATACTGATTCGCTGGCGCTCTCCGCCGGAGATCGCGTATCCCCGCTCGCCAACCTGCGTGCGCAGTCCGTCCGGGAGCAATGAAATCCACGCTTCCAGCTGGGCCGTGCGGACCGCTTCCATTACTTCTTCCGTCGTCGCGTCCATCCCGAATAAAATATTGTCGAGTATCGTCCCGCTTCGCAGCATCACATCCTGCGCAACGCACAGCATATGGCTGCGCAGCCAGCGACGGTCGATTTGGCCGAGCGGCATGCCGCTAATGCGGATATGGCCCGTATCCGGCTCTCTCAGCCCCAGAAGCAAATCAACAAGCGTTGATTTACCCGAACCGCGATGACCGACAACGGCTACGATCGACCCCGAAGGAACACGGAAGCGGATATCGCGAAGCACGGTCCGGGTTTCATACCGAAACGATAGTCCGTCCGCCTCCAATGTAACCGGCTTAGAAGGAATGATCCCATTCGTATTCTCGCTTGCGGCGAAAGCGATATCCGTTACTCTGTTGATCGGGGGAATGATTTTCATGATGGACAGCAGCAACTCGATGAACTGCATGCCGAAAGGCCTCAGCCAGTTATAAACCGCAACAAAGGCGACCAGAGAACCGATGGTCATGCTTTGCTCCAGCACGAACCAACCTCCAGCTGCGTACATCAACACGAGAAAACAAGCATTCAAAGCTCCATTCAGCACCCGGACTTTGTGGTCCAATACGATGCCGCGCCTCGTCTGTTCCCATTCCTGATGGAGTCCGCTGCGCACGCTGCCCAAGGCCGCCGCTTCTTTGCCGCTCGCTTTAATAAAGGCAGCGGCGGATACGATTTCCCGCACCATCTCTGCGACACGCGAGTTGCGCTGCGCCGTCTCCTCCGCCCGCCGTTTGACATATCGCCCAAGCACCGACATCAGCGCGGTTTGTCCTACCCACAGCAGCAGCACAACGGCGGCCAACCCCCAGTGAAGCGTTAACAAAATCGCCGAGCCGACGGTTAACGTCACGATATGAAACAGCGTAAATCCGGTTTGTCCGTTCACTTTGTCGGAGATGGACCGCGTATCATCCAGCATCCGCGTAAGCAAATCGCCGGCGCGCTGATGCACCAGCCAGTCCCACGGTTGATGCTGGATCCCGTTATACAAGTCAGCCCGCCCGCGACCGGATAAATTCTCCATGAACCTTCCCCAAACGACCTCGAGAATGATCATCAAGCTTCCTGCAATCGGAGCAACGACCATACAGATGGCGACAATGACGAGCAAATTCCAGTTACGCTCGGGCAATACGGTCTCCAGGATGTACTTAGACATAAAAGGCGGCACCATGTAGAGCAGACTGCCTACTACGTTTTTCATCACGATTAATACTAAGTTCAACCAATAAGGCAGCAGATGTTTCTTCGCATAAGACGCTACGGCCGAACGATTACCGGCCGCCAAAGGCAAATCGGCGCTCACCGCGTTCCTCTCCTTCCCGTGTCCCATGTTCCGAGCTTTCCTCCAGCCGTTCACGTTCTTCATGCCACATTCGCGCATACAGCCCTTGAAGCGCAAGCAGTTCGTCATGCGTGCCTTCCTCCACCACTCGCCCTTTGTCGATCACTACAATGCGATCGGCCAGAGCGGCCCCTTTCAACCGATGGGTCACGTTGATTCTCGATATACCGGCGGCATGGCAGTCCAATGCGGCATACACCGCATTCTCGCTCGTCTGATCCAGTGACGAAGTCGCCTCGTCCAGCAGCAGGATGTCCGGCTGCTTCAGCATCGTACGTACGAGTCCGACCAACTGTCGCTGCCCGCCGGACAGCGTTCCGCCGTTTGCACCGATGTCCGTCTCGTAACCAAGAGGAAGCGAGACAACGATGTCTTCGGCTGCGAATGCTTTCATCCAAAAGTCCACTCGCTGCCGGTCCGCTTCCGCCAAGTACGTCAAGTTGCGCATTAACGTGTCGCGGAACAGCACGTCTTCTTGCATGACATAGCCGATCCGGCTGCGCACGTGCGTCGCGTCCAGCCGATACATCGCATATTCGCCGATTCGAATCTCCCCTTCCGAAGGCTCCTGCAGGCGAAGGAGCAGCTTAAGCAGCGTGCTTTTCCCTGCGCCGCTCGGTCCGACAATTGCCACATACTCGCCTGGATGCACCGTAAAGCGAATGTTTCGCAATATATCGCCTTGGTCTCCCGTTACCGAAACGTTGTCAAATACGATGGGCAGCCGGCGAACATGCGCCGGACGCAGCAGTCCCTGCTGCCTGCCCGGCTCCGCCGGCAAGCGCAAGTAATCTATAATGCCGTGAATCCGTACCTTGATATCGGTAAAGCTGACATACAGCCCGAAAAACGAGCGCACCGGCGCGTTAATGGCCGGGATATAGGCAAGAATCGTGACCAACTGCCCGATGGATGCTTCCCCGTTCATCATCTGCCAACCGGCAAAAAGAAACACGAGAACGGGAGCCAACGAATCCGGTATGCGGGGGAACGTCCGGTACACGCTGTCAACGATCCCCTCCTGAAACTTCATCGTTGCCCATTGGTCTTGCTCCCTCGTCACATCCGCAAATTCCTTTTTTTCCGTGCCGTACAGTTTAATTTGCTTCATCGTCTCCAGCTTCTCCAGCACGCTTTGCCGGATGCGGGAATCATGCTGCGCAAGCTGCTTTCGAACGAGCCCGCGTTTTCGCCCATACAGATGGACAGGGAGAAACAATACGATATACGCCGTCAAAAGAATAACGGCAAGCGGCCCGTTCCACCCGGAAATGACGGCGAGCGCGATGCATGCGAGCAGCAGCTCTTGCACAAAGCTTGGAAGCGTCGCGAGTCCAAACTGCTGAATCGCCTTCGTATCTTTCGTGCACCGCTGCAGCAGTTCCCCACGCGCCGTCTTCGCAAAAAAATCGGACGACGTTTTCAACACCGCGGATAAAGCTTCCTCCGTTATGGCGTAAGAGAGATGAATCATCGTCTTCGACGATACGTACACCCTCGCTGCGATGCACAGCTCGCTCAGAAGCAGCGCGCCCAGCAGCAGCATAGCGGTATGGGCCATGCCTTCCCCGCCGCGAAGCGTGACGGCATCCATCAATCGGCCGATCAGAAGGGGCGCTGCCGCTCCACACAAGGAGGCTGTCACGGTTAGCAAAGCAACGGTCAGAAGCGCTCCTCTCGAACGAACCATTTGTTTCATAAAAAATAATAGCCACTCCGGCAATCGCAATCAGGACCACCCTTTCAAAATTTCCCAGCAGGCTCATCGTAGCAGTCGCTTTTTCAACCTGTCAAACCGCAAAAACAAACGTTCGCCTTTCCGCCTATTCCGGCATTTGAAGGGCGTTCGCCATTTTCTGAAAACGAAAGCTTGGACATGCTCCTTCAATCGCCCGTTTATACAATAACCAGGTGAGGCTGCTTGTAAATAAAATAATTCAGGCCGCTCCAAACACTGACATATAGCTGTCAGTGAAAGAGCTCTATAGTAAAACCATAAGCAAGAGAGCCAATTACAACGAATAATAAGGAGCGGTTTTAAGAATGGGAACACAAACGACTAACAGCAAATTGGGCTATATACTCGCCGGCTTGCTGCTCGCCATTTTGATGGCATCGATGGACAATACGATCGTCGCAACGGCCATGGGAACGATCGTGGGCAAGCTTGGCGGCTTCGACAAATTCATCTGGGTCACATCCGCCTACATGATCGCCAGCATGGCGGGCATGCCGATCTTCGGCAAGCTCTCCGACATGTACGGCAGAAAAAAGTTTTTTCTATTCGGTATGATCGTTTTTCTGATCGGATCGATTTTGTGCGGAACGGCACAAAGCATCGTGCAGCTCAGCATTTACCGCGCAATTCAAGGGATCGGCGGCGGTGCGCTGGTGCCGATTGCATTTACGATCATTTATGACGTCGTGCCGCCCGAACAGCGCGGCAAAACGATGGGACTGTTCGGCGCGACCTTCGGCTTGTCCAGCATTTTCGGGCCGCTGCTCGGCTCCTACATTACGGACTATATCGACTGGCGCTGGATCTTTTATATCAATCTGCCGATCGGCCTGTTGTCTCTCCTATTCATCCTAATCCATTACAAGCAGTCCGTCGGTCATTCCGAACAAAAAATCGACTGGGCCGGAGCGGTTACGCTCGTCGGCGCCACCCTCTGCCTGATGTTCGGTCTGGAGCTAGGCGGACACACCTTCGCTTGGAGCTCCCCGCAGATCGCAGGCTTGTTTGCCGGATTTGCCGTCCTGCTGCTCGCTTTCTTATGGACGGAAGCCCGTGCGAAGGAACCGATCATCTCTTACCGCATGTTCCGAAACCGCCTGTTCCGGGCCAGCGCGCTGATCGGCTTGTTTTACGGGGTCGCCTTTATCGTAGCTACCGTGTACATCCCGATCTTCGTGCAGGGCGTCATGGGCGGAACCGCCACCAGCTCCGGTCTTCTGCTTCTGCCAATGATGCTCGGAGTCGTCGCATCCAGCCAAATCGGCGCGATGCTGTGCAGCAAACTCGGCTATCGCAGCGTCATGCTGATCTTCGGATTCATATTTCTGCTCGGCATTAGTTTGCTTGCAACATTGACGACGTCCACGCCGAAATGGCTCATTACCGTCTATATGATTGTGACCGGGCTCGGCATCGGCGCTTCGTTCTCCGTCCTGAGCATGGCGGCCATTCAACATTTAAGCCCGATGCAGCGCGGGTCGGCGAATTCGACGATCAGCTTCGTCCGCGAGCTCGGGATGGCGATCGGCGTTACGGTGTACGGTATTGTGCAGCGGAACCATTTTGCCGCAGGTTTGGCCGATGCGTTGAAGGGCGGCGCGCAGCAGGTCGGCGGCATTTCGAGCGATCCGCGCGTCCTGCTCTCTCCGGAAGGCCGTGCCGCTATACCGGCGCCGCTGCTGGAGAAGATTGCAGGCGTGCTGTCCGGCTCGATCAGCTACACGTTTCTGTGGGCGCTCGTCCCGACCGTGCTCGTGATCTGCTTCATCCTGATGCTCACCAACGACAAGACGGTGGCGGAGGAGGATGAATCGGCGGCGCAACCGGCGGCTTAACGCTGTCTACTCACGTTGCAAATTTGTGTTCAAGGAGGGCTCTCCTGGCATGCTGTGCTGGGGAGCCCCTTTATGCCGTTCGATGTGCGGGAATAAGATATTTTTTACAAAACATCCACCTTCGCTCGGGTCATCTATGCTACACTATCGTTTATATGAGAAACGCTTTCGGTAACGAAAGCTGGAAATAACGGCTATTTTGCAAGGAGAAGACGACAATGAAGCTCATATCGTGGAATGTTAACGGCCTGAGGGCGTGCATCAACAAAGGATTTACGGATTATTTCAAAGAAGCGGATGCGGATATTTTTTGCGTTCAGGAGACCAAGCTGCAGGAAGGGCAGTTGACTTGGGAGCAGGACGAGGCGTACAGCCAGTACTGGAACTACGCGGAGAAGAAAGGGTATTCCGGAACGGCGGTTTTTACAAAAATCAAGCCGCTCTCGGTACGATACGGCCTGGAAGAGGATGAAGAGCCCGAAGGGCGGGTCATTACGCTGCAGTTCGACGGCTTTTATCTGGTTAACGTATATACGCCGAATGCGCGGCGCGATCTATCAAGACTGCCGTTCCGGCTGGAATGGGAAGAGCGGTTTCGCCGTTATCTCCAGGAACTGGACGGCCATAAACCGGTCGTCGTCTGCGGCGACTTGAACGTGGCTCATCAGGAGATCGACTTGAAAAATCCGAAATCGAACCGCAACAACTCCGGCTTCACCGAGGAAGAACGGGAGAAGATGACCCTGCTGCTGAAGGCCGGGTTTACCGATACGTTCCGCTATTTTTATCCCGAACAAACGGATGCCTATACATGGTGGTCTTACATGCCGAAAGTAAGAGAGCGGAATATCGGCTGGCGCATCGATTATTTTCTCGTATCTTCGAGACTGAATCCGTTTTTGATCGACGCTCAAATCGACTCGGAGATTACAGGCAGCGACCACTGCCCTATCTTGCTGCAGCTCAAGGAACTAACCGAAACGGCAGGCGAGGACAATGCCGAAGATTGCGCAGGGCAAAGCAAAAAGCCGGGCATTCCCGACTGAGAAATGTCCCCGACCCACGCGTCTCATCGTAACTCGGTAAGCACCCTGTGCTAGCGGAATTCATCCTACCGATCCGATCGATGATACGTTATTATTAACCTGTTACCAGCCAAAATCCATTGTTTTGCCGGTTTCCACATAAGACTTGATATTGCTTAAAATCATCGGCCAGCTCTCTTTCGTATTTTCATAGGAAGGATGGCCTTCCGGCCACTGGTCGTTAACGAGCGTAAGCTTGGTGCTGTTGCCTACGGTCTCCAAGGTAAGCGTAACTCTCGTTTCCAGCTCGGCGTGATTCTCACGGTAAGACGGTCCGGGATGTTCCGTATAGCTCATCAACCGGTTCGGCTCGAATGCCAGTACGGTGCCGTAGACGTGAACCGTCTCCTCTCCGTCGTTGCCGGGCCCGACGTACCTGTAAGGAGCGCCGATTTCGAATGTCGATTGGAGCGTAGAGCCGAAAAAGATCGCCCGCGTTCCTTCCGGCGTTACCAGCGCATTCCATACATCCTCCGGCTTTGCTGCGATATACGTAACGTATTTGAGATCCATAATGATCCTCCGTTCGATAAGTTTTCATCAATAGCTTCATTCATTCCCAACTGCTAGTCCCATTATAAAATAATACGTTTCAGCGGTATTGTAAAAACGCGACAACGATATTCTGGGAGGCCAGCTCATGAAACCAAGCGAGAAACAATCCGACAGAGGCATCCTGAAAGCGGAAGCGGGCAAGCAAAATTTCTCGCTCGCGCGTTATGAACCCGTCCAGCCGCTCGCTCATTTGGTCGAATATTATTGGGTCGTCCGATGGGACTTGAGGGGACAAGCCCCTTATCGTCAGGTCGTGCTGTCGTATCCTAACGTCCATATGGTGTTCGAGAAAGAACATAACGGCACGTTTGCCGGCGTATACGGCGTGCCGTCCAAGCCGTACACCCGTGATTTGCATGAAAACGGCGTCGTCATAGGCGTCAAATTCCAACCCGGCGGCTTCTACCCTTTCTGGAAGCATCCGATCTCCAATATCACCGGTCAAATCCTCAGCGTCGGAGACGTATTCGGCGAAGACGGAACGGCGCTGCAGAAACAAATGTTTGCGCTCGACGATGCAGAGAAAGGCGCCCAGCTGGTCGAGCGGTTTCTGCTCGAACGGCTCCCGGAGCCGGATGATAACGTCGCGCTGCTGAACCGGATTGTACAAACGGTGATCGATAACCGGGAAATCACGAAGGTGGAAGACGTCGTATCGCTCCTCGGCATTAACAAACGAACGCTGCAGCGGCTGTTCAGCCGGTACGTCGGCGTCAGCCCGAAATGGGTCATTAAGCGGTATCGCCTTCAAGAAGCGGCCGAGCGCATGGAAAAAGGCGATGTGCCCGATTGGTCCGCCTTGTCACAGCATTTGGGGTACTATGACCAGTCTCACTTCATTAAAGATTTTAAGGCGATGGTCGGCCGGTCGCCGCTGGAATACGTGAAGGATGCCGGGCTTTCGTAAAGTGCCGTGATGGTTCCCTTTGTGCAGACAACCTGTATATTTGACAGATCAGTACAAAATAGGTATCCTAGTTCCAGGAAGGAGTGGAATGGTCATGAGCAAAAGCGGAAGACCTCGCGAATTTAAAGATACCGCCGTTATCGATGCCGCTATGGAAGCATTTTGGACGCACGGATATGAAGCCTGTTCGACGGACGATTTGTGCAAGCAGACCGGTCTCGGCCGAGGGAGCTTGTACAATGCGTTTGGCAGCAAGCATGAGCTGTATGAGCATGCTCTTCTGCGCTACCATGAAATCGGCATTGAGGCTCAAATTGACATTTTGCAGCAGCACGGCCGGTTCAAAGACCGCCTGCGCGCCTTGCTGGAATGGGCGATACATGAAGATTTCACGAACGAGGGACGCAGAGGCTGTCTATTGATCAATGCAGCCATGGAACGCGCGCAAAGAGACCCGGCGGTCAAACGAATATTCGACCGGCATGTCGATCTGCTGAAGCAAGCGCTTATCCGGGCGGCCGAAGCCGGCATAAGTGCAGGGGAAATTTCGCGGGAGAAAGACGCGGCAGAGACGGCCAACATGATATTAAGCAGCTATTACGGGCTCCGCGTACTGAACGCCGCCGTGCAAAACCGCGAGATGGCCGCGCAAATCGTCGAAGGAACGATCGCCTCCTTCCAATAACGTTGCATGCAGCGTTATATTTTTTCGTTATTTTTGTACTATCCGTTCAAAAATTAGTGCGACTTATTGTATTCGCATGTGCTCAAGGCGAGTAATCTACTCGCTAGTATGCTTGCGCGCCTAATTTTGTACTGACCAATACAATATTAAGACTCATTTTCAAACTTAAAAAGGACAGGAGTTGTTGTTCATGCCTTTCGCGATTTATGTGCTGGGTCTCATGATCTTTTCCATGACCACTTCCGAGTTCATGGTAGCCGGGATGATGTCTTCGCTATCGGCGCAATTCGAGGTATCGGTTGCCGCCATCGGATACCTCATTTCCGCTTACGCTGCGGGAATGATCGTCGGCGGACCGCTGCTGACGGTCGGTCTACTGAAAGTGCCGCGCAAACAAGCATTTCTGCTGCTTGCGCTACTGTTCCTGATCGGGCAAACCGTTGGCGCTCTCGCTTCCGGCTATGTGGTCATGATGGTTGCGAGGATCATTACCGGCATTTCCTCCGCCGCCTGCTTCGGCGTTTCCCTGGCAATCTGCTTCGACCTTGTCCGTCCCGATTCGCGCGGCCGAGCCGCTTCCATTGTCCTTGGAGGGCTCATGGTCGCCACGGCGATCGGGCTGCCGGCGGCCATGCTGTTCGATCAATACTTCGGGTGGCGCTCCAGCTTCTGGGCCGTGGTCGTGCTCGTATTTCTGTCGGGGCTTCTTGGCATATGGGCCATCCCGTCAACATCCAAGCCGGAATCGGCCAGCTTGCGAAGCGAGCTGGCCGCCTTCGGGAATCGTTATTTGTGGATAGCTTATACCACCAGTATGCTCATCATCGGCGCGGCGTTTGCTGCATTCAGCTATTTTTCGCCGATCCTGACCGATTTGACCGGCTTCGGGCCGGCCACCGTCCCGCTTCTGTTGGGAATGTACGGTGCAGCCACCGTGATCGGTAATCTCGTTACCGGCCGGCTGGCCGACCGGTATACGATGCGGATTCTTACCACAGGACTCGCCGTCCTGACTATCACGCTGGTCGTCTTCGCTCTTTCGGCACACCATTCGGTCATCGCAGTCGCAGCCGTCATCGCAGTCGGACTGGCGGGAGTGCCCATGAACCCGGCGATGGCCACCCGCATCACCCGCGTCGCTAACACCGGAACACTCGTTACGACCGCGCACGGCTCGGTGATCAGCCTCGGCGTCGTCGTCGGCTCGTCCATCGGCGGAATGACGATCGACGCCGGTTACGGACTCGCTTCTCCGCTATGGGTCGGCGCTGCTCTCGCGGCTCTCGGCTTGCTCTCTTTGCTCCCCGTTGTTCGGAGCAAAAACAACCGCAGAGGGTCGCGGACCGCTTCCGCTGAGACCGAACATTGCCGTTCGGTCGGCAAGCAAAGATGAACAGGATGCCGATCCGTGAATAACGCTGCCCGTGCACTGATCTCCATCGTTGTCCCGCCTTCCCACCGATTGGCAGGCGGGACAGCATCCCTTGTACCAACTGTGTAAGGGTCGTTTACCTTGCGGAACATGCCGAACAAGTTCCCGATCATGAATCCGGATGCAGGTGCCGAGAGCTGCTACTTATCCGATACCGCTCCCAGTTTCACTCGACACCAGAACCCGTGTAAGTCCGCCTCACCTTAGCTCAATAACCGTCCTGTTCAGCCTTGGGTCGAAGCCGTTTATCAAGCGAAGCAAGTCACTTCAAACAAAATCCCGCCAAGCGCGGTAAAATACAGCGCATATCCGTCCCGGATTTTCCTCGGTCTATGGTCCACTGCAATGTTGGCCGCTTGAAAAAAATCCCGCGCCTCTATATAAGTCATGTACGCATAAATTCAAATGGTTAAACCGCATGATCCATCACACTCCACTACTTTTTTAATTAATCTAATGATGTTAGATTATTCTAATGTGGTATCATTGCCAATGAAAAGGAGTAAGCTTTCGGCATGGCCAGAAAACGGACGCGCCCGCAATACGAGCTGATCGGATTTGAACAAGATCAAGATATCCATATCCCTTTATATCGCGCTCGGATCACCGAATCGGCAATCCGCTTATTGAATGAGCACGGGTTGATGGAACTGAGTATGAGAAAAGTGGCTGAGGATTTGACGGTACAGCCTGCCTCCCTGTATTATCACGTGAAAGGCAAAGAACAAATGCTTCAATTGCTTGCGGATAAGATTTGTTCCGAAATGACGTCACCGGATGCCTCCTTGCCATGGACGAAGCAGCTTTTGCAGTGGGGCGAGCAATTCCGGAACGTTCTTCTTACGCACCAAATTCATAAAAACAACACTGATACAATGTGAGAGGAATGTCGCACCTATGAGAAAATACGTTCTCATGGCAGCAGCTTTGTTTGTTGCCTCGCTTAACTTACGTCCTGCTATCAATTCCATCGCACCGTTGCTTGAAAGCATTCGCAATGAATTAGGTATGAGTGCTTCCACGGCAAGCTTATTAACTTCCATCCCTGTTCTGTGTATGGGCCTGTTCTCCCCCGCCGCCGCTGCATTAAGCCGCAAATGGGGCATCGAGCGGGTGCTTGGCTGGTCGCTGATCATGATCGGCCTGGGGACCATCCTGCGGTTTGCTGCCCAGAATACCATTATACTGCTGTTCACGGCCTTTATTGCAGGCATTGGCATCGCAGCCGCCGGGCCCCTTCTTTCCGGCTTCATCAAGCGTCACTTTCCCAATCGCGTCCCCACCATGATTGCGGTATACACCGTAGCGCTTACCCTAGGTGCAGCCCTCGGCTCGGGATTGACCGCTCCATTACAGAGCGGGTTCCACTCCTGGCGGAGCGCTCTAGGGATATGGGCCGTCATCGCTTTCGCGGCTGTGCCGATCTGGTGGATCTTTGTCATGCGTCATGCAAAAGGCGGGGAGTCTCAACCTGCGGACGGAACTACGTTTAAGCTGCCCTGGGCAAATGGAAAATCGTGGATGCTGACGCTTTCCTTCGGATGCATGGCGATGCTGTTTTATTCCTTTACCGCCTGGTTACCGCAGATCGTGCAGGGAATGGGCTATAGCAAGGCTTACGCCGCCACGGCTCTCACCGTCTTCGTTGTCGTCCAGATCCCGGTGAGCCTTGTACTTCCCATGTTGCTGAAAAAAGTCCCTTCTCGCCGTTTATGGTTAATCGTCGAAGGTTCGCTCGAACT
Source organism: Paenibacillus allorhizosphaerae (assembly GCF_042659105.1). Taxonomy (NCBI): domain Bacteria; kingdom Bacillati; phylum Bacillota; class Bacilli; order Caryophanales; family Paenibacillaceae; genus Paenibacillus; species Paenibacillus allorhizosphaerae. Next base: position 92,121 of record NZ_JBHSRV010000014.1, on the reverse strand, counting down.
TATCGGTTTGCTTCTCCTTGCTTTCTCCGCTGCACCCTGGATCGCTGCCCTTTTCATCGGACTGGGCGCAGGGGGGCTGTTCCCTTTGAATCTGTTGCTGCCGCTGGATGCAACGGAACACCCTCATGAGGCAGCCGCCTGGTCGGCGATGACACAATCGGTAGGTTATATCATCGGAGCGTCCGGCCCTCTTATTTTAGGCTGGATTCACGATGCAACGAACAGCTTTGCTTACGCCGTCTTGAGTTTGGTTATCATTAACGTCGTCATGATGGCCGTCCAGTTCGGAGCCACAGCCTCAAAACGCGCTGGAAAATCCGTTTCATTGAAACCGCAAGGCGATCATTGAGGATCAATAACGATAAAAAAGACGGACTGTGGAAAAAAAGCAGAGCCGGACGCGGTTCTTATAGCAACGGCAAAGTTCCATCATCCGGGGCATGCCGGGGAGTGGGGATCGCAGACAATCGACGATGACTTCGATGCGGTATGGAAACTGCTGCACTCGGGCATTCAAAGAAATACGCCTTTGGAACCAGATCCGGATTATCCGATGTTGGTTTCCAAGGCGTATTTGCCTGTAGTCGACATTTAGTCCGTTGTATATTTAAGCAAGCACCTCTACAGTGAAGCCGCCAGGAGCTTCCACATAAAATGTGAAGCCATGCGCTCTTTTCGGCGGCGCGACATCGAAGCCATCCTCTTTTAATCGCTGATGGATCTCATTCACTTTTTCCTCGCTCTCCTGGACAAAGCCGATATGAAAGGTCTCGGGATAACTAACATGCGCACCTTTCATTAAAGTTAGGACAAGCCCATCGTCATCAAACAGCGCTGCGAACGAATTGCCGCGCTCGCCCCCGCTTTTGAGTCCAACTAGGTTTAATCTGAAAGAAGAAGTTTGCTGCGCTTGATGGTGAACAACGAAGTTCGTACGTCCAAGGCGAACACCATTCACGTCGATATCGGCCTCCGGATCAGTTCCACCAGCCTGGAGAGGCCGTCGGCACCGTAGCCTTCCGCAACCCCGCGATTGACAAGAGCCTGGAGAGGTGTCATGAGGTCGGCACTTAACCCTAAATCCCGGCTTGCCTCAATCAGATTTACGAAACTCGATTTGTTAATGTTAAGACTGGATACGTCGGTTCCGTGTTCACCCGTATCAACCGCCTGCGCCATTCGGGGAAAAGCATTCATCATTGCGCTAAGCCAAGGGATGACGAGCGGGGTGAACACCGACGCCGGGATCATTTCCGCACGTACCATGGCTACAGCTTGAAAAAAACCGCCGAACATCCCAAACATCGCGCTAAGCAGCGCCAAATCGTAAAGGGAAGCCAGACCCGGGTCTTCACCGACATAATGGCTTGCCCCCAGACTTTCCAACGACTGTTGGTACATTGTAAATGAGCTGGGCGAACCGCTGTAAAGCACAAGTGCCCCGGGAGCTCCGATCATTTGAGGCACGGCCATGATTCCCCCATCAAGATATTCCGCGCCTTGCCGGGCTGCCCATGCAGCTGCATTACGAGCTTGGGCCGGCGTTCCGTTAGTGAGGTTCACCAGCACCCGACCGGACAATATGCCGCCCGCAGACGCAAGGATCTCGTTCATGACCTCGTAATCCAAAACACAGATCACCACCAACGGACTAGCCGCCACCGCCTCGGCAGCCGTTCCCGCTACTGCCGCTCCCATTGCAGCAAGTGTGCCGGCTTTGCCGGCGGCACGGTTCCAGACGGTCGTCGGATGCCCCTCCTTCAGGAAAGCTCGTGCCAATGCCGACCCCATCATGCCTAACCCGATGATTGTCACCGGTGCACGGTTACCGTCTTTCGGCATCCCATCCATGTTGTGTTCGTTCTTCTTGTGATCATTTGCACTCATAAATTAAGTACCTCCTTTCATTCGGCTTAAAGCTTATGTTAAAGGTTTACACTAGTGTCAATGTCAAGGATGAAAAAAATAGTTAGTGGCCTGCCTTACAGCCTGGCGTTCGCTTTTAACCTTCCGGTTTGTCACTGAAAAAACAAAAAAGCCGCGATCAGGCTGCCTCCCGGCAACCTGTCACGACCCTTTTGTCTTCTTGCGACACGACTCTCCACTCTTACTCTTCCCCCGTCGCGATCGGATTCTCGCTGTACGATACCCAATCGCTCCAGCTGCCGGAATACAGCTTCACATTGGAAAACCCAGCTTCGCTCAAAGCAATCACATTCGGGCAGGCGCTTACGCCGGACCCGCAGTACACGATTACTTCGCTTGCGTCCTTCAGCCCCGCAAACCGTTGCTTCTGCTCCTCCGCGCCTTTCCACGCACCTTCCGCAGTCAAGCTGTCCTTCCAGAACCGCTGCTTCGCCCCGGGAATATGCCCTGCAATCTTATCGATCGGTTCCTCGATACCGAGGTAGCGCCGCTCTTCCCGCGAGTCGATCAACACGGTTCCCTGCCGGCCGATACGCTCCCGCACCTGCTCGACGTTGACGAGCATTTCGCTGCGCACGCGCGGCGTAAAGACGGACGGATGCTCCACCGGCGGCTCATCCGTTACCGGATAACCCGAATCTTTCCACTGGGTGTAGCTTCCGTTCAAGACGAATACCTTGTCGTGACCGAGAAACTTCAGCATCCACCAAAACCGCGATGCATACAACCCTCCTTGATCGTCATAGGCGACGACAAGCGATTCGTCATGAATTCCCACCTTTCCGAGTTTGACTGCCAGCTGCTGAATATCCGGAAGCGGGTGCCGGCCTCCGTGCGGCTGCTTCGCTGCGGACAAGTCCTGCTCCAGATCGAAATAAAAGGCTCCGGGGATATGATCTACGGCATAGCTCTCCTGCCCTGCCGATGGATTTCCAAGCTGAAAGCGACAATCTACGATAACGATATGTTCATCTGTACCATGTTCGAACAGCCATTCCTGACTTACGATGTGCTTCAAGCCACTCACTTCCTTAGTTGAGATGAAATACGGTATAGTTAAGTATACAACGATCCACCCGGAAGCGGAAGCGATTGCACACACATTTAACCCATTTTGCAGCAAATCACCTTACATTTGGGAGGCCGACCGAAGCATGACAGGTTATCCAATACGTTACCAACTCATTCCCATGACCGAGGAGCACGGGCCGGTAATATGCAGCTGGCGCTATCCGGCTCCCTACGACCTGTACAACTGGAACGACTGGAAGCACATGCTGTCGAGAGGCGAAGAGTTTGCCGACCCGTTCATCCGCCAGACGCAGTACCGTGCCGTGGTCGATGAAGCGGGTAGTCTATGCGGCTTCGCACAGCTGTTCCCCATGGCCGGCTTAACGCGGCTTGGGCTCGGCATGCGGCCTGATCTGTGCGGAGCAGGCCAAGGCGAGCGGTTCGTCCGCGCCATTGCCGAAGAAGCCCGCAGGCTTCAGCCCGAGCACGAGATCGATCTGGAAGTGCTGATCTGGAACAAGCGGGCCATCCGCGTTTATGAAAAAGCGGGCTTTGCCATTACGGACACGTACGAGCGAATGACGCTGACTGGGATGGATACGTTTCATTGTATGGTGTGGAACGAGACGAAGCCGGAGGCACGGGAACAGGCACAATGAGACGCGGTCGGGATGTTGAACGAACACCTTCATCGACTGAGGTTTCGGCGCGCCGAATATAGACATATTGGGCTTGTTCGCAATTAAATACGCGGAGGGAATCTACCGCCTGAATTGGCGGCAAGAGGATCTCGATCGGAACATGCGGCGGGAGCAAATGAATGCTCCGCTCAATGCGTTTTGAAGATTGGTTCGTACTGTACTTTTCAGAAAAAGCGTCAAACGGATCTCATAGCAAAATTCTGGAGCACCTGGGTTCCTCGTGCAAAAAGACCGCCTGGAGACCGCGAGACGGCAGCCGCTTCCCCTGGAAGTCAGACGCCGGATCCTTGCCGCGCTTATGAAGCATGTGGATGGAGCCGACTCTCCGTTTTTACAAAAAAAGGACTGATATGCACAGGGAGAAGCAGGAAACGGTACCCGGCTAGATCCCGAAGCAGCCACAAGAGGCTGCCCACGTGCTACGAAGCACGTAAAATCAGTAGCGCGAAGTTCGTTATTCCCTAGCCTCCCGCTCCCTTGGCCGCAAATGCATCGTCGAACCGGTCTGCGCAGGTAAAATCGAGCCCGGTTAGCCCTCCTGCGCTCCATGAAGTAAGCCGCAGCGTAACCATCCGGTAATCGATGGCGATCATCGGATGGTGGTTCAGCTCCTCTGCGATAACGGCCACTTTGTTTACAAAATCGATGCTGCCCGCAAACGAGGGGAAGCGGTATTTTTTTACGATCCACTTCTCTTCTTCCAGCGTCCAACCTGGCTTGCCGGCCAGGCGGACATCGGCTTCAGCTTCGGTCAGCAGCGGGATTTTGCCGCAATCGTTCCCCATCGTCTCCCCTGCCTCACACTAGATGAATGACGCGCGTCAGCGCACCGCTATGATCGATGCGGATTAAATGCCGCTTCGCGTCGTGCGTGACCGTACAGCCGCCGATACTCATATGCGATTCCGTGCCGAGTCCGTAAAACAAGTCGTCCGCAAGCGTCTTGATGCATTCCCTTTGTTCCTCCGCTTCAAGTCCGCCCCATTCCTCCTCGGTCATTTCGAGAAACTCGTGGCAACCCTCCACGCTTTGAAGCGCTTCCGTAAAATCGTCGATGATGTCGCTATACTCTCTGCCGAATTTAATTCCCATGCCAATCCTTCCTTCCACCGTTATACTGTGTCCGCGTGCCGTTAGCCGGTTCCGTCGCTCGTTTCAAGCCTTTTCATCGCTGCTTGCCATTTCTTTGAAAAAGCCTTTTGACTCATTGTACTCGGATTCCCCCCCACCCGCAACTGCGGATATGGAAACAAAAAACATCTTGTAAGCCCGGATAAATTCGCGCATTTGCATGTAAAATCTGGTACACTATAAGGATAGACAAAAAGTGCGGAGGACAAAACAAATCGATGCTGAAGCTGCAGATTCCGAAAAACCGAATGAAAGATCTGATCGGTCATCTGCGCAATGACTTCGAATTGGCGCAGTTGGAGCGAGGCTGGGAATACGTGCACAAAGGTCTCGTTGCCGATGTCGAGCTGAAACATGGCGTAGAGGTGCATGCGCTCGTTCGCGGAGCGAAAGTTTGCGAGGTCATTCTCGATCTGGACCAGTATGCCAAGAGCGAATGCAGCTGCTCGGACGGACCGGCCTGCGAGCATATGGCGGCGCTCGTGTTCTCGCTGTATGCATCCTTTGCGCGGCCCGAGCTGCTGCTGCAACAGCTGAAGCAAGCCATCCGGGTCAAGAGCAGGCAGCAAAAGCGACAATCCGGTACGAAAGCGGCCGAGAAACGGCAGGATCGTCTGGACCCGCCGACTGCGAAGCAGATGCCGGGACAGTGGCAAAAGTTTTTCGAACAGCAGTTTTACGGATTCTCTCTTTCGCAGCAGCATTCCATCGAGCTGTTCCATTCGGCGGTCAAGGAAAAGCTGGCGCCGTACGGAAACGATTGGGAAGCGCCGCTGCGCACGTTGTACGCACTGCAAATGCTGCTGTTCATCATGCGGAAAATCGAACAGTTTTATCAAGAGATGCGATCGTCGTATTTATCATATTACATTGAAACGGGCTGCAAAACGGTCGGACGGCTGTGTCAAGAGGAGCTGATGCGGCTTGTTCCCGAGCTGGACATCCGCAGATTGGTCAAAGATTATGCCGAATACTGGAAAGAAACGCTCGCGATGATCGAGAGCATGGCACTGTCCGGGAAAGAATCCCCGCTGTCCTGGCCTACCGTATACCGCAGCGTCTGGTGGCGGATGCAGGATCAGCCGAAATGGCTGGCGGCTGAACGCGAACGTGTCGCCAAGCTGCTGGAGACGCCGGATATGATGCCTCGGCGCAGAGATGCGCTGGTAATGGCGGCGGCGCACTTTGCCGTGATTGAGGGCGACGACGAAGGCGCCCGCGCGCAAATGGAGCGGCTGACGAAACGGGAAGCCAAAGATTTCTTCCTGTACCTGCACCACTGCTACGAAAACGGATCATGGGGACGCATGCTGGCCTGGCTTCGCTGGCTGCTTCCCGTGGTGCAGCGAGCCCAGCAAGAGGAGCTGCGGCAGTTTTGCCACTATTGGATGGAAGCGGTGCAGCGGCAAAACGATGACCGCGAGTGGGTTGACGTCATGGTCGCGCTGCTGCCGCGGACGTATTCGTTTTATACATCCTATTTGATGAAAACGAATCGTTACAAAGCCTGGATCGACCTGCAGCTCGCCAGCCATATATCGCCCCAAAATTTATATTCCGTCGATCTGCACACGGTCGAGAAGCATGACCCTACCCTGGTGCTGCCGCTGTATCATCAGGCCGTCGAACGTACGATTGCGGAAAAAAACCGCACCGCCTATGCAGCGGCGAGCCGGATGCTCAAGAAGCTTGAATCGTTATACAAAAAACTTCATCGTCAGCACGCCTGGGACGATTACATCTACCGGCTCGCGACGAAGCATTCGCGGCTTCGCGCGCTGCAGGAAGAGCTGAAGAGAGGAAAATGGGTGCCATGACCGACACGGTAACAATCCAAGTGAATGTGCGCTGGGCGCCGCAAGGCGGCCTCTTTCTATGGGGCGCCCGCGGAAACGGCGGCATTTGCGACGCATCCGACTTGCGGGATTGGCTATTCGCCTGGCACGAGCCGTCGTTTTACGGCACGTTCATCGATATCGTCGAATCGCTGAACATCGAAGGGCTGCTGCTGCCGGAGCTCGATGCGCTCGATTATTTATGCGCGCCTGCGGCCGTACAGCATCAGCGGCTGGACTTCAGCCGTGAGCTGCAGGAGCTCATCGCGCTTGCGCCGCATGTGAAAGAGGCGCTAACGCAGGGCCGCTTCATGCCGGACTTCGCCAAGTGGAAAGCGGGCGAGCTCGGATGGAAGCTGCAGCTGCCGGAGCATGCGTCCGCCTGGGCAGCCTTGCCGGTAGCGCAGCAGTGGCTCGACGTGCTGATCCCGGCATGGACCCACGCGGACGGCGTCATGCGCCAGAGCCTCGAGCAGCTCGAGCGCTCGTTCCCGCTGCTGCAGCGGGGGCAGGAGGCCGCCGATCTGTGGATGGACGAAGAAGACTGGCTCGTCTCGATCGGCTGGCAATCGGACGGCACGCCGTTCCGCACGTGCCTGAAGCTCGAGGAACCGCAGCAGCCGGGCGGCGCTTGGCCTTTGCGCGTCGTGCTGCAGGACCGCGGCGACAAGGAAGTGCTGCACGAGGTGCTGCCATCGAGTGTGAGCGGCTGGTCGGCGGATCAGGCGGACGCACAGCAAGAAGGGCCGGTGCCCGGCAGCGCGCCGCTGCCGCCCGCCTGGTGCGAGCATCTCGGACGCGCGGCGCGCGACGTCGCGAAGTGGCGGCGCATGCTGCCATGGCTGGCCGAGGGCGAGAGCGGGCTGCGCAGCGAGCTGAGCGAGAGCGAGGCGTGGGATCTGCTCGCGAAGGGCAGCCTGCGCTTGATGGAGGCGGGCTACTCCGTGTTTCTGCCTGCCTGGTGGGAGCGCATCCGCAAGTGGCGGCCGCGCCTGAAGGCGAAGATCAAATCGTCCGTGGGCAGCGGACCGCAGTCGATGTTCGGCCTGAACCAGCTCATGCAGTTCGACTGGAAAATCGCCCTCGGCGACATCGAATTAACCGAGGACGAATTCCACGCCTTGCTGGAGCAAAACCGCAAGCTCGTGCAAATCCGCGGCCAATGGGTGCAGCTCGATCCCGTTCACCTTGCGCAGCTGCAGCAGGTGATGAGCCAGGTGCAGAAGAAGCAGGGCTTGTCGATGCGCGACGTGCTGGAGCTGCATCTGCTCGGCTCCTCCGAAGGCGAGGAGGAAAAGGACTTCCATCGCTCGCTGCAAATGGAAGTCGAGCTGAACGAACAGCTGCAGCAGCTCGTCGACCAGTTGAATCATGCCCAGCGCCCGCCGATGATGGAGCCGCCCGACACGTTCCGGGGCACCTTGCGCCCCTATCAGGTGGAGGGCATCTCCTGGCTCATGTTTTTGCGCAGATGCGGCTTTGGCGGCTGTCTGGCGGATGACATGGGCCTCGGGAAAACGATTCAGATGATTACGTATTTGCTGCTGCTGCGTGAACAGCAGCTGCAAGAGACGGATGGCAATGCAGCCGATCCGGACGAAGCGCCGCCTTCCCTGCTCGTCTGCCCGACCTCCGTGCTCGGCAACTGGCAGAAGGAGCTTCAGCGCTTTGCTCCGGATCTGCGCGTCTACCTGCACTACGGCCCGGCGCGTGCCAAGGGGGACCGGTTCGCGGCGGCGTGCCGCGGCTACGATCTTGTGCTCACGTCCTATACGCTGTCGCATTTGGATGAGACCGAGCTGGCCTCCGTCGATTGGGAGTCGATCTGTCTCGACGAGGCGCAAAATATTAAGAACGCCTACACGAAGCAAGCGGCTTCCATCCGCAAGCTGAACGGACGGCATCGGATCGCGCTGACCGGGACGCCGATCGAAAACCGGCTGACCGAGCTGTGGTCGATCTTTGATTTTCTCAATCCGGGATACCTCGGATCGCTCCGGGACTTTTCCCATCGCTATGTCAGCGTGATCGAGCGTACGCAGGACCAGGAGCTGATCGCCAAGGTGCAGCGGCTGATTCGTCCGTTTCTGCTGCGGAGGGTGAAGAAAGATCCTTCCATCCAGCTCGATCTTCCGGATAAGAACGAGTACAAAACATACGTATCTTTGACGGCCGAGCAAGCCACGATGTATGAAAATTACATTCGCGACATGTTCGAGCGACTCGACAAGCTGTCGACGATGGAACGCCGCGGCCTCATCTTGACGGCGCTGACGAGACTGAAACAAATTTGCAACCACCCGGCGCTGCTCGGCAAAGATAGCGTTAGGTCCCCTTGGCAGCAGCGATCCAATAAAGTGGAACGGCTGCTCGAGATGGTGCAGGAGCTGCGCCAGGAGGGCGATAAGTGCCTGATCTTCACCCAGTTCGTGGAAACCGGGCGGCTGCTTCAACGCATTTTCGAGGAAGAACTGGGAACGAAGACGCCGTTTCTTCACGGGGGCATCACCAAGCTGGATCGCGATCGGATGATCGACGTCTTCCAGGAGGATGCCACGGATGAAGAAGCGAATTCCGGCATCTTCCTGTTATCGCTCAAAGCGGGCGGAACGGGCCTCAACCTGACGGCCGCGAATCACGTGTTCCATTTTGACCGCTGGTGGAACCCCGCCGTGGAGAACCAGGCGACGGACCGCGCTTTCCGCATCGGCCAGACGCGCCATGTGCAAGTCCACAAGTTCGTGACGCTCGGTACGCTCGAGGAACGGATCGACGAGATGATCGATAAAAAGCTGGGACTTAGCCAGCAAATCGTCGGCAGCGGCGAACAGTGGATTACCGAACTGTCGACGGAAGACTTGAAGGACCTGTTCGCCTTGCGAAGCGAGTGGGTCGAGGGATAACACCGTCCTCAGCTGCATCCGTCAGCAGTGTGTATGGCCGTCCGTCCGCGGATGCCTGGGAAAATACGATAAACCGTCTAAACGGCTGGCCTCGCACTTCCGGTGCGAAGACAGCCGTTTTCATTTTCAAACGGTCAAATCCAAAAACAAGTAGTGCTGCTCCCCGACCTGGCAGGCGAACGTCTGCATGGAATGCGCGCTGTCCAAGTCGGTATACACTTGGGACAAAATCCCCTGCCCCTGCGACTTCATCTGCAGCATATTCGGAATAAAGTAAGGTCTCCAAATCCAATTGGCTCCCTGAAAGCTTACATCCTTATCCCACATGCCGTCCCCCGAGCGGATGTAGTTGGACGAAACCTGGCATCCGTCTTCCCGGCAAATGTATACGCGAACCACATTGTCCGCGATGCTGCCCTTCAGCCCCTCGATCAGCAGGTCGGCGTCGGCGGCATTTTGAATATTCGCATCCCCAGGCACGAGCTCATTCAAGTTGTTCTTAATGGCGAACAGTTTGCGATAGCGGGCCAGCTCCTTTTCCGTATACCGTGCAATTTCTTCCGCCAGCATCCGTTGAAACGCGCCCGCTTCCTGAAACTCCGCCCGCGCCTCGGAAAATAAAAAGCCTTGCACGTAACGCGCGCCCGCTTTCATGGCCTGATACAAATCATGCTTCGTTTCCACGCCCTCGACGAGCAGCGACGCCCCCATTTGGGAAGCCAAAATCGAGAACGAATTGAGCACGGCTTTATACCCTTCATCTACGGCGCTTTTTTTCAGCAGCTTCAAGTCGATTTTCAAAATATGCGGTTTAATGGAAGCGATCCGGTCATAGTTGCTGTAACCGCTGCCGATGTCATCAATCGCAATCCGGCATCCTTGCTGCCGGTATATATTAATGATAGCGGAGAGCTGATCCAGCCGTCCCGTGAACTCCTCTTCCGTAATTTCTATGACAATCCGCGACGGATTCAGACCGTTCTTCTCAATGAGCCGCAGCGTCGGCAGCTCCCCGGTTTCCTTGTATTTGCGGTAAATCCAGGAAGGTTTCAGGTTGATGAACAGCTGAGCCCCTTCCCCCTTCTCCATCAGCCGGGCCATTGCCATGTCCCGCAGTACGCGGTCAACCGTCATATGGTCGTCGTCGCTGACGGCCGGATCATGGAAAAATGGGCCCAAGCTTTGCACGCTTCCTCCGACGATCCGCCGGCCGAGCGCTTCATATGCAACAATCTGCTGGGTCTGCAGCGACAAAATCGGCTGAAAATATGGGGTAACTTCCCGCATCAACCGGCCAAGCTCGCCCCCAGTTCGAATCATCATATTCCCCTCCTGGTGAACGATTGCACGGCCCCCTCCGCAATGGAAGGTTTTCTCACATCATTGTTTATTGCTATTGTAAGTCAGCCGGTGCGTTGTTGCAATGTTATTTTCATAAGGTTGCCATGAAAGGAAAGGATTTCGACATTCATTGTCGAATTATTCGGTTTATACCCTATCCGGATTTTGCCGGTTGATACGCATATCGCAGCTTTTATTTATAGGACAGGCAGGTTCCTCCCAAATGAACATTTCCCGATCAAAATTATCTTATATTTACGTCGTTGTGATCATCACCCTGCTCGCGCTTGTGAGCGCATCGAGCTTTTTTGCGTCTCGCAACACCGAGCGCGAGTTGAACCGTGTCGTCAGCGAGGTGATCCCGCTCTCCGCCGTTGCGGAGGATCTGTTATTCGACTTAGTCAACATGGAAACCTCCGTTCGCGGATACGAAGTGGCCGGGGACGAAAGTTTTTTGGAACCGTATGAGCTTGGAAAAACGCAGCTGCACCAGGATCTCGAGACGCTCGCCGTCTATCAAAAAAAATATTTGCGGCTTCGAAGCGTAATGGAAGGAGAAGCCATTCCCGAAGTCGTAAGGCTGCAAGAGTTCTATGCCGGCCAGTTGGAATTGATTCGCACCGGTCAAAGGGCCGAAGCGGTCAAACGCATCACGACCGGAAAAAATCGAATGGACCGGTTCCGGCAAATTCATAAAAAAGTGAAAGCGGAAATCGAAGAAATTGCGAACGATGCGTATAATTCCGCCCGCGACGCGGAACGGACAGCTCGCATCATCATTTCTCTTGGCGGCTTATCGGCAATCGTATTGGCGCTTTTCACCGTCGTCCTGTTCAATCGGGCCAACCGAGCGGAAGCGGCGCTGCGCCGAAGCGAAGAAACGTATCGTACGATGGCGGAAAGTTTGGAAGCGCAAAACGAGGAAATCATCGCACAGCAGGAGGAGCAGGAACGGACGCTGGAAATGCTGTCTCAGCGGGAACAGGAGCTTGAGACGATCAACGGCTATCAGGAGAAACTTACGGGCGCCATCGATTTGGGCGTATTCTTGAGCAGCTCGGTGCCGGCGCTGCTTGATTCGCTCAAGCTGGACGCGGCCATGCTCGTCATGCGCAAAGACGCGGAACCGGACGGGCCCGCTTATGAGATTGTGTACAGCATCGGCTATCCCGGACATTTGTCCGAAACCCGACAGTTCGAGCTGTTCGGCCCGGCGCAGCGCGTCTTGACGGAAAAGGTGCCGCTCGAATGCATGCGGGAAGTAACGGGAGCGGAACGCGGGTTTCATCAGGGCATCGCCTATGCGGTGGACCGTTATTACCCTTTATTCGACGACCAGGGAGAGGCTACCGGGTTTCTGCTGTTAACCGGATACCTCACGTCCACGCATGAACAAACGAACCGTCTTTCCCGAGGATTGATCAAGCAGTTCGGACTCGCTTTCCTTGCCCAGCAAACGAACGAAGAGCGGAAGCGTCAGGCGGAACGCCTGGTGCACTTGAACGCCCAACTGCAGCAGGAGAAAACGCTGATCGAAGAACAGCGCGATCTGATCGGCAATATTTTGGAGTCAACCAATGAAGGAATGGTGATGACCGATCCGGAAGGAAAGCTGCTCATCGCCAATCGACATCGGATCAACCTCGGCGACCGGATCGGGGAGAATATTCTCGACATCTTTATGGATGCCTTTGGGACCAGCCCGTCCATGTCTCCCGTTTACCAATCGATCCGGAAATTACTGCAGGGCAAGACCGATCGCTTAAATGAGCGGTTCCAGTTCGTTAGCGGTGAGAGCAGCCATCCGAATCATCTGGAATTATACGCCACTCCGGTAGGCGACAAGCAAAAGCTTGAAATTCAGGGATATTTGTTCGTGCTGCGGGACCGTACCGAGGAAGAAAAGATCGATGAGATGAAAAACGAATTCGTCAGCATCGTCTCCCACGAGCTGCGTACGCCACTCGCCAGCGTTCTGGGCTTCATCGAAATATTGCTGCACCGGGAGCTGACGCCGGAGAAGCGCACAAGGTACATGCAGACCATCTACAACGAAGCGATGCGGCTGTCCACGCTGATCAACGATTTTCTCGATTTGCAGCGGATGGAGTCCGGGAAACAGGTGTATCATTTCGCCCCGGTCGAGCTTGGCGGGCTTGTCCGTGAAGTCGCTGATCAGTGGCACGGCAAGCAAAGTCACCGAATCGAGATGCTTCTCCCGGACGAAGAAATATGGGTACGTGCGGATGCTGATCGTTTGAAACAAGTCGCCCACAATTTGCTCAGCAATGCGATCAAATACTCGCCGCAAGCCGACCATGTAAAGCTTGCGCTGAATCAAGAAGGCGACAACGTTCGTTTTACCGTACAAGATTTCGGTTTAGGCATTCCAGATAACGCGAAAGACAAGATGTTCTCGAAATTTTATCGGGTCGATAATTCCGACCGCAGGCAGATTGGCGGCACCGGCCTCGGCTTATCAATTGTAAGAGAGATTGTCGAGGCGCATCACGGATCGATCACGTTCGAATCCCGGATGGGCGAAGGGACGACATTCACCGTGCTGCTCGCTTGCCATCAAATGAACAGTGCGGAAGGAAGCATCATGATTGTGGAGGATGACGACAACCTCGCCCGGTTAATCCAGGAGGCGATCGCGAAGCTGAACCTCCCTGTCGTTCATGTCCGCTCGGCGGAGGAGGGCTTGCTTGCGCTCAATCAAATTAAGGAGCATGGACCGAAACTGTGTATTGTGGACATCTTGCTGGAAGGCTCGAAAAGCGGATGGGACTTCATCTCGGAATTGTACCGCCATCCGAAATTCCACAGCACTCCGGTCATCGTATCCAGCGTACTTGAACCGCCGCACGACTACCGCGAGAAAAATATGGAAAAATATTTGCGCAAGCCCTTTTCCATGGAGAAATTGCTGGAAGCGGCCGAGCAGTTGCTGTTCCATACGGATCGGCACCCGTCCTACATTTTCCCGCCGCAAGATGAGTCTTATATTCGGGAGTCGTTTGCCGAGAAGGGTATCGAAATCAAAGGGTTGCGGCGAAAATCGGATCATATCGAGATTGAACCGGTCGTGAATCGCGGCGAGGCGGAAGAAACGTAACCCTGCATTCCCCTGTTTCTATATCTGGAAGGCGAACCGGGCTTCCTGCAATCCGTTGGGGTCGTACCTACTTGTATTTGAGTATATAGGAGCCGAGCCATCGCCGTTCATGGAACTCTCTTCCCTTGATCAGCACACGGTCCGAGTAGGCTTCCACGATAATCCCTTCGCTTCTGCCTTGATCCGGCGGATACGGCTCGTCCGAACCTTTGCGTGGGTCACCCACGGACGAGCAGTTGACCATAGTGAACTTATCGCGCACTACGGTTCGCGGCAGCAACAATTCAAAATGCGTATGCCCGGTGAACAAAATGGTCTGAGGATAAGCGGAAAGCCTTGTGCGAAGCTCTTCCGCCTGTACGATGCCTTTGTTCCCCGGCGTATCGCTGCCCGATACCGTCCCCGGAAGCGGCTGATGCAAGAAGACGAAGATCGGCTTTCCGTCTCTGTCCGCTTCTTTCAACTGCCGCGATAGCCATTCCAGCTGCGCCTTCGACAGGAAGGCGTTTTCCTTGTTGGATGGGTCCGTCTGCCGGTACCGCTCCGTTCCGAGAAAAAGAAAGGTGAAGCCTTTCTGGATTCGCTTGTAATATACTTTCGATTCGCCGCTCTGCCGCAAAAATCGGGAGACGGAGTCCTGCTCGGACTCCCCGTTCGGGAACGTCTCCATGGCCGGGCGGCGGAACCGGTCGTGCCATGCCTTATAAAACTCGTGGTTGCCAATCGTATAATACACCTTGGCAGGATGCGGATGACGTTCCAGTATACGGTTCAGCATCCGGTAGTCGTCCGGGTCTCCGTTGCCCAAATCCCCGTTAAGCACAAGCGCTTGCGTTTGTGGCGCCGCTTTCTTCAAATCGCCCAGGGCAGCGCCGAATTTGCGGATGGATCGCTTGTCCCAGCTCTGCACGTGAATATCGCTAAGTACGGCAAACGTCAAAGGCGGCGTGTCCGCGCGGACGTGTCCGGTCGTACCGATAAAGATTCCGATGGCCAGAATGAGGTTGGCTGCCGCTTTATTGCCGTTTCGCATGCCGCTTCCTCCTTTACCAGTTGTTACGTTACTATGCCCCGAACGATGGAGAATATCGCCCGGCGGAGCTCATACGAAAAAACCAGCGCCTTAAGTTACCGGCACTGGTTCTTCATATTACGTTTACGGCTTCTCCGCAGTCCCCGCCTTTTCCGCACTATCTTTGGCTTCCTGTTCCTGTCTCGCTTTAATTAATATTTCCTGGCCTTTTTCCTGCAATTGATTCAACGCATCGTCCGCCGTTTGCTTGCCGTCCACCACGTCCTGCACCGTCTGCGCCGCCAACTGGCTAAATGGAGTATAAAAACCGGCCGGAATTTTCTCGGCGCCTTTGTACAAGCTGTTCTCATTGGGCTTCAGCTTATAAAACGCCTCCATGTTATGACCGTCCTTATCTTTCAGGTACGCAACGCGCGACATTAGCCCGCCGGTAGTGGATTTGGACGTAATTCTTGCCATTTCTTCGCTGTTCACATACTTGATAAATTCCCAAGCCGCCCGCCGATTGTCCGTATCGCCACGGATAGCGAACAAGCTGTTGACCGATACGCTGCCCGCAACGTTCGGATTTTGCGGATCTACCGGCACGGTCACCATATCCCAGTTCACGGGATTGACGTCCTTCAGCGTTTCCTTCGCCTGTCGCAGCGTTTCGATCAGGTAAGAGCCGTCCATCGTCATGGCCACTCTTCCCGACACAAACAAATTCCTTTTCAAATAATCCTGCATCGTCTGCATCATCATCGGATTCGACGAATTCTGAGCGGTATAAAACGCGCCTGATTTCAGCGCATCTACCGTCAATTGCAGTGCGTTTTTCCACCCTTCCGACTTCATGCTCACCTTCATGCTGTTCGGATCGACAAAGGACAGCCCCTGCGTCCCGCCGATGGCGTTCCAATAATAGTAGCCGACATCTTTGCCGCCGTTCATCGAATAATTCGCCGCATAACCATAGATGCGCGCGTCGCCTTGCCCGTCGGTCGGAAACCGTTTGGCCAGTTGAATCAGCTCCGCCCAGCTCATCTGATCCTTAGGCAGCGGTACGCCGTGTTTCTCGAACAAATCTTTATTATAGAACAACGCCTGGCTGGAGAAATTCGGCGACAAGCCGTACAACTTGCCGTTTCCTTTTGCCTTGATATACTCGGTCACCGCAGGCAATATATTTTCCACGTCGAACTTGTCCTGCTTGATGACATCATCGATGGCGAACAGCTTTCCGTCCATCGCCCACTGCTCATACATATCCATCGAAGGAAACAGAAGAACATCCGGTTTCTCCGTCTCGATCAGTTTGGCGAATTCGACCTTGTAGTCGGTATTGGGGCCGTAGATGCCTTGCGTGGAAATAACATCGACGTCAATATTCGGATATTTGGCCATGAACAAATTGCCGAACTGCTGGAAAAACATGTTTTTGTCATAATACAGCACCTTGATGCTCGCCGTTTCGTTTTTCCCTAGCTGCTTCAACGTCCCGGCTGACTTTTCCGCCCCCGCTCCCGGCATACCCAGGCTGCAGCCCGACGTGAACATGGCCACCGCCAGGATGCAAATCATGATTACATACAACCGCTTCACTACGAACTCCTCCGTTCTTCTCCTATAAATCCATTGTTTTCCACATCCTAGTTATAGACGCGTCGCCATATCCAAATGTTACCTAAAAACTTTTTTAGAAACGACGAGTCTGAAGATCGTGATCGCAATCGACCAAAACTTCAAATCCATACTGGCACTCGCCGGCAAAGAAGTGATATTGTAGAATGCGTCTGGACCAAATTCCCACCGCAACCGAATCTATTCGATATGGAGGTGCCGAGAATGAAAGAGAAAGTGTTGGAGGCTTATTCGAGGCTGGTGAAAGATTACGAGCACAACGTCGATACGGAGAGCCCTTATAACGCACATTACGAGCGTCCGGCTATGATGAAGCTGTTGCCGGATGATATGAGCGGACTGGCCGTTCTCGATGCGGGATGCGCGGCGCCGGCTGGTACACGGAGCAATTGGTACAACGCGGTGCAACAACGACGGCGATCGATCTGAGCCCCGATATGGTGGAAGCGGCCAAGCGAAGAGTCGGCGGCCAAGCCCGAATAATAGCTTACGATATGAGCGAGCCGCTCCCGTTTCAAGACGAGACGTTCCATCATATTGTAAGCTCGTTAACCTTGCACTATATCGAAGACTGGGCGCCCGTATTCCGGCAATTCCATCGTGTTCTGAAGCCCGGCGGGCAGCTACTTTTTTCCGTCCATCATCCTTTTATGGACTTTACGATATTCCAGCGGCCGGACTATTACGCTCACGAGGTATTGGTCGATCAGTGGGATAAGAAGGAAGCGGGTTTGGTTGAGGTTACTTTTTACCGCAGACCGCTTCAAATGATCATTAACGAAACGACGGAGCGCTTTACGCTCGACCGCGTCGTTGAACCACAGCCTGTTGCAGCATTCCCGGAAACATCACCCGCTCCGCGATGGTATGAGCGCCTGATGAAGCAACCGCATTTCTTGATCGTGCAAGCGCACAAAGAAGGCAGAGGCGTATAACCGCCGTCGCCTTTTTCTTTTTTATACCTCGTTTTCGGCATTTCCATCGTTATCGTTTTCTTCCATAATACGAACGGCAAGTGGAATAACCGATTCAAGCATCCGCACTAAGCGCAGCAGAGCGTTCGCTCCGCTGCGCTATTGTAGACTTTTGCCGAGAACGGGAAACAATGAGCCCCTGCTATTGGCAAGCGTAATAATCATTAATGTTACACTCCACAAATCCTACGGATTTGTATAAACCAAGCGCGTGGGAATTGGTTGCCGCCACCTCCAGCGCCAGCTTTCCGGAAAGCCGTCTGGATCGTACCAGGCGAATGGCTTCGGCGAGAATGGCCCGGCCGTGACCTTTTCCGCGGTACTCCGGAAGAACGCAAAAGCCGAATATGAACCCGCCCCCGTGAAGTAGAATGTTCAGCTTTCCGATCGGAACGCCCTCCAGTTCGGCAATCAAACGCAGTTCTCCCTCGGATGCCGCAATGCGCCGATTGAACGTTTTGGCGTCGTTTTCCGATACGCCGAAACCGGACACATCCAACCTGACCAGCAGATTCAGATCCGATTCCACCGCAGGTCGCAAGGAAATTTGGCTGGCAGACGGTCCGGCAATACCCTCTTCATGGCTGTGTTCGTCCGATAACTCCATCCAATACTCTGAGAATTGATAAGCCGCGCCGAGATGTTCAGCCAAAGCATGGCCCGATTCCGATCCGCGCTGTACGATCAATATGCGGTTAGGAATTCCTCTGCGCTTACACTCATCTGTCGCAGCCTGCAACAGTTTGCGGAAAATGCCTTTCCTGCGGAAATCGGGATGTACCATTCCGCTTAATTCCGCCTCGCTAGGTTTCAGTACGTACATGCCCAGAAAGCCGACGATTTGTCCGTCGACAGTATACAGCCAGTCATTGATCTCTTCCCCACTCCGGCGCTCCACCATCTCCCAATTGAGCTTTAACGTAATACCGTCGTGCGTGTTGCAGCATTGTTCCAGCGCCCGCACTCGCTCTAACTGCGATTCGCTTAATTGGTGTACCGGGATGATGCCTGCTCTATGGAACAAAACAACTCCTCCTCTATTCAGTAGTACGGACGCCTACTCGTTGGCTCCGCAAGATCGCCTTCATTGTACACGGAAGAGATTCATCCGCGGTAAGTGTTTATTGGTTATATTTATTTTTTCTCGGACCTCCCGATTCGATAACGAGAAAAAACCAGCGCCTGACGGCACTGGTTACAATGTTGAGCCAGGTTCGATTATTTGGCAAAAATATGTTTTCCGATTTGGACCGTCTGCGGACGCGACCAGATCCAGGCGCTGGTAGCCGTATCCGGGTTAAAATAATAGAGCGCATTCCCCGTCGGGTCCCACCCGCGAACGGCATCAAAAGCCGCCAAGTAAGCGGTGCGGTTCGGCGTCAGCCAATATTGCCCGTCATCCACGGCCGTAAAGGCTCTCGACTGAAAAATGACGCCTTGTATCGTATTAGGAAATAACGACGACTGAATGCGATTCATCACGACCGCGCCTACGGCTACTTGTCCCGTATACGATTCTCCGCGAGCTTCGCTATATATGATACGAGCCATCATATCCATCTCGGTTTGGCTCAGCGAAAATTTCTTCAGCATCGCCCATGTGCGATCGCCCACAATACCGTCCGCCGGCAGTCCGTAATTTTGTTGAAAACGGCGTACGGCCGATGTAGTATTGGCCCCGTATTTTCCATCGAGCGGTTGCTCATAATAACCTAGAACCTTCAAACGGTACTGCACATCCCATACATCACCGCTTGCGCTACCCTGCTTGAGTGTCGCCGCCGCGGCACTGGCATGATCGGGAGGCGCAGCAAATGAAAAAAGAAACATACAAGCGCAAAATAATGCGATTGTCCATTTTTTCATATGATATCGACTCCTTTCGTCCATTCGATTGTACCGGGTGTCACAAGCGGCAACAACCCGCAATTATTGGCAAGCAGCAGGAAAAAAAATAACGCAAGCCCCGGATCAGGAGCTTGCGTTACAATGGTACCGTGCGATTTGGGCTTTATGACTTGCAATTAAAAATGATATATTTCCTCTATCTGCGGCGGGCTTCGGTAAGCCGGAATTGATTGACGAGCTGCTGCAAAAACGCGGTAATGGCTTCAACGTGATTCGAAGTATGCCGTACGCCACCGATATCGGTCAACAGCTCTTGAACGTGGCTTTCCACTTCCGTGGATATTTTCCGGTTGTCCATACTGACCGCGGCAATCTTCTCCATCAATTCCACGACTTCTTCGACGATTTGCGTTTTGAGAGAATCATCACCGCTTGCGCCGCTAAGCAGCTCGGAAGCGGCTGCCACCAGCTGCGTCCCTTCCTTCACGACCTGCGTACCTTCCTTCATAGAGGCAAACGCATTCTGCGCATTCCGGACGATCAATTGAACGGTATCGTGTATTTCCTCCGTCGATTTGCGTGTCAAATCGGCCAACTTGCGGATTTCCCCTGCCACCACGGCAAAGCCCCGGCCATGTTCACCGACGCGCGCTGCTTCGATGGATGCGTTCAGTGCAAGCAGGTTCGTCTGTGCCGATATCTCATCGATGACCTGCAGCACGCTGCGAATTTGCTGCGTCGTCTCCATAAACGTCATGATCGTATTATTCGTATCGGCCACCTTGGTGGAAATTTGCGACATTTTCTCGCCGATCCGCTCGACCTCGCTGTGCGCGACCTCAATTTGCTGCTTCGCCTTTTCTTCCAGGACGCGTAGCGTTCCCTGCATATCGCCGACGACGTCTTTCGCGACGTCGATATCTTTGAGCTGGCTGCGTATGCTGCCGATCATGTGATGAATCCGGTCGCTCACCCGTTCGGTAGAACCGGCCGTCGTGTCCGCCGATTCATTCAGCACCTGCTGGCTGACCAGCACCTCCTCCGCCGCCTGCTTCACCTGGAGCATGATGCCTTCGAGCGAATCGATCATATTATTGATCCATTTGGCCAGCTCCCGAGTCTCGTCCGCGGCGAAAGCATCCGGCTTCAGCCGCTGCGTCAAATCGCCTTTGCCTTCCGCGTTGATCCGGATAAACCGGTTGATCCGCTGCAGAGCGCTCACAACCGGCGCCACACCTTTCCGGTGAAGGACGGCGGATATGCCGAAGCCGCCAAGGAGTTGAAACGCTCCGATTAGAAGCGCTACCCACAGCGGCGACATTCCTCTGGAGACGATCAAATAAGCCAGCGCCGCGGTCAGGAGCCCGAATCCTAAAAGCAGCGAGAACTGAAGCAGAAACAGCTTCCAACCGATGCTGCGAATCCGGTATACTTCCTCCAGATCGCCTTCGCACATCATCCCCCATACGTCCGGGCAGTGCGGAAGCTGGAACGTAACGCCTTTGCCGATTACCGGGATATGCCGGTAATCCGAGTAGCCCGGGAAGGCAACGAACAAATTGTTTCCGTTCTTGATCGTATTCGCAACGCCGGGATGCAGTTCTCCGGTCGCCGGGTCGGTGAACATCAGCTCAAGCTCCGTATGTTCCTTTACAGTTACGATGCCCCAATCCGTCATTACACCGTCTTTCAAATTTTCGCCGTGCGTGAATGTGCGGTCCTCGAACCGGCTCCGCGACAGCGCCGTCCCGGGTACGATATGGTTCTGCAGGCCCGGCCGGGCCATGAAAATATAGTTGTCGCCCGAATCGGGATACACATGCCCCGACTCCCGCTGAATAAGGTCGCCGAGCACATCGTTCGGCACCCTGCCGCACAGCGCCCCGTTCCATTGCCCTTCTTCCATAATCGGAACGATGAAAAGCAGCGTCATTTTGTCGTGGAACGAAGAACTGCGGGGCCCGATCTTCAGCGTCATCAGGTCGGGATACGGTCCGAACAGGCACTTCCTGCCTTCGCCATTCCCTTTGGAATCGTGCAATCCGGGAAAGAACGGACTCTTCTCGTCATGCCGGGCGTCTAAATGCCCGCGGTATGTACTGAATGCAACCGTCCCTTGGCTGCTTAGCAAAAAAATTTCCGTAAAATCATTCGCGCGGTCCATCGCTTTGGCAAACAGCCGATCCCATAGCGACGAATCCGGCGCTTCCCATAAACCATCACCGTTTTTCGCGGAATGTAGCTGTTCAAGCAACCGATCCAAATGGCCCCAATATTCATTGGTCCAATCCTGGAGCAATTCCATCCGCGTATGTGCAATGCCTTCGAAAATATGCTCCACATCTTCCTTGGAGCCGCGATTTAAACGATACGACCGCCAGAGGGGCAACCCTTTTCTAATTCCAAGCCAATCAAACATATTATCCCCGCCCCCTTATCTCCGTGTTATCAATGTGTAATGTATTATAACATGAATTATAGTACTTTTGGTACAATCTTTTGTAATAAACTACTATTTATATCCCATGCATGCGAATTGTTAACACGTTTTCAGATTCAAACGAACCATGTCAGGTAGCTATCCGTTTCAGGTTAGACAATTTCGTTCCAATCGACTCCAAACTCGGTATAAGCGCAAAAAAATTCGCCCGCCAGCAGGCGGACGAATCCGGTCAAACGATGATCTTATTCCTGAAAGCCCAATTGCCGCAAAAATGTACGGAACCCATCCCGGCCTCTTTCGGTGCATTTATAGACGCCTGCATCGCGCAGCACGTCGGCAAACTTGCGGCCGACCTCGGTCCGCAGCGCTTCCGCCGCTTCTTCCGCGGACATCGCGGTGCCGTACCGTTCGATCAGCGCTTGAAGCCATGCGGCATGCTTCTGCAGCGGATGCTCCGGCTGCTGCCTAATGCGCTCATCCAGCGCGGATGCGCCGGTCAACAGCTCCGCCGCCTGCTCCAGCTCATCCTTCAACCGCCCCGGCAGCACGGCAAGACCCATGACTTCAATCAGCCCGATGTTCTCTTTCTTAATATGATGCAGCTCGCGGTGCGGATGGAAAATGCCGTCCGGGTGCTCTTCACTCGTACGGTTGTTGCGCAGCACAAGATCGAGCTCGAATTCGCCTGCCGCGTTGCTGCGCGCGATCGGCGTAATGGTGTTATGCGGCGTCTGCGCTCCTCCCGCTTCTTCGGTGAACGCAAGAAGGTCATGCGCCGGATCGCTGTACTGCTTCCACGATTCCAGAATGACGCCCGCAAGCTTCAGCAGCTGCTCGCGGTGATGGCTGGAAATACGGATCACCGACAGCGGCCAGCGGACGATTCCGAGCTTGACGCCCGCATAATCCGGATGGCTGAAACTTGCTTCGACCGGCGCCTTCTCCATCGGGAACGTATGACGGCCGCCTTGAAAATGGTCGTGATTCAATATCGATCCCCCGACGATCGGCAAATCGGCGTTGGAGCCGATAAAATAATGCGGGAACTGTTCGATGAAATCAAGCAGACGTTCGAACGTCTGCTTCGACGTCTTCATCGGACGGTGTTCGCGGTCGAAAATGATGCTGTGCTCGTTATAATACACATAAGGAGAATATTGCAAATACCACGGCTCTCCGGTCAGTTCCAGCGGAATGACGCGCAAGTTTTGCCGGGCCGGATGGTTGACCCGTCCCGCGTACCCGACATTGTCGATGCACAGCAAACATTTGGGATAATGGCTTTGCGGCGCATTTTTGAGCAATGCGATTTCGCGCGGATCTTTTTCCGGCTTCGAGAGATTGACCGTGATCTCCAGATCGCCGAATTCGGTCGGCGCAAGCCAATACATGTTTTTTCGTATCCGGTCCATGCGGATGTAGTTGGAATCGATGCACAGCTTATAGAACTCGTCCGTCGCCTGCCGGATTCCGTCCCGTCTCGCCGCAGTCCAGAACCGGTGTACGACCTCCGACGGCCGCGGCATCAAGTATCCCATCATGCGCGCATCGAGCAGGTCGCGCAGCGTCGTGTTATTGTCTTCAAGCACGCTGATCTCCGCTGCATAGTCGAGCAACGGCTCAAGCAGCTCGTCCGGGCTTTCCGCCGCATCTTCGCTGGTCTCGCCTTCATACGGCTCGCCGATCCTCAGAAGATCGAGCAAGCTATTACGGGCCGCATACGCGTCAAGCGGCTCAAGCAGCTTATGGCGCAATCCGAACTGCAGCAGACGCTTGATGCCGTACGCGGCTTCCCGTTCGCGCGACGTAGAAATGGTTGTATCCTTCATCGCTTTCCCCTCCCAGCCTTACTTGTCGTAGCCGTCCCGATGAGCCTGGTGCCACTTCCAGGCGGAAGCGATAATCTGCTCCATGCTGTCGCGCTTCGGCTTCCATCCGAGCTCGACACGCGCGCGTTCCGAGGAAGCGATCAGCGTCGCAGGGTCGCCCGCGCGGCGCGCCTCGATCACCGCCGGAATCGGATGTCCGGTAACGCTGCGGGCGATCTCGATCACTTGCTTCACCGAGAATCCTGTGCCGCTGCCGAGGTTATAAATCCCGCTCTCTCCGCCGGCGCGAAGCTTCTCGACGGCAAGAATATGAGCGTCCGCCAAATCGGTGACATGAATGTAGTCGCGGATGCACGTGCCGTCCGCTGTCGCGTAATCGTCTCCGAAGACCGAAATATGCGGCCGCTGCCCTAACGCCACTTGCAGCACGAGCGGCACCAGATGCGTCTCCGGCGAGTGATCTTCGCCGATACGCCCGCCTTCGTGCGCCCCGGCTGCATTGAAATAGCGCAAGGATACGTGCTTGATCCCGTGGGCCGTGTCGAACCAGCGCATCATTTTTTCCATCGCCAGCTTCGTTTCTCCGTATGCGTTTGTCGGGAGCGTCCGGTCCGTCTCCAGAATCGGGACGTTCTCCGGCTCGCCATATGTCGCCGCTGTCGAAGAGAATACGATCTTCTTTACGCCGTATTCGTTCATTTTTTCCAGCAGGCATAGCGTGCCGTAAACGTTGTTATGATAATATTTTCCCGGATTTTGCATGCTTTCGCCGACCAGCGAGTTCGCCGCAAAGTGAATGACGGCGTCGATCTCGTTTTCTTTGAACACCGTATCCATGAAATCGGCATCCCGCAAATCGCCTGCGTATAGCTTGCCGCCCAGCAGCGCATCGCGGTGCCCCTGCTGCAGGTTGTCAACGATAACGACCTGTTCCCCCTTGTCGAGCAGCTCCGCCACCGTATGCGATCCGATATATCCCGCTCCGCCTGTAACCAATATCGCCATATGAATCACGCCTTCCGCCTGAATTGTTGTTACATTGCCATGTAACGCCTTCTATCGCCTTCGCTTACATCACCGTTCGTCCGGCCTTGCCGTTTAAGCCAACTCCGTCACGCCGTCTCCGATATCGCATACGTAAAAGTCCGCCGTCAGCCCTGTTTTCTCCTTGTATACGCGGCCGACTTCGTCCTTGAACCGCTCGATGCTGTCCTCGTGCACGAGCGATACCGTGCAACCGCCGAAGCCCGCACCGGTCATGCGCGAGCCGAGCACCCCGGGAACGGCCAGTGCCGCTTCCACCATCGTGTCCAGTTCAAAGCCGGTCACTTCGTACAAATCGCGGAGGGAATTGTGCGAGCCGATCATGAGCTGTCCGAATGCGGCCAAGTCCCCCTGCTCCAATACCTTCATCGATTGCAGCACGCGGTCGATCTCTTCCACGACGTGCTGGGCGCGCCGGCGCACGGTTTCGTCCTGGATCAAATGCTGCGACTCGTTGAACTGTGCAAGCGACAGCTGGCCGAGCAGCGTCAGCTCCGGATATTTCGCCTTCAGCTCCTGAACCGCTTGCTCGCACTGCGCGCGTCTTTCGTTATACGCGGAATCGACGAGCCCGCGCTTTTTGTTCGTGTTGCCGATCACAAGACGGTACGCGCCGCTTTGGAACGGCACATGCTTGTATTCGAGCGTATCGCACATCAGCAAAATCGCATGATCCTTCTTGCCCATCGCCACCGCGAACTGATCCATGATGCCGCATTTGACGCCGATGAATTCGTTCTCCGTCTTCTGTGCGAGCAGCGCGATGTCCACTTTATCCGCCGGGTGGCCTTCCAGCGTCAGCAGCGCGAACGCCGTCACCACTTCAATCGAAGCGGAGGAGGAAAGGCCCGAACCGTTCGGAATGGCCCCGCTGTAAAGCAGGTCGTAGCCGCCTACGGACAAATTGCGATTTTGCAGTTCGCGAATGACGCCTTTCGGGTAATTCATCCACTCGTCTTCCCCGCGGTACGTCATGTCCTGAATGGATATATGTTTGCGCAGCGGAAAATTGGTAGAGGCAAAGCCCACCTGGCCGTCGCTTCGCTTGCGGGCGAGCAGCGTCGTGCCGAACGTCAGCGCCGCCGGAAACACGTAGCCTCCGTTGTAGTCCGTATGCTCGCCGATCAGATTGACGCGGCCCGGCGCGTGAAATACGTGTACCGGGTGCTCGCCGGATTCTCCGTAAAACTCCTTGAACGTCTGCTGCATTGCCTGAATTTGTGCCATAACCTCAGTCACCTCGTCGATTGGTTTGTTTGGTATACGATTTTCCGTTGAACGCGTAGAATCTTCTGTCATGATGTAAAGTATAGCTTGCGCTTCCTAAATTCACTATGGAACGATGTAATTCCTGCATGGAAAAATGTTAGATTTTACGATATAGTCATCCGCAGGTTCATGATATACTTCTACGTAAACGACCGAAGTCCGGTATAAAGGAGCCAAGCGCTATGTCCATTCCTGCACCGCCCAAACGTCCGGAAAGCTACTACGTCGTCTCGAACCCCAGGCCCGGTATCGATTCCGGGAGGCTGAGCGTGCTTTTTTCCGGCCATAGCCAGACAAAGCCCGGCCATAGGCCCGGGCCGAAAATCGTCGACTATTACTTGCTTCATCATATCGTATCCGGGAAAGGCGTCTACACGTGCCAAGGGCGCACTTACGAGCTCGGCGCAGGCGACAGCTTCCTGATCGAGCCCGGAAAACTGATCAACTATATGGCCGATCTGGAAGACCCGTGGCATTACCGCTGGATCGCCTTCGAGGGAACGGAAGCCGCAACCATGCTCCGGGACATCGGGCTCAGCTCCGAGCAGCCGATCGTGCACACCGGGAACAAGCGGCATATCGCCGTGCTTTTTCATCAGGTGCAAAGCGCCTTCCAGTCGCGCAGTCCCGGCTCCAACCTGAAGGCGAACGGCTGCCTGCAGCTGCTCCTAGGCGAGTACGCCGATGCGTTGATGCCGCAGCAAAAAAACGCGCCGGAGCTAACATCCGGCGGCGACCAGATCGTGCAGCAGGCGCTAAACTACTTATCCGCGCAATATGCGGAGCCGATTACCATCGAGCTGATGGCGGCGGCGCTCGGCTACAATCGCGCTTATTTGTCCACGCTGTTCAAGCAGCACACCGGCCTGACGCCGGTCACCTTCCTGCAAAGGCTGCGGCTCGACAAAGCGCGGCACCTGCTGCGGGAACGGCTCGAGCTGACGGTCGAACAAATCGCTTCCTCCGTCGGCTTCCAGGACCCGCTCTATTTCTCGAAGCAGTTCAAGCGTCATTACGCCATCGCTCCTACGGAATACCGCAGCTCCCTTGTCAAACGGTAACCCGCTGCGATTACGGATCCGGCTTGGACAGCGGCAGCATGAAGGCAAGGCAAGCTCCCTGTCCGACCCGGCTCTGCGCCCAAATTCTTCCGCCGTGGTAATCGATAATTTCCTTGGCGATCGCAAGCCCGAGTCCGCTGCCGCCGCCTGCGGTGTTGCGCGTCTTGTCCTTTTTGTAAAAACGGTCGAATATATGTGGGAGGTCCTCCGGCTCGATCCCCGAGCCGTTGTCTTTCACCTGCACGACCAGCGAGTGTCCGTCAAGGATAATATCGAGCTGAATCAGCCCGCCCTGGGGCGTATGCTTGACCGCATTGTAGATGATGTTGGTCAGCACCTGGTCGATCCGGTTCAGGTCGATGTAGACGACCGCCAGCCTGTCCGCTTTGGACTGAAGCTCATACGTCTCCGATTCGAAACGCAGCCCGGCGCCGATGACTTCGAGCTCGTACCGTTCCTGGAAATACCGGATAAATTCGCTAGTCGTGATCGGCTGAATGTCGAATTCGAGTTGGCGCGCCTCGAGTTTGGACAACTGGAACAAATCGCTGATCAACCGGTTCAACCCGGTAATGCGGGCGTAGATCAGCTTCAAATATTTGTGCTGCTGCTCGGGCTGCGAAACGACCCCGTCTATCAACGCTTCGACGTAGCCTTGGATCAGTGTCATCGGCGTGCCGAGATCATGCGAAATATTACTCAGCAAATGCCTCCGCGACGTTTCCATGCGGGCCAAGTTTTCGTTCATATGCTCCAGACTGCTGTTGATCCGCTCCAGCTCCGCCGTACGCTCCCGTATTTTTTGCTCGAGCCCGATGTTCATCTCCCGCATTTGACGCGATAGCGTCTCCACCGCGATGAATGCTTTCGCCGACTTCGAGCTGATCACAAACGAGGTCATGAAAACGCAGAACAGCAGCCCGAACGATGATACTTCTCCGAAGGAAAACAATTGATTGTAATACAAAATGTCGATTACGATCGTAACCACGTAAATGCCGGCTCCCGTTACCGCAAACAATGCCCCTTCCCGTCCGTGCAGCAGAGCTTGAATCAGGCAAGCAAGCAAATACAGGCATACCAGCACCGTAATCACCTGATAAACCGGCGGGCCGTACGTGAACCAGGGCGGCGGAAGAATAAGCGTGGCGGCAAATAGCATCGCCACCCACTGAATAATGCGGATTACACGGCGGTTCGTTTCCTGAGGGTAGAGCGAATGAACGAACAGCGCAATGGCCGGAACGCTAAGATAATAGCATGCGTACTCAATTCGCAGCGCAGACAGCCATTCAAATCCAGGCATAAAGTAATAAACGATGCCTTCCCCGACGAATGCGGCGCGAAGACCGGTCAGCAAACAAAACCCTCCAAAGTATAGAGAGCCTCTTTCCTTCCGGCGCAAAATGAATTTCACGATATAATGCAGCCCCATCGCAAACAGGCTGCCGACAATAATCGTATCCAACGCAGCGCCTGTACGGATTTGCCGGTCGACTTGATCCGTGGTTCCCAGCAGCAGCGGGTTCCAAATGCCGCCGAGCCGATGATCGTAATTCGATACCTGGATCACGATATCGATATATCGCCCATTGTTATGAAAATCAACTTCCTTGGGCGTGTATTTGGCCTGGGCGTTCTTGGGACCGGTACCGACCGTTCCGCTGGCAGCCACCTCGTTGCCGTTCACCCACAGCCGGTAGGCCGTGCGAATATACGGAATTTTTATCGACAAAATCGGCGTTGTATCGCTCAGCTCGACCTGGAGATGGTACGTCGCATAGCCGCTGCCTCCGATATCGCCGCTATCACCCAATCCGTTCCAAGAGCCCGGCTGCTCGATCTTTCCGGGTACGGGCCCTACGTTTTCGATGGGCGCAGTCAATTGCTGCGGAGCGAGCAGCTGCCGCCAATAAAAGTCCCACTCGCCTATAAGCGGAAGGACGCCTTGCTGCTGGAAATGGTATTTTCCAAGAGACATCACCCCGCCCTTGGCGCGAATATCGGCATGTTGTCCCGAGTGCGGCTCCACATCACAGCCGGATAATACGACACTTAATAAAACTATAGCGAAAAGTGTCGTTAAACATTTATAATAGAGATACAATCTGGAAATTGGTACCACGTTCTTTCCATATTACGTCAATGATCGTCGTATTAATCTTACCGCAAACCGCTTGCTTTGGATACGGAAAAAAAACGAACTGCCTTGCTGCAAAGCCTGATGGAGGGTATGAGATGCCTGGAGAAAAAATATTGCTCGTCGATGATGAGGCGGAAATTGTTGAGTTGATCAGCTTGTATTTGAAGAAGGAAGGATACGAGGTGCTCTGCTCCAATAACGGGACAGAAGCGCTGGAGATGGCCAAAGAGCATCGTCCCGACCTTGTCATCCTGGATATTTCGCTGCCCGGTATGGACGGGATCGAAGTGTGCCGCCAACTGCGCAAATCATTCAGTACGCCAATTCTGTTCTTAAGCTGCAAGAGCGATGACATGGACATTATACTCGGTTTCAGCATCGGCGGCGACGATTATATAACGAAGCCGTTCAGCCCGGGACAGCTGGTCGCCCGCGTGAAGGCGCATTTGCGCCGAAGTCATTTGATGGAACAGCATAAAGAAGATTCGCAGCATCTTTATTTTCCCGGCCTCGAGGTCGACCTGATCAGCCGGACCGTGAAGGTGGACGGAGCGATTGCTCCGCTATCCTCCAAAGAGTTCGATCTGCTGCTGCATCTGGCCAAATCGCCCGGCAAGGTGCTCCCGCTGGAGCAGCTTTACAAAATGACCTGGGGCGTGGACAGCAACGGAGATACAAGAACGCTTCTCGTCCACATTAGCAATTTGCGTAAAAAAATCGAAACGAATCCCGCCGAGCCGAGGTACATTCAAACCGTTCGAGGCGTCGGATACAAATTCAACGGCTAGCTTCCGGACGGTGGTCCGGATCGTGGCCCGTTAACGCCAGCAATCCTTCCAGCTCTTCCCGGGTCAAATCCCGCCACTTCCCTGTCGGCAGCCCCGCCAGCTTCACGTTCATGATGCGCACTCGCTTAAGCCGCCGCACTTCATAACCGAAGGCGGCGCACATCCGGCGAATTTGCCGGTTAAGTCCTTGGGTCAATATGATGCGGAACACCCGCTCGTCCATTTTGTATACTTTGCACGGCTTGGTCACGGTGCCGAGAATTTTCACGCCGCTCGCCATGCCCTGAAGAAAAACTGGAGTAACCGGCCTGTCCACCGTAACGATATACTCCTTTTCATGCCCGTTTTCCGCACGCAATATTTTGTTAACGATATCTCCGTCGTTCGTAAGGAATATGAGTCCTTCAGAATCTTTGTCCAGCCGTCCGATCGGAAAGACTCGTTCCTTATGCCCGACAAAGTCCACGATATTGCCCCGTACATGCTGTTCCGTCGTGCTGGTGATGCCGACCGGTTTGTTCAGCGCGATATATACATGCGACTTATGCTCGCCTACGAGCCGTCCGTCTACCCGCACTTCGTCGCCTTCCTCTACCTGACTTCCTAATTCCGCCCGCTTCCCGTTAATCGTAATGCGTCCGGCTTCGATCCATTTATCTACTTCACGACGGGAGCACAGTCCCGTTTCGCTAATATATTTGTTGATTCTCATCGTTCCCACTCCGCAATTGAATTGGATCATCCTGCCTTATTATAGCATGCGCCGGATTCGATTCAAAAAGAATGCGGCGCGCCGTTTCAAACTTGTCCAAAGCGGGTAATGAAACGGTACACCGGTGCCATGGGCATTCGGTGCAATACGAATCGAAGGAGTGTTAACGATGAATCGCAAAAGAACGCTGCCGACGATCACAAAGCCGTTTACTCATGTGCACAACACCTTAACCGCACTTGGCTTCTCGGAAACGCCTTGCAGGGAAGGAACATTGTATGAACTGACATTCCATGATCCTGCGACGCTCAAGCAGTATCCGTACCGCATCCCTACACAGACGAAGGAAAACGGCCAAACGGAGGTTCAATTGCCGGAAGCCGGATTCTGCGGAAAGCAATTCGTTCCGGAATCGGCCGAAGCCGCCGCCGTGGAGCTGCTGACCGAGGTGCAGCAATACCTTGAAAACGGGCAGGAAAAAAAAGCCGCACCGTCGATTGACCAAGTGATGAACGGGAAAATGGCGAATAACGAAGCGGAAGTGAAAAAGCTTGGAAAGGTAATGGCCAGCATCCCCACGAACAGCGAACTGCGGAAAAACGGTCTGGTGCCCGATCCGATTCAGTAATATCGCATAAAGAGCAGGCAAGCCCACGGCCGGTCCATATCGGTTTGCGGGCTTTTTTGCTCCTGTTTTTTGGCTTGTCAACCTGCACAAAACCGGGGGGCTCCGCGAATAGGTTAACGAGAAACGAATTTCTTCGACATCCATAAGGTGTCATGCATTTATTGATAGAAGCGATTCGGTAGAGAGGGGTCGTATGGCAATGATAGGAGCGCCGTTTCTTCAGTGGATACTGCGGCGGAATAAAGGAGGCGGCGGTCGCGGAAAGCAGCCCGGGGCACGCGACGGCTCGCGAGAGCGCGGCACGTGGTCCGCGGGCGCGACGAGAGACTCCGAGCAAGTGCGCAGCAGCAGCGGGCGTGACGGAGCGTTTGCCCGCGAGGCGGCTAAAGAGCGGATGCGCAGCGACGACGCACGGCCTGCGGGCGCAGCGCGGGCGGGTGCGGCGAAGCAGGCGCTGTTGGCGAGCCGGGCCGCCTGGGGCAAAGCCGGCGCAGCAGCAGGCCGGCCACAGGCGGCGGACGGCGCAGCGGCCGCTGAGCGGCAGACGGCGAGCGCTGTGCCGGCGGGCCCCGCAAGCGAGCGCAGCGGCAGGCCGCAGGCCGGTGCGAGCGCGCCGGGGGAAGCGCCGGAGCAGGCGCAACCGCGGGCATCCGCCCAAGCGGACGCGGCGATGCGCGCGGCAGCTTCGGGCGCAACCGCGAGTGCGACGAGCTCCGCATCGGCGGCTGACACCCCCGCAGGAGCGCCGAAGCACGCTCCTACTCCCGGTGCAGGGACGGACGCGCGCCCGAGCGGAAATGGCAAAAAAGCGCGCTCCTGGCGCCGCCCGCTGCTGGGAAGCATCGTGCTGCTGCTTGTCGTCAGCGCCGCCGGGCTCGGGCTCGGTGCGAAGTGGGTTCAAGCGCTCGACATCAGCAAGCTGGAGCATCCGCTGCCGGAGCCGTCGCTTGTAATGGACGCAAGCGGCAAGCCTGTGTCGCAGCTATCTTCCTCGAAGATCGTACCGGTGCAGCTTGATCAAATACCGCTCGATCTGCGCAACGCCGTGATCGCCGTGGAAGACCGTCGATTTTACGATCATGCCGGGTTCGACGTATTGTCGATCGGCCGGGCGGTTATACGCGATGTGAAGACGGGTTCGCTGAAGGAAGGCGGCAGCACCATTACCCAGCAACTCGCGAAAAACTTGTTCCTGGACGCGGATAAAACGATGAGCCGCAAGCTCAAGGAGCTCGGCTATGCGATTAAAATCAATTTCACATACTCCAAAGATGAAATATTGGAGCTGTACTTAAACAGCATCTACTTCGGCGAAGGGAGATGGGGCGTAGAAGGCGCGGCCCAGCAATATTTCGGCAAGCCGGTGGAGAAGCTCACGCTTCCGGAATCGGCGATGCTCGCCGGACTGCCGAAAGCGCCGACGGCCTATTCGCCTTTCCGAAATAAAGAGAAGGCGCTTGACCGGCGCAACCTTGTGCTGTCGCTGATGAAGGAGCAAAGCTTTATCAGCGAAGCCGATTATGCCCAAGCGATCGCCTCCCCCATTCAGCTCAACACGAATAACGGCGAATCACTCAAAGGCAAACACCCAGCGTATGTCGATCACGTGATGGATGAAGCGGAGAAGCTGTACGGTTTCACAGAACAGCAAATCCTCACCATGGGGCTGCGCATCCATACTTCTATGGACGAAAAAGTGCAGCAAGCGGCGGAAGAAGTGTACGCGAACGACGCGTTGTTCCCCCAGAGCCCGGCCGATCAGGTCATCCAAAGCGGCATCGCGGTCATCGACCATCGCACCGGCGGCATCCGCGCGATCATCGGCGGGCGCGGCGAGCAAGTATACCGCGGCTTTAACCATGCGACCGAGCTCAAACGGCAGCCCGGCTCGTCGTTCAAGCCGCTCGCCGTCTACGGCCCTGCCCTTGAGCGCGGCTATACGCCGGATTCGATGCTGTACGACGGGGAGCTGGATATCGCCGGCTATCGGCCCAAAGATTGGGACGGCCGAACGCGCGGGCAAGTCTCGATGCGCGAAGCGCTCAAAAGCTCCTGGAACATTCCGGCGGTCTGGCTGCTCAACGAGATCGGCCTCGATGCGGGAATCGATTTCGTCCGCAGAGCGGGCATCGCTTTGCCCAAGACCGACCGCAGCCTGACGATCGCCCTCGGCGGGTTGTCCGAAGGCGTCTCGCCGCTGCAAATGGCGCAAGCATACGGCGCCATCGCAAGCGAAGGCGTGCTGCACCAGGCGCACGCCATTACGAAAATTACGACCAAGGATGGTCACACGCTGGTCGAAGCGACCCCGGCCTCGTCGCAAGTGACAACGCCGACGGTCGCCTATACACTGACGACACTGCTCCAGGACGTCGTCGCTTCGGGCTCGGGCCGGGTAGCGGCACTGAGCGACCGGCCCGTTGCAGGGAAAAGCGGCACGACGCAACTGCCTGCGACCGCAGAGTTCGCCGAGATCGGCTCGGGTGGATCGAAGGACGCCTGGTTCGTCGGCTACACGCCGGAGCTGACCGCCGCCGTCTGGCTAGGTTACGACCAGACCGACCGGAAGCATTACCTGACCACCTCCGGCGGGGCGGTTCCGGCGCAGCTGTTCCGGGAAGTGATGGCCCGCTCGCTGAAGGACGTGCCGCCATCCGCTTTCCCGGTGCCGGAAGAAGTGCGCCGGGCGATGGAGCAGGCGCAGCAGCAAGCTGCCGCACAGCGCGATAAGCCTGGCAACGGCAACAGCAGCAAGCCGAGTCTAAAGGACATATGGCCTTTCAATAAGGGCAAGAAGAAAAACGACGACTGACGCAGA
This sequence comes from Paenibacillus allorhizosphaerae, assembly GCF_042659105.1. Classification (NCBI taxonomy): domain Bacteria; kingdom Bacillati; phylum Bacillota; class Bacilli; order Caryophanales; family Paenibacillaceae; genus Paenibacillus; species Paenibacillus allorhizosphaerae. The sequence goes on along the minus strand of NZ_JBHSRV010000014.1, from coordinate 57,942 downwards.
GATCATAAGGTTCGGATCAAAGACTTATCTGGAAGACAAAAGGACGTTCCTCGGGCATTCCGAGAGAACGTCCTTTTCAGTTACGAAGCTTTGGCTTCCGACTTGACACGGCTTCCCTGCACGAACAGAAAAGCGGTCGATGCCAGCGCTACCAAGCTGATGATAAAGCCGTACAAGAACAGCCGGTGAATGCCTGTCATGAAATTCGGTGCCGCCGTCAACAGCGCCCCCATGATGGTCACGCCGACCGCCGTCCCGATGTTGCGCGCAAACACCTGCAGCGAAGTGGAGATCCCCTTCTGATCGGCGGCTACGAGCTGTTGGGAGCCTATGACGGAAACAGTGATAAGCAATCCGTAAGCCAAGCCCTGCAGCGTCATGACGAGGCTTACGTACCAGAAGCCGCCCGTATCCGGCAAAAACAGCAGCAGCAGCCCTGAAATGGACAAGATGGCGTTGCCGATCACAAGAAGCCTGCGGTAGCCGTATCGAAGAATCCATTTGCCCCCGTACATCCCCATCGCAATCCACCCGACCGACATCCAGATAAGCGCAAAGCCGCTGACATAAAGCGAATAGCCGTGGTTTTGCAAGTAGTACGGGATGTAGCTCGACGTACCGAACAATGCGGCACACGTCAAGAAAGCGTTCAAGATCATCCAGGCGATCGACCCGTTCTGCAGCAGCCCCATCGGTACGATGGGTGACGGATGCCGCCGTTCATTGCGGACAAACAATACGAGGCAGATCAAGCCTGCCGCCGTGCAATACAAATACCCTCCGCTGACGACCGTATTGGCCAGCAGCAGCGCGATGCCTATCCCGAACAGCGCCGAGCCCATGTAGTTGACGCGGCTTTGTTTGGCCTGGTACACATCCTTGTACGGAATCAGCAGCAGCAGCGATGCGATGCAGATCGGCACATTAATGTAAAAAATCCAACGCCAGTCGAGCTTCTCCAGAAAAAAGCTGCCGAGCAGCGGCGCAAGCACGGCCGACAACCCCCACATGGCGGTGAAAAACGCTTGAATTTTGCCCCGCGCCTCAATCGAAAACAAATCGCCTGCGATGATAGCAGGGAAAGCAATCATCGCCCCTGCCCCTAGACCTTGCACCGCCCGGTAAAGCACGAGCTCCACCATCGTGTTCGCCGTTCCGCAAAGCACCGAACCGAGCATGAAAATAACGATTCCCGTGGCAAGCACTTTTTTCCTGCCGAACAGATCGGAAACCCTACCGCTGATCGGCGTTACGACAGTACATAAAATCATGTAGGAAGCGAAGCTCCAGGCATACAGCTTAACGTTGCCCAGCTCATCGGCGATCAGCGGCATCGTGGTGTTCATAATCGTAGTGTCCATCGACGAGATGAGCACGGCAAGCACTATGCTGGCCATGACAGCCAACCGGTTCATATGTATTCCTCCTCCGACAATCTGACCCCATCGTTTCATAATGCATCATAAGCTGCAATACCGTCAATACGCTTCTGAACGCGGATGCCGGCCACCGGGCCTTTGTCCGCGAGGCGAACTGTCTTTTAGGCTGAACGACTTCCGTTCCCCTGACAAAGCAAAAAGAAAGCCTCGGCCTTGGTGCCGAGACTTTCCCTTATGAGCCATTTTCCCTTCGCAAAACCCATTACTTTTGCTTAGCCTTCTCTGCTGCGATTTCTTTATTGAACGACTCGTCCGCCGCACGAAGAGCCGTATTGAGATCTTTTTCGCCGGCCAGCACATTTCTCACTTCCGTTTCGAGAATGCCGATCCCTTTTTGCTGTAAATTTTGCAGCAGCCCAGCCGATCTCGGCGGTATTTCCTTACCGTATTGATACTTGAAATAAGCGCCGGTATTTTTCCCTTTGAGCAGCGGATCGTTCTCCTTGAACACTTTCATCCACGTATCGCTCATTTTCAGCGCCGGGATAATACCGTCCTTCGCCGCCTGAATTTGGCGTTCCTCGCTGGTCAAATAGGCAATCGCTTCGAAGACGTCGTCCTTGTGAGCACTCGTCTTCGTGATGAAATTGTACCTGGCGCTGACTGGCGTGCCAACGCCCGGCGCATCTTTGTAAGTCGGCATCGAGACGATATCGAAGTCGAACTGCCAGTTCGACATGTCCTGCGGAAACAATTGCATCGCGGACAGCCCTTTCGGGAACAAGTTTTTCATCTCTTCGCTGGCCGCCGTCTGTTTCGTAAGCGCGATTCCCGGCAATGCATAGAAGCGAAGCATGTTTTCCAGCAGCTTTTTCCACTGGTCGTTGTTCAGGCTCGCCTTTTCTTCCTGCGCGCTGAGCGTTGAATAGCCGTAAGGATTTTGATACAGCAGCATATCGTGGTACCTGTCGCTGTAGCCGTAGTACTGCACGCCGTCCACGCTGCGCGTCATTTTTCTCGCGATGTCATATACTTCGTCCCAGGTCATGCCGTCCTTCGGATACGCCACGCCGAACTTGTCGAATAAATCTTTGTTGTAGTACAGCACCGTGCGGCTCTCGTCCAGCGGCAGCCCGATCGTTTGGCCCCCGGCGTTCGTTTTCATCGCTTCGATCAGACTCGGGTTCAGCTTCGACAAGTCATAGCGGTGTTTCTGAATCAGGGGCGTAATGTCTTCCGCCAATTTGAACTTCATCATCGTGTCTTCGATCGTTTTTTTGGAGCCGATGATAACATCGGGCACGGTCCCCGCCGTCACCAGTTCGCTGATGAACTGGCCTTTTTGCGGAACGATGGCTTTCGCCGTCACATGCGGAAATTTGGCTTTGAGCGGCTCCTCATAATACTTTGTAAAATCTTTTTGCGACATCGAGTACAAGTAAAACGAAATTTCGACCGGTTCCTTCGGTTTGCCCGCGTCGGCAGACGGAGCTGCAGCTTGTTTGCCCGATGTGGCGCAGCCGGATAATGCGGAACACGCTAAAAGCAGCGAAATGGAGATAAAAGCCGTTTTTTTCAAAACAAAAGCCCCCTTTTGTTCAGCGGAAAGTTTACGAAAACGTTTTAGTAAACTCATTATAATTCATGCCCCGGCATTTTGTAAATGCTTTCATAGTAAAACGGTATGTTTTTCGCGAAAAAGGGCCGACTGCCCCATCCCCCCGCTTCGGCTTGACCTTTGAACCCCATTGGACTCATAATGGGTCACAAGACAGCTCACAGATGCGATTCGGAAATGGGGTTACTTTTCATGACGATGACGATTAAAGATATCGCCCGCATGGCCGGCGTCTCGGTCTCCACGGTGTCGAAATGCATCAACAACTACGGCGACATCGGCGAGGACACGCGGCGCAAAGTGCTTGCGATCATGGAAGAAACCGGGTTCAAACCTAATTTTTCCGCACGGACCTTAATCTCCAAGCGTACGCATATGATCGGCGTTATTTTCGGTCATCACGTCAATTACGATTTCACCCACCGGTATTACACGGAGGTACTGAACGCGTTCAAGCAGGCAATCGGCGTTCTCGGATACGATATGCTGCTGTTTTCCAACGAACGGTTTCAGCCGCAAGGCGAAGATTATTTGGCCAGGTGCCGCCATTATAAAGTCGACGGCTGTTTGATTTTCGCCGCGAACGATATTGCGGGCGCAATCAAAAGCTTGGACCGCAGCGAAGTTCCGTGCGTCGGCATCGACCTGACGCTGCTCGGCGAAAGCTCGGCCAGCGTCCGCCAAGACAATATCGCGGCCGGAGCCGCAGCGGCGGACCATCTGCTCGGCTGCGGGCACCGGCAGATCGGTTACATCGGCTCGCGCTATGCCGAGCCCGTGTACCGCTACCGCGAAAGCGGCATGCGGCAAGCGATGGAGCGCCGCGGCGTCACCGCGAACGACGCATGGATCGTCTACGCCGAGCATCAGCAGGAGCAGGACGGATACGAGGCCGTCCGCCGTCTGCTCGAGCAGGGCGAGCCGCCGACCGCGCTGTTCGCGGGCTCGGACCTGCTCGCGTTCGGCGCGATCCGGGCGCTGAAGGAAGCCGGCATCGCCGTGCCGCAGCGCGTCTCGGTGATCGGCTGCGACAATATTGAGGCATGCCGGTTCATCGATCCGCCGCTGACGACGCTAGAGCCGGGCAAGCAATATATCGGTCAGCAGGCGGCGCAGCTGCTGCATGACTTGATCGAGCGGAAGGGGCCGGCGGCGAAGGGCTCGCCCGCTCCTGTTCCCGAACTCGCTGCCTCCGGGACGACGGGCTCCGGTACCGGCGCCGCTTCCACACAGAACCGAAATGTCATTCTCGTGCAGTCGAAAGTCGTTGTTCGAGCAAGCGTCGCTCCGCCTGCCGCAAAGCTATAGCCGAAGCCGAACACCGGGCCCGGTGGAGTTCGCAGGTTCCCGAACCGATGACGCTCACTCGTTACTGATCGCTAACCCGGGCCGCTGACCGTCGAGAACGGGCAGTGTCCGGCGAAGCGCTGCGCAGTAAAAAGCAAGACCTGCCCTACCGAAAGCGGTACGCTTCGGTCGGACAGGTCTATTTATGATCGTTGTGTTGCTCAAACCTTGCGCCGGCGCAGCGCCTGCATAGCAGTGAGCAGGTTCCGTTACCGCTTCAGCACGTCCATGACCGCATGGTAAGCGGGCTTGGACTGAAAGCGCTCGTCGAGAAGCAGCGGCTGCTCCTTCGGGTCCTGATCCTTCAAGTACGTATATTTGTCGCCGACGCCCCATGTGATGAAAGCGGTACAGTTTTTTTCCCCGAGGCAGGCCGACAGCGTCCCGGCGTATACGTCCGCCTGCCGCTTCATTTTGTCGTCCTGCGTATTGTCCTTATTGTCGTTCACCTTCACGTCCATCTCCGTAATTTGCACCTGCAGCCCAAGCGCTCCGAGCCTTTGCAAATTTTGCTTCATCTTGTCCGGGGACGCGTAATTCATCGTGCGGACGTGCATTTGCCAGCCGATGCCGTCAATCGGCACCTGTCTGCTGCGAAAATCACGCGACATCTCGTAGATGCGGTTCGACTTGGTCGTCATGCTCTCGTTCGTGTAATCATTGTAGTACAGCAGCGCCCCCGGGTCGGCTTCGTGCGCCCAGCGAAAAGCAAGCTCGATGTATTCCGGTCCGATCACCTTATGCCATATGTTGTCCCGGTACGAACCGTCATCGTTGAACGCCTCGTTCACGACGTCCCAAACGGCAATCTTCCCTTTATACCGGGACACAACGGTTTGAATATGCTCCTTCATGACCGCTTTGAGCTGTTCCTTGTCCCACTGCCCCTCCTCCACCCATTTGGGCAGAGAGCGATGCCATACGAGCGTGTGCCCGCGAACGGTGATGCGATGCTCTGCGGCAAACGCCATGAGCTTATCGGCTTGGTCGAACGTATACCGGTCTTTCTCCGGATGCAGCCGCATAAACTTCATGTCGTTTTCCGGCGTCAAGATGTTAAATTGATCGGCGATGGCCTGCCGGTAAGCGGCATCCTTGGAGAAAGGGTCGTAATTGACTGCCGCTCCGACGAAAAACCCCCGCCTCTCCGCCAATTGGCGAAGTGTCGGTGCCGTATCTTTATCGCTTGCGGTTCCCGTGGGCTTGCCCCCTTCGTCCTTAAGCCCTCCGCTGCCTGCCGAAGCGCAGGAAGTGAGCGCAACCAGGGCGAGCAGCATCAGACAAACGCCGCCGACTCTTGATCCCATCGATAAAATTCCTCCCTTGCCTCTTTTCACTAAAACGTTTTCGTTAATCTCATTATAGCGCATCTTCTTGGTCTGTAAATATGATTTTTTGACCGATCGACAAGGGGATGTTGCGAGCCTTGGCCCCCATTACATAACAAAAAATGAACTTAACCATTCAGGCACAGCAAGAAAAACCGCCCGATCAAAATCACCGGACGGTCCTTTTAGCTGCATTAATCCATACATTTGTGCTCCACTTCACCCTTCAACATACCGATTCCGCGCCGAACCCAATCCGAAAATCAGCAGCAGTATACCGACCGCCAGCAAAACGAACAGCGGAACGGTCCACCCTTGCGTTGCATCGTGCAAATAGCCGAACAGCGTAGGTCCTACGGCGGCCAGCAAATAGCCTACGGACTGGGACATCCCCGACAATTCGGCCGCGCCCTGGGCCGTTCTCGTGCGAAGACCGAAAAACATCATTGCCAGACTGAAGGAGCAGCCGGCGCCGATGCCGACGAATATGGCCGACACGATGACTACGCTCCGATGCCCGAGCAGAAGACCGCAGACGCCGATCAAAAGAATGGCTGCCGTCAGCAGTACGAGCGGAACCTGACTCTTCATGCGTCCAGCCCAGATCGGCACGATAAAAGACACCGGAAGCAGTGCCAGCTGCATTACGGACAGCGTCCATCCGGCCGCATCGGAAGTCATGCCGTATGTCTGCAAAATGCCCGGCAGCCAGGCGATGACGACATAAAATACGAGAGATTGTAGGCCCATAAACAAGGCAACCTGCCATGCAAGAGCAGAGCTCCAAAGATTCGTCCGGCTCGCGTTTGCCGCTGACTTTGCCGCCGGCGCCGGTTGCTTTTGCCCGCCCCGAATTTGCGGAATCCAACATATAACGGCAAGTATCGCCGGCAGCGTCCATATGCCCAGCGCGCCTTTCCAACCAAGCCCCAATGGACCGGCCATCGGAACGCTAATCCCGGAAGCGATGGCGCCGCACAAATTCATCGCAACGGAATAGACGCCGATCATGATACCGATTTTATGAGGAAACTTTTCTTTGATCAGACTTGGCATCAGCACATTGCACACCGAAATCGCCATGCCGAGAATGACCGTTCCCGCCAGCAGTGTGCCTGCGCCGGCCGCAGACCGCAGCGCAATGCCGGCTGCAAGAAGAATCATGGCGCAAAACAGAACCGCAGGCGCCCCGAAGCGTCGGGCCAGTTTGGGCGCAAGCGGCGATAAAAAAGCAAATGCCAATAAAGGCAGTGTCGTAATCATACCGGCGGTCGTATTGGATATGCCCAGTGCATTCCGTATCGTAGTCACCAAAGGTCCTACGGAAGTGAGAGGCGCGCGCAAATTCGCCGCAATCAATATCATTCCTAATACAAGCATCCATCCTTCGGCAATCGACAACGATTTAGTATCCGAAAGTGGCTTAAGCCGTGCAGATTCCATCAGATTTCACCCATTTCAATCGCTTTTTTCAATTCGTCAATATGCTGCCGCACCGCTTGAGCGGCCGCTTCCGCATCTTTCCCGATAATCGCCTCCACGAGGAGAACGTGTTTATTTTCCGGCAGCCCCCGGCCGAATGTCTTATCCAAATGCATCGAAATCGATTCCTGAATCGCTTCGGTGATATGACCGTACAGCTCCATTAACATCGGATTGCCCGACGCTTCCACGATCGCCAGATGCAATTTCATATCGGCGGCAACGTAACGGTGCATATCGCCTTCCTCGGCCAATGCATTGCATTCCTGCTGATAGCCCTGAATCCGCTGCACGTCTTCCTCCGTGCGTCGGTCCGCCGACAGCCGCGCGGCTTCTCGCTCCAACGCATAGCGAACTTCCAACGTATCCAGCAGACTCGATTTGAGCACCCGACGCTGAATCGCCACGCCGAGCGTGCTGTTGGAGCGAACGTACGTGCCGTCTCCCTGCTTCGTACATAACACTCCGGCATGACACAAAGCTTTAATGCCTTCGCGCAGTGTATTGCGGCTCACGTTAAGTTCGGCAACCAGCTCCGGCTCGGGCGGTATTTTACTGCCTACGGGCCACTGCCCGCGTTCGATCAGCGCTTCGATTTGGATGATCACTTGATCTACTAGACTATGCCGAGTCGTCTTTTTCAACATATGATAAACCTCCAAACATCGGATGATTGGTTGTTAAAGCAATAAAATTGACTATAACACATATTTGGCAATGTGGAAAGTGGGCTGTCGATGTTAACTCTGGACATAATGGGGAAAACTGGGGATATCGTTTGAACAGCGAAAGGAGGGAAACCCGTGAAAATCGATACCGAACGATACGAAATCGCCAGTCTGAACGAAGAGGTTCCGGCACTCGACGTCATTAAAGAGGCGGAAAGCAAAATTGCTCAAATGACCGGAAAGAACGTAACCTTGATCGCCTATGCCGAAACGGAACAAGCGAAGTAGCCAGACAAACTTGAAAGGGGTGAATGGTGTGGCTGACCATAACGAAGAAAAACATGAACCGACAATCGCTCCAGGCATGAATACGCATGATCCGCTGGAAGAACAGGCGACGGAAGAGGAATTGCGGCACAACGACTCTACCTCCGTGACCAAATTGTATTTGGACCGTACGCCCGAACAATAAGGAATGCCGGGATGCGAAAAAACCGTCCGCAGGACGAATAGCCCTGCGGACGGTTTGAAATGTTTACCGAATGACGCTTGTTGTCAACGGTTTTCTATTGCTCGCCGGATTCAGCGGATCCTCATGCGGATCGCGGTTCGGTCGTCGATTTAATCGTCATGGTCATGATCATCATGCCCTTTTCCTTTGCCTTTGCCCTTATCATCGGTTTTTTCTTTTTCTTTCTCTTTCCCTTTGCCGGAGTCCTTCTCTTTCTCTTTATCGGACCCTTTCGTCTTCGAGTCGGATTGCGGGCTCTGGCTCGCCGCCGGTACAATGCCCTGCTTCGCGTCGTCTTTCCAGCGAATGTCCAGCTTCCAGTCCGGGGAAGCGTCCTTCAGCTTGAACTCCGCGCCGAGCCGCGCTTTGAGCGCCTTCTCCCATGCGGCGCGATCCGCCGGCAGTCCCATCGTCAGAAGGCGCAGCATTTGCTCCGCTTCCGCGCCGTTCAAATGGATTACCGCGCGATCCTTCGTCTGCACGTAAATGTCCGCCTCGGAGCCTTTGTCCGTCTGCTCCTGCTTCACCTTAAGCACCAGCTCGCGGCTCTTCAGCTCCAGCGACAGCCGCTCCCACGGCCACCCGCCCGCCGATTTCACCGGCACCGGGCTTGGCGTGTTTGCCTGCGGCACCGCTGCCTGCGAGGACGCGGGCGGCGTCTGCGCTGCAGGCGCCGGATTGCTCGTCGCCGGCGTTTCCGGCTGGGCTGCAGCAGGCGGCACCGTTGTCTCCGCGGCCGAAGATGCCGGCGTCCCTGACGCTGCGGCAGCCGCCGTGCTGCCGGACGCTTTAATGTATGCGGCCTGCGACTTGCTGTTCAATATGATCTCCAGCGTGTCGCCCGGATGCAGATCGGACATACCCGCCTTCTGCGCATTGCGGTACACCCAGACGTTGTCTGCAATCGGATATGTTTTTTCCGTTCCTTCATAGGCGGCTACAAGCTTTTTCCCGCCTTCCTCTACCCGCACGAACTGCCCCTTCGCTTCCTGTGAAATTTCCGCGGACACCGGCGCATCCCCGATCCATGTTATCCCGTATATCAAACCGAATACGAGCAAACAGGCCATCAACAGCCATATACCCTTTTTGACCATCCTTATGCTTCCTCCTCCATCGGCTTTTTTTCTGCTGTACGCCGATTTTTATTCAGTCGAAGAGTCACTATAAGGTTCGGGCCCGATCTTGTTTTTCAAGGGGCATCCCGCATCCCTTTCTGCGCCCCCCGCGGTTTGTACAATGGCAACACCTGCATTGACGACAAGCTTACAACCGCAAAATTCTCCATTCATTGGAGAAATCTTGTTCCAGGATAATGTCTTTTCCGATCGCGTTGATCAGCAGCTCCCTGTATTGAGAAGGCGACATGCCGCTCCGTTTCTTGAATATTTTCGAAAAATATGGCATCGTCCAACCGACCTTTTCCGCCACTTCCGAGATCGTCAGCGAAGTGAACTCGAGAAGCTCCCTTGCTTTTTCCAGCCGAATCTCCTGCAAAAACTGAATGGGCGTCATCCCCGTCTTGTCGTAAAAAAATTTAATCAAATAGTTCGGGTTGAAACCGAACTGCCTGGATAACCGCTCTAGCGTAATCGATGCCGAAAAATTCGCCCGCAAGTACTGAACGATCGGATCGTTTTCTTCGACATGCAAAACGGAAGCAGATTGCTCTTGGTCGGCCGGCATCCGGTTCAGCAGCATGGAGACGAGCGTCCCCTTAAACCCTGCCTCGATGCGGATCGGATGGAACGCGGCCGGATTCCTCGCATGCCGGAGCGCTGCCTTGTACCACTGCTTCAATTCAGACAACTCCCAGCCTTTGCATATGCAGGTGGGCGAAACTGCCGCCAATGCCTCGCGAACCAAGGGGTCCAGCAGCCGGAACTTGAAATCCAAAGTGATCGTTTCCCCCGTAAAGCTGAAGCTGTGAGAAACCCCTTTAAGAAACAAATAGGACGATCCTTCCTTCACCTCGTCGACCATATCGCCGCCGGTAATTCGCCCTTCTCCCGACAATACGACCAGCAGCTGCTCGTAATCATCGTGTTTGTGCATTTCTACGTGACTTCCTGCGGCATAATCAATCCGAGCGGTCCACAACAGTTTCAGTTGGGAGTCTCTTAATCCATTCATTTGCATCCCCTTGGCTACATGTTTAATCATCCTCAAACAACGGATAGTTCTATTTTAAAATAAATTTTCGTTTATGAACACGTTAACATTCCAACGTTAGACCAGTGTTACGCCTTTCCACCGAAAACTCCAATACAAGATTTTCACCTTGATCAACCGGGGCAGGGCAGCACGAATGCAGAAAAAGACAGGACCCCCGTAGCGCACTGCCGTCCTGTCTTCATCTTATTCGCTCAAGCTTACGTTACACCCGTTCCCAGCGGCTTGCGCATTGCTGCAGGCGGGGATGTTCCGGCGCCCGGCCGCCGTCTGCAATCAGCAGACGCAGCCGCTTGATCCACGTCTCGAACGTATCGTATCCGGCTAGCATATGCGCCATGTCACCCGTCACATAAACAAAATGAGGGGCCTTGTACTTTTCGTCCAAATAGCGGAACGCGGTGTCCATCGGCGTATACTTTTTGCGTTTCCCTTCAAAGCCGTCGATGACCCAATCGAGATCGGTGCCCGTTTCCTCCAGCATCGACTCCAGCTTGGCCGCCCGCGCATAATGCGGCGACACAGCGAGCCGCTTATCCATGCGGCGAAGCGTTTCCTCATGCAGCGGGTAGAAGACGATCTTCGCGAAGGCGCGCTCATCTGCAAGAGCCAGCAGCTGTGCGAGCTCCTGCGCCGTAAAATGCTCAAAGCTGTCGTACACCCAAAGACTGCCTCGCTCCCCTTTTTGCGTTTCATCCGGTTGATAGCCGTAAGGCACTTTGATTGGTTCGCGTCCCATGAATCCCGACTCCTTTCGCAAGGTCAAAGAAACCGTTCGCTACGCTATATTATGCCTCATCGTCCTTCGCCCATTCCGCCGCGTCCATTTCTCAAAGAATATTTTCCGCAGCGGCTGCGCATGTTAAAAGATGGAATCCGATCAGACCGGAAGGGAGGGATCCGCATGTCGGAAAATAAGAAGCATGAAGGCAACTATGAAGGCACCGCTTCCATGGAAGCGGAAAACCAGGACATGGAATTCGTCAACGATACGGTAGAAGAAGCGAAAACGACCAAAAATTTGACGGGCGCCATCGAAAAAGACAAGCAATCGTAATATGAGGAAAAGCTTCGGATCGAAGCTTTTCGAGGAAGATACATTCGCGTTTGAAGCACTAACAAAAGCGGCGGGCCATTCCGGTCCGCCCGTTTTATGTCTTTACCGCTTATACGAGGGTAAAACCTGCCGCCGCTTGCACGGTCGCCTTATCGAAGGCCGCCCGCCTCCAGCCAAGCGTCCCGCACCGGCTGCCATGCCTGCAGCTTTGCGGAGAGCGGCATCGCCCGCGCCGGGCTTGACGACGGCAGCGGCACATACGCCCGGACGTCGCCGGGAAGCTGTGGCGCGGCGTAACGGGCGAACCACTGCGCTGCGGCGCTCCCGTTGAAGAACACGTGCCGAATCCGCGGGCACCGCTCGAAAAAAGCGCGGAAATCGTTTGCCTCCGGCCTGCGGATCGCCGAATCGAGACTCCCTTCCCGCTCGCAAGCGCGAAGCACGTCCCACAGCGCCACGCCGCGCGACAAGGCGAAGCGAATGCGCGACTCATAATCCGGCTCCGGCGCTTTTCCCTCCAGCAGTCCGTAAAGCAGCGGCCAGAAGTGATTGCGGGGATGGCCGTAGTACTGCTGCGCCTGAAGCGACGCTTCCCCCGGCATCGAACCGAGCACGAGCAGCGTGCAGCGGTCGGTATACACCGGGGCAAGCCCGGTTACCAGCCGCCCGTCCCCTCCTTCATACTTGTTCGCCATGCGACGACAACCCTTCCTTCATGCGGACCGTCCGCCGTACCGGCAAATTGAGCAGGACCAGGCCGATCATGAACACGGCCGCACCAACGAGAATATATACCGTGATCGGGTCGTGAAAAAACAAATACGACCATAAAATCGTAAACAGCACGCCGCTGTTGCTGACGATAACGGCGACCGGAAACGATACCCGCTGAAGCGCTTGAGAGAACCAGTAGAAGCTTAAACCGGTAATCAATCCGAGTGCCAGCAGCGCAAGCACGGCCGGCATATGAATATCCCCAGTCCAATGCGCCCTCGCCGGCAGCGGAAGCGCCATCAGTACGGAGCACCAGACGAACACGGAGAAGTTCATGTTCCCCGCATCCATCTCTTTAATGAGCACCTTCTGGCTCAGCACATGGAACGACGACCCGAACGCCGAAAGCGCGAACAAGAGCGTCGTCAGCGCGCCGCCCGATGCCAGGACCGACAACGGCATGCCGTTCCAGCTAATGATCAGAACGCCGCCGATGCAAAGCGCCGCCGCCGTCCATCCTTTTGCCGAAACCGATTCCTTCAACCAAAAAGCGGAGATCAGCAGCAGGATGACCGTCTGAATCGGGCCGACCAAAATATTGCCGTACGAATAACCGATCGATAAAGCCAAATTTTCGAAAAAATAATTGCAGCTTTTCCCGAGCGCCCCGAGCCATATCCAACGCAGATCATAGCGCAGCAGCACTTTGCGGTTTTTGACCCACAGGAAAAGCCCCAAGCAAACGATCCCGAGAAAAAAGCGAAGAAACGTGATCGTGGTACTGTCCACCATCGACGATGCGGTCTTCACCAATATGCCGACAAAGCTCCAGGAGAGCGTAGCCAGCAGCAAGAGTACGTATCCCATCTGCCCACCCCGATTTTTCAAAGCACAAAAACTATTGTAGCACACTCTTCAAAGAGGGGGCAGTCGAAATGCAGTACAATCTTATGTCCAAACATCGGCGGAAATTGCATTTGGTTAGCCGCATGCCGGCGCCGTCAAATCTTGAACCGCCCTTCGGCCTGCTGCAGTTCCCCGGCCGCTTGCTTTAATTCCTCCGACTGGCCCGACGACTGGGCGGCCGCCGCCGCCTGGCTTTCTGTCGCCTGGGCCGTGCGGATGAGCTGCTCGGAAGCGCCGGAGGCGATGCGCGCCATTTCCTCGATGCCCGCCGTCACCTCTTCGGCGCCAGCCGATATTTCTTCCGACGCCGAAGAGATTTCCTGGATTTGCTCCGATACTTGCTGCGCCATGTCCAAGATCGTCTCGAACGAACCGCCGGCGTCCCGCACGCCGCTGACGCCTTTCTCCACCTCGACGGCGCTCCGTTCGATCGCGCTCACCGCCTCGGCCATGGAGTCCAATATTTCTGCGGCCTGCACGTGAATTTGCTGCGCGGAGCCTTCGGACTGCTCGGCGAGCTTGCGCACCTCGCTGGCGACAACCGCAAACCCTCTGCCGTGCTCTCCGGCGCGAGCAGCCTCGATCGCCGCGTTCAGCGCAAGCAGATTCGTCTGCGACGCGATGCCCGAAATGACGCCGGCCATCTCGCTGATCGCCTGCATGCGCTCGTTCAGCTGATGAATCGCCTCGCCCACGTCCTGAGCGGACCGGCTGAGCTCCAGCATTTGCTCCGTCGCCGTCAGCGAGGTCCGATTGCCCGCTTCCGCTTCCCGTACCATGGCGAGCGACGCTTCCGTCACCTGCGATGCGGCTTCGGCGATGCGCTGTATGCCCGACGCCATCTCCTCCATCGCCCGGGCGCTCTCTTCGGCGCTCGCCGCCTGGCTCCGGGCGCCTGCGGCCACCTGCCGCACCGTCTGCGCGATTTGATTCGCCGCGGTCAGCGAATGCCCGGCCTGCTCCGCCAGCTGCCGCGAAGTGCCGCCGACGCGCCCCGATACGCCCCGGACCGCTCCAATCATCGCTTGCAGGTGAACGATAAATCGGTTGAACTCCGTGGACAGCCGGGCGAGCTCGTCATTGCCCTTGTCCGGAAGACGGTACGTCAAATCGGCTTCCTGCGAATTCAGATTGGCCGTCGCCGCCAGCAGCCTCCGCAGCTTGCGGGCGACCGCAACTTCCGATAGCAAATACAACATCGCCAGCATGCCGATCAGCAGCAAAGCAAGCACCGCCCCCATCGTCGCTTCCTGCTTGGCGATAAGCGCATCGGACGCCTCTTTGGACAAGGCCACCCTGACGCCGCCCCAATGCTTTCCGCCGATCATGAGCGGGTATGATACATCCCACGTCTCCACGATTTTACCTTCGAGCACCCGCGGATATTTTTGCAGCAGCACATCGGCCGTATTTTGATTAGCCGCCGCCCGATAGCCCGTCTCGTCGTTAAATACGCGGTTGGCGCGGTACTTTTGACTGAGCAGCCCCGTAGCTCCCCACTCGTCTTTTGAGCCTTCCCCTGTCGGGCTGTATTTGCTATTGTGCGTCGCAATAAACCCGGCGGCTTCGGGGTTGTCGGAATAAGCGGCCGCAATGGCGAACACCACCTGATCATCGGTCAGGAAACCGTCCATCACCGCCTGCCAGCGGTCATCCGTGTACGCATCGTAAGCGCTTGTATATTTCAGCTCGTACTTGGCCATCGGAATTTCGCTGCCGTTGAACAGCTTCTGCTTGCCGTCCGCATAGCTCGCATCCTGCGATCGCTTGGCTGCCTCCTGCTCGCTGCCGCCGACCAGTTGGAGTTTGTCGTCGAACATCCGCTGACGCAGCTCTTCCCCACTCAGCTTCGCACCGTCCTTCAGCACCGCACCGGTCTGAAAATCCGATTCCGTGATGCTCTGCAAACTGCGCGACAGCGAAATCGCCATCGTTCGGCCTTTATCCAGCAGCTGCTGCTCGACATCCTTGCGGATTTGCGCCGATTGGTATGCGTATACCACCCCCATGAGCGCAAGCAGCAGCAAACTGCTGTAAATCATAAAGCGGCCCGTCAAAGAATGGAACGGATTTCTCATCGTCTGGCCTCCCCCATCGTAGTATATCGTAATGGTTACGGACAATTGTTCACTTCTTACGAATTTGTACCCTATTTTACTATTGAGTATAGGAAAAAAGGCATGCTTCCGGATACAAAATATGACAATTTCATGAACCCCGGACGATCCGCAGACCGGCGCAAAGCAGTTGCCTCAAATGACAAAGGCCGCCGATCCAAGCCATCGGCGACCTCTTGCAAAAACTTCTTTATTTGAAAATATGTTGAGTCTTCACGCAACGGTCATGCTTTCGCGCCCGTGCGGTCGGCACCGGAAGGTTCGGCAGGCTCAAGATGCCGGACGCAGTCATACAGCGTATATTCCCAGCGATCTCCTTTATGAGCGATCGTCGTAACTGAAGTATTCTTCAAATGATTGCCGGTCGATTCGTCTTGCATTAATGCCTTTAACGTTTGTCCGAGGAAAAACCCGTGCGTGACCACCAGCACCTTCCGTCCGGCGTACCGGACAGCCGTATCGTTGATGAAGTCCAGCCCTCGCGCGCGAATCGATTCGATGCTCTCCTGGCCCAATTCAAGATCTTTCCAGTTCGGACCCCATCTAGCGATCCGTTCCGATTCGATCGTATTTTCCACTTGTCCCCGGTCCATCTCGCGAAGTCTGACGTCGAACGCCGTAATGGGCATCCCCAAAGCCTTAGAAATGATATCCGCCGTCTGGCGGGCGCGAAGCAGATCGCTGGAGATGAACACATCCCAGCTTTCTTCTGCAATCCGTTTGGCAATGGCCTCAGCCTGCTGGAAACCCGTTTCGTTAAGCGAGTTGTTCAGGTGGCCTTGGGCCCGATTTTCCAGGTTATGATCTGTATTTCCGTGCCTTACAAATGTAATCGTAGTCATCCGGCAAAGCCTCCTTTATTTTTTTGCTCCTATGAAGCGAGAGCCGTTGATTCGAACTTCCGAGGCCTCGCTTACGGACTCGTGATGTCTGACGGCCATTTCGCATCTTGCGAATATTCGAATCTTCGCAAGATGCTCTTCTGCGGAATAAGCATAGAAATACCGTCTATAAACAAGCGGGGCCGGCTCCTACTCGCATAGGGGCGGCCCCGCGTCCGCTACTCTAATGATATTTACAGCTTTTATTGTATAAAGAACCATGCGTTCTTGAACATGCAGTAATGCTTCATCGGCATATAAATTATTTCAATTTCAACCCCCGGGCACTGCCTGCTGCAGAAAAAACAAAAGAAGCCTCCTGCTTCGCGAGGCTGATTGTATCCCGGTTATGAAACGGTCTCCTTCGAAAGCTTACCAGTCCTGCAAACTCGAGTGAACTGATGCGCACGCGCATTGGCCTCGCTGCCGAGTGTTCCGCCAAGCATGCAATAAAGCGGGAATCCGGGCTTCCCGCCCTTTAGATTCCCGCCTTGCCTCATCGCTTTCCGTATTGCCACTACGCTTTCTCTAAGCCCGCCTTCTCCAGTTCAGGCGCAAGCGCCCGTTCCAAATAAGGCTTGGCCTGCAAAAGATCGCGAAACGCCTCATAGCCTCGCACGAGCCGGTTCCGTTCGTCCGCCGGCAGCGGCTTCGGACTTTTGACTGCGCGAATGAGCAAGTTTTTCGGCGTATGCTCCAGATCGATAAATTCCAGCATCTGCGTCTTGTACCCGACGATGTCAAGCAGCTTCGCCCGAATCGCGTCGGTGGCCAGCGCCGAGAAGCGCTCCTTCAATATCCCGTGCTGCAGCAGCGGTCCGAGCACGTCGCTTTCCACTTGACGGAACAGCTCGTGCTGGCAGCAGGGTACCGATAAAATAACGGAAGCGCCCCAACGCACCGCCTTCTCCAATGCGGCATCGGTAGCCGTATCGCAGGCGTGCAGCGTCACGACCATATCGACCTGCCGAAGCTCGTCATACTTCGCGATGTCTCCGACGAGAAACCGCAGGTCGCCATAACCGAACTTGGCGGACAGTGCGCTGCAATGCCGGATGACGTCTTCCTTCAGATCGAGGCCGACGACGCGAATATCGAGCCCGCGCACTTCTTTGAGATAGTGGTACATCGCGAACGTCAAATACGATTTGCCGCAGCCGAAGTCGATAATGTTGAGCGTCCTTCCTTGCGGAAGATGCGGTACGACATCGGCGATCATCTCCACGAAACGGTTGATCTGGCGAAATTTGTCGTATTTTTTCGCCAGCACTTTACCCTCTGCGTTCATGATGCCGAGTTCAACGAGAAAAGGCACCGGTTCGCCCTCTTCAAGGACGTAATTTTTTTTCCGGTTATGCTCCAGCGGCTGAGCGGCAGCGGACGATTTGGTCGCCTGCTTCTTCAGAATGCCGACCTTGCCTTTTTTGGAGACGAGCACCT
The DNA here is from genome assembly GCF_042659105.1 of Paenibacillus allorhizosphaerae. NCBI lineage: Bacteria > Bacillati > Bacillota > Bacilli > Caryophanales > Paenibacillaceae > Paenibacillus > Paenibacillus allorhizosphaerae. The sequence goes on along the minus strand of NZ_JBHSRV010000014.1, from coordinate 40,322 downwards.
GGTAATCCGCTTCGCCCGTCTGCAGCAGTGCTTGCCGAAACTGTTCGGACATGAGCGAAATCAGCCTCGCGGCCGCCTCCTCCGGAAGCGCATTGTCGTGCAGCACCTTCGGTCCGCAAAAGGAGCTGAACTGATAGTGGAGGATCCCCTTCAGCTCCACCGGTTTGACCGTCACTTTCGTGCAGCCGTTCGGATCGCTCTGGCGCACTTGGCTAAGCGTCGCCTGGATGAGCGAACGCTCTTCGCGCAAAATTCGTCCCGCTAAAGCGGCAAGCTCGCCATCTTGTTGTTCCTGCCCGGGTTGCCGTTCCGGCGAGACGGACGGCTGCTCTTTACGTTCTGACATAACGAAACTCCCCAATTCCTGTCTTTATTTAAACATCGGCTTCAGCCGAATAATCTTATCGTCGTCCGCCGCAGGCGTCCCCCGGCCGTCCCGGTTGTTGGTCAGCACATAGATCGACCCGTCCGGCCCCTCTACGACGTCGCGGATGCGGCCGAGTTCGTTTTTGAGCAGAGGCTCCACGGCATGCACGCCCGCGCCGTCTTCCGTCAGCACGATTCGCAGCACTTGCGTGCCTCGCAAATTGGCGGCCAGCAAGCTGCCCTTCCACGGTCCTTTGGTCACAAAGGTGATGCCCGACGGCGCCCAGGTGACGTCTTTGCTGTGGACGATCGGCCGCTTCAGCGGGCCGGGGCCTTTCTTCGCGGCGTCGGCCGGCTTGACCTGCGTTTCATCGCCTTGAATGAGCGGCCAGCCGTAGTTGGCGCCGGGCTCGATCAGGTTGATTTCGTCATGGGCCGTCTGCCCGTGCTCCGAGCTGTACAGCTTCTTCGTCTCGGGATGCCATGCAAGCCCCTGCGGATTGCGGTGACCCAGACTGTATACCGGCGATCCCGGGAACGGGTTGTCCTGCGGGATGGAGCCGTCCGGTTTGATGCGGAAAATTTTTCCTGCCAGCTTCGAGACGTCCTGCGCTACCGAAGGCGCGCTCGCATCGCCGTTAGTGAAGTAGAGCATGCCGTCGGGACCGAACTTGACGCGCCCGCCGTCATGGATTTGTGCGGCCGGCAGCTTGTCGAGCAGCACTTTATCCAGCTTGGCCTTGCCGCCGCTTTCCACGAGCCGGACGATGCGGTTATACGGCTGACTGCCTTCCGTATAGCTGTGGTACACATAAATATAATGATTCTGCGAGAAGCTCGGGTCCAGCGTAAAGCCGAGCAGACCGGCCTCCCCTTTCTTGAAGAGCCCGTCGTCAAAGCGAAACACCGGATCAGCCGCCAGCTTCCCCTGCTGGATCACGCGCAGCGCTCCGCCCCGTTCGGTGAAAAAGATGCGCCCGTCCGGCGCAAAATCGATCTCCCACGGCACCTGCAGCCCCGTCGCCACAATCTCGCGCTCGTAAGGGAACGCCGCGTTCACGCCCGGCTTTTCCGCCGGGGCCGGGGCGGCGGGCGCCTCCTTCCCGACAGCAGGCTGCTGCTTCGGCGCCGCTTCGCAGCCCCCGAACCAGAGTAAGCTCATTAAGCTAAGAATCATTCCGATGGGTTTGGTTAATACCATGACCGGGTCTCCTCCGTTCCTTTTTATCCCATTATACCCGGATTCGGCTAGGCGAAATCAAGCGCGGGCGAAGGGACGCTCCCCTACGCTGCTTGTCCGTCCGCCGGAACCGCTTAAGCAAGCTTTTGTCGATGCAGGCCGGCATCGTCCCACCAATCCCGCAAAGACGCCCGTTTCCTTCTCTCTCCCCGCAAAATGATCCAGCTCGATTAGCTTCACCGGTCACTCTGCTTCAACGCTACCGTCATCACGCTTTCCGTAAACATATCCCCAATCATTCTTTTATGTAAAGTATACTATCGAAATATTCCGGGGTATAGGTCGTTTTATACTTCGGTGCCCTGTTGCATGGGACGATCTACTGCACTTGAGTAATTTTTAAGTATGCCGGCATTCCATGCTTCTGCAAGCGGCAGGCCGTTCCGATCGGATCGATGCTTTGATCGATCGGATGCGTCCGTACGGAATCAAATCGCTGATGCGTTCCGGTACTCTCGCCATGAACCATGAAGATTAGCCGATGATCGTCTTAAACGAAAAAAGCACGGCGACAGAACAACTCCTGCCGCCGTGCTTTCTTGTTATTTGCCCAAAAACGACTCCAGCATCCACACGTGCTTCTCCAGACTGCTGTGGATCGCAAGCAGCATATCGCCGGTCGTTTCGTCGCCTGCTTCTTCCGCAACCGCCATGCCTTCCTTCAGCTCGCCGATGATCGTTCCGAAATCGTTCGCGATAGCGCGCACCATTTGCTCGGCGTTCTCGCTGCCGGACGCTTCGTGCAAGGTCGTCTTTTCCAGCACCTCGCTCATCGTCGCCACCGGATTGCCCTTCAGCGCGAGCAACCGCTCCGCAAGCTCGTCCACATGCAGTGCCGCTTCATTATAGAGCTCTTCGAACTTCGCATGCAGCGTGAAAAACTGCTGCCCCTTCACGTACCAATGATAGTTGTGGAGCTTGATGAACAGCAGGCTCCAGTTGGCGATTTGGGTGTTCAGCACTTCCGTTATGCTCTTAGACATGGATTCATCCTCCTCGTTCTTCCGGACCATTACCTATCTTTTGCAAAAACGGAAGTCTTCATGTGTGCAAAATAGAAATTTGCTCGTTGCGACAATAGCAGACAAAACGTGAAACGAATCGTGTTTTTCCACGTGGAACAATTTGTCGAGAAAAAGCGGTAAACGGCTGAGCCCCGCACAATCAATCTCACTACGCAGGCTGCGCGATGCTGCTTCACGAACGGGTGCCCCGCCGCTTATCGCTTAGGTAACCGTGCTCACTTCCCGGCGGAGAAACGAACATTAAAGACGGTTCCCTCCGGCCCGGTCTGCCATGTCAGCCTCGCTTGATGGCGGGAGGCGATGCTGAAGCAGACGGCAAGCCCGAGCCCGGTCCCCTGTTCTTTCGTCGTGAAGAATGGGGTGCCGAGCTTGTCCTGCACTTCCGGCTCCATTCCCGCACCTTCATCGCTAATCTCAAGCACGACCTCCGTTCCGTCCCAGGAAGTCGCGATGCCGAGACTGCCTCCGGCCTCCATTGCTTCCAGCCCGTTCAAAGCCAAATTCAAGATCATTTGCCGAATTTCTTTCTCATCCAGCTCCAGCTCCGGGCAAGGCTTCAAATCGAGCTTGAGCGACTTGCCGGACAAAATCGCTTCCGCCTGAATCAGCGGATGGATCGCTTCGATGATCTCATTCAAATGATTTCGTTTCCGATCGGTCGTCTTGTTTTTGGCTAGCGCCAAAAATTCGGTTATGATGCCGTTGGCCCGGTTCAGCTCCTCGACCATGACATCGATAATCTCCTCCGGCGGCGTGCTCTTGTTCGTTCGCATGAGCTGCAGAAAACCTCTGACGGTCGTCATCGGGTTGCGGATTTCATGCGCAATGCCTGCGGCCATCTCGCCGATCATATGAAGCCGGTCCAATCGGGCGATTTCCCGCTCCAATTCAACCCGATCGGTAATGTCGGTAATGACTGTAAGTACGCAAGGATCCTCTGGGGATTCGATAATTTCTGTGGACATCAGGCCGGTGCGCACTTCCCCCGAGCAGGTCACGTACGATATTTTCACATCCGTAACGGCGTCCCCGAAGCCGTACGGCACCAGATGCAGCCCATGCTCCGACGGCTCTACCGTAATTTTCAAATCGGCTTTGCCGCTCAGCAGTTGTTTGAACGAATAGCCGCTGTGGCGAAGCCAGCTTTCGTTGGCATCGAGGTACGACTGATCGGCGAGCGATTGGATGGCCATCAGGCTCGGGCTTGCTTTGAATATTTTATAGAACCGCTCCTGGGAATCGCGCATCCGTTTCTCCATTTGCCGGCGTTCGGTCGTGTCCTGTATATAGAGCGTTACCCCTTGCGGCCAAGGAAACACTCTGGCCTCGATCCAGCTGTTCGTAACGAGCGAATAAAATTCTTCCTGCACCGATGTTTGCTCCCGAATCGCTTTGCTGATCAAGGCATAACAGTATTCTTTCTCCAGCGGAATAAAATGGAGCATCGACTTCCCGAGCGCTTCTTTCAGCGATACGCCGAGCCGCTTTTCCCCCGACCCGTTCATGTAAAGTACGTTCCATTCGAAATCGAGGGCGTAAAATGCATCCGTAATGCTCTCGACTATGCAGTTAATCCGATCGTAAGAGGTTTGCAGCTCTTCGGAAATGCGGGATCGTTCCAGCATCTCCCGGCTCAGCTGCATATTTGCTTCGCGCAGTTCTTGCGTCCGCTTCTCTACCGCGCGCTCCAGCCGCATGTACTGCAGCTTGCGCTCCGTAATATCGTGTACGGCGCAAACGTAGATCGACTGCTCTCCGATACAAGCGACGCCGATCTGCAGCTCGGCGGGAAAGATGCTGAGATCCCGGCGCACGGCCGCCTTCTCGGTCGTAACGCCAATGTCCGATTCGTCGATGCCGGCCGTTCCTTTGCCGAACAGCGGCTCCGTATCGGGAAGCAGCCGCCATACGGGCAGCCCGCTCAGCTCTTCCGGCTTAAATCCGAACATCCGCTCTACCGCAGGATTGGCCGCAAGTATGGAGCCTCGATGATCCACAGTCAGGAACGAATTGACGGCGGTTTCTCCGATCACGCGGGCCATCGCTTCCGCCCGGCGCAGCTCCTGCGTCGTCAGCAGCAGCTGCCGGTGCGCCTTCTCCAGTTCCTCCGTGCGCTGGCTGATCAGCTCCTTCTGCTCCTCAAGCTGCATACGATCCAAATACATCTTCACGAATTGCTCCACTTTATGTTGCAGCGCTGCTGGCTGCAGCGGCTTAAATATAAAATCGATCGCGCCGGCTTCGTAACCGCGCAAAATATGTTCCGGGGCATGGCTTAGCGCCGTGACGAAGATAACGGGAATTTGCCGGGACCGTTCCCTGGATTTGATCATTTGGACCGTCTCAAAACCGTTCAAACCCGGCATCTGCACATCCATCAGAATGAGCGCAAACTCCTCCTGAAGAACGCAGCGGAGCGCTTCTTCCCCCGATCCGGCTGTCACGATCCGGTATTCCGGCGACTGCAGGGTGGAAGACATCGCGAGCAAATTTTCCGGCCGATCATCAACGATCAGTACGTTCACTTGCTTCTGGGGCATAGCGAAAACTCTCCTATTAAGGTAATTATGTTGTCGCATCTCGGTCGCATCTTATGTTATTTCGATCATATGCCATTTGATTCCTGCCGCTGGTAAAATGAAAAACAAGCCCTTTAGCGAACACGGGCTTGTTTGGAAGCGATTTTAGCTATAGTTGGAAATCAATTGTTTCAGGTTCCTTGCCACAACAGAGGGGCCGCGCCGAAGTTCATCCCCCGGAATCGCCACCCGGACGAAGCTTTCGTCCATGCCGGCCGCTTCAGAGAACAAGCCGCGAATTCCGCGTGCTCTGCGGTCAATTTGCAAATACAGCTCCAGCTCGTCGCCCCTCAAAAAAAAGACGACTTCAAGCTCGTCAAGCGCGCCGCGAAAATGCGTCGTCGGTACGAATTCGAATTCTTGGATGAAGGGCAGCTTTCCGCCGATACGAGGCGCGTAATCATTCGTCACTTCCCGCAACCGGAAACCGAGCTCATCCAGGGCGTCGAGTATGACTTGCATGTGGGGATGCGGAAGGATATCGACATAATCCCTGTCCGTCGGGTCGACGGCCATCTTAATATCAAGGCCGGTCTCAAGCCAAACCGCACTATTCCGCAGCGAGACCGGCGTATACTCAGGTACCGTGAAGGCAAACGGAATCTCCGTCCGTTCCCCCGCGGCGAGCAGAAATTCGTCGGTTATCCGGAATTTGGCCACATCGGCCACGACCGTCACTTTGCGGTCGTTTTCTTCCTTGACGTAGCTTGTTTTGATGTATAAATAAATGCTGTCGATCTGCTGCTCCAATTGCCCGCCTTGAATGTGCACCACGCCGCGCAGCTCTTCGCCTACCGCTATCTGTCCGGATTCCAGCTGCGTATCCACCTTGGCGGATCCTACGCCAACGCTGGCAAGCACTTTTTTAAAGAACGACACGAATCAACGCCTCCCGAAATATTGGTATTCAGTCTTGGTTCTGCGGTACATTACGCAGCAAGCGGGAATTCGGTTTCGGTGTCCGGGCCGTCCTATCTTTTCTTGAAGAAACGATAGCCTTTGCGAATCGCATTGAGCATGAAATCCGGCACGGGCAAGCGGCGCAGCGGCGGGATGTAGAGCAGCCGGTATGCTTTCTTCAAGTCGTCCCACATCGTACAGCGATCCGGCTTCAGGAAATCGGAGACGTCAACAACGATGCCACGCCCATCCTTCAACATGACATTTTTGCCGTGCACATCGTGCGGGTTCAACCCTTTCGAGGCGGCATACGCGAGCGCGTCGTCGATATCCTCGATCACTTGACGCGGAATCGGAATTCCCCGGCGGATACAGTCGTACAGCGTAATACCGCTCAGCCGGCGGAGCACCAAATACCGTAGGCCGTAATGCAGGCATTCGGAATAGGCCGGATGCCGGCCAAGCCGCCTATATACTTCCGCCTCTTCTTCGAGGCCGGGGCGCCCCGGCGCGTATACTTTCACGACGCGATCCGGGTATTCCGCATGAGCCAGGACGGCCGCATAATTGCCTGCGCCGATCAAACGCCACGGTTTAGGTATCTTTTTCACAACGACGGGCTCGTGAGGGTCCTCGCTTACCACCAGCAGCTTGCCGAGCAGGTTCCGTTCGATTTCGTCGATCAACTGCTGAAGTTCAACGTTATCCCCCATAAAAGCAAGTCGGCCTTCCTTTCACGCCCGGCTTTACTCGGAACAATCCGCCTGCATGCGGCTGCTCCGCCAGTTCCTGCTCACTCAGGCCGGTTCGGGCCGTTGTGATATACAGCTCATCGTAATTCGAGCCGCCGAAAGTGCAGGACGTAGCGCGTGCCGCAGGGACGCGAATCGAGTCGATTTTGACGCCGGACGCCGGGTCCCATCTCGATACTTGCCAACCGTCCCACTGAGCAATCCAGATCATGCCTTCCTCATCGACGGTCATCCCGTCCGGCAAGCCCTCCCCTTCGGGTATCGTAACGACCGTCCTAGGACGGTCGATTGCTCCGGTCTCGGGCGAGTAATCGTAAGCCGTGACCCGGCGGGTCGGCGAGTCGATATAATACATCGTACGTCCGTCCGGGCTCCAGGCGAGTCCGTTCGACGTTGTAATCCCGTCCGCCGCCATGCGCAGCGTGCCGTCCGGCTCCAGACAGTAGAGCGCGCCTGAAGGCGAATTCTCCTCCATATGCATCGTACCGGCCCAAAAACGACCGGCTTCATCGCATTTGCCGTCGTTAAACCGATTGCCCGGCTTGCCGCTTTCCGGGTCGATCAGCTTCGTGAGCCGCTGCGTCTCCAGGTCGAGCGTATGAAACCCGTTCTCCAGCGCAAGCACGAGCCCCCCTCGCACTCTCGGTACGGCTGCGCCGACACGCTGAGCAAGCTGGATCGTCCGGTTGGTCCCCCGCGCCGGATCGTACCAATGCACCCGTTTTCCCAATATATCGACCCATACCAATTGGGCACTTCGATGATCCCAGGCCGGTCCCTCGCCTAACTCGGCCTTCCCATCCCAGACAAGCTCCAGCTTCCGCACCACACATCCAACCTCCTCGTTCTTGAAACGCTTCGTCCCCTATAATCCATATAATCCCATTGTATCATACAGAGATGCGCTAGGCACACGCTTCCATGATAGGGGAGATCATGTTTTTCCATCACTATATAAAAAGAGACCCGCAGCATGTCGTCGATGCGCCGGTCTCTTTCGTGGTGGAGCTATTGTTCGTCCGAAGGAGTAAGTCCTTGCAGGGCCGCCTTGTCTTCTTCCAGCGCTTCCGCCGCTTGATGCACCGCCTCCTCATTCTCGCTGGAGCCGGCTTGATCGATCGCCCGTTCCGCGCGTTCCACCGCCGTATTCGCCTGCTCGATCAGCTGGCTCGAAGGGTGGGTTTGCGCTTGCGTTACGGCGTTATGGGCGGTTTCCACCGAGTTTTGCGCCTGGGAAATCGGATTTTGCGATTGAAGGCTGGAATCATACTCATACCGAGGCATCATAAGTCCTCCTTTCCACATACAGGGTCGCTGTTAATGTGGGAAAAAGCGAACCTTTTTATGCGGCTGTCGGATGAAAGACCCTGTCGAACGCTCCGGTAATGCCGGCATTACGAATCCATCATTAAGAAGAGATGACGCGTTTGGCGGAAACGATGCGCCCCTTCCAGTTGGCATCGAGCTCGGTGACCGTCACGCCGATCCCGACGCGAAACGTATGCAGCACCTTGTTATCGCCCAAATAAACGGCGACGTGCCCGATACGCTGCAGCCCCTTTTCATTTTTGCGCTGCGGCGTCGTAAAGAACAGCAGGTCGCCCTTGCGTACATCCGCGACTTTTACCTCTAGGCCGGTCTGGCTTTGCTGCCGCGAATCACGCGGGAGCGTAACTCCGTTCTGTGCAAATATGTACCTTGTAAACGACGAGCAGTCGAACGTGTCGGTTTGCTTCGAAGAAGCGCCGAACTCGTAGGGTGTACCCAAATACTTCAGCCCGGTGGCTATGGCATCGTCCGCCTTGCGCTCCCAAGCCGGACGATCCGCCTTGAACCGGTAGTCCGTCGCCGCAGCGGCGATATAGCCGCTGCGTCCGTTCACGGTAACGGCAAGCCAGTCCCGGCTCGCTTCCGACGTGACGTTCAGCTTCGTACCGGCGGCCAGCGTCTCGAGCACCGGTGCACTTTGATCCGCCTTCGCCAGCATAACGGCGGATGTCTTCATTTCGGCTGCGCCGGGCGAGTAATCGATTTTCGAGGGAGTCGGCATATCCGACGCAGGGTCGTCGCTGCGAGCCGGATCGAGAATCGTAGCCGTTTTCGTTGCGTCATCCCAACCGACCTCGTATCCGAGCGTCTCCGCTACGAGCCGAACGGGAATGTAGGTCGTTCCTTTATAATTCATGCTGCCGGGAAGCTGTTCCGTCCCGTCGTGGTAACCGTCTGCCGAGGAAAATTGTTTGCCTCCCGCCTTCCATTGAAATGGCGCCAGATCGGTCGTCACCTGCTGCAATTTGCCTGAAGCGAGGGATATGCCCGAGCCGAGCCCTCCCGCAAATACAACAAGCCCGAGCGCCGAATAGAGCAGTGACTTTCTTGCCATGATGCCGCCTCCCGAATGAGATGTTTGTCTCTACAATGTTCGGCGGCGCATGGCCGTTTGACGGGAGCGGAGGTACGAGACCAGTCATCCAATTTTTTACACCTTCTCGAAAGGGCCCGCTCCTTGATTCGCAGGCCGATCGCTACTCAAACAAGTCGAGCTGCTTCGGTGCAAACGCCTGCGTCGGCATGCCGAGCTGCTTCATCAGCTCGGTCGCGTTCGCGGCCGCATCCCCGCCGGAGTTATTGTTGAATACGATGCAAACTTCCCGCGTGCTCTCCAGCAGTTTCTCTGCATTCCGCTTCCACTCCAGCAGTTCCTCCGCGCTGTAGCGGTACAAATACCGTACCTCGCGCCAGTTCGGTCCGCCGCCTTGATTCCAGCCGGACGCGTTGCGGCCGTGCATGCGGACCATCGTAACGTTGGAATCGGTCGTCTCGAGCACCGTCGGCACCGACCCGATGCCCGCCTGCGGCTCGTCGCAGACGCTGTGAATCCACCCTTCCTTGCGCATGAACGCAAGCGTCTTGTCCCGCATCTCCCCGGCAAACCAGCTCTGATGGCGGAACTCCAGGGCAACGGGCACATCCCCCATCAGTTCCTTCGCCTCGCGAATCAGCGCCACGTTCTCCCGTGTACAATCGAACCAGGGCGGGTACTGGAACAAAACCGCCTTCAGCTTGCCCGCTTCCCGTACCGGGACGATCGATTCGCGAAACGCAGCGAACATCGCCTCTGTGCTCTCGAACGGGTTTTTCCCTCGCAAATGCCCGGTTATCCCTTGGTATGCTTTGACGATAAAGCCGAACTGGGCCGGTGTGTCGCTCACCCAACGCTCGAACTGGGCGGCCGCTTGAATCGCATAGAACGAGCTGTCGACTTCGACGATGGAGAAGTAACGGCTGTATACTTTTAACTTGTCGCGGGCGGGGAGTCCTTTCTCGTACAGATCGTCATGGTCTCCCCAGCCGGCCAATCCGATTCGGATCATAAGCCACCCCTTATAACGGCGATTCTTTTTACAAATAGTATAACGATTGCCGTTAAAGTTTGACAAACCGCTGAATCCATCAGCCCCAAACGACCGGCCTGCGAACGCATCCTTCCTTCGCCTGCTTCGTATGATATGTTCAAAAGGAGAGGAAACGCCATGTCTGAGCCAACGAACCATGACCCGGTCGCCACGGAGACCCGGGAGGAGCTGCAGCGAGCGCTCCATGAAATCGAAGCGTGGGAAGCAAGCCAGAAAGACTTGTGGTTCTGGGAAAAGCTCGGCAGACTGCCGTTCATGCTGCTGGACCGGTTGACGCCGAGGTTCGTGCAGGAAAAAATCGGCCAGGCGCTCGATGAGGTCGGAAGCTACGTGCAAACGGGAGGCCAATATTTGCTGTCGGAAAAAAGCGTGCTGCACCGCCTGGAGGAGCAGTTGAACGGCGCCGGACCATACGCCGGGACTCGCCTTCTAGCATTGGAGGAAGTGCCGACCCTCCCGCTGTCTGTGATGGACCGGACGGCCGATGCGCTTGCCCAGCATCGCTCCAATCTGGCAGCCGCGCAGGGCGCGACAACCGGAATCGGCGGCCTCTTTACGCTCGCGGTCGATATTCCCGCGGTCCTCGGCCTGTCGCTGAAGGTCATCCAGGAGATGGCGCTAATCTATGGGTATGACCCGAACCAGAAGCGCGAACGCATATTCACGGTCAAATGCCTGCAGTTCGCTTCCTCCGATATCGTCGGAAAGAAAGCGATCCTGGTCGAGCTTGCCGACTTCGACAACGAGCTCCGTCACAAGGAAGTCGTCTCCCAGCTGCAGGGCTGGCGGGAAGTCGTCAATGCGTACCGGGACAACTTCGGCTGGAAGAAGCTGTTTCAGCTCGTCCCGATTGCCGGCATGGTATTCGGCGCCGTCATCAATCGCAGCACGCTGCAGGATGTGGCCGAAGCCTCGAAGATGCTGTATCGCAAGAGGCGCGTAAAGGAGCGTTTATGTAGCGCCCCTTCGGGAGAGTCTGCGCCGCAAGAGCACAGCAAGGAAAAGTAAACGGCAGCCGGGACGCAATCCGGCTGCCGTTCTCAACGATTCGATTCGATTATCACATGGAAGCGAGCCAGTGGCTCACCGCATCCCGTACCGCCTCAGCGACCCTGCTAACCGCCGCGGTCAGTCGATCCAACCCGGCGCTCAAATCGTTCAGCAGTCCGTTCTGCTCGCGTATCACATCCGTCTGCTCATGAATCGCGGAGCGGATTCCTCCGATTTCTCCCGCCAACATAAGCAGTCCGGCACCCATCACTCCGATAGCGATGACCGCAACGATCAGCCACAGCCACCCTTGGCTGTGCCATGGCTTGCCGCGGCGCGGCTCCGTTTCGGCCGGCAGCGGCGCGTAAGGCTGCGGACGATAACCATCCCGCGGCGGCAGCGGCATCTCGCTCTCAAACGGCCACCTTGTCGTCATGTCCCTTTCTTTTTCCTGTTCAGGCCGTACAGGACGATTCGTGTCTTGATTCATCTTCACCACTCCTCTGATCCTTTCGTAATGAAGCAGGAATGCCATATACGGTTCGTAAGCATCGATCCCTTTTCAGGGCGGAGCGCTTACAACATCGTCCGTTATCGGATATCCTGATTCAACGCGGCAGCAGGCGGGTAATGAGTCCATAAGACAGCGTTCCTGCTCTCTATTACCCAATAAGGGACTTCCGGCAACACACATTTTTAAAAAAGGCGGTGTTATCCATGGAAGGCTTACTGCTCTTGTTGGTCGTTGTGGCCGTCGTTTATTGGATGTATCGGCGCAATGCGAATTGGAGAACCGTCCTCGCCAGATCCGGCGAAGACGCGCGCGAGCTCGAAGCGAAATACGCTTACCTTCAGTCGAATCAGGTCAAATGCCGATTAAAATCGGACAGCGACGCAAGTCTCGGCGCGGTTCAACCTGCCGCTGCGGCGGATTGGAACCGAGTCGAGCGGAAGAAGCTGCAGGTCCATTCCAAAGATCTGGAGCGCGCGGAAGAATTGCTGCAGTTGTATGAAGAGGAACAGCCGTCGTCGATTATATAAATGCGAATCGAATCATTTGACCCTTGCGGGATAGAGGCTTCTTGCCTTGGCCCCGCAAGGGTCTTTGTTTTCGCCACGCAGCTTAGCCTGAAATCTCTCTAAAAAACTGGTTGTAAAATACGAACGGGCTTGCCGCATATTTGAATCCAATTTTAAACCCGGAGCTTGAGATCGTAACGGAACGAAGCGCGGACGTCGTCACGAGGTTGCGTACGACCCGGTTCAGCATTGCCGTATTGTTCGTGCGAATCAAGCGGACGATCCGCGCGGCAAAGACGCGGTCGAACGCCATTTTCCGATACAACGGCAAAACGGCGCGGGCGATCATCCGATGTACGCGCGTGTTAAAATAAAATTGCGTCGTTCCCGGGCGAAGCGAAGTGCCGTTCGTATATATTCCGATTGGAGCAGGTGCGGAGAAATCGACGAAATACCCGATGCCGTTCGTACTGAACGATCCAACGCCAGGGCTGGGCACGACGATCCCCGCTTCCTGCAGCAATCGCAGCAGCTTCGTAAGGTTGGCGCGCCGGACGCCGACCGTCCATGCCGCCGCATACTTCCGATTCGAGGCGATACGGCGGTAGAACGGGATCATTCGAGCCGCCACGCGCTGCAGCACCCGGACGGGTACGAATCGATCCGACGGCGCACGTTTGTCCTTTTTCATAGACTATCCCTCCCTTCACGCATCCTTTCACAGCTTATGCCGATTTATGGCGAACGTGTGGAGCAGAGAGTCGTCCCGCACGAACTCGTACTTAAAGCGATTCCGAAAAGCTTTTCTTGCATGCATGAATTTGATAAGATTAGACTTAAAAAAATTATGGCGTTACGTCTTGCCGCCGTGATCCTTCTATGGCGATCAATCGCCCCGGGAACGGCGGAAAGCTATTATAAATGCGCTTGATTTGGTGTATTATAGTTACTATATAAATTTTGGAAAGCCGAGAGCTTGCCCGTGAGAAAGGTTGATATGATGGAAACGACGAAGCCGGCACCTGCATCATCCACGAATTATATTAAAACAATCATTGCGGAAGATCTGAAGACGGGCAAAACGCAGGAGGTCGTTACGCGCTTCCCCCCGGAGCCGAACGGCTACCTCCATATCGGTCATGCCAAATCGATCTGCCTTAACTTCGAGCTGGCCGACGAGTTCAAAGGGCGAACGCATTTGCGCTTCGACGATACGAACCCGCTCAAGGAAGATACGGAGTATGTAAAATCGATTAAAGAGGACGTTCAGTGGCTTGGCTTCGAATGGGACAAGCTGTTTTTCGCTTCCGATTATTTCGGGGAAATGTATGACCGGGCGGTTGTTTTGATAAAAAAAGGAAAAGCTTTCGTATGCGACCTGACGGCGGAACAAATCCGTGAGACACGCGGCACCTTGACGCAGCCGGGTCAAAACAGTCCATACCGGGATCGGAGCGTGGAAGAAAACTTCGATCTGTTCGAGCGGATGCGCGCGGGCGAATTCAAGGACGGCGAGAAGGTGCTTCGGGCCAAAATCGATATGGCGTCGCCGAACATCAATATGCGCGATCCGGTCATTTACCGGATTGCGCACGCCCATCACCATAACACCGGCGACAAATGGTGCATTTACCCGATGTACGATTTCGCTCATCCGCTCGAGGATGCGATCGAGGGCGTGACCCATTCGATCTGTACGATGGAGTTTGCCGACCATCGCCCGCTGTACGATTGGGTCATTGAAGAATGCGAAATGGAATGCGTGCCGCACCAATACGAATTCGGCCGGCTGAACCTCACGAATACGGTGATGAGCAAACGGCTGTTGAAGCAGCTCGTGGAGGAGAAAGTCGTGGACGGCTGGGACGACCCGCGGATGCCGACTATCTCCGGCTTGCGGCGCAAAGGCTATACGCCGGAAGCGATCCGCGATTTCATTCGCGAAACCGGCGTTGTGAAGACGAACAACAGTATTGTCGAAGAAAAAATGCTGGAGCATTTCATTCGTGAAGACTTGAAGCTGAAGGCGCTGCGGACGATGGCGGTGCTGAACCCGCTGAAGGTGGTCATCACCAACTACCCGGAAGGGCAAACGGAGCTGCTCGACGCCGAGAACAATCCGGAGAACGAGTCGATGGGCCACCGGCAAATTCCGTTCTCGCGGGAAATCTATATCGAGCGGGACGACTTCATGGAAGAGCCGGTCAAAGGCTACTTCCGCCTGTTCCCCGGCAATGAAGTGCGGCTGAAGAATGCTTATTTCATCAAATGCGAGGAAGTCGTAAAAGACGCGGACGGCAACGTGACGGAGCTGCGCTGCACGTATGATCCGGAGACGAAAAGCGGCAGCGGCTTTACCGGCCGGAAAGTGAAAGGGACCATTCACTGGGTCGAGGCAATGCAAGCGCGTCCGGCGGAATTCCGCCTGTACGAGGCGCTCATCCTGGATGAAGATATGGCGGAAGGCCTATCGTTCCTGGACAACATTAACCCGAATTCGCTCGAAACGCTGCAAGGCTTCGTGGAAAGCAACATGTCCGAAGCCAAAGGGCAAGATAAATTCCAGTTTTTCCGCCATGGCTATTTCAACGTCGACCCGAAGCAAACGACGGCGGAGAAGCTCGTCTTCAACCGCATCGTATCGCTCAAAAGCTCGTTTGACGCGAAAGGCAAGTAAACAATCCATGAGCAAGCCCGCTTCCCGGCGCAGGGAGGCGGGCTTTTTCGCCGCGCATTCCGGGACGCGCTTCCTGGCTCGCCCGCCGCGTGTGTTTGCGTTAGATGTGCGGCAGCTCAGCAAGGAAGCCATATGACGATACGTTTTGCAGTCCTGCCTTGCAATCATGTCAGGCGACTGTATTACAAGACAATGACAGCCTTGCAATCATGCTTTGACTTCGGCCCCAACTTCAATTATAATTTATAGCAACTTACTTTTTTAAAGTTTGATAATATTGCTTATACTATCGATATACACGAAGGAGGCAACGTTATGGGATCGTCTTTTTTTATCGCTCACGGCAGTCCGATGCTGGCTATTCAAGATAATGTTTACACGCAGGAGCTGCGCCGGCTGGGAGAAAAGCTCGGCAAGCCGGAAGCGGTGGTCGTGTTTTCCGCGCATTGGGTAAGTCCCCGGCAAACCGTAACGTATACGGAGGGAACGCTGGAGACGATTTACGATTTCGGAGGTTTTCCGCAGGAGCTGTTCGAGGTGGTTTATCCGGCCAAAGGTTCCGTTCCGGTGGCCAAACAAATATTGGAGCTGTTTCAATCGCACGGTATAGAGGCCGGTGTCAGCCAAACCCGCGGTCTTGATCATGGGGCATGGGTCATTCTGAAGCACATGTTCCCGGAGGCGGACATTCCGGTGATCAATCTCTCGGTCAACCCCGCTCTCCCGCCGGAAAAGCAATATGCGATTGGCGAAGCGCTTGCGGCGCTCAAGGAACGCAACATCGTCGTGATCGGCAGCGGCTCTACGATCCACAATTTCCGCTATATGAACTTTCATGCCGAAAATCAGGAGGACGCGTGGGCCAAGGAATTCGACGACTGGCTCATCGCGTGCATAAAAGCTTGGGATACGAAAGCTTTGTTCGATTACAAGCGTCTGGCTCCTTATGGAGCACAAGCTACACCCGACTACGAGCATTTTTTACCGGTCTTTATCGCGATGGGCAGCGGAGCAGCATCGAAAGACGCCGCGCTAATCCACCAAAGCTATCAATACGGCTCCCTCAGCCACGTCATCGTCGAATTTCGCTGAGTTTGTCCGGTAGCGGCAAGGCCCGTGTTACTCGATCCATAGGGCGGCATACACGAAGAAGACGGCAAACAGCGCGGCGAAGGAAACGCCGGCCAACACGGCAAATACAACGCCTCTGATCGTTAGAAGCTCGCGGAGCGTATCAGGAAACGAGCGGAGCGTCCGGAACGGGGCTTCTCCGCTTATTTCGCTCAAACTTCTGCGCAAAAACGCCTCCGCCTCCTGCTCTTCGCAATGCTGCAGCCGTTCCCATATTTCGGCGTGCAATGAACGAATCGTTGCAATGTGTTCACTGTCTTTCAGCATCGTCAAAAGAATGCCCCCCATCATGCATAAGAGTAGCTTGGATTAAAGCCATTATATACAAATATGGGGCATATTGGAATATAAAGAAAGGCCGCCGGATTTATTGCATCCCGGCGGCTTCTTTTGTTTTCAACCCTCTTAAATACGTAGTCAACATGTGATGCAATGTAACATCCCGTTCAAGCTCCATCCGGAACCCATTTTTCCCTTCTAACGAGGCGAAGCCGTGTACCATGCTGCGAATGCTCCTTACCGTATGCAGCGCTTCCTCCGGTTCAAGCCGGTACACTTCAAGTACGCGCAGCACCGTATTCACAACCGTCGACGATACCTTCTGAATATCCGGGTCCGACATATCGGGCGCACCTAACGTTGCCTCGTATAATCCCGGATGCTGCCGCACAAAAGCGACGTAGGCGGTTCCGACGGCGAGCACGGCATCGTCTCCCGATTTGCCCAGCACGCCATGGGTTAGCGCTTCATTGAGCTGTTCGATGCCATGCAGCGCAAGCTCCCTTCGCAAGCCGGGCAGCCCTTGGATATGGTTGTATAAGGAAGGCGTCTTCACATTCAGCCTTCCGGCGAGCGACGCGAGCGTGACCTGTTCCAGACCGACCTCATCGGCTAATTCGGCGGCCGTCTTCACTACGCTCTGTCGATCAAGACCTTGCCGAGCGGCCATGGGACTCCCTCGCTTTCATCAATGCGTTCTCGGCTTCCCGGATCGCCCTGGCGATCGTCTCGGCCGGCTCAACGATCATCTTGCCGTGACCGACCGCGAGCAGCGCCGGCTGCAGATGCTGCAGCTTGCGGGCGGATTCGAGCGCCTGCGCCGCGCTCCATGTAGCGAATGCCGGAAAAGGAAAGCGCCACTGCATTTTCCCGGATACGGCGACGCCTCCGCGCGTTTGCAGCGCATCGCCTGCAATCAGCGCGCCGCTGCGTTCATCGAGAAACGCCATCGATCCCGGCGTATGCCCGGGAACAGCGATAGCCTTGAGCGAACCGATACGGTCGCCGTCCTCCAGCAGCACATCGGGCTTCGTGCGAACCGATTTCGGGACGCCGCCCTTAATCGGGGTGTCCGGTTCTTCCGGCTCCAGACGGACATCGCCGCCCAGCAGCTTGGCGTCGCGCCGTGAGATGTACACCTGAACGTTCGGCAGCGCCTCCTTCAAGGCGTCAAGCGCCCCCACATGATCATCATGGGCATGAGTCAGCACGATGCGCGTCAGCGGCTTGCCGATCTGCGCCGCGGCCATCATAATGCCTTTGATGCTGAAAGGAAGCGCCGCATCGATCAGCGTCAGCTCCTCGGCCTCCTCCACCAAATAGCAGTTGACCGGGAACAACCGCGGCATAAAAGCAAGCTGGTAAACCGAACCTTGTTTGGTAATACGCATGAAAACATCGCCTCCGTTAAAACTAATTATATTAGTATAATAACTAATGTTATTAGTTTTTACAAGAGGTTTGAAAAAAAAAAATTTTACGCTTCGCCGCTCAAGCGTTTGCTTGCAATGTCTCTGGCGATCCAGACGCCCGCCGCGCCTGCCTGCGCCAGCCCGCGCGTCACCCCCGCGCCGTCGCCGCCGCAATACAGCCCGGCGATTTCCGTCTCCAGCCGCTCGCTCAGCTTCGGCCGCGCGGAATAAAATTTCGCCTCTACGCCGTAAAACAGCGTGTGTTCCGAAGCAATACCCGGTGTTACTTTATCGAGCGCTTCCACCATTTCGATCAAGCTTTTCATCGTATTATAAGGTAATACCAACCCCAAATCGCCCGGCACCGCTTCTTTCAAAGTCGGCTCGAGGAAGCCTTCTTTGATCCGCGCTTCGGTCGAGCGCCGGCCGCGGATAATATCGCCGTACTTTTGCACGATGACGCCGCCGTTCGATAAATCGTTGGCGCGTTCGCATATTTCCCTCGCATATTCGTTCGGCTTATCGAACGGCTCGGTGAACCGGTGCGATACGAGCAGCGCGAAGTTCGTGTTGGTTGAACCGAGCGCCGGGTCTTTGTATGCATGACCGTTCGCGGCCATCACGCCGCTGTGATTTTCAACGACGACGTGTCCGGACGGATTGCTGCAAAACGTCCGTACCCGCGTACCGACCGAAGTATTGAAGATGAACTTGCCTTCGTACAAATGTTCATTGATTTCGCGCATGACGACATCGGACGTTTCCACCCGGACGCCGACATCGACCTGATTGTTGTACATTTTGAGCCGCCGTTTGCGCAGCACGTCTGTCAGCCATGCCGATCCGTCGCGTCCCGGGGCGACCACAACATAGTCCGCCTCGATCTCCTCTCCGCTCCGCAGCGCGATCCCCTTAACCTGGTGGCCCTCCTTCGTCTTCACCGTGAGCAGGTCGGCCACTTCCGTCTTGAACTGCATATCGATCCGCTGTTTTAAGTAAGCGTTGATCGATTTCAAGATTTCCAGGTTTTGCTCCGTTCCGAGATGCCGCACCTGCGCGCGAAGAAGCTTCAGCCCCGCGGCATATGCCCTCTGTTCGATCGATTGCACCGTCGACGTGGTCGGATCGGTCACGGTATCGGTGGCCCCGTGCTCCAAATTAATGGCATCCACGTAGCGAATCAGCTCCATGACTTTGGAGGGGGACAAGTAATCCGTCAGCCACCCGCCGAACTCCGTCGTAATGTTGAATTTGCCGTCGCTGTACGCTCCCGCGCCCCCGAACCCTGCCGTGATCGAACAGGCCGGCAAGCATCCGGCAAAC
Source organism: Paenibacillus allorhizosphaerae (assembly GCF_042659105.1). Classification (NCBI taxonomy): domain Bacteria; kingdom Bacillati; phylum Bacillota; class Bacilli; order Caryophanales; family Paenibacillaceae; genus Paenibacillus; species Paenibacillus allorhizosphaerae. The sequence continues at coordinate 21,212 of NZ_JBHSRV010000014.1, read as the reverse complement.
TCTTTCTTCCCGGCCGGCGGCGGGCACAGCTTGATCTTTTCTTCCAAGATCGGACAGCGGCGGTGATCGATATCATGTCCTTTGTCTATAAGCAGCACCTGCAGCTGCGGTGCCTTTAACGTCATTTCATAGGCGGCGAAGATGCCCGCCGGTCCTGCTCCTACAATAATCACATCATAGCGTTTTTTCATTTGTGTCACGGCCTCCCGTTAGTCTCAATGAATGGGCGCAATGCAAAAAATTCCCGGCTGTCCGAGGGTGCGGAAAATCCACACCCTTCGTAGCCAGGAATTTATCGGTTCCTTGTAGAAACCCTTGACCCGTATCGTCAAGGATATACGAATGGTAGCTATCATACAATCTATTGTAAACTTCAAACCCTCCGTCTAACCTTGAAGAGGGTTTCTGCAGCCAAAGAAATCATAAACGTTTTCAAAGACAATGTCAACGATTTAGTGTTTAATGTTCGTCATTTCAAACGCTTGTACGCAATAATAACGTTTTCATTACACGTATTATCCATAAACACGAACATTACTCCTGCGGAACGCCGACGCCTCCTTAACCATATCGGGTTCGAACGCGATTTTCTCGGCCGCTGGTCCGAATTTTATAACCGGGGTTTCCCTATCCGCCCATTTTGACTGCACGATCGAAAAGGCGCCGCTGCCGGGCCATGTTTTACTCCTTCTTCATAATCGTGTAGGATGGGTACGTACACTTTGATTTTGGGAACCATAATAATAACGAATGATGAACTGCGGAGGAATGGCGATCGATGCTGACTTTTGAAGAAAAGCTTGCTGTCATCAGCAAGTTTCCCGAATTGGAACGGAAAGACGTATCGCTGGGGCGGATCAATTTTCATTATGAACAAAGCGCTTATGACAAAAAATCGGTCGTATACCATTTGCACCCGAACGGCAACGGCTATGTATTCGCCGGAAAGCTGCACGGCTATGATACGGACGACAAAGGCTTTGTCAATATTCGCGACTTTTCGGCCGAAGCGCTGCGCACGCTGATTCAAGCTTCCATCCAGTCTCTTGCGCCGAAAACGACGGAAGAGCTCGCCGTTGTCGGAGATGCGCAGGAAGAGCGATGGACCGGGCCGGACAACCAGACGCTGCTGCTGGTGCTCGAAGACGAGCTGTGGTATGTTTATGCCGGTCTCAACTTGGAGATGGCCTTCGATACCTATGAGGAAGCAGTGGACTATTTGAAAGAGGAAGGCTTTGCGCGGCTGTAGCCTTAACGATTGACAGACGCCGACCGACCTGGCAGCTGCCCGCTTTGCTATGGCAAATCAGGAAGCCCTGCCTGCCAGTAAGCCATGCTCTCGCTATAGAACAAAACAAAAAGAGACAGCATGCTGCGGCTGTCTCTTTTGCTTGGTGCACAAATGCTTAGGCGGCTTACGCCAAATTGAGTTCCATTTGGTCTTCTTCGTCCCGATCGAACGCATCGCGGTCGAATTCGCCCTCCGAGTTGGCGACGATGAGCGAGCAGACGGTTGTTCCCGTAGCGTTGACCGCCGTACGGCCCATATCGACAATCGCATCGATCGCCAGCACCAGCCCCAGCCCTTCCAGCGGCAGCCCCAGCGCCGTGAGTACGACCGTCGTCGAGATCGAAGCCGGCCCCGGTACTCCAGCCACGCCGATGGAAGAAATCATGCTTACGAGGATGATCAAAATATATTCGGATATGCCCAGCGGCACTCCATACACACGAGCGACGAAAATCGCGACAATCGCCGGCCATACGCCGCCGCAGCCGTTCATGTTCATCGTTGAACCGAGCGGTGCGACAAAGCTTGCAATTCTGGGCGATACGCGCAGACGCTTCGTAATGACCTCAAGATTCACCGGCAGCGTCACATAGCTGCTTCTTGTCGTAAAGGCAACGGCAATCGTAGGATAAGCTTTGCGGAAAAATTTGATCGGATTTACTTTCGCGATGAAAGTCACCATACCGCCGAAGGTAATCACAAAGTGCAGAATGAGCGCCACGTACGTTGCGACAATGACTTTGATGAGCGGCAGCAGCGTTTCCAAGCCGTACTTCGCGGCCATCGCCCCGATCAAAGCAAAGACGCCGTACGGGGTCAGCCGAATGACATATTTGGCGACCTGATGCATCACTTGCGCGAACGACTCGATAAACTGCTTCACCGGAGCGATCATTTCCGGCTTCTTCGAACCTACTTGCACCATCGCAATACCGATGAAGATCGAGAAGATCAAGACAGGGACGACTTTGGCGTTCGCCATATCGCCGACCGGATTGCTCGGCAGCAAATCGATGATGACTTGCGAGAACGTCGGAATATCCCGCGGCTTAAAGCTTTTCGGAACTTCCTGATGTATACCGGAGCCCGGATCGAAGGCAAGGGCGACAAGCAGGCCGATCAGCGCCGCGATCCCCGTCGTTATCAAGAACAAGGAAATCGTCTTGACCCCGATTTTGCGCAAATGCCCCAAGCTGGAAATGGACGAAATGCTGTTGATAACGAGCACGACAACGAGCGGTATGACCAGCATTTTGACCAGGTTCACGTAGATCGTACCGATCGTACCGACACTCGTCGCGTCAAATTTAAACGTATTGAAGAAAATGCCGGCCACAAGGCCGAGGCCCAATGCAATCAAAACTCTATAGCCGAAATTGACGCGCTTTCTTGCTAAAAAGTAAAGAATGCCGATAACGACAACGGATACGAGAAGACTGATCCAGTTCGTTTGAAAGGCTGTCAATAAGTTGTTCTTCAAAGCAATCAACCCCTTTATTACCTACTTTTCACATAGGAATTAGTTAATGTTAAGATAGTACTTCCAACCACGAACTCTGTCAATATGATTTTATGATCATCATCTGGAAAATTTCGTATTCATGGAAATAAAAATAACCCGGGAGGCACACCCCCCGGGAATAATTGCCATAAAGCTATTTACTTTTTCGCCGCCAGCCATTCCGCTACTGCGTTTACTTCTTCGGGCTTCAGCTTGTCTTTCAATCCGGGCATGCCGTTGCCGCCGTTGTTAATTTGATTGATGATCTGCTCCTTGGTAAGTTTGGCGCCGATTTTCGTCAAATCTTTCTTGGGGCTGCCCTTGCCGTCAAGCGTATCCCCGTGGCAGGCGATACAGCTCTGCTTCACGATCGCCTCGGCATTGACAGGGGTCGTTTTCGCCGCGTCCGGCGCCGCTGTTCCGGCAGCTGCACCTTGTCCGGTACTTCCGGTCGCGGCCGTCCCGCCGCCTTGTCCCGTATTGCCCGCCGCCGTACCTCCTTGCGCAGCTCCGCCCGCCGCTCCGGCAGCTTGCTGCTGACCTGCGCCGCTCTCCGGTTTCGCCGCACAAGCGGCCATCGTCATCATCGATGCGGCAACCGCCGCGATCATTACATACTTCCATTTCATACGCATTCATCTACACCCCTTGATCATAATTAGGAACGCTGGAGCTGTATCTCTGTGATGGTCCATTCTTTGCAGGCTTAGCAAACGCTGAATTGCAATTCTCGAAACGATCCTTACGGTCGCTCGCTCCCTGGCCGCCCATGTCATCCGATCGCTCGTCTCCGAGGTTGGAGCAAGTAATCAATCGGAATAACGGCCGATGCCAGACGCCAACCAACTTGACTACAAAGTTCTTTTGTTGCCTGACGGCTGTATTAACACCACCACCCCTCCTTCTTGAAGCTTATGGACGAACCTCCATTGGCAGCTGCTCCTCATAAACACCCATTTACACTAAGATATGTAGTGTAACTATTTAAAAAAAAAATCAGCGCAGCGCCCATAGAAATAAAATCGACAGACTAAGTACGATATGCACGGAAATCATCGTCACTGTCAGCGGCAGCTTCAGCGGAGCTTCCTCTGCAGGATCGAGAATTTGCCGGATCCGGTAATTGACCGAGGTATCCGCGAACGAGACATGGGCGAACGACATCGGGCCGGACGGCAACCCTTTCTTCACCAGTTTGAGCAGTGCGCTGCCGATTTCCGCCGAAGATCCCATCTTTCCAATCGCATACTGGTCTGCAAGCAGCTCCCGTGCGATTTTGTATTGAAGATGAAACCATTTCATAAGTGGAATGTACCAAAAGGCGGAGGCAAAAAGCGATAAAACAAACGTCTTGAGCGGATCGCCGTGACGGCCGTGAAACCGTTCATGATGGATGACGGCTTCAATTTCTTTTGCATCCAGCAGTGCAAGCAAGCCTGTCGTCAAATAGACGTCCCTCGTAACAAACCCCATTGTAAACGCCACCGGACGCTCGCAGCGTACAACCGTTAGCGGATGGCTACCGTCCCCATACGTATCGTTAAGCTGCTTGCTGAATTCTTGATGTTTGGCCGCAATCAGCTTCCGCCGCGCCCGCCGCTCCAGCAGCATTTGTCTTATGATGAGCGCGAAACACATGACGAACGTGCAGACCACCAGCGCGTCAAGCATATGGCCGACGGAGAAAATGCCTTTCGACCGCATCCAATTGTTGCACATTTGCAGCAGATTGAATTTGAGCTTCCAACCGAAAAACATATGCATGGCATACATGCCCATCTGTGTCAGAATAACTCCCGCAACAATAACCGATGAGGCGAACATCACTTTTGACCGGTTGTTCCACATAAGGTTACCTGTCCTTTTTCAGCGACTTGATTTTTTGCTCCAGCTGCTCAAGCAAATCCTGGTCAGCCTCTTCCAACGCTTCAATCATATGGTTTACGACGAGCGGCCCGAACTCCTCAATCAGCTCATGCGTCAATTCTTTGGATTGGTTCTCCATAAAATGTTCCTTCGACAACAACGGCCGGTACAATGAGGTTCTTCCGACGGTCCGTTTCGTCAAAATGCCCTTATCGACCAGCCGGTTCATAACGGTCATCACCGTGTTGAAATTAATCGATTGGTCGCGCTCCAGCCGTGCTTGAACGTCCTTAATCGCAATCTCTGAGCTGTTCCACAGCACGTTCATGATCTTCGCTTCAAGCGGCCCGAAAAAGCGGTTCAAGCCCCTTTCATATACGTTAAACTTTCGAATTTTCATCTTGCACACCTCACACTACCCATTGTAGTGGCATGGGTTGATTGCGTCAAGATACTCTTTTTTACGCCTACCGGTCATTTCCAAGTCTCAACTGCATCGCTGCCGGCCCTGTATGCCCAGATGATGCGAAGCGTACCGAGTCTCATCGATTTCTATTCGCTATGACTAAAAAAAACCGGCACCCCGAGGTGCCGGCCGCTGTAATCAAGCTTGCTTCGCCGCTTCAATCTCAATCGATACTTTCACTTCGTCGCCGATCAGCACGCCGCCCGTTTCCAGCGCCGCATTATAGGTCAACCCGTAGTCGCTTCGTTTAATCGTGCCTTGCCCGCTAAACCCGGCTTTCTCGTTGCCCCACGGATCCGTTCCCGATCCCTCGAACGTAACCGCGAACGTTTCCGTTCGGGTAACCCCATGTAGCGAAAACTCACCGGTGACATCGTACTCCCCTTCGCCGGTTTTCACGATGCGGGAAGATTGAAATGTCATCTTCGGATACTTCTCGGCATCGAAGAAATCGCCGGTACGCAAATGAGCGTCACGGTCCTGATTGCGCGTATCGATGCTGACGATATCGATGCTGAAGTAAATATTCGCCGTCGTCAGGTTCGAAGGGTCGGCTTCGATCTGCGCTTCGAACGAGTGGAACGTGCCTTTCACTTTGGCGATCATCATATGCCGGATCGTAAAATCGATACTGCTGTGCGTTGGGTCTACCGCCCATTTCGTTTTCGACATGGCCATTACCTCCATTTTAACTTACTTTTATTATACCGCTAACATTTATATAGTCATAGAACTATGATAAGTTTGTTTTCCGGTTTTGTCAATGATTTTATTGGAAACATTTTCAAAAAGAAAAGCATCCAAACGAGGTCTTTTTTATATGATGAAACATTCGTGTTGCAAATAAAGCTTTTCTTGAAACATCATTATGATTCAGCTTCGCTGAAAATGTATTCATTCTGATGTTATAAAAAAAGAGGATCCCTCCTCGATGGGTATCCTCTTCCTGCCGCCGGTTCATCCGCCCGCTTTTGCCATGGGAGCCAGGACGAACTGCGTCGTCTCTTCATTGGTTAAGTGAGACGGATACGGATAAAGGGACGGGTTCCGCCCGCACACCTGTACCCACGCCTCCACGCACACCGGATCGAAATGGCTGCCTTTGTTGTCGATCAGGAATGTTATCGCTTCGGCATGCGTCATCGCTCTTCGATAAGAGCGGTTGGAAGTAAGCGCATCATATACGTCGGCGACGGCCACGATGCGGGCCATTAACGGAATTTGCTCGCCTTGAAGCCGGTCCGGGTATCCGCGGCCGTCCCATCGCTCGTGATGCGAACGAATGATGCCCAGCTCTTCTTTCATGAAACCAAGAGTGCGGGCCATCTCGTACCCCTTCACCGGGTGCTGTTCAATCAACGTTCTTTCTTCCGGGGTCAACTTTCCGGGTTTATTAAGAATCGCGTCAGGAATGTTAATCTTCCCGACGTCGTGAATGATCGTTCCCTGCGCAACCGCGCGAAGCTGGTCGGGACGCAGCCGCAGCTCTTCCGCCAATTGAAGCGCATACAAAGTGACCCGAAAATTATGACCTGCCGTATACAGATCTTTCTTCTCCGTCGCGATCATCAGCGCTTTAATGCTCGGCGAAAGGCAATTCGTGATCCGTTCTACGGGATCGGTCGTATATAATGCGCGTACCGCGCCGACCAGGGAAGCACTCTCCGCATATTGCCGGATGAGCCCAAACAGCATGCCGATGACGGAAGCGAGTAATAAAAAGTGGTACATCCACCAACTGATGCGCCACGTCTCGCCGAGCACCATAATCCATTGCGAGACGATGAGCCACCCGGAGCTGTATACGATCGAAAGCTGCAGCGGAAACCGCGAATACAAGTAGGAACGGTAATAACGGAGCATGACAAAGCCGTTGACGAGCGTGACCGTCACGGAAACAACCCAGTTCATCGGATGGGAGTTCAGCGTGATGAAATTGACAAGGTCGGGGTAAACCATGGCTAAGGTTCCCATAACCATCGCGAGGCTCGTCCACACGGGCAATAGCAGCTTCTCGTACTTTGAAATCGCCCCGACCCATGGATGATCGGAAGGGAGAGAAGAAAGTCCGAGCCAGCATGTTGCCAGTATTACGCTGAGCGGTGCCGCAACGCCGGGCAAATGGGTTGCGTGCAGCAGAAAGTTCGGCGTCGATAAGCCGTGCACCGCAAAGCTGGATGCCAAAGACAGGAATGATAACGAAAGGAATAATACTTTGATATTCCGGAGCCGGGTGCCTGCAATGCCGACGGCTACTGCGATGACGGCTGCCAGAATGGCGACCGAACTGACGATATAAAAATGTCCCGTCGGCACATCAAGCTTCACATCGAGAGTACTGTTACCTCTGACATACTCAAACAAAAGGTACGGCATGATCATTGCAGCAAGGGGCCCAATCAGACCGTGGTATCTCATTTCCATGACCATTCCTCTCATCGTGACTTTTGACCCATACTTATTATCATAATAATAGAACAGAAGCAGGAAAAATGAAACAAAAAAAGCGGGAATTTCCCGCTTTCTTACGCATTTTTTAATGTGTTGCTCTCACTATTTTCCAACGGCTACATCCACGTCTCAATATCGTCCTCGTCAATCTCGTCATCCGCCGTCCTCTCTTCCTTCCGTGCATTCGCCGGCAAGGAGACCGGGGCGATTTCGGGGTAGGATACAGCGACCGGCGCGGCCGTCCTGTCGGCCGGAACGTACCGCTGCAAATTGCGAACGCCATTCGCTCGAACTTCGTTCTCGATCAAGTAACGGATCGAATCCATCAAGTTCGTCTGGCTGTTGATCCATTCCATGACAGCAGGGGATTCGGATTTTTTCGTTTTCAAGCTGATGTTTTCGCCGGGTTGTTTGCTCTTTTTCACTGGCGTCTCCTGACCCGCCCGTTATCCGGTCTGCTGCGCTTTCGTTTTCAGTGTTTCATATATTTTGCCGCGCACAAAATTGTCCAGCCCCTCGGCGTTCATCGTTACCGCATATTGCGTCGGAATGTACAGCAGCTTGATTTCCCGTTCGTCGCATAATTCTTTGAGCATCGGATATAAGATCGACCGCATCAAGATGCTGCCCCCGCCGTAAACGCAAATCACATCGATTTCGTTGCGCGCTTTGGTCAACTGCTTACGAATGTTGTGCAGAATATGTCTGGCTTGTCCTTCGAGCGGACGGGACAGCGTCCGGATCGCCTTGGCATGGTATTTATGCTGCGGATTTTTGATGACGTCGCTGAAAAACTGGCGAGGGCTGTCAGGCAAATAAATCAGCTTATTGAACGCGTCGAGCGCTTCCTCAATCGCATGTCCGGCCCCGTGATGACTGCCGTGCACGAATTGGCGCAAAAACTTGTTGCCCTCCGTGATCGGATATTCCGTCGACCCGTCGCCAATGTCCGTATGCAGGATCCGCTTATCCTTGAAGTAGCTGCCGTTGAACTGCGCGGGCAGCCCGTAGGTGGCGACAAATTCGCTGAAGATGTCTCCTTCCCGCCAGCGGCCCTCCGCATCCTTCTGCAGCGCGAACGCAACCGGCGTCGCTTCCGGAATTGCCTTTGCGAAGCGGAACGTCATTCGAACCGACACCCGCTGCTTTCCAAGATGAACCGTAACATGATGAAGGCCGTCCATAAACTTTTTTTCGAATTTCAATGACGATTCGTCGGAATGCTGCGTAACCGGCAGCGCCGTCGCCATGTCGATCTCCGCTTCGATCTGCTCGGGGATTCGTTTTTCTTCCTCATATGATTTCTGAACGGATGCCGCGGCAATTTGCGCCAAGGTGTTGACGACCGGCAAATCGACATCGCATTTATCGTCGATGCCGACCTGAATGGCATCGACCAGCTCGCCGCTGTCGAGCGCAAACTTGCCTATGTAATACATCCCGGGGCGTACGGCGGGCGAGTCGACGGTAACGATCAATTGATCCTGCAAATGTTTAATGAAGCTCTCCGGGGCTTGCTCATCGCTCCAGGGAAGCTTGTCCACCATGCAGTTGACGTTAGGTTGGCGAATCAGCTTCCCGTCGATCACGATATCATGTTCGCTGTTTCCGTTATCGTTGCCAACGAATAAATGAAGCGGCATAAAGTCATTCCTCCTCATACAAAGTTATGTCCGGTAACACCGGAAAGGTAAAAAGAAAAACTTCCATGCGAAGTTAGTTTCACGGCAGATGGAGTCGTTTGCCGATCAACTAGTCAACAAAGCCCCGCTGTCTGTTAATTCATCCAAATAGCCGAACAGCTTCAGATCGTTCAGCGCTTCCCGCACCGCTTGCTCGTCGTCACCCGATTGTCCCGACAATTCCGCAAGCTCCTCCATAGTTACATGAGGGTAGCGCTTCAAATACACAAGCAGCCCTTTCGCCGTCCACGACAAGCGGTCATCGCCGAAATCTCCGACGATTTCGCGGAACGCTTTATGCGTCACGATCTTTTTGTCCACAAGCCCCTGCAGCGCGCTTGTCGCCTGCCTGCTGGTCATCCGGCCGTAAGCAGCAATATCGGCGACCGATATCATGCCGGACTTCTCGCTCGTTAACGTGCTAAGTACAATACAAATCATTTGCTGGTAAATATCAAGATCGGGAATTTTGAAAAAATCATTCAATGAAAACGAACCTGTTTGCGTCAAAGTCGTCACAGCTTGCGTATACCTCCATTCGGCAATAGATAGGATACAGTAACCTTAGCGCACTGCCTCTATTTTATTGAAAACATGTTATCAAAGTATGTTCGAACCTTAATAAATTTAAGATAGTCATGGAGCCCCATTCGCTCTAAATGTCATATGTAATATTTATGTTATGTTTGATCCGGGTTTCGGTTGTCTACAACAAGAAAACGAACAATGGAAAAAGAAATTGATACCAATGTTAAGAAAATTGTGTTAGATATATTGACGTATAAGTGGTTTGTGTCATAAAATGTGTACATAAGAAATAACATTGAAGAAACCAAACGAAAGTCAGGGGGAAAGACGTAGGTAATCTGTACTACACGTAATCATATCTACTATTAAAAGTGAGGTTGAGCGACATGGAATTAGGATTGAATGCGATTTGGGTCATGCTGGGTGCCATCTTGGTCATTTTTATGCAAAGCGGGTTCGTCTTACTGGAGGCCGGTTCCACTCGTATGAAAAATGCCGGTCACATTGCCGGTAAAACAATCTTCACACTCGGCATCGTTTCCTTGGTTTTTTGGGCGGTAGGCTACGCTTTGATCTTCGGTTCGCAAGGCAACTCCCTGATCGGCTGGGGTGATTATTTCGGATTTGATATGAAAAATGTTCCGGACGGCAGTCCGGTGGCTCCGACGGTGATGTTTATATTCCAGCTCGCTTTCGCGGCCATCTCGATGGCGGTAGCGTTCGGCGGTTTCGCCGAAAGAGCGAAGCTGTCCGCATACTTGATCTTCGCCATCTTCTTCTCGATTATCGTTTATCCGGTCATCGCGCACTGGGTATGGGGCGGCGGCTGGCTTGCAGAGCACGGCAAACAAGACTTTGCGGGATCGACGGTCGTTCATTTGACGGGTGCTATGGCTGCACTGGCTGCAACGATTTTGCTCAAGCCGCGTCTTGGCAAATACAACAAGAACGGTACGCCTAACGACATTCCGGGACATAACCAAGTATTTACGACGCTCGGCGTGATGCTGCTGTGGGTAGGCTGGTTCGGTTTCAACGCAAGCAGTACGATTACCGTTGGCGACGGCAGTTTCTTCGGTTTCGTTGCCATCAATACGCAGCTTGGCGCAGCCGCCGGTGCGGTAGCCGCTTTGCTGATCGCTTGGGCTGTAAACGGCAAGGCAGATATTTCGGTGATGCTGAACGGCGCTCTCGCCGGCTTGGTCGCCATCACGGCTTCCTGCGCATTCGTAGACTCCTGGGCCGCTATCGTCATCGGTCTCATAGCCGGCGTGGTCGTATTCGCCAGCATGCGCTTCTTCGAAAAACTTCGTATCGACGATCCGATCTATGCGCTTTCCGCTCACGGTACGGCCGGTGTATGGGGCACGCTGTCCAACGGCTTCTTCGCCACACCGGAGCTGGTCGAGAAAGTGGGCATCGGTAAGCCGGGACTTCTATACGGCGGCGGTTTTGAACAATTGGGTGTCCAAGCGATGGGCGTCGTCGTCTGCGGCGCATTCGCATTCGTGATCTCCTATGTCATCTTAGCTATCATCGAGGCAGTTATCGGCTTGCGTGTTACGGAAGAGGAAGAGACCATCGGTCTGGACTTGAGCGAGCATGGAAGCTACGGCTATCCAGAGCATTTGAAAGCCGGTGCCGGCGCTAGCGCAAACGCCAAAGCAACGCCAATCCATCCATCGGCTTAACGTAAGGTAACATTAAATCGAATAACGAAAACGTCCCGTTCACTCGCAGGAGTGTAACGGGACGTTTGTGTTTAGGCTTGGGCTTTGATGACGGGTTTCGCCGCCCACCTCTACCATTTGCTATAGAACGAGCGTGGACTACATGCTGCCGCCAAACAGGTCAGGCACGTATTCGATGCTGGATTGCGCAACGATCGTCAGCTGCTCCCGTTCGGCATTATAATGTACGGAGCCGTCGTTGACATAAAACCATATTTTTTTCGTCGGCCGATCGTCAAATTCCTGAAACAAAAACACGTTCAGCTCCTGCTTCCACTCCAGCAGCTCTTCCATGCTGCGGTCCATCGGCGCCTTCACCGTAAACTTGAATGATGCGCCGTCGCTCTCCACCCGGTATTCGCGTGGCTGCTTCCCCGTATCGATAAACGTCCTGCCGCCTACCGCATGCTTAATGAGCAGCGTTTCCTTCATTTCGGCTCCTCCTTTATGGCAAGTCGATCAGCATGTAAAACGAGTCCTCGGCCGCCTGAATCGCTAGATCCGGCGTATCGGTAATGCGCGCCGTATCCCTTGTTCCGAGCGTTTCGGCTCCGTTTAATACAACCCGGCCTTCGATGACGAACAGGAAGATGCGCCTGCCTGCTTCCTGCCGGAAGGAGATCGTCTTTCCTTGCTCCGCCCTGCTCAAATAGATGGTCATGTCCTGATGAATTTTCGCCGTGCCGCCCTCTCCATCCGGAGTGACAACGGGCAGCAGCGCATTGCGCAATTGCTCCGGGTCGTAGCCGGCCGTTTCGTACGAAGGAGGAAGCCCGCGTTCGCGCGGCATAAACCAAAGCTGCAGCAGGCTGAGCTCCTCCGTCTCGGAGGCGTTATACTCGGCATGAATGACACCGGTGCCCGCCGTCATTCGCTGCACTTCCCCGTAGGAGGTGATCTCCGTATTGCCCAAATCGTCTTCGTGCTTGATCTGACCGCTGAGAACGACGGACACGATCTCCATGTCGCTGTGCGGATGCGGACCGAAGCCACTCCCAGGTGCCACCTGGTCGTCGTTGCACACCCTCATGACGCCAAAACTCGTATTCTCGGGATCGAAAGGCTCCCCGAACGAGAAGCTGCGGCTGCCCTTCAGCCATCCGAGATCGATCGACACGCGCGAGCTTGCCGGATACACTTGAATCATCGCTATCCCTCCCACTAGTGTTTATGTCTCTTTGCGCAGCCAATGAAACGGCGTCGTATTAAAGAACAGGTTCGGATTGACGGGCGTATTGTGCGCCCAGAACGTAAAGTGCAGATGCGGTCCCGTCGAAAATCCGGTCGTGCCGACCGTACCGATAATGTCACCCTTTTTTACACGATCCCCGGCTTTTACGTGAAGCTCGAATAAATGCGCATATTGCGAAAACAGTCCCATGCCGTGGTCGATATAAATCGAATTGCCGGTTAAATACAAGCTGTCCGCCAGCGCAACAACCCCGTCGTTCGTCGCCTTGATCGGCGTCCCTTGCTTGGCCGCGAGATCCAGCGCGGTGTGGGTGCTGTCGAGCTTGCCGTTCACGTAACGGGTATAGCCGTACGGGGTCGTCAGTATCCCTTCAATCGGCTGAATGAACGCTTCGGAGAACAAAAATTCCGGCTCGGACTTGCTCCGCGCGGCGTCGATTGCTTTCTGATCGGCCTGAATGCGCTGCGTATCCTGCTTCATGGCTTCCATTTGCTTGGTCACTTGCAAATATTGCGTTTCGAACTTTTTCGCCTTCACGGTCAATGTCTGGTCGCCGATCGCATACGATCCGGGCTTCACCTGCATCGAAACGGGTACATAGGTAAAGTAACCTGCTCCCGACGGCTCAAGCGGAAATGTTTTCCCCTGCCACGATACTTCGCCCGGCCCGCTATGCCGCACAAGCACAACATCCCCGGGTGACACTGTATCGGGCAACAGCGTCCACTGCGAGCCGATGGCCAGTTTGGCGTTGCCCTCGGACGCATAGCGCGCGGCTTCGTCCTTGATTTGCTGCTGCCGCTTCTTTTCCTCCTGCATGGCCGTGCGGATACTCGGTGTTACTTCGTTGTACCAAGTGTTACCCCCATCAGTCGTGACCAATACGGAATGCTTCAGCTCCGCACTGTGAGGCAGCAGCACCCAGCCGAGCCGGTCGGTCATGAACTGGGACTGCTTGACCGGATACTCCCTGGATTGAAACACGACCGTATCCGGCTTCCGCTCTTCCGGTAGCATTCCGCTCCAGACAGCAGGCTCGACCGATGCTTCTTCCGATTCGGGTACAGCCCCTTCCCGCCATGTGAGGCCCCCGTCTTCCGTGACAAGCGTTCCACCGTCCGCGTACCGGATCCAGCCGCGGTCAAAGTCTTTCATGCGAAATTCCGTCATTTCCCGGCGAACCGGCGATTTCTTCTCCGCAACGATTCGTCCGTCACCCTGCTCCTCCGCGGGCGTCCGCTGTTCGTAGATGAATATGCCGGCGCAAACGCCCAGCAGCAGCGCTCCCCCCAGCAAAACCTTATGCTTCATCGTTCCCGTTCCCATCCTTCCTTCCAAGCTGACCTGCCTTGTGCCTTCTATATTTTCCATCATAACCGATGTGCGGACAAAAAGAAAAAGCAGGTGCGGATGCTCCTGCCCTTCCAGCGCGTCCGCTTTCGAACAGCGGACTATCGTTTATTTCCCTTGCTTTACTTCGTTCAGTAAGCTTAAATCCAAAAACTTGCTCAGATCCAGCTGTTCCTTCTTCACATCTTTAATATATCCGGCATCGATCGATACGCGAGCCATCTCTTCAATCGCTTCCTTGCTCACGTCGGGAGTCAAGTTCAAGTGGGAGATCGCGGCTTTGATCAAGTTAATATCCATGCCTTTGCCGCTCAGCGCTTTCAACCGGTTGTTGATCAATTCGTACGATTTGTCCGGATTTTTCTTAATGAAATCGATCGCTTCGATATTCGCCTTAATCGCGCCTTTCACCGCTTCGCGGTTCGATTTCAGGAACTTGTCGCTGGCTACCAAGATCGTAAGCGGATAGTTTCCGTTGTTCGGCGGGATTTTGTCCCAGTCGACGATGATTTTACCGATGCCCTCTTGTTCCATTTGCGTGCCCCATGGCTCGGGAATGAGCGTAGCATCGACTTCTTTTTGTCTCATGGCGATGAGCGTATCGGCCGGAGCGCGGGCGATAATTTGCGCGCCGCTCTTGTCCGTCGTCACTTTTACGTTATTTTGGGCAAGAAGCAGGCGAAGTGAAATTTCGTTGGTGCTGCCTTTGGTCGGGATGGCGACGGTTTTGCCGACGAGATCCTTCACGCTGTTGATGCCGGAATCTTTCGCCGCTACCAGCACGGCGCCGCCGTTGTTGGAGCCGGAGACCACGCGGAAGTTGTTGCTTCTCAAAAATTGGTTCGTCGACGGACCGGGACCTACAAAGCCAAGATCGATTTGATCGGTTGCCAGCGCCGTGGAAAAGTCCGAGCCATTGTCAAAGGCGGTAACTTCGATTTTGACGTTTTGGCCCCAGTATTTTTCAAACAGCTTGTTCTCCAGGGCGACATAGCCCGGAGCATGCGTCACGTTCTTGAAAATACCGAGACGAACCGTGGAAGGAGCCGCTTGATTGCCGGCGGCTGCGCCGCTCGGCGCTTCTTCTTTCTTCGAGCCGCAGGCTGCAAGCAAGAGCGATGCGATCAGCAGCAGGGCAATCGGGAATGACCATTTTTTTCTCATGTTTTCTCTCCACCTTTTTGATATGACAAAATCTATTATTTCTTTTGATTGGCAAGACCATAACGAATCAGGATTTTATCTTCCATCCGCTTGAAGCAGAAATGGTCGGATATCGTTCCGAGCACGGAGATAATGATAACGATGCAAAGCATGAGCGCCGTATCCGCCAAGTTCCGGCCGTCCTGCAGCAGTTGGCCGAGACCTACGCCCTTGGCGATCAGCTCGCCCGCCACCAGCGCCCGCCAGGCGAACGCCCAAGCGACGCGGACACCGGTCATCATATGAGGAAAAGCGGCCGGCACCATGACTTGGTAAAACATTTTGAAGCCGTTGCCCGTACCCATCGTTTGCGCAGCCTTGATGTAGATCGGAGGGATGTTCTTAATCCCGGTACGGCTTGACATGGCCATCGTCCAAGTGGCGCCGAGCGTCGTAATGAAAATAACGGAGAAGTCGTTCATGCCGAACCAAATGATGGCAAAAGGCAGCCACGCAATCGACGGAATCGTCTGCAGCGCGACGACCAGAAACCCGATCGTATCGTCAAGGAACCGGTATCGCGCAAACAAAAAGCCGAGCGTCACGCCGATCACGATAGATAATACGAATGCAGTCAGCAAGCGGCGAACGCTTTCGATTGTCGCTTCGAGCAGCTGGCCGTGAACGAACCCGTCGTAAAACGCTTGTAGCACTTGGAGGACGGACGGGAATTTCCAGCCCCAGTCGAATATTCTAAATCCCGCTTCCCAAGCTATCAGAAGCAGTATCAGAAACAGCGTTCTTCTTAATGCTGTACTCATCGCCCATCTCCTCCTTTACCACTTTATCGAGCTCATCGGCTAACGCTTCCATGATGCTGCTCTCGACGTGATGCAGTACGGAATCGGAGATGTCGCGCGGCCGCGCCGCCTGCACGGCAAATTCCTTCTTGATTTTCCCGGGCCGGGTGGACATCACGAGCACACGGTCGGACAGAACGACGGCTTCGCGGATATTATGCGTAATGAACAGGATCGTCTTGCGCGTACGCATCCAAATTTCTTCCAGATCCTGATGTAGGATCAGCCTTGTTTGTTCATCCAGCGCGGCAAACGGTTCGTCCATCAGCAAAATTTCCGGGTCCATCGCCAGCGCCCTGGCGATCGCCGCCCGCTGCTTCATGCCGCCGGACAGCTCATGCGGGTATCGGTCGGCGAATTTGCTCAGATGAACCGACTTGATCTGCTCCATCGCAAGCGCTTCGCGTTCCTTCTTCGCGATGCCTTTCTGCTTCAGCCCGAAGGCGACGTTATCCAGAACGGTCAACCACGGGAACAGCGCATGCTCCTGAAACACGACGACACGGTCGGGACCCGGGCCCTTGCACGGCTTGCCGTTTACGGTGATCGACCCTTGCTCGGCCTGCTCCAGCCCTGCAACCAAGTTAAGCAGCGTCGATTTGCCGCATCCGGAAGGACCAAGCAAGGAGACGAACTCCCCTTTATTTATCGTCAGAGAAACGTTATCCAGCGCGGTGAAACTGCCGCCCGTTCGCTGGTGGAACGTTTTCGAGACGTTCGAAATTTCAATCATCCGGTTTATCACTCCTTGAAGTCAAGCGGTCTCGTCCTTCAATAATAGGTTGTATGCAAAAGGATTATACCCACCTATTTTATCGGAATTAGGAGAAATGTCAATTCTTTTTTGCAACAAAAAAGTCCTGCCGTCAGCAGGACTTTCGTCACACCGTATTTTATAAAATCCACGCCCCGATCAACCCGCATACAATACCAAGGACAACGACGGATGAGGCGACAAACCAAATCACTTTCGGCGGAAACGATTTGGAGATCATCATCAGGGATGGAAGGCTTACCGGCGGCAGCGTGATCAGCAAAGCCGCAGCCGGTCCCGCGCCCAGGCCGAAAGACATCATCGTCTGGATGATCGGAATTTCGCCCGCCGTCGGGATGACGAACAGCATGCCGGCAATCGCGAAGCCGACAATGGCAATCAGGCTGCTCGCCATGCCCTCGCTCATCGCCGGGAACAGCCACGCTCTGGCGGCACCGAGAACGAGGACGGCGATTACGTAGGCGGGGACGATGTGCAGAGTCATCGTCCACATGCTTCGAAGCCATCGGTGCAGCAGCGGCTTCGACTGCTCCGTGCCGGTTTCCTTCTGATACGCATCGATTTCCGCCGGAAGCTCTACAGTACCGGCGAACCGGTTAGCGAAGTAGCTCACGCCGAACGTAAGAATGAGTCCGAATATAAGCCGCAGCAGCGTGAACTTCCATGACAGCACAAACGTCATGAAGATGAGCGTGGCCGGGTTGATCGTCGGATTGCCGAGCCAGAACGCGAGGCTCGCGCCGACGGAAACGTTTTTCTTGCGCAGCCCGACGGCCAGCGGCGCGGCACAGCAAGTGCACATCATGCCGGGAAGGGAAGCGAGACCGCCGATCGCGGTGCTTTTGAACGTCGTTTTGCCGAGCACCCGCAGCAGCCATTGCCCCGGAATAAGCACCTGGACGAGCGAGCCGAGCAGGATGCCGAGAACAGCGGCCTTCCAAACGGAATTATAGTACGCCTTGGCGTACTCCCATGCCGCATTCCACGAAGGACCGGGGGCTGTCGGGCTTTTGCCGGACACGATGGAAGCACCGATGGAATGCTTGACTGCCGCATCGAACGCTTTGTGATAATAGGGCAGCCATTTCACATAAGTGAGCCCGGCAATCGCGATAATGATAAAGACGATGACGGCTGCGATCGCCTTTTTATTGCTGCCGTTCGGGTCTTGGACGGCATAACCGTTGTTCGTCATGGTTCCCTCCGAGTCGTTATATAGTGCATGATGACATCATTATAGCACGGTCCGACGGCTCGTCCGTTATATTTTCTTCATTGTGGCGCTAGGTCATGTGCCGGAAACGGCGAGCGCGCCTTGCCCCGCATGGTCGACGAGCGCTTTTTTCTCCCATGCCCGGCTTCGCCAGCGGAAAAACATGATGACGCCGCGCAGCCATTCGTCCGCAGCGATCGCCAGCCATATGCCCGCTAGCCCCAAATCGAGCCGGAAAGCAAGGAAATACCCGAGCGGCAAGCTCATTCCTACCATAGAGAGCAAACCCATATATACGGTAAATTTCGCATCGCCCGCGGCCCGCAGCGAGTTGATCAGGATCAGGTTGAACGTTCGCCCGGTCTCCAGAAGCATGCTGAGCACGATGACCTGCGAAGCAAGCCGAACGATCACCAGGTCGTTCGTAAACAAGCCGATCAAAGGCTCGCGGAACACGACGGCAGCCGCATCGATCAAGACAGTGATGCCCAGCCCCCACTTCAAACTTTTCCATACGCGGTTATAAGCTTCTTCCTTCCGCCCCGCGCCGATCAACCGTCCCGTAATGATCGCCGTGCCGATCCCGACCGCCGAGCTAAACAAATAAATGTACGTCGATATGTTCATGGCGTACTGCCTGGAAGCGAGCGCCTCCACCCCAAGAAACGTTACAAAATACAAGAACACCGATTGGCAGCTGTGATAAGTGACCTGCTCCAATGCCGATGGAATGCCGATTTTCAATATTTTGCGAATATATTCGCGTGACATGCGGAAGTAATCCGCGAGCGCGATCCGAACTTCCATCAGCCGGTAAAACAACCAGAAGAACACGAGCAGCGCGATGCCGCGGCTGACGATCGTCGATATGGCCGCACCGGTGACGCCCATTTCCGGGAATCCCATGTGGCCGAAGATGAGCAAATAATTGCCGATGACATGAATGACGTTCATCCCCAGGGAAACGAGCATCGATTGTCTTGTATATCCGTACGTTCGAATAATGCTGGAGAGCGTATTGATCAACGCCTGCAAAAACAGTCCGCCGCCGACAATGACCAGATACGACTCGGCATAGGCCAGCACGTCTCCCTGTAAGTGGACCGCTCTCAGCAGCGGCTTGCCGAGCACGATAAACAAGGCGCTTAACGTTAAGCCGATCATCAGGTTGAGCGTAACGGAAATCGCCGAAATGCGAGCCGCTTCTATCGGCTTTCTCGCGCCGATATATTGCGCGACGACAATCGACGCGCCGTTGCCGATCACCTCAAGGACGAGGATTGCAATGAAAATATATTGATTCGCCACGCCTACCGCAGACACCGCCTGATCCGATACGGAACTTAACATGAGCGTATCGGCGGTACCCATCAGCATAAACAAAAACAACTCCAAAAAAATCGGCCAAGTGAGCGCAAACAAGCTAAAGCCCTCGGTTTCGCGAGCGGCTGCCGCGTTTTTCGATGCAGTGGTACTCATGATGTCACCTTTCTATCCGTTTAATCATCCGCTGAAATTTCAATTCCCCTATCGTAGCACAGTTTTCATTCGTTTTCATCACATTCGTCCGAATTCCATAAACTACCCTGATAAAATAAGAACAACTCCTGACCGGAGTCTCGGAGTTGTTCCGCTTCGCAAATTATCGTTACTTTCGCTCGGACTTTCCCGGCGATCCCCGCTACCCTTGGTTGCTGAGGCGGATGACGTCCAGAAGGCCGATGCGATCGTTCGTTTGCTCATGGTACAGCCACGGTTCCTTGACATGATCGACGAACAAGACGCCGTTCAAATGATCGATCTCATGCTGCATGCAGCGGGCAAGGTAGCCTTCGCCTTCCAAAATCACTTCTTCGCCCTGCCGGTTGTAGGTTTTGACGCGAACCGCATTCGCTCTTGTGACCGTCCCGTAGTAACCCGGGAAAGACAAGCAAGCCTCCGACCCGGTCTGGGTTCCGCTCATCTCCAATATTTCCGGATTGATGAGCTCGATCAACCCGTCTCCGCAGTCCATCACGATCAGCCTTCGGAGCAGACCGATTTGCGGCGCGGCGAGCCCTGCCCGCCCTTCTTTGTCATATAGCGTCTCTACCATGTCATCAAGGATTTTGTGCGTCTTCGGCGAAACGGGGTCGGCCGTTTTGGCCGTCTTTCGCAGCACGGTATCGCCGAAAGGCAAAATTTGTTTTACTGTCATCGGTTTATGCTCCTCTCACTTGCTCTGGACGGGTATGTACCCATAAATCGCTTGGCGTACACTCCAGCGCCGTACATAACGCATCCAGCGTATCCGACTTCATCTGCTTCGGCTGGCCGGTGAGCAAAGCGCTGATCGAGGGCGCGGATAAGCTGTAGTTCGCCTTCTCCTTCAGCAGACGGGCTAGCGCTGCACCGGTCCATATCCCTCGCTCCGCCATTACGTTTCGCAGCATCCATATCAACATGCGGCAAGTCACCTCGAGTTCATTAGTTATTGACTAATTATATTAGGTGTTGCCTAATATTTCAATGTCGGTCTTTTCGCTGGCATGGGGGAATTCGTCTGTAGTAAGATGAACATAAGAAAAGCGCTTTGAAAGGAGATTGTTATGTGCCGAAATATTAAAACATTGTTCAACTTCGACCCTCCGGCTACCGAAAATGAGATTACAGACGCGTCGCTTCAGTTTGTCAGGAAGCTCTCCGGGTTTACCAAGCCGTCGAAGGCCAATGAGGAAGCGTTCAACCGCGCCGTTGAAGAGGTGGCCGCCGCTGCCCGGCAGTTGATGAGTTCTCTGGTCACGAACGCCGAGCCGCGCAACCGTGAAGTCGAAATCGAACGCGCCCGCATGCGATCGGCCAAACGCTTCGGCACCGCATCGGATTCAAACTAGCAGCTAAATCCCCATTGCCGGCGTAAGCTCGCGAGGCTGTCCAACTCCAAGAATACGCTGTCGATTGGGAACGAATTCATTCGCTGTCTCCCTTATGAGACAACCCTCTGCCGTACCGTCCCTTTACAACAAACATCCCGAACCGTTACGTTCGGGATGTTTGTTCAGCCTGTTGAAAAACTTCAACAGGCTACTTTTATCTTTAATATCTTTATCAAATTACCGCGTTAATATGATATAATATAACTATACTGTAAAGGCGGTGGTCTTATGCTTCGTTCCAACCCGAAT
>NZ_JBHSRV010000013.1:0-146346 GCF_042659105.1 Paenibacillus allorhizosphaerae | reverse complement strand
GTTTCAAGCTCCTGTATGATGGCGAGTTTCTCTACTGCACGATATTGATTTTTTTTAGCCATGAAAAAACCCCCTTAAGGTAGCAGGTTTTATTATTTAACCTGTCTACCTTAAGGGGAGCATATCATTGGACGGTGGCCTCTGCTCATCTAAACGGGCATTATCCAACAATGAATGACGCACAGAGTTACTGGGAACTTTTCGCTAATAAGTAACGTAATGCCTAAACGTAATGCCTTACTGGCTAAGCAAGTGCTTCTTCTTATTGTTTCGCGACCCAAACACTGAGATAAAAAGCGGCATCTATTTCGAAATGCACCGTATATATGGGAGCATAACGAAGGTTGAATGGAGGAGGAAGCGATGAAAGCGATCGTATACGAGCGGTACGGGCCGCCGAATGTGTTGCAGCTGCGAGAGGTTGCCAAGCCGTCACCGGATGACGACGAGATCCTGATTAAGGTCTATGCTACAACGGTCGCTGCGGGGGATTGTCGCTTACGCAAGGCAGATCCTTTCCTGGCTCGGCTATTTAACGGTCTGTGGAGACCTAGGCGAATCAGCGTTCTCGGATTCGAATTGGCGGGCGTGGTCGAATCCGCGGGCATCGGCGTTACTCGGTTCAAGCCAGGGGATGCCGTCTATGCCGCCTGCGGATTCGGCTTCGGCGCATATGCCGAATACAAATGCCTGCCCGAAAACGGCAGCGTCGCGCTCAAGCCGGCGAACATGACGTTCGAGGAGGCCGCGGCGGTTCCGGTCGGCGCCTATACTGCCCTGCAATTTCTCCGGAAGGGCAACATCCAACATGGCAGACGCGTGCTCGTATACGGAGCTTCCGGCAGCGTCGGGACATATGCGGTGCAGCTCTCCAAGCATTTTGGAGCAGAAGTGACCGCAGTATGCAGCACGTCTAATTTGGAGTTGGTGAGATCGCTGGGAGCCGACCGAGTCGTCGATTATACGAAAGAGAAGTTCATGGATGACGGTTCGGTCTACGATATCATTTTCGATACGGTCGGGAAGAGTCCATTCAACGCTTGCGTGAAGCATCTGACACCCGACGGCTTCTACTTGAGAGCGGTACATATGAGCCCTCTGCCGGTCGTTCGTGGACTATGGGTCAACTTAACGAGCGGCAAGAAGGTGATCGGCGGAACATCGAAGGAAAACGCGGAAGACTTGATGTATCTGAAGGAGCTGATCGAGGCCGGCAAACTGCGTTCGGTCATCGACCGCCGTTATCCGCTGGAGCAAGCGTCGGAGGCCCACCGCTATGTGGAGCAGGGCCATAAGAAAGGCAACGTGGTGTTAACCGTTCGGCAAGAATGATCGTATGCGATAGGGAAAGCTAACGCTGCTTTAGTCTCATTTGTCGCAACTTACCGTTCCATTTTTACGAGCATTACATATAAAAACTTGAAGCAAAGTGATTTAATCGAGGTGATGTTTCTATTACAGGAGGGATAGAGTTATGCGAAGGCATGAGAATATAAAAAGCGTATCTTTAGGTACCCGCATAATCGCCTTTTTGTGGGATTATGTTATTATTGCGTGCTACATCATTCTGTTGATCTGCGTATCTTTTTTTATACGACCGTGGTTGATTCCATTGTTTACGACTAATCCTTTATTGGCGGAAATCACTGGGTTTCTATTCATTACCCTGCCTGTATATCTTTATTTTGCCTTATGTGAGGGTTCGAAATCGCATGCGACATGGGGGAAACGAAAAATGGGGGTTGTGGTAACTGGCATTCACGGTCAATCAATCGGACTCGGTTCCTCACTTCTTCGTTCCGCCCTTAAATTCGTCCCTTGGGAGCTAGCCCATTTTACGATTTGGCACATAGTCATTCCTTCAGAGTACCCCGATTCATTAATTTATTCTTTATTGGCGACAGTCTACGGCTTGGCAATCATCTACTTGATAAGTCCATTATGGAGCAAAAATAAACAAACGGTATATGACTTTATTGCGGGGACCGTTATAAGGTACAGGGATTAAGGATACCCCCGTATTCTCAGAAGGAAGGAGTGCAGCGTTGATATGAACAGCGAGAGGCCGACCGCATGGGAAAAAATCCGCTGTTTATCAATAGAATTTATTGGATATTGGGGTCGGATTATGGTATAAATTGTAACATAGGTTCTACACTTTTTGGTGGAGGATTCATACGTGGACGAATTACAGTTTGATGGCTCGCATCATGAGAAATCACAGTCCGGCGGTTACGGGAATTATGCTTCATATGTATCGGACCTGCTAACCTGGTTAGACATGGCGCTATGGATCCAGCTTAAACTACAACCCCAGACATCACCTGATCCGATGGAGCGGCTGAAAGGAATAGTCATCACGGAAGGGGAAATTATTCAACTTCTGAACGATCCAGCGAAGAACCTGCCTCCAGATCCCCAATTACAGATGCTTCAGACACAATTAAAAGATTGGGAGCGTCACCTGCATCAAAAGGTTGCACAAACGCCATCATCCATCTTTTTACCCCTCAAGAGCGCTTCTACACATTTTCAACTGTCACCCTTTGAGGAATATTGCTTATTTATTTGCCTAGCCGTCGAGCTCGATCGTAAGTATGAGCGTTGTTACGGCTATTTGCAGGACGATATTACATGTAAGCATCCTACCGTAGAACTCGTTTTACAATTACTTTGTCCTACTCGCGAAGAGCGGACTGCGGCACTGGCCTATTTGGCGCCGAACAGCAAGTTAAGCAGTTATTTTTTTGTCCAATCGCCGGATAGCGGCAATGGCAAAGGCTCGATCTTGTCCAGAACACTAAGGCTGGATGATAAAATGATTTACTTTTTGCTCGGCGAACCGTTAGCGCCCCAATCCGGGGATATGTATGATTTTATGCCTGTGGGCCCGTCCTTGCCGGCGCTGCTGCTGGATGAGGATATTCAGATGAGAATGCTATTGTTTGCCGATCAGGCGGCCGTCGTTCAGCGTCCTTTGCTTTTTTATGTATGGGGCTCAGCAGGTTCCGGTAAGAAGCTTCAAGTGCGCCATTACGCCAAAGCCCGACAAAAGAAAGCGATCAGCATCAAGCTTCGGCGTTTGTCCAATGATCCCGAACGATGGCTGGAATCGATTCATGCGATTTTGCGGGAGGGCATTCTACATCAAGCGATTTTATGCTTTGAAGACGCTCACTTGCTCATTGAGGACACGCAGCCCTTACACAAGCGATTGCCTTCCTTACTGGGTAAGCTGAGCAGCTACACCCATGAAATATTCCTGTTGTCGGCCGTCCATTGGAAGCCCTATCATCTGCCCGACAATCTGGTTTATTCCGAAGTTCAGATCCCCTTGACCGCAGAAGGCGACAGATTGAAACTATGGGAAAAGCTTGGAGCAAGCTATACGTTTGCCGATCCGATCGATTGGGGGATGATGGCAGGCAAATTTAGATTCTCAACCGGCCAAATCGAGCAAGCTTTGGAAAAAGCTGATCAGCTGGCCAAGTGGGGCCATCCGGATCAGCCTGCCATCCGCATGGAGGAACTGCATGAGGCTTGTTATGCGCAGGTTCAGCATAAGTTAGAGAGAAAGGCGATGCGTATCCGCCCCAAAAGGGGCTGGGACGACATCATCCTTCCCCCGGAGCAGAAGCTCATGCTGAGACAAGCGTGCAGCCATATTACATACAGGCATATTGTCTACGGGGAATGGGGATTCGAACGTAAGCTGTCGTACGGCAAAGGTCTAAGCCTTCTATTCGCAGGGCCGCCGGGTACGGGCAAGACGATGTCCGCGGAAGTCATCGCCAAAGAACTTTATCTTGAAATTTACAAAATCGATCTTTCTCAAGTGATCAGCAAATATATTGGCGAGACCGAGAAGAATCTGTCGGAAATTTTTCAGGAAGCGCAGCACAGCAACGCCATTCTGTTCTTTGACGAAGCTGATGCGCTATTTGGCAAGCGTTCGGAAGTCAAGGACGCCCATGACAAGTATGCGAATACGGAAACGGCGTATTTGTTGCAAAAAATGGAAGAGTACGACGGGATCACCATTTTGGCAACGAATTACTCTCAAAATATCGATGAAGCTTTTTTGAGAAGAATCACTTATATCGTCAAATTTCCTTTCCCGGATGAAGCGCATAGAGAAAGCATCTGGAGATCGATATATCCGCAAGAAACCCTGCTTGGCAAAGACATCGACTACAGGTTTCTGGCCCGGAAGCTTCAGGTCGCAGGAGGTAATATCAAGAACATTGCGCTGTCTTCCGCGTTTCTGGCTGCGCAGGCGCAAGAGCCCGTCGGCATGAAGCACATCCTGCTTGCCGCCAAGCAGGAATTACAGAAGAACGGAAAGCTGCTGCTCAAAGAGGACCTGGGCGATTATCTCGAGTTTTTGAAAACGTAGCAGCCCGTTAATTCTTCATGAAAACAGGAGATTCCATGAGCCAATATACGGTCATAGCCGATGTGGGGAACAGTATCGTTGAACTGCTCCGCGAGCAGATGACGCCCGAGCCTGTCCAACAGCCTGAGTACATCGGGTTAAGTTCGCCGGTTGATAAAGGCGACTTGTCGCTTTCGATCTACCTGTTCCGTGTCCAGGAGGCCATGCAGCGGCGGCACGACATGATTAGCAGAGGCGCGGGAGTGATGCAATATCCTCCCATGACGATTGAATTGCAGTATCTAATCACCGCCCACTCTACAGCTGCACTGCAATCCAGAGCTGCAGACGAACAGAGGATTCTTGGAAGGGCGATGCAAGTGCTGTACGATTATTCGGTAATCAAAGCTCCCCACCTTCTGGGTACGCTTGCCGACAGCAATGAAGAGCTTCATCTTGTCATGAGTCAATTACCCATGGACACGTTGGTAGCGCTTTTTCCGAATACGCCCTATAAATTATCCGTTTGTTACACGGTGGGGCCCGTGTATATAGATTCGACCCGAACCAAGCAGACCAAGCGTGTGCTGGATCGGAATATCGTCATCCAAGGCTAAAAGGGGACTCCGAGATTGGAAACTATGAGAGTCGTTACGGTCCGAACGCAATTTTCCTGGGCTGTTTGTCTAATCG
Organism: Paenibacillus allorhizosphaerae; assembly: GCF_042659105.1. Taxonomy (NCBI): domain Bacteria; kingdom Bacillati; phylum Bacillota; class Bacilli; order Caryophanales; family Paenibacillaceae; genus Paenibacillus; species Paenibacillus allorhizosphaerae. The sequence goes on along the minus strand of NZ_JBHSRV010000013.1, from coordinate 141,278 downwards.
ACAGTTGCACCGGTGGTTCTCCAAAAGGAACGATCTCGGTTAGGCTGGAGGGTAACAAGCATAAGCCGATTGCCAAAGAGGGGGGCTGGTATGTATTTGCCGGGCTTACGGAAGACACCTATACCATCATCGCGGAATCGCCGTGGTATTTGCAGAGCAGACAAGCTTACGTCTTTGAAGGGCGACCTTCGGAGAGCTCGGTCCTGACGATTGCGCTTCTTCCTTCTCCGGCGTATCCGTTTGATGACAATGCCACATTAGTCCGATTGTCGCTTAAGGATTCCGTTGGGCGCATTGCCCCTTTTTATAAAATAACCGCTTCGATACAAGATGAAACGTGCTTGAAAGCCAGAATTGCCGGGGCAGCGGCAAACAAAGGGAGCTCTCAGTTATCCCTGGCCGGGCTGGCTGGACGTATCCATGTCGGTGAATGGTTATACCTTCAGGAAGATACGGAGGATCACAGCGAGGTATGCCAAATCTCTTCCGTCTCGCCGGACGGGCGCAGTTGTATGCTGCTGGAGCCTTTGCGTCGTGATCATGAACGAGGGACGAAAGTGTTCCCTTTTGTGCAAAGCTGCAGCGATTCGCGCGGGGAAGCGGTGTTGTTCTTTAAACCTGTCAAAGTGGAAGCGTTCCAGGCTCAGATTACCTGTTTGCTGAACGATAGCCGGCTGGAAAGGACGGTAACCGTCGCGGTTGGCCGAAACAACAGCCTGGGTGTGCTAACGACGAATTAGCGGATTGGGTTGATATTCATTCAATCCTCTAAATAAATTATCATTCCCACTATAGAAAGGAGGAACTGGTTTCATAGCGGTCTGTATGAGACCAGGACACAATGGCGGAGTATTTATCACCCGGTGTGTATATGGAAGAGTTCGACAGCGGCGGAGTGCCAATGGAAGGGGCAAGCACGAGTACGGCAGGCTTTATTGGATTGGCGCAGCGGGGGGAGGTCGTCGGACTGCCTGAGCTGGTTACCAGCTTCAACGATTTTCGTCGCGCGTTTGGGACTCATTTGTCTGATAATGCATTTGGCAATTACCGTTTTCTGGCCTATGCCGTGGAACAATTTTTCACGAATGGAGGTTCCCGTGCCTATATTATGCGCGTTGCGCCTTCGGATGCGAAAGTGGCGGGCAATGCGGATGCTGCTGGTTCGCAAAAGCCGGCATTGACCGTTCAGGCGAAAAATCCGGGAAGCTGGGGCAATGCGATCCGTTTAAAAGTAGTGCCGGCATCCAAAGCGAAAACGCAGATTAAAGCGTTGGTCGGAGATGCGTCGACGACTAAGAAATATGAAGTGAAGAACTCGGCAGGCTTTATTCAAGACGATGTTGTCGTATTTACTGACGGCGTGAACCAACAGTACTGCAAAGTTGTCTCCGCTCAAGATAACATCATCGAATTGTCTGAAGCGCTTAAAGGAGAAGTTACGGATACTTCGATTCAGCCCGTCAAAACGTTAGGCACATGTGAATTCAACCTTCATGTGAATTACGGGTCTGAGGAAGAAGTATATGAAAAATGCTCCTTGAACGTACATACACCGAATCATGTAAGCAAAATAACCGCCAAGTCCCGACTGGTGGTCATTTCGGATACATCAGCAGCATCGGATGATCCGGTTGCTCCATTCGAAGTCATAGCCGGCGATGCAGAGGCCACAGAGTATGTCATCGAATTAGCCGGCGGCGGCGATGGTTCCCAAGCCAATGTCACGCCCGATATTTTTATCGGCGAGGATAATGGGGCGGGGAATAGAACCGGCATTCAGTCTTTTAGAGATAACGATGTCGTCAGCTTTATCGCGATTCCCGGTGTGACGAATGCGAATGTTCAGCTCGAGCTAGTGGCTCATTGCGAACTTCTGAAGAGCCGGATCGCAATTCTGGATGTGGCCAAAGAGAATACGAGAGAGCCGGATGTCGCTGCGCACCGCAATATTTTTGATTCCAGCTATGCGGCTTTGTATCATCCGTGGGTTCAAGTGTTCGATCCGCTGGACAAGAAAAATATTTATATCCCGCCTTCCGGTTCCGTCGCGGGCGTCTATGCTCGCTCCGATAACGGGCGTGGCGTGCACAAAGCGCCGGCCAATGAGATTGTGAGAGGATGCTCCGGCCTTTCGGTTCAGTACAATAAAGGCGAGCAGGATATCATGAATCCCAAAGGCATCAATTTAATTCGTTCTTTTCCAGGTCAAGGCATTCGCGTATGGGGAGCCAGAACTTGTTCCTCCAACGGTTTATGGAAATATGTGAACGTTCGCCGTTTGTTTATTTTCCTGGAGGAGTCCATCAAGAACAATACGAACTGGGTAGTTTTCGAGCCGAATGACGAGGCGCTTTGGGCAAGGGTTCATCGCACCATTGACGCGTTTCTTACCCGCGTATGGAGAGACGGGGCCTTGATGGGTAATTCGCCAGAGGAGGCGTACTACATCCAGATCGGCCGCAGCACGATGACGCAGGACGATATCGATAACGGACGTCTGATTTGTGTGATCGGGGTTGCGCCTGTCAAGCCTGCGGAATTTGTCATTTTCCGACTGACGCAGAAAACAGGCGATCAATAATTTCTATTAGGGAAAAGAGGGCTAGAGCATGGCTGATCCGTTTCGCAAGTTTAGATATAAAGTATCCGTGGGCAGCAAAGAAGCCGGTTTCAGTGAAGTGTCCGGCTACGACGCTTCGATCGATGTCGTGGAGTACCGCGAAGGCAATCATGTGACGACTCCCCGCAAGCTGCCGGGATTGACCAAGTATGGCAACATCACGCTCAAATGGGGCGCTACCGATTCATTGGATTTTTACAACTGGTTTAAAGATTGCACCAACGGCACGATCAAGCGCGAAACCGTAGCCATTACGGCGATCGATGAAAAAGGGCAGGATATCGCTTCCTGGACGGTTAAAGAAGCATGGCCGACGAAGTATACGGCGCCTGATTTTAATGCCACGGCGTCTGAAGTCGCGATTGAAACTCTGGAAATCGTTCATGAGGGTATGGAAAGAACGAAGTAACTGACGATAAGCATGGCAGGATGTCCGGCTGGGGATGAGGCGTTTGAAAAGAGACCTTCGTGCCCGGCGGACATCATGAATTTATCTTAGGAGGAAGAACGAGATGGCTTTCAAAACGGAATTTGAATTTATGCTGCCAAGAGGATATGTGGACGAGGATGGGAATTTGCATAAAAAGGGCATCATGCGATTGGCCACGGCTGCAGATGAAATTATGCCGATGCGAGATCCTCGCGTCCAGCAAAATCCCGGCTATTTGACGATTGTTCTTCTCTCCAGGGTAATTACTCGTTTGGGCGATTTGAAGAGTCTGGATACAAAGGTTGTGGAAAATATGTTTACGGCCGACCTCACATTCCTGCAAAATTTTTATCGGCAGATTAACGAATTGGAGAGCGCAACCGTCGAGACCGTATGTCCTCAATGCGATCATAAATACGAGGTCGATCTGGCTTTTCAACCGGTAACGGAAGTCAGTTGATCACCTACCCGGTCGAGCGGATATTCGAAGAGGCTGCATTTATTGCCTATTATCTGCACTGGCCCCATGATGAAATCATGTCCATGGAGCACCGCGACCGTAAAAGATGGTGCGAGCAAATTTCGCGGATTAACAAAAAAATGAACAATGAGCCGGAAAATCCGTTTGATGTTTTCAGGTAAGAGGTGATGGCATGTCATACCGGCTGGATGTGTTCAACTCATGCATGTTTGCGGTCGATTTTCAGCAGATACAGGTGGCCGGATTTTCCGAAGTAAGCGGATTGCAGCAAGAGCTTGAGATGGAAGAATACGCGGAAGGCGGGCAAAATTTTTTTGTGCGCAAGTTTCCCAAAAGGATTAAATATCCGCCACTGGTGCTGAAAAAGGGCATTGCTCTGACCGACGAGCTGTGGGTATGGTATCAAGACTATTTATATGGACGTGCGGCGCCCCGGGAAGGCTCGATTATCATGTATGGCATCGTCAATGGCGAGAAGAAGGAAGTCCGCCGTTGGAACTTTGAAAACGCATATCCGGTCAAATGGGTTGGACCGAGCTTTAGAGGCACATCGGGCGAGGTGGCCATCGAGAGCCTGGAATTGGTGCATCAAGGGCTGAAGACAAAATAAGAAGGGGCATGTGGTGCAGATGATCCCCAATCGAATACTGGTCCCGGAACGGGGTCTCCGTGATTCTTCGAACGGAACTTTCGCTGCTGAAATCATGGGCAAATACGGCTTTATCCGAGTCCCTTACACGGGCTGGTTCAGCCTGGTCTATAGAGAGGCAGTGCAGGAAGAACAAGGGGAGATGCCGGTTACCCGGATCGATCCGATTCTTATTCGTCTCCAACTGCAATTGAAACAGGTCACCGAGAGAAAAGCTCCCGCGACAGCAGTGGCATCTCCTGTAGTTATCCGGTCATTAATGCAAGTGAAGAAGTTCATCAAACAGTATGTACATCATGATGTGGAGCACGCGGTTCCAAGCGGACAGAACCAATGGTCCGTTCAGGCAAGGCCTGTACTGCAGCCTAAAATCAACCTTTTGACGCAGCTGGCGTTTCCCGTTCGGAAGCAGGAAGAAAGTTCATCGCGCATCCATCGGACTTGGATTGAGCAGAAGCAAATCAGACAAAATGATAAATTGTTGCAAGTGAACACGCGACGAGCAAAAGAAGGTGTAAAAACGAATGCCATCGTCGGAAAGCCCGGAAAGCTTGTGCGTACGGTCGATGTACAGAGAATCAGCATCGGCGAAAGCGTTTTGTCGCGAAGGGTACCGGCTAATGAGAATTTGCAAGTCCGGCATTTGGCTTCATCGCTTCAACGGCCAGTCGCGAATAAACTTTCGGTAAGCCGGCAGACGAGACCGGATCAGGTAAAAACACCTGAAGATCAGCTTCGGCATTCAGAAGTGGAACGCACGATTCAAGTTTTGCGTGAAGTAAGGAACCGGTCGACCGTTTCTTTTGAGGGACAAGGCTTACCCGCAGAGTGGATACCGCCTTTTTCAGAGAAAAGTGATTCCGTTCCGATCAGGCTCTTGGAGCAGACCAAAGAAACATTGTTCCATGAGATGATGCTGCAGCCTGTATCCAAGCTTTTCCGGCAAAGCATCCAGGGACATGAGCGCGCGAGCCATTTCAGCGAGGCTCGGTTCGTGCACTACAATGAATTCCTTCAGCATCTGCACCCACCTTTTACTATGCCGGGCGCAATAAGGGTGTTACAGAAGCCTGCAACGGCAAGTCGTTTCGTGCACAAAGAGTTGCGTATTGGCAACGAACGCGGAATGCCCGGAATCATATGGACGAATCGCTTTAGTACCGGTCTTGAGGAGAAACGCCTTCTTTACGGGGATGCCAATGCGACCACATCACAGCACATTGTAAAGCAGTTGGTAGAGCAGCAGTTGCGGATTGTGGCGGACAGGAATGTACATGCGCCAGCGTTCAGGCAGACCGTTACGCAGATCATTGACCGGCAGCTGCAGAGTGCGGTAAGCAAACAAATTTATACAATGCCATCCAAGCTCATTGTTACACAGATCTTTGATCAGCTGTTGCGGAATGAGATGAGCAGGGAAATCAGTGCGACCATATCCAGGCAGACCGTTAGGAAGTTTATTGACCAGCAGCTGCAGAGTGCGGCGAACAGGGAAGCAGATGTGGCCAAGTTTGAGCAGATCGTTACGCAGTTAGTTGAGCGGCAACAACGAAATGCGGTGAGCCTTGCAGGTTTAATAACGGAAAGGCACAGCAGTCTTTTGCCACCAGCTTTTTCGAAAGAGACACTAAAGCTTTTAACAGAGCGTTTGGTAGTCACTGGGCGGATTCGAGAGGGGGCGATGGTAAAGATCATAAATGGGCCTGCGCTTAAGGTGATGTGGTCGATTGTACAGAGACCGGAACGAACCGTTTTCGGTAATCGGATCGCCTCTCCAATAGCCCGGATCAGCAAGAGCAACGTTCTTAGGCAAAGTATGCATGGGCATATGCGAATGATTCAATGGAGTGCGGCTCGAATTGAACCTATCAATGATTTTGTTCACCAGCTGCAGCCAAACCATGGTATCGCAGCCTTGCAGAATGTTCTAAGGTTGAAGCAGACGACCGCGAGTGCATCCGGATACAAGGATGGAGACAAATACTGGGGCAGGTTTACCGACAAAGTTAACGACAGAATTAACGATAGAATTAACGGTAGATATTACGATAGGGTCACCGAAAGGTTTAAGAATTCGTTCAACCCTTATACGCTAAAGTTCCCTAGAATGATATGGACGGTTCGTATCGGTATGGAACCACAAGCGAGCGGTCTTACCGGTAAGATTGAGAAAGCGGCTACGTTCGCCAATATCTTCACGCGCGTTGTAGATCGTAATGTACAATATGTAACGACTCCAATAGGGGCCATAACTAAAGGGCAGCCGAGTGACCCTCCTGCAGAACCCCAAGCGGGTGGGAGAATAGCGAGTCAATCCGATGTCGTACGACTCACGAAGCGATTGACCAATAATGAAATAGTTTTACGTCAAAACGTATTTTTAAACCGGATTCAGGCCGCAACGACAGCCTCACAGCTGTACCGCTTGCCATCCGTGTTACCTAACATTAGCAGTAACAAGCAATGGCAAAATTTGCAGATCATCAGGGTTACCCAGCGCCAGTCGGGCGCACAAGCACTATCGATTCTTCAGCAGTTCAACAGTCATGAATATAACTTCCCACGGTTGACTTGGGTCGGTGCCAATGCCGCTGAGTTTTCAAAAGAAAACCATGTCCAATTGATTAACAAGGATATGCGACACTTCAGACTTCAACATGGTCATCAAATGAGACCCGAACAGCATCGTGGCATTAAGGCACAAGCTCTTCAACAAACCAATACAGCCTATACATGGATTGAACTTCTCAATAGACAAAAAGGGATACGGACTCCAGGCCATTCGATGTTCAGCCATTTTATAATAAAAAATAGCAAGTTGCATGCAGCCCTAGCTTCGACGACGCATCTGGGGAAAACTGCTCATCATCGTCTAACGTCGTATCTCACGAGACATGCCTATCAAATTGTAACGGTTCATCAAGCAAGACCTGTTCACCGTAGTCTAATGGTTCATTTCATCAATTCCGTTCAGCCTAACCTAGCGGCTCGTCCATTGAATACCGCTCAACCTGTCGTAACGGCGTACCAGATGAAATTCATGGATCGCATCCTTGCTACATCTGGTAATTATCGGCTAAGAGAGGCGTTCTCCCAGGCAGGGACCCTTTCCATATTCGGCGGCTCGCTTCCGATAACCGCTGGACGGATTGGTGGGGATCGTGTCCTTGCTGAAATCAGGAGAATAGCGGACTCCGGCACCCATATTAAACCAGCAAGGGCACGGGGCTTAACCGAAGTCGGTTCAGGGCTGTTTTTCAAAGCCATTACGGAGAAAATACCCGTTAAGGCAGAAAGCTTCCCTACAGGTGGCAGGCGCGATGCAAGCTACGCGATTGTGGGACGTTTGCAAATTGCCGGTCTGAACCGGGGGTCTAACCCGATGCACCCGCTGCTCGCTCCCATCAGTCTCACGACGAAACGGGATCTGGGCGTAGCTCCATCCAAAAATCGGCTAAGCCGTGTTCAGGCGCAGTTTCATGAGCTTTTGCTTGCACGGAGCAGTTCTGCGGGGACTATGAAGTTACTGCGCAGCGACCGGGATCGACCGAACGAGGGCGAGAGCGAGCAAGCTTCCCTCCGGCAAATGCTCAGGCAATGGCAGCAGCCTCCGACACCTATGGTGCATTATGAAAGGCAAAGTCCTGCCCGGGCTCAGGAAGAAGAGCACGCGCATCAGCCCATTGCTGCAAGCCCGCTTCCCCCTGTGGAACAGGTACTGCCCCGGACGATTACGCAGCTCAGCCAAATCCCTAAGAACGAGATGGATAAGCTGATAGCGCGGGTCTACAAGGAAATTGAAAATAAGCTGGTTTTGGAGAGACAAAGAAGAGGGTTGTAAATGGAAAAAGCGAAGATTTTCATCGATAAATCGGGCCAGGGCAATTTTACCGAGCATATGCAGGTGCTTTTCAATCCAACGGAATACTCAATTGAAGCTTCCAATAAATACACTTGGCAGACGATCCCCGGGCTAACGATGCCTATCGGGCAGTTTAAGAGCGGGAACACATCGACCTTGTCAATGGAGCTTTTTTTCGATACGTATGAAGTGTTTAATGGTCAAGCCAGAAAGCCCGAAGATGTTCGAACCTACACGTCCAAAATTACAAGTTTGCTGGAAGTTGAAAGCGACCTCCACGCTCCGCCGGTGTGCAAATTTGTTTGGGGCAGTCTCGAATTCGTAGGCATCATCGAAAAGGTGTCCCAAAAGTACACGATGTTCCTGGAATCTGGCATCCCCGTGAGAGCCAAACTGTCGGTAACCTTCAAGTCATGGAAAAGCAAAAAAGACCAGGTGAAAAAAAATCCGCAGCATTCGGCTGACAGGACCAAGCATCAAATGTTGAATCAAGGCGAACAGCTTTGGATGATCGCCGCACAGCAGTATGACGATCCAGCACAGTGGAGGGAAATCGCCAAGGCGAATGGCATTGATAACCCCCGCATCCTCCCGGCAGGAAGCAGAATTGTTGTGCCCAGACTTCATTAACGAGAGCGGGAGCGGCTTACGATTCGAGGTGAAGGAAAATGGCCGATTTTAAACTTAAAACGGATTCATATCAATTTGACGAGTTGGCAACCAGATACGCCCAGTTCCTTTCTCCGGCTCTTGAAATTATTATTGACGGTACCAAAATTATGAGGGATACGGAAATTGCGATTTCTTCGGTAACGGTAGATTCCAGTGCCGATTCCCGGGCGGATACATTCAGTTTTCGCATCGTTAATGCTTTCGATTTGGTCAAAAGGGAGTTCAAATGGATCGACACCTATTTTGAATTGGGCAAATCGGTGGAAATCCAGATGGGCTACAAGGACCAGCTCGAGACCGTGATGGTCGGGCTGATCACGTCAATCTCTTATTCCTTTGAGGAAATCCCTGCTTTTACGGTAACGGGGATGGACATGTCCTTCCTCATGATGACCAGCAATAAACCGGAATCATGGGATCAGAAGAAATACAGCGATGTAGTAAAGGCGATAGCGGGAAAATACGGGTTGACCGCCAAAGTGGACGACACGGAAACGGAGCTCGTTACGCAGACGAAGGTGGAGGTTTCGGACTTCGCTTTAGTTTCCGAGCTGGCCAGAAACACGAATTTCGAATTTTTTGTCCGGGGCAAAAATCTGTACTTTCGCAAGCCGCTGCAGGATGTCACGCCGGCGCTTACTTTGTTTTTCGGGCTGACACTCTCCGATTTTACGGCACAGGCTGATCTGTATAACCAGATCAGCTCTTATACGGTCAGAGGCATGAAGAGCAAGGTGCAGCCGGAAGTCATTGAAGGCAAGGCACAGTCGTCGGATATTCAGAAGCTGGGCACGAATACGAGGACAGGTGCAGACATTTTGAATACGATCGGGAGCTATTTTGACAAAGGAGAGTCTAACCGCAAGCTGGACTCCGTGGAGCATGGCAAGGAGATTGCCAAAGCGAAGCTGAACGCGGCCTCCATGCAGTTTATTACAGGCAGCGGCACCTCGATCGGCCTGCCCGAGCTTCAAGCGGGGCGCTGTATTAAACTGGAGGGGCTCGGCAAAAAGATGAGCCAGGTTTTTTTCGTCTCGTCGGTTACCCATTCCATTGACGAAGGATCCGGCTATACGACCCGATTCCAAGTGAGAGGGAATGCGATATGAATTTGTTCGATATGTTTCACGAATCGCCGGAACGCTCCACTTCCAGAATGGACGGCGTAATCGTCGGCGTCGTTACGAATAACGAAGATCCGGACAAGCTGTCGCGAGTCAAGATCAAATACCCGCTGCTGGATGACCAGCATGAAACCGATTGGGTACGCATCGCTACGTTCATGGCGGGCAAAGAGATGGGCAGCTTGTTCATTCCGGAAGTTGGCGACGAGGTGCTGGTCGCTTTTCATATGGGTGACATCCGGGAACCGTTCGTCATCGGCATGCTTTGGAATCAAGATCAGCCGTCGCCGCCGATGTCGGAAAATAACGACCTGCGCAAGATCGTATCCCGAGCCGGGCATGAAGTGACTTTCGGCGATCAGTCCGATGACGGCAAAATTACGATTAAGACGAAAAAAGGCCAGATTATCGAGCTGGGCGACAAGGCGGACACGATCAAAATCGGCGAGCAGGGGGATAAAAATTCGATCGCTATCTCCGGCGCCGCAGACGGCAAGGTTGTCATCAAAAGCGATTCGAGTCTGATCACTTTGAATATCAAAGGCGATATTTCAATCGAGAGCAATAAAGCGGTCACCATCAAATCGACGCAAATATCCATCGAAGCTACCGGTAAATTGGAACTGAAGGGTGCCATGATCGACATCAACGCCAGCGGGATAGCCAATCTGAAGGGAAGCATGGTGAAAATAAATTAAATGAGCAGCGAATTTCTCGGAAGAGGCTGGAAATTTCCCATTTCAGTCGATCCGTCGACGGGCAAAATTCGGATGTCGGCCTATGAAGAAGATATCGAAGAAGCCATTCGCCTGATCATTCGGACCTCCAAAGGGGAAAGAGTCATGAGACCGCAATTTGGCAGCGGCATTCAGCAGTACGTGTTCGGGCTGACGGATCCGACGACCCGCCAGCTTATGGAATCGAGTTTTGCCGAAGCGATTTTGCAGTGGGAGCCGCGTGTTTATGAAGTCAAAGTCACCTCTGATTTGGAAGCCATCGGTTCCGGCATTCTTCACTTGAATATTCGGTATACCGTCAGATCGACGAATAACCTGTACAACCTGGTTTTTCCTTTCTACCTGCATGAAGGAGCTAAATAATCCGAAAGGGGGTGAACGTTCTTGAAACCGCCGTTGATCGATCAAAGAAATCTAGCCGCGCTGACCGAACAAATGAAGCGCCTGGTTCCCTATTACACACCCGAATGGCGGTTCTCGCCGGAAGACCCGGACCCCGGCTCGGCGCTCTTTGCCGTGTTCGCTGACAATTTCCAACAAAATATCAACCGGTTGAACCGGGTGCCTCTCAAAAACTATATAGCTTTTCTTAACCTTCTGCATCCAACGTTGTATACAGCCAAACCGGCCAGCGCCTACCTGACGTTTCAATTAAGCAGCGGGGCCAAGGATCCGGTGTTCATCCGCCAAGGAACCAGGGTGTCGGGCAAGTCCGATGATGGAGACGGGGATGTCCTGTTCGAGACGGTGAGTCCGATCATGGTCACCCCTGCTGAACTCTCGGCGATTTATAATGTGAGTCCGCTGCAGGATAAGATTTGTCTGGTCCAAAAGGGCGGTTCGGCTATGGCGAGTCAGTCCTCCGTGTTATTCGATGTAGGCTCGCAGCCCAATCTCCAGGAGCATGTCTGGGTTCTTGGCGATCCGGCCTATTTTCATGTGGCAACCCGTGCGCAGATCGAGCTGCAGTTAACGAACGCGTCCCAGACGTATTTGGAAGCCCCTTTATTGCAGCGCTTGGCGGACCCGAGCATTGTGGAGTGGACATATGGAAACGCGGAGAAGGGTTGGCTTCCTTTCCAGGATATAAAAGTAAGTGGCAACAAATTATTGTTGACGAAACAGGGAATCGATCCGATCGATGAAATGGAGTGGGAAGGCAAGATCGGCCGGTGGATCCAATGCAGGGTCAGACCGGGCAAGATTCACGAAGCAGTCATTAACGGCGCAGCGATCGGACAAGTCGGGATCAAGACGGAATGGAAACCTCCCGTAGACGGAGACATGTCCAATGGCATCCAGTTGGAAGCGGTGTACAGCAACGACATCCAAGCGGACCTCACTGGGATGTACGCATTCGGCGAACAGTTTTACCAAAACGGCACTTTGTATTTGAGCAGCGGCGAAGTGTTCAGTAAGCGCAACGCCACAATTACTTTAAGTTTTGATGTAAAAGCGGTTGAACACCGGGCGTATCCGGTTCAGGAGCGCAAAGTCGATTGGAAGCTTGTGATGAAAGCTTCCGACTTCGATGAGGCAAAGGACGAATATATCGTCGTTTCGCAAGTCATCTGGGAATACTGGAACGGCGCTGGCTGGGTCCGGCTGCTGGCGGACACGCAGGATGAAGCCGTATTTGGCGATCCAGGGCGTCAATTAACCAAGAAAAAAATCGTGTTTACGTGCCCAAGCGATTTGGAGCCAACCTTTGTTAACTCTCAGCAAAGTCATTGGATACGTGCGCGAATCATTCATATAAGCAATGAGATTTATTCGACGAATTCGGTTTACCTTTCTCCCTGGCTGGAGAATCTAAGGCTTCATTATGAATATGAGCAGTATAGCCGGCCCGAATTGATCTATGCCCGGAATAATATGAAGCTGCAGCAGTGGGAGAAGGGGGGAGCTTACCCTCCTTTTGTCCCGTGGAAATGGAAAAACCCCGCGGTTTATCTGGGTTTTTCAACGGCACCTGTGAAGGGGCCGATTTCCATTTATTTTTCGATTGCAAAATTGAAATATGTAGGGGACCAGCTCCCTGCGCTGGAGTGGGAGTATCTGAGCGCTACTGCGCAAGGCGTAAAATGGGTACCGCTGAAAGTCATGGACGGTACGGACGGCTTCACCGCAAGCGGGGTCATTCAGTTCGCAGGGCCAACGAATTTTGCCCATGAAGCTCTCTTTGGACAAACTTTGTATTGGATTCGCGTCGTAAATCGGGACAATAAAACCGAGCGCAGCGGGCAGCCGTTGCCAATCGTACGGGGCATCTTTATGAATACGGCTTGTTCCTTGCAGCAGGAAAGCATAGAGTCGGAATATCCCAGCCGCGTAGCCGGGGATTCTGGGGATAGCTATGTTCTATCGAGAGCGCCGGTGTTGTCCGAACAGGTTTGGGTAGAGGAGACGGGCCATATCACGGAAGAAGCGATCCGGCTTATGGAGCTGCATCAGCAAGAGCAAATCGCTGTCATCCGGGATTCCGAAGGCAATGTACAAAAGTGCTGGCTCCGCTGGGAGCCGGTTGCCAACCTGCACCATTCGGGAGCGGCCGACAGGCATTATGTCATTGACCGAACGTCCGGCAGATTCAGTTTCGGAGACGGGAGATCCGGTATGGCACCTCCTTTGCCCGGCGAGGACAAGGTAAAGGTCAGCTACAAATTCGGAGGCGGCGAGAGGGGCAACCTGCCTGCCGGCACGATCAAGCAGCTGCAGCATGCGATCGCTTTTATCCAATCGGTATACAACCCGGAGCCTTCGGCTGGCGGAAGCAACCGGGAGACGATCGAAGAAGCGCAGATCAGGGTACCCCAATTGTTCAAACATAGAAACAGGGCGGTTACGACGGATGATTTCGAAGCGCTGGCCAGAGAGGCTTATCCCAATCTGGCCAAGGTGAAATGCTTGTCCAATATTAACGCCAATCTGGACAAGGAGAGCGGCTGCGTAACCATGGTTATTTTGCCTAAAGGGCAACGGAGTGAGTTCATTTTTGCGGAAATGAAGAGACGGGTGGAGCACGCGCTGCTGGAGAAGGCCGCAAGTCTCGTTGCCTTTCCGGAGAAGCTTCAGGTCATTGAGCCGGCTTACATTGAGATTTCCATTTATGCGGCAGTGGCTGTTCACGAAATGGAGCATATGTACGAAGTGGAAGTGCAGACGATGGATAAATTGAATCGTTTCCTGGACCCTATGACAGGCAATTACGATGGCAAAGGATGGGGCATCGGTCAGTCGATCAATCAATCGGTCTTTTATTCTTTGATAAAGTCGATTCCCAGAGTTAACTATGTGGAGAAGCTGTCGATGACGGTGTTTCGCATTGAAGACGATATTAGAACTGAACTGGACGCGGAGCATTTTGAGGGCGTTTTGCACGGAATTATCATCAATGGGAACCATCATGTCGAAGTCAATGTCGTATGAAAAGGGGGTGTGAGTGATGTTACCGGTGCCGAATCTGGACGACCGTATGTTTGAGCAGATGGTAAGCGAGGCCAGGAAGGCGATTCCGAAAATTTTGCCGATGTGGACCGATGTGAATTACCACGATCCCGGGATTACGCTAGTTGAATTGTTCGCTTGGCTTTCCGAGATGCAGCAATATTATTTGAACCGGATTACGCCGGAGCAGGAAATCAAATTTCTCAAGCTTCTGGGTATTGCGCTAAGAGAGGCGGTTCCGGCAAGGATGGACGTGACATTCGGTCAAATCGGCGAGGAACTGCTGGTTCCGGCAGGCACTCCGATATTGGCGGTTGATCAGCATTTTGAGATAGCGTCGTCTTTGCAATTGATTAAGGCCAGATTGGAAAAGGTTATTGTGCGCTCCGGACTGGAGTCCGTAGATTTTACCTCGTCCAACGGACACAAAGGTGCGGTGTTCTATGCGTTTGGCGCGCAAATGAAGAAAGGAAACCGGCTTTGCTTGGGATTTGATTCCCCGCTGCCCGTCAATAAAGAGATCACGCTTACCATGAATCTCCATGAGCTGTTTGCGGCCAATCCGTTGACCGGAGCGGGCTCTGCCAAAGCCGTCATTCCTTCCGGGAAAATATCCTGGAAATATTACGGCGAATCGGTGGGGCATGATGGAGAACCGGACACGCTGCCCATTCACGTGGTGCGGGATGAGACCATCCACATGTCGCAATCCGGGCGCATCTCATTCATCATTCCTTCGCCTATGCAATCGGTTACCTTGCACCCGGCTAACGACAAGAGCAGATTCTGGATGGTCTGTACTTTGGAGGAGGAAGGCTACGAGATCTCCCCGCGAGTGGAAAACATCGCGTTCAACACGGGGATGGCCATACAAAGGAAATCTTGGAGCGAAGCGTTTTTGTTCAACAGCAACGGAAAAAGAAGTCAATCGGTGACACTGACCGGTTATTTGGCCAGTTGCGGTCACATTATCGTTCAAGTGAAGCATCTGGCCGGATGGTGGCAGGACTGGCGGGAGACGCAAGATTTCGGAAGCGTCGAGTCCGATTTTAACGGATACAAGCTTCAGTTTGTGAAAGAAACGATGGAGTTGACTGTCACATTCGGGGATGGAAAACACGGAAGCATTCCGCCTCAAGGCAGGAATCGAATCAGGATCATCACCGTCCTCCCGGAGCTTGCGGAAGGCATGTATGTGGGGAGGAGCAACGGACTTCCCAATCAAACGTTCAAATTGGAGGAAAGCTCGATTCTCCGGCATTCTCTCAAGCTGCAGGTAGGCAGAAGGCAATCTGCCTCTGGGGATTGGCTGTGGGAGGATTGGGAGCAGACCGAGGATTTTGCGCTTTCGGGTGCGGAGGACAAGCACTACAAGTTCCTGACTGAATCTTCTGAAATTGTATTCGGCAACAATGAGCATGGAGCTATTCCCTACAAATCGGCTATGCCTAACATTCGACTGATTGCATGGCAAACCGGAGGAGGAGAGAGAGGGAACGTACAAAAGGAAGTGAGCAGCCGGCTTTTATCCATATGGCCGGAGCATCAGGCTTTAACGGTGACGAATTACCGGCATGCGCATGGAGGAAAAGGAAAGGAAACGATTGACGAAGCCAAAAGAAGGTTGATTGATGAACTTGACCGTCCCTATCGCGCCGTAACCAATGAAGACTATGAGTATATTGCTCGCACCACGCCGGGTCTGCGCGTAGCCAGAGTTAAAGCCATCCCGCTGTATCGGCCAGGTATGACGAATTATCCTCAGGAGAAGGAACCCGCTCAGCTTACTTTGGTGGTGGTTCCGTACAGCGAGGCGGCTAAGCCGATGCCGAGTCCCGGTTTTCTAGAGACGGTAAGCCGCCATCTGGATAAGCATCGCTTGATTACAACGGAAATTCATGTGATCCCCCCGGAATATATTCAGATTACGGTGCATGCGATTGTGGTGGTGGATCCCTTCTACATGGAAGAATCGAACCGGATCGAGCAGGAGATCGAGATGATGTTCAGCCCTCTGGACCGAGAGGATACGGCGGCAGGTTGGGAATTTGGCCGAACCGTATACAAAGGCGATATTTATGGAGTTATGAATAGTATACCAGGCGTGGAATACATTCAAGATCTGTGGGTTATTGGGGAAGGCAAAGGCGCTGTGATGGAAAGCAACGGCGATATCCGCATTCCGCCATATGCGCTGGTTTACTCGGGAAAGCACCAGATTCATGCGACGACTAGATAAGGAAGCGGGGAGGGACGGATGCCGGAAACGAACTTTTTCTCTTTTAATAAAAAGGCGGATTGGCAGCAAGGCTATCTCTTCAATTTGGAAGCGGAGAACCAGGAGCTGACGCTTCAGCGGGCGCGAAAATATTCGATTTCCAAAGAAATTTCGTTGCCCGATATTTTTATGCTGGCTCAGGCAGATGCAGACGATAGCGGTGGGGAAAGCAAGGTAGATATCGTCGATTTCACTGTAGGTCCGGCAGGCCGCCTTCTGCTGTTGGACAATCAGACGAATATTTGGCTGTTCGATTATTACAACGGTCATCAGGAACTACTGTTCAGGCAAGGGCACGATTTGTTCTCCGCTGCGTCTCTGTTGGCCTATACGGATGAGCTGCTCCTCGTGGCCGACGGTGCGGAAACGGGCCGGATTACGGCGTTTTCGGCGGATAACGGCCAAATCCGTTGGACCCTGGAGCAATGGGACGGCAATCCTCTATACCCTGTCGCTGTGGATACGGATGCAAAGGGTAATATTTACGCGGTTGTTCTGCTCCGGCCATCGGGCATGGGAGTCATTGTACTGGATCCCGAAGGCCAGGTTACAGCCGTTCATGGGCTGGCGGGCAGTTCAGCGGACGATGAAACGGCCGGTGTGCATCTTCGGGAACGGTTCTTCATCAGTGTGAGGCAGGAGCATGAATTCGTCGTACTGGACGCTGGTCTGCGGACTTTGTATACCGGCATGGGAAGCGTCTCCGTCCCTCTCGACCTTCAGTCCCCCGATCTATGGTTGAGCGGTGTGGCCGTGGATGCGGGCGGAGAAGTGTACATAGGCAACCGCCAGCCATTGCGGTCGGACGAGGAAGGGAATCGATCCCTGCTCAAATACAATTTGCAAGGTGAGCTCCTGGAACAAGTCAGCGGGTTCCGGGGCCAAGTGCACAAAATGCTGATGGACGATCACGCCAAAATTTTCGTGCTCAACTTCGATCGTGACGTACTGACGATGCTGGAGTACAAGCAGCGGATCAGAGAAACGGAACCGGGGGCCGGTCTGGTAGGACATTACTGGTCTACGTCCATCGACAGCACCGTGGAAGATACGATCTGGCATAAGGTTACCTTGGTTGCAGACATCCCGGAAGAGACGCAGTTGAAATTGTACTATTACAGTTCGGACCGGGAAGATATTGTCGTGGACGGGGTATGGACGAATCTGGATGCATTTGTTCTTGATCCTTCCGTCTCGATGGAAGCCAAGCTTAAGGCGACGCGGAACATGTGGTCGGAAGCGGTGATTAATCCGGTGGATGCTTTGTTCTTTGAGGCGCAAGGGCGGTACCTGTGGATTCGGATTGAATATAACGGTACCGAACAGAAGTCTCCCGCGATCCGGAGAATGCGGGTGTATTTTCCAAGAACCTCTTATCTCCAGTATCTGCCTGCCGTTTATCAGGAAGACCCGGATGGAACCCGTTTTTTGGAGCGATTCCTCTCTTTGTTTGCCGTATTTTTCGATGGGATGGAAGAAGAGATTGCCGGAATTAGCAAGTATTTTGATGTCGAGACTTCACCGGAGGAATTTCTGAAATGGTTGGCCTCGTGGCTAGGTATCGCGGTCAACGATTTGTGGACAGAACGGCAAATCCGGGAGTTGATCCGGCAGGCGCCCACATTGTACCGCCAACGGGGAACGCGCAAAGCAATCGGCGATCTTTTGCACATTTACACCGGCAGCCGGCCTTTTATCGTGGAACATTTCGAAATCAGAAAACTGCTTGAAAAATCGGAATGGAAGAGCATGCTGACCGAGCTGTACACGGATAACCCGTACTGCTTCTGCATTTTGCTCGAGCAAAAGCATATGGCTACGGAGAAACAGCGGCAGATGATCCAAACCATCGTGAACGAGCAGAAACCTGCGCATACCGAAATGAAACTGGTTGTCTTGCAGCCATGGATGTTCATGGACATGCACACGTATCTTGGCATCAATTCAATCTTGACTGAGCCTAGCGAGATTACGCTCGATACCTATATGACCATGCCCCACAATACGCTTCTGGGTGAGGGCAAGAAGCAGCCGAATCTGAGATTTCAGCATGACGAGGATACGGGGCTGGAGTAAATGGAGCCAAACAGTTAAAGGAGTCGAAGGGAAAGGGTAGAGACCGAACCTATGAAAAATTCTCGCTATTATCCGCACGAAAGAAACAATTATTTTAAAGGCAAGCTGCTGACCGTAAGAGACTTCGAATCGGAACAAACCTATGTGAATAACAAAAGAAGGCTGTTGAACCGGCTGTTGTACGGTAGCGGGGTCGTGTCCGGACTTCAAGTCGTCAGAGTCGACGATCATACGGTATCCGTTCAGGCGGGAGTTGCATTCGATTGCCTGGGACGGGAAATCGTAGTGCCTGCTCCGAAGGTTGTTAAACTGTCCAAGGTCGAAGGCTATATCGGTGACAGCGATTGCACGAAAAATGTGTATTTATGCATGGCTTACGAGGAGAAAGACAGGGAACCGATCTACTCCGTCTCGAACGCTTCGGACAGTACGGGGGACCCGAATCAGTATAACCGTATTTTGGAGACATACCGGTTGTTCATCAAAGAAGAATTGCCGGACTTTGCCGATTTCGAGTACCGCAATTTAACGACGCAGGCCGCGGTGCTGTATGAAGACGAACAGACCCGCATTTGGCAGACCGCGCCACGGTACGTCAATCCGGGACAAATCTTTGAGGTGACGGTCCATATCGAGAAAT
This sequence comes from Paenibacillus allorhizosphaerae, assembly GCF_042659105.1. Taxonomy (NCBI): domain Bacteria; kingdom Bacillati; phylum Bacillota; class Bacilli; order Caryophanales; family Paenibacillaceae; genus Paenibacillus; species Paenibacillus allorhizosphaerae. Next base: position 122,262 of record NZ_JBHSRV010000013.1, on the reverse strand, counting down.
CCCCGGAGGTCCCTTCTTTGACACTAGCCTATGAAGTGCGATCGGAGATGATCTACCCGCTCGATCTGGAACAATCGGTCATATCCTTTAGCGAACAGCCCGGTGTGAAACGGAACAGCTACGAGCTCAAATACCGGATGAAGGCAGGCAATCGCGAGGCGGAGGGGACTTTATCCATATCGCCGTCCAGTTCCATGCTGACCCTTGGAGACAATCAATATGCGCTCAATGAAAAAGCGGCGCTTACCGTCGCCGTCATCAACGGATCGATTAACGATAAAGTGACGGAGCAATTTTTCGAACGTCCTTTTGAACGGGCCGTAGCTTACACGCCGGATCAATGCATCTATTTGGCCAGAATCAGCCTCGTTGTGATTAAGCCGGCCTACATCATAGATGAAGTGAAATCCAATCCGTTCGATGAATATATTTACAATTCCATGCTTCAGTATACGGTCGGCAAAGAAAATGCCGCCTACGGCGGGCAAGACGCGCCGCTTGCGGTTCAAGCCAGCGTCGAGATGCTTCCTCCCGGTCAAGCGCCTAATCTGACAGCGGAGGTCGAGCCGGGCCGCAATGAGATCCATTTACATCTGGCGCTGCCGGCTGTGGCGGCGGATGCCGTCCAAATGACGACCGGCACCGCGACCATTGAGACGAATTATCGCTCCACAGGCCTCTTTACGAAGGCGGAGCAGAGCTTCTATTCCGATGAAATTGCGCATGGACTAGGTGCGGGACAAGCTTTCGTGGTACTTGGGTTAGAGGAGTACAGCGAAGACCGATTAGGTGAACAGCTGAATCGGGAGGAAAAGGTGTATTTCGGTGATAGAGACGTGTTTAAGAACAGCGAATTCGGATCGGAGCTGATGAACGCTTCTTTAGCTGCTGTCGTATATCCGAAAGCGGGAACGTTCCGGATCGGCATTAAACTTTCACAGGCGTCTGAAAGGGACTTTATTACGGTTCGATGGTGGGCGTACAAGAGAGCCCAAACCTCGGGCGCCATCCAGACGGCCTATTCCCAAACGGCTTCCAGCAAGGAAGGGGTGTAGCACGTACCCTGCTAGAAAAAAAGAAGCAGCTTCGGGCTGCTTCTTCACATCAAGGCCGGGTAACGATGCATCGCACCACCTGATTGTTTAAGGTATCGGCTGCAAAAGTGAATAAGTAGGGCGCTTTGACATAAGAAACGCTATAGGTGTGATCTTCCTGATAGACCCTTGCTCCTTGGCGCACATCCGTTTCTTTGGACTCGACGTGGGTCAAGTCGTTTTGCAGCTGATCGGCCGACAGGCTGCTGTTTAACGTAACCGAATCCACGTAGCCTTCCTTCGGATTCTGCGGGGAAGATTTGAACGTGAAGGCGATAAAGGCGTCCGCATAGGCATAGCCTAATTTGCCGTCTGTTTCATTGATCGCCGTTTCGGACGGTTTGCCCATCAGCTCTTCGATCCTTTGCTGGGATAAGCCGATGAAGCTTTGGGGTGACATTTTTCCTGCTTTGAATAATCCTTTGTAAATGGTGCCCTGCACGCCGGACAGGATGCCGAAGCCGTCATACAGCCCGGTTTTAAAAGTACCTTTGTAGATCAGATTGCCGTCCGCATCGTGTTGTTCGCCTTCGCCATTAGGGGCATCGCTCAAAAAGGCACCTTTATACAACGCCGTACCGTCTTCGGACAGGAGCGTTCCTTGGCCGGAATACTTGCCTTCGGTGAAGGCTCCGATGTACTTCGGAGTTCCGCCCGGGTACAGCTCGGTGGCCTCTCCGAACAAGGCGCCATCCTGGAAGTTGCCGATATATTTGCGCGTCCCGTCAGAATGGTACAGAATACCGGCTCCCTGATAGCGGCCGTTTAGAAATTCACCTTTGTATTTCACAGTCCCGGAATCGATATACTCGGTTCCTTTACCGTTGTAGCGGCCCGCTTGAAATTCGCCATCGTACACCAGAGAATGCCGATCGTCGTAAAGCTGGCCGCTTCCTTCATATAAACCGGCCTTGAACGTTCCGGTGTATTTGATTTTGCCGTTAGCGAAGTATTCGACACCCGGGCCTTCCAGTTTACCGCTCACGAACTGACCTCGCAGACGTGAATGATGTTCCGTGTCGATGAGGAGACCGTTACCGGAGTATATGCCTTTGTCCAACTGCCCTTCATAGAGCAAAAGGCCGTCGTCGTTATATATTTTACCGATGCCGTTAGGAATGCCCTTGTCCAGTTCGCCCGCGTAGATGACCGTTTTTTTATCATTGTACTTCGTGCCTGTTCCGGTAAAAGCTCCTTTGACCAGGTCGCCTTCGTACACGAGCTGATCTTTCGCATTGTACACTTGAGCTTTGCCCGTGTAGGTCAGCGGCCCTTTATGTTCGTACAGTTTGACGTTCCAGTTCAGAAAGGACCGAATCTCGTTCTGGTAGTAGTAGATCAGAGCAATGGGCACGAGCAGTAAGAGGAATAAGAGCACCAGCAGCCTTTTGGCTACGTAGTATCTTCCGATCCGTTTGTAGTTCTTAAGCGTCAACGTAGAGGGGAAGACGGCCTCCTTGACCTTGTTTCCTAATTCTTCAGCTTTGCTCGCCGCTCCGTCCTTTACACTGCCTGCCAGCGCTTGAGTGCCTTTTTTCAAAGGAGCGAGAATCGGTTCCGTCATTTTCACAATCGCTTCTAACATATATCCATTCTCCTCTACGGTACTTGGATCGTCATCTGGCCGGGCATCGCTACACTGATGACGCCTGCCCAGTTGCACATCAGTTTACAACTGCTGTTCAGTGCAGGCATGTTGGCTACGAGAACGGTGGTCGAGCCGGGCACCCAAGGCGCGGCGATATTGGGGACGCAAGGCATAGGTGTCAGTGCACCCAAAGCGGCTGCGGTAGCAGAGGCGACAGTCGGATTAGCCATAGAGCTGCACATCCCGAAAGGGGAGATGTTGGTTATCGGTTGGTTATCCATGATGTTGGCCAGCGGCGTGGCCGTAGTCACTTTATTTTTGGGCAGAACGATAAGCGAACTTGGAGCGGATCCAAAGCTGCACTGGAGCATAGCGCCGGAACAAACCATTTGCGCCATAAGGTCCCTCCTTATTTTGGGAATATACATATGATTTTACTATAAATTCAGTTTCATAGGATACAAATATTGTTGGAAAAACACTTTTTATTGGAGGTGAATAAAGTGAACGGCATTCTAAGCAGATATAAACGGCTTATTCCTCATCTGGTGTTGCTCGCGCTGCTTGTAAGCGGCGTGGTGTATGGATGGGACAATTACTTGATGTCCAACCCTTTTGCCAGGATGATGGAGCTGAAGGATTTAACGCGCGTTACAACGGATAACAGCAATAATATTTATATCATTATGAAAGCCAAAAACAAGATCGTAAAGATCGATGCGGCAGGCAATATCGTCTATGTGATTAATCAGGCGAAGTATCCGGCATATACTTTTATAGATTATACCGATATTTCGGCGGACGCCAAAGGAAATCTTTATGCGCTGCGTCTATACAAAGAATACAACGGATTTTTAGTAAGAAAAGAAGAAATTGTCCGTTATACCGCCGAAGGGAAGCTCGATACGGGGTGGAAGCCATATGTGAAGGAGTTTCCAGAAAATTCCCTTCCTGTAGAAGGCAGCATTCATGCCATTGTGGCAGATCAGAATGACCTTTATTATTATGATTCCGCAGACGATCAGAGCATTGGGCGTTATAAAATGGCCTCCGCAGGCGGGGTTTCAACCCTGGTCGATCAACTTCAGCTGCCATCCGGCAGGCATCTTAATTCCATCAACGGCACGGACCTCAGCTCCACTGCTTATAGTACGCATCAAGGCGAGCTGTATTCGACCGCGGAGGGTAAACTATATCCTTTGGACAATGAGCCTAAGGGAGACAGCTATCCGGAATGGGTGCAAATGTCGAAGGACCATCAGGTTTATTTCGTTGATCAATATGGACAAAGCATCAAGAAAGTCAACCCTCAGCAGCCGGGCAATGTAGAAACGCTGCTCACCAAAGAAGCGTTCGACAAATTGGATGAACAGGGGGATAACATCAACGATATCACCATACGGTCGGACGGTAAGCTGATCCTGGCTACAAATTCCAAAGTCTACCTCGTTGCCGGACACAATCAACTTGTCCAACTTACGTACTCGCCCTGGATGAGGCTGATTCATGTGCTGTATGGCGCTCTTCTTCTAGCAACCGCGCTGCTTGTGCTATGGATTCTGGTTATTCTCTGGAACCTCAAGGAATACTCGCTCATTACCAAGCAAATGATGTACTTCATTCCGGTCATCCTTCTGTTCATGTTCTTTCTTACTCAGTATGCGACAGTCAAATTCAAGACCCATCTGATGGAAGAGGTGGACAGGAAGCTCATCTTCCTGGCTCACGATGGTCAAAATCTGATCGACAGCACCCTGTTAGACCGGATTCATTCAGCCCAGGATTTCGGGAACGATGCTTACCGGACCATCCAGCAAAAGATGAGCTACGCAGATAATTTTTCAAAGTTTTATTGGATTGTATACAAAATCGATGGAGACCGGTACTACCAGACGGTGGAAAGCGACAATAATTTCCGCATGTTCGAGGGCTATTCCCTGGATAATACGGGATCGTCCGAAAGCTGCCAGTCCAGGGACGTCAATGGCGTAGCGCATGAAGCGAAGGATTACCGGGGACTAATCAAGGGGGACTTCTACGCCTGCTCGGGCGTCGATCAGCAAGGATCTTGGCGATATGCGATAGGCCCGTTATTTAACGCGGATAAAAGCCGGGTGATCGGTTTCTATGAAACGGGGATCAATACCTTTGCCACCAATCAGCGCGTGAGCGACATTAATCGCATGCTAATCGGCTTCAGCGCGGGAATGACGATGATCATGATTGCTTTATGTATTTTCATTATCCGGCGGTCCGTCACGCCTATTATTCTTTTGCAGGAAAGCGCCGGTCTGATCGCGCAAGGACATTGGGATCTGCAAGTATCGATCGATTCCAAAGACGAGGTAGCCAGTCTGGGAAAAACATTCAACGGGATGGCAGCCAGTATCCGGCGGAATATCGCGGAAATTACGGATTTCAAGAACGCTTCCTACCGGTTCGTGCCTCAGGAATATATCCATTATCTCGGGAAGAAAAGCATTTTGGAGATTCAACTGGGTGACCAGCTGCAGCAAGACATGACGATCCTGATGACGAACATCCGATCTTTTTATTCGCTGTCCAAATCGATGTCCCCGGGTGATAGTTTCAGCTTTATGAATGCCTATTTGAATCGCTTTGTGCCGGCGGTTAGCGGGCATAACGGCATCATCAACAAATATTTGGGGTCAGGCATCTTTGCGCTGTTTCCCAGCTCTGCAGAAATGGCGATTCAATCGGCGATCGAAATGAGAAAGGTACTGGATCGGTATAATGCTGAGCGCAAACAGCATCTGAGGGAACCGATTGAAATCGGGATCGGCATTCATAAGGGTCCGCTTATGCTGGGCATTATCGGGGAAAAAACGCGGATGGAGGGCAATGTCATCTCCGAGGATGTGAATCTGGCGGTCATTTTGGAAAAGCTGACGGAAGAGCTGGGGGCAACGATTCTGGTTACGGAGGAAACTTTGCTCAGCGTAACGGACCCGGCGAAATTTTTCTATCGCGACCTCGGCGTACTGCAAGTTAGCGGAGTGGATCAACCTATGCGGTTGTTTGACATTTTCGAAGGGGACTCCGCTGCCCTATTTGAGCTCAAGCTGCATACAAAAGAACTGTTTGATCAGGGCATAGCGCATTATCAAAAAGGGGAGTTTATGCAGGCAAGGGAGATCTTCCTGAATGTAATCAGGCACAATCGTTGGGACCTCATGGCGAAACGGTACTTCTTTGAAAGCGATAAGCTCTCCCAGAGCACGGCTCCCGCCGGCTGGGGAGGGGCGTTGAGAGTATCTTGAATAAAGGACCTGGCGGCCATGAGCCGACAGGTCCTTCTCTTGTCATTGTTTCGGCGTCATCGGGCAGAAGTGCAATCCGCGGTGCAAAATGTATAGCAGCGGTCCGTTGGTGCCGCGAGTCGGGTGGATGCGAACCGTACCATTGCTGCGCACCTCATATACGATCACTTGGAAACCGTAAGTGGCTGTGAAATGGTCGAGCAGCAATCGACCCGCATCGCCATAGAAATCGATCATTTCGCCGTGGAACGTAACATCGATTTCGACCAGAGTGTCTCTGACTTCGGTTGGATCCAACTCTTCATCCGGAGCCTGGGTGCCTGCATCGGCATGTTGGATTAACGTATCGATTAAACAGTCGTTTCCGGTTCCGTCCGCGGAGCCGATATCGAAGCCTTGAAGGACTTCTTGTCCACGGCTAGTGGTTTCCCCCCAGCCTGAGGAAGCAAAGTTCGGCAATTCGTATTCGCCGTCCTCCTCTTCCGTCTCGTCGCGATGCAGGACATCGTGAAGGAAATCATACAGGAATTGATGAAGCTCATCGTAGGCCTCTTGGCCCTCATCGCTATCGATCCCGTGCTCATTGATAATATCAAGAAGCTTGCGGGCCTCGTGAGAAAAAGGACCCGTAAATTCAACATCGGCACTCATGTTGTTTAGCGGTACCTCCATTAAATCGGGATTGCGTGCAATCCCGGGAGGGCTCATCAGATTCATCGAGATAAACAATTCCTCAAGCTCCAAAGGTCGCCCGCCTTCTCCGCTGCCTTCATGAAGCGTAAGCAGGTTGAGTCCGCCTGCGCCGGGATTGCGCGCCACCTCAATCATGGCGTACACCCGCCACAGTCCCCATAGTGTTTTTATGGCGTTTTCAATCACGTCAGGCTCGGGCATCCCGCTTAATGAAATATCTTGGCTGACCAGATATTTCATTATCGTTGCTTTGTTGGCATTCTGAATTTCCCCTATGCCCAAGACCCCGGATTCTGTTAATTTTTCAAAATTATTAGAAATTTCCCATTGCAATGATTTTCGATTCTTTGTAGCTTCGGTATTCAATTTAGCCATTGTAGTGTTGAAGTAGTTCTGATATTCGGTTAACGGCTGGTTGACCAATTCCAAACGCTTGTTGAACTCTGAGAGATCACGCGATTTGAGTATGTGCTGTATCACACGCAATCCTTCCGCATGGTTGCTGAATAAGCTTAAAATAGACGCTAGCTCTGGAATAGAGGTTTCATATTTTTTAAAGAACAAATCGACATGTTGCGAATGCCTCGATGAATGGATGCGCATATTTTTCACGATTTCTAGATCGGCAAGCTCGCGGTAAGCTTGACGAAGATTGGATACATGATGCCAGCTTGTTGATCCGGAGGTCCCTCGATTGTCTGCAAATAAACCGGCAAAGCCCTGATAGTAATCGTATGGAGAATCTTCATCGAGGTGCAGTTCGTTCAATTCTTCCGATTGCTGCGCATTTTTATACAGGTCGTCGAGCGCCGAATTATGACCGTCTGAAGCGGCTTGATTAATGAGCCATAGCAAAAAGGAGTCGTTAATCGCATCGTAGCTTTGTTCATCTCTTGGCCGAGCTTGCGGTAATCCGGTGTATTGGTTGCGCATGAAATTGTTGAATAATGTGCGCAGCCTTATGGATGCTTCATGCTCCAACAACGCATGGATATCCTTGTTCTCGGCGAACCGTTCGCTCAAGTTCAGTGGCATTTTATTCTTTTGAGAGTTCGCCTTTTTCCAGACTTTGGAAGCATTGGCGTAATTCGCATGCTGACGCATCGTATGGCAATATAAAGCGATCTCATCCTTCGCGGCTTGGAGGGCCGGATTGTTCGTTGGGGTTGTCAAGAGACGGTTAAGAATACTCATGGACTTCTGATACCGCTTATATTTGCCCGGACTTGGATCGAGAGACTTGCCTGAAGCGCCGGAATGGCTCATTACATTTTCATCGCCAAAGACCTTAAGGATATCCGGCGATGCCGAGCCCAGGGCAAGAACCGCATTGATGGTATTCCACACGCCCCCGCTTAGACGACGGGCAGATTCCAGGTTCCACAGCTGCACCATCATCCACAATACGCGTTTAACTTGTTGCGCAGGACTTTCCTGCTCCAAGTCCAGCTCGAACTCATCATCGACATCATCATCCATACTCGCTTCGCTTTTGGTCTTGGCTTTGTCGGAGTTGCTAAGGTTCAATGTGTCGAACTTGGCCCTTTGTGCAATAGTGTCGAATTGTGCTGAAAATTCCTTGTACGATTTGGCAAGAAGCAGTTCGATCAAGCTTTTGTCAGAGGCGCCGGCCCGACGAATTTTGTTGATCAGACTCTTGAGCTTGGCATACGGTTCAGAGCTGCCGACAATATTTTGCGCAAGGTTAAAAAAGGCATGGCCGGTCATGGCCGTGTACGGACTTTCCTCTACTTCGTGCATTTCGACGAAATGAGTGAGCGACACGACGACATCCAGAACGCTCACAGCCTCTTTCAGCTCATGCTCGCTAATCATTTCTTCAAACGCTTCATCAAAAATATTCATCAACATAACCAATTCTTCCACAGAAAACCGAACCGGCGTAAAACTAAGGTCCTCGTCAAATTCAACATTTGTATCTTCTTCCGCTTCCCAATCTTCCTCATACTCATCGTCAGTAAAGTCCATCTTGTTTTCCTTTGAACTGCGTTGAATGAGCGTGGACGCGGGGGGATGTGCTGCCAAGGTCAGAGGAGCTCCCGCAGACTTCAAGTGCAAGGCCTGGGCGCCCATGGTGTCGGCTTCATTTTCCAACCCTTCTTCGTCATTCAATAAAATTCCGTTTGCCAGCTTAGAGGTTGGCTGGACTCCGCCCCGGAGTTGTTGGACCACGTGCCACCCCTCATGCGGTAAATGCTGCTCTTGTCCGGGGCCCAGGTGAATATCGGTCCCTTGCGCATAGGCCAGAGCCTGGACTTGTGAAGGTTTCGGCGAGTTGTAATGCACGCGGACACCGGATAAATCGATGCCTGACAGAGTTTCCAGCCCGTCCTTCAAATCGTCCGGTATGCCGGTTTGGTTGTCTTTCAATTGGATCGGTGGTGTAGCGTCATTAGCGTGATCCGGCTGCTCTTCTGTCCGGGATTCTGGCGCCATTGATGAAAACAGCTGAGTTTTCATCAACTGCGTGACGGCTCTGTTACCGATCGTTTTTTGCAGTTGCATCCATTGAGTGAAGTTGAAATGAGGAGAAGGCTGCTCAAGCCGCAACCCTTTTTCGACTGATGCAGAGGCAGCTTTGGTCTCTGCCTTATCGCTAGGGGTCTGTTGATGCTCCGTATGCGTATAGATCACACCATTCTTTCTTCTGGTTCTGTTTTTCTTTTCTTTGATTATATACCAATATTTGAAAAATGCGATTCTTTTGATTTGCAAAAGAGTTGTTGTAACCAACCGGATTAAGTGGTGGGGGGCATCCCTTATTATGAAATATCTTACAATTCATATGGTTAATGATATAATTGACGATATAGGGCAGCATTGTAGTTATAAGTTTCTACTTTTCATATTATCGGAGGGGTTTCATATGCCTCAATATAATCAATATGAACAAAAGGTATCATCCAAGTCTACGATAAAAGACCAAGTTTCCTCCAGTCCTCAACCTGCATTGCAGTGGCATCCTGCGAGCGGGAGATCATTAGGCAGGGCGGAGATTATGCAATTACAAAGAACTATGGGAAACCGGGCAGTACTGCAGCTTCTTCAACGAATGAATGAGCCTCAAGTAGAAAGTACTGTGGCCTCTACATCACCAATACAGGAAAATAATACAGGTATGCCGGACTCATTAAAGGAAGGCCTTGAGGAGATGTCAGGCATGGATCTTTCGGACGTGCGTGTGCATTATAATTCGAAAAAGCCATCTCAGGTTGATGCCTTAGCTTATGCCCAAGGAAATGATATTCATATTGCTCCAGGTCAAGAAAAGCATCTCCCCCATGAAGGCTGGCACATCATCCAGCAACGGCAAGGGAGAGTTAAGCCGACGCTTCAGATGAAGACAGGAGATCTTATTAATGATGACAGAGGGCTGGAGAATGAAGCCAATCTCATGGGTGAAAAAGCAAAGAATGGAACGGCGGTTCAACGCCAACTAAACAAACAGAGTACCCCTGCACCTCAATCAACTTCTTTAAACCGTTCTTCAACATTGACCTCCAAAAATAGTGATATGGACGGTCCAGCCCCAATTCAACGAACCTTTGCTGATGCCAAAAATCTAGCTCAAACATACCTTCCCGATAACCCTCAAATTGCGGGTGTTACAAATTTTTCTGATTTAGAGGCTTTGCAGATTGAAAAAAACCTATTTACTGCAACTCAATGGCAAGAAATCAAAGAAGCTCTACAGGCTAGCTCTATTGATCAATTCGATAGCAGTATTATCCAAAATATTTTATCTCATTTGCCTCATCGAGATCTAGTAAATGCGAGCAAAACAAATAAAAAACTTAATCAGCTTGCTAATGCAACTGGAGTCGAAGGTTCTAAGCTTACATTGGGAGAACTGAATAGCGAAATCAATGGGTCGGAAGTAATTGGCTATCATAACGCAAAAAAAGCAAACACAGATGGTTTGATTGGCGATGGTCCCGACACTAGTAAATTTGGTTTAAACACACCCGGTGGACAACTTGGTTCAGGGTTCTATACGTTTCCCACACCTGCATTCAATAAAATAGATGGTACGGATGGTCGAGCAGTAAACTATGGTGATTCATCGTACCATAAGTTTGAAGTGCGTGCTAGAGGGTTGCAGGAAGATAACATTCATGTGAGGAAAGATTCTGAAGGAACGTGGCACAGTGCCGAAAACGAAGAATATAATGGACCCAACTTTGATGCTGTAACGGATAGAATGGATTCGGGTGGTATGCCTGAACTCAAAATCAACGATCACTTTTACGATAAAGAGTCTCGTATTAAGGCTTTGATCAAATTAAGCGACGATTTCGATCAAGAACAGGCGCAGGAATCAGGAGAAGATTATTTTGATGAGCATCAACAACGAGCAGAATTAGAAGAAGTTGTAAATCATATTGATCAAATAAAAGATTTCTGGACATGGGAACCCTCAACGGGTGTTCAAAACACCTTAAATTACAATCAAGTAGAATTTTTAGAAAGAATGCGTGGTGCTAGACTTCAAATAACGCCTATACATAAGCCAGATGGGTCTATTGGTAAGGATGTCTTAAATAAAATTAACAAAAGGTCAAAAGGTTTGCCTGATTAAGACATAATATCGTGAAACGGCAGTCATGAGAACCCTTCTCTAGATACGTGAAGAAGAAGATGGGAGCTTTTTGAAATGGGTAAAAACACGAGAGTAAAAGATGCCTGGAATGAATGGTCCAATACAGACTTCGCAAAATATCGTTCAGATGAAAGGATTTTAAGGTTAATAGCACACCCAGAATCAGAATTTCATCATACGACTTATTCAATGATTAAAGAGGTATTCCCTAATTTACAGGGCAAGCGAATTTGTGTACCTTCAAGTGGTGATAACCATGCTGTTTTTGCATTTCATTTGATGGGGGCAATCGTAACATCCGTCGATATTTCGGAACGGCAATTGGAAAATAGTGCTGCAATAGCGGATAAACACGGTTGGGATATTCAATTCATTTGCGATGATACAATGGATTTAAGCCATATAAAAAGCAATGAATACGATTTTGTTTACACCTCAAACGGTGTTCATGTATGGATTAATGATTTAAATGCCATGTACCAAAATATTTGTAGAATCCTTAAAAACAATGGTGTTTATATAATGTACGAGGTGCACCCTTTTACGCGTCCATTCGAAAATGATACGAAGAATTTAATTGTAAGAAAGCCTTACGATTCAATAGGTCCTTTTGGAGAAATACCCACTTATGCATGGCGCATGCAGGATATAATTAATGCGATTGCTTCATCAGGTCTAAACATTAAGCATATCGAAGAAATGTTCGCCGAATACAATACATACTGGTTTGAAGTAAGTGGCGAAAGAGAACAAATGTCAAAAGAAGAACTGGATAAGTTGTATCAATGGAAACATAATCCCTTGGCTGCTCTTCCACAATGGCTGTCGATATTTGCTTCGAAATGATATTACTGTCTGATTGTATCTAGGCTTTAAACTAAAGGGGAACGACGACCCAATAACCACTCAAGAGGCTGCCGCGAGAACGAACCGGCAGCCTTGTTGTATTATGCCTACAGGAGAAAATCGAATGAACGATTTAGCCGGGAAATCCGGATCGTTCGGCAGGGCATCATTTTTTACACATTTTGCGATATTGAAGCGGTGTGTAGTTGGATGTCTTCTTGAATATTTTCCCAAAGTGCGCCAGATCTTGGAATCCGACCTTCTCCGCTATGAAGCTTACCTTCCATTTGGTTTCCCGCAATAGCTTTTGCGCCGCCTTTATCCTAACCGTCGACAAGTACTCGATGAACGTAAATCCGGTCGTTTTCTTAAACAATCTGCTCAAATAGAAGGGGCTTATATGGAACTGCTTGGCTAGCGATGAAAGCATTAGCGGGCTTTCATAATTTTCGTTTATAAATCGGATCATGCTTGAAATTTTTTGGTGCATCGGGGTGACGTAATGAGAGGATTTGTTCATTGTATCCCTGTTTAGCCGCAAACTGGTAACCAGCAATTCAATCAAAGCCGCTTTAATGAGCGTATCGAACCCCTTTTCTTTTTTGCGGTACTCGCTATTAATTCGGTACAGCAATTCCTCGACTCTTTTCTGAACAGTCAAAGGCAAGGAGATGACAGAGGTATGTGTAGTAAAAGGCGAATGCTCGTCATCCACCCAACTGCCATTCTCGCCCAGAAACTCTTTGCTAAAATGCACCACAATTCTTTCATGATAAAGCACCGAAGTATTTGTCGCTCTATGTATTTCATAAGGACGGATAAACACCAGATCCCCAGGCGTAATTTTGTATGTCTTGTTGCCGATTAAATAATTGCGCTCCCCCGAAATCAAATAGTAGATTTCGTACATTTCATGATAATGAGGGCGGCGCATTTCCTCAGAGCTAACGACATTTTCCTCAGGGTAAAACTCTATTCCTGCCAGCGGGAATGTCTGATACCTCAAATCGGTTGTCGATTCCATGTATAGCCTCCTCCTCACTCCGTTTAAACTGTATCAAGAAGTTAGAGCAAAGTAAACCGCTTTTTTATTAAAAAGGCAATAATAGAGGCAGAAACCATGGCTAATATATACTATACTCGGGTTGTGGGATAAACGAAAGTCGGGATAGCGGAACGGTTTCCGTAATCTCGAATTTTGAGGGAAGGAAAAGCGGTACATTTGGGTAAGGGGGGACTATACTCAATGAATATGCTTTGTGGACGAAAATGGGCCTTAACGGGTGTTGGCTTATGCATGATCGCAAGCATGATGACGATGGCGGGATGCAGCGGAGCTAAGGGGACTGACGAACAAGCTGCCGATAAGGTGGTTGAAAAGGCTGCCGATACGACGCCGGTTACCTTACGGGTATTTATGCAGCAAGCCTTCAACGACCAGCAGGTGAACGATATATGGCTTGAGCCGTTGAAGAAAAAATATCCGCATATTTCATTGGAAATCCAAAGACCCGGAAAAGGCGTCACACTCGACTCGTTGATTATGTCCGGCGAGACTCCCGATATCATCTTCGCGTTCAACGGCATATTGCCCACCTATTATTTGAGTGATCTGCTCATGGATATGTCGCCGCTGATCAAGAAGCATGATATCGATTTGCAGCGCTTCGATCCGCCGGTTATGCAATCCATCCAATCGATCTCCAAGGAAGGGGGCATTGTTGCGCTGCCCTTTAGCCAGCAATTTACTGCCTTATATTATAATAAGACATTGTTTGACCGGTTTGGCGTTGCATATCCGAAGGACGGCATGCTATGGGAGGATGCCATTGAGCTGGCCAAGCTGCTATCCCGTTCAGATGGGAATATGACCTATGCCGGTCTGGATGTGCAGACGGTCTCCAGAGTGGCCCGACCGCTGGCTGCGCTTCTAGTCGACGGAAGAACGGATAAGCCGTCCGTAGACACCGAAGCCTGGCGGAAAGCATTCGATTTGGTTCGCACGGTATACACCATTCCGAATAATGATCGCCCCAAAACCACCAACTCTTATGACCGATTCATGAAGGATAAAACGGTGGCTATGCTGGCTACCGTCAACATATTGGATCTCGGGTTGGAGGATGCCATGAAGCAAGGGCTGGATTGGGATATCGCGCAATACCCAAGCTACAAGGAAGCTCCGAATGTCGCAACGATTGTGGACAGCCACGTATTCTCGATTACAAAAACAAGCAAGCATAAGGATGCGGCCATGCTCGCGTTGAAAGTGTTTACATCCGATGAAGTGCAGTTGAAAAATACGAGGACGATGGGCCGTTTAACGATATTGAAAGATAACGGTATCAAACAACAGCTCGGGATGGATATGCCGTTTCTGAAGGGCAAGCATATGGAGGCCATCACCAAGAGCAAGATCATCGCGTCTCCCGTATTCTCCCGGTTCGAATTCGGGGCCAATAGCACCGCATTGACGGATGCCATGTATGAATACATCAACGGCAAGGATCTTAACACAACGATCCGGGAGCTGGAGGAGAAGATCAACAGCAACATTGCCGCGCAAAAATAAGAATGGAGAGATCGATATGACCGAATCGATATTATTCGCGACAGACAGCTACATGCGCAACTTGCGGGAGAACACGGCCCGGGAATTCGATTATACGCGCGCTTTGGACAGCGGTGATTGGAAGCGCTGGCAGCAATCGTTTCGCGAACGTCTCGCAGAATTGACGGGGCTCGCCTCTCTCAAGGAGCATACCCGCGATCTGCCGTTATCCTCAAGAACGACGGAAACGGTTCGATTTCCAGGCTATCACAGGGAGAAAACGTATATCACTACCGAGCTCGGGGTAGAAATTCCATTCTATTTGCTGATCCCTGAGAACAGCACCGGTCCTTTCCCGCTCGTGCTGACGCCTCACGGCCATGGCAAACGAGGAAAGGAAACGTATGTGGGCAATTATTCAAGCGACAGTGAGCGTCAGCAAGCTGAGGCAGGAGAACGCGACGTTGCGCTACAGGCGGTTTCGGAAGGATATGCCGTAATCGCCATGGACGTTCGGGGGTTTTGGGAAATGTCCAGGGAGGAGGAGTTTTCCACGAAGAAAGCGGGTTCTTGCGACGAGCTGCAGAAGCGCGCCTTCATGTATGGAAGGACGCTGATCGGAGAACGGGTGCACGATATGGGAAGATTGATCGATTACGCCTCCGCACACCCGGATATCGATACCAGCCGTATTGTCATTACCGGCAATTCGGGAGGCGGTACGGTATCGTTCTTTACGGCCGCATTAGATGAACGTATTTCGGTTTGCGTGCCGAGTTCATGCTTCTGTACTTATCTCGGATCCGTTATGAAGGTACCGCATTGTCACTGCAATTTTATCCCCGGCATTATGAAGCTCGGAGACATGCATGATATTTCAGGTTTAATCGCACCCCGGCCGCTATTGTTCGTTCACGGAATTCTCGATCAGGATTTTCCGATTGAGCATACCCGCGAGGCTTTTGCGCATGCGAGGAACATTTACGAAGCGATAGATTGCAAGCTAACCGATCGTTGTGAGCTGTATGAAGGTAACGGCGGGCACCGATATTACAAGGAACGCGTATGGCCGTTCATTCGCCAGCATCTAACCTCTAGTGCAGGGTTCAATATACAAGGGGGGGATCGTTTCTTACAATCGCCATGAAAAAAGACACTTATACCCCAAAAAGAGGAGCACGCGAAGCTGCTGGGAAAATCATTGCAAGCCGAAGAGGCGGAAATGACAGCAGACCCTCCCCCTATCGCTCATCTGCAGCTAATCGGTGAGTGTTTGGACAGAGCCCGGCACGTAACATCCTAATAAGCTAAAGGAGTGACGATTCATGTCCGAAAAGCGTCTGATCACGAGAAGACATTTACTCGCTACCCTCGGAGTTACCGGAGCGGCAGCAGCTCTTTACGGATCAATCGGGTTGGCGAACGGTCAAGGAAATTCTGTCCTGGAGGACGTGTACGGCTTGGGCAAGAAGACAGAACCGAACCTGCTGACAGGCTCGACGGTAGACGAAGTGAAATGCCAGAATATTTTGGATGCCGTCAAAAGAACGGGCCGTCATCTGCGTGTAACGTTCAATTACCGCTACTCGTCTCATAATACAAAAATCCGCGAGCTGATTGATGACGGGGCTATCGGCAACGTGCATGCCGTACATTTTGAGTGGCTTCTAAATACGGACCATGGAGCCGACTACTTCCGCCGTTGGCACCGCGACAAGCGCAACAGCGGGGGGTTGCTCGTGCATAAATCAACGCACCATTTCGACCTCGTCAATTTCTGGTTGAATACAAAGCCGGAAACGGTATATGCACTTGGCGATTTGATGTTCTACGGCAGGGAAAACGCAGAAAAACGCGGCGTTACCGAATTCTACTCCCGAGCATACGGCAGCGAATACGCAAAGAATGATCCGTTTGCACTGCATCTGGACAAGGGGAAACTGAAGTCGATGTACCTGGATGCGGAGAAAGAGGACGGCTACTACCGTGATCAAAGTGTGTTTGGGGACGGTATCAGCATTGAGGATACGTTGGGCGTTATGGTTAAATACCGTAACGGCGCCATTTTAACTTATTCGCTTCATGCTTATGCTCCTTGGGAGGGGTTCCGCGTAGTATTTAACGGCAGCAAAGGCCGCATTGAAATGAACGTTGTCGAATCGTCTTACGTGAATTCAGGCGGCGATCAAGCGCTGGAAGGAGCGATTAAAGGAAAAAGCATCATTGTTCATCCGATGTTCGGCGCACCATATGAAGTCCAGGTGGAACAAAAAACGGGCGGACATGGCGGAGGAGACCCTGTACTGTTAAATGATTTATTCGGTGTGCCCGAATATGATCGTTTCAATCGCGCAGCTTCCCACATGGACGGAGCAATGTCGATACTAACAGGGATCGCGGGAAATCATTCGATGAAGACGGGTCAAGCGGTTAAGGTGGCTGAACTGGTTAGATTTTAGCAGCTGACAATTTAATAATTGCTGGTCTGGCACGTTCTTCAATGATGCTGTGGGTTCCGCTGTCGTTCGGAGGCGGGTAAGCTTGATCGATAGCATTTGTGGATTATTTTGGTAAAGTGGTTGTAACCCCGTCCAACGAAAACTCCATCTGAATAAATTCTCGGGTCAGAAGGGGTCATGAATATAATAAACGGGCTCTTCATAACAGCCCGCAGAATAATAAAGAGCCTGACTGCCGGAAAGACCGGTCGTCAGGCTCTATTGCTGTCGGAAGAAGCACGGCCGCCTCTTGGCGGGCCTCCCTTCAGCTCGCCGGGAGTCAAGCCCCAATAATTGCGGAATACGCGAATAAAATGGCTCGAATCTTTGTAGCCGAGCGCATCCGCCACGCTGCCGATTTTCTGGTTGTCCAGCAGCATATGTTTCGCCAGTTGCATTTTATGATTCAATACGTAATCCGAGAAGACGATGCCCATCTCGCGTTTAAACAAGCGGCTCAAGTGGGACGAATTGACGTGCAGCCGTTCCGCGGCATATTTCAGCGTCAGCTCTTGCTCCATTTCGCCTTCGATCAAGGCAATGGCCTGCTTGATCAAGTCGGGAGCGCGTGCTCCTTTGACTTGCTGCTTGTGGTCGAGGAATTGCTGAATGACCGTTCTGACTAGCAGCCGGGCTTCATCAAGCGAAGCGAGCTCAGGCAATTTCATGAAGCGGACGTAGTGCTCGCCCGCGACTTCCGTAAGACGCCAGCCGAGCCGTTCCCCGATCCGGACGAACAGTCCGACAAGGCTGAGCAGACGTTCTCGCACCTCGCTCTGCGGCTGGTTGCGTTCCACCCTTTCGCTCCAAAACCGCTCAAAAGCATCGAACAAGGAAGGAGCATCTCCCGACAAAAGGCCGATTTCCAGCTTGTGTTCCAGGTTGTAAGGTGCGATGGGCGGGCAAGTCCCCTGGACGGCCGCGTCTGTTTGCCCGGCTTGATTAGCTGAATCGGCACTTCGCCTTTTTGACTTACGCTCCGCATTCCGAAGTGTCTGGATACCGTCCCGCCGCTGCGTTGCGTCAAACCGGATTTCAATGCGAACCGATTGGGCGGCAGAGCGGTCTTCTTCGACGCATAGGTGGATTTGCCAGGAGACGCGATCAAAGTACCAGCCTTCCGATGGATAGGCGGGGCACCGGTTCAGCTCGGGTAGGACGACTCCGTCAAGCCGGATGATGAACGGCTTCTCTTCTGCATGCACATACAGATTATAGATGCGCTGCTCCGGCATCCCTTCGAACCTGCCCGTGCGGGCGGCGATCGCGATGTCGGCTTGACTTCTGTCGGCCCAGCAGCGGATGCGGGTCAGCGAGCATTTTCCTTCCACATAATCGAACGATCGTCCGTCGTCTTCATACAGCGTAAAATCGCTTGCCTCATAGACGTAAAAGTGGAGCCCTATGTCCACAGGTATTTGCCGGTCGGCCTGGTTCCCTTCCGGCCATGTCGGAATAATAGCGCCTGCGCGGACGAACAGCGGCCCGCCGGCGAAGTCGGGAATCGTGCATTCAAATGTTTTCGGGCCTGCATGCCGCTCCCCCGTCCAATAGTCGATCCACTCCCCGACCGGCAAATAGACGATGTCCGTAAAGGCGGCCACCAGTAACGCGTCGCCAAGCATGTACTGGCGTATGAGTGAAGCGGAATGCGGATCGCCCGGGAAGCAGAGCGGCATCGGCCGCAAAACGGGCATTCCGCTCCGGGATGCGGCGTGCGCAGCAGTGTACAAATACGGAAGCAGGCTGTAGCGCAGTTTGGCGTACATGCGGAACATATTGTGGAGTTCGCGGTCCAGCAGACTCAGATGCTGCCAATAAGCGAAGCTGTTCACCTGCGAAAGCGTCTGCAAAAAGCCAAAATGAATACCCGCCGGCGAAAACACGTCCATATCGATACGGCCGCGGTGCAGGCAGCGATCAACCAGGCCGCGCTTGATGGGAAGAGGGAGATGTATTTCCCGGCAGGAGCGTACCATATTGTCGGAACGTTAACCGGTGCGTCGTCCCTCGTGTGGGTCGGGGACGGCACAACCTTTACAGGCGGAACATACCGAACGGTAAGCTTTGCCGAAAACGACGACGATATGCGGACTTTGCGCGGTTCCTACGGCGTCGTCGTCGACGATTTTCCGCGTCTGCCAGGCGAGGCGGATGACACAGGGCGGATTCAGCGGGCGCTCGACTACGCCAAAACGTTAAAGAAGGGCGAAAATACGGTCGGCGGAAGCGTCTATTACGAGACGAAAACGGCGGTCGTATTCAGGTCGGCGATGTACGCGACGAGCGCGCCGATTAATGTGTACAAAGGAATAGACCTGATCGCCGAAGGCAGGCGATCTTGAAGGCTAATCCGGCCGACCAATCGATCAAATATTTTGTCGGAACGGGCCAAGGGAATCGTTTCGAAGCCCGGAACTTGACCTTTGTCGGTTACTCGACCGCGCTCGAGATCAGTACCGCCGACGTCGATGTATCGATGATGGAGCTGAACAACGTCATTTTCCATATGTGCAAAACCGGCCTTGACACGATCAGCTTCGCGGCCAGTCGCAGCACCGTCCTCACCGTGCGCAACTGCATCAGTTGGAAAACCGACCTTGTCATTAAAAGTCACTGCGATATGACGCTGCTCGACAACTGCTGGATGACGCACAGCGGATATAACGGCCCGGCCATATATAACGACAGCCATCTGAATATAAATGGAGGGATCTACGTCCCGCTGAAAGCGCAGACGGATGCCGACCCGCGCTGGATCGACAACTACGAGACGGGAGGCGAGCATGGGCTGTTCATCGACGGCGTCCGGTTCGGCGGCGAGGGTGGGGGCGGCTATCCGATCGTATTCAACTATGTGGCTGCGGATTTGAATCTGGCGAATCACGAAGGCAACGTCATCTCTATCGAAAACACGCATATGGTTTCGGTCGGCACGCCGCGCAAATCGAGCATCGTCCTGTTCAACATTCCGAACCGCATCTCGATCCGAAACAGCAACGGCTTCAAAGATTTGCTGAAGGGAATCATCAGCTGCGACGCCGCTTTCGACCCGGACACGATCCCTCACAGCCCGTACATTACGATCGATCTGGACGAAACGGTGTTCCACAGCCCGAATTTTCCCACGATGGATGCGAGACTCGCACGGTTTGCGGCAGGAAGACGGTTTCGCAAAACGTTCCCCGCGCTCCCGCCGGGACAAGTACAGGCAGTGTCGGCCGGTGCCGGGAAAGCGAAAGTGACGTTCGATGTGCAGCAGCTGAACGGCGCTGCGTACACAGACCAGCGGCAGCTCGGATTTTCGCTTCTCGTCGTCACGACGGCCGGCGGCTCGGACGCGGATACGGGAAGCAAATGCGTGTCGACGCTCGTTATCACCTGCACGGGCGGAAGTACGGACGCGGGGGTCGTGAAACGGCTCGGAATTACGATGCTCAGTTCACAAAAGGGCGGTCCTTCCTTCGCCGACGATGCGGATATCGTTTCGGTCCATTGGGGGGACAGCGATAGCGGCAGCGCGGATCAGGCGAAAAGCGATACGAATACGAAGGTTACAGTCGTGTTCAATGCGAACGGAGATATGCGCGTAGCCGCCGCCGCTTTTACACCGCTGCATGGCATGTAGTCGCGAGCATAACGGCACGTATGATGAGGGAACGGGGACGGTCGCTTTGCGCCGGGCAATTTCTGAATACGAAATGCATCGCCCGGGAGTGCTAGCCTGGCGAAGGCAAGGATGACCGCTCATTCGATCGATATTTTGGACTGTTTGCTGGACGGAAGCGGTAACCGGACGAAGAGCAGCCCTTCGGCCATTTTTGCGGAAACGGCGCCGGCCTCTACCGGGTAAGGGAGCCGGATCGCGCGCTCGAAAGCACCCACATGCCGTTCGCACAAGAGAAACTCTTCGATTCTGACCCGATGGTTCTTGACCCCTTTGATGAGCAACGAATCGCCGGTGATGGTTAGATCGAGCTCTTCCCTCCGGACGCCGGGGAGTTCGACGATAAGGAGCGTCGCATCGCCGGTTTGAACCATATCGGCTAGCGGAGTCCAAGGGCTTTCGGGCGTCCGGGAAGTCGATACCAGAGCTCTTTCGTCCATGAAATTTTCCCAGAAGCCGCCGTTGTTGCATTGGTTCGCAAAGTCCATCCATTCTTTAAGCTTATTCATGTCCATACTGAACACTCCCGTAGGAATTCATTAGAACTGGTTGGCCACCGGAGCGGAAGGATTGGCAATTTGATCCTGATCGCTGACATCCGTATCAAGCATGTTGTTAGCCATGATGGAGAATGGCGGGGAGAAGTCCCCCAGCGAGGAGTTATTGCCGATGAACTTCGAATTGGCCGTATGGCTGTTTTGGACTGCAGGACCGATATCGAGATTTCCGTTTTGAGTGACGCCGTTCGTTTTGATGTTAACGATGTTTATAACAAATGGCATAAAGTCCTCCTTCTAGGTTTGGATGGCATTGGCCGAATCCACGTTCCCCACTGCATCTTGATCATGCAGGTCAGGATCGATATAAACGTTTTTCATCTGCGCCGAAGGCGGCGCTTGATCGCCATACGAAGAATTGGTGCCCGTATACTTGGAGTTGGCCGTATGGCTGTTATGGAATGAGTCTCCAATGTTGACGGATCCGTTATTGGAAATACTGTTGATTTTCATGGCGAAGATGTTAATGATCGTAGCCAACGTCTGCACCCCCAATATGGATTCAGTCATAGTATATGCGGGTAGTTGCCCAGAGATTTATTTTTTTCACGGCAAGGTCCGGCAGCGGATGCAGGGAACGAATTTCGGTCTTGCACAGAGGGCAGCTGGGGCGCGGAGACCCCAAGAAACGCGAAGCCGCAATGTCGGCAGCCTTCCTTTGCATTTTTCGGTTATTTTGGGTTCAGTCTTCATCTCGGTTAGCGGCAGGAATCCAGCCTGAGAGGAGTGCGCCTCCGCTCGGGTGGTTACCTGCGGCAAGCTCGCCTCCATGCTGGCGAATGATTCGCTGTGATATGGTCAGCCCCAACCCGGCTCCTCCCGTCGCACGATTTCTCGACTGCTCTCCCCGATATAGAGGTTCAAAGATACGTTTGAGCTCCTCCGGTACAAAGCCCGGCCCTGAATCTTGGATCGTGAACGATGCTCGATCTCCTTCCCGGCGGCATTGAACGAGAATTCGGCCATGAGCAGGAGTGTGCCTTACCGCATTATCCAACAAATTGCTCATCGCTCGCTCTAATAAGTGCAAATCCGCTCTAATCAGACAGTCATCCGGCACATAAAGGGCGACGATCGAGATGTGCTTCTGCTGCGCTTGCAGCTCCAGGCTATCGATCGACTTCTGAACAATATCGTTAAAGTCAGCGGTGTCCTCGCTTAGCTTCGTTTCCAAATACTCCATCTTCGTGAAGGTGAAGAGATCCTCAACCAATCGGTCCAATTGAGCCGATTTCTCCTTGCAAACGGCCACATACTTTGCGATTTGATCCGGTGTTCGTGCAATGCCGTGCTCGAGCCCGTCCAAATAACCGCGCAAGGCAAATAAAGGTGTCCGCAAGTCATGCGCGACGGCAGCGATAACGAATCGTCGCTCCTCCTCCAGCTCCTCCTGCTTCCGGTGCGAGTTTTCCAGTCCATTCACCATGACTTCAAACCCATCCCGAACCTCGGCGATCTCTCTGATGGTCGACGGGGGCAGTTGAACGTCCCAATCGCCTGCAGCAATTTGCCGAGCTGCCTGGCTCATTCTCTCAAGGGGCATGAGAAGGAGCCTTCGCATGCAAATGCCTACAATTAAGAAAGCGAGCAGCAGCCCTGCGAACGCAGCCATCATAGGAACCGTATACGAATTCGGCCCGTCCTCTCCAATATGCAACGATTGGGTCATGGTGAAGTGTGCCGCCACAAAGAAAACCCATGGCAGCAGCAGAAGGAGCACTAAGCTGAGCAACGCATAGGTACGAATACGAAGCTTCCTCATGCTACACGCCCTCGAAGCGATAACCAACGCCCCATACGTTGGTCAAATATTGCGGCTGATCCGGATCGAGCTCGATCTTCTCTCGAAGACGGCTCAGATGGACACGAATCGTATGCTTATCGCCAACGCCATCCCAGAACTTCGCGAGCAATTGGTCATAGGTAATTACTTGTCTCGGGTGCTCCGCAAACAACCGCAGCAGCTCATATTCCTTCGGCGTGAGAGAGACGTTCCTTTTATCGACGAACACTTCTCTTGTGGACAAATCGAGCTTGATGCGGCCATAGTCCAACAGCTTGACCGTGCTTGTTTTCTGCGTGCCGATGCGACGTAGAACAGCCTTTACGCGGGCAACGATCTCGCCGGGCGAAGCCGTTTTGACGATATAATCATCGCCGCCGAGCGTCAGCCCTCGAATTTTGTCCACATCATCGCTGCGTGCGCTCAAGAAAAGGATAGGAACGTTACTCTCCGCCCGAATCCGGCGACATAATTCAAATCCGTTTTGTCCCGGCATCATGATGTCAAGAACAATACAGTCAATGGAACTCTGCTCAAACACGGCCCACGCTTCAGTGGTATCACAAGCGGTTATAACACGAAAGTTTTCGTACTCCAAAAAGTCCCTCAATAGTTCGACGATACTTTGGTCATCGTCTACAACCAGTATTGTATTTACTTCGTTCATGAATATCCCACCTTTGAATTTTAGTTTATCATTATTTCCGCAAGAAACTAACGTATCTACCTGATTTGTGATGAATTGTTGATTGTTTTGTGACCTTTTTACAACTTCGTTTGAGATATTCGTTTGTTAAAATGTTTCTTGCGAACACGGAAAGCAAATGTTAAACGAATGAACTGACTCTGGATACGAGAAGGAGAGGATTTATAAATGTTAACGGTTCAAATCGTGCTTTTTGATGGCTTCGACCTTCTGGATGCCATTGCACCTTACGAGGTTTTTTGCGCCGCTGCTATGAATGCTGAAAACGCGTTAAGCGTAGAGTTCGTCACCGCCGATGGGCCGAGGTCCGTGACTAGCGGCATCAACGGGTTAAACATTGAAGCAAGCGGCAGATTGAATCCGGAACGTGCGGGCATCATTCTCGTGCCTGGCGCATCGGGTGACGTTGAAGGGGATGGCCCGGGTTCGATTCCGGCAATCCTGGGCCGAGCAATGAATACAGAGTTGACGGGTATGATTGGGCAGGCACTCGGGCAAAAAGACATCGTCGTCGCCACGGTATGTGGCGGCTCGCTGTTGCTAGCCATGGGAGGGCTCTTGGAAGGAAGACCTGCGGTAACACATCATCTAGGCATGAATTTACTTGGAGCAACCGGGGCCATTCCCGTCTCGGCACGCGTAGTGGATGACGGCAACCTGGTTACCGGCGGCGGCGTAACTTCGGGACTCGATGTAGCGCTGTATCTGGTAGAACGTGAGCTTGGACCGCGTATCGCACACGCAGTAGAACGGTTGTTCGAATATGAACGGAGGGGGACGGTTTGGAGGGGAACAGGAATGGCGCCTGACACTCAAAATGCATGGACAGGCGACGAAACGAACATCGCGGGGAACAAAGCGCCAATGACTTATGGCACTCCGGTTAACAAAATCACACAGGTATCTGACTTCGAAGGGGATTGGGATACGACAATCGCTACGCCGGTTGGAAAACTGCAGGTTAAGCTCTCCATATCGACAATTGATGGTATGATCCAAGGTACGGCAACACAAGGAGGGGAAACGGTCGAATTTATGAATCCCGTGTTACAGGACGACAAGCTTACCTGGTTGATGCGAATCACGAAACCAATGCGCTTAAATCTAAAATTTGAAGTTGCCGTGGGCGGAGATCACATGACCGGAATCGCCAAGGCCGGCATGCTGCCGGCATCCAAATTAACAGGCAAGCGGGTTTCCTGAACCTGAATTATGCAGTGATAATCAAAATGGAGCCGCGGGGGTTTTGGATCACATGAAGAAATGGAAACCACTATACGGACTTTTGGCCTCGATCAGCATTCTATTTATCCTTTATGCCTTGATGAAAAATTATATGATCGATCCCGGGGCGGAGGGATTTTTAAGCCATAAAACCGGACTCAAGCGCGAGCTTAATCTCCCGGTCTGGCTAAATGTGATGTACGTTCATGTTGCATTTGCCTGCATCGCCATGGCGGCGGGGCTGCTCAATTTTTCTAATCGAATCTTTGAAAAAAGCCGCAAGTTCCATCGCATAAACGGCTACGTTTATTTCGTGTCCGTACTTCTTGTTGTGCTGACTTCCGGATACATGGCGCCTTACGCCACCGGAGGAAAAATAAGCAGTATGGGGTTCAACGCACTAAATATGATATGGCCGCTTATAACCATTATCGCGCTCGTACAAGTCAAAAAGAAACGAATCATCAGGCACCGGAACTGGATGATCCGAAGTTACGCCTTTTGTTTTACGAACATGTTGATTCATCTCATCACCTTCCTTTTTCATCAGGGATTCGGCCTCATTTACGTTACAAGCTATACTATTGGCGTATACGGCTCCATTGTACTGCTGCTGGTCATTCCTGACATCATCATTAGAACGATGCCATTACGAATATATTATGGCAAGGAGACAGGCTTAACGGATGAAACAAGCGTTTGACAATAAGGAAGTCACTGTGGCTACCGTATGCGGAGGTTCATTGCTGCTTGCGGTCGTTGAATATGGTCCTCGCTTCGTGAGCGGGGGAGGCGTGACTTCGGGACTTGACGTGGCCTTTTATGTGGTTGAGCGTGATTAAGACGATTCAGGAAGCATCTGAAGAAGAACAACCGAGATAACGGAGAAGGGCGATGTATTGACTTCAATTGGAGCAGGCGCTGCGGCAGCCTGCTCCTAATCGTTTGATGTAACAAAGCAGATTCAATTCTTTTTCTCTGAAGCAATGTACGCCTCCGCTTCTTCCTGAGCCTCCCGCAAGGCGGTGTTCACATCTTTTTTTCCTTCGGCGAAGTCGCGATATTTCAGCTCCAGAATGTTGCGGGTCTTGGTGGTGAAGCGTGTCTGAATCACGTAGGGTGCGGCCTTCGTTTTCAAAATGGCCTCGATATGTTTGTTTTTCAGCAGGGGGTGCTCCATCCCGAAGCTTTTTTGAATGGTTTGATCTTTGAGAACACTCAGCATATTACCCGATTTGCTGAGCGTCATCTGTACCTCGTCCGAAAGTGCGAGTTGGATCACCTGCATCGCAGCATCGGGCTGCTTGCTGTTCGAGCCGAGCTGCAGCACGAAGGTTTGGAGCATGCCCGACGTGTGAGGCCTTTCCTGGAAGAACGGATATTCCGCCAAATCCCAATCAAAATCAAGATTCACCAGACTGTTCAGCACCTCGGGAGCCGCAAGCATCGCTACATTCTTGTCTTTCATAAAGCGGTTCACCGTACCGGAGTGATTCGTGATCTTGAATTCGTTTCCCGGGATATCGTTAATGGTCTTGAGCAGCTGGAACACTTTCTTCCAGCCGTCATTGTTGAGCGACGCTTTCATCGTTACCGGGTCCACGTACGGCAAGGACAAGGAGTTGGATACCTTCTCCACCCCTTCAGGATCAAGGCCCTTATATTGAATCCCGTCTACATTGCGCGTTAATTTTCTTCCGAGCGCAACCGCATCATCCCAGGTCATGCCGTCCGGAGGATAGGCGACGCCAAACTTATCGAATATGTTTTTGTTATAAAATAGAGCGTAAAAATTGTACCCGAACGGTAAAGCGTACAAACCTCCCGGAGAAATCGTTCCGGACTGCAGCTTCACTCCCTCCAGGTTAGCCGTATCGATGCGGTTCAGATCGATGTTGTGCTTCTTGATAACAGGCGTCATATCGGCGAGCAATTTATGATCGGCGAACTGATCCAGGAGACTGCCCCATCCCGTAATAATATCCAGCTCTAAGCCATTCACGGCAATTTGCTCCGGCGGAACCTTCGCCCGTTCGATTTTCTCCAGGGTGATGTGGGGGTATTTCTTTTTGACCGGCTCGACGAATAAGCGCTGATACATCTCTTCATTGAGCGCTCCGTAGTTATACAGCTTAAGCGTAACCGGCTTGCTGTCGACAACCTCCTTTTCCGCCTGCGTATTGCTCACATTCCCAGTCTGTCCGCTGCAGCCGCTCACGATTAAAAGCATCGTCAATAGGGTCGGTACCGTTTTTCTCATGGACATCCCTCCTGTAATGAGTGGTTACATCACTTCCATTTCCTTCAGCAGCCGCTGCATCAGCGATTTCCATCGTTCCGATGCGGACAAATCAAAAAGCTGATCGCCCTGCTGTCTCATCGCGAATACCGACGATATCCACGTGTTCGTCCACCCCGTTTCGGCACACCATGCGGCCCAGCCTGCATCCGCGGAACTCCCCCAATATTCCCACCGGTTGTAATCGAAGCTTCGCATCCAGGCCCCATTCAAGTAAGGATGTTTGGAAGAGTTCACTTGAATCCGGCACAAAAAATCCGCCATTCGATTCTCGGCTTCCAATAATCTCGCATCTCCTGTCGCCGCCGCCGCTTCGTGCAATCCGAGAAAAGCAAAATTGGTCGTGTACAAAAGATCGCAGACCGGATCTCCGTTTGCCTGCAGCAGGGAAGCCTCGCGCGTGCCATAAGCTTCGTTCGATTGCGGCGGGGGATAGCTTCCGTTCTCGAGCGGGCCGATCCTTTCCGCAATGGCCCCGCAGGGCTGCATCTGCTTCAGCAGTTCCGAGCACATGGAGTCCAGCCAGCTTCTGTGCTCAGGGGTATCCTCAATCCTCAACAGAAAAGCTAGAGGAAGAATCATTCTCGCGATTTCCTGGGTCAGTCCGTTCGTCCACCTCCACCCGTGCGGATAAGCCTCCATCGTCATTCGAATCGCCTTCTTCGTAGGAGTAAGAAAGCCATCGAAACCGGTTAATGCATAGGCCCACAGATTGCATGCCCATAAGTAGGCTTGATAATGCGGAGCGATTCGGACAAATGGCGTATCCCGATAATATTGCCAGCCGCGCCCGTTGGAAAATGAGTCGGGGTATCCGAGCCAATTCGGACGAAAACCTTCAGGGCTCGATGTGCGCAAATTGGCCAGCAAACACCGAAGCACTTTCTCATCCCATTTGTCATTTCCAAGCAGCCGGCCGGCGGCCATACTGGAAAGAACGACCCGGGCGTTATCGTCACCATAAAAAATCGGGCCGCGCTGATACCAATTCACCAGACCGTAAGCCGGACTTGCGCTATCGTTTTGCACAAAATCGGGCGAGGACCAGACAAAGTCAAGAATATCGGATGCGGTTCGCCGGCTTGCCGGGTTTTGGCAAAGTACCCATTCGTAAGCAAATACCATCGCGGTTTCACTGATACAATCGGCGCGGGCTGTCGTTAGGGGCAATTGTTTGCCGTTATGATCGATCTTCGATTCATACCCTTCGATGACACCCTTCTTGCCTCCCCAGGCTGTGAATAGCGTATAGTCCCGAAACCATTGGACGGAACGCCGGAATGCTTCCGCTTCCGCATCGGAATCCAGTTTATCGTACTGTCCGGACCGGATCCTGACATCCGATTCCCATCGTAATGACTCTGATTCGCAGTCCGGATCCAGCCAGCGTATCAATCGATTCCAAATCGCGCTCCAAGCTTCCGTCGGACCATAGCGTCCCGTGATGAAATGACTTAGCTTACTGGTAGCAACAAGAACATGGTATGGCTGAAGCTCGAGCAAAATAGGACTTGCTGCTTCGGGCAGACCATATACGGCTTTGTCATAGCCGGCCACGCGCGCAACGACAAGATGGGCCTGTTGATGTGCACGTTCCACAGGAAGAAACCAGCATCCGTGAAGAGCGAGAATACGATCCTTTTCCAACTCCGGCGCAAAAAAGTCTGAAGAGGCGACGACCCGCTCCCATTCCGTAGGCTTTGGATCGCCGAACGTCAAGTCCGGAACGGCGGAAGGAAATTCTACGTATAGACGGAGGTTCTTCTGCTGCGCCATTGTTAGATGCTCGCGATGTAAGGTAACGCCCGGTTGCGGATACCGGTCATTCAGCAGCAGCACGCCCGAACCAGGCGGGGATTCCCTTAGCGCTTCCAGCGGGTCTTCATAACGCGGATAATGAACGTTCTGCTTCGTGAGCGCTTGGAATAAATCATTTTGCTCCGAGCATGAAAATATAAGTTTGCCGACCTTAATTTGTAAAACCTCCTTGGCAGCGAGTCTCCTGCTTTTTTCGCTTTTTTTAATAAAAGTATAGGAAAGGACGGTTTCTATGTATTTACCCGATTCCGCCGTAAAATTGTGCAGATGCGGTTAAGCATACAAAAGGACGTGTCGATCGACGGTCGATAGGTCTGCATAAGGAGAAACTCCGGCGATAACATAAGATCAATGCGTAGTAGAAGTTGAGGGTCACATCACTTGGTTCGTTGACTTTCGTTTATCTCAATCGTGCCCGGCACCTTGCATTCACGGATATACTGCGAGGGGGAGAGCCCGAACGCTTTTTTAAAAGCGCGGCTGAACGTATGAATGGAGTCGTATTGCATGATGGCGGCGATCTCCGTAATGCTGTAGTGTCCTTCAGCCAGCAGTTCGATCGCTTTCTGCCATTTTCTTTTCGCGTAGTAGCTGCGAAGGCTGTCGCCTGTTTCCTTTGTAAACAGGTGGGACAAATGCGAGAGACTGTAGCCGAACGCATCGGATATCTCTTTCAAATCTTTGATGCGCATAAGCCGGTCGTCAATATAATGGATGGCGGAATAAACGACTCTTTTTGCCGCATTATCCAAGCCTTCCCCCGGGTAGTTGTCCTCCCAGTCGGAAAAAAAATTGCGGTACGTCAGCACCAAAATTTGTTCGACATAAGCTTCGATCATCGTTTGCGAGAAATGGCTTGTGCCGCTTAGCTCTTTGAGAACGCCTATGAACGGAGTCCGGATGTCAAGCCGGTCCCTGCAGACGGGTCTTTGCGTAGTGTCCATCATTTCGCGAAGGTGCAGAAAAGGATTGTCTTGGGGGGGCGTTGCATTGAAATGGAAACCGAAGTAAAAATAGCGAAACGGGTCGGCGGGGTCGGCACCGCCTTTATGCAGCTCTCCGGGCCTGCATATATAGATGTCGCCCGGCTGAAGATCGAATCGGCAGCCGTTGGTGGCGAACCAGCCTCGCCCCGAGACGACGTAAGATATTTCGTAGCACACCTGCTCATGTTCGGATAGGGCAAATCGCGCATCGCAGCTTAAATCGCCAAGCTGATACAAGGAAACCGACCGGAAGGGCAGAAGCTCCGGCGAGTGCAGACAGTCGAATTGAAACCGCCGGGTACCGGGTATACTTGTGATCTTCGTCACGCTGTTTGCCGACATATGCGATGGCTCCTCTCCACTGGAAAAAGGAATGATATAGTGATGATACCATATGCATCCGAAAATGGGCCGAATGCACTTGACCGAAAATAAACGAAAAATACAAGGAAAGACCGCTCGGATACATATTCCGGGCGGTCTTTCGAACACGATGCGACTTGCATGGCGGTAAAGTCCAAGCGGCGTTATTATTTCTTCGCTGCACTTTCAATCGATTGCTTGATCTCTTCCTCCGCTTCTCTTAAAGCCGAGTTAACATCCTTCTTGTCGGTCACCACTTCTATGAATTTATTGTTCAGGATCGCATAAGACTGGTTGTAATAGATGGAATAGGCGGGCGCGGGCGCAGGCTTGCTTTTGAAGATGCTCTGGATTCGTTTCCCCTGCAGCTGGGGGATATCCGCTCCGAACATCAGGTTGTATTTCGGGTCTTTCAGGACGGATAGCTGACCGACCTTCCTTACAAGCGCCGATTGCACCTCGTCGGAGAAAAATACCTCATACACCCGCATAATATCTTCTTGATTTTTGCTGTTTTTATTGGGAATGATGACTCCCGTGTTATAAAAACCGTAGAGGTTCGGCTTGTCTTTGTAGCTCGGATATTGGACGATGTCCCAGTTCAGTCCTTCCGCGGTTTTAAGCAGCTGGAACACGCCGATATTGGCTTCCATCGCGAGCGTTTTTTCTTTCATGAAATGGCTGTCGGGGTTTTTGTTGTATTGATTTCCGGGAACGGAGTAAATTTGCTTGCCGAGCTCGAATACCCGCTTGTAGGCATCATTGTTGACACCCGCTGCATTCGTTTTGGCGTCGACGACATTCAACGATAAGGGGAACATCAGACGGATCAGCGATTGCGGTGCAAAACCGCTGTACTGCACGCCTGCGTCCACTCGCGTCAATTTGCGCGACAATTCGATCACATCTTCCCATGTCATACCATCGGTCGGATACGGGACGCCGAATTTGTCGAATATATCTTTGTTGTAGTATAGCGCGTACAAATCGTTCGTGTACGGCATCGCATACAGCTCGCCTTTATCCGATACAACCTTGACGGCATTGAGAGCCCCTTGATCGAATTTGGACAGGTCGAAGCCCATTTTCTTTGCCAGCGGAGTAAGATCGCCGTAGATTCCCAAGTCCTTGTAAAAAGGCATCCTACCGTTCCAGGTGGCGAAAAAATCGAACTGTTCTCCGGAAGCCACAATTTGCGGAAGATCCACCTTGCTTGTAACCTTTTCCATGGTAATATGCGGATATTTTTTCTTCACAGGCTCCGCGATCAATGTAGCAAAATCCTGATCGGTAAAATACTGTCCTTGCTGGTAAAGCTTCAGCGTGACGGGCTCTAAAGGTTTAGGGATGGCCTCGGTAGTAGCTCCGCGATCTGCGGTTTTCGTTTCGCCGCAGCCTGATAGAGCAGCCGCCAGCAGAAGCGCAGGGAACCAGATTTTTTTCATTGCTGTCACCTTTCCTGTTCCGTATATACTTTGATTAACCATGATTTGAATAATATGGTACGATAGTTACCGGAAATAGGTAATCCGGAATTTTGCTTGATTTTTACGCAATTTTGCTAATGTGAATGGTTTGAACCGCTGGCCGCCAACACCAAATTTTCCGCAATCGGAGGGGTAACGATGGAAGCGCTTCAGGAAGAGCATATTGTATACGAGAAGCCTTTGTTTCCGCTTAGAATATTTATCAATCAAAGGCCGGACCAATATAAGAATCCTTGGCATTTTCACCATCAGGCCGAGCTACTGTACATCCTGTCAGGACAGATGGATATGTATGTGGAGCAGAGCATGTTTGCGCTCGGGCCGGGTGACGTGGTTCTGGTAGGATCCATGCAGCCTCATCGTTTCATTTCTCACGGTGTCCGGTATTATGTGCTGCAGTTCGACTGCCATCCTTTCTTCGACCCGTCCGTGCAATCCTATCTTTTCTGGTTTACCGGGCCCCAAGTTTTTTTAAGCCGGCTAAATTACATATTCGCGGAAAACAGGGAAGCGAAGGAGATCGTCAAGGAATCCATTGAAAAAATGTACAAAGAGCACAAGGAGAAAGCTTCCGGCTTCGAGCTGGTGATCAGTATGCTGATTCGGAACATTTTGGTGACGCTGCTCCGAAGCGATACGAAACAGGTGTTGTTGACCCGTTTTCATACGGATCTCATCCGGCTGAAGCCTGCGCTGGATTACGTGGACAGCCATCTTACCGGCAAGGTCGATTTGAAAGAGGCGAGCCGGCTTGCCAAGATCAGCTACTATCACTTCGCGCGTTATTTCAAAAAGGTGATGGGCATGTCCTTCATAGACTACGTCAACTATAATAAAATCAAGCTGGCTGAACGAATATTGCTGACTGAGGATGTAAGCGTCGAACGGATAGGGGAGATTGTCGGAATTGCTCATATGGGGCATTTTTATAAAACGTTCCGCAAATACAATCAATGCTCCCCGAAAGAATACCGAGATCGCCATGCCGAACCGGAAACGGCATCCCTTGCTGAAAAAAACGGCAGGAAGCGATACGACGATTCCTGTGAGAGTTCCATCGTGTAATAAGTCTGGAGATGGGGGGCCTTACATGTTGGTGACTTTACTATCAGTGCTGCCAGAGTTCAGATAATCATGTTGGCGGGCGAATACGGCATATGATGGGTATAAACCTACTTGAAGAGGAGTTGCGTTTCCATGCCGATTTCACCAGGCACCCACTTGCTGTATACGGTTCGTCCAGGTGACACCCTGTATACGATTGCCGAACAATTGGGCACCAACGTACCATCGCTGGTGCAGATCAATGCATTGTATCCACCTGTCACGGATCCCAACCGCATCTTTCCCGGCCAAGCACTGCTGGCGAGATTGCCAGGTATGGCGGAGCAAAGCTCTGTTTTATATCAGGTTCAGCCGGGAGATACGCTGTATCGGATCGCCGAACGCTTCTCCGTAGGCGTCGACATGTTGGCCGGACTCAACCGGATGCAACCGTCGGACATTCTCCCAGTCGCCCAACCGTTGTACGTTGCCGCCTTCGTGTACGAAGTAGAGCAGGGAGACTCACTGTACCGGATCTCCCGCCGTTTTGGAGTGCCGATGAGCGAATTGATTCGTGCCAATCGAAGCCGCCCGGGTTTATCGCCCGATGTCATTTATCCCGGTTTCCGTTTGATCGTGCCGCTTCCGTCCTCTACGAATATCGTCGTGTTCCAACCGTTGCCCGGAACGAGGATTGTCCCCGAACAGCATTTGACGGGCAGCGCCCGCGCGTTCGAAGCGACGATAAATTACCAAATTCGTGACGCGAACGGACATGTCGTTACGCAAGAACGGGCCGCAACGGCTGCACAAGGCGCTCCAGCATTCGGAATTTTCGATGTACAGCTCCAATTCGATCAAACTCCCGTTACACAAACCGGCATATTGATGGTGTACACGCGCAGTGCCCGCGACGGCAGCATTCAAGATTTGGTGGAGGTTGCCGTGGCATTTTCGTAATGTGGGATGCCTGCACTTTTTGCGGGCATTCCCTATTTTTTTGCGCGGTAGGATAGGGGGGGATCCGCTATAATAAGGGTATTCCAATTTATTACTAGAAGGAGAGCATCATGGGAGTATGTAAGGATGTGATCAAGGGGGCTCAGCAATGGCTGTTGAACTTGCCGGATCCCATGTATATTGCCGATCGGGACGAGCGATTCCTATGGGGCAACAAAGCCTTCGAGCTCAAGTACGGGCAAGGAGACGTCCCTCCTGCGGCGGCTATCCAGAGGATACCGGTTGTCGATGAAAACGGCGAGGCTATTGCCTATACTGCGGTAGTTAAGGAAGATGCCGAGGACGCTGAGCGAGAGGAACGGTATCGCATTATCGCCGAGAACACTTCGGATACGATCGTGCTGGTGGATCATCAAGCCGTTGTTCAATACGTGTCTCCCTCTATTTTTTCGCTAACCGGATTTCATGTGCACGAGTATGAGGGGCTGGATGCATTCGATATCATCCACCCGGAGGAAAGAGAGCGTGTGAGGCTTGTTTATAAGCAAGTCATTGAATCCAAGCAATCGACACAACTGGAATATCGGCTGATCCGCAAAGACGGCCATTTGATTCATATCGAGGCTCGGGTTAGGACGGTGTTGGACGATAACGGAGAGGTAAAATACGTGGTTGCTGTAGCAAGAGACGTATCCGAGCGCAAAGAGGCGGAGCAGCTCTTGGAGAACATTTTGAATAATGTCAACGCAGCCGTGTGGTCGACGGATAAAGATTTTAACCGATATTCGTTTTGCTCCGATAGTATCGAGACCATTTCCGGCATCCCCCGGAAAGAAATCATGAACAACCCGATCCGGCTACACGACCATATTCATCCCGATGATAATGCTATTCTCATGGGAGAGGTTAAAAGAAAGCTGGACGAAGGCATTTCCATCCGTCAGCCGATCCGATACATCCATGTGGAGGGGGAAACCAGGTGGGGAGAGCTCATCGTCCATCCATGGAAAAATCATCTAGGCGTTGTCGAACGCCTGGACGGGATCATGCTGGATATTACGGAGAAGAAGCGTTCGGAGCTCGCCCTGGAGGAGAGCGAACAGCGCTATAAGTCTTTGTTCGAGAATAATTTGGATGGCGTTTTCTCCATTGAACTGAACGGCTTTTATTTTGTTAATGCGAACCGGGCGTTTGAAAATATGACAGGTGTCGAGCTGTCCCAGCTGACTGGGCGCTGCTTTTTGGGAACGATCTACGATGAGGATCATCCGCAAGTATACGAAATTCTCCTCGAGGTGCTTCAACAAGGCAAGCCGCGGGATATTGAATGCCGTCTCATAAGCCGTTATAGGGAGCGGATCGCCAGTATAACGTTTGTGCCGATTTTCCTATCCAGCCGTTTGAACGGGATTCATGGGATCGTCAAGGATATAACCCAGCGAAAGCTCGACGAACGGGAGCTGATCCAGAGTGAGGAAAGATATAAATTTTTGCAGCAAAGCTTGAATGGACTATCGAATGATCTGGCGAATGTCATGAAAGTATCCGATCTCGAACATCGCCTACTGGAGGAGATCAGAGCGGTTTTGCACGTAAGCGACGTTTCGATTGAGGAAGTGCCCCGGGGCCAGGAGGCAGCAGCGATGAGCACGCAGGATACCTGGATTCCGATAGGTGAGAAGAAACACCCCGTCTACTTGCGTCTCGTTGCGAAGCATGCGTTCCTTCCGATTGAGGAGCAGTGGCTTGAGACCGCCGTTCATTATGTGACGATGCTTTACGATAATCTTCGCCTCATTGAAGACCTCATGAAGCGGCTGGAGGATCTGGTCACGACGAGCCAGACCCCGAAGTGGATGCTGCGGCTCTTGTTCAAGCTGTCGGAGAAGGAGCGGTTCGCCTTGTCGAGCGATTTGCACGATTCCGTACTGCAGGACCTGATCATCTGGTACCGCAGGCTGGAGTCGCTGCGATCGGACGGTGGGTTTGAAACGGAGGTGCAGAGGGAGCTGAGGCAAATCGAGGAGGGGCTACTCGATGCGATCCATCAAATCCGCATTACGTGCAACGAGCTGCGCCCTCCTTTTCTTCTTAAGATGGGGCTCGTCGAATCGCTCAAAAGCCTTTTCGAATATACAAGAATGTTTGCGAATTACGAGATTGAATTCCATGCCGGGCAGCAGCTGGACGCCCTGAGCGAAGAACAAATACTGGGCATGTACCGTATTGTTCAAGAACTGCTGAACAATGCGTCCAAACACTCGAAGGCGGAGAAGGTTACGATGTCGCTGACGGAGCGCGCGGATCTTATGCATTTTACTTATTCCGACGATGGCGTGGGTATGGACTTATCTGCATTTGATGGTTCCTTCCAGCACATGGGGCTCGCGGGAATGGAGAAGCGGGTTCTTAGTCTGGAAGGGACGATAGAGTTTCGGTCAGCTCCGCGGCAGGGTGTGCAGGTAACGGTTTCTTTTCCAAAAAATTAGCTTATAGGTGAGGGATATGGAAATATTACTGGTTGATGATCATCGTTCGGTAGTGGAAGGGACGAAGATGCTGATCGAATCCGAGCCGGGCATGAAGGTAACGATCGAAACGGATGTGTATTGCGTCCCCGATCTTGTGCGCCTTAAGAAGTTCGATGTCATGCTCTTCGACCTCTATATGCCGAATATCAATGGCGCCGATCTTACGAGAAAAATCCTTGATTACGTTCCCGATGCGGTGATCCTTATTTATTCCGGGTTCGAAATCGCACCGCATTTTAACTTGCTGATGGAATCGGGCGTGTCCGGGTTCATTGCCAAAACCTCCACTCGCGAGCAGCTCATCCAAGCGATCCGCTGCGCCGCCAGGAAGGAAGCCATCGTTCCGATGTTTCTGCTGAAGCAGCTCAGGCGGCAGGAGATTGTCGTCCAAGGGGAGAAGGGACGGGAGGAAACGACCATTACACAGGAGGAAGATAAGCTGCTGCGGGAGCTCGCGAAGGGGAAGAGCAACAAAGAGATCTCCCAAGCGCTGATGATCAGCCAGCGTTCTCTCGAATACAACCTGACGGAGCTTTTCCAGAAGCTGCAGGCCAGCTCGCGTGTTGAGGTGATTAAAAAAGCCAAAAGTCTGGGGATTTTACCGACGGAGGATTTATATTAAATGGTGGGATAGAAATGGCGTCGCTTGCGGCGTCATTTTTTTTTTGCTTTGAGCAGCGTGTGGACCTTGTCTCCTTTGGCTCAGGAATGACGATGCTGTGCGATCGGGATAAAGACCGAGCGCACGGACTGCGGGCATATGGAATGTTTTTGCGTGAAGAACGCAAATATTTGCGCTGGGAAGGTACATCGTTTGCGCGTTCGGAGGTTCGGATCGG
Organism: Paenibacillus allorhizosphaerae; assembly: GCF_042659105.1. NCBI lineage: Bacteria > Bacillati > Bacillota > Bacilli > Caryophanales > Paenibacillaceae > Paenibacillus > Paenibacillus allorhizosphaerae. The sequence goes on along the minus strand of NZ_JBHSRV010000013.1, from coordinate 84,826 downwards.
GTATATGATGGTCTCATACCAAACAACAGGCAGCGGAAACTGCCTTACAGGAGGAAATCAATCGATGATCAAGCTCAAGAACGTGTCCAAAGTGTTCACTTTGGAAGCAGGCGGCTTCACTGCCTTGAAGCCCAGCAACATTGACATCAAGAAGGGAGAGTTTATCGCCATCATGGGCCCCAGCGGCTCGGGCAAGAGTACGCTGCTGCAGCTCCTCGGAGGGCTCGATCTTCCGACAGCGGGTACGATTGCCGTGGATGGAGTGCAGCTTGACCGGCTGAACGAGAAGGAGCGGACGCTGTTCCGTCGGGAGAAAGTCGGTTTTGTGTTCCAGAACTATCAGCTGCTTCCTATGATGACGGTGGCGGAAAATATCGCACTCTCCCTCGCAGCGAATAAAACGCCGAAGGCCGAGACGGATGCGATCGTGGCAAGACTGCTGCGCGAGGTGAATCTGGAGGGAAAAGCAACGAATTTTCCCGCACAGCTCAGTGGCGGCCAGCAGCAGCGCGTAGCGATCGCCAGAGCGCTCGCTATGAAGCCGCTGCTAATCCTGGCGGACGAACCGACGGGCAATCTGGATCGTAAGAATGGCGAGGATGTGCTGCAACTGCTATCTCGGCTGAATCGAGAGGAGCACATCACCATCGTTATGGTGACTCATGACCGGCATGCGGCGGAAGCGGCGGATCGCGTCATCACGCTTCGAGACGGCGAGGTCGTCCAAACGGTGTTGGAAGGAGCTGGGCTTAAGTGAACCTCTGGCAAATCGCATGGCGCAACCTCATGCGCCGAAAGCTTCGAACGCTGCTGACGCTGCTGTCCATCATCATCGGCGTCGCTTCTACGTTCGGGGTCATCGCCTCCGTGGATACCGCCAAGACAGCGTTCCCGCTTTATTTGAAGGCGGCCTTCGGCAAGGCGGATTATTCGATCAACGGAACGGACAGTTACTTCTCGGAGACCGTGTTCCATGAAGCGCAGAAATTGAACCGTGCATCCGCGATTGCGACTTTAGCGCAAAGCGCGAAACTCCACATAGAGAAAGAAGGCATTACGGCGATTCAAAAACGAGTCGATTTGAAGGGCTACAGCCGATTTGACACGCCGCTTACGAATTTTGCCGTCGTACAGGGAAATCTGGAGGGGAGCGGAGCGGTCATTACGGATCGGACGGCGAAAGTATGGAAAGCGGGTGTAGGTGACAAGATTTCCGTTGAAACGGATACAGGCGTCAGGGAAATCCCCATTACCGCGGTCATCAAGTATACCGTAGAATTAATGGGCCCCTCCAGTTGGTCGATGGCCAAATATCATCCGTGGACCGTAGCCGTACCGCTCCCGGTCTTGCAGGACTGGTTTGATTTAACGGGAAAAATCGAGACGGTACAGTTGAAAGCACTCCCTGGAACGGATGCTGCCGCAGTCAAGCAGCAGATCGATGTATTGGCGAAACGCTATGACAATATTTATATGCAGCCGGTCATCATGGACTTTGATTCACAGTTCAAGGATGCGGACACGTTTTTTCTTGCATTGTATATCGCCGGCTTTCTGGGTATCGCCCTGAGCGCTTTTGTCATCTTTAATTCGCTATACGTAAGCATCAATGAGCGTAAAAAAGAATTCGCTGCGATGAAGACGATCGGGTATACGCCGGAGCAGGTACGTGCCTTCGTTTTGATGGAGGTGCTTTTGCTAGCTTTGGTTGGCACGGCCGTAGGCTTGCTCATCGGATACGGGCTTGCGAATTTGCTGAAAATGGCTATTTTCATGCTGTTCAGTGTTCATGAGAAAGGAAGCATGGTGCTCTGGAAGGGGATTGGAGTGTCAGCACTGACAGGCATCCTGGTGCCACTTCTGGCTTCCCTTTACCCGGTTCGTCAGGCAGGTCGGGTTAGCGTGATCGCCGTTCTGAAGGAGATGCGGGCGGAGAAAGCTTCTCTTTCGCCGTGGCGGGGGATCATGGGAGTCGTTCTCATCCTTTCCGGATTCTTCATCAAGCATCTGTTGTTGATTGTTCCGCTGCTGATCGGTGTTGCGCTCCTTTTTCCATATTTGCTTCGACTGTTTATTAAGATCCTGCAGCCGGGATACCGTCTATTATTCGGATTCATCGGCGAGGTAGCGGGACGCAACCTTACAAGGAACCTCAGCCGTACGTCTATGACCTCCGTTATCCTTTGTATGGGTATCGCCATGATTCTCCTGATGAGCTCTTTAAACTCCGCGTTGATACAATCTTATGAAAAAGCCATCTTTGCCACTTACGGAGGACAACTGGACGTGACGTTCCACCATGCAGAGAAGGAGGATCTGGAGGAACTGAGGAAGCTGGCAGGTGTAGCCGACGCCCAGACGTATGCGCTGCAAGCGGCAATCTGGAATTTGGGCGGGGAGAAGCGCAAGCTCCCGGTATATGGCGTCGGTGCGGAGTGGATCAATCGTTTCCCGCTGTTTACCGCCTCGGGAGCTTCGCAGAGCGAGCTGGTGAAGAAGCTGGCTTCCGACGAATTCATCATGGATAAGATTTCTTATGAAATATGGGGCGGAACCATCGGAGAGCGTCTCTCGCTTGAGACGGTGCAGGGGATGAAATCCTTCAAGGTCGTCGCCGTTGTCGAGACGATGAAAAACAGCGGGTATGGAGCCTTCATGAAGATGGACGATTTCCGTCAGCATTTTGGGTTCAAGTATGAAAGAAACGCGCTAGTACGAAAGGATGCCGATACCTCGCCGCTGCAATTGCGAGAAACGATATTTAATCAATTCGGAGTACGGATCGAGAAAATGTTCGGACCGGAGGACTTTGCATCGGTGGTTGGCGCCACGCTCACCGGTTCCTTCAGCGTCATCAATTTCCTGGTAGTCCTAGCCATCCTGATCTCGGGAATAGGCATTACGAATACACTGATGATGAATATCATGGAGCGGATTCGGGAGCTCGCCATGATGCGTGCGGTAGGCGTGACACGGGGGCAATTGATCGGCATGATCTTGCTTGAAGGCTTCGGCATGGGGCTGGCGGCAACGGCCATCGGCTGCGGGCTCGGCATTCTGCTGATCTATCTGACATCGACGTTTTTGGAGGTGGGCTCCTTAACCTACCAATTCGGAGTTTCGGGGCTTATTCTTTCCCTCGTCGTTTTGTTCGGACTTCTCATAAGCCTGATTTCCAGTTTCACACCTGCTTCCAGAGCCGCCAAAATCCATTTAAGCGAGGCATTGCGATATGAATAAACGGATCTTTTGTATAGCGTTGTTTACCTTGGTGTTGTCCGCCTGCGGTTCCAAACCGGCATGGGATAAAGAACAAGTACCTGCAGCGAGCCAGAATCAGCGGCTCATGGCAGACCACGTGAAGGCAGCGTGGAGCCTATCGGACACAGCAGACTCGGATGCAGGTATCGGTAAGCGGATTAGGCTCGAGGTGAAGAAAACGGACGGCACCCCCGTCGATCGCTTCCAGATCAATCATGAAAAGCTGCTGCATCTGATCGTGATCGGCAAGGACTTGTCCTACTTCAACCACATCCACCCGGAGCATAAGGGGGGCGGCGTATTCGAGATCGATAACGCGTTTCCTGCGGGCGGAGAGTACCGGGTTATAGCCGACTTCAAGCCCGAAAACGGCGACTCCATGACCAAGATGGAGTGGGTTCAAGTGGAAGGGAAGAAGATGGAGGCTGCCCCGGTCGTACCGGATGAGAAGCTAGTGAAGGTCGTGGATGGGAAACGGGTAGCCCTCACTACGGAGGGGCTTGAGGCCAAGAAACCGATAAAGCTGACCTTTACTGTAACGGATGAACACACAAATAAGCCATTGACGGACCTGCAGCCGTATTTGGGAGCGATCGGACATGTGGTGATCTTATCGGAGGACGGGGAGCGTTACGTGCATGTTCATGCGGAGGAAGGGCAAAGCACGGGGCCGGATGCGGTCTTCGAGGCGACCTTCCCGCGCAGCGGGGTATATAAGATCTGGGGGCAATTCCAGAGAAATGAACGGGTATTTACCGCAGCGTATGTTGTGAAGGTACCGTAACTGTTATGGAAACCGAAATGCTGCAAGAGAGCATTTCGGTTTTTTATAACATTAGCGATTCCGTGGACAGGATTCTCAATAAATCGGGAGACACATATGTCAGGCGACAAGAACTCACTCTCCGTAACTTTCGTACACAATAGTGCTTATCCGGTCCTCGCTCAATAATACATCTCATTTAGGTCCGGGATTCTTATTCCATCAATAAATTTTTGATATATTTCTTTGTTTCGACGTTCCAATACTTCTCGAGTTCCCGTCTTTTTTCCCAAGTCGATTGATGAATTTGATCAATAAACGCTATAGGCGTACAATGGCAAAAGAGCGTCATCGACTCACGGAGACGTATCTGGAGCAAATCTACATGGAATGGAATGGAAGACGGTGAAAACCGATTCATGAGAATTCCCGATTTAATAAAAGGAGGCTATCATTGTGAAAGTGGAAATATGGTCGGATTTCGCCTGTCCGTTCTGTTATATTGGCAAACGACGCTTTGAGGCTGCACTTGAGCAGTTTCCTCAGCGCGCGGAGGTGGAGGTTGTTTATCGGAGCTTTGAGCTGGATCCGAACGCGCCGGTTAGCGTTGATTTTGACGTCCATCAGATGCTGGCTGACAAATACGGCATGCCTCGTGAACGGGCCGTCGAGATGAACCGCAATATGACGGAACAAGCCGCTGCGCTCGGACTAACGTACAATATGGATACACTCGTGGTGACGAATACGTTCGACGCTCATCGTCTGGCGCAATATGCCGCCGCGCAAGGCATGCTCATCCCAATGACGGAACGGCTGCTGAAAGCTTATTTTACCGACTCGCTTAATCTTGGCGATCGCGAAACGCTCGCCGGACTCGCAGCGGAGGTCGGCCTCGATCGGGGCGATGTTCTTCGGATGCTGGCGGGCGACGAGTTTGTGAATGACGTTCGCGCCGATGAGCAGGAGGCGGCAGAGCTCGGCATTCGCGGCGTTCCTTTCTTTGTGATTGATCGAAAATTCGGCGTCTCGGGTGCTCAGCCGAATGAAGTGTTTCTTCAAGGGCTGCACAAAGCTTGGGAGGCATCGCGTCCCCTCACCTTGCTGAATGAACAAACTGGGGAGTCGGCGAATGCATGTGAGGATGGGGTATGCAACCCGCCTACACACAAGCAATAACCAGATGGAAGACCCGCTTGGCTGCTCCCGCAGTTTGACGATTTGCAGAAGCTATATGAGCAATATCGGTCGCAGGGAGTGGAGATTCTCGGTTTTCCATGCAATCAATTCGGCGAACAAGAGCCCGGGAGCCATCAAGAAGCGGCCGAATTTTGTCAAATCAACTATGGCGTGAAATTTCCTATGTTCGCCAAGATCGAAGTTAACGGCGACCATGCGCATCCCTTATTCGATTATTTGAAGAAAGCAGCTCCGTTCCAAGGATTCGAGGAGAACAATATGAGTGCTACTTTGCTCAAATTGATGGTAACCGAAAAAGCGCCGGAATGGCTGTGCGGCGATGCGGTCAAATGGAATTTCACGAAGTTTCTTATTGACCAGCAGGGCAGAGTGATTCGTCGCTTCGAGCCTACCGATGCTTTGGAAAACATCCGATCCAGCATCGATTCATTAATTCAATAGCCCGGCGAAGCAATATCGTTACGCTGTCGCAGATTTGTGAACATGCGGCAAGGAGTGCGGAGCGGGGGAACGGAAAAAGGAGAAGACCTGCATAATGGGCAGATTTTCTCCTTTTTGGCACATCAAGAGGCGGTAACGTTTTCCTCAAAACTCATCATTATAAGCTTGTTCAATAATCCGCAAGTATTCGTCGCGACCGATTGGCCGTACATTGCTGGGAGTGGAGTTGTTGAGAAAAGCCATCTCGGCGATTCGCGAAAAATCCTCGCGGCGGATGCCGGGCAATTCCCTCAGTTTAGGAATTTCCAGCTGCTGCGTAAATTCGCGCACACCCGCAATTAACTTCTGAACGGCCCGGTCGTCCGAATCCGCATCTTGGGCAAAGTTCATATGCCGGGCCAATTGCGCATGGATCGACCTCTCCGCCTTTGCATTAAATTGCAGCACATAGGGGAGAAATACCGAGTTCGCTACCCCATGAGGAGTATCGTACAATCCCCCAAGCGCCTCGGCCAAGCAGTGGACGGCGGCAACATCGCTGGAGCCGAAGCAAAGGCCGGCCAGCATGCTGCCTTCCAGCATGGCGTACCGCGCCTTCTCATGATTTCCATCGCGGAAAGCCGCAGGCAGAGCGGTTACGATCGTCCTCATTGCCCTTGCTCCTAGCGCCTGTGAGATAGGATTGGTCACCTTGCAAGAATATCCTTCTATGGCGTGAACCAAAGCGTCCACACCCGTTGCGGCCGTAACCGCTTTTGGCAAGGTAAACGTCAGCTGGGGGTCGAGCACGGCAAGGAGGGGACGCAAAGCCGCATGCTTAAGCGTAAGCTTACGGTGCGTAGCGGACTCCGTGATGACCGAAGAACGGGTAACCTCGGAGCCCGTTCCGGCTGTGGTCGGTACGCAAACGATAGAAGCCATGTTGGCGTAGGTCCTTGTCCCCTCGATGTAATCCATCGGAGTTCCGCCGTTTGGGCCGAGCAGGGCGATCGCCTTGCCTGTATCCATGGCGCTCCCGCCTCCGATCGCAACGACCGCATCCAGGCGCTGCTCCTCAAAGAGCTTCGCTCCAGCAAGGCATTCGGTGTCCCGCGGATTTTGAGAGAGGGCATCGAATAACACCACGCGATACCCTGCCGCCATGAGCCGCTCCTGGATCGGTTGGACGATGCCGGCCTTGACCACACCAGGATCGCTTACCAGAAGAATCGACCGACCGATTTGCAGCGATTTCAACAACTCGGGCAGCTGCTCGGATTTGCCCATTCCCATTTCAATACGGGTATTGCAATAGTAACTGTAGTTTTCCAATGTTCTCGTTGCCCCTCTTTTTTAAAAGTCCGGTGAAAAGATGAAGCCGCAGCGTTTGCTGAGCCTATTTTACGGTAAAACAGAACGATTGACAATGAACGAGCACGCGGGGTATCGCTTCAGCGATCTTAAGTCTCTTGTATACCCGAGGGCGGGTCCAAAATGCGAATTGAGTTTAGGCATCGTGGAAGTTCGGCTGCGAATGAGATATGATGAAGGCGAACATATCGATACATAACAAGTCCCGTACAAATTCGCCGAGAACTTGAGGGATTATACGGATGGGGGATTTTCTTGATTAAGGTACTCTTCGTCTGCTTGGGCAACATATGCAGATCTCCTATGGCGGAAGCTATTTTACGTCACAAAATTAATGAAGCGGGACTTGCAGATAACATCCAAGTAGACTCCGCTGGAACCGGGGACTGGCATGTCGGCCAACCTCCTCATAAAGGAACGCGTCAAATCTTGAAGCAATACCGTATTGATGATTCGGGAATTCGGGCACGGCAAATTCGTAAGGAAGATTTTAACGAGTTTCAATACATCATCGCGATGGATTCCAGCAACATGAAAAACGTATCTAAGTTCTTTACGAATGATACTCATTGCGAAATAAAGATGTTGTTGGATTTCGTTCCGAAGCATAAGGGAAGCGATGTTCCCGATCCGTATTATACGGGCAACTTTGCCGAGGTGTACGAATTGGTGAACGAAGGTTGTGAACGATTGCTTGCCTATATTGGCGAAAAAGAAAACTTAATTTGAGGGTCCAGGGCTGCATGATCGCGTCTCGAGCCGCCCCCAAAATGCCGTAATTTTGTTGTTATTGTAAAACAATCGGATTGTTATCATAAAATGGAGTGAATGTGGTTGGACAAATTGCCTAAAACGAGTAACGTGAGAGTAGAGGCGGAAGCGATCCATCGCTTGGTCGTCTCATTCCGAATTACCTGTTCAATCCCTGTTCCGAATCTAAATGGTGAACTAGTAACAAGCGTTGTCATTGAATGCGAAGAAGTGCATTGTTCCGTCTTGAAATGGATTTTGGGGGATACCATGTCCAAGATAGATTTCGCCAGTCGGGAAATGGTTAGTGCCTTGGGGATGCGTATTGCATATTTACATCAGTTTTCGCGGAATTTTATCGCCACCGAGGAATTTCAAATTCTTGAAAATGCATTTTCGCTGGTAACCGCTCGTATGAAAGGGTTGAGTAAAAGTTTCGAGAGTTGGGGATTCATCCATGAAAGCATATGTGGATACGTGAACATATACCAAGTCTGATTGAACTTTGTAAATCTTTGCTTAAAGGCAAAACGGTTTTTTATCATATCAATCAAGTAGGCTTAACAAACTAGAGAACTCTCCGGATGCGGAGGGTTCTTACATTTTTATCCGTGTATTAGCGGGTGGTGGCAGTGGCCGCTGGAGTGTGTAAATGCAAGAAGGGGGTACCGCTACCGGTACCCCCTACCCTATCGGAACTGGGATGAAACAGGATTAATCCCAATACTTCACGGAACCGGATCCGCTGAAGCTTTCGTATACGTAAAATTCTGCCTTCTTGTTGTCGCCGTCGACATAGTTGCTGATCCCCCGATAGATCAGCGTGTCACCAGGATACAGAAAGTACTCATAGCCGGTCACGACTTCGTCCGCATTGCTGCCCGGATCGTATTCCCGCAGCTGATACCAGGCGCCGCCGCTCGGACCGCTCATAACCTGGAACTTAAAATCGCCGCCGCCGGAGTGAACGTAGTTGGTCGGGTTTTGCGTGGAAACCGTCGAGCGCTGACCGAGGTAATCCCACTCGCCGGCTCCCATCGGGGTTATGCTCCCCCCGTTAGCGCGAATAATCGTGACGTTGGGCGCGGCTCCAGCCGTGTTACCCACTGCTCTGGATTCCACTGCGGGTCCGTCGGCGAACGCCGTGGATACGGGAACTGCCACTGCAAGCGTCAGGGCAGCCAGCATCGTGCGCAACCATTTGGCCTTCGATTTGTTCCGATGGTTCACATCCATCATCCTCCCAATTGTTTCTTTTTATATAAAGCCAGAGATAATGTAGCACATTGGGATTGTCGAAGTAACCAAAATTGTGTAATAAATTGTAACTCCCAAAAAAAACCAACCAGAGACCTATGTCCGCTAATGCTAGACGTATAAAATAGTCAAAATGTTGCCGCTAGCCCAAGAAGAAGTTGCAGCAGCTGTGCAGTGACACAAAATTACTCAAATAAAATCACAGAAAAGCGTATTGCTCCTCTTTGATGTGCGTTGAAGCAACGGGCGGGATAATTCCATTTATGATAATATGAGGAATATAGAGCGGTGCCTCGCGACACGCTCCGGATCGTTGAAGTAACGGAACACATCCAAGCAAAGGAGCACAATGATGAATAAACACGCACCGGGATTTCAACATAGCGCAGCATTTGCTGAGAAGAAAGTTACCTGGCTGGAACTATTTTACGATCTACTTTTTGTAGCGGCTGTTTCAAGAGCGAGCCATGTCTTGTTACATGTCGACAATGGCTCAATACCAGTAGAGTACTTAACGAAATTCGTCCTAATCTTTGTTCCGATCTGGTGGGCTTGGGTAGGGCAATCACTCTTTGTAAATCGGTTTGGACAAGATACCGTATCTCACCGGATATTTCTGATTTTACAATTATTTTTTGTATTAATCATGACGGCAAGCCTATCGGTTAATTTTGATCAATACTATATTCCATTCTTAGTAGGCTATGTTGGTTTAAGAGCGATGACTGCCATTCAATATCTTTCGGTACAAAAGAAAGAAGAAGCTCATAGAAAAATCACTGCCCGTTATTTGGGGAGTCGCTTTTGGATTGGTTTGGTGATATCTTCTTTATCACTATTCTTTGACTCGTGGATTCGTTATGTAGTTTTATATGCAGGAATTGCTGTAGACATATTGCTCCCATTAATAGGTCGGCAATACTTGGTGAAAAGCCCCATAAATACTCACCATTTATTAGAACGCTTCTCCCTGTTTACACTTATTCTTCTTGGCGAAGCAGTAATCAGTATACTAACGGTATTGCAGTCTAGCTACTGGACGTGGCAATCTATTTTATTTGCGTCAATAACTTTTTTATTAATTATTGCTATGTGGTGGCAATATTTTGACAATGTCGAAAAGAAAGTGAACAAAACAATAGAGACTGCAGGGCAAACGATAATTTATGGTCATTTATTCATTTATTTGTCCATGTGTATGATCGCAGCTTCGATTCAGTTGCTATTTTTGGAACAATTAAACTATTCATTTATGTTAAGCTTTATTTTTGGATCGGTATTGCTTTACTTTTTTTCAACCTCGTTGGTCTTCCATAAATATAGACATGTTCATCAAAGATTGGGGATCTCTCATTTAGCGTTATTATTAGGATTACTTGGAGCTTTTTTTGCAGTGGATTTGTTTTTCTTTATACCAAATTACATCATTGTTGGAGAAGTGATGGTGTTCTTTGTTGTATATGCTAAATTAACGACTTGAACTTACGAGAAACCATGTTTAGAGAAATTTTTCAAAAAAAACCTAAAAAGTATGCCACCTTACCCCCAAGTGATGTCAGAGAAAAATCGAAACGCGAGATACCTGAAGGATTAACGGGTAAATGTAAAAAATGTAATGCTATTCTGTTTAATAAAGAGTTGGAAAAAAATCTGAAAGTTTGTGTTACTTGCGGGTATCATTTTGCAATGAATGCGAGAGAAAGAGTTCAGTTTACTTTGGACGAAGGGCGACTTTTCGAATATGATAGTGATATGATTTCTGAAGACCCACTAGAATTTGACGGGTATACGGAGAAGTTACAACGAGAAACAAAAAAGTCGGGTCTATCCGAGGCTGTCATAACAGGTGAAGGTACGATTGGTGGAGTACCGGTCGTCATCGCTATCATGAGTTTTGATTTTTTTACGGGTAGCATGGGTTCCGTAGTGGGTGAAAAAATAACTAGAGCAATTGAAAAAACAACTCAGAAAAAGTACCCGCTCATTGTATTTTCTACTGCATCCGGCGCCAGAATGCAGGAAAGTATCTTGAGTTTAATGCAAATGGCAAAAACAAGCGCTGCCATAGCCAGATTCAGCGAGCAAGGTGGCTTCTATATCTCCGTATTGACCAATCCAACTTTAGGTGGGGTAACAGCGAGCTTCGCCAGCCTTGGGGATATTATATTAGCGGAACCCGAAACCATTATTGGTTTCGCAGGTCGAATCGTTATTGAACAAACGATGCGTCAAAAATTACCACAACAGTTCCAAACAGCAGAATTTAACTTACAGCATGGTCAAATAGATAAAGTGGTTCATAGAAAGGACATGAAATCAACCTTAATAAAAATACTACAGATACATAAAATAGATACTTCATTTATCAACAATATGATAGAAGAAGTAGCAAGAGGTAATGCTTCGGCAATCCGCTGACGGATACGATAGTTCAACAAGCATAGCGGCAGTCTGCATGTTCAAACATATTTCACGACGAATCAGGTGGGATATTCTTATGGAGGGAATCATTGCTGATCGGATCCAATGGGCAGTAGATGTGCTAGAGGTGGCTCCATACGACCGCATGCTTGAAATCGGTTGCGGACCTGGATCGGCGGTTTCCTTGATCAGCAGAAAGTTAGTCGATGGGATGATAACCGCTATTGATCAATCAGATAAAATGATACACAAGGCAAGGAAAAAGAATGCTGAACATGAATTAGCGGGGAAGGCAAAATTTCTTGCCGCCAAATTCCACGAAGCGGAGTTGGGTCAAAGTCAGTTTAATAAGATATTTGCCGTGAACATCAATTTGTTCTGGAAGAAAGCTGACCGTGAGTTGGAAATTATCAGAAGACGAATGTCGCCAGAAGGCACTGTTTATTTGTTTAATCAGCCACCGGCTGCGGATAAGCTCCGGTTTATTGCCGAACGGACGAGTCAAAATCTGATGAACGCCGGTTTTGGTATTAAACAAGTCATAGTCGGGAATCAGAAGCCGGTGCCGGTTGTATGTGTAATTGCGGATTAAATAAGTTTTGGAGTCGTCATTATCAGCATTCAGCGTACGTTAGTCATAATGAACTAGGCGGTCCCATTTGCTTAACGTAGATTGCATTTGGTAACAATGTGTAGTGAATTCTACTAAAACCAAATGCAGAGCTACATTCGAAAGGAGCCGCTACCATGAAGGATTACACAAAAGTTGTTGGTTTAGACGTATCAAAAGATCCAATCCATGACGCAAAGGAAGACTTGCAGCGAGCTCGCCTCCGCCTTGGAATAGCCCCGACTCGGGCGGGTAGGTAGCTAATCAATTCAGATATTATAGCAAAAACAGGCATACGCCCCTGAATGGAGATATGCCTGTTTGCTTTATTCAGCCCAAGGCTGCCGCGCCGATTTGATCGTTTCTCCGGTCCGAATCGCCTGCTCGATAAGAAGGCCGAGATAATGATCCTGTGACGCCTCCGCCAGACTGTAAAAGCTCGGTCCGCCCGCCGCATATTCGGCCATCTTCTGCAAGCAGGTTGCGATCGCGATTTCGTCGTCGTACAGCCTTGCAGGAACGAATGGATTTTTATAAATCCAGCGTTCTCCGGCTATATAGCCTTGCAAATAATGCCCCTCTTGATTCTCTTCCTCTCCACTGTTGATCCGTTTGAACTCCAGATGAAGCGGCGTCTTGTAATCGGCCAGAACACTCAAACGGCGATCGAATATTTCCCCCCTGTCGCCGCGAACGGCGAGATGGTTGGAACGGATCCACGAACGATGCTGATCCTTGGCGAAATCGTATATTGCGAGCTTTTCGCCAAACTCAAGCCAAGCCATATCACGGGGCTCGGTTATGATTTTCTCCTCTTGCGGCGGGCCTCCGCGCCCCGGTCCGGCGACAACCGGCGACTTGAACCGCATTCCGCGAATAATAGCGTCTTCAAACCGGATGCCAAGCATTTTTCGCATGAGGCTTACGGCATGATACGTTTGCGATATGGATACGGTTGCCTGCGTCACCCTGCCAAGCAGCCCAGCTTCGATCACCGCCTGCCTTGCCGTATGCAGCGGGTGGAAATGATACTGCTCCGCGACCTGTACTCTAGCTTCTCGTTTCGAAAGCTGATCATGCAGCTCGAGCATGGCTTCCATATCCGGAGCAGGCGGCGTTTCGACCAATGCCGGTATTCCCTTGTCCGCCAGATCCAGCAAATAACCGGATGCGGCTCCACGGCTGACGGAGATCACTGCGAAATCCGGCTTCTCCCCGGCAAGAGCATCCTCAAGCGTTCTGAAGGCAGGAACCTTCCACTGCCGCTCCATGGCTTTCGCCTTTTCTTCGTCTCTTATGACCAAACCGCTGATCCGGAAGCTCTCCGGCAGTGCGTGTGCAATCCGCAAAAAATACTGCGCCCGAAAGCCAGCACCCCCGATAATGATAAATGTAGCTGTATGTGCCATCGCCGCTAGTCCCTCTCCTCATATTTACATTTGAACTAAGAATAATAGATCGACGGTAATTGTCAATACAACTTGCTTCCGAGTTGTGTATTGGAAGCAATGTGGCTGTACGATGAAGATGTTCCAACAAGTTGCTTCTGCTAAACGGGTACAATAGCCCGGACAGATTTTACGAAACCATATAAGTTTTACCATCGTCTATGATATATAGCCGATATTAGATGGAGGTCAATACATGAAAAATTCATTCTATAGCTCTACACTACTTTTAATAGTGCTAGTCATTTGCTCTTTTGGCAAGATCAACTACAATATGCCCGCAACGCCTTCTACAGCTCCAACGCCTTCATATTATGGCGATTGGACCGTTCAGAAGTGGATTGGTTCTACGCCCGTATCGACTGCTGTTGATGAGCGCATTATCGGCATGAAGGCGACTTATATGAAGGAAAAAGCATCCTTTGACAAGGAGACAATTTTGAACTCTGAATATGAGGAAATTGAAATAACGAACGATGATTTTTTAAAAGAATACAGAACTCAATTAAGCGACATTGGAATTAACTCAAAGTCGGTTACAACTGTAAAAATAAATGATTGGACGAATCCTGGCAGCTTTTTAATTATTAAAGATGAACAAACAATGATTATCTTATGGGATGGAAACTACTTTGAAATGAAGAGGAAGATATAAGGGTTCTGAGTTCACGCGAAATTCTTTATTGAGGTGGTAATGTCTGTGCTTGTAAAGCGTGTGCCGAGTGATTATTCACAAATTGTGGTAACGACTTATTCCATCTTGGTAGCCCTAATTCTGTTGACCCCTTTTGTTTTACCACGATTGCACGCAATTAGCGTCTCTCAACTGACTCACCCGACTACCAAAACCCCTTCAACTATATGCTGAAAGGGTTTTGTTTACATAAACGGAGTCATTGGAAGTAAATTAATTTAAAAAGGATGGTGTGCATATGTTTTCTTTCTCAATCAGCACGTGGAGCATGAGACAGTCTCTGGGACCGCTACGGTGGACCATCTGGAATGAGGAGACGAAAAGTCAGGAAGTTCGTGAAGAATGGAAGCCGCAGGAGTTGGAACTGACTGATCTTCCGGTGGAAGCAAAGCAGAACGGGTTGAGTTACTTGGAGGTGTGCCATTTTCAGATCCCCTCGACAGACGCTTCCTACTTGGCCGAGCTGCGAGCTTCTTTTGAGTCGGCGGGCATCGGCTTCCTGACACTCTTAGTCGACTATGGGGATATTTCATCACCCGATAACATACGTCGCGAATCGGACATCGCCTACTTGCGCAGCTGGATTGAGGTGGCTGCGAAGGCGGGTGCAGCGGCGGTGCGCGTTGTTGCCGGCGAGCAGCCGGCAGGCGATGCTGCTGCAATCGCGAGAAGCTGCAGCGCACTCAAGCAGTTGGCGCAGTACGGGACAGAGCGGGGAGTGCGGGTGGTAACGGAAAACTTCCGTCCGCTGACTGCGACGTTAAGCAGCTGGAGCTCGATCATGAGTAATGTCGGCAGCATCGTACCGACCATCATTGACTTCGGCAATTTCCAGACTAGCGAGAAGGCAAACGGGATTTCCCACGGTGCTTCGATGGCTCATTCGATTCATGCCAAGCCGAACTATCTTCCTGACGGAAGAGTGGACGCAGAGGAACTCGGGATTATGCTGCGTATTCTGAAGGATCGCGGCTGCAATGTACCGCTCTCGATCATCGCCGACAAAGGAGAGACTCGGTGGGATCGGATCAATGCGATTAAATCGCTGATAAGCGTGCTATAGTCCAAAAAATATTTTATCCAGTGCTTAGTCATTTTCGTATCCCATGGAAAGATCGAGTTACCGCGCCAACGGGGAACGTTAGCTCAATAATCCAGCGGTTGTCTGGGGCTTTATTTTTCCGGTCCAAGGCTGCCGCTGGTTTTATATTCAAGTCGGTCAAACAGTTATTTCAGAGGACTTGACGCTTTTTGAGGTCTGACCAGCATAGATCAACGAATCGAGTCTACTACTTTATTTTCATATGACATAGGATGGAAGCTGCGAAATCTGTCGATCATGATTTGGCGGTCTGAATCTTTGTGTCTGTTTTTTCTCCCGGTCTAGTCCTATTCTCCTGACTTCATGAAATATTATCAAACTCTTCCATCGTTTCGTGATAGAATGCAATTGCAGTTCTACTATTAAAATAATGGAGGAATATGATGAGCAAATTCATGCATTGGAAGGCCACGCTGTTAAAGACGACACTCGCTCTTAGCCTCGCATTTCCGCTGCAATCTTTCTTCTTGGACGGGGGACAGCAGGCTTTTGCCGAAGGACCTAACGATCCGGCTCCTTTCATCAACGCTAGAGTAGTGAACGAAAACTCGGGTAAAAAGATTTTGTTCGATAATACCCATGGACAAACAGCCGGAGCGGCGGATTGGGTTATTGACGGCGGCTTTTCCGATTTTGGCAATGCCTTGGCTGATAACGGCTACGATGTGAAGGAGCTTCGGAAGTCCGGCGCTATTACCCTCGAGGACCTGCAAGGTTACGATGTATTTGTTATAGGGGAAGCCAATATTCCGTACAAGCAGACGGAACAAGCGGCCATGAAGCAGTATGTTCAAAACGGCGGCAGCATTTTCTTCATCGCCGACCACTATAATGCGGATCGGAACAAAAACCGGTGGGACGCCTCCGAGGTCATGAACGGCTATCGCCGCGGTGCTTGGGATGACCCTGCCAAAGGAATGAGCACAGAGGAGCGAAATTCAGCCGCGATGCAAGGCGTAGCAAGCTCCGATTGGCTGAACGAAAATTTCGGCGTGCGATTCCGCTATAACGCGCTCGGCGATATCATCACCGACAAGGTCGTAGCGCCCGATCAAGCGCTCGGCATTACGAGGGGTGTCTCTACGGTTGCGATGCATGCCGGCTCTACCATCGAAATTATTGACCCGACACGGGCCAAAGGAATCGTTTATCTGCCGCAGACCAAGGAAGCATGGCCTAATGCGGTGGATCAGGGCGTATATGCCGGAGGCGGCGTCGCCGAAGGTCCGTATATCGCCATTTCCAAGTCAGGCCTAGGTAAAGCCGCATTCATCGGCGATTCTTCTCCTGTTGAGGATGCAACGCCCAAATATGTGCGGGAAGAAAACGGTCAAATAAAGACGACGTATGACGGTTTTAAAGAACAAAATGACGGCACATTGCTCGTTAATCTTATCCATTGGCTGAGCAAGAAGGAGAGTTATACGAAGCTGAGCGATGTCAGCGGGCTTCAGCTTGACCAGCCGACGACATTGCTGCCGTTTGAAGCCCCGGAAGCGTCCACCGAACCTCAGAAGGAGCCATGGGCTGTGCCTGAAGCCGGCTATAAATGGTGGGATTCTTCCACTTACAAGCCGGGTTCCTACGGCGGTGCTACAGCCGCTCCAACTGCAGCGTACAACTTCGTGCATCAGGCTCAGCTTCCGAACGCACAGCAATTTCAAATCCGTGTCGTCGCGGATAACCTGCCTGCTTACGGAACGGTGTCCGGATTCAGCGCAGGCATTTATTTAACCGGCGGTACCCAGGTTGCCCAGATTCAAAATGCCGATGGCACTTGGCCCACCGCGTATGGCTACAGCTCCGCTTTCAGCCTGACAGCCGACGGCTTGGGCCATGCCTATAAGGATCTTATGGTCCGCATAAAGCCCAACACCACCGGTGCGGCAAGTCTGCGTCTAAGACAGAACGGCAATAACCTCAAAACCGAAACGGTTACCTTGGCGAATGTACCGGCCGAGCCGCTTCCGGAGGACAAGCCGCCTGTGCCTGACCAGATTTCGATAGCTGAAGCGCGGAGCAAGGCAGACAATACCCTTGTTACTGTGGAAGGCGTCGTAACCACGGAGCCCGGAGCCTTCGGCGGACAAGCGTTCTATCTTCAGGATGAAACCGCAGGGGTCTACGTATTCCAAAGCCAAAGCGGCTTCCATCAAGGAGACAAGGTGAAGGTGACCGCTTCACTTACCCGCTATAACTCGGAGCTTGAGCTGGCTTCGCCTGTAGCTATCGCGAAGACCGGTACAGCCGAGCTTCCGGCAGTGAAGGCCGCCGCATCCGTAAACGAAAATAATCAGGGTCAGCTTATTGAGCTATCGAATGTTACTATTCATAATGTAGTCGCGGCCACTCCGGCCGGTTCCTTTGAATTCGACGCGACGTCCGGCTCCGCAACCGATCATGTGCGCGTTGACGGCCGTACAGGACTCACGTTGGACAAGTTCCCGTATCAGGAGGGACAAGTCGTTAACGTCCGCGGGGTTGCAGCCATTTTCAAAGAAACGTACCAGTTGAAGCCTCGTGGTCTAGGTGATTTTACGGCTGTTGATTCGTCGGCCCCTGTCACAACAGCAGCCCTGTCTGGAACGGCAAACGGCAACGGTTGGTACCGTGAGGATGTGACGGTTACATTGTCCGCGACGGATACCGGAACGGGCGTAGCATCGACCTTGTACAATACGAACGGCGGAGAATGGGCGAGCTATACGGCTCCGCTGACGATTTCCTCCGAAGGCGACAGCCGTCTGCAATATTATTCCGTTGATCACGCCAGTAACAAAGAAGGAACGCAATCGCTCGTCATCCGTCTCGATAAAACGGCGCCGACCGTTCGTCTGACGCAATCGGGTCAAAGCGTTCACAACATCACCTATGATGAAGCCGTTACATTCGAGCTGGCTGCTGCTGACGCATTGTCCGGCATCGCTTCCCAGAAGCTTCTTTTGGACGGGAAAGAGATTGTCTCCGGTCAATCGCTGCAGGCAAAGCAAGTGGGACTCGGTACTCACAGTGTGCAATACCTGGTTGAGGATGCTGCCGGAAATACGGCTGAGCAAAGCTTTAGTTTCGAGATTACGTTCGGCACCAGCTTCTCCGCTGTGCATGCCTTAATCGCACAACTGGACAAGAACGGCCAGTTCAAAAATAACGGGGAAGCCAATTCCCTGGATGCAAAGCTGTCCAATGCGGAAAAACAGTATGAGAAAGGCCATAAGGATCAAGCCATCAAGCATTTGAATGATCTTCAAGACACGGTGGAGAACGATGCAGCAAAGGGCAAAATGACGGCTTCCGCCAGCGTGCAGCTGACGCAGCATCTTGCTTATTTGCTTCAAATCATTTCCCGTTAATCCATTCCTAGTTTAAGCCTGCTATTAGGCGGCGGCATCCGGAACAGCGTTTCTGTTCCCGGTTGCCGTTTTTTATTATATAGGAGTATAACCACTAATGTTTACTGGTTTAGTTCTTATTTTTGTAATACCTCTGTTATTAGAATCTGTCACTGGTTTACTCAGTTTTTTTCGTTAGTTCAACCCTGTTCCCATTTTATGGATGATAGTTTAGACTTAATGTAGAGCTATTCATTAAGTGAAAGGGTGAGGTGAATATATGGATAGAATCGCGATTATTTCAGATATTCATGGGAATATCCCGGCTTTGGAAGCAGTATTGTCAGATATCAGCGAACGAAGTATAAAAAGAATTTTCTGCTTGGGGGATTTGGTTGGAAAAGGACCACATCCGAAGCAAGCTATAGATAAAATTAAAAATAGTTGCGAATCTGTAGTATTAGGGAATTGGGATGACTGGTTGACGAATAGACCAGATGTAGAACAAGAGCATGCATTATGGCAATATCAGAAGTTAGATAAGTCGGAAATCAACTACTTAAAATCGTTACCATTTTCAACTGAATTTTTTATGAGCGGGCGATATATCCGGTTATTCCATGCCTCTGCCGAAAGTGTATACAAGAGAGTGCAGCCTCATGCCCCGATAGAGGATAGATTGGCTATGTTTAATAATACTGAGAAAACTGGAATACCACCCGAAGAGCTGATGCCAGATGTGGTCGGTTATGGTGATATCCATAATGCATATATACAAAACTTTAAAGGGAAAGTTTTATTTAATGTTGGAAGCGTAGGGAACCCATTGGAGATTACACAAGCGTGCTATGCTATTCTCGAAGGTTGGTATAGCCGTCGATCAATGAGTGCTTTTTCAATTCAATTGGTGAGGGTCCCTTATGATATTGAGTTAGCGATCCGGCAAGCACAAGAAGAGAATATGCCACTAACAGAGCAATATGCAAATGAACTGAGAACGGCTGTGTATCGGGGAAGTAAAGGCATCTAGACGATGAATTATTTCATTCTCCTGAATTCTGACAGCGAGTTTCATAAGGATTGGTCACGTCAGGAAATGTTAACCTCTAAGTCTGCTGTTCAGAAGCTCGGTCAGGCTGCGGATCCTATAATAAAGGTGTTTCTCGAAGAGCTGAATTACGCGATTACACCGGCTGCCTATAAGATCAATCAGCAGCCGACGCTTTGAGGGATGGATATGATAGCTCAATAATTAACACCAGGACAAAGCTGCCGCGTTGAACGGCAGCTTTGTTAACGGACAGTAGAGCAGGGGCTGTTATAAGGAATGAAGAAGGTTCAAAATTTCATTAGGCTCCGTCCGTTTTGTGTAATCTGGGTCCACACTCGCAAAACGGATAACCCCCTGCTTATCAATGATAAAAGTGGCAGGTACAGGAAGCTCCCATGAATCGTCGCCATTATGTTCATTTAATGCAGCGCCGAGTGATCGATGATAATCATGCAGATCGTCCCGGAGCTTGAATTTGAGCTGATACTTCTCCGCCACCCGATTGTGCAAATCACTCAAGACATGAAAGCTCAATTTGTTCTTTTCATGGACGCTTAACGAATGGTCCGGTGTTTGAGGGCTGATGGCCAACAGTTCAGCACCGGCTTCATGAATGCTGTCAATGATTCGCTGATAAGCTCTTAATTCTAAATTGCAGAACGGGCACCAGCCCCCGCGGTAAAAGGTAAGGATAACATGACCCTTCGCGGTTTTTTCCGACAAGGTAATATTATTCCCTATTTGATTACCCAAGGTGAAGTCAGGCGCCATTGCGCCAACAGCCAAACCTTTAGCAGTGCCCGATTCCCGGAGCTCCTGGGTCGAATGCACGAAAGCCTCTACGACTTCCCTAGGAAGAACCTCCAGACCATGCTTCGCCTGTGCATCCAGCTCATCTTGCAATTTTATATATTTTGCCACTGTCCATCTCTCCTTCCCTGATATATGTCAATCGTAACATTCTCCTAACCTTGCCTCTACCTGTGCGCGGAGAACGGCGCTGGTTAGCGGGATTATACGCATCATCACAAACAATAAACGATTTCAAAGAGTGATTAGAGGAAGAACTTAGTGAATGAAGGGTATATGGTAAAATTGGCACCTGATTTTTTAAAATGAATTCAGATGAGCTGGTTGATGAAAAAATCATTGGTTCCGTACGAGCAAATGACCAAGACGGAACTTGCTACATAGGAAAGCTGATGGTTCATCCGGACCATCAAAATAAAGGAATAGGCAAAATGTTAATGAGTGCTATAGAAGGTCTTTTTCCGAAATCCCGTTATGAGTTGTTCACTGGAAGTAAAAGCGAAAAGAACATTGCCTTATACGAAAAGTTAGGATATAAAACCTTCAAAGAAAGCTTGATTACCTCTGATTTTAGTCTGGTCTATCTTGAGAAGAAAAGACTTTAAATCGTTGTCGTATAGTCCGAGATGATACGCTTACGTCACCTTTGTCTGTATCATTAAGATAAAACGCGCTGAATAAAGCGCGGCACTTGGCAGTGGATCGAGTCATGAAGGACTTTAGATGTTCTGTTCGCGATGTTTTCTATTGTTGGGCGAGCATTCGATACTCTCTCGCGGACTTTCCTTTCAGCTCCCGGAAGACGCGGGCAAACGTGCGGGAATTATCGAAACCTACGTCAAAGGCGATATCCGTAATGGTCATATCGGTGGTGAGAAGCATGTTGGTAGCGCGCTCGATCCGCAGCCTGTGCATATACTGAACAAAGCCCATGCCGACGTAGGTTTTGAAAACGCGGCTGATATAAGGAACGCTCACATCAAAACGATGGGACAGCTCCTTCAGACTGAGATTCTCTTTATAATGGCTGTGCACATATTTGACAAGCGGCCAGAGCAGCCGCGGCGCTTCCTTTGTAGAACGCGTATCCCATGTGTCCGAAGATCGGCAGGCCAACCCGTGACGTATGAACAACAATAACGCTTCCGTAAGCTTCGTACGGATCATATAAAGCCTTCCCGGACGGTTCGTCTCCCCGTATTCGTGAAGCAGCTGTTCGAAAATCAGTTTCATTTGCGCGGCCTCCGTGCCTAAGAAATCGACAAACGAAGGCGTATGCGTACCGATGCCGAACAACATATCCGAAAACCATTTGTCTTCGCACTTGCCGAACAATAGCTCCGTATCGAACATGCAGCAGTATTTGCGCAGCTTCCGCCCGGAATCGCATTTAATAATATGCATTTGATGCGGGAGAACAACGGACACGGTTCCCGGCTGCAACCGGTGACTGACGCCATCAATCGATTCGACGCCGCTCCCCTCGAAGAAGTAGGAAATCTCGGCGAAGTTATGATGATGCAGATAAGAATAAATAGAGTTCCGAACGTCGATGTAGAAGCGCTGGCTGCCAGTGAGAAAATACGGATGATCCCCGATGGAATCCTCGTATAGAGGAAATCTTTTCACGTCCATAGATGCTCTCCCCACAAGATTAATTTCATCCGAGTAGCTACTATTATCATACTTTGCAAGCTGAAGATTGAGAAGCGAGAACTCAAAAGTTGTGCGTCCTTTGAAACCTTGAGGTTTTCTTATAGTTTAAAAATTGACCGGTCCGATTAAATGGTGTCGCATCCCTACTGTATATGTGATGTATTTTAATAGGTAGCGCTTACAATACGGGTTTCATGAAAGGGTGGGAGCATGCTTAATTTGAAGAAGCTGTACTTTATTGCGCTTGTCCTGAATGTCGGCTGCCTAGCCGCATGTTCGGCTGACGGGAGCAAGAGCGGGGACGGCACACAACCCGTGACATCGCCGCCGACCGCACCGGAAAAATCGAAGGAGCCGGTTACTCTTGTGTTTTACAGCCCGAACGGTCCGAGCGAGACCGATGAAGCTTTCATGGAACAAATAGGAAACCCGATTCAAAAAAAGTTTCCCTATATAACTGTGAAGTTCGTTCATCCGCCGGACACGAACCCGGAAGGGCAGCTCGACGCGATGATGGCAGCCGGAGAGTCGATCGATATTTTCCTCAACGCCGATTTGAATCATTACCGGCTGATCACGCCGTATAAGTTCGAATATGATATAAGCGATATGATCAAAAAGAGCAATTTTGATTTGTCCCGGCTTGACGACAGCAGTGTACAGGCGGTACGGGCGCTTTCCAAGGGAGGCCTCTACGCATTGCCTTACAGGATGAACGTCCAGGCCCTTTTGTATAACAAAGATGTTTTTGATAAGTTTGGCGTTCCTTACCCGAAGGATGGAATGACTTGGGACGATGTTTACGAGTTGGCCAAACAGATGACCCGAATGGACGGCGATAAGCAATACAGGGGCTTCGTCACGCAAACGTACAACTATGCCTGGATGAACCAGTTGTCGGCAGGATTCGTCGATCCGAAATCTGACAAGGCGCTGTACAATAGCGATGAACGTTGGACGAGGATCGTCAGAAACTTATCCCGGTTTTATGAAATTCCGGGCAACGCGCTCAAAGAAAACAGCTTCTCGGCTGTCAGCAATGTATTTTATAAAGATAAACTGGCTGCCATGTATGCCTACTTTATGCCGACGATTTCGCAAGAGGTCAATTGGGACGTAGTGACCTACCCGGAATACGGCGACCGCCGCGGCATCGGCCCTCAAGCGAATTTAACTTTAGCTTATATTACAAGCATGAGCAAGCATAAAGATGCTGCTTTCGACGCCATTGCCTACATGACCAGCGACGAATTTCAAATGAACCAGGCGAAAAAGGCGCTTTCCTTCCCGGTTACGAAAACGCAGGCCGTCAAGGACGCGTTCGGCCAAGACGCGGACTTTTTGAAAGGGAAGAATATGCGTGCGGTAGCCAAAAGCAAACCGGCACCTACGTTTGAAGGTTCACCTTACAGCCGTACGGCTGCAGTGGAGCTGGAAAAAATAATGTATCAGCTGGGAAAAGGCCAGGGTGACGTGAATACCGCGATTCGGACGATTACGGAGCTTGCCGATAAGTCGATCGATACGGTAAAAGCAGGAAAAAAATAGGCAACATTCAAAAAAAGAGCGCCTCTGACGTTTGGTTCAGACGGGCTTAAAACCCGATGCCATCATGGGGGGCTCTTATTCTTTCGGAGTAACCGACCATTCCTCTCCCTCTCTAAAGCCGGGTAAATATGACTTTCACGTATCCGTTCCAGCATTTCATCCTTGTTTAACCAAGATTTCTGCTGTGCGGAAAGCCAAGGCAAGAATCGTCAACACCGGATTAACGCCGCCGTTGGTCACGTGTACGGAGCCGTCACTCACCCAGAGATTGTCATATCCGTGTACGCGACCGTAGCGGTCGGTGACTGATACCGAAGGATCGTCGCCCATGCGCAGTGTCCCTGCCTGATGCTGCCCAGCACTGAGCCCTCCGCCTGGCCGGGTTCGCCAAACTCGACGAGCTCCGGCAGCCCAGAGCCAAGTCTCGGCTTGCTCTGCCAGCATGACCGCGGTTCGAAGTGACTCGGGATGAACACTTCCCGAGAGTTGAGCCACCGGCAATCCGAATCGATCTTTGACCGTAGGCGAGAGCCGCACTCTTGACTCGGGCGTAGGGATCTCCTGGATCGGTCCCTGAACATGGCTTGTGCGCAAGTAACTCTCGCGCATCATGATCTTGCCAGTGATCCCCCATCGTGCGGCATCCGGCGCAAGCGCCCGATTCCAATGAATAAGCGGCAACCGCGTGAACTCGTTGGCAAGCATCCCGCCCCCGATAATCTCTCCCCCGTTACCATGGGCAAAGCGACAGGTGCCAATACTTACCCCAGGCCCAAGACCGTCTTGAACCGGATCATCAAAGAGGGCGTAGGCACCCGTATAGACATGCCCCTGAAGGTTTCTTCCTACTTGTCCGTTCCGATTACCTATTCCGTACGGTTCTGCATCGCTTGCTGAATTGAGGAGCAAGCGTGCACTTTCGATGGCTCCGGCAGCGACCATCACGTGTCCTGCTCGCACTTGCCGACGTTGAAGCGAGCCGGCCACCTCCTGCACAAGGCGAACTCCGGTGGCGTGCCTTCCCGCCTCGGTGTCTATGCGCTCAACCATGGTATCGCAAATCAGGTCGCAATTGCCGGTATTGATGGCCCTCAATAGCATCGTATTGTGGCCGCCATTCTTGCTGTTGGTCGGACAAGCAAATCCGACACACTGGCCGCATCGTCCGCAGGCTGGTCGACCGTCACGTTCGACCGAGTTGATGAGAAGAGGAACCGGCCCCGCGTCCCATCCCAATTTTGATGCCGCCTGAGCCAATCGTTCGGCTTCGAGCGTCCTTGGCAGCGGCGGCATTGGATAAGGGAGTCGTCGGCTCCCGCGTCCAAGGTGGGCATCACCGTCACCAGAAACGCCGACTTCCCACTCCGCCCGTTCGTAATATGGTTCGAGTTCATCGTAGCTAATCGGCCAATCGCTGAGTGAACTCCCGTCCGGAATCCCATAGCGAGTCGCCATACGAAAGTCATCGGTATGAAATCGCCATGCTTGTGCTCCGTAGACGCGTGTTCCGCCGCCCACTGTCATCGCATTATTATGGTAGTTACCCTCAAAGGGCGCTGTAATCCGCTCTTCTCGATTGGCTAAGAGAAACGTGCGAGGGTGGCCTTCCAATCCTGGTCCAGTATTATGACCGTATTTGCTAAACCGATGATTGCGCACATG
The DNA here is from genome assembly GCF_042659105.1 of Paenibacillus allorhizosphaerae. Taxonomy (NCBI): domain Bacteria; kingdom Bacillati; phylum Bacillota; class Bacilli; order Caryophanales; family Paenibacillaceae; genus Paenibacillus; species Paenibacillus allorhizosphaerae. Next base: position 59,473 of record NZ_JBHSRV010000013.1, on the reverse strand, counting down.
ATCGCTGCCTATCTCACTGTATCGAAGCCAGCTTCCACGTTCGACTACGAGAACATGAAGTCCCGATTCGGCCAACACCGCCGCCGCTACCGATCCCCCTGCTCCAGCTCCGACGACGATAACATCATACAAGTCCCGGAGCTGATCATAAGTTCGTTGAGGGAGATCGGTCTCCAGGACCGGTTTTTGGAGTTTGGAGACGGGACCCGGACGAAAACCAATCATGTCCCACGACTTACCCTCGCGATTCCCGCCAGCACCTGGGCTTCCATAATAACCTTCGATAACCAGGCTCAATAGGGTGGAAAAGAAAAGTTGCTGCGAAACGGGAAAGTCCCGAAGACGCCCCTGTTCAATGTCGCGTAACAGTCTGTCTTGCTCATTAGCTGACAGTTTCGAAAATGGTCTGTGATGGAGAGCTATTGCTTTTGCATCCAGTGACCGAAGTCCGGGTTCAATTAAATTCATCCAGGTAGCGATATCCTCGCCGGCGCGACGTTCAAGGTATTCCAAGACTCCCAGATCAATTGCCGATGGCCATGCATCTACCGGAATCATCCGATCGACGACAGCCTCCAGGATAGGATGCACCTCACTCGAACAATTCTTTTGATCACTGCGCTTCATAAACGTTCACCAACCAATGTCATATGGCTTATATCATTATTACGCATCCTCATAAACCTTCTCTCCTTTACTTGTCTCGATCGTTCCATTCAATTCCACGAAGAATTTTAAAGCGCTTACATGTTCTGCTGCTACTCTGCAATTGCCGTGACGTACACCGTTCTAACGTTTAGTTTATCACGTGCCAGGGGCTTCCTGCCAGACAATTGGTGGAGAAAAGTACCAATCAGCACAGCAGAAATAAATCTGTTAAAATAATAGTAACGCCAACGTTATGCAGGGAGTGGAAAGAATGAAGTCGATCACAATTCTGATAGCTGATGATGAGTCGGAGATTGCTGACCTGATCGAGCTGCATTTAGAAAAAGAGGGTTACCGCTGCATTAAAGTATCCGACGGGCAAGAAGCCGTACATGCTGTTCAGATGCATTCCATAGATCTCGCGATCTTGGATATTATGATGCCCAAACTGGACGGTTACGAAGCAACAAGGCAAATTCGCGAGCAGCATCACATGCCGATCATCTTTTTAAGCGCCAAAACGACCGATCTCGACAAGATTACGGGGCTGGTAAGAGGAGCGGACGATTATGTAACCAAGCCGTTCAACCCGATGGAACTGGTTGCTCGGGTGAATGCGCAGTTGCGGCGTTCGATGCAGTTCAATGCATCGGCACCGGCGAACGCGCCTGTTCTGGAGGCGGGCGGACTCATCATCCATCCAGAACACCGGACCGTATTCCTTTACGGCAAGCCTATCGAGCTGACACCGAAGGAGTTTGATATTTTGTATCTGCTAGCCAGCTATCCGAGCAAAGTCTACAGCTCTGAGAATATATTCCAGCAGGTATGGGGCGAAGCCTACTATGAAGGCAGCAATACGGTCATGGTCCATATTCGCACCCTGCGGAAAAAGCTTGGAGAAGACATGAACAAAAATAAGCTGATCAAAACGGTTTGGGGAGTGGGATACACATTCAATGGCTAACCTAATCCGCAGCTTCCGATTCAAAATGATTCTGCTCTTCGGTCTAAGCATGCTTTGTTCCGGCGTCATTACTTACTTGCTCTATAAGATTCTTCAGCTCTTTTATCATACGACGAAGCTCGAAAATCCTTTGACGAAAGTCCGTTATTTCATAAGAGACGTTGGGGATATTAATTTTTTTTTGTTACTATTCATTCCTCTCTCGGTTTTGTTTTTCTTTTTCTTCACCAAACGCTACGCGGCGTATTTTCATGAAATCTCCAAGGGGATTAACCAGCTTGCAAACGGTGACTTCGACAGTCGCATACGTATTTCATCCAACGATGAGTTCGGAGATATCGCCAGAGACATCAATCTTGCGAGTGTAAAATTGCAGCAAGCTTTGGAAAGAGGGGATTTTGCGGAGAACAGCAAAGAACAGCTGGTGTTGAACTTGGCTCATGATTTGCGTACGCCGCTGACTTCCGTTATAGGTTATTTGGACTTCATTCTTCAGGACGATAAACTGACCTCGGAACAAGTGAGACACTATACGAGCATTGCTTTTACCAAGTCGCAGCGGCTGGAGAAACTGATTGACGAAATGTTCGAAATCACCCGAATGAACTACGGCAAGCTTACCATCGATAAAAAAATGATCGATCTGAGCGAGCTGCTCACCCAATTAAATGAGGAATCATATCCTATTTTTGAAAAACACAACCTGATCGCCCGATTGAATATGGCTCCGCATTTGATAATTTGGGGTGATGGAGAGTTGCTGGCGCGCGTATTTGAAAATCTGCTCTCAAATGCCGTTCGTTATGGACAAGACGGCCGGTTTATCGATATTCATTGCCGTCAGGAAGCAGATGATGCAGTGATTCAAGTAGTCAATTATGGCGATTGTATTCCCCCGGAAGAACTGCCGCATGTGTTTGATATGTTTTTTACCGGGGACAAGGCACGTGCCCATCGAGAAGGAAGCACAGGACTCGGCTTGTTCATTGCAAAAAATATTGTGACGCAGCATCAAGGCACCATTTCGGTGCAAAGCGATTTAATTCGAACGATCTTCGAAGTCCGTTTGCCGCAAGAAAATCCATCCGTTTAAGAAAAATTTTATATTAACCCCACTTATGAGAAAGTGGGGTTTTTGGCATGGCTTCGAAATGAAGAAAAAATGTATAAGATGGCCGGTAAAGTGGTTTTCGTTACAGGAGAGGAAGCCATGAATAGAACATTTAAGAATGCATTTAAGGAAAATTTTATTTTTAACCTCATTTCTTTTTAAACAGTTTTCCTTATCCTGAAGTGAGTGAGAGGTTAGGAGGAAACGAAGGGATGAAGAAATGGATTTTGCGGATTGGTATACTCGTTGCCCTCGGCTATGGAGTTTATCAACTCAAACCGATCGTCGTAAACGAGAACCTGCCGGAAATAGAATATCAAGCCCCTGTGGCTGCCTCGCAGAAGAACATGCATGCATTGAAGGTAACAAAGGATCAGATAAACAAAGGCGATTTGCTGTTGGTCAATAAGGATCATCCCGTACCCAAAGGGACAGGGGAGTCCGAAGCGGTCAATCTGTTTCAGCATAAGAGATTGGTAAAAGGATTCGGTTTGCTGGATAACACAATTCGGTTGTCGCCAACCATGTTGCAACGATTTTCAACCATGATCGAGGCGGCGCAAAAAGAAGGGGTACGCCATTTTTTAATAAGCAGCGGTTATCGGGACACCAAAGAGCAAAGTCAGCTCTACCGGCAAATGGGTGCCGAATATGCGATGCCGGCTGGCTATAGCGAACATAACTTAGGCTTATCGCTTGATATTGGATCTACGCAAACGGAGATGAATCAAGCGGCAGAAGGAAAGTGGCTGAAAGCAAATGCATGGAGATACGGTTTTATTTTGCGTTACCCAAAGGATAAAACGACAATCACAGGCATACAGTACGAGCCTTGGCATTTTCGTTATGTCGGTTTGCCGCACAGCGCCATTATGCAGGAAAAGGATTTTGTGCTGGAGCAATATTTGGATTTCTTGAAGGAACAGAAGACCGTTACAACTACGATAGATCATCGGACTTATGAAATCTCTTATTATCCCGTAGCTCAAAACACAACCATCCGCGTACCGGCCAATGGCCGCTATGAGATTTCGGGCGATAATATGAACGGTGTCATTGTAACCGTGCAATTCTAATGAGGACAAACGAGTTTTAAGCAGGGGAGGGTGAGAAATGAATTCGGCTATATCGCATATAAATTAATCGCTATGTTTACGGTAACCCCATCAAAAGTTATGCAATATGCTGAAACTACCCGTAAATCAAAGGTAAAAACAAATATGATCTAGGAATGGTTTCACCGGCTTAGACGTGTTCAAATCAAAAATTGCTTAAAAAGCAGAGCGATACTAATCTGCCGAATCTACTTCTCTTAATAGTTCTGCCCCGTATGGGTGATCTACGATATAGAGCCAGCTGCCGTCCTGCTGTTTTCTAACAATCTCCGAAGTGTGTCCTAGGATTTGGATTGGATTTCCATCCGCACCTACTGTTTGAAGGATAAAATGTGCGCGAAGTAAAGCGATATTCTCAAAAGGGATACAGTATATGTTCTTGGATATCATGCTGCCTTGCAGTCGCAATAGGTCCTTTAGTGTTTTGCGAATTTGTTCGATTCCTTTATCATGGCCTCCGTTAGGATTAACCAGAATACCTTCCGGTTCGTACAAAGCAAGCAGTTTGTCTATGTCGCCTGTGTTGTAGGCTTCTGCAAACGCAGCATTCATATCTTCCGGATTGAAGACAGCTTTATTGCGAATGGGGGATTTCATAGAATCGCCTCTTTCTATATGATGGTTATGTATGTTAGCTTATCGCAATACGATAAATAAATTAAGTACGCAGAATAAGATGACAAAGTCATAAAAAACTGACCTATGTGGAGGGAAAAATGCCTTATCAGGATGGGACTTTTGGTTGCCCTGTAGAAGTGGGGCTACAAATGATTAGTGGGAAGTGGAAACCTAGAATCATATTTGAACTGCTTCAGCAAACCAGACGTTTTGGTGAGCTTCAACGGTTAATATCCGGCATATCCAGGCATGTTCTTACTACGCAGCTGCGGGAGCTGGAGGAATGCAATATCGTTAAACGCACCGCTTTTTTGACCATCCCTCCGAAAGTTGAATACAGCTTAACCGATTTTGGGAAAAGTCTGGAACCCATTCTGGAGCAAATCATAAAGGTGGGGGAGCATTACATTTCACTTCAAAAAAATGAAGTTTCAGAGAACTGAATGTTGCTTACCGGATATGTCTGACGCTAATACAGGGAGCCAAGTTGTAAATGAACAAGATCCTCATTATTGGAAGTGTAGCTAGTGGCAAGACGACACTGGCAAAACGCTTATCAAAGAAAATTAATATACCATGGTATGAGCTTGATTCCATTGTCCATCATCAGACACCAACGGGGCGGTATAAGCGTACAGCTGAAGAACAAATTGAAGTACTAAAGGAAATTGATAAAGCTGGTGCATGGATATTCGAAGGAACAGATAGAAAATCCTATAATTGTTTGTATCAAATGGCAGACACAATTATATTTCTTGATACTCCATTGTGGAAGCGTAGAATAAGAATTCTAACTCGACTCCTTAAGCAAAAACTCGGTATTGAACAGTGTCATTACAAGCCAGACTTTTTGATGTTAAAGATGATGTATAAATGGACACGGGATTTTGAACAAAATAGAAGCCGTCTTGAAGTCAACTTAAAACTATACAATGAGAAAGTAATCAGATTAAGTGATAATAACAACTTGAACTTTCCGTAACGAGACTAAGCTAACGAGAATGTTAGTGGAATAATTCACAGCATGACACGGCTGCCGAGTTGAACAGCGGGAGGTTTTATTATGATTTTAAGCGAGGTTACCGTATTTCGAACTAACTGAATTAATTCATTATTTCCATAAGAAGAACTAGGAGATCTACAAGGATTTCGCGTACACCGATCGCAAAGATCTTCTTCTACTTGCTAAAATGAAAATGGGACGATTAACTGAGGATGATATTGTTGAAAACAAGTGGATATTGGAACGATGGGGATATGACGATAAACATAAATAAAGCTATTCAGCGTGAATCTGCACCCTGGTTTCATATTATAGTTGCGTTTCCCCTATAAAAACCACGGAGGAAAAATGTAGATTCGTGTCGAGTAGGTGTATGCTTACATAAATATGCCTAAGGGGATCTGCGTGGATCATTTAAACAATTATGGATTAAATATTCATATTCATCGGTGGAACCGGAAAATCATGAACTCATGCTGGCTCACATTATTTCTGTCCATGATGATCGAGATTTTGCTAACCTTTGTTACCACTACAAATCCTGTAAAACATATGGTAGGCAGCATCATCGTTCCTTCCGCTTTGATGTTTGCCGTAATGATCGTAGCCGAGTCGGCCGTCCGTTTGTTTGTGAAAGTACACGATTTTATTAATATCATTACAGCACTGGCCTTGGCTTCGATATTAATATGGGTGCACGTTTCCGTCCCTCCCATTCACGGTATGCTGTTTCTTCCTTTTATAATCAGCATGTTCTACTTTTCATGATTGTTAGCGGTTATTTTATTGCAATCGGAATTGTTTCTCGGGGGACTGAACTTATTGAAGATTTAAAAGACATTTCGAAATCGAAACAAGATTTGCTTATCAAAAACCTTTTGATGGACATGCTCAGCAAGACGGACGCGTTGACAGAATGCTTTAATCATAAAGCTTTTCACGGATATTTGGACGAGTTGATCGAGAGAAGCGAAAAGAACCGGTTTTCATTGTGTCTTGCGATCATTGATATCGATGATTTCAAACAAGTTAACGACTCCTACGGACATTGGGTCGGAGACCTTGTTTTGAAAAGCGTGGCCCAAACGATTAAGGAGACGGTCGGACCGGATGATGTTGTATCTCGCTATGGCGGAGAAGAGTTTACATTGATTTTTCTAGACAAAACAATAGAAGACGCTTACCGGATAACGGAGAAGATCCGTTCACAAGTTGAAAAGCTCATACATCCCGAACTGCGCACCGAAACCGTTACCGTCAGCATAGGACTAAATATGTTTCGAAGCGGTCAAGGAAAAGAAAAGCTGTTTAAAGGAGCGGACGACGCGCTCTACATTTCCAAACGAATGGGCAAAAACAAAGTGACGATCTATGCCGATAAAGAAGATCATCATTGAACATGAACGAGGGCATCGTTAAAATAACATCATTAAATAGTTACGAGCAGGTGTCGCGGCACCTGCTCGAATTTCGTTTACCGGCATTTTCATTATGCCCAGGAACTAATGCTGCCCAAGAACATACAGCCGCACTAGGAAACTGTTTCTCAATGTTCGTTCTGTTAGAAAGTCGATGTGTTTAATAACTTGTGTTAAAATATGGAACTATATCAGTCTAATGTCGGGGGACTCAAAATGAATGAGAAGTTGCTTGAACTAAAGCTGGAATTTGTGAAAGCCGAAATGGGAGAATTACCTTATCAAACATTTGAGTTCATCACCACAGGTTGTGAGAAAGATGTTTTAGTCTTGGACAAAAAAACAGTTATTTCATTCTATCGTAATGGGCTTCAGTTAGATCCTTATGGTATAAGACAGGAGCTGATTCGCAGATTAGGGAACACAGAGGCAGCCTTGCCAGAATGTTTATATATTTCTCCAACCAAGGATTTCGTGGTAGAAACATATGTGCCTGGATATCGAATTTCACCTGAGTATGTAAAGGAACATCTGGAAAATGCAAAACATATAGGAAGATCAATAGGAAGGTTTTTAAGACAACTCCATATGAAATCAAAACAAGGCTTGGACTTGAAAACCGGTTTTGCGCAGGATGTTCGAAACGACATGGAAGAAGGGATTAAGCTTCTGGAGACTAAACTTTCCGAATCGGAAATGAGTCAAGTTATGAATTTCCTGAATTTGTATTATAAAATTTCCGCATCGATTCAGACATGTGTTGTGCATGGAGATTTTCATTATGATAACATTTTTTGGGATGAGAAGAACGGTCGCCTTGGGGTTATAGATTTCAATGAAGCCGGAATCGAAGATCCGGCCCTGGACTTCATGTATATGTGTTATTATCCCGAAGAATTCCGTCATGCGGTGTTCGAAGAGTATGATTCAAAAGAAAGCAATTTATATGAAAGAAGCCAACTATATGATAGGATTTATGGATTGTATGATATGGTTGAAACTATCCAAAATAATCCTCGGAAACCTGATTTTCAAAAAGGGTATAAAAGATTTTTTGAAAAGAGAACTGTCATGTAAAGTACTGTTACTAGACACGATGGAGCTGCCGACCGCGCAGCTTCTTTTACATGTTCATAAAAATAGGAGATTTGAACATCTGTACTGCTTGGCGTTAAGCTAACTGGCAGTAATGCGATTGAGGTGAGCTAAATGTGGCAAATTGGAGTGAGCATAGTTTTTTTTATTGAATACTGGTACCTACTTGCTTCTGTTGCGGCGTTCATAATTTTTGTGCTCATGTTTAATATCATGAGAAGAAAAAAGCGATTAAAAATACATCAAGAGTTCTTGAAAAAAGGAAAGCTAACGGCGGCAATCTGTATGTATCCTTACAGCGTTTTTACTACGTTACGGGTACGTTAGTTCAATAAAACAGCGACAGTCTAATACTTTATTTTCTGCTGACATATCGGCCTCTTTTCTCCACGTTCTTAGTATAACTTATTTATCGTGTCCTGTGTTTTCATTCTATGGGGGCATCTTTTACCTATTTCAGGGTTTGAGTTAATTATAATTAATCTTTCCCTATATTGAGGATGATCTTAATGTTATGATTGTGTTGCTATAAAAATATATCGTAACGAGGTGAGGACAATGAAAACAAAAAAATATACGTCTTATCCTCATGTTGCTTTTTAGTTATTTTTTTTACGAATACATTAGGCTCTGAGGGTAGGATTCACTCTCAGGGCTTTTATATTTAGGCAGAAGGAACGTTTAAGCTTTCTTGCCGGTCTATGACAGCCACTTACGGAGTGGCTGTTATTTTTTTTAGGACAAAAGGTTGGTCAAGGCAACAATAGTGGTTTTATTTTGAAATTGGTTAGGATTTAATCGGTTGTCTTACAAGTTGATCTGAACTCTATTAGGGGGAAATGTATTGAACTTGAATTACTTAGGATGGAATTCATTTTTCGCGGAAAAATTTCAAACAGTGCCGGTTTATGTTTGAGCAGGCTCATACCTGGAGATTAGGGGCCGATCCGTTTCGTCGTTACCTTGTTCCAAAGGATAAGGGACCCCCTTCTTGAGATAACGTTTCAACTTCGGCATCGTTTCCCGTTATTCACCGCTTTCCAAATATGAAAGGATGATGCTTTATTAAAAGACTCGCTCAATATTTTCGCTCATTACAATCCGGACAGTCATCTTACAGTTTGATTTATGAAGGTTCATACTATGATCAAGGGGGGACGATAAGTGACCCAACCTATTGGAATAATGATGTTGCCTATTACATTGAACGGACACATAAACTCACACTGGATAAACCATGTATCACCATAAAAATACCTTTTGACCGTCTCGGCTTAGATGAAAATATGGATCAAGTTGTTCTCTCAGATTTTGCATTAAGAGAATGGGTTGATCATATTGAGGCATTAAATAAATTGATTTATAACCGGTCACGTTCTGATAAAGAAAATGGTGCTTTTTATTGTTTTCGTCCAACCAATGTGGTGTTGCAACGTAATGCATCCTTTGTCGAAGTCATCTCGGAAAAATGGTATCTATGCTTAATGATTACCGTTCAACTTCCATTTAAGAATAATGATAAAGCTATGCGCATGCTCTGCAAAATGCTTCCAAAAGAAGTGGAGGAGTTAATTGCCAATTTTGATCTCATCAAATTAAATGCTGCCTATGAATTGGTAAAAAAACAAAATATGATTCGCGAATGGCTGAAATCCAGTGATTATTGTGCGTTTATTGCGAATGGCAGCATTTTGCCAAGAAATAAAGACAACAGCGGGCCGCTGGAGGGTGCCTTGCCTTTTACATCCCCGGAAGATGTTGAAGTTGAAATTTGTGGTTTGCGAGGAATGGGAATAAAACATGGTGTGACGGTCATCACCGGCGGTGGTTATTCGGGTAAAAGCACATTGCTGGATGCACTAAATTCGGCGATTTACAATCACATCATAGGTGACGGACGAGAATTTGTGATTACAGATCAAAGTGCAATGGAAATATCTGCAGAGGAAGGCCGTTCCATAAAAAATATCAATATTACGCCTTTCATAAAATGGATACCCAATAGTTCGGCTGAACAGTTTTCGACTGACTACGCCTCAGGTTCCACATCTCAAGCCGCAAATATTATGGAGGCAATCAACTTCGGGTGTAAGCTTCTTCTTATTGATGAAGACAGAAGTGCGACGAATTTTATGATTCAAGACATCAAAATGCGTTCATTAATTAAGCATGAACCCATTACACCTTTTACGGAACGTGTCAGGGAGCTTTATGAGGCTGCTCACGTATCTTCCGTTCTTGTTATTGGAGGTAGCGGTGAATTTTTATCCGTTGCCGATCAAATCATCCTGATGGACAAGTTTGTGCCAAAAAACGTAACCCAGGAAGCAAAAAAATTATGTGAACACGACAAACCACGCGAACGTATCCCCCTTACAAAATGGGAGATAGAAAGAAAAATAACCACCGATCATTTTTCGAGCTATCCACAGGGCAGTGGTACAGAAAAGCTGATGGTTTCAACCATGGGATACATGATGATAGGTGATGAACAAATTGATATCAGAGGGCTTTACAATATCACATCACACGCCCAGCTTGCAGCTATTGCCTTTTTAATTCGAAAAATCGCTATAAGTAATCAGGATCGCCTCATCTTTCTTCACGAAAAGATCAAAAAAGCTCTCGAAGATATGGAGAGAGAAGGAGTGGATATTGTATTTTCTTCCTTTTTTCCTGGTTTCGAAAGATGGCTTGAATTACCAAGAATTAATGAAGTATTATCTGTCATAAACCGAATGAAACATTTGAATTTTATTCAGCCTGAGCCCTCTGAATACCACTAATTACGACATAAATATACGTTTATCCAATTAGGAGACGGATTGAAGTGGAGGGATGGCTGTATCTGTGCTAACCTAAACAAAGGCCCCGCTCGATATTGAGCAGGGCCTTGTCCGTGATAAAGAAGGAAATCAAGAAAATATGGATTAGTCTTCCATATAATGATATGAATTAATGATTTGCACGAAGAACCGCCTATTGTGTCGACAGACAGATTTTTCCTCCGCTGAGCCGCCTGTGTGACAAACTGCCTACGATGGATCCAGGATGTCAATACGATGAGCGAAGGAAATAGACAACCCTACATCAGTTTGTTAACGGACACAATAGTTCAGCGATCCAGGAGCAGTTTGCCGCCGCGGCAGCTGCTCCTTCTGTCGTTAAGCTAAATGGCAGGATAATGACAATCATATTATAGAAAATCATGGTTAATACATTTGGCATTATCTGGGGGGAATCATTGTGGGTTGTTGACACGACACCAAATGGTGTCCTATAATCAAAATGTCACTAAATGGTGTCTGATTAGTGGTTAATCATTTGGAAAGTTTGGAGCAAGAATATAGATCACTTGAATCAACAATTATGAGGAGGAACAAAATGAGTACGATCATTGGTACGGAAACAACCGCGAAAGTATATACTCGGCCTCGAGAAAAATTGATTGCTTATTGGACAGTCACTTTACTACTCGCAGCAGCTGTTATGTTAAGTGGTATCGGACAACTGATGCAATATGGGGGAAACGCCGAGTTAGTGAAGAATCTTGTTTATCCATTATACATCTTGACCATTCTCGGGATTTGGAAAGTGCTTGGAGTCATCACTCTCGTCGTACCAGGTTTCCCCAGGATTAAAGAATGGGTTCACGCTGGCATCTTCTTTTTAATGACAGGCGCAGCTTTATCTCATACGTTTGCTAAAGATTATGGTGATTACGGGTTTATATTATCCTTCCGCTTTCATATGCTGCACTCAATATCGCCTCGTGGGCGCTGCGTCCGAAGGGCCGCAAACTTTAAGGAGGTGGTGAAAACAAAGGCTGACCCTTCGTACCACCAATAAATTTCTACTACAGAAAATAATATATTGGAGACGGTATTGTGAGCGAAAACAACCGGTTGCGGGATGTGTTTGACGCGATTGCAGATCCAACTAGGCGCCGACTGATTCGTCTGCTAGCAGAGGCAGAGGAGATACCGCTTCATGAATTAACGGCACAGTTTCCAATGGGCCGTACAGCGGTATCCAAGCATTTGACAATCCTTAAAGAGGCGGGACTGGTACTTGACCGAAAAGTCGGCAGAGAAACGCGATTTAGGCTAAACGCCGCTCCACTCAGAGAAATTCAAGATTGGGTGGCTTTCTACAGCAAGTTTTGGAGTACGAATATGTTGCGCTTGAAACAACTATTGGAGGAGGAAGAAGAATGAGTTTAACGTTATCTATGGATTTTCAGTTCACGACATCGATCGAGAAGCTTTGGTCCGCCTTAACCGATTCAAGCAAGCTTGCCAAATGGGTGGCTAACATCCAAACCGGTCAGGCGATGGATAATGATTTTAAGCCCCTCGTAGGACACCGTTTTCAGTTTCGCACTCAGCCGACCGAATATTGGAATGGGATTATTGAAGGCGAAGTGCTTATCGTGGAGGAGCCTAACCGGTTGTCCTACACTTGGGCCAGCGGAGAGAAGCACACGGTCACCTGGACGCTGCAGGATTTAGGGGATGGAAAGGTTAACCTTCATCTCGAACAAACCGGAATTTCAAACGCTCAAGCACTGGGTGGAGCTAAGTATGGCTGGAGTAAATGGTGCAGCGAGCTTGAAAAGGTGTTGGAACAGTAACCGCATTCGGTACAAAAACATCACCTTCTAATTTTACAGTGCGTTAACGTATAAGATAAAAGCAAACGGCTCGGTATTGGACTTAGCCGTTTGCTCTTTTGTACAAGCTTTGATACGATCGAGAAGTTTGGTTCGCTTAACCGAATAAACAACCTTACCAAGTGGTCAATGGAAATAAATGATTCAAGGTTAAGAAATTCAAGTAAAGCCACAAAGTTACAGAAAGAATTTGAGAATGATCATTCTTGGCTGTCAGTCGAAAAATTGAAGAGGGGTGTACCTTGATGTCAATAGGTGAAAGGAATCCTAAGATTGACCCATTTTTTAGCAAGGTTAAAAAGTGGAAGGAAGAATTTGAGATGTTGAGAAATATCGTTCTTGACTGTGAGTTAACCGAAGAATTTAAGTGGATGCATCCTTGTTACACGTTTGAGAATAAAAACATCGTTTTAATACATGGATTTAAAGAATACTGCGCGCTTCTGTTTCACAAAGGCGCCTTGTTAAAAGACCCCCATGGGATCCTCGTCCAACAAACGGAGAATGTACAGGCGGCGCGCCAGATTCGGTTCACCGACGTTCAACAAATAGATGAGATGCAGCTTATTTTGAAAGCTTATATTGATGAAGCCATTGAAGTTGAAAAAGCCGGTTTGGAAGTGAACTATAAAAAGAATACGGAATACGTCATTCCTGAAGAATTACAAAATAAATTCGTTGAAATCCCTGACTTGAAAACTGCTTTTGAAGCATTGACGCCGGGACGGCAAAGAGCGTACATTCTTCATTTTTCTCAACCTAAACAATCCAAAACTCGAGAATCAAGGGTTGAAAAATATTTGCCGCATATTCTCAATGGAAAGGGATTAGATGATTAGGCTTGTCAATGACAGCAGTAGCGGAATCGGCTTGAACTAAGTTTTTTGATGTGACTAATGGTAGTGGAAAATCAAAAAAAGAACCTGGGTAGTTTATCAGGTTCTTTTATATTGCATATAAACAGACACGATGATATAATCAGACTACGACTTTGCGATTTATAACGTCAAAGTTATCGTATCTTACATTTTAAGTGTACCATGCCGGTAAACTCTTGTCAAATGTTTTTTCTTAATTTAATGGTTAGGAGAGATGTTGAATGAGTTCTTTGGTTCTCGGTTTTCAGGAAATGGAGAAAACGCAGCTATTGCTCGTTGGCGGAAAAGGGTTACATTTAGGGGAATTATCAAAAATTCAAGGAATACAAGTACCAGAAGGATTTTGTGTTACAACAGTGGGATATCAAAAAGCCATCGAACAAAACGAAACGTATCATGCTTTGCTCAATCGACTAACCATGCTAAAAGCAGAAGATCGAGATCAAATTGGTGAAATCAGCAGGATGATCAGGCAAATTATTATGGAAGCAGAAATTCCTTCCGATGTGGTGAAAGCAGTTGCTCACTATCTCTCCCGGTTTGGCGAGGAACATGCTTATGCAGTGCGTTCTAGTGCGACTGCTGAAGATTTACCACATGCCTCTTTTGCCGGTCAACAAGATACCTATTTAAATATCATCGGCAAAGAAGCGATCTTGCAGCACATCAGCAAATGTTGGGCTTCCCTATTTACGGATCGCGCGGTCATCTACCGTATGCAAAATGGATTTGACCACAGTCAAGTTTATTTATCCGTTATCGTTCAAAGGATGGTTTTTCCACAGGCTTCAGGGATTTTATTTACCGCTGACCCAATTACTTCCAACCGAAAGTTGCTATCCATCGATGCCAGTTTTGGACTTGGTGAGCTACTTGTCTCCGGCTTGGTATCAGCCGATTGTTATAAAGTTCGCGATGGGCAAATCGTCGATAAGAGGATAGCAACCAAAAAATTGGCTATCTATGGACGAAAAGAAGGCGGAACAGAGATACAACAGATCGATCCTGATCAGCAAAAGACTCAAACACTTACTGAAGAACAAATTTTGCAATTAGCACGTATCGGAAGACAGATCGAAGTTTATTTTGGTTACCCACAAGATATCGAATGGTGTTTGGCCCAAGATACATTTTATATTGTCCAGAGTCGTCCAATCACGACTTTATACCCCGTCCCTGAAGCAAATGATCAAGAAAATCACGTTTATGTATCTGTCGGTCATCAACAAATGATGACCGACCCCATAAAACCATTAGGATTGTCTTTTTACCTGTTAATTACTCCTGCACCCATGCGTAAAGCAGGTGGAAGGTTATTTGTTGATGTTGCACAAATGCTGGCTTCACCTGTCAGCAGAGAAACTTTATTAAATACCATGGGACAACACGATCCGCTCATGAAAGACGCACTTATGACCATAATCGAGCGAGGAGATTTTATTAAATCAATACCGGATGATGGAAAAGCGCCGAATCCCAGCAGAAGCAATTCAGTTACACCGGCACCAATCGAAAACGATCCGACAATCGTTTCTGAATTGATTGAGCGTAGTCAAACATCGATAGAAGAGTTAAAACAAAACATTCAAACGAAATCAGGATCGGATTTGTTCGATTTTATCCTGGAAGATATTGGGCAGCGATTAAAGAAAATCTTATTTGACCCACAAAGTTCGGCGGTGTTTATGGCTGCTATGAATGCTTCATCATGGATCAATGAAAAAATGAACGAGTGGTTAGGTGAAAAAAACGCAGCAGACACGCTTTCCCAATCTGTACCAAACAATATTACTTCGGAAATGGGTCTGGCGCTAATGGATGTCGCAGATGTGGTTCGTCCTTATCCGGAAGTAATTGAATATTTACAACATGTAAAAGATGACAACTTTTTGGATGAACTGGTTAAGTTTGATGGTGGAAAGGAAACCCAAGACGCTATCTATGCTTATCTCAACAAATACGGAATGCGATGTGCCGGAGAAATCGATATTACTAGAACTCGTTGGAGTGAAAAACCAATTACACTTGTCCCATTGATTCTGGGTAACATCAAAAGCTTTGAGCCTAATGCCGGCAAACGGAAATTTGAGCAAGGGCGACAGGAAGCTTTGGAAAAAGAACATGAGTTATTAGATCGATTGATGCAATTACCTGATGGTGAACAAAAAGCCAAAGAAACAAAACGAATGATCAGCTTAGTCCGGAATTTCATCGGTTATCGTGAATATCCAAAATACGGCATGATTCATCGTTACTTCGTTTATAAGCAGGCTTTACTGAAAGAAGCCGAACAACTCGTAAAGGCCAACGTTATTCATGAAAAAGAAGATATATACTATCTCACTTTTGAAGAACTTCACGAAGTCGTACGCACAAACAAACTTGATTATCAGATCATCAGCAAACGAAAAGACGATTACAACTTTTTTAAAAAACTAACTCCTCCACGTGTAATCACGTCTGATGGTGAAATCATTGCAGGTGAGTACAAACGAGAAAATCTGCCAGCCAAAGCGATTGTAGGTCTACCTGTTTCTTCCGGAGTTATAGAAGGTCGAGCACGTGTCATCTTAAACATGGAAGATGCTGATCTGGAAGATGGAGATATATTAGTCACCTCCTTTACTGACCCTGGCTGGACACCATTGTTTGTATCCATTAAAGGTCTAGTCACCGAAGTTGGCGGACTGATGACCCATGGAGCGGTTATCGCGCGTGAATATGGCTTACCAGCAGTTGTCGGAGTGGAGAATGCTACCAAACTGATAAAAGACGGGCAACGAATTCGCGTGCACGGAACAGAAGGGTTTATTGAAATATTGTAATGGCTGAATACGTCACAATCTGTCATGGATAAAAGGACGGTTACCCTGTTCATTCTTTTATCTGCTTTTTGAGCAGAGATAAGGATACTTGGTGGAATGATAAGGAGAGGCGAGACTGATAGCAATTGCACAGATGGATGGCCACTTTGCTGCCACTTTCGGGATCATACATTTCCCATTTTCGTATATTCATTGATTCTTTGAGCTTGTTCCTCAAGAGATAAGGCTTCAATGTGTGTAGTAATCCATAATGATTGAAGTAACGAATACGATAGCGCAATAAAGCGCTCCTACGACGAGGCTGCCGCGATGATTCGGCAGCCTCGTTACGCTAAATGGCAGGATAGTGTAAATGTAAAATCCGTGTCAGAGCATATGCTATTGACAGACCAACTACTACGTGTTACTCTATAGCAGTAGTAAGTAACACTTGATACCAGTCATACAGAATAGCAAGGGGTGATTATGCTGGAAAACCTAACGGAAATGCTCAAAGGCGTGCTTGAGGGCTGTGTCCTTGAAATTATAAGCCGCAAAGAAACCTACGGCTACGATATCACGCGTCGACTAAACGCCCTCGGCTTCTCAGATGTTGTAGAGGGAACGGTGTACACCATCCTGATCCGGCTTGAAAAAAACAAGTTGGTAGAGATCACCAAGAAGCCCTCCGACATGGGACCGCCGCGGAAGTTTTTCGCGATCAACGACGCGGGCCGCGAGGAGCTTCGGAGGTTCTGGAAAAAATGGGAGTTCATCTCATCGAAAATGCACGAGTTAAAGGAGAGAGAACTATGAATTTTTGGGAAAAGATCACCGGCAGCGACATGACTAAAGAAATGAAAGCTTTTGAATCACGAGTCAAAAAGCTGCCAGCCGATTATCAAGCGGCATGGAAAGAAATAAATGTAAATATTTGGACGTATTCCGATTTCACCGGGCGTAACCTTATGCCCATTCTTGACGGTGTGCTAGGACTGCTGGAAGAATCGGCTGCGGACGGTCAGAGTGTCCAAGAGGTTTTGGGTGACGATATCAAAGGGTTCTGTTCAGCCCTTGCCGGCGAAGAAGGGGCTAAATCTGTTCGCGACAAGTGGCGCGAGCAACTCAACAATAATATCGCTAAAAAATTAGGTAAATAGGAGGAGGATACAATGAAAATACGAGATATCATCGAAGGCAAAAAAGAGTGGCGAGCGCACGTGGCGCGTGTCAAAGCGCTCCCGCAGGATTATCAGATTGTTTATAAAGAGATTCAAAAATATCTTTTTAAGGTCGGCCCTGTTGAGCTAACCGACGGGACGGGTTTGCTCTCGGGAATTGTCGATCTTTTTGAAGAGGGCGCGGCCTTGGGGAAAGGCGTGCTCGAAGTGACGGGCCGTGACGTAGCGGCTTTCTGCGATGATCTAATCAAAGATTCAAAAACGTACGCTGACATCTATCAAGAATCTGCTGGCCAAGAAGTTTACAAGGCCATGAAAAAGGTTACGGATAAAGAAAAGTAAAAGGGGGATGTCGGGATGGAAAAAGCAATTGAAGTGAAAGGTCTGCGAAAATCTTTCAAGGACACAGAAGTCCTAAAGGGCGTCGATTTTGAAGTGAAGCGAGGTGAGATTTACGCCTTGCTTGGCTCCAACGGCGCGGGCAAGACGACGATTGTCAGAATCCTCACCACGCTGCTCAAACAGGACGGAGGCACCGCCGTCGTAAACGGATTTGACGTCGCGTCAAGACCCGAGAATGTGCGGCGTGCGATCAGTCTGACCGGGCAATTTGCGGCGGTGGATGAGGTTTTGACCGGGCGGGAAAATCTGATCATGATTGCCAAGCTGCGGCATCTGGATCACCCGCGGCAAGTTGCGGACGATTTGCTGAAACGTTTCGGCTTAACTGACGCGGCCGACCGTAAGCCATCTACTTATTCGGGTGGTATGCGCCGCAGGCTCGACATCGCCTTGAGCCTTGTGGGCAAACCGCAGATCATTTTCCTCGACGAGCCAACCACAGGGCTTGACCCAGAGGCACGCATTGAGACTTGGAAGATTGTAAAGGAGCTTGCCGACGGCGGCACGACGGTATTCCTGACCACGCAGTATTTAGAGGAAGCCGAGCAGCTTGCCGACCGAATTGCCATTCTGCACGAAGGCATGATTATCGCCGGCGGTACGCTCGCGGAGCTGAAAAAGCTGTTCCCGAAAGCGAAGGTAGAGTATGTTGAAAAACAGCCGACATTGGAGGAAATATTTCTCGCAATCATCGGTAAAAAGGAGGCCATGTAAATGGAGGCAAAAAATCATTTTTTCAGCGACATGAGCGTAATGCTTGGACGTTCCTTGCGCCATATTTTCCGCAGTATGGACACCATCTTCACCGTCTGCATCACTCCGATTGCAATGATGCTGCTGTTCGTTTATGTGTTTGGCGGCGCAATCGAAACCGGTACGGATAATTATGTGAACTTCCTGTTACCTGGTATACTGCTTATGGCGATTGCCAGCGGGGTGGCCTACGTAGCATACCGCCTGTTTTTGGATAAACAACGGGGCATCATTGAGCGGTTCCACTCCATGCCGATTGCGCGTTCCACTGTGCTGTGGGGGCACGTGCTGACCTCGGTGGTATCCAACATCGTTTCTATTGTCGTCATCATTCTCGTAGCGCTCATTATGGGCTTTCGCTCGTCGGCAGGGGTACTGTCTTGGTTTGCCGTAGCAGGTATACTCGTGCTGTTTACGCTGGCTTTGACTTGGGTCGCGGCCATTGCCGGACTATCCGCAAAAACGGTGGAAGGGGCAAGCGCCTTTTCCTATCCGTTGATCTTCCTGCCATTCATCAGTTCTGCCTTTGTGCCTACCGAAACGATGCCGTCAGTCGTACGCGCCTTTGCCGAAAACCAGCCGGTGACGTCTATCGTAGAGACCATCCGTGCACTATTATCAAGTCAACCGGTAGGCAATGATATCTGGGTCGCTTTAGCGTGGTGCTTAGGGATAATGATCGTCGCATATCTATTTGCGGTGCGCGCATACAAACGGAATGCAGCTTAGCGAAGTGATGTTCTATTACTCCTTTTATATCGAAATAAGGGGCATTAAAGATAACCAGGGGGAGCAGACTGCGGGTGGTCTGTTCTCTTTTTTATTGAAGTAGGCGTCAAATCGTGGATGCCGTTAGGCTGACGGAGAACGATAGCGTGGCGATGGATAATACCAGAATGCCAGCGATGGATCGGCATGAACTAAATAACGATCGAAGCGATTGCAAATGAACTATAAGCGAACACGAATCCCATCATATTCCCCCTCCAATGAAAGATAGTATTTCATTTGGAGGATTTTTTATGCAAATTTATAGGCTTGCTAACGTCCCTATGGGGCAATACATTCAGATGTCCGAATGATACAACTAAATTTTCATAGTTCGGGAGGCCGAAATGTCAGCCCAATGAATGGGTCTTTATAACCATTGACGAATTATGTCAAAGAAAGGCACTATGAAGGAAAATATCACCAGGAAAGGGTAGAGTGCCAAATGCGAGCAATTCGCCATCGTCATAGCACTATTTTCATTTTCGTGCTGATGACACTTCTTATCGCCGGAACCATTACGCCGTCCCTCGACAATTACGCCTATGCAGATGTTTCCTGGCCCACTTCTCCGCCAGCGGCTGTATGTAGCGATACGAGATTATTAAGCGGTCCAAGCATCGCTCCCGATGGAGCCGTGACGGTGCCGGCAGGGGATAACAGCAGCTTCGATTTCAATCGGCCAGGAGCTACGTTTTGGTTTGAGTCGGGAACACACACGCTTGCAAATGATATGTATGGCCAGATTAATGCAAAGGCGGGTACGACCTATATTGGAGCTCCGGGCGCGATTCTCGATGGACGGAATATCAATTTGTATGCATTCACGGGCAACGAGCCGAACGTAACCATCCAGTATCTCACCATCAAAAACTTTGGCCGAGGCAATGACAACAATAACGAAGGCGTCGTCAATCACGATGCCGGTACCGGTTGGATCATTCAATACAATACGATTTCCGATAATGACGGAGCAGGTGTATTTCTAAGCACGGATAATGTTGTCCGTTACAATTGCCTGAAGGATAACGGTCAGTATGGCTTTAGCATGTTTAAACCTCCGATTGAAGGTGATTCGGCCATTAAAAATATCTTGCTCGACCATAACGAAATTGCCGGCAACAATACCGACAACTGGGAGGCTCAGATTCCCGGCTGCGGCTGTACAGGGGGCGGCAAATTTTGGGATGTGAAAGGCGCGAAGGTAACCAACAACTACATTCACGATAATAAAGGACCCGGCCTGTGGGCAGATACGAATAACATCGATTTCCTGATTGAAGGCAATTGGATTGACCATAACGACGGTGAAGGCATCTGGTATGAAATTAGTTACAACGCTACGATCCGAAACAACACGATCAGCCGCAATGCATGGGCAAGCGGTAATAGCAATCAAGGATCGCCCGGCCCAGCCATTTACCTTTCCGAATCGGGCGGTGATTCCCGTCTTGCTTCGACTGTAAGCGGCGCGCCAAAGATCCGAATCTACAACAATTCGTTCGTCAATAATTTCTCGGGCGTTTCTATCTACGAAAATGCAAACCGATTCTGTAATTCAAACGGCAATACAAGCAAGGGGTACTGTACGCCATTCGTGGTTCCAACGCTGATTCCCGACTCCCAACACAACTATGATTACCCGAATCCGATTAGCGCTGCACATCCTTGCTATACCGATATTGCCAACGAACCATACAAAACCGACTGCCGCTGGCATGCCAACAATATTGAAGTAAATAACAATGAATTTCACTTTGATAAGAATGTTGTACCTTGCGCGGGTACTTATTGCGGTGTTCAGGCTTTGCTTGCTACAGGTGCCGATAATATATCCTGGTCACCCTATACCGTTGCCGGTATTCAAAATGACGTGATGTTCAAGAACAATAACAGCTTCCATGATAATCAATACTTTGGCAGCTGGCGCTTCGCTAAGGGATACGGAGAGGCTGTGTCGTTTAACACTTGGAGATCTGCACCATTCAGCCAAGATGCAAACAGCACGTTCGCCGGTGATCCTGACTATGGCGGTTCAAGTGGCGGCACGCCGCCGCCTGCAACTGCTGCAAATGATCTGGACGCAGATACGGCTGCTCTTGAGAGTTCTATCGGCAAGTGGCAAAACTGGTATTCTGAAACAATCTCGCAGACTACACGAGAGGCGCATAGCGGAACGCACAGTCTTCGTGTCGATATTATCGCCCCATGGGGCTGGGGAGTGCAGCTTGCTAATTGGCCCGGTTTTTCCACGACAGCAGGTGTGAAGAAACTTAGCTTCTGGGGAAAGCTTGGTTCGGGGGCAAACATACAACCCAGGATGGTTGTAAAATGGCTGGATAGTAACAAGAAGGTTCTGCAAACGAACGAAGTGAAATCACCTGCTCTGACGACCGCGTGGCAACAAGTGTCTGCATTGGTTGATGCACCTGAAGGAGCATCAACCGTGCTCGTTTCACTTATCGGAGTGGGAGATCCGGGAGATTATCTTTACCTGGATGACATGGTGGTAGGCGATGCACCGAATGCGCTTGATGCCGGCACAGCTGGCGGTGAAACCTCGTCTGGTCAGTGGCAATCCTGGTATTCAGCTACTGTTACGGCATCGACATACGAAGCGCATCGTGGGAGTGGCAGCCTTCGAGTAGACGTAACGGATCCATGGGGTTGGGGCGTACAAGCCGCAAATTGGCCAGGGTTTACGGCAAGTGCCGGCCATAAGCGGGTGAGTTATTGGGCCAAGCAAGGTACCGGTTCAATTTCTGGGGTGACGCTCAGGGTTAAATGGTTTGATAGAAGCCAGACTCTACTGCAAACCGATCTTATACCGCTGAGTGGTTTATCGACCAACTGGCTGCAGGCTACCGCTAAGTTAGTCGCTCCGGAAGGGACAGCAAATGTCTATGTCGAGTTATACAGTCCGATGGGCAACCCGGGTGATAGTCTTTATCTGGACGAGATCATTATTGCCGACGGCAATTAATTCGGGCATCACCAGAAATGAAGGGCGTCCAGTAGGGCGCCCTAATTATTTCGCTTTTAGAGTGATATGCCGAACCGTACCATAAATAGGGCGAATATTATGATCGGTAGTGCTGCAGTCAACATCGAGTACCGATCCAGCAGCGGAATATCGGAGCGGAATATTCAGCCGATCGGCCTGTATGCCAGTTCAGGTAGTTATGGTCAATTACTTGTTCCCTAAAACACCCACTCTTTCCTGTAATCCTTCTCCAACTTCTTTCGGTATTTCCCTGACCTTGATATCTCCACCTAAGAAAAGTAGCCAATTTGTTATTTCGGCCAATTCATCCGGATGATGAACATTGATGAAAGTCTTTAAAATAGCCGTAGTTTGATAAGGATTCGTGTATGAAATTGTAATTTTTAATGGATGGTACTTTTTGAACTGAGCAATCGCCTTGGGACCAAGTTCGAGGACTAGGTTGATGGCTTCTTCCTGTTTGCTTAGTTGTTCTACAATCTTCTTCTTGCTTATTCTTTTTTTCTCGGGGTATGGTTTGATATCGGTGATATTGTCGACAGGAATAATCAGCCTCTTTTCCTCCTCTAGGTCGAAGCCTTCAATTTGCCAAGAGCTTTTTTCACGATATAGGTGCATGAGATAGATGGGACATGACTTTATTTCCCTTCCTTTTTCAACTGAAACCACTAAGTAGCTGTCCATAAGAAGGAGTTGGATGAGTTGTTCTAACATAGGATGGGGCAGATCTGATAGATCAAGCAGGTCAGGATTGTGGGGGTTGGTACCTTCGAAGAGCAAGATTTGATTTAACAGAACAAGATCATCTTGCTGGTTTTCAGAGATGAGGCCGAGCAATTTTTCCGCTAAAGATTGGCGACTCTTGAGATAAGGGAGTTGTAGATTTCGTGTGGCCATGAAGGCGATAAAAAGAGCTTTAATCTCATTATCGGTAAAGCGGACAGTGGGCAGGACGGAGTTGTGCATCACAAAATAACCCCCGTCCCTCCCGACTTCGGCGACTAGAGGCATTCCCATCGCTTCAATTTCCCTGATATCTCTAATCGCCGTCGAACGGGAGATGTTAAACTCATGCATGATTTCCGAAATGGTAAAATGGGCGCGGTTATTGATGTACCGCATGATGATGTTAATCCGTTCTACTTTTTTCATAAGGCCCTCTAAACAGTATCATATTTTGACATGATTTATAGTTATTATAAACCCATCAAGTGAAAAAACAAATGACTTAAAAAAAGGAGCTGGGATGATGGCAACGTATACCCTTGAGGAAAAAGACAGCTTTATCGTTCTAGGTATTGGAACGGAACTGAAGAGCGATTACACGGACTATGCCGGCATGAACAAGGAGAAGGAAAACTTTTGGCGGACAGTGGAGCAGGATGGAAGGCTTGACGCTTTAAAGGCTGTCGCTGCGAACGACTACATCTTTGCTGTGAACGAAGCGGTAAACCGCAAGAGGATGTATTATGCCGGCGTCATGACAGAAGCATCGGTACCGGAAGAACACAGAGTGATCCAATTCCCTAAGGGACAATACCTCGTCATTAAAGGCGAAGGGAAGACGGCTGATGAGTTGAGTAGTATGCTTACCGGCATTGCCTTTGGTCAAGTCTTGCCGGAAGCCGATAACTTCGCCTATGTCGGCGGGCCCAATGCAACGGTTGAGATGGGGCAGCGAGACGGCCTTGTATATGGGGAAATGTGGATTCCGGTTGTGAAGAAGTAAATGAGATCAAAGGAGGAATGGGAATGAGTACGGTTATCGGTAATGAAAATATCGCGAAGGTAGAATCCCGCCCCATTGGAAGGATGGCCGCTTATTGGACCGTCACAATATTTCTCGCATTCTCTATTGCATTAAGCGGTATCGGGCAATTGATGCGATATGGTGGTAATGTCGATTTAGTGACCGATATTGGTTTCCCGTTATATATCACGAACATTCTCGGAGCTTGGAAATTGCTTGGAGTCATTGCGATCGTAATGCCAGGTTTCCCCCGGCTCAAGGAATGGGCTTATAGCGGTATCTTTTTTCTAATGACGGGTGCGGCCTTATCTCATGCGTTCGCTAATGATTACGGCGATTATGGATTCCATATTATTCTTCCGCTTTTCTATGCCGCGCTTGGCATCGCCTCCTGGGCGCTGCGTCCGCAAAGCCGCAGACTCTAATGAGGAGTGAAATTAACGCCAGCCCATTCGTGACTACGATAGACTTCTACTACCTAAAGCACTAATATTAGGTAGGGAGCGCTGTGGGAGAGAACAATCGGTTGACCTCTAAACTGTATCATATTTTGACATGATTTATGGTTATTATAAACCCATCAAGTGAATAAACAAATCAATTGATCAATTCAAAAAAGGAGCTGGAATGATGGCAACGTATACCTTTGAGGAAAAAGACAGCTTTATCGTTCTTGGTATTGGAACGGAGCTGAAGAGCGATTACACGGATTATGCCGGCATGAACAAGGAGAAGGAAAACTTTTGGCGGGCAGTGGAGCAGGATGGAAGGCTTGACACGTTAAAGGTTATTGCTGCGAACGACTATATTTTTGCCGTAAACGAAGCGATAAATCACAAGATGATGTATTATGCTGGCGTCATGACAGATTCATCGATACCGGAAGAACACAGAGTGATCCAATTCCCTAAGGGACAATACCTCGTCGTTAAAGGTGAAGGGAAGTCGGCTGATGAGTTGAGTAGTATGCTTACTGGCATTGCCTTTGGTCAAGTCTTGCCGGCAGCCGATAATTATGCCTATGTTGGCGGGCCCAATGCAACGGTTGAGATGGGGCAGCGAGACGGCTTCGTATATGGTGAAATGTGGATTCCGGTTGTGAAGAAGTAAACGAGATCAGCAGGAGGAATGAGGATGTCCCCTATCGTTGATTTTAAAAATGTGTCTACGGTTGGTCTGGAGTCTTCACCAGTAGCAGAAGCGCTAGCTGGCATGCGTGCGAATGAAGCCCGTTACTTCATGAACAAATACAAGCACGAATTTACGGCCGTACCAGCCAGCGAAAGCCAGGAGACGCTTGATTATGTGAAACGAGTTTTGAAAGAAGAACGTGGTATTGAGTTTGCGGCCCAACCTCTAGAAACATCGCGTTTTCAAGTAGAAAATATCAAATGGGCCTTCGTCTTTTATGAGGATGGTCTAGCGGTTAACGTCATGTATACGGTGGATGATCCTAAGAAGCGGGCCGTTGGATTTAAGCTATCTGAGGGGATGGAAGTACCTAAGGAGTTGGAAGAGAAGAAGTTCAAATTTGCAAGACAGAAGTCCAAACTGGCTGGGACAATTCGAGGTTCTTTCTTCGTCATTAAAGAAGAATATTGAAGCAATCAACGCCCCTTAGAATGGATCGGCTTACCTAGAGGGTTAGTCCAATATCTATTCTAAGGGGTGCAATTATTTACTCAATATCATCTGATGTACGGTTACGGGTATTATACTGGATCAATGTCGAGACAAAGAATTACATTGCAGCAAACACAAGAAAGAATGGGCCATCTGCTGAAGGATGGTCCTTAAACTTGCCGTTACAGGCGGCGCGGAGAACCGTATCGAGGGTACAGGCAAGAAGTTGCATAGGGAACAACGGTTCAATATTTTAAAGAAATACATTGTTGAATAAAACTTAAGTAAGGCACCCGTTTGGGTGTCTTTATTTTGCGATAAAATTCGCCGATCTACGAGAAAAACAAATTACATGACGAGGATACCGCGTAAACGATCGTTAGCCTCGCTTCGCTAACGGCAAGATAATTTAAGATCATTTGCGGTGAACCTTTTCATAAGTGAAGGCAAGTTTTTTAGGGAAAAACTCTCAAGAGCCTTCAAAAGCGCGTTGACTGGCATCGGGTTGGGATGGGCCGCACTTGGCGAAACAGGTAGAATAGTGAGTACCCGATCGCAAATAACGGCAAGGAAAAGAGCAATCGAAAAGAAGCCGCAGGTCGCTTAAGAGTGATAAGAGAGATGAAGGCAAGTTAAGAGGGTGAAGGACGCAAAACAAAATACAAAAGATTACGCCCAACCTGTGGTTCGACTCGCAAGCGGAAGAGGCGGCCATTTTTACACCTCCATATTCAATAATTCCAAAAAAAATCGGAAGAATCACACGTTATGGCAAAGAAATGAAAATGTCGAAGTAAAGGCCAACGATGAACAATAGCTTTGGCATCGCCGCGACATCGGGTATAATAGTAATGGATTGAAACGATATTCCAATTGATTCCGGGAGGTGTGTACGATGACCAAGCCTGTTAAGCATATGGTCGTATTTACGTTGAAATACGAACTCGATACGGCTGAGACCAGGGCGTTTCTGGATAAAAGCGCGGAGATTTTGTCCGCTATACCGCAGGTGCAACAGTTCGAAGTGTTTCGCCAAGTGAGCGTGAAAACCGATTACCATTTCGGATTTTCGATGGTGTTCGCCGACAGGGGGGCTTATCTAGCGTACAACGAGCATCCTGCCCATATGGATTACGTGAAGCAGGTATGGGAGAAAGAAGTGCTACATTTCCAGGAGATCGATTTTGAGGCTTTGGATTGATCGGGGAGCGATGAAGCTTGAACGAAAGGCTGCTAGCCAGCATCGTCATCCTCCGGGCCGAGACGCGCCGGCCGCACTTAAGTTCATTTGTGGCCGCCCTCTTGTGTGCTTGGCAGCGCATTCGACTAGGGAGTGAAAGTCTCCCGTTCACTGTGAGGTGCATAACCCTGACGACTGGCGGAACCGGATGACCCTGCAAGAGAAGGGGATGTCTAATGCTTTAATATACTATTGCACAAAAAAACACGTATTTTATACATATGTCTAGAAAATACTACGGAATGGACACTCTCGTTGAACAATTTCTAAACAAAAATTGACTGGTATATTCAGAAGCATATCATCTTCGCCGTCATCTTCTGCGGCAGGAATCTGCTACATCTCCGCGTGTTGCATCGATCGGGACTTTTCCACTCGGAAGCTTAACGGTCTTTTTTTGTTTTGCATTGAACTATGTTAGAGTAAGTATCAATTGAAACGTATATGTGCAGTAAAAGAGGTGGCGGCAAGGATTGAAGGCATTTCAGCGAAAATGGCAATCCTATTTCGGCTTTGTCAGTCTACGAACCAAACTGATTACAGCGTTTATTCTGTTTATTCTGGTGCCGATTACCGGGGTTGGCATCTACGTCTACCAGAGCTTTGAGCAGGAGATGACTTCGCAAATCGCCAAAATGACGTCCGATCGGCTGCAGCAGGTTAACCGGAACATCGAACGCCGCTTGAATGAGCTCTCCAACATCTCCCGGGCGATTGTGCTGGACGAACGGCTGAGGGAAATGCTCGTTTCGCCGCCGGCAACGGACAAAGCAAAGCTGGGGTTGTCCCACTTCATGGATAAGAAATATTTGGAGGTTACGACCTCGATCGCATCGGACTCCGTCTACTTGACCCTGATGGATAATTCGGGCAGTTTATATACGAATTGGAGCAGCTTTGTCACGACGAAAGAGGCGATCCGGCAGGCGCCTTGGTATGCCAAAACGGTCGAAAAGAACGGCTTCATGGTTTGGACGCTGCAGCAGGATAACTTTGTCTCCCCGTCAAGCGCCAAGCTGATGACGTTATCCATGCTTGTCAAGGCAGATAATCTCATCGACAATCTTGGAATGCTCGCAATCAGTGAGCCGGTTACGCCATATTTGGACATATTGAATCCCGATGCGGCCTATTCGTCGAGTCTGGGGTTTATTGTTGATCGGGACGGGGCCATATTAAGCGATGACGCTGCCCAATCGGAGAATATATACAAATCGATTCAGCCGCTTCTTGACAGCAACGGAGACACATTTCAGACACGTATCGGCGATACTAAGTTTATCGTAGGGAGTTACGTAGTTCCGGTCACGGGCTGGCGTGTCGTGCAGGTTGTTCCTTACCGGGATATGTTAAAAACAGTTCTTCATAACCGAAATATCGCGATTGTGATTCTCATTGTCTGCTTAGCGCTGTTCGCAGGCTTGATTATCGGCCTGACCTCCATGCTGATCAAACCGCTAAGCGAGCTTAGAAGGGTCATGAAGAAGGTCGAAAGCGGCGCACTCGACGTCGTCTATACGGTTAAGACGCGCGATGAAATCGGATTTTTGGGGCAAAGCTTCAACAGTATGCTGTCCGATTTGCGGGGCCGGATTCAGAATGAAATTATTTTGGAGAAAAAGAAGGAACAAGCAAAACTGGAGGCGCTGCAGGCGCAAATTACCCCGCATTTTCTGTACAATACGATGAACACCATCAAATGGATGTCCCTCATGTCCGGGAACAAACAGATTACGGAGATGCTGATGGCGCTCGGTCATTTGCTGAATACGAGCATTCACCGGGGACAAGAGGTTATCCCGCTGCGCGACGAGATGGAGAATGTGCAGTATTTCCTTACGATTCAAAAATACAGATTCGGCGACACGATTCAAGTTCATTACGACATTGACAAGAGCTGCCTGGACGCGCTCGTGCCCAAATTATCGCTGCAGCCGCTTGTGGAAAACGTATATCAGCATGGGCTATTTATGGAAAAAAGCGGAGAAATGCATATCCGCGCTTATCGTAAGGAAGGTCTGCTTCTACTGATCGTTGAGGATACCGGCAGCGGGCTGACCGAAGAGCGGCTGGAGGAACTGCAAGCGCAGTTAGCGCAGGAACAAATCGGTCCCAGCATCGGCCTTGCCAATGTGAATAAGCGAATCAAGCTGATGTATGAGGGGCCTTATGGACTGAAGATCGAAAGAGACTCGAAAGAGCAGCTGACCCGCGTCACGATTACGCTGCCATACCGCGAGAAGGGGGGCCATGAAGGTGAAGATGGTCGTAATTGATGATGAAGTTCTTGTGCGCAAGGGCGTCATCTCCAGTGTAGACTGGGAAAGCCACGAAATTGAAATTGCCGGCGAAGCGGCGGATGGCCGAAGCGGTCTGGAGCTAATCCGCACCGTACAGCCGGAGTTGGTTTTGACAGATATTCGGATGCCTCATATGGACGGCTTGCAAATGATGAAAGAAGTGCGAGAACAATTTCCGCATATTCGGTTTGTCATTCTGAGCGTACTGGAGGATTTCCCAACCGTTCGAGAAGCGTTGAAGCTGGGTGCCGTGGACTATATGAATAAATTTCGCATGGATCCAGACGAGCTGCTCCAATCGGTGCTCAAAATCAAAGAGGCACTCGTACCGAAGGAATCCGCCATGACGGCCGAAAAAGCCGATGCGGAATCGCCGTGGAAGGTGATGCGGGAAGATTGGCTTGATTGGCTGCAGGGGACGCCGAATGACGTGTATGATGGAGCGATAAAATCCGGGAGCAGGTATGCCGTCGTTGTACTGGAAGGAAACCAAGGTCATGCAGGGACAAGCATCAAGTACAACGAGCTGCATGTACAGCTGGAAGCGTTCAAAGAACAGGTCGAAGCTATCGATTGTATGTTTATATATGAAAGCTCCTCCGGATGGACTCTTTTCTTTCGCATGCCGAAAGATGCTTCTTCGGATTTTGAAATCACTTGCGTGCTTCTCGAACGCATGACGGCCATGCGGCATGCATGCGGCGACACCTTTAGCTGCGGTGTCAGCCAGGCTTTTCATCTAGCGGGAGAACGGATGGAAGCGTACCGAGAGGCGCAAGCTGCGCTCCGACTCGTATTTTACCGAGGCTATGGCGTGTATGCGTATGATTCGGAACAATCCGCATTTTCCGATCGGCACTCGCAGTTTATGGAAATGGGAGATTTCAAAAAGTATTTGATTTGTTTGGAAGGGCATGACGATGAAGCGGCCGAGAAAGCGTTTCAGACGCTTTTTCCTGCAACCGTAACAGAGGATGTAAATGTCACCGAAGTCGTTGATGCGGTTCACGCATGGGTATCGTCTGTCATTCTGCTCCTCAAGGATTGGGGCGGACAAGTTCCGGCCAGCATGCTGTCGGAATCCATGTTTGAGCATGTGAACACCCGCGGAACCTACCTCGAGCTTCGCACTTGGTGCTACCATCTGCATCAGCTCGCTAGGGAAATGCTGGTTGTGTTTAAAAAAAACGCTTATCATCGGCCCGAAGTACAGCGGGCCATCGATTATATCAAAATGCATTATGCCGAACAGATTCGGGTACAGGACGTAGCGCATGTTGTCAACCTCAGCGAGAACTATTTCAGCAATCTGTTTACAAAGGAAGTCGGCAAAACATTCTCCCAATATATTCAGGAAATTCGCGTTGAGAAGGCGAAAGAGCTGCTCCGCGGCAGAAAATTGGATTGGTTTGAAGTAGGGGAGCGTGTCGGCATGGACAATCCAAAGTACTTCTCCAAAATTTTCAAAAAATACACAGGCTGCACACCGATTCAATACACGGCTTCCCGCAAATAATTTCACTTATGGAACATGTAAAAATCACTTGAACTGCTGTGAAGAGTTCTATGTGATTTTTTTGTTTTCGTAGAATCGTGTCTTGGCTTCAAAGATTTGTATCCGTTTACAAATGAGATGATTTGAAAACGGTTAACTTTCCAATTTTCGTATCCTTTTTTCGTGTGATTGTTGGTTTAACCCATCCGCCCCATGGTTTACGATAATAGGCGTCAAGACCACAGCACGAGTAAGCAGAAAGGGGGCAATTTATGAACGCGTACAAAAAGGAAGCGTTTACAGGATGGCTGTTTATTATGCCAGCAATCATCGGATTCGGGCTATTGACAGTGATTCCGATTATATTTTCCTTAGTCATCTCCTTTACGGACTGGAACTTTATGGAGGGACTCAAAGGCATCCGGTTTACCGGCTTTCATAATTATACACAGATGTGGTCTGATCAATGGTTTACGGACAGTCTTAAAAACAATTTAATTTTTGCCGTAACGACCGTTCCGTTAATTATGATATTTTCACTGCTGACCGCCGTAGGGCTGAATCATGGCGCATTCTTCAAAACGCCGCTGCGTATGATTATTTTCATGCCGTATGTCTCGAGTATTGTTGCCGTGTCGCTGGTATGGGCGCTCTTGTACTCTCCAAGTCAAGGGCCGATTAACCAAGCACTCCGTAGATTCGGCATCGAACATCCGCCCGGCTGGCTCTCCGATCCGAAATGGGCTTTGGCCGCGATTATCATCATGAGCGTATGGGCGGCAATCGGCTATAACATGGTCATTTATTTGGCCGGACTGCAAAGCATTCCGAAAGATTTGTATGAGGCGTCCAGCATTGACGGAGCCGGTAAAGTCAGACAATTTTTTAGTGTGACGATCCCGCTTTTGTCGCCGACAACGTTTTTTGTCCTGATTACTTGCATCATTCATTCCTTCCAGGTATTTGCCGCCATCTTCATGATGACGCAGGGGGGACCGGGTACTTCCACTTCCGTATTAACTTTTTATATTTACCAGACCGGCTTTAGCTTTTACAAAATGGGTTATGCGTCCGCGATGGCTTGGATCTTGACGCTGATTATTTTCCTGGTCACGATCGTACAGTGGATTGGGCAAAAACGTTGGGTGAATTACTAGAAGGAGGACACAAGCATGACGTGGCTCAAAAACAATGGGCTAAAGCTGTTCGTGACAATATTGCTGGCGGCCGTGGCGGCTACGATGCTGTTGCCGTTTCTCTGGATGCTGTCGACATCGTTGAAAAAGCAAATCGACGTATTTCATGATCCGATGATTTGGATACCCGCCAAGATTCAATGGAATAACTATAAGGAAATTTGGTTCGGGTCCCATCCATTCGGTCTCTACTATTTCAATTCAATTAAAGTAACGGTGCTTTCGGTGATCGGCGCCGTACTGATCAGCTCTGCCACCGCTTACGGCTTTGCCCGCTTTGAATTCAAAGGCAAGAACTTTGTTTTTCTCATTTTCTTGGCAACGATGATGGTTCCTGATCAAGTGACGCTCATTCCGAGATTTATTTTATTCAATTATCTCGGTATCTATAATTCGCACTGGGCCTTGATATTGCCAGGAATCTTTACGGCGATCGGCATTTTCCTGCTTCGCCAAACTTATTTGACGATACCCGGCGATTTCTCCGAGGCGGCAAAAATGGAAGGCGCCAACCATTTTCAAATCTGGACGCGTATTTTCATCCCTTTGTCCAAGCCTGCGCTGGTTTCCTTGGTCATCCTTAGCTTCACATGGAACTGGAATGAGTTTGTTAATCCGCTTGTTTTTATAACAAGCAAGAAATTGTTTACTGTTCCGCTTGGCCTAACTAATTTTGTCGATGATTCCGGCACAAACTATCCGCAAATGATGGCTGCCGCAGTCAGCTCTATTTTACCCGTCATCGCGGTATTTTTATTCGGTCAGCGCTGGTTTATTCAAGGTGTGGCATCCTCCGGAGTGAAAGGGTAATTTTACACATACAGAGAGGCAGGGTATAACAAAATGATGAATCATCAACGTATGATGGGTATTGTTCTAACGGCAAGTCTCGCGGCAATGGGGCTAGCCGGTTGCGGCTCGGACCCAGCGGCTGACAACGCCGGCAGTACTGGGGCTTCAGGCAAAGTCGTGAAGCTGAAGTTTTGGGGAGCGGTTCCGGAAGAGAGCGGACCGAAACAGGCTGTTGAGAACTGGAATAAAGCTCATCCTGACATTCAAGTCGAATATGTTCGGTTCGTCAATGACGAAGCCGGTAACACCAAGCTCGAAACATCGCTAATAGCAGGCGGCGAAGTCGACTTGTACGTAAACTACCGAATGGACAAACTGGTGAAGCGGATCAACGCCAATTTGGTGGAGCCGCTGGATTCGTATATTGCCAAAGATCAGTTTGACATTAAGGATAACTTCGGCGATAAAGCGATTACAAAGTTTAATAACAAATCCTATTATATCCCGGCGATCATTTTGAACGATTTTGTTTCCATCAATAAATCTTACTTGGATGAAGCGAAGCTGCCGATTCCTACGGACTGGACCTGGGACCAATATAAAGATTATGCGGTGAAACTGACCAAAGGCCAGGGCAACGATAAGCGATGGGGTTCCTTCGTGGGCAACCTGGAGCCGAAAATCTATGAATGGATGGACAAAACGGTAAAAACCGAGCTCGGTCCAAACGCGTTTTACAAAGATGCCCAAACGAGCAATCTCGACAATCCGGTTTTCAAGTCGTACTTAGACACAATGGTCGATATGGAGCGCAACTTAAAAGTGCAGCCTCCTTACGCAGAAGCCAAAACGTCCAAGCTGCAAGGCACAAGCCTATTCCTTTCCGGTAAAACCGCGATGGTTTGGAACGGTACGGCAGGCATCCGCAGCATCAAAAATACGAAGGACTTCCCGCATGATTTTGTCACTGCGTTTGCTCCAACGCCAAAAATGACGGCGAACAGCAAATACATCGGCGGGGGCACAGGTTACCTGGACTTTGTCACGATCAACGCCAACTCCGCGAATAAAGAAGCGGCATGGAAATTCCTAAAATGGTACGTGACGGAAGGGAATGAACCGCTCATTTCCAGCGGACGCGTCCCGGCATGGAAAAAAGTAGACAAAGAAAAAGTAGCCAAGCTTGTGCTCGGCGACAATCCCGAAAAACTGTTCGACGTTGAGTCGTTCAAACGGGTAGCTTTCGCGGACGTAGAGTATGTCAACGATACGCAGTTCAAGAACCTTGCCGAAATTCAGAAAATTGTTGATGAGGAAGGCGAACGTGCGCTGATCGGTGAAAAAAGCACCTCGGATGCGGTTGGAAATATGAAGAAGCGCGCCGATGACATTTTGGCTAAAAATTAATGGAGGTGTATTCAGTATGAATGCTTCAGTTTTCGACTATGAAGTCGCTGTTATCGGCGGAGGTCCTGCGGGAATCGCAGCGGCAATCGCCTCGGCTCGCACCGGTGCCAGCACGGTTCTGATTGAGCCTAGCTCCTTTCTTGGAGGAGCCGGGACCGGCAGTTTGGTTGGTCCATGGATGACGAATTATTTTCAGGACCGTCAAGTTATCCGCGGCGTATTTCAGGATGTTGTGGATGAATTGGTTGCATATGAGGGCTCAACGGGCACAGTCAAGTGTCCGTACGACAAGCCGGGTTCCACGCAGGGAACCGGCGGTTATATCACTCCGTTTGACCCGGAGATATTAAAATTTGTTCTGAACAAGCTCGTCCTGGAGGCCGGCGTCAAGCTGCTGCTCAATACGTATGTGGATGAGGTTTACGCCAAATATGGCAAGGTGGAAGGGATCGGCATCCGCAGTAAGTCGTCCAAGGATATCATCCGTGCCAAGCAGTATATCGATGCGACCGGCGATGGGGATATCGCGGTATCGGCCGGGGCGCGCTATGAGTACGGGCGCAGACAAGACGGGTTGGCACAGCCGGTGTCTTCGCTTTTCAAAATGAGCTATGTCGATCTGGACAAGTTCATCGACTACACGCTGGAGCACCGCGATGAGCTGGTCTGGGTAACGTATCCTATTCTCCCGTCGAACTTGCCGGCTCACTTTGCGGGGCGCATGGTAGCGCTTAGCGGCTTCAACCGGGCGGTTGCCGAAGCCAAAGAAAGAGGAGAGCTGAACGTTGGCCGCGAACGGCTGACCCTGTTCTCCGACTATCGGGACGGCGATGTGCTCTTTAACGCAACCCGCGTCAACCGCATCGACGGAACGAATAATCAGGAGCTGATTCGTGCGGAGATCGACCTGCGTCAGCAAGTCATGTCGGTAGTCGCGTTTGCCCGCAAATACTTGCCTGGATTCGAGCGGGCTTCGTTGTCAAGCGCAGCTTCCCGGGTAGGGGTACGCGAGACGCGACGGATCATCGGCGATTATGTCCTGACCCAGGACGATGTACTCCACGGTGTCAAATTCGCTGACAGCATTGCCAAGGGCTGCTTCCCGGTCGACATTCATAGCCCACACGACCATACGAACGTCTGGACGGAACTCGACGATGCTTATGATATTCCGTACCGGTGCTTGCTCCCGGTTGATTTGGAAAATCTCCTCGTTGCAGGACGCTGCATCTCGGCAACTCATGAAGCGCTCGCTTCCACGCGGGTACAATCCCACTGCATGGCAATCGGGCAAGCTGCAGGTGTCGCCGCTGCCATGGCAGCGGAACAGAATGTAGCGACACGCGGCATTAATGTAGATCAGCTGAGGGAAAGACTGCATGCTCAAAAAGCAATCACTTGAACCGGTTCGAGCCATAAAACGATGATTGCAATCGAGTAAGAAAAGGCCGTACGCCCAGTCCTTGAACTCGAACTAGGGCCCGGTATGGACTATCTATCAAAAAAGACCTTAGATCTAAGTGTCAATCGATGACTTCTGAATTTATCAGGAGTCATCTTTTTAATTTGTCGGGTGACAAGAACATTATCTCATTCATTGCCGCGTAAATCGCGGATTTTGTGTGAACCTGATCCTATTCCCGAAATTGACAAGAACTTGACTCATTCCCTACAAGTCTTGAAGTGAATGAGGACATAACTCGCACCATAAGCGACGAAAAATCAAGATATTCTCCTTAATGCTTAGTGTTGACGAAGAAATCAAAATGAGTTATAGTATCAACATACCCATACGGGTATAAGTATTTAATGAAAATAATGAAAGGAATGCTTTTATTATGGCCATCTAGAAATGTAAGTAATCAAACCTTCAACCTAGTTGTTCTAGATCCCAACAAGTTGGAGATTGTTAATTTTTATGCCGAGTGGTACGGACCTTGCCTAATGCTATCTCCTGTTTTAAACGAACTTGATGACGAATTTGGTGATAAGATCACGATAGTAAAGGCAAACGTCGATTTAAATCGGAAGGCAGCCAGAAGCTATCAGGTTATGAGTATTCCAACTCTAAAATTTTTTAAACATGGTAAAGAGGTGGGGACAATTACAGGATTTGAATCAAAGGTCCAGCTTAACAATTTGGTAAGAACCATCCTTAAACCATAACAATTTTTTTTACTTAAAATAATACCCCGTTGGGTATTAGGGGTACCAATAAATGAACAAACTATCCCAGGAAAGGAGTCGCTATGGATATCGGTTGGATTATCACGCTCTTCGTAATCGGTTTTGTCGGTTCTTTAATTTCAGGGATGGTCGGTATCGGCGGGTCCATTATCAAGTATCCGATGCTGCTCTATATCCCGCCGGCTTTAGGATTTCTAGCCTTCACGGCTCAAGAGGTATCAGCCATCAGCGCAGTTCAAGTATTTTTCACAACATTAGCAGGTATGTTCGCTTTCCGCAAAGGCGGTTACATTAATAAATCCCTGGTTTTATCCATGGGTATCGCGATTGTTGTTGGAAGCTTCGGGGATACGGGTCTAAATTCCTGCCGGATGATGCAATCAATCTTGTTTATGCCATCCTTGCGCTCGTTGCCGGAATTATGATGTTTCTGCCCAAGAAAGCCAACGAGGATGCTGATTATAAAAAACTGCAGTTTAATAAGCCGCTCGCTGCCATATTGGCTGCCGTTATCGGGATTCTTTCCGGAATCGTCGGAGCGGCAGGAGCGTTTATTACGGTTCCGGTCATGTTAGTCATTTTGAAAATACCGACTCGTGTGGCCATTGCTTCATCGCTCGCTATTACCTTCATTTCTTCTATCGGATCCACGGTAGGGAAATTGATGGGTGGCCATATGCTTCTGATCCCGTCCATCGTTATGGTCGTGGCCAGTACAATTGCTTCACCGATCGGAGCGAAAATTAGTAAGAAGCTGAATACGAAAGTTCTTCAATGGATATTGGCCGCTCTTATTATGGCTACTGTCATAAAAATATGGATTGATATTTTAACCTAACGGAGGAGATACCATGCGTGAACAATTGCCTCATGAAGTAGCGGAAAGAAAAAAAAGGGGAGAAAAATTCGAAATTCTCGATGTTCGGGAGCATGAAGAATGGGAATCCGGTCACATTCCCGAAGCTAAGCACATCCCTTTGGGCGAGTTGGAAGCAAGACACAACGAGCTGAGTAAAGACGAAGAAACCATTGTTGTCTGTCGCAGCGGGAACCGCAGCAGGATGGCTTGCGATTATCTCTCGGCTTTGGGTTACAAAGTGGTCAATATGCCGGGTGGTATGTCCGTGTGGCCTGGACAAGTGAAATTTCGAAAATAATGATACCCTAGAAAGGGTGGCGTAACATGAGCACACTTCAAGCAGATCGAACTTTGGAATGTGAAGGCTTGGCATGTCCCATGCCAGTGGTTCGTACCAAAAAAGCCATGGAAGAGTTAAACACAGGAGAGGTTCTGGAGGTAAGAGCAACAGATAAAGGCTCCGTTGCTGATCTTCAAAGCTGGGCCAAGCGCACAGGGCATCAGTATATCGGATTAAAGGAAGAAGGCGAAGTGTATCGTCATTTTATCCGTAAGGCTGACCCGTCTGAAGTGAAGACGGAAGCCAAGTATCCCCATACGGCTTCACTTGATGAGATCAAGTCGAAATTGGCTGGTGGAGAGAAAATAAACATTTTGGATGTCCGTGAACCGGCAGAGTATGCATTCGGTCGTCTGCCAGGAGCGAAATCCATTCCTGCAGGAGAGCTAGAGCAACGAATGCAAGAGTTGAACCCCGATGAGGAGTATTTCATCGTATGCCGTACCGGTAGCCGTAGTGATATGGCTTGTCAAACCTTAGCTGAAAAAGGCTTTACAAAAGTCAAAAATGTGCTGCCCGGAATGAGGGAGTGGACAGGCGAAGTGGAAAAGGATTAATCTAGATCATTCGAAAAAGATGCCTGCAGGCAAAGAGCATATTGAGATAGGAGAGTTCAAGATGACGACCAGCATGATTCGAAAAATGAATGCCAAAGAAGTGACAAGAAAAATTCTTAACAATGAACAATTATTTATCCTGGATGTGCGCAATGAAACGGATTTTATGGATTGGAAAATCGAAGGACAAAGTGTTGAAATCATCAACATCCCGTACTTTGATCTGATCGATGGAGTGGATCCGGCACTTGAAAAAATTCCGAATGGTAAAGATGTACTGGTAGTTTGTGCCAAAGAGGGTTCTTCCATATTTGTTGCCGAACAAATTGCGGAAGCAGGGAGAAGCAATGTGTCTTATCTTGAAGGCGGCATGAAATCATGGAGTGAATATCTTGAGCCGGTGAAGGTAGCCGACCTGTCCGGCGGGGGAGAGTTTTATCAATTTGTTCGCATCGGCAAAGGCTGTTTGTCCTATATGTTGCTCTCAAATGGAGAAGCAGCGATTATCGACACGAACCGGATGATTGATCAATATGAAAGCTTTCTGAAAGAAAAAAACGCTAAGCTTATTCACACCATCGATACGCATCTTCATGCCGACCATATCTCCGGAGGACGTGCTTTGGCAGAGAAATACGGAGCAACCTATCATTTGCCTCCTAAGGATGCGAATGAAGTTACGTTTAGCTATACACCATTGGAAGAGGGAAACAATATTTATGTGGGCAATGAAGCAATCGTAGTTCAGCCTATCTATTCTCCAGGCCATACGATTGGTTCTACGTCTTTCATCGTTGATAACAAGTACCTGCTTTCCGGAGATATTTTATTTGTGGAATCGATTGGACGCCCGGACCTGGCAGGCCTTGCTCAGGATTGGATCGGTGATCTTCGTGAGACGCTTTACAGCCGTTATAAGAATTTATCTGACGATCTCATCGTTCTCCCTGCCCATTTCGGTAAAGTAACGGAGCTTGGAGCAGGCGGACTTGTATCCGGTCGTCTAGGTGATCTTTACAGAAATAACCCAGGCTTAAACATGCAAGATGAGGGAGAGTTCCGTAAGACCGTTACGGAAAACCTGCCTCCTCAGCCTAATGCGTATCAAGAAATCCGTCAAACCAATATGGGTAAAATCAACCCGAATGAAGAGGAGCAGCGTGAGATGGAAATTGGTCCGAACCGCTGTGCCGTTCATGATAAATAAGGAGGAAATCAAAATGAACAGTAATAAAGTATTGGATGCCAAAGGGTTGGCTTGTCCTATGCCCATTGTAAGGACAAAAAAGACAATTGACGAATTGGAATCGGGGCAGGTTTTGGAAGTACATGCCACAGATAAAGGGGCTAAAAATGATTTGGCCGCATGGGTTAAAAGTACGGGACATGAATTAGTCCAAGATACTGAAGAAGATGGAGTATTTAAATTTTGGATTAAAAAGGCCTAATAGGGAAAAAGGAATGACATCAAAGTGTCATTCTTTTTTTAGAAATGCTTCCCAATAGTTAATTTTCCTGCATTGATAGGGGGCCTTTTCCTATGTCGGTGCCATCAACATTTATATAGATAGATTGCCGCACGTAAGGAAGAAAGAGCTGATTTATCTAGCTTTGTATGGATCGACAATACAGGACGTTAATGTCCTTTTATTTTTCAAATAAACGATACCTATACAAGTATATGTATATAAATCAAAAATAAAACAATGGAGAGATGTTACGTGACACAGAAAGAAAAATCTACGATTGTACTTTTTAGCGGAGAATTGGATAAGGCAATCGCCGCCTTTATTATCGCGAACGGGGCTGCCGCCTATGATCATGAGGTGACGATCTTTTTTACCTTCTGGGGCTTGAATGCTCTTAGAAAAGACGAACCGATTGCTGTAAAGAAGGGCTTCCTGGAAAGAATGTTCGGCAAAATGATGCCGCGTGGTGCCAATAAGCTTGGTCTGTCGAAGATGAACTTTGCCGGAATGGGCCCACAGATGATTAAGCACGTAATGAAGAAGCATAATGCGCTGAGCTTGCCTCAATTGATCGAGCTTGCGCAGGAACAAGGAGTTAAACTTGTGGCTTGTACTATGACCATGGACCTTTTGGGTTTGCAAAAAGAGGAGCTGCTCGATGGAATCGAATATGCCGGAGTTGCTGCTTACTTTGGGGATGCTTCTGAAGGGAAAGTAAACTTGTTTATTTAAGGCCAAACAATAATTCACTCCTTATTGTTAGCTGCGAATATTCAAGGCTATAATATACCCATACATGTATAAGAAAAAGGAAGGGTGAATGTAAATGATATATGATGATGATGTGAAAAGAAGATTGAAACGAATGGAAGGCCAAGTTCGAGGTGTTCTTAACATGATGGAGGAGGGCAAGAACTGCAAGGATGTTGTAAGTCAGCTCTCCGCCATTCGCAGCGCGGCCGATAAAGCCATTGCGTATATTGTAGCTGTCAACTTGGAGCAATGTATTCTAGAGCAAAAAGAGGCAGGAAAAGATACAAGCCAGGTAGTCAAAGAAGCCATGGAGCTCTTAGTGAAAAGCAGATAACAACATGGGGAGCGTGGGAAGTGGATACTATACCGTTGGTACAAATAAAACCGTCGAAGAAGCGATCCATACATTAGAAGAGAATTTAAGGGTCTGACATTCAAGCGGCCTGCGGCCAGTTGTACGGCAGCGAATAGACAACACAAGGTAGGCGGCGATTTTACCGTGGAGCGAAGGCGGATCCGTCTGCGTTGGGAATATCGCTCAAGGACGTTAACCCGGTGCTAAACCTCCAGCATATAAAATTATTTTGGGAAAACGAAATAACGTTGTTCAAATATTCTTCGGTTAATCGAAAATTGTCCAGGCAGATGGTTTCTGTTATACCGAAGCTAAAAATTTTATGCGAACTATTGCCATTTGACGCGAGCACAAGCAACCTATGGTTGATTATGATCCCTTACGGGTGAAGCACGCGCAAATGGCCTTTTGCATTTCGCCGTTTCATATTTTTCGGAAGAGCAGCTTCAATTTTGCCTCATATTTTGCTTTCCCATTTTTTGTCGTATTTAAGACAGAGGTTGTGTAGCGTTATATATGGAAGCGCTACCATTTATATGCAATAATATATTCATGGAGGCATAGAGATAACGCGCGGATCAAGCGTTCCGATTCCGGCGGGATCGAGCTTCATACATCCTACCTTCCACGTTGCACTATGATCGTTCGCTGTCTTTTCCGATCGTTCATCATGATATCCAACATAGATCCCATTTTTATGGATGAGGGAGGTATTT
Source organism: Paenibacillus allorhizosphaerae (assembly GCF_042659105.1). NCBI lineage: Bacteria > Bacillati > Bacillota > Bacilli > Caryophanales > Paenibacillaceae > Paenibacillus > Paenibacillus allorhizosphaerae. The sequence continues at coordinate 17,997 of NZ_JBHSRV010000013.1, read as the reverse complement.
TATAATGAACGAGCAAAACCGGCATGACAACCATGCCCCGGCCGGCGTCACCCGGCGCCAGCTGCTGTCGGCTTTCGGAATCGCCGGTGCCGCCTTGGCTGCGCAGTCCGTCTTGTCCTTTCAAAGTATCGCCGCCCAGTCGTCGTCCGTTACGGGCAGCGTCTACGGCACAGGAGCTAGCGTGGCCGGCGCCACATACGGCCCAAACGGGGGCGGCCCCGGCTATCCTCCGGGTCAAGCGCTCAGCGGAGGGGTACTGCATCTGCTGTACGAATCGGTGGCGGCGATGCAGGCCGATACGAGCTTGACGGACGGACTCCTGGCGAGCACGGCCGGCTATTATGAGCCGGGCGACGGGGGCGGGGCGAACTACACGATCGGCGCCAGCGCGCTGCCGGAGGACGGCGGCGGCGTCATCGCGCTGGCGAACGGGCTGCAAGCCCTCTTGCTACCGGGGGACAGCATCCGGTACAAGCAGTTCGGGGCGGTCTGCGACGGTACGAACGACGATGGGGTGCAGATCAAGAAAGCGCACGCCTATGCCAACGAGAAGGGACTATCGATCGTCAACCGTAGCGGCGAGTATTGGATCAAGGCGACGAATGAAATCGCGATCAAGACAAACGTGGACTGGGGCCACACCAAATTCCATATCGACGAAAGCTTCAATACGCGAACGAATCCCCGTTTCCGGGTTACAAGCCGCACAAGCGAAACGGCGATCGTCCTGGATGCCGCCGCGAAAGCTTCGATGCTCTCCAAGCTGAAGCCGGGAACGACACTGATCTCCGAGCTGGCGCCGTATAAAAACTGCCTCGTGTTCGTTGTCGACCGCAACGATAAAATCGGCGTCCGCTACGGATATGACCATAACGGCTGGGATCGCGAGGAGTTTTTTTACGTCGAAGAGCACGGCCGCCTTATCGGAGACATCGCCTGGACATTTAAAGATTACACGTCCTTGGTCGCTTATCCGTGTGACGACAATTACCTGATCATCGACGGCGGAACGTTCTATTTGTCGGGGACAAGCCCGGGCGCGGGCGGTGCTTATTTGCACAATGGCATTCTGGTGCGGCGGAGCCGTACTGTGATCCGCAACCAATGGGTCGGCCTGGAACCGGGGGCAAGCGACGTATCGCTTGATCCGCGGCAAGGGTTTTATTTCTTCAGCAACGTGTTCGACGTGACGCTCGATAACGTGCGGCTCATCCCTTGGGAGCAGGACCGCGTAGGAACGGACCGAGACGTGCCGGCCGGCACGTACGGCATCGGCGGTTCGCGCGTGCTGAACGCCACGTTCCGCAACGTCACGGCGGAAGGCAGCGACGTGCATTGGGGCGTGTTCGGCACCAATTTGTTTAAAAATTTCCGCATCGAAGGGTGCCGGCTGAACCGGGTCGACGTCCATTTCCACTGCTGGAACCTGTACGTGAAAGATTCCGAGATTGGTTACAAAGGCTTTACGCTGACCGGGGGCGGCGATCTGTTCATCGAGAATACGAGGCGGTTCGGCACGCGCTTCATCGATTTTCGCAACGACTACGGGGCGAAGTGGGACGGTAACATCCGCTTAACAGGCTGCCGGCTCGTCTTGACGAGCGGTACCGCGGAGGCGGTCGCGCTGTACAGCGTCCCCGCCAACTTCGACTACAAATACCCGATCGGCTACGGCCGATCCATCAAAATAGACGACTTCATTTTCGATTATACCGGCGTTCCGAACCCGACCGGTATATGCCGAATCATGAAGATCGCCTCCTTTTCCAAAATAACGGCGACGAACGCCCGGCTGTTTTTCCCGAGCTCGATCGAATTCAGCAACGTCATCGTCGTCGGCAGGGAGAAGGGGGTGCGCATTCTTGAAATCGCGAACCCGCTCAGCTACGATCTCGGCAAGCCGGGGGGCTACGACGCGGACCGGGTTACGCCGAACTGTTATATGCGCTTTGCTCATATTCAGGGCGAGAAGGTGCCTCCACAAACATCGCAATCGACGACGCATGTCAATTTTTTGTTGAACGCGCTCGGCACCGCTTCTTACGATGACGCCAATGCGCTGTATCCGAAAATCAACATCGTCGACTGCGGCGACTTTTTCGGCCATTTCAAGGGGGCGGTTGCGGACGTCCACATGAGCGATTGCACCGTCAATTGCATCGACGCCTACGAAGGCGGTCCGATGCGCGGGAAACTCGTCTTCGCGAGTTGCCGCTTACGGGCCGATGCCGTCGACGATGGCAAGCAGCTGTATTCGCTCAGTGCGACGCACGGCGTCTCGTTCATCGATTGCACGATCCACGCTCCGGTCCTGGGCGGCGTCGAACGGCCGGATTTGCTCGCAAGGTACGATTTTATTCAGATGAACAACACGCTGCGGTACAACCATCTCGGCACGAAGCTGGCCAAATCGCTTGTTGACTATTTCGCGAATGCGGGCACGCCGGTCGAACCGGAATTTTATGCGATGCTTAAGAGCCATCATGAATCGGAAAGCGTCTCCATGGCGAAGCGCAAAGGAACGACGGCGGAGCGGCCGGCTCCGGCAAAGTTCAATTCGGAGAAAGGCTACGCCTACTTCGACACCGATCTCGGGGAGCCGGTCGTATGGGACGGCGCCCGTTGGGTTAGTCCGGCCAAAGCGGGCGATACGCTGCATTTTTATGCTCCAGGCTTGCCCAGTTCGGCGGGGACGGTCATGAAGCGAGCGGAAAACCACCCGTCCCAGGAATACGTGCTGCCGCAAGCCGGATCGCTCGTCCGCTATGCCGTTCATGTCAACGCGCCCGGAACTTCCGCCGCTTTCACGTTCGACCTGTTGAAAAACGGCTCCGTCTGGGTGAGCGGCATCGCCGGCCCGTCCTCTTCCGCCAATCCGAAGCTGGCGGCGCCGACGGACAATGCGGCGTTTCAAGCCGGCGACCGACTCTCGGTCCGCATCGCAGCGGTCGATTCAAGCCTCGCCGCCTCCACTTATGCGACGGTCGATTTGTACGTAAGCTACGTCAACTATTGAACGGCGCAAATGGCGATGGGATATGAAGCCAAAGTAGCAGACACAACAACGCTTACCGCTTCTTTGTTACCTGCAACGCAATGATAAAGAACACGGAGAGGGTGCAAGCGATGAAAAAATGGACTCATATTATGCTGATTTGCGTGCTTCTGGCCGGCATGCTGCCGCTGTATGCCGCGGAAACGAGAGCCGAGGCGCTGCCGCTTCCGAACGGAGGGTTCGATTCCGGGCTCACTGGCTGGAGCAGGCTTCACGGGAACCAGGCGAATATGACGGTGACAAGCGAGCTGAAATATTCGGGCGGCTTTAGCCTGAAAATTAAAGACATGGAAAACGACGCCTCCTACGCGATGATCAGCGACAAGCTGCCTGTGTCCGAAGGCAAGCAGGTTACCGCTTCGTCGAAGCTGTATTTGTCGGGAGGCTCCGGTTCGGTCTATTTGTATTTTTATAATGCGGCCGGAACGATGATTCAAAGCGTGTTTTCGAGCAAGAGCTCGCCGCAAAACGAATGGATCGACGCCAGCATCACCGGTACGGCGCCGGCCGGCGCCACGCATGTCAGCGTCGTGCTGGCGACGAACATCGTCAACGTAGGCACAGCGTATTTCGACAGCGTCAGCCTGACGGCGACCGTGCCGCTTGCAAACGGCGGCTTCGAATCGGGCTTGACCGGCTGGAGTGCGGTCTTCGGCAGCGCGGCGCAGATGATCGCATCAAGCGAAGCCGCCTATACCGGCTCCAAGAGCCTAAAAATCGTCGATAACTCGGCAACGGCCTCGTTCGGGATGGAAAGTGACAAATTCCCGGCTTCCGCCGGCAAGCAGTATACGGGCGAGGTGAAAATGCGGGTCGACAGCGGGGCGGGGGCGATCTATATCCGCTTCTACGACTCCGCGAACAAGCTGCTTGATTCAAAGTCGGCCAGTACGGGCGTTACTTCAGGGCAATGGCGGAACGTCACGGTGACGGCGATCGCCCCCGAAGGAACCGTGAAGGCGGCGATTTTGCTGTACAGCGCGCAAGCGACGGTAGGCACCGTATATTTCGATGAAGCGAGCATCTCGGAAATCAGTCTCGCCCGCGGCACCGTAACGGATGCCGCCACCGGGTCGCCTGTCGCCTGGGCGTCCGCCTATTTGTATGCGGCGGAAGATACGGGCTTTGCCAGGCCGCTGGACAAAGCGACTTCCGATGCCAGCGGGAAGTTCACGTTCCCGGGCAGCGTCCAGAATGGAAACTATGTTGTGCGCGCGGCGAAGGACGGCTATTTGCGCGGAACGGTCTCCGTCCAAGTCGGCGGCGGTGGCAGCGGCAGCGCGGCCGTGACGCTGGCCAAAGATATGGCGGCCGCCGTGTATACGGTGAGCGGCACAGTGCGGACACCCGGCCAGGACCAGCGTCTGGCCGGCGTGAATATCGCCTTGTACGACGACGACGATGCTGCGTACTCGGTTTCGCTCGGCGCAGCCGTCTCCGCGGCGGACGGGACGTTCACGCTCGACCGGCCGGTCGTAAACGGCCGATATTTGGCGCGGGCCGTAAAGGCGGGCTATTATACGGCGACATTCCCGGTTGCGGTGCAGGACGGCCATTTTACCGGAGTCGATTTCCAAATGCCGCCGCTTAGCAGCGTCACGGAGCAAAATATGCCCAAGCCGCCGTCTGTCCATCCGCGCCTGTACGTGACGCCGGAGCTGATCCCGCAGCTGCAGGCGAAAATCGGGACGCCGGCGTTTCAGCCGATCTGGAGCAAAGTCGTCGCTCAAAGCTATATTTCGGAATATACGGGGAGAAGCAGCGGCAAGACGCTTGATTTCGAGACGTACATATTCCCGGCGCCGGAAAACGCACGTTACGTGAAGCTGTTCGGCAGAGGAAACTCGACGAACCAGTGGAATTCGATTACGGAGACGGAAATCTATACGCGCGCCGACGGCGGTCAACTGGAGAAGCTGCCTGTGCAAAGTGCGAGCTGGAACAGCCAGGATCGGCAGTACGACGGAAACAACACGATTGACGGCAATCTGGATGCGGAATCGAGATGGTCGGCGGAAGGTACGACGGAGTGGATAACGTACGATCTCGGGGCCGCGAGGACCGTGACCGATCTGAAGATCGCCTGGTACAGCGGCAATACGCGCGCTTCCTATTTCGACATTTATGTCTCAGCCGACGGATTGAGCTGGCGGCTCGTCGATCTCGGCATGGGCAAGCCGCCGGGCTTGCTCGATCCGCCGCCGACCGGCCAATCGAACTATTCGGCCTCACTGAAGAACGCGATCGAGTACAACGCGATGAAATATTTGCTGCTGGGCGACGCGGCCAGCGGCCGACTCGCGATCCGCGCCGTGCTCAACTTCATGGACACCGCCGTCTATGCCGGTCTCGATACGTTCCGGCCGATCGGGGATACGATCCATGCCGCTTCCGTCACGTACGACTGGTGTTACCCCCTGCTGTCGGCGGAGGAAAAAACGGCCCTTATCGCCAAAATCAAAACGCTGGCCGCCCAAATGGAGATGGGCTATCCTCCGACCAAGGGCGGAGCGGTTACCGGACATTCCGGGGAAAATATGCTGATGAAAGACCTGCTGGCCGCCGGCATAGCGGTGTACGGCGATGACCCGGAAATTTACAACGTGTCGGCCAAACGGTTTTTCGGCGAGTTCGTTCCGGCCCGCAACTTCTGGTATTTGTCGGGCATGCATCATCAAGGGGATTCGTACGGATTCGGCGTGCGGCTCATGCCGGAGCTGTGGGCGCAATGGATGTTCGCCAGAATGGGGTATCCCGGGGTGTTCGCGGATGAACAACGGGACGTGCTGTACCGTGCCCTCTACATGCGCAGGCCCGACGGCCAGCTGCTGCGGGACGGAGATTCGTCATGGCAAAACTCCTACGCTCCAGGGGCATATTGGAAAATATCATCGCCCATTCCGCTGCTTGCCGCTTCTTACTACAAAGATCCGTATTTGCAGGGCGAGTTTTTGCGGGAGCATACGATGGGGTCCAATCTGTTCGTCGAAATATTATTCGCCGATCTCGATGTGTCCGCAAAACCGGTGGACGATTTGCCGTTAACACGTTATTTCGGATTTCCGTACGGGACGATGATCGCCCGCACCGGCTGGGGAATGGACGGCAATGCGGGCAGGGTCTCCGATGTCGTGGCCGAAATGAAAATCGGCAATTATCAATACGGCAACCACCAGCACCTCGATATGGGTAGCTTCCAGCTGTACTACAAAGGCGGGCTGGCCGTCGATTCCGGCATGTACCAGGGCGTATACGGCGCTTACGGCAGCGAGCACGACAATAATTACTATAAGCGCACGATCGCGCACAATGCGATGCTTGTGTACGACCCGGCGGAACGGTTCTACAACAACTGGGCGAACGACGGCGGGCAGCGGAAGCTGCCGGAGGCGAATAAACTCGACGATTTGCTCGGGAAAAATTATTACGGCGGCGTTGTCGTCGGTCATCAGTACGGACCGGACCCGGTCGCGCCGGAGTTCAGCTACATGAAGGGCGATTTGACGGGCGCATATTCGGACAAGGTAGAGCAGTTCAAACGCTCGTTCTTGTTCCTGCGGCTGCAGGACGAGCAGCATCCCGCCGCCATGATCGTATACGACAAAGTCGTGTCCGCCGATCCGAACTTCAAAAAGTATTGGCTGCTGCACAGCATGGAGGAGCCAGAGGTCAGCGGCAATACGACGACGATCGTACGCAGCGAAGGCGGATATTCCGGCAAGCTGGTCAATGAAACGCTGCTGCCCGCCGCAAGCAATGCATTGATCGAGAAGGTCGGGGGCCCCGAACACGAATTCGATGTATTCGGGACGAACTATATGCAGGTGCCGGCGAAGCCGGCCGGACAGCAGACGGTCGAGGCGGGGGCGTGGCGGGTGCAAATTTCGCCGAAGGCGCCGGTGGAAACCGACCGTTTCCTGAACGTCATGCAGGTGCTGGATAACGGCGGTACGGTGCCGCTGGCGGCGACCGCCGTCGAATCGGAGCGGATGACCGGCGCGGCGATTGCGGATGCGGTCGCTTTGTTCAGCAAATCGGGAGACCGGGAAAGCGGATCCGTCTCATTTTCCGTTTACGGCGACCGGCAGCTTCATTTTGTCGTGACCGATCTGGCTGCCGGCTCGTGGAAAATCTCGCGCGGCGGGGAAGAAACGCTCGGGGAAGTAAGCGCGGAAGGCGGCGTCCTGTATTTCGACGGACAGCCCGGCGCGTATACGCTCACGTACATGGGGGCCGCTGACATCGTCCCCCCGGTGACGAATGCTCGCATCGACGGGAAAAGCGGCGCGGGTACGTTCAACGACCGGGATGTAACGGTGACGTTTAGCACGTATGAGCTGCTGTCCGGCGTGAACCGGGCGGAATACCGGCTGGACGGCGGCAATTGGACGACCGTCACCGGCGCCGTCTATTTGACCGGGGAAGGGGTGCATACGCTCGATTACCGGTCCGTCGACGGTGCAGGCAATATCGAGACGCCGAAGCAAGCCGTGATCGGCATTGACAAAACGGCTCCCGTCCTGCGGTTAAACGGCAGCCCGGTCATCAATCTGCTGGCTGGAAGCACCTACGCCGATCCCGGTGCAACGGCGGAGGACAATCTCGATCCCAGCGTCGCCGGACGAATCTCCGTTATCGGCGCACTATACGATAAGGTGCCCGGTACGTATTACTTGACGTACCACGTCGCCGATGCGGCCGGCAATGCCGCTCAGCCCGTCTCGCGCACCGTGCAGGTGCTCGATCCGTCCGGCATCGCGAGAATCGAATTCGATTCGCCGATGTACGTGATGGAGCCGGGCGCGCAGCGGCAAACGGTCGTTACCGCCGTTTACGGCGACGGCCGCCGCCTGCAAGCGACCGCGCTGGCGGCGTACGGATCGGAGAAGCCGACCGTCGCATCCGTCGCGAGCAGCGGCATCGTGAATGCGGCCGGGAGCGGCGGAACAGTCGTCACCGCTACGTTGGGGAGCCATACTGCTTGGGCCGTCGTCGGCGTAGGTGAGCGCGTGCCGGCTACGTTTCTTGCGGTGGAGGAGCTGCTTCGCAAGTATGCCGCACTAGACGAGGTGTTGCCTTCGCTTCAAAACCAGTTAGGCAATCGGCTGATGCAGGCGGAGAAAGATTGGGAGAAGGGACATACGGATCAGGCGCTTATGCACTTGAACAATTTCCTTGAAACGTTGCGCAAGCAAGCGGACAAAGCGTCGCTCCGGGCTGCGGACCAACTCCGCGGCGGCGTGAGCGAATTGATCCGGCTGTTGTCGGGAAGATAACGGGATCTTCTTTCGTTCGGATTCAATGCGGAAAGTTACCAGAATCTTCGTTGCACGAAATCCGGATAAGCTTACCCGGGTTTAGGCAAGTCGAATGCAGATTTCTCCATTTAAGTTTGTGAACATTACGTCATTGATAAACATTCCTGTTAGTCCTAAGAAGCGGGCTTTGTAAAAAAAGGAGCGTCTCGGTATGATGGGTTTGTCGACGGGTTTGATACCCAACACCATCAAGGAGGCGCTCTTGCTATGAAGTTTAATCAATCACACGGACAAAATCAACGAATTGAACGAATTACCACCTCTCATCTTGTTGTCGGTATCGACATGGCTAACATGTAGCGCAAGCTACAAACTTCCGAGGTATAGTTCTTACGAATAGGCACCTTTCGTTTAAAAAACACACAGGAAGGGTTTGAAAAATTAAAACGGTGGATAGAGGGATTACAGCAGAAGCACAGGTTACAGAGCCTTATCATTGGCATGGAACCGACAGTACACTATTGGAACAACCTGGCCAGCAGGTTGAAGCTGTGATTGCGTTTGGAGTAGCGCAAGGCCGAAACAAATATGCGTTATAACCCCCTCGGGGATGCAAGGTGGTTCCATTTCCCAGCTTGTGGCATGGAACTCACTGGCATGTGGGAATAGCTCGTTTTGAAGTTTTCATTGAATTAACGGGCAGGATACTTCCAATTTGTGGTACCTTATGATGTATAAAGATACTCTTGAATAGGAGGGATAAGGTGAAATATTGGAGATATTTAGGCATCCTTTCATCTTTAGGAACAATAGTGCTTTGGCTAGTTCTAAACTTCAATAACCCATATAATTCTGCATCTCTAAGTAATGACGTTTTGATAAGAACGGGGGTATTTCTTTTAGCCCCTGCATTTGTAGCAGTTATAGGCTCGATTTTTAGGAAACGTTTCACTATGCTCGTCGCATTTTTTTGGTCCCTCCCTTTAAGCATCTACCTAGCTATGACACCCAGTATTTTTAAGTTATTTATAGTTACTTCACTTTGTTATCTTTTATCCGGAATTCTGATGAAATGCAACGCAACGCCGATTAATAAACGGATACGATAGCTTAATCACAACTAAAATGCAGCTGCCGGCGTGGATCGGCAGCCGCGTTACGCTAAACCAGCTAATAGATTATCAATGGGACTTGAGTTCACAGATCCCGGTTACGGACGGGTTCATTTTCTCACCGTCGCCTGTTACATGGTTCAACATGAGGGTTACAGCGATGAAATGTATGTCTGGGTGCAAACCGCGCTGCGAAAATACCTGGAGGAAGGCCACACCTCGGAGATGATTCGTCAGGATGCCGCCCAAGGACCCGGACGCACCAAGGGAATTCGAAGGCCGGCGGATGCCCCGCCTATTCCCAGGGTTGCCTGGTCCATGACGATCGCCGATGTGGCTGCGCAGATGCAGGATCCGGAAAGTTATTGCAAGCTTATTGAACAATGGGGACATACAACGCTGCAAGAGATGGGACCGCTTGTTTTGAAAAGGCGATAGGATGGGTTATAGTACAGCGAAGGTTCAAAGATAACTAAAGTAACGGATACGATTGTGTAATTGGAGCAGGCGCCGCGGCGACCTGCTCTTGATCATTAAAATAACGGGCAGAATAGTTCAATTAATTCTACAGAATGCCGCGGGGATTGAGTAATTACTAAAATCACAAATCAGACGTTATCTGAAAAGATTGGCAACATAAGAATACTTATAGAGAAAAGGGTAGCCGTGAGAGCGGCGATCCATAGAGTGCGTTGCGATGACCATCAGAAGCAAAACAAACGAAGGAACGCTTGTTCAAGTGTGTTTGTGGTGCCAGCGGCAATAAGTGCGGAGCGTATCCGCCCTTATTGTATTGTTGGATTCTTGACACGGGGAACATTTTGTTCTCTGAAGTCTAATCAAAAACGCGCCTGAACCATTGTGGTTTTGCGCGTTTTGCCGGGACGAAATACGGTGTCAGGACGGAATGTTCATAGCGGTCTGAATGTTTTTCAGATCGAGCTGAATTTGCTCTGGAATATGGTAGGGATGGTATAGGCCCCGCTGCATCATGTAGATTGTTATCTTTTCATGGGAGTCTATGGCTTCGTCGAGCTGTTTCATCAAAATTTGCTTGATTTCGGGGGTGGCACATTCGGTCACGGCCATGGCGTAGTTTCTGACTCCGCTCTTGGCGTTCATCAAAAAATCCATTGCGATCACGTCATCGGTCAGCGTATGAAGCCCTGTCATGTGTTCTAATATTGTGTTCATGTTTTTATCTCCTATAGGGTCACTTTAGACAGCACTCCACCGAGCTCCTGAAGCTGCTGCTGTGATAATTGCACGTCTTGCTGCAAAATTTGCATGAGCTCCGGGTCGGCTACCAGAGCTTGCATGGTTTTGGTTTTGGTCATGCAAACCGTCTTGAACGCAGCCATTTCATGAACCTCCAGCATCTCATGCAAAGCGTAATTGGAATTCATTCGGATTGTCCTCCCATGTATCTATCCATATTCAAGGCTTTAAGACGACTTTGATGCAATCGTCCGTTTTCGTATCGAACACTTCATAGCCGCGCTTGGCCTCGCTGAGCGGAATGACGTGCGTAACAATGTCTCCAGGGTCCACTTTGCCCGACGTAACCAACTCGTACATATACGGCATGTAGTGAATGACCGGAGCTTGTCCGGAACGGATATTCACGTTGCGCTGCATGATGTCGCCGAGCGGGAATCCGTTATAGCGTCCGCCGTATACCCCAGTGACTTGGATGGTCCCGCCTTTGCGGACAGCCTGAGACGCAATGATAAATGCGCTCATGGTGCCGCCTTGCAGTTTCAAACCGCTGGCTAGAAATTCGAGATCGCTCATCTTGCCGTCCATTCCTACCGCATCAATCACGACATCGGCGCCGCCTTTGGTCATTTCCTTGAGATTGTTGCCGATATTCTTATCCTGTTCGAAGTTTACGATTTCCACATTGTTCGTTCGCTTCGCATGCTGTAAGCGGTAATCGACATAGTCGACGGCGATGACCCGCTTTGCTCCTTTCAGCCAGCAGAATTTCTGGGCCAGAAGTCCGACCGGACCGCAGCCGAGCACGATGACCGTATCTCCATTCTTTACGCCGGCGTTATCTACGCTCCAGAATGCCGTCGTCATGGCATCGGCGATCAAGCTTAGCTTTTCGTCCGGTTGTTCGCAGTTTTCGGGAATCTTAAAGTGGGTAAAATTTGCAAACGGAACTCGTAGATACTCGGCTTGCCCGCCAGGGTATCCGCCTGTCGTTCCGGAGTAGCCGAAATATGCTCCCATATCCCCGTGTTCGTTTGACTTGTCACATTGGCTTTCCAACTGATTTTTGCAAAAAAAGCATTCTCCGCATGCGATGTTGAACGGGATGATCACACGGTCGCCTTTCTTTACCTTTGTCACGCCGGGGCCTACCTCTTCTACGATCCCCATCGGTTCATGCCCGATGACATAGTTCTCCTGAAGGTTAGGGATCATCCCGTGAATAAGGTGAAGGTCAGAACCGCAAATGGCGGTACTGGTGATCTTTACGATCATATCGTCCGGTTTCTCAATCTTCGGATCCGGCACCTCTTTGACCACGACATTTTTAATCCCTTGATACGTTACCGCCTTCATGCTTTATGTCCTCCAATATGTTCATCTGGGGTCCGATCAAACATTCCTTTACGTGACGTATCATCCGGGAACAAATTCATCTGCCCAATCATCACCGTATTTTTCGCCGAAAGCTGGTCGAGTTGGTACTGTTCGTTCAGCTCGTAAGGATGGAACCATTTTTTGCGAATCATGAGCTCCGTGATTTCTTGGTGCATTGCAATCCCCTGCTTAAGATGATTGCGCAGCAGCGCTCTTACATCCGGAGAAGCCGTTTCCGTCAGGGCGATGGACAAATTTCGCACACCCTCCTTGGCACGAAGAAGGAAGTCCATTGCAAAAGTCATATCTGCCATTTCCGGCATATTTAATGAATTAATCGGGTCTAAATAATCGGTATTCATTTGCGTTCCCCTTTAATGTGTTATAGGTGTCGGGCTATTCGGAACAGGCGCCTGGAAAGGAGCTCTTGCGTAGATTGCTTGCAGCTCGGCGATCTGTAGTGTGGATTGAATTACGTCTTTCTGCATCAACGCTTTTAGCTCTTGGTCAAAGACCAAGCCTTGCATAAGTTTTGACTTAGCGAGGCAGAGCGTTTTAAAGTTTAACGCTTCATGCAGTTCCATCGATTCGTGCGGCGCTAGCGTTGGCGTATTCATTGAGAAATTATCACCTCCATTTTTTCATCAACGTTAGATTTTCCGACGCATCGGATCTTATACTAAAATGGATTGCCGGAAATGTGGGATCCGGATATTCCCATGCAGTCGCAGGAATATAAACAAAATCTCAACCGCATACTTATTTCTGTTTAAATTAATGATCTTTGCTCAAGGGAGGAGGACTCGCCTTGCCCAATGAAAACAAAATTGATCTAGCCACCGAAAATGCAAGAAAACCGGCAGAAGGTACACTTAACTCGAGCAGCAATACGCTGGAGCAGCATGCATCTAACGCGGTTTCTGAGGCGCAAACGGCTTTAAATCAGGCGATAAGCTCGATAAGTGAATCTAATGCGGCAACAAATTCACAAGGTTTGGAGACGGCCCGGCGGCAATTGACCCAAGCAGAGGAATTTTTAGATCAAGCTCAAACTTCAGCAAACGCATTACGTCTGCCGAACCAACAATAAAACGGTCTTAGCGCAGAGAGGCTTGGCAGAGATTCTCCTTCTTTTTCGGATACAAGTGGAGTCAGGCTCACATGGCCGTCTGTCTATGTCGAGTAGACGCTGCGGATGATGTTTTCCGAATTTACGCCGATACTCTCCGCATGGGCAAATAACCTGCGTTGCGCTCGGAGGAACGTATTTGCCATAGACACGGAGAGTCACAGTCAGAAGGCTTCGGCTTGTGCCGAAGCTTTTTGTTTTTTGAGATGTCTCGGACATTTTCAAAAAACTTAATCGAATCCGGATATTATTAAGCAGTGGAGCCCAATTTATACAATTTGCCGGACTTTGATCTCTCCCTGAAGACAGCCTGCTTCACTTTAGAAATTGAATATCGACAAAAATTAACTCATCCACGTGTCGGAGCACCGCGAACTCATTCACAAGATTGGCGTTACAGGCGGCAAAGTGGAAGCCCGCATCGCCAATGCGTCGCATGATGCCACCTACCTGTTGGCGGATGTTGAAGTCGTCGCCAGCTACAAACTGGCCGGCATCAACTGGATGAAGCTGAAAGGGATATTCCATCGCATCTTTGCACCGGCTCAGCTCGACCTCACCATCCATGACCGCTTCGTCCACCCTGTACGGCCGCAGGAATGGTTCCTTGTACCGCTGCACGTGATTGACGAAGCGGTGAGTCGTATTCGCGATGGCTCGATTACCAATGTGGTTTATGATCCTAAGACGGCCAGTTTGGTTGGCCTTGCTCGGTAGAGATGCAGATTCAAATCTCTAATCCAACTGAGAAGGACGCCCAATAAGGGTGTCCTTCATTTCGCCGTTGGCCCCGTTACGGTGAACCGTAACACAGAGAGCATCGTATCTCATTGCGCTAACGTGGAACGTTAGCGTAAACACGGTTAGTTTTAATTTGAAAACGAAAACAAGCCATTGAAACTACGTTTCGGTTAGAAAAAGAATCATTAAGAGCGAGGCATTAGAAAAAGTTTTAAACATATATAGGTAATATCCGTTCTAATATGTCGGGGAGGATATCATAAAACCTATGTTACCTATTGAAGAATATTTCGGTAAGTTAGAACTCGTGTATTCATTTTATGGGGCTATGCCTACAGGCGTTAGCGTATCAGAAACCGGCCGTATCTTCATTTGCTTTCCGAAATGGGGAGATGACGTTAGATTTACGGTAGCGGAAATTGTTGAGGGTCGGTTGCAGCCTTATCCTAATTTAGAAACGAATTTGATAAACCCTTTGAATATCACTATGTCCTTCATCAGTGTCCAAAGTGTAATTGCTGATGGAAGGGGAACCCTGTGGGTACTGGATACGGCAGCACCAAATTTTTCTGAGCCTATTAAAGGAGGGGCAAAATTAGTCGCTGTAGATTTAAAAACAAATACAATAAGAAAAGTATATACGTTTGCAGAAGATGTAGTCTTGCCGACAACGTATCTGAATGATGTCCGATTTGATTTTCGTGTTGGTAAATCAGGTTACGCATATATAACGGATTCTTCTTCCAAAGGTCCAGGCTCTATTATAGTCGTAAATTTACAAAATGGAAATGCGTTTAGACGGTTAAATGGAGCAAATTCAACTTCACCCGATCCGTATTTTTTACCGAAAGTGGAAGGTAAAATTTTGATGAATCGAAACACAGATGGTTCGACATCTCCCTTTCGATTGGCATCTGATGGTATAGCGATTTCCCCTGATGGTAAAATTATATTTTTTTGTCCATTAACCAGTCGTCATCTATACTCGATCTCAACAGAAGCCCTAAGAGACAGAACGATACCGGATTTCAATTTACGTTATCATGTGCAGTATTGGGGAGAAAAAGGTGCGTCTGATGGATTGATAACCGATGCAAAAGGAAACGTTTACGCTGGAGACTATGAAAACGATAGTATTCGAAAGATATTGCCGAATGGAATAATGGAAACCATCGCACATGATCCGAGAATTTTATGGCCGGATACTTTTTCTATTGGTCCGGATCAACACTTATATGTTATTGTGAACCAATTACATCGGCAGGCAAGATTTCATTATGGAAAAGACCTGCGACAAAAACCTTATAGTTTACTTCGTATAAAAATTGATGAATTACCAGCTCCTACCTTTTGATAAATATTTCACTTTACAAAGTTGACTCTATTTGCATAGAAAATGCATTTTATGACTTTATGGTTATTAAGAATTTGGAGGCTGCCGCTCGGCAGCCTGTTCAACTAACGGGATACGATAGTGTGGAGCTACCGCGAGGAATAGAGTGGCCGCCTTAGTAATCGGCTTATGGAGCTTGATACATATGCTTGGGGGTGGGGGCATGTCAATCGAGTCTGAAGAGTTGGATTTTGTTTCCGCTATTATGGAAGGTTACCGACTTCCGTGGTTTTTTTCTGGTGGCTGGGCAATTGACCTTGCACTGGGAAGATTAACACGGCGTCATGATGATGTAGATATATGTGTTTTTCGGGAGAATGTCAAAGAATTTATTGAATTCTTTACGGAATGGAATATTCAAGTCGAGAATCGCGCAGAAGACACTAATGGCTCTTTAATGCCATTCAAACACTGTTTCCCAATTCAAGGAATGACAGATTATCAATAATATAATCTAGCAAGGGCGATCACTACACTAACGGGTTTAAGATGGCCGCCCGAAACTCTCCTGGAGGAGCTCCGGGCAAGCTGCAGCCGTTTAAATATACTCGCTTTTTGTATCAAAGATCGAAGCCGGCAGCTTGTTCCAAGCTTCGAATGTCGTGGTCATCATGTAGCGCAGTCCGCTGGCGGCGGATTCATAGGCGCCAAACATCACCTCGTGCACGTGAAGCTGCTGACGCCCGTGCTGCTTGGGCTGCATATCGGCGCGTAGGCAGTGGACAAAGTGGCTCATGATGTTCTGTTCCGACTCCAGCGGCTCTAGTAGCTTCGGAGCGTAGCAATTGGCGTAGCCCCGCCATGTTACTTGCTTCGCATCCTCAATTGCCGTGTGCGGAGAGTGAATGACCAGAGGGAATCCGCTGTCGTTCAGCGCAACGGTTCCTTTGCGGCCGTAGATCAGCGTATTGTTTTGATTGAAGGACGTGCCCCACAACGTACGGATCACAGCATGCTGTCCACCGGCAAACTCCACAATGAGAGTGGCGTTGTCGTCCACATCGCTTTGTACGCGTTTACCTCCGTTCACGATGCGGTTAGGGATCAGCGTCCCTACCTCCGCCATCACGCTTCGCGCAGGTCCGAGCAGCGTAATGAGCCGGCTGACCGGATAGACGAGGCAGTCAAGGACGGCGCCGCCATGCGAAATCTCCTTGTGATAATACCAATTGTCACGGCCTGGCCCGGGAATGTTGAGCTGCGCCTCAGCCCCGGTAATTTTGCCGATCGTCTCTTCGTTAACATAGTTCAGCGAAGTTGTTAATCCCGGATTCAAATCGTACGGCAAGCTCATGAAAATGAGTCTCTTCTCTTCAGCCAGTTCCACCATGCTGCGGCAGTCTTCGAACCGGGTCGCCATCGGCTTTTCGTTAAGCACGTGCAGCCCCCGCTCAAGCGCAGCGAGCACCACCTCGGCATGCACCGAATGAGGCGTCGTGACGACGACGGCGTCGAGTTCCTCGGTATCCATCATTTTGTGGTAGTCGTCATACCATCGGGGCACATTATACATCTTGGCTTTTTTCTCGGCGTTTTCTAGCCTTCTTGCGCACGTTGCCGTAAACTCGACCTGCTCTAGCTTGGCCGCTTGTTCAAAAAAACGGTTGCTGATATCTCCGCTACCTACCATTCCCAACTTGATCGGCTTCATTCGGGTTCCTCCCCTAACGTAGCATTTCGTGCATTCATAAATTTAATTATAAGCGACCTTGCCCCCGGTGGAAACCGCTGAAATATTCGATGCTTAGTTTCCTGCGTAAAGTTAGGTCCCACAGGAACTTGTCGTCATTCCGTTCGGTTAACATGCTTAACGCATTTATTGGAAGTAACGGGAAGGATAATGGAGTATGGGCAATAAGTTGGAACCGGATTGTTTCAATATTAAGTTAGAACCCGCCAAAATGCGGGTTTATTTCTTTAATAGGGACAGGATCTTTTCATCTTTCCTGTGACAAGAACTTGTACGATTATTTGTGGAAAATATAACCACTAATGACGCAAAAACTGGATGTTAGGCGAATAGACTATACGTATAAGGAGGAACACGTCCATGGATAACATTGGGAATCGATATATGCTCGAACAACCGATTAAAGAAATTACAAACGGGCTATTGTTAAGAGGGATGGATCTGACCTTCAAACGTAGTGTTCTTCTATATACATTCCAAGAGACAGACGAACTAGCGCATCAGGAAGCTTTACGTTGGATGAGAAAAGCATCCCAGATGTCCGACGAGCATTTCATGCACGTTCTGGATGCACGTTCGGAAAACGGATCGTTGTTTGCCGTTCTTCAGGCGGAAACGGGAAGACCGTTGTCTGATCGGTTGATAGATTTGGAGATAACGGGCCACAAGGCTCTCATGTATGTGCACGAGCTGGCCAAAGGAATTCGAGAAGCTCGCCGAAAACGGCTGCCCGAATGCTCCGTTGACGCGGAAAATCTGTGGATTGAAGATAATGGCCGGTTGCGGATCATAAATTTTTGGGCGGAGGGAAAGTACGGACGACGCGGTGTACCGGGGCTGGCACTGCTATTGTACCAGCTGGCTGCCAAAACAGATATCCCGACATCCTCTATTAGCGTCTATTCATTCGAGATGAATCGGTTGTTTGCGGATTTGTCGGATGAAGCTCGGGAACGTGCCATAGCTTTGGCCTGCAGGGCGTATGAAGGGTTATGCACGCTTGCCGATTTTCAGCAAGAGCTGG
>NZ_JBHSRV010000012.1:0-165481 GCF_042659105.1 Paenibacillus allorhizosphaerae | reverse complement strand
CGCTAGGGTCCGAAGACCCTCGCTCGACTTGCATGTATTAGGCACGCCGCCAGCGTTCGTCCTGAGCCAGGATCAAACTCTCCATTAAAGTATCATTTTCGGACCGAAGACCGAAATTGATACAAATTGCTCCCATCACCCGAAGGCGATGTTCGCTATAATGTAAGCTGATTAGCTCAAAAAATTCAATAACGCTTAGCATTCGAATTCATTTGTTCAGTTTTCAAAGAGCTTTCGTCTAGCAGCAAATCATTTTGCCGTGACAAGAAATTATCTTATCATTATTCGACATGTTTTGCAACTAACTTTTTTTCCTACCGCTTGTCCGGCTTTACATTCAAACCGTCGTTCTTGGCGGCAAGCAATAATGTATCATAAATCGGGGGGCAATTGCAACTGTATTTTTTCGGCATGCTATAAACCATTTATTTCCACAATTTATCATTCGCAATTATATGAATGAGCAAGTCCAAATCGTCGATTTCAGCCCAAGAGCACCCTGTGATTAACAAAAGAAAACCGCCGATCGCAAAGCGATAACGGCGGTCACATTCCATACTAGAGTCTTACGCTTCTCCAAGCAGCTGCAAAAGTTCCTCTTCATTGTCGATAATCCAGATGCCGAGCTCCTGCGCCTTGGTCAGCTTGCTCCCCGCGCTTTCGCCCGCAATCACGATGTCCGTCTTCTTGGATACGCTCCCTGTCACTTTCGCTCCGAGACGTTCCAGTTTTTTGGCGCACTCATCTCTGCCCATAATGGAGAGTGTTCCGGTCAAAACCACAGTCTTGCCGTAAAACGGACCGGCTTCGTTAGTCGCCGTCTGCTTTTCCTCCGCCTGAGGCTGCACACCCGCGGCAAGAAGACGCTCAATGCTTCGCTGCATCGCAGGATCACGGAAAAACCCGGCAATGCTCTCGGCCACGATGCCGCCGATATCGTGAAGCGCCACAAGTTCCTCCGGCTCGGCTTGCATCAGCTTATCCAAATTTCCGAAATGGTCGGCCAACACCTTCGTCGTCGTCTTTCCCGTATTCGGTATGCCTAAAGCAAATAGGAAAGAAGCCAAATCGCATACTTTGCTATTTTCAAAAGCGGCCAGCAGCTTTTCTGCCTTTTTCGTTCCAAATCGATCGAGCTTGATCAGGTCGTCAAACGTCAGGCTGTATAAATCCGCAGGGTCTTTAACAGCCAACTCGTCGTATAACTGTTCCGCCGTCTTTTCGCTGAACGTATCGATATCCATCGCATCGCGAGAGGCGAAATGCGTAATTCGACCGACCAACTGCGGTCTGCAATCAAACCGGTTCGTGCAGAACAGGTGCGCCCCCTTCAGCTCCAACGCGCTGCCGCAAGCCGGACACGTTGTGGGAGGAACGATCTCCTCTCCGTCCGACTCTTCGGTCACTTTGCCGAGAATTTCCGGAATGACGTCGTTGGAACGACGAATATACACGAGACTGCCCAAAGCATGCTTCAAGTTTTTGCGCTCGATATCGTCCATATTGTTGAGCGTGCAGTTTTGTACCGTCACGCCGGCAATGTCTACGGCCTCTACGCGCGCCGTCGGCGTCACTTTCCCGGTGCGCCCCACGTTCCAGTTCACGCCAAGCAGCGTGGTCACCGCTTCCTCGGCTTCGAATTTATAGGCGACCGCCCAGCGCGGGAACTTGTCGGTGTATCCCAACACTTCGCGGGTGCGCATATCGGTTATTTTCACAACGAGACCGTCGATTAAAAAATCAAACGTATTCCGCATGGAAACGACGTTTTGAAGCTCTTCTTCCACCGCTTCGATGTTATCGAAAAACTTGAGGTACGGGCTTACCTTGAATTTGTTGTCACGCAAAAACACGGACATTTGCTGATGGTTCTCAAATTGCACCGAATCAGAATAACCTATGTTGTAAAAATATGCGTTCAGCTTCCGTTCCGACGTCACCTTCGGGTTCAAGTTACGGAGGGCGCCGGCGGCAGCGTTGCGTGCATTTTTCAGCGGTTCCACGGCCGTCTCGTTGTATGCGCCCAGCACGGACAAATTCATAATTCCTTCGCCCTGCACTTCGATAATTCCTTCGTTGTATGGAATTTTCAAAGGAATGGACTTGATCGTCTTCACCTGGGCCAAGATGCCTTCACCGACAACCCCGCTCCCCCTCGTGGCAGCCTGCACCAGTTCGCCATGATCATAAGTCAGGTTTAGCGTTAGACCGTCGAATTTCAGCTCAAGCACGAAGGAAAGCGGTGGCAGCGGATTACCCGGATTTTGCGCATTGTAGTCGTTTACGAGCTTTTGGGCGCGGGTATGCCACGCCATCAGATCGTCGTGGTTTTGAGCCTTGTCGAGGCTCCAGAGCCGCGCCAAATGCCGATGCTCCTCAAAGCCTTTCAGCAGTTCACCGCCCACCCTGGCGGTTGGCGAATGCGGCAATACGACGCCGGTCTCGGCTTCGAGCTGCAAAAGCTTGGCGTACAGCGCATCCCACTCGGCATCGCTGATCGTCGGCTCATCCAGCGTATAATAATGATAGTTATGTTTGCTGATCTCTTCGATGAGGGCTTCCATCGTTTCGAAAGCGTCCGGCATCCGGGTTCCATCCTCTCGCGTTGCAACGGCGGCATCGGGTGGCCCGATATCGTTGCAAACCATATTGGCTACAGCAATTTATGTTAGAAGTCGATGATGCACATAAGATTGCAGTCTAGCTCTGCTTCGTAATCGGCGCAAATTTGGCAAGCAGCCGTTTCACGCCGACGGGAGCCGGGAAAGCGATCTGCAGCTCGGTATCGTCCCCCGAGCCTTTGATGGCGACGATGACGCCGGTTCCCCACTTGCCGTGCTGGACTTTATCGCCCATGGCGAAGTCCTGCACGGGCGTCTTCGGTGCCGCGGCGGCCGCCGGCGCAGCTCCGGTGCCGCTGCGGAAGCTCACGGGCGCGCGGCTCGCTCCAGCGGCGGCGGGTGCGCCCGCCGGGCTGCCGAAGCCGCCAGTGCTGCCAAAGCGGCGCTCCCCGCCGCCCCAAGCACTCGAGCCGCCGCTGCGGCCAAACCCTCCGCCGGCGCGCACGGACTCGACGAGCTCATGCGGGAGCTCAGTCAAAAATCGTGACGGCGCATTAGCCGTCGTACGGCCGAACAGCGTGCGCATCCGCGCGCATGTGAGGAACAGCTCTTCTTCGGCGCGCGTGATGCCTACGTATGCAAGGCGTCGCTCCTCCTCAAGCTCTTCATTGTCCATCAAAGCCCGGCTATGAGGGAATACGCCTTCCTCCAGACCCATAATAAAGACGACGGGAAACTCGAGTCCCTTGGCGCTATGCATCGTCATGAGCACGACGCCGCTTTTTCCCGCTTCGGGGTCCTCGTTCATCGAATCGATATCCGCAATCAAGGCAAGATCCGTCAAAAACGAAACAAGCGATTTATCGTCGTTGCGCTTCTCGAAATCCATCGTCACGGACAAAAGCTCATCGATGTTTTCAAGCCGCGCCTGCGATTCGATTGTATTTTCGCGTTTCAGCTCTTCCCGGTAGCCGGACATTTCCAGCACTTTCTCGGTGAGCTCGGTAACGGACAAATACTCGGTCATCCGGTACAGATTCTCAATCATATCGCGGAAATCGGACAGGGCATTTCGCGCACGTGCACCGATCTCGAGCATCTCCGCATTTTCCAACATGGCGAACATCGATACCCCATAGCGTCCGGCGAGTTCCCCAAGCTTATCGACGGTCGCATCCCCGATGCCACGTTTCGGCACGTTAACGACCCTGGCAAACGAAATGTCGTCATCCGGATTGGAAACGAGCCGCAAGTAGGCCAAAATATCTTTAATTTCTTTGCGGTCATAGAACTTGACGCCGCCGACAATTTGGTACGGGATGTCGGACTTGATCAATATTTCCTCCATGACCCGTGATTGGGCGTTGGTCCGGTACAGAATGGCATGGTCGTTGAACCGCCTGCCTCCGTCGACGTTTTTACGGATTTCACCGGTGATGAAGTACCCTTCCTCATGCTCCGAGTCCGCTTGGTACAGCTTGATCTTATTGCCTTCGCCCTTATCGGTCCACAGATTCTTTGCCTTACGGCCCATATTGTTCGCGATGACCTTGTTCGCGGCGTTCAATATATTGGAGGTGGAACGGTAGTTTTGCTCCAGCAAAATGGTGGTCGCTTTCGGATAGTCTTTCTCAAAATCAAGAATATTGCTTATATCCGCACCGCGCCAACGGTAAATCGACTGATCGCTGTCGCCGACGACGCATATGCGTTTATATTTATCCGCCAGCATTCGGCACAGCATATATTGTGCACGGTTCGTATCCTGATACTCGTCGACATGGAGATATTGGAACTTGTTTTGGTAAAATTCCAGCACTTCGGGCACTTCCTGAAACAATTGAATCGTCGTCATGATCAGGTCGTCGAAGTCTAGCGAATTGTTGCTTCTCAGCTTTTTCTGGTACAACTTGTATACTTTCGCCACAATGCCGTCAAAATAATCGCCGATCTTGCTCTCCAACTTTTCAGGCGTCAGCAATTCGTTTTTCGCATTGCCCATGGCCGCCTGAACCGCTTTCGGCTCGAACTTCTTCGTATCGATGTTAAGCTCCTTCATGCAGTTCTTGATGACGGATAGCTGGTCGCCCGAATCCAGGATCGTAAAATTGGAAGTGAAGCCGATTCGGCTTACATCCCTGCGCAAAATCCGGACGCACATCGAGTGAAACGTCGATACCCAAATATCTTGTCCCTGCGGGCCGACGAGCGCGCCTACCCGCTCCTGCATCTCACGCGCCGCTTTGTTCGTAAAGGTAATGGCCAGTATGCTCCATGGCGCGGCTTTACGCGTGGCGATGAGGTACGCAATCCGATGCGTCAGCACTCGGGTCTTGCCACTCCCCGCTCCAGCCATGATCAGCAGCGGCCCGTCCACCGTTTCGACGGCGCGCCGCTGCTGCGGATTCAATTTTTGCACAGCTTTCATTATATCAACAGGTTCATTCATCATTGTTCTATGAATTTCCTTTCTTTCCTTATTCACGGACTGCTTTTACGGTCGCGAGCGCCTGTTCCAGATCATTGTAGACCGCATTGCCTACAACGATGGTGTGCGCCGCTTGGGCCGCTTCCCGCGCTTTATCCGGCCCATCGATCCCGCCGCCGTAAAACAGCCTTGATTCGCTAAGCAGCCCGCGGATTCGACGGACCCACTCCATGTCACCGAATATGCCGCTGTATTCGAGGTAGACGACCGGGCACCGGAACAAATGTTCCGCCAAACGTGCGTAAGCCTCGACATCCTTCAGCGATAGCTTCACGTCCGCTTCGGTGACATTCGCCACAGCCGAGTTCCCGTTCATTATAATGTAGCCCTCGGTCATCATTTGTTTCCAATCTAGGATCGCTCCGTATTCCTTGATCGCCCCGTGCTGCTGTCCTACGATCCAATCGGTGTTCTTGGCGTTCAATACGATTGGAATCATGAATAAATCGAACCCCGGCACGATCGCTTCACGGTTCGATACTTCGAGAACGCACGGAACCTCATATCGGCGAATGCGGGCCAGCAAATCGACCGTATTGTCGAACGTAACGCCTGTCGAACCGCCAACCATGACCGCATCGGTACCCGATAGGCAAATCTTCTCAAGCGCATCGTCGGACAAATCCCGGTCAGGATCGAGTTTAAATGCATGCTTCCATTGGTCCATTCGCAAATGCACAGGTAATCCTCCTGTCGGTCTATACAAAGCAAGCTTTCGCAGCATCCGAAGGATACTATCGAGCGTTTCAGCTTGTCTAAAAATAGTCTATGCTACCCCATAGTCGGTGTCAATCTACGATCCTGCCGCTCATCTATTATACCATAATAATAGAATGTTTGTTCGTATACAAATCAAAAAAATAAAGCAGTAAAGCGTCCACAAGATAGCGCGAACTTTACTGCTTCGATTACGAAGCCGATCCATAGCTTTTGAAGGATTGTTACGCCTTTGTTTTAAATTCCATAATAATGAGACGATTATCTTTGACTTGATATACGGATTCATGATGCATCATCGACCGGGCGTGATCAAAGTCCGTTGCGCCCTGCAGCGATATTTTATACTGATCTTGAGCCGGCTGCGTCTTTTTCACTTCATATCGCCCCCACTCGCTGCGGAGATTGAGCATCGCGCGTGTGCTGTTCGCCTTATACGTCGTGGACGACGGGTCGTAGCGATAAAAACCGGCGATGAGCTTCTCCGCCATCTCCAAGCTATATATTTGCATCAGATGCGTCCTCATCTCTCTCATGGCGTATGTGTCCATTTCACCCGTTACAGGGGAGGACAGCACCCGATATGTCCAATCGTCCACTTGCTTGATCCATGTAATCAACAGATCGTCCGGCTGGTCCATCATTTCTTTGCCCATTGGAGGCGGCGTAATTTGGCTAAACGTATGAAGCAGCCGATCGCGGCCCACGGTTTTCTGCAGTGTTTGCATTTTCATGTCGTCCTGCACATTTCTTTGCTGCTGACAACCACCAAGCAGCATGGCAGCCGCTACCAAAGCAATCCATATCGTTCTCATGAAAAAGAACCCTCCCATACTTAACGTTGTTTTGTGCATTTTTTCGTATTATGGTTAAAAAACGAAAAACTATACGACACGTGAAGGTTCTGTACGGGTTTCTCTTATTCGATACTGGGCTCTCGTTGTGAAGTGAAGATTCAGGGGGAAGGATCATACAAGGGGGCTTTTTACATGGTACTGATGTTTCCTGCAGACGTAATAAAGCCCCGCTCCTGATTACCAGGCTGCGGGGCTTGCTCACGCTACATCATATACTTGCCGTTGCGGGACGAGCCGACGCTATACTGCTGTTTATTACTGGATGCGCCGGCAGCATTCGAGGCAGAACCGCTCATCGACGTACCTGCGTTTTGGTTTACCGCGCCGATGCTGTAGCTGCCGCTTTGTCGCGCCGAAGTCGCACTGCCGGATGCGCTGTACGTTTGCTCCGATTGATTTTTCAAACCGTACGATTCCGGCGTGCTGCCGCTTGAATATTGATTGCTCGCATAATCCTGCGCCGATCTTGCAGAGTAATACTCCTGTTGATCGGTACCGGAAACGGACGATTTCAACGAAGCGTCTTCCTGCGACAAGGATCCTGCATATCCATGCGCTGCGCCAGTAGAAGGGGTATAGCTCGGGCTCCCGATTTGACCATAGCCCTGCTCGGAATAAGACCCGCCGCTATAGCCGGGTGTGCTGCCGGACGACGCCGTTCCTTGACTGCCGTAACCCCCAACTGCACCGCTGCCGGAAGATATTGCACCTTGGCTCGCGTACCCTGCAGATCCGCTTCCATAGCCGGAGGGGTAGGATTGAGCTTGTGCAAAAGCTTCATTTTGCACACCGTACGACTGCTGCGTTTGCTGGGCTTGCTGCTGCGTTTGTTGTTGTTGGTACAAACCGGCCGCAGAAAAATTGCTGTGCTGCAGCGCTTGGTGAACCAATGATTGCAGCTGTTCCGCTTTGCGGATTTGCTGCTGCAGCTCCTGCTGCACCTCTTGCTGGGAAGCCATTTTTACCGAGCCGTAGCCTTGCATTTGGGACAAGGCGTTGAACAGCTCCGCTTGATCCTGGAGCGATTTTTGCGTCAAGCTGGCAAACGTTTGGCGAATCGCCGGATGTGTGGACTCCAGCGCAGCCGTTGTATATTCACGCGCGGCGCGCTTCAATTCGGAAAGCACCAAATTGCCCGCATCCTGCTCCTGCAAATGAAAATGCTGCGTTTGTCCCGACTGCTGCTGCCCAAAAAAGTTTTGCTGTTGATACATACCCTCTAGCACCTCCTTCTATATTAGTGAGTCATTTGTGTGTACTGCTGTAACGTACGCAGCAATTGATCCGTATTTTGCAGACGGTCCTGCGCGATTTGCGACAATTTTTGCTTCAGTTGCGGTGTCGTGCTCTCCGCCGCGCCTTGAACGGCGAGTTTGGCAAGCAGCTCCTCATTTTTCAAACAATCCGTTATGTACGCCAATTCCTTGGAGCTTACCGTGTTCATCCCTTGCTGTTGCTGCTGTTGTTGTCCTTGATACATCACGTGTTCCTCCTTTCGTAAATGACAAATTTTAGGTTGCCCGTTTTGTGGGAAAATATGTATGTCTGGCGACGGTATTTTTAAAAAAATTTCCAACAAAACAAAAACACCTTTTGATCCCTGTTAGGTGGATCAAAAGGCGCATTGCTTACGCTTCGTTATTTTTGAGCAGCTGCAAGCACATCCTTGGCTTTATCGGCCAGCTCCTGCACGGTCGCCGCCGGGATGGTGTATGCCCAATCCCCGCCCTGCTTGGCGATCCATACGTTGTCTCCGTCGACTTTGCCGACATAGACCGTCGTCGTCTCCTTGTTGTCTTTGTCGACATCTTTCATTTCTACTCTTAGCTCCGGTGCATCCAGCTTTACCTCAGCCACTCGTTTTACCATCTCATTCGATGAGATAAACGCGGTTTTATCGAGGATTCCAGACGCATCCGAGCCCTTGATCTCTTTGTCGCCAAGCTTCCAATTCGAATCATACGACGCCTTGGACGGATCGCTTTTGGTCAGCGTCCATTTCAGGCCTTTCCAATCTACCGTCAACGAACGAATTTCCTCGTAATGGACGGTGAACGGACTCTTTTCCATAAAGTCGATCGGTTCCTTCGCCAGCGACTTGACTTTTTCATCGCTGATCTGGAATACCTCCGGCGAACTGTCGAACTTCGCGTAAGAGAAACCCGGCACCGGCAGAGGGTTGCCGATCGATAGCTTATGTGTGGTTCCGTTCGTCAGCGTTACCGTAAATTCCTGCTTCGGCTGGTCAAGCCCGAATTGGGCAAGGTCGGACGGATTCGCGTTCACCGTCTTTTCCTTCGTCGCCCCATTCAACGAATCGACCCAACCGGCAGGAGAATAACCGTTTAGCGGCAGCGGCGCCGGCTTGGTCATGGACCATTTGCCGTCTTTTTGCTGCATTTCAATTACACCGTTTTCTTTCTTAATCGTGTAGCTTGCCACTTCTTCCTTTTTCACAGCAACCACTGCGGCAGGCTCCGGCTTTTTCTCTTTAAAAAAGTCTTTGCTGGATGCATACCAGAAGCCCCCGATGCACACGACGAGCAAAACAATGGTCGGAATGAGCCGTTTCATCCTTTTCTCCTCCTCCACCAAATCGTCCCGCCGACGACAAGGAAGAGTAACGGGAATACAAGCACCGTACCGTAGAAAATCATCTTCGCCTGACTGCCGGTGAGCAGCGCCTGTTGAAGCGCATCGCCTTCACGCGGACGGATCGTCACTTGATCTTTTTGCTCGTGCAGCCAGCCCACGCTGTTCAGCGCGAAATCGCGGTTGCCCTGCTGCTGGATAACGCGATCTACAAGGAACGTAGAGCCGCCGAGCACGACCGCCTTCGGCTTCTTGTCTTTGCTCTCGACGACATAGCCCAGATTGAGCGGCCCCTTCACGTCTTTATCGTCCAGCGCGCTGCGGCTGCTGTCGGCCAGAAGCTTCAGATCGGTTTCGCCGTAAGCTTTGTCGGTCGTCTTCAAGATGGCCGTAGCCGGGAAATCCGCTACAGGCTCGTTGCCGAGCGATACCGCTAGCGTCATCATCGTCAGCAGGTTGTACTGCTGAAGCTTCGTTGTAATGTCATGGAAACCGTACTCCGGAATGATCGTGAGCGGATCGTAAAGTACGCTTTGCTTCGGCTCAATGGCAATCGCATGCTGATCTTTGATGCCGTAAGTCGCCATCAGGCCGTCGATATTTTTCCAGCCGGACACCATGTCTTTATTAAAGCCCAGGGCCATATACAGCTTGCCCTTGCCGTTCATGTAATTTTTGATCAATTCGGTTTCTTTGTCGCTGATGTCCGTCTCCGGGCCGATGATGAACAAAATGTCGGCATCGTCCGGAATTTTGCCTTCGCGCAGCAGGTTCAGCTCTTTCACTTCATAGTTCGAGCTTTCGAGCCCGCTTCTCCACGTGTTCATCTGGTTGAGCGGGATTTCGTTATGGCCGGACATGAAGTAGACTTTGCTCTTCTCCTTCGCGCTCAAATTGACGATCGCCTGGGTCAGCTTCTCCTCCCCGCTGAACCGGTACTCGCCCTGCTGCTGCCCGGGAATAAACATATCATAATAGTAGATCGTCTTTTTCTGCGTACCGCTCTCCACTACCAAAACGCCGGATGGATCGACATCGTACTGTTTGGCAATCGCCGGATTTTGCACCATATCGTATTCGTCGAACGTAATTTTGCTATTGCGCTTCTTGTATTCCTGCGCCAATTCCACGACTTGCCGTTTAATAAACGGTTCGGTCTGATCGCTCGTCAGCGACAGGATGCGTACGTCTTTGTCAAGCGACTTAAGCGCTTGGGTCGTCTGTTCCGACAACGTAAACTTTTTATTTTGCGTCAAATCGACCTGCAAATTTTTCATTGAGTTCAAAAAGATCGAGACGACGATAAATATGCCGATAACGGCCAGCGACAATACCGCTGCGTTCGTTCCGCGAATCCACTTGTTCACTTGCCTTTCCCCCTTCTGCTTCACGCCTGCCCGGCGTGAAAGCGGTTGTCGATTATCTCCAACGTTTTCTTTCGAGCACTTGAATGCTGAGCACGATAAACACCGCGATGAATGTCACATAAAAAATGACATCGGCAAAATCGAGCACGCCCTTTTGTAAATCGCCGGCTCGTCCTACGATGGAGAAGATGCCGAGGTAGTCTTTAATTTTACCGCCTACGGAATCGCCCAGCCATTCGATCGTCCAAAATAACAGCAGTATCGCAAAGCCCGCAATACCGGACACCATTTGGTGGGCCGACAGTGAGGAAGCAAACAGTCCGACCGCCATCATAGCGGCTCCCATCAGGAACATGGCCAGAAAGGACATCCACATAACCGGCAGGTCCAAATCGCCGTAGATGCTCAGGATCAGGGGATAAATCAAGCTGCCTGCCACAAGCAGCAGCTGCACTACGATAGCTGCGATATATTTCCCCATAATAATTTCCGTGATGCTGGCCGGTGAGGTCAGCAGCAGTTCATCCGTTCCCTGACGCAATTCATCGGAAACAAGCCGCATCGTGAGCAGCGGAATAATGAACAGGAACACGAACGTGATGGTTCCGAATACCGGGCGCACGTCTATGATATATGGAGGGTACAGGAAGTTCGCGCTGAAAAAGTACCCCGCAATTACAAAAAAGAAAGCAAACGCCGCGTAAGCGATCGGCGAGTAAAAATAGAGCTGCAGCTCTTTCCTTGCCATGGCAAGCGTTCTACGCATTCGAGGTCACCTCCTTATCGGAAGCGTCTTCCGTTTGCGCTGCCTCAAGCGATTCGTTTGTGGTCAGCTTGAGGAAAATGTCTTCCAGGCTGAGTGATTCTTTCTTCATGGAAAGAATCGGCAAACGCCGTTCTGCGAGACGATAGAACAAAGCTTCGCGTACATCCACGCGATCCGCCGCGGACACAACGACCTTTACTGTACCGCTCGAAGAAGCTGTTGTTTCAGCCGTACTGGACGCCGTCGATGGTTGACCGGCTTCCTCGGTATCCACTTCCGTCTCCGTTTGAGCAAAAGCTGTGCTTTCCGCAGCCGTATCCTCCTGCGTCAGTTCCTGTACTGCGGTGACGCCCGGCACGTTGCGCAGCTCGGACAGCACCGTTTCCCGCGGGCCTTTCACTTCCAGCGATACCTCGAACGTCTCACCCATCGAGTTCGCCAGTCGGTCCGGCTGTCCGTCGAGAACGATGCGCCCTTGATTGATAATGAGCACACGGTTGCAGAGCGTGTTGATTTCGGGCAAAATGTGCGTGCTGAGCAGCACGGTGTGGTTCTCGCCCAGCTCTCGAATGAGCTGGCGAATTTCAATGATCTGCTTCGGATCGAGGCCCGATGTAGGCTCGTCCAGAACAAGCAGATCCGGGCTGTGCAAAATCGCCTGCGCCAAGCCGATCCGCTGCTTGTAGCCTTTGGAAAGGCTGCGAATGATTTGCTTCTCGCGCCCCTGCAGCCCAAGTCGCTCAACGACCTCGCCGATGCGGCGCTTCTGCTCCTTGACCGGGATGCCCCTTAGATCGGCGATAAATTGCAAATACGCCGTCACCGACATCTCCGGATAAAGCGGCGGCGTCTCCGGCAAATACCCGATCTTTTGCCGCGCCTTCTTCGGGTGATCCGCCATGGACAGCCCGTCAATCGTAATCGAGCCGTGCGTCGGATTCAAATAGCCGGTGATCATCCGCATTGTCGTCGTTTTGCCGGCGCCGTTCGGCCCGAGAAAACCGACGATTTCTCCACGACTCATCGAAAAATCGATGCTTTGGACCCCTCTCTGGTTTTCGTACAATTTGCTGACCTGTTTGACCTCAAGCACGTCAAAACCTCCCATCGTCGCCACGTTTTCCATATTCAAGTCATTTCCATCTTTTATGCGGGTTAACCAACAACAGCATACCGACGGAACCATAACCCAACCTTAACCGAACCTGAAAATTAGATTAAAATTTTGTGTCTAAATTGTGAACAAGCAGTGTGGTAATGATACAAAAATAGCCGGAGCAATCCCCGGCAAAACTTTATTTTGTTTTCTCGAGATCATTTATGATCTTTTGAATCTCTTCCTTGCCCTTACTGTCGGCCGGCGATTTATTTATGTATTCCTTTAAATAGACCAGTGCTTCCTCGGTACGGTTTTGCTTCAGTAATGATAGGCCAAGAAACCGGGCTGCTTCAACGTATTGCAGGTCACCTAATAAAGATTTTAGTACCGTTTCCGCTTGAACATAATCGCCTTTTATATACAGAATTTGGCCCTTTTTAAACTGCAAATCCTTAAAATCCGGCTGCTGCTTCAATCCGCTTTCGATGACAGTCAAAGCTTCGTCTAACTTATTATCCACCATTTTTAGGGCTGCCATATTGTTGTAGGCTTCTACTAATTGTGGCGTTTTGGCTGCTGCTGCTTCATATAGCTTGTACGCTTCGTCCGCATGATTTTGCTTTCTGGCAATGTTGCCGAGCTGGAAATCGTATTTGCCTTCCTGGGGTTTGTCCGCTATACCTGATTCGAGCAGTATTTTCGCTTCATCCAGCCGGTTTTGCTGAATGAAGGCGAGCGCCTGGTTATACCGGGAGTCAGCATCCGGCTGTACCTCCGTCGGCGTCGTGAACCAATAGATGAGAAAGCCGGCTATGAGCACAAGAGGAAGGAGCAGCAGCGCGAGTTTGTTTTCTTTCATGGTCGGTCCTCCGCGAGTAAATGAAAAAGAGTCAAGTCCGGAAGGACTTGACTCGGGGATAAAAATATGAAAAGTTCTAGTCTCTACTAGGACTACTCTAAAACTTTTACCGTTACCGGATCAACAGAATATGTTTGTGAACTTACGGTTTTCGTAATTCCAATAATGCTTAAATTTGTCGTCGTTAATGCCGGGAAGCCAGTTGGCGAATAAACCACCAAGTAAACGCTATTGTATACGGAAGTCGACACTCCTGCGAGCCCGGAAACCGTTGCCCCGCTAAAGTTTAATGTTCCGTTCACTTGATCTGTTGCCAAGGAATCGCTGAACTGCACAACAAGGTAGTTGTTATCTGGATAAGCGGAGTTATCGTATACTCCACTTCCGTCAGCACTCAGAGCATAAACGTTAGATGTAACCGTTCCGTTACCCGAGGAGTACACTCCGTATACCGTCATCGTCACGGATTGAGGAGCAACAGGGCTCAACGTAGAAGCAGCAAACGTTGCGCTTGGACTCGAAACGATACCTGCAGCGTTCAACGCGTAAATAATGAAGTTATAAGTTTGACCTGCGCTCAGGTTTTCTACTGTATATGTTGTATTCGTAACCGTACCCAGTTTCGTATCCAACATATAAACTGCGTAGGATACCGCGTTATCAGCAGGTAACCAGCTCAATATGATACTGTTTGTAGTAGAAGTGTAAGTAATGCCCGTCACAGTACCCGGAAGTTGAGGATCAACAACATCCGTTTTCGCTTTAACAGTTACTTTGAAGGTTCTCTTTGCTTCCAAAGTGCCTACTTTGACCGTTGCCGTCAAAGTTACGGCTGCGTCTGGCTGTCCAACTGCAGGACGGGTAACCTCACCGTTAGATGCGTTCACCGCTGCATTATCGGAACTCCATGTTACCGATGCGTCTCCATTCAAAGCACTCGTCGGAAGTGTCAGATTGCTTTTTACGCCATCAGCGTTTTCGTCATCAGCATATCCGATTTGCAGAGTAGCAATCGCAAAAGAAAGTTTTACGGCATCCAAAATGGTTTCAGCGCCGTCAACAAATTCGGATACATCTTTTCCTTCAGGTACGACGATCGGAATGTTTTTAATGACTTCAACATCGCCCTGCAAAGTGATTTTTACGTTCAGCGTAAGCTTCTGAATCTTTACATTGCCGTCGGCAATGTTCAACACTGCTCCAGCAACCGCAGCAATGATGTTTTGGATAATGCCCGAACCGCTAATAGAAACGTTGGCTTTAGCAGAATTCAATTGGATGGTGCCGATGTTGGAGTCGGCCAACGCATTCAACGTAAGAGCCTCTTCCGCCGTAATCGTACCAACCGTGCCGTAAACATTCAACGTGACAGCGCCGGTAATTTTAATCGCGCTGCTGATATTACCCTTCAAGTCAACTTGTTGATTGGAGGCAGTAGGTTTAATCGTGATCGCACCGAAAGCCGCACCGTTTGTTGTACCGTTTTCAACGATAGCTTTGGAAGTAACTTCCGTTGCCGCTACAGTCGTGGTGCCTTCCGCAACGATACGAACAGAAACCGTTTGAGTCGAAGCATTAACTGTCAGCTTAACTTTGATTTTAATGTTAATCAGATGGATGGAATTGCTGTCACCGGAAGCTACGACAATATTGTCCGCTTCGATGTTCTTCAAAGTAACGGTACCTGTAGCGCCTGGATCAAGAGTCAACGTACCGGCAATCTTAGCCGTTTTTCCATCTTCCGGCCCGAAAGTTCCCGCCCCTAATGTGACGTTACCAGTAAGCGTTTCTCCAGCTTTCAGACGATCAGCGATTGAAGCGTTGTTGGATCCGCCGCCGGAATAGCCGCCGCCCCCACCGTAGCTACCGCCGCCGCCAGTGCTGCCAGTACCGGTCGAACCACCAGTAGATGGTTTTTCTTCCGCTTTAGCAATAGCCTGCGCCTTCTCTACGAACTTGGCTTTGTTTGTCTTAAACTCATACGCCAAACGCGCGAGTGCTTGACGTTCTGCATTCGCTTTTGGGTTAAAGCTGAGCGTGCCGTCGTTGTTCTCGATTCCTTGTACAAAGCCCATCTTGAACGCAAGGGACACATGAGCCTTAGCCCAGCTTGAAACTTGAGCCAAGTCGCTAAGCTTAGCATCCGCCGCAACCTTCTTAGCCGTTTCTTCCAGGCCCATAGCCCGTACGAAGAATACGACAAGCTCTTCTCTCGTTACTTTAGCATCTGGGGAAAAAGTCGTAGCGGATGTACCATCGGTAATGCCCGATTCCACAAGAGCTCCGACATACCCACGGTACCAGCTGTTCTTATCTACGTCTGCAAAAGACGCCGCTTTGTCCGGGTTCTCCTTTTTTCCTAATGCCAATACGATGATTTTAGCCAGCTCGGCACGAGTCATCGCCTTAGTTGGTTGAAAGCTGCCGTCTTCGTAACCGGATACGATCCCTGCGTCGACAAGGGCTTGAATCTCGGTCTTCGCATAAGAATCAGTGATGTCCTTGAGTTTGACTGCTTCCGCACCGAACGCCATTGCAGGCGCAAGCATACCGAAGAGCAAGGCAGACACAAGAACGGAACTGATCTTCTTACGCAGTTCCTTGTAAGACATGTGTTTCTCCTCCTGTATATGTAATTTTCAAAGATCGTTGCAGAACGAACTGGACCACCCCTCTCCAAGTCGGAGGAGAATAGTCCCCGTCTGCGGCATTGACCTTCTGGACAATGTAGATCTATTGTATTAGATTTCTATTAAAATTTCATTACAATATTTCCAGAAATGCTCCATTAAATTTTCTTTATAATTCATAGTTCCTATTGACTTTTGCTAGATTATAAAAAAATCGGGAAATTTATTTATATTTCTAAGGCCTTTCCAATAGCAGATCTATTAAATACAAATCATCAATTTCTATGAAAACTGCCTTCTGGCCCGCATAAAAAAACTCCCTCCGTCTCGCTAAAGACAGGAGGGAAGTCCCACTGCAAAATCACTTCACCAATTGACCACGCGTAACACCCAACTGATTCGTCGCCTTCAACGATTTCCACACATGGGTGCCGTTGATCTCGCCTTTCAAGGCGCGCTCATACAAAGAGAGCACCTCTCGCACTTTATCCGGCGTTTCCTCGAGAAACTCGACGCGATATGTCGATACGCCAAGCTCCATGAAATTGGCCAAATACTCGGCGCCGGATTGGTCGATCGCGTTGTACACCGTGTTGCGGCAGCCCTCATCCACCCGAACCGGGTGTGAGAAGCCGATACGGTCCTGCAGCGAAGCGCTGTGCTCCTCGCACGGGCGGCCGCAGTTCGTATAGTCCGTTCCTTCACTAAGGAACGTACAGTAGACGCAGTGCTCGGTGTGGAACATCGGCATATGCTGATGGATCACGACCTCGAGCTTCGCGGCGTCTGAACGGCGCAGCAGATCGACCATCTGCTGGATGTTTAAATCATACGACGGCGTTACGCGGGTAAGACCCGCTTCCAGAAACAGTGCCGCCGTCTTATGGTTGGCGACATTCAGCGAAAAGTCGCCGATCAGTTCCGGCCGAGCCGCCTCTGGGTGCTCGGCAAGATAGCGCATGAACCAGTAGACGGCGCCGGTGTTGCGAAGCAAGACGGCGTCCGGCCCCAGGTTCAGGATGTTTCGGAAATAGCCCGTTTCGCCGGGCATATGAATGCGCGGCGTCGCCAGCGCGATCCGCTTGCCCGCTGCATGGGCGGCCTCGACGGCGGCGGGGAACTGCTTGATGAACTCGAAGTCGGCGTAGACGAGTTCGACGTTCATCGAGCAGGCCGCCTGTACTTGCTCCAAGCTGCGGCATAGCGCCGTCAGCCGCGAGCGAGCCTGTCCGCCTGCCGGAGCGGCAGGCTCAGCCGCACGCGCCGGCGTGTCGCCGTACACGTCAACGCTGCGCTTCACGTAGGCGCGCGGCCGTTCCCGGTTCGCCGCGAGCAGTTCCGCCGCGGTCCGGCGCATTTGGTTCAGCTCGCGCATCGGCACAATCAGGTCGCCGTTCAAATGAACGTCGACCGAGGCCAGTTCAAAAATCGTCCCGCCAAGCCGGCCGAACTGTTCTTCGAACAGCGCGGCGTCCATCGGGCGCTTCTCTGCAGGCACCAAAGACAACTCCGACTCCACCGTCACGGAGTGTTCCGCTTCCACATCCGTCCAAACGCTTTTCAGCGGTTGGCCAACGGTTCCGGTTACCTTCACTTGAACCGGAAAAACGCGGTACGGCTTATCGGTTTCGAACGTTTGCCGCAGCCGCTTGTCCAAATGCGGGTCGTTCGTCTTCCATATCCGGTCCCCTACATGAACGCGTCCCAGATTCACGTCCTGACGTCCTGGCACAATTTCCACCAGTCCGCCCGGTGCCTCGCCCTCCAGCTTCGCACCTTTCCGGCGCAAATCGTAAACGCGGCCTCCTTCCTCTTTTTTCGTCGGATCGCCGGCATCGAATACAATCCCGTCGCCCCGCTTGAGCGGAGCTTCCAGCTCGCAGAGCACCGCGTCCCGCAGCACTTGCTTGACGCGCCCGAGATAAACGCCGCGGCTCTTTGGAAAGGTGCCGTCAACCAACTGCTTGTTGTTCGTCCCTTTCAAGAAACCGTAAGAAAAACCGCGCGAAAAGCTTTGCTCCAGCTCCCGCAGTTCTTCCTTGGTCGGCCTCACGTCCTGCCCATCAAAGTAACGGTCGATGGCGCTGCGGTATTTGCCCACGACATTGGCGACATATTCCGGGCTTTTGAGCCGTCCTTCGATTTTAAAGGAAGTCACGCCCGCCTCAATCAGCTCCGGCACCAGTTCCAGCGCCGCAAGATCTTTGGGCGACAGCAAATACGCCACATCTCCCATCGGCTTCTGTTCTCCGTCCACCATCAAATCGTACGGCAAACGGCATGCCTGCGCACACTCCCCGCGGTTCGCCGAACGGCCTCCCCACATTTCCGAAGTCAAGCATTGACCGGAATATGAAACGCAGAGCGCGCCATGCACGAAAACTTCCATCGGAAGCTTCGCTTGGTCGCCGATTTGTTTGATTTGTTTGAGATTATTTTCACGGCCGAGCACGACCCGCTCAATATCGAACGGCTTCGTAAACTCCACCGCCTCCGGAGAGGTGATCGTCATTTGCGTGGAGCCGTGAATCGGAAAGTCCGGCGATATTTCGCGAATCAGCTTCACGAGCCCAAGATCCTGGACGATGACCGCATCCACACCGGCGTCGATACAAGCATCGATCAAAATGCGCGCTTCTTCCAGTTCCTCTTCAAACACTAAAATATTGAATGTTAAAAACCCTTTTACTCCATATCGATGCAAGAAGGACATAATATCCGGCAGCTCGTCCATCTGAAAATTGTTCGCACGGGCGCGCGCATTGAATTTTTCCACGCCAAAAAAGATCGCGTCCGCCCCATTGGCGACCGCCGCCCGCATACAGTCCCAATCGCCCGCCGGAGCAAGCAGCTCTATATCCGATTTGCGAATGTTGTTTTCGCGCATAGTATTATCGTTCCTCCACAATGGCTAAGTTTCATAGGATACCCGGAAAGAGGGCTTAAAAACAGTACATCTTTCATAGTGTACCAGAAATGAGACTTGTAAACCATGCAGCCCAGAAGGCAGAGAGGCGGTAAGATTTTGAAAAAATCGCCATAGTACTCCGGGTATTTTTACGATGTGTTTGCTCCTTTTATAGCAAATTTGGTAAAAGCTCTTCTAAATCGCGTAAAAGGCATCAAGCATTGAACAATTAAGCAACTATAGATATAGAAGAAACCGGCCGATGTTAGTCAGGGGAAGACTCATTGATCATCGCATCACCGCACAATCCGAGCCGGCTCGACACAAGTTAACAAAGCCCGCCATCCGTGATATAATGGCAAAGTAGTGTAACCATGCGGCAATTGAGGGAATTTTTGAATGAAAAAAATGAAAAGCAAGGCCGTTCTAACGGTGCTTTGCGTGCTTGCCGCGGCTCTTGCGGTTTTTCTGTTTACAGCAAAAAAAGAGCTGACGGTCCGCATGCTGTACGCTACGGATGGCGATGCTTACGATCCTGCAGCATTCGGCCATCTCAGCCAGTCACTTGTCGCGAACCTTGATCTGGAGCGTGCGAGCTTGAACAGCATAAGCGGGCGAAAGCTGCAATCGTACGACACGGTTTATTTGGACCCGTCCCTGCATGAAAGCATGACCGATGCGCAGCGAAAGCTGCTGCAGGATTATGTCGCCAAGGGCGGACATTTGTTCCTTGAAAATCGTTTCGCCGATACGTTTCCTCCCGACTTTCTCGGGGCCAAGCAAGTCGTCGACGTACTACCTCCGACGCGGAATTTGAAACCCGGCGGCGAACTGGACGATACCGGCCCGATGCTGTACCCGGAAGTGGATTATAACCTGCAAGGGCTGCAGAAGCTGCTGAAGCAGTTTGCCGACACGTATTTCCGGCACGATACGGACAATACGCTCGCCCAGTTTTCCTGGGGCAAAGGAATCGTTCCTTCCACAGCCACGACGATCGCTTCCATGAACGGCGTTTCGCTGTATACGCTCAATCGGATCGGCGAAGGCACCGTATTTTTCAGCGGTACGCTGCTGCCCAACCGGTACTACTTGACCGGTTACGATTTGGCCAGCGGGATGGACCCGAAACTTGGCTTTGAAAAACTGGCGGCGGAACTCAATACGGCGACCGAGCCGGTTCCCGGCGCACTGTATTTTGACCGGAATCAATTGCCGGTCCAGCCTTACTTCCATTTTACGTTCGCAGCGGGCAGCGCTTTGTTCCGCTCCGAATATGCCGCCTTCGTCGCAAAAGAAACGTTCGGCTACAGCGTAAAAAAAGTGCTCGGTCCATACGGCCGTCCGGCCATGGCGCACCAAAATCATTTTGAGGCGCTCGAGGCGATTCGCGACGGCGAAGGCATCCAGTGGGCTGAGCTGCTGAAAAAGCACAAGCAAATCCCTTCATTCTCGCTCGTCCGCTCGTCATTCACGTGGGGACGATGGCAGGAATCGGTGGCCGTGCATTTGAACACGGGCACGAATGCGAAACCGGCGTTCGCCGGGGAAACGCCGAATTCGTTTTACTCCAGCGGCACGCGGCTTATGAGCGAGGATGGGCCGATTCGTCTGGCGAATTACCCCGAGTACAAGTCGCTCGGCGAACCGATCACGGTGCCGTATCGGGCTTATCCGGCGCTGGCCGATCTGGACGGCGACGGCAAGCCCGATCTGATCGTCGGCTCGGGCGACGGACAGATCTATGTGTACCGCGGCGCTGGCGGCGCGGCCGCGTCGGCCTATGCCGGGCAGCAGCTTCCGGCGGGCGTGCCTGCTCCCGCAGCCTTCGGCAAGCGGGAGCCTGTGCGGCTCTCGAGCGGGGCTACGCTCGCACCAGGCCCGTACGCCAGCGTAGCGGCGTACGATCTGAATGCCGACGGCCGGCCCGATCTGATCGTTGGCCGGCCGGACGGCACGCTCGCCGTCGCCTACGGCGAAGCCGGCGGCACGTTCACGGCGCCCGTCCAGCTGCTCGCGGACGGGCAGCCGATTCGCGGCGCTGCGCCAATCGCTGCGGCGGTAGGCGACGTCACCGGGGTCGGCATTCCCGACCTCGTGGTCGGGGATGCCGCCGGCAAGGTGACGGTGTACCATGGCGAGCGGAGCGCCTCCGGCGCGCTCGCCTTCGGCAAAGGCGCGGCGGCCGCGCAGCTGCCCGCGAAGTTTGCGGCGCCGTCCATCCGCGATATGGACGGCGATGGCAAGGCCGACCTTGTCGTCGGCAGCCAGGAAGGCGATCTGCGCATATACTTGCAGCAAGCCGGTGCAAACAGCGGAATCACTTGGCGAGACGCCGGATTGATCGAAGCCGCGAGCGTCAACCAGCTGGGAAGCCATGCGCTTGTCGGCGGGCATAATGCGGTCCCGTTATGGGCCGACCTGAACGGCGACGGCAAAGACGATCTGATCGTCGGACAGCTGGAATTCGGCATTCCGACGACCGTCGACGATCCTGGTTTTCCATATAAAAGTCAGCTGACCGAATTTATCGAATATACGAAAGCCCATAAGCTGGAACTGTACCCGCATTTGTTCGTTCATAACTTTACGAGCGATGCCCAGGAAAAACAGGAGATCGCTCTGCACCGCAAGGCGTTCGATACGCTCGGCATCCCTTGGCTCATGCCAGGCACAAATCAGCATACGTGGCGCATCAATAACCCGGACCGTGCCCAGACGCTGCGCAATGAAAGGGAAGCCGACATATGGTTCAATTTCGGCTTCAAGCCGGCCGACATTCGGCACGAGCCCCGTCTTGGCATCGAGTACAACTGGGGATTGCCTTTCCTGATGACGGACGGCTCCGGGCTTCCGGACATGAAACGTCCGATGCTCCTGTCTACGCCCGCGCCGGTGCTTCGTACCGATCCGCGTTATTCGACGGAAGATTTGTTCGAAGCTTATGTAGCCCAAGATATGCCAATCGATTATTTCGAGCATATCGAATATCATTTTCCGGCGAATACGCAGCCGCTTCTTGAATTTGTTCGGTACTTGGACAAGCTGCGCAATGAGTACAGCTATAACTTCATAACTGAGCCGCAAATGGCTAGAAGCTACATGAACACGCTAACGACTCGCGTCGATCTGTATCGTCCTTGGTACGAAGCCGTCGCTGACCGTCTGAAGAAAGCCGTCGGACTGACGGTAGAACCCAGCTTTCATGTGAAGCCGAACACATCGGGCGTTCCCGCTCAAGCTGCGGAATATAAAGGAACGATCGGGCTTGTCGTAGAGCCGGGTCAGCCTTATGCGGACAAACAACCGGTGACTGCCGCCGAGGTGCGCGACATCCGCGAAAACCGGCTGTACTTCGGAGCACAGGGCGAAACATCCGTCCGGTTCGCAAGCCCGGACCGTGCCGCGGCTGCCGAAGCAAAGCTTCACATTACACGTTCCAACGTGCCGTATGTGCTGCAAAAGTCCGGAGCGCAGTGGACTTTGACGTTAGACGCGCCAGGCATGCAGCAAATACAACTGAAGAGCGAGCAGTCGCTCTCCATTGAAGGCGAAGCGCTGACCGTTGATCGTGACGAAGCGAAACAAACTTATACCGTAACGCATTTTGGCGAGCCGGTGACCGTCACGGTCCGCATCTCGCCTTAAGGCTTCCGCTAGCTTAAAGTAGGTCGGTTAAACATAACTACATGGATCAACGCGCGGACGGTTCCGCCAGGCTTTTTGCAGCCCGGCGCCCGTCCCGCTCCCATGTTTCGGCATATCTCATTTTTTTCAAAATCAAGGAGGCTTACTTATGCAAGAGCTGCTGGAAGAGCTGGAAGCTCACATTAAGAACCGGTACGAAATCGAGGAAGACGATGATGAATTTACGCCGGATGTTCACTTATTCGATTACGGATATGTTGATTCAATCGGCGCTACTGCTTTGATCGCACACATTGAGAAAACATACGGCATTCAAGTGACCAATCAAGATTTGATGCTGTATCCGCTCAACACCGTCCGCGAAATCGCGCAATTCATTCACAATAAGAAGGCGAGGTAGTACCATGGAATGCATCGTATCATTGGAGGGCCTCGCCCCGAGCCAGCATGGCCAGCTTAAATATGCGGCCGCATTTATCGACGAAACGATTCAGGACATCACGCTGGAATCGAACCAAATCCGTATCGTGCACCAGTCTTCGAAGGGAAACGAGGTGATTGAGGACCGCGTGCGCCGTTTGATCGAGCGGTTCTCCCAAGGCGATTTCGGTTTTAAGGAAAATATTTTATTCGAACATCGTGTGGACACGCCGTACGAAGGCGACATTATTGCCGAACTGACGGAACGTAAGATCATTAAGGTGCTGGAACCCGGTCTGTTTATTTTCCGTGAGCCGTTCTCAAGCTTAATGCGTTTTCTCGATTACAGTTTCGTCACCAAAGTAGCAGGCCGTTTCGCCGGTGTGACGGAAGAGCATTACCCGGCGGTCATTCATGCCGATACGCTGAATAAAACGAATCATTTTACTTCGTTTCCGGAACATATTCACTTTTTGACGCACTTGCGCGAGGATCTCGACATCATTGAATCTTTCTCCCAATCGATTCGCGATGCCGGTGGCTGGAAAGAGGAAGGCCAGCCGCTCGATTTGAACCGGACCATGCCAAAGCCGAAGTTCACGATGAACCCTTCGACTTGTTATCACTGCTACGAAGGGCTGCAAAATGAAACGCTGGAAGGCGAAGGCCGCATCGTGACGGCGATTTCGAAGTGCCATCGCTTTGAATCGCGCAATCACACGGACTTCGGTCGACTGCTTGATTTCAGCATGCGAGAAATCATATTTGTCGGTAAGCCCGATTTTGTAAAAGAGCATCGCCTGCAAGCCATCGAATATTTGAAAGAGCTCGCCGTGGAGTGGAACGTGGACAGCATGCTGGAAATCGCCAACGATCCGTTTTTCACCAACGACTTCCAGGTAAAAGCTTCATTCCAGCGCAATCAGGAGATGAAGTACGAGCTTCGCTTGACGATTCCGCGAATCAACAAGTCGATCGCCTGCAGCTCCGTCAACTTCCACAGCAATACGTTCGGCAATGCATTCAACATCAAAATGGGCAAACGAAATGCCGTTACGGGCTGCGTTGGCTTTGGAATCGAACGTTGGGCTTTCGCCTTTCTGTCGCAGTACGGACTGGATGAAGCAGCGTGGCCTGCCGCCTTCCGCGAGCAGTATCATGCCTGGCAGCAAAAATCGCTGTAGACGTTCGACACCTTGATGGAAACCGACCTATAGCGCTAGACTGGCCTTTCGTGGCCAGCCTCTAATTTATCCATAAAGTGTGGTTTACAAACTTATGATTGCTTTTATAAGGAAAAACGGCTTTGTCCTGCTTCTGCTTGCCGCCTTCCTGCTGTCGGATTGGATCATCGGTTACTGGGATCCGATGGTTACGTCGCGGCGTTTTTATAAAAACGACTTCACCAAAACGTTGTTCCATCATCAGTGGCTGGATCACGGACCGGTCTTTTTCGGCAATTCCGCGGTCACCGGCGCTTATATCGAAGAGCAATCGAAATCGAAGCTGATCGAGATGGGTTTGTCGTACGGGAAGCTGACGGACTTGAAGGCAATCCTGGAGCAGGCGCGATTTCAGGTGGAAAGGCAGCTTGTCGTCGGCATTGACGTGCATACGATGATCGACAGCCTTGAAACGGACCCGACTTATCAGTGGTTCAAGCCGTGGTATCAGCCTTATGTATACACTTATCGGGACTATTTCCGCGATTCGGGTACGGAACTCGTAAAGCAGCTCTATAAAGGTACGGTTGAAATGAATCCGTCCGAGCTGATTGCCTATCAGCCGCGTTGGATCGATAAAGAATTGTACTTCGGCCAAAAGCCGGATGACGAGCTTCGTAAAAAGTGGGCCGACTATGACCAACGATTCGGCTGGATGTCGCAGCCGGATTACAAGGATAATCTCAACGCGTTGTCTTGGATCATCGATTACTGCAAAGCACATCAGCTTCAGCTGCGGGTAATTTGGATGCCATGGAACCGCGGTTATCAGCTGCCTCCTTACATGCCAGGTCTGCGAGAAGAAGTGAACCGCAGGCTTGCAACGGCTGGCGTTCCCATACTTGATCTGCTCTCGTCGTACGACCCAAAATATTTTCACGATCTCGTTCATTTGAGCCGACAAGAAGGTGCTCCCGTGTTTACGAAGGAGGTGGACGCATGGCTTGCTTCGCTCGCAAAGCCTTCGAAGTAATCGTTTATCTCGCCATGCTCATCATGGTGCTCATTTATTTTACCGGCAAAGGTTTGTTTATATATGAAGGCTTTTAATGGCTGGAGGCCTGCCTGTGCCGCATCAAGCACTTCCGTTGCACGATTGCGGCCGGCGTCGATGGGTCTTGGCATTGTCCGGTTCCGGCTTGGAGGTAGTCACGCATGTGGTATTTAAACATGAACGCGGTGATGGCGATATCCGGCATGGCCATTGTGCTGGCATGCACCCGCTGGTGGCCTGCAAATAAGCGCGTTTTGCTGCTCGCGTTCAACCTGTGCTTCCTGCTGTTGTTCAGCAAGAAGCTGTTCGCTTTCTATTTGGCCTATACGGCTCTCAATTATTTGGCCTTCCTGCTGCTGTGCTATTCGAAACGTTTCCGTAAAAGCTGGTTTATCGGGCTGATCTTTCTTAATGTCGCGGGAGTGTCGACGCTTCGCCTTTTCGGCATGGAGGTGTTCACTCACCCGCTGTTTGACGCCGTTATGGTGCTCGGTCTCATTTACAACGTGCTGAAAGTGATCGATGCACTGTATTTTGCATACTTTTTCGGCAAAGACGCCCGTGCACCCGTTCTCGATTATTTTAACTATATTTTGTTCATTCCGACGTTTACTTCCGGCCCGATCTTGAAATTTCGCGATTTTATGGCCGATACGAAGCAGCCTTATCGCATCGACGCGGCTCAAACGGAACAAAGCATCAAACGCATCATTCTCGGCATGTTTAAAAAAATCGTGCTCGTCACCTGGATGACCGACGTATTCAACCATTTTACTCAAGGCGAGCTGCATACGCACGAATCTTTATTTTTAATGATCTGGTTTTATGCACTCATCTTTTTTGATTTCTCGGGTTATTCGGATATCGCCGTCGGTTTCGGGCGGCTGATGGGCTACAATATTCCGGAAAACTTTAAAAAGCCGTTCATGTCACCAACGCTCACTCAATACTGGCGGAATTGGCATGCCACGCTTGGGGATTGGTTTCGCGACCATATCTTCATCTTCTTCTCCCGTCAAACGCCGACGAAGTGGACCGCCGCAGGCTTGTCCGTCCTCATTATGGTGCTGATCGGCTTGTGGCACGGGTTCTCTTGGCTTTATGTGCTGTGGGGCGTTTATCACGGAGTTTTGCTTGCGTTGGAAAACTTGCTGGGACGCACGACGGTGAACAAGAAGAAAGTATCCCGCTCGTATTTTTACGGTCGCTGCCTTTTGACGCAGCTATTCGTTACAGCGGCGGTCATTG
This sequence comes from Paenibacillus allorhizosphaerae, assembly GCF_042659105.1. Lineage (NCBI taxonomy): Bacteria > Bacillati > Bacillota > Bacilli > Caryophanales > Paenibacillaceae > Paenibacillus > Paenibacillus allorhizosphaerae. The sequence goes on along the minus strand of NZ_JBHSRV010000012.1, from coordinate 139,104 downwards.
TGTACGGCGGCAGCGAGGATACGGTCGTGAAGATATACAAAGGGCTTGTCCATTGGCCTTTTTAATGAATTAGGAAAAGCAGCATTCCCGTACTCAAGCGGGCTGCTGCTTTTTGCTTTTTTACGAGGCGTCCGACTGTTTGACCATCTGCTGTTCAACTTCGTCTTTTGCCATCGATTGTGCGATCGAACAATGTATATCGATCCCGGTCGTTGAGATGAATAGCTCCCCTATGTTTTGGTAAATGTTATTGCTGTCCTTCTTGTGTACCTGCACATTGCCCGACTTGGCATTGATGTTGAGCATCAACTGACCTGGCAGCTCAACGAGGCAATGAAACTTTTTAAAGCTGTTTGGGAAGCGAAGCCAGCTGCCTGATACGGTTTCAACGATTTGGGTGTCTTTAACGATCATCCGATCCGCCCTCTCTTTAAAAAGTTTGTTGTCCTTCCAATCTCATTGTATCGGATGCGCTCTGCAAAGAAACAGGAACACTGTCGATGCCGCTTGTCGAAGACAATTTTTTTAATTGACCTTTGTCTTGTTCCGCTCGAGCTGTCGAGAGTTGTCCGAAACTCACACTTTGAGATGCATGGAACTTAATGTTATAATTTGGGTTGGTATTGTGGATTGAACACGCGTACATCCTTTCTATTACTAATGGAGGTGCTTTACATGAAGTTAGGCGTATTTACCGTATTGTTTGGGCAAAAGTCTTTGGAAGAAGCTCTCGACTTTATCGCATCCAAAGGTTTGGAAGCCGTAGAAATCGGTACCGGCGGTTACCCGGGCAATGCGCATTGCAATCCGGATGTACTCCTTGGCGATGAAAGCAAACTGAAAGCATTCAAACAGGCCGTCCAATCCCGCGGTTTGACGATTAGCGCTTTAAGCTGCCATGCCAACCCGCTTCACCCGCAAAAAACGATCTCACAAGCGGATCAAAGCCTTATCCTGAAAACGATCGATCTTGCGCAAAAGCTGGAAGTACCTGTAATCAATACGTTTTCCGGTTGTCCCGGAGACTCCGACGATGCGAAGTACCCGAACTGGCCTGTCGCTCCTTGGCCGCCAGACTTCCAGGAAATACTCGACTGGCAATGGACGAATAAAGTGATTCCGTATTGGACGGAGACCGGTAAATATGCTTCCGACCGCGGCATCAAAATCGGGCTTGAGCTCCATGGCGGTTTCTCCGTTCATACGCCTGCAACGCTCTTGCGTCTTCGTGAAGCTGCCGGAGAGGCTATCGGGGCCAATCTCGATCCGAGCCATATGTGGTGGCAAGGCATCGATCCCGTGCAGGCGGTACAAATTCTCGGCCGTGCAGGCGCGATTCATCACTTCCACGCCAAAGACACGACAATCGATCCGATCAACGTCAACCGTTACGGGGTTACGGATATGCAGCCGTACACCAACATGTTGGATCGTGCCTGGCAGTTCCGTACCGTCGGCTACGGCCATGATCTGAAGACTTGGGCCGATATTATTAGCGCCCTTCGTTTGGTCGGATACGACTACGTCGTCAGCATCGAGCACGAAGACGGTTTGATGTCCGTAGAAGAAGGCTTCACGAAAGCCGTTCAAAACTTGCAGCAGATTCTAATTAAAGAACCGCTTGGAGAAATGTGGTGGGTGTAGCAGCACCTTATCGCAAGTTAGACCGCTAGGCTTTCTCCAGGGATCTCTGCCTAAAGATCAGACACCATGAGGCTGATTTAAAATGAAATAAGCACCTCTCGTATACTTGGAGAAAGTATAGTAAGAGGTGCTTTGTTTTTTTATGTATACCGGCTTGTACCATTTATCGTTCTTTACTCTTAAAAAAAGCCCCGGACAAGCGTGTGCGCATTTGCCCGGGACCTTCATTTTGGTTATTCTCTTAATCGAACTTAATGTGTACTACAGTCTTCCCATCCAGCCAAGCACCATAACAACGTCCATGGTCAAGAATACTGCCAAACTAACCAATCCAAAGCCGATCGCAAATGGGTTTTTCTTCGGTACGGCAAGCAGTCGAACGACACCGATCACGAGCACGATGGTGAACAAAATGACGAACGGATCAAATCCGGAGAACGTACTGGCCGTTGTTGCTGCCCCTTCAGCCAAAAACATGGAGAGACCTCCTTCTGTATACAGAAATGCTTAATTTCTATCTTAGCTTGACTGGCCTGGAAGTGCAAGCGGTTTGCCTTAGCTGTAACAACTTTGTCAACTTTATGTCGTCGGGTATGGAACCCAAACTCATCTTATACCATGTCCATTTCTTCTAATATTTATAACTTCGCCGTGACCATCCGTCTCCCGGCATGCCAAAGCGCCCTCGGCCTTACCCGACAGGCGCTCCTGCAAATTCGATCACTACACTACAGCTTCGTTCATGTCCTTCAATCTTCGGTTGTAATCCTCGGATCGGGCGCGATCCCGCTCCAAGACCGGTTTTAAATACTTGCCCGTATAGGAACCCTCTACCTTTATCACGTCCTCCGGCGTTCCGGTAGCAACGATCGTACCGCCCCGGTTGCCGCCCTCCGGCCCTAAGTCGATAATGTAGTCGGCCGTTTTGATCACGTCCAGGTTATGTTCAATGACGAGGACGGTATCGCCGTTCTCTACAAGTCGGTGCAATATTTTGAGCAGCCGGTCGATATCGTCGATGTGCAGTCCGGTCGTCGGTTCATCGAGAATATAGATGGTTTTGCCCGTACTTCTTCGGTAAAGTTCTGCTGCCAGCTTTACACGCTGCGCTTCGCCGCCGGATAGCGTCGTAGCAGGCTGTCCGAGATTCATATAGCCTAAGCCTACGTCAAGCAGCGTCTGCAGTTTACGATGAATTCTAGGGACATTTTTGAAAAATTCGCATGCATCCTCGATCGTCATTTCCAGCAAATCGGCGATGCTCTTTCCTTTATATTTGACCTCCAGCGTTTCCCGGTTATACCGCTTCCCTTTGCAAACTTCGCAAGGAACGTATACATCCGGAAGGAAGTGCATCTCGATCTTAATAATACCATCGCCACGGCACGCTTCGCATCGCCCGCCCTTGACGTTAAAGCTGAAGCGTCCCTTCTTGTATCCGCGCACTTTCGCTTCGTTCGTGGCCGAGTACACATCGCGAATATCATCGAATACGCCGGTATACGTTGCCGGATTGGAGCGTGGCGTTCTTCCGATCGGCGACTGATCGATATCGATCACCTTATCGACATGTTCCAGCCCTTTAAATTCCTTGTACTCGCCCGGGCGTACTTTCGCTCCATTCAATTCTTTCGCCAACGTCTTAAACAGAATTTCGTTGATCAGCGTACTTTTCCCTGAGCCCGATACTCCCGTCACGCTGCTAAATACGCCCAGCGGAATTTTAACGTTGACCCCTTTTAGATTATTTTCTTTGGCCCCTTTGATCTCCAGCCATTTGCCGTTCGGCTTCCGGCGTTCGGCCGCAATCGGAATAAACCGCTTGCCGCTTAAGTACAAGCCGGTCAACGAATTATCATTCTGCATAATTTGCTCCGGCGTTCCTTGGGCTACGACTTGCCCGCCGTGAATCCCGGCCCCCGGCCCGATATCGATAATATAATCGGCAGCCATCATCGTATCTTCATCATGCTCTACGACAATCAACGTATTCCCGAGATCGCGCATATGCTCGAGCGTCTTGATCAAACGATCGTTATCGCGCTGGTGCAGCCCGATGCTCGGCTCATCCAAGATGTAGAGCACTCCCATCAAGCTCGATCCAATTTGCGTGGCGAGTCTGATCCGCTGCGCTTCGCCGCCGGATAATGTACCTGCCGCGCGATGAAGCGTCAAATAATCCAGGCCGACGTTGACCAGAAAGCCAAGCCGCGCCTTGATTTCTTTAAGAATGAGTTGGGCGATTTGCAATTCTCGATCGGTCAAAGCGAGCGCTTCGGACCATGCCTGGGCCTCACCGATTGAGAGGGATGTCACATGCGCAATATTTGTGGCGTTGATCGTGACGGCGAGCGTTTCCGGCTTCAAGCGTTGCCCTTTACATTTGGAGCAAGGTTTGGCGCTCATATAAGTTTGGATGTGCTCCCGAATCCCTTCGGAGAACGTATCGCGATAACGGCGCTCCAAGTTGTTCACGATGCCCTCGAAGGCGACCATTGCTTCCTTCCGATGCCCAAAATCGTTCTCATATTTGAATCGGACCTTCTCCCCGCCCGTGCCGTAAAGCAGCTTCTGCATCTGATCTTTCGTCAGCTCGGATACCGGCTTGTTTTGCGGGATCCCATAATGCTCGCACACGGCGGCCAGAAATTGCGGATAATAATTCGATGTGCTTCCAGCCCAAGCTTCGAACGCTCCCTCATCAATCGAGAGCTTCGAATTCGGTACCAACAGCTCCGGATCGACGATCATTTTCAATCCCAAGCCGTCGCAATCCGGACAAGCGCCGAACGGACTGTTAAAAGAAAACATCCGTGGCGCCAGTTCCTCCATGCTGAAGCCGCATTCGGGACAAGCCAGATTTTGGCTGAACAGCAGTTCTTCCTTCTCCATTACATCGACGATTACACGACCGTCCGCCATCTTAAGGGCGGTTTCCAGTGAATCGGCAAGCCGGGTTTGCACGTCAGATTTCACTACGATCCGGTCGACGACGACTTCGATGCTGTGCTTCTTGTTCTTATCCAACTCGATCGGCTCCGACAGCTCACGGATCTCTCCGTTAATGCGAACGCGCACAAAGCCTTGCTTTTGGATGTCGGCGAACAGCTTGGTATGTTCGCCTTTCCGGCCGGAAACAATCGGTGCCAATATTTGCAGACGCGTTCGCTCCGGATACTCCATGATCCGGTCGACCATTTGTTCAACCGTTTGCGAAGTAATTTCGATTTTATGCTCAGGACAGTGCGGCCGTCCGATTCTCGCAAATAGCAGACGCAAGTAATCGTATATTTCCGTAACCGTACCGACGGTAGAACGCGGGTTGCGGCTTGTCGTTTTTTGATCGATGGAAATCGCCGGCGAGAGCCCGTCGATCGAGTCGACATCCGGCTTGTCCATTTGACCGAGAAATTGCCGCGCATACGCGGACAATGACTCGACGTATCTTCTTTGCCCCTCGGCATAAATCGTATCGAACGCGAGCGACGATTTGCCTGAGCCGCTGAGCCCCGTCAATACGACGAACTTGTCGCGCGGGATGGTAACGTCAATATTTTTTAAATTATGCGCCCGCGCGCCTTTAATTACGATGTTATCCCTGGTCACTTTCCACCCAACCTTCCCTTCGTTACAGCTCGGCCTTCAGCTCCATAACCGCATCGCGAAGCTCAGCGGCGCGTTCAAACTGCAGGTTTTTGGCTGCTTCCTTCATTTCCTGCTCCAACCGTTCGATCAGCGACATGCGGTCCTTCTTGGACATCTTCGCTTGTTTTACTTCGGTTAAATAGTCCGCCTTCGATTCGGCAACCTTCGTCGCCTCAATGACGTCTCTTACTTTCTTCTGTATGGTCTGCGGCGTTATGCCATGCTTTTCATTATAGGCCATCTGAATCGCACGGCGCCGGTACGTCTCCTGAATCGCTTTGGCCATGGAATCGGTCTCTTTGTCCGCATACATAATGACGCGGCCGTTAGCGTTCCGCGCCGCACGTCCGATCGTTTGAATCAGCGAACGCTCCGCGCGAAGGAAACCTTCCTTATCTGCGTCCAATATCGCGACAAGCGATACCTCCGGCAAGTCCAAGCCTTCGCGCAGCAGGTTGATGCCGACAAGCACATGGAATACGCCGAGGCGCAAGTCACGCAATATTTGCATCCGTTCGAGCGTCTTAATGTCCGAATGCAAATAGCGCACCTTAATGCCGATTTCTTTGAAATAATCGGTCAAGTCTTCGGACATTTTCTTCGTCAGTGTCGTTACGAGCACGCGCTCGTCTTTCTTGATCCGGTCCTGTATTTCCCCCAGCAGATCGTCGATCTGCCCTTTGGTCGGCCGAACCTCGATCTCCGGATCGATCAATCCGGTAGGTCGAATGATCTGCTCGACCATTTCAGGGCAATGCTCGATTTCGTAAGGTCCCGGCGTTGCGGAAATATAAACGATTTGCTTGACTTTCTGCTCAAACTCCTCGAAACGCAGCGGACGGTTATCAAGCGCCGACGGCAGCCGGAAGCCGTGTTCTACGAGCACTTCCTTGCGCGCCCGGTCTCCGTTGTACATCGCTCTAATTTGCGGCAGCGAAACGTGCGACTCATCCACAAGGATAAGCATATCGTCCGGGAAATAATCCATCAGTGTATAAGGTGTCGCTCCGCGTTCGCGGAAGGTGAGCGGTCCCGAGTAGTTCTCGATGCCTGAGCAAAAGCCCATCTCCTGCATCATCTCGATGTCGTATCTCGTCCGCTGCTCCAACCGCTGTGCTTCGAGCAGCTTGCCTTGTTCCTTCATCTCGGCGAGCCGTTCTTCGAGCTCCCTCTCGATATTAACAAGTGCGCGCTTCATCGTGTCTTCGTGCGTAACGAAGTGGGAAGCCGGAAATATCGCGATATGATCCCTCTCCCCGACGATTTCACCGGTTAGAACATCGATCTCGGTAATTCGTTCGATTTCGTCTCCGAACAGCTCGACGCGAACCGCATGCTCCCCCCGCGAAGCGGGGAAAATCTCAACGACGTCGCCTCTGACGCGGAACGTGCCGCGGACAAAATTCATATCGTTGCGTTGATACTGGATATCGATCAGATTATGCAATATGTCATTGCGCGAACGTTCCATGCCTACCCGCAGCGATAACACCAAGTCCCGGTATTCCATCGGGGAACCGAGGCCGTAGATGCAAGAGACGCTGGCGACGATAATGACGTCTCTGCGTTCGAACAAAGAGCTTGTCGCGGAGTGGCGAAGCTTGTCGATCTCCTCATTGATGCTGGAATCCTTCTCAATATACGTATCCGAAGACGGGATATACGCCTCCGGCTGATAATAATCGTAATAACTGACGAAATACGACACCGCATTGTTCGGAAAAAATTCTTTAAGCTCGCTGCAAAGCTGTGCCGCGAGCGTCTTGTTGTGGGCGATCAACAGCGTCGGTCTGTTCAGCTGGGCAATCACATGGGCCGCCGTGAACGTCTTGCCCGTTCCTGTCGCTCCGAGGAGCGTCTGATGTCGTTTCCCCGAACGTACGCCTTCCACAAGCCTGGAAATCGCCGCCGGCTGATCCCCCTGGGGGGTGTAGTCGGAGATTAGCTCAAACTTGCGGTCGCTGTAAATCACTTCATTTCTATTGCTCATTTCATCACCCATCCGCTATAAGAGTGTTTTCTTTTCTATCTAAACTTTTGTGTGCGCTTTTCCGATAAATAGTTATGGTTATTTGTGCAGCGTTCGACTTCGTTCGACGAAAGTTCTGCGGCAGCAAAGCAACCGGATTGTCGATAAACGTATTTTCTTAATAGGTTGAAGCTTTCAACTGATCTTAAAATAAGAAAAGCCCTTTATCACAGCCTCTTCGATGCAAACCATTGCGCGGGCTAATAATGAAGCTTTTCTCGAAAGATTAGAAACATGAACCTGTGGTTCAAACGAATGCTTTCCGACCTCATAAGAATATTTGTTCCCATATATTATACCTTTTTTCTCACTCTGTTGCAAACGAATCCCATTTCCTGTTTTTCCTTGCATTGCGGATTGGGGCGAACGTACCAACAGAAGCGACAGCATTTCATTATAGTGAATCTAGGGGTGGAAGCGAAAGTGGATTTAACTACGGTATTAGGTCTTGTATTAGGTCTCGGCGCCTTAATTGGAGGCTATATTTGGGATGGCGGCCATATGAGCGCACTGCTCATTCCCAGCGCTGCGTTAATCGTATTCGGCGGTACGTTCGGGGCGGTTATCGTCAGCTTCCCTATGTCGCGATTAAAAGAGCTCCCGAAAGCGCTCGCCATGGCATTTAAAGAAACGAAAAGAGATCCTGCGGCCATCATCGAAGAAATCGTCGATATGGCCACGATTGCGCGCAGAGAAGGCGTACTCGCTCTCGAGCAGCGCGCGCAAGAGCACCCGAATCAGTTTTTGCGAGACGGCTTGATGATGGTCGTCGACGGCACTGACCCGGAGCTCACGCGTCAAATTTTGGAACTTGAAATGGATGCGCAAGAAAACCACCATGATGGATGGGCTAAAATATTCGAGGCCGGCGGCGGCTACGCGCCAACGATGGGTATTATCGGTACGGTTATGGGCTTGATCCACGTGCTGGGCAATCTATCCGATCCCGGCAGTCTCGGTCCGGCCATTGCCGTTGCGTTCTCCGCAACGCTATACGGCGTCGCTTCCGCCAACGTTATTTATTTGCCGATTGCAAACAAAATCAAAATTCGAAGCAAAGAACAAATTTCCGAGATGGAGCTTATGCTGGAAGGCATACTCGCGCTGCAAGCAGGTGAAAACCCGCAGCTGATTAAGAAAAAACTGAATTCCTTCTTCCATCAAGAGCAGAAAAATGTCGAAGAAGGTGAAGGCGATGGCGAGGAATAGAAAGCGTAAGGAATCACACGAAAATCATGAGCGCTGGCTAATTACATACTCCGACTTAATTACGCTGCTATTGATTTTTTTCATTATCATGTACGCCATGAGCAAGGTGGACGTATCCAAATATGAGATATTGGCGCAGTCGCTTGCATTCGAGTTCAAAAAAGCGGACACGATGATGCCAAACGGTCTTGGCGTGATGGGGGCCAACAACCCGGCCAAGGGCGGCGATACCGACCAAAATGTGCAGCAGGCCATGAACGAAGCGAAAGAAAGAGAAGAATGGGAGAAGCGCGAGAAACAGCTGGAAGATTTGCTGCAAAAAATTCAAACGTACATCGAGCAAAATAATCTTCAGGCGCAAGTATCGGCTGCGAATACGCCCCGCGGCGTAGCCGTTACGCTGAACGACCTCTTTCTGTTCGATCTCGGAAAGGCGGACTTAAAAGCAGGCGCTTATCCGATCCTTAACCAGTTCGCCGCCTTGATCCCAACGCTGAATGCGACGATCAGCATCGAAGGCCATACCGATGACCTTCCGCTGTCTACCGGATCCGCCTACAAAGACAACTGGGGATTATCCCAAGCTCGCTCGCTGTCCGTTCTGCGCTACCTTATATATAATGCGCAGCTCGATCCAAAGAAGTTTATTTCGACCTCCTATGCCGACACCAGGCCGGTAGTTGAAAACAACAGCGCGGAAAACCGGGCAAAAAACCGCCGCGTCGAAATCGTTGTTCTGCGGGAAGCCGCTCCGAATTCAGCAAAAAAGTAAAGGCTGACGATGATCAACACCGAGTAACAGCTAGTCAAAATCTCTCCAAAAAGCTCGTAATTGTGCAACCTGTTACAAGCGTTCGCTAACATGACAAGAAAGCCGCCGGCGCACAGCGCCGGCGGCTTCTAATTTACATCGATTTCGACGAAGGTTTCTTTCCCGGAACTCCTTGCACACGCGAGCGAAGATAGGCAAAGATCGAGGGCTGGGCCGCCTTTGCATAATAGAGCGCCTCTTGATCGGGTGCTAATATAATGCCAAGCTGGTGGTGTTCACCTGAAAACATCGCCCGTTTTACGAATTTGCTCTCCCCCGCCAAATTGATAATTTCCAATTTGCAAAATGCCGAGTTCGATTGCATGGCTTGATGAAGCTCCTGCTTCGACCTCACTGGAACACCGTTCACCTTATGAACGGTCTCGCCAACAAGCAGCCCCAGTTCTTCCGCGGCACTGCCAGGCAAAATGCCTAATATTTTCAACCCTTTGCTGCCATGAACAAAGAAAGGGATTCGCGCCGTTTCATCCCAGCGGCTGTACCAGATGATCGCTTCGTGCAGCAAAATGCACAGCACGCAAGCGGGAACAATGAAGATTGGCCATAAGGCCGCCAGCCACGCCATCGCCAACAGGGCAACCGCATATAACAATAGCAGGTTGGAGCTGATCCTCACCTTGTCCCTTGGCAATCGCGACATCGTCATCTCCGCAAAACCGATCATCACCGGGAAGCCGATGATGGTCCAGCCGCTTTGCCACAGATCGCCTCCTAGCAGCGGCGTCCACGGCAGCGCATTGCCCGCCCCCTGCAGCGGAACTAACAAAAATAAGGTCACCGGCCAAAACCCTTGCAGATGATAGCCCCCGACAATCTTTCCACGCTTGCTTTCATAAAACATCGGTGTTCCAAACCGGGTCCCTTGCCTACGGACGTAAATCGCTTCGACCAAATGCAGCACCGCCACCAAAGCAAGCAGCGCAGGCATGCTGATATGCCGCAGGGCGTCCGCAATCCATGAAAGCGCTGCATGATTGCCGAGCGGTGCTAAGCCTAGGGTTACCGCCTGTAAAATTCCGATCGCTCCGACCGCATAAGCCCAACATAAAAACCGTACCTTGATCAAAAGCAGCACCATGGAAATGAGCCACAGAACCAGGATCGCATTCGGCTCCAACGTGGCGCCAACTGCAGCCATGACGACCGATGCGAACACGCCACCAATGAGACCCCAGAGCACGGTTCTCCACGTCTCGGAGAGCAGCGAATGAAGACGGGTTGAGAACAGTTTCCGTTCCAGCGCAATTTGCCTGCGATACTGCAGCACGATAAACAAGATGCCTACATAGTAAAAAGGATGCAATAACAGCTGCAGTAAGGCATGCAGCCCTCGATTCCCCACTTCCATCACTGCGTCCATGGCTTGCTCCTTTGCGCGACAAAATGAAAAGAAGGTCAAGCTTCAACAGCGGAAGCCTGCCTTCTTTAATCATTTCGACGTGATGGACGCTTTTCCTGCTATAGCCCTCAAAATCCCAAATTCAAGAGTGCTAACGGTTATTTTTTGACACCGATGGCGGCTTCGACTTGCTGGACGGCCGATTTCAACTGCACATCGTTTTTCGGATCGCGAATCGCCGCGAGGACGGCTTTCTCCAGCTTATTCGCCGTTTCCGTATCGACTTCTCCGGTAACCGGCAAGCTGTTCATGCGTTGGAACGCTTTGACGGCTGTCGCCGTTTTGTCGCTGAAATAGCCGTCCGCACGATCGGGACTAAACCCGAGTCCCTGCAGCATCGTCTGCAGATTTTTGACGTCTTCGCTGTTCATATCCGGTTTGAGCACCGATTTTTTCGAGAGCGGCGCCACTTTAAAAAATGCCGGCTGCTCGACCGGTACATCCGGGGATATGCCCTTTTTATGAATCCAAGTGCCGTTTGGCGTAAGCCACTTGTACACGGTCATCTTAATGTTGCTGCCGTCGCCCATTTCTTTCTCGAAGGTGACTTGTACGGTCCCTTTACCGAACGTCGTTTCCCCGACGAGCTTGCTTCCCGCCGAGTCGCGCAGAGCGCCTGCCAATATTTCCGAAGCGCTGGCGCTTCCTTTGTTGATCAGCACCGTTACCGGATACGGCTTGCCGGTTCCTTGAGAAGGCGTTTCTTCCTTCTCGCCTTTGCGATTCTCGATCTGCACGATCGCTTTGCCTTTCGGCACGAACGGCTCCACGATTTCGACCACTGCGGACAACAAACCGCCGGGATCGTTGCGAACATCGATGATGAGGCCTTTCATTCCGTTGCCTTCGAGGGTTTTCAGCTCCTCTTTAAACCGCTGGGCCGTATTGCTCGCAAACTGTCGAATCTCAATCTTGCCGATATTGTTCGGCAGCATTTCGCCAAATACCGTCTCGACGTCGATATCGTCGCGCACAACGATGATGGAGATCGGTTCCGGCGTTCCGGGTCGGACGATCTCGATTTTCGCCTGAGTTCCTTTCGGACCGCGTATTTTCATAATCGCCTGATTGAGCGACAAGCCTTCCAGCTTCTCGCCGTTGACCGAGATGAGCACGTCGTTGGCATGAAGTCCGGCTTTCTCCGCAGGCGAACCCTTGATCGGGGAAACAATCGTGATTTTCCCGTCTTCGGATGTCACCTCCGCTCCAATCCCCTGGAACGATGAAGCGATATTTTCGTCAAACTGCTGCGCTTCTTTCTGATCCATGTATACGGTAAACGGATCATCCAGCGTGGCGAGCATGCCGTTGATGGCGCCGTTCACAATTTTTTCGTGATCGACCTCATTCAGAAACTTGTTCTCGATCAATTGATAAGTCGTAGCCAGCTTGGCATAGTCTTTGCCGGACAAACCGGACTTGACCGCGCCTCCAGCCACGCCGTCCTTGCCGCCCGCAGCGAAAATCGACGGGTTCACGATCGTCAGCGTCATGATGCTGCTGGCGAACATCGACAGCAAGATAAATGCCAGTACCGTACGTCCTTTAAACGTCATTTCTCTCTCCACACCGCCTTTGCTGTTGCCTTCCCGCCCGCAGCGGTTCCAAACAACTTGTCTTTATAGTTTATGACAAGCTTTGGAAATTTATGAGCGGTCTACGTTTATTTCATGCCCAAATACGGTTTCGGATCGACCGGTTCTTCATTAACTCTCACTTCAAAATGCAGGTGATTGCCCGTAGCGCGTCCCGTCGCTCCGACTTCGGCAATTTTTTGCCCGCGCTTGACGGTATCGCCTTTATTCACTACAATGCCATCGTTGCGGATGTGTCCGTACAACGTCCATACGCCCTTGCCGTGATCGATGATAACGCAGTTCCCGAAGCCGCTCCACCAGGAAGCGAGAATGACAACGCCGTCTTCCGCTGCGAAAATGCTCGTGCCGTTCGGCGAAGGCAAGTCGAGTCCGGTATGTCCCGCCGGCTTACCAGTGAACGGATCTTTCCTTACGCCGTAGTCCGAAGACATCGAAACGACTTTCGGCAGCGGATAACCGAATTTCCCTCCGCTATACGTATAAGCCGGTGTGGTCGGCTTTCCGTTTTTCGCCGATTCCGCCTGCTTCGCTTGCTGCAGCGCCCTTTGTTTGGCCGCTTCCTGGCTGGCTGCCTTCATCAGCTCTTTATCCGCTTCCTCGCTGATTTCCTCAAGCTCCTTCTCCTTTTTGGAGAGGCTCGCAATCCGCACTTCTTTTTCCTTCTCTTTCACGACGAGATCCGCTTTGATGGCGGAAGCTTCGGCATATAAGTTTTTTACCTCGGTCAGCTGCTGCTCAATCACGACCCTTTTATCGGCGATGACGCCCCGGTCGCGCTTGTTCGCATCCAATATTTCTTTATCCTGATTGACGATCGATTTCAACGCGTTCAGCCGATCCAGAAAGTCGCCGAAGCTTGTCGAGCTGAGCAGCACATCCGCATACGACACGACGCCGTTCATATACATGAGCCGGATGCGCGACCTGAGCATTTGATCGCGGGACGTAATCCGCGCTTCGGCCTCCTCCAGCTGTTTGGCGTTCTCGCTTAGCGAATCGGTCACCGTCTCGACTTGATCGTTTAGCTTGACCAGCTTTTGATTCGTCTCGTCGATTTGGTCCAAAATCGAATTGATGTCACTCGACACCTGCTGTTTTTCCTGCTGGACTTTGCCTATTTCTTTTTCCGCATTGGCGGCTTTTTGCTGAGCGGCCGCTTTCGTTTTCTTGAGCTGGTTGAGCTCCTGCTGAATCCGCTCGGACTCCGAAATCGCGAAACCGTACTGAGGCACAAGCAAAGCGCCCATCAAACTCGCGGTTATCACGAGAGGTAGATATGATTTTTTCAACACCGTTCCTCCTCGTTTTGGCTTCAAACCCGACTACACCCGCAAAAATTTACGTACCGATAGCGTACTGCCCCAAATGCCGATCAGCACACCGATACCGAGCAGCAGTCCCCCCACCTTGATGTCGATTGCATCAAACGGCAGCAGTTGAATCAGCAGCAGGTTCAGATCGAGCTGAATCGACTGCATTAACTGCCAATACCCGTAGAGCAGCACAATGACGGGAATGACCGAACCGATAATGCCGAGCAGCGCCCCCTCAATAAAAAAAGGCCAGCGAATAAAAGAGTTCGTCGCACCGACAAGCTTCATAATCGAAATTTCGCGGCGCCGGGCAACAATCGTAATCTTGATCGTATTGGAGATAAGAAACATCGCCGTCAGCGCGAGTCCGGCCACGAGCACAAGACCGATATTCCGGACAATGGCAGTGATTTTAAACATCGTCTCCACGGTTCCTTGTCCGTAGCTGACGCGATAGATCGGCTTGGTCGACTTGCTGTTGTTCAGGCTGCTGATTTGCTGCGCAACCGCCGCCACTCCGCGGGGTTCCGTCACTTCAACGGTAAACGAATCGTTAAGCGGGTTGTTCTCCCCATCGAAGCCTTCAAGCAACTGCTTGCCGCTTTCTCCAAGCTTTTCGCGCAAAAACTTCAGACCTTCTTCTTTCGAAACGAAAAGAACCTTGTCCACTTGCGGTATGGCGCTTATTTCTGTTTGCAGCTGCGTAATTTGCTCCTGCGGCGTATTGACTTCAAGGTATACGCGTATCTCCACTTGCTGTTCAATTTGCTTCGCAAGGAAGTTTACGTTCAAGGTTAATATCAAGAAAACGCCTAGTATAAAAAGCGATATCGAAATCGAGCTGATCGAAGCGAAAGACATCCAGCCGTTTCGGACAACGTTCTTCGTTCCCTCGCGGAGATGCCTTACGACCGTACTAATCCTCATAGCCGTATTCACCTCTTGCTTCATCCCGGACAATTTTGCCTGATTCGACGGCGAGTACCCGTTTGCGCATCGTATTGACGATCTCCTTGTTGTGTGTGGCCATTACAATGGTCGTTCCCCGAAAATTGATCTCTTCCATCAGCTTCATAATGTCCCATGACGTATCGGGATCCAGGTTGCCTGTCGGTTCGTCGGCGACGATAACGGAAGGGTTGTTGACAATCGCCCGTGCGATCGCGACGCGCTGCTGCTCTCCCCCCGAAAGCTGCGTAGGCAAGGAATGAATCTTGTCCTTCAGCTTCACTAGATCGAGCACTTCCAGCGTTCGTTTGCGAATGATTTTTTTCGGCGCTTCGATGACTTCCATAGCGAACGCGACGTTCTCAAATACCGTAAGCTTGGGCAGCAGCCGGTAATCTTGAAAGATAACGCCGATATTGCGCCGGACGTACGGGATTTTGCGCTGTTTGAGCTTTTCCAGGTTAAATCCGTTTACAAAAATGGTGCCCTTGGTCGGACGTTCTTCCCTATAGATCAGTTTCATGAATGTCGATTTACCGGCGCCCGACGGGCCGACGACGTAGACGAATTCGTTGCGGTCCACTTTCACGTTGATGCCTTTGAGAGCATGGCTTCCGTCCGGATACGTTTTCCATACGTCTTGCATTTCTATCACGGTATCACATCCTGATTGAATTACGGGCTTTCCTGCCGGAAACAGCCAAACTTCGTAAGCCCAGCATCTCCTTTAGGTCCGTTCCAAATGTCAACGCCGCTTAGGGCCAACATTTATCGAATCCTAGCCTTTATAAGTTCGACATAAAAACGCAAATTCCTTTATGTCTCATTGAATTTCTACACTTTGTCTCGGGAGCTTCCGTGCGGAATGCAGCCTGTTCGAGGGAAGGCGCCTGCAATCGACGGCATGTTTTTCATGCAGCATCAACGTGCGGCTGCGAGAAGACATGCTGTGGAAAGTTTTGCAAGATGCCGGCATATAGATGAACAAAGCACGGTGTACGAGCTTTACTTCATCGAAAAAGGAGCGGCTGTCATGGCAAGTTTTAGCCCTCGCATGCTCTGGGCGCTGATCGGATCGCTGGTGATGACCCTTTCGGCCGCAGCGACGATTGCGGTGTATGGCTCGTTGTCTTATATCCCCTCGCGAGTAACCGTCGGGGATTGGATCGTCGGCGGATTGCCCACGGCCGAGCTGGAGCGGCAAATGCACGAAAAAGTATTGAGATTGATGGATCAAACCGTAAAGTTGTCCATAAAATCCGGAGGAAACGGGGAGCCTGGAGCGACGGCGGAATTCACCTTGGAGCAGCTCGGGCTGGAAGTGAACGAGCAGAGAATCATCGAGCGGCTTCGCCCAATCAACGAAGGGTCGCCATTTCGCAAAGCGGTCTATAAATGGAGCGTTCGGGGACAAAGCTGGAAGCTGGAGCGCGGATTTTCCGAAGAAAAGCTGAAAGCGACGTTGCAAAAAGCGTTCCCGCAAGTCTATTCCCGCCAGCCCGCCAATGCGCAGCGGGTCATTCACCCGGACGAGACCATCGGCTACGTGCCGGAAGTTCGGGTTGAGCGCCTGGACGAAGCAGCCTTGAAAAGCGAGCTGGAAACCATTCTCCCGAGCTGGGGCTCGTCTCGATGGGCCGGGGACGACTTGTGCGGGCCGGCAGCTGGGGAAGGCGCCGGTACAGGTGCAGGTTCAGCGACTCCAGGAACTAAGACGCCGTCTCTGCAAGCACCCATGAAAGTCGTGGAACCGCAGCAGACGGTTCAAATGCTGCAAGTGCAAGGCGTCATACGCAAAATCAGCGACTTCTCCACCTTTTACCCGCCAAGCCCGTCTTCCGCCCTAAGCAGCGAAGGTCGGGTACACAACGTGCGTTCCACCGCCGCGTCCATCCAGGACGTGCTGCTCAAGCCGGGCGATGTGTTCGACTATGCGCCCTACGTAGAGCAGACGGAGAAAACGTGCGGCTATAAGGAAGCGCCGGTCATCATAAACGGCAAGCTCGTTCCCGGAGTCGGCGGCGGCATTTGTCAAGTATCGTCCACCCTGTACAATGCGGTTCTGCGCGCTGGGCTGGAGATTGTCGAGCGGCGCAACCATTCGCTTCCCGTCAGTTACGTTCCGCTCGGTCAAGATGCAACGTTTGCCAGCGGTTATATTAATTTCAAGTTCCGTAATAATACGGAGCATTATTTGCTCATTCGCACGGCGACCGACGATCGCGGCATGTCCGTCAAGCTGTTCGGCCAGACGCCTCCCGATATTACATACGAAGTGGAATCCAAAACCGTCGAAACGCTGCAGCCACCGGCAAAATACGTACTGAATCCTTCCTTACCTAACGGCAAGAAGGAGGTGCTCAGCAAAGGAAAGCCGGGCTATATCGTCGAAACGTACCGCATCAAAAAGCAGAACGGCGCCGTCATATCAACGGAAAAAATATCGCGAGACACGTATTCCGCTCAGCCCACCATCATCGCTTCCAACAACAATGCTAACGGGATCGACCGCACACCGCCGAGCCCCGGCCATACGGCACCGCTCATCGAAGACGGCATACGCGGGCCGAACTTCCGGTGATTGAGCGGCATTATGGCTGTCCCTTCGCACGAAGGCGGCTCCTTGTCGCCATGGTCCTCGCTGCCTCTTGTGCAGGGCTGCTCACGCCAAAAAGCCCGCACCTTTTTTCCGCTTATGAACTGCCTCCATTTGTTAGACACAACTAACTTTGGAGATGCAGCTCTCACAAGCGAAGGTGCGGGCTTTATTCCTTTTAAACGCCTGTGGATCGGTCACAAATCCCCTATTCGAGGATAACCGCCCATTCAGGCTAAAGGCATTACCTGCTTTTGTCGTAATATTGATCGAACCATGCGGTCGATTGGGACAATACCTCTTCGGCCCGCACAATGGCCTCGCTCACTTGATTGCTTGCCGTACCTCCGTACACGTTGCGTGCGTTCACGACACGCTCCGGCTGCAGCACATCATAAATATCGGCGTCGAAGAGCTTGGAAAACTGGTGGTATTCCTCCAACTTCAGGTCAAGCAAAAATTTCTGCTGTTGGATGCAGTAAAGCACCGTTTTGCCGATGACTTCATGCGCCTGACGGAACGGCATCCCTTTGTTCACCAAATAGTCCGCGATATCGGTCGCGTTGGAGAAGTCCTGATTCACCGCTTGACGCATCCGGTCTTTGTTCACTTTCATCGTGCTGATCATAGGAGCAAACAACTGCAGTGCCCCTTGCAGCGTACGGACCGTATCGAACATGCCTTCCTTATCTTCCTGCATGTCTTTGTTGTACGCGAGCGGCAGAGATTTCAGGACAGTCAGAAGGCCGAACAGGTTGCCGTAGACGCGGCCGGTTTTGCCGCGAACAAGCTCCGCCACGTCCGGGTTTTTCTTTTGCGGCATAATGCTGCTGCCCGTGCAGAACGCGTCGTCGAGCTCGATGAAGCGAAACTCCGTGCTGGACCACAACACGAACTCCTCGCACAGGCGGGACAAGTGCATCATGATCATCGCAGCGTTGGACAGAAACTCGACAATGAAATCGCGGTCGCTGACCGCATCGAGCGAGTTCTCGTACACGCCGTCGAAGCCCAGCTGCTGCGCAACGAAGTGACGGTCGATCGGGAACGTTGTCCCCGCCAACGCACCGGCGCCCAAAGGCAGCACGTTTACACGCTTGTAGCTGTCCTGCAGCCGCTCGATATCGCGCTGGAACATCGATACGTACGCCATCATATGATGGGCGAACAAAATCGGCTGCGCCCGCTGCAAGTGCGTGTATCCCGGCACGATCGTCTCAAGATTGTTTTTCGCCTGCCCGATCAGTGCTTCCTGCACTTTGTTAAGCAAGCCTACGAATTCGACTACGCGCTTGCGCAGCCACAAATGCATATCGGTCGCGACCTGATCGTTCCGGCTGCGTCCGGTATGCAGCTTGCCGCCGACCGGTCCGACTTCATCGATCAGCGTCTTCTCGATATTCATGTGAATATCTTCGTCGCTGACGGAGAACTCCAGTTCGCCTCGGCGGATCATGCCCTGCACTTTATGCAGACCATCCTTGATCTTCTCTACGTCGTCGAGCGGCAAAATGCCGCATTTGCCAAGCATCGTCACATGCGCCAGGCTGCCTTGAATATCTTCTTCGGCCAATTCTTTATCGAACAGAATGGAAGCCGTATATTCCTCCACCAGCTGGTCCGTTTTTTTCGTAAATCGTCCACCCCAAAGCTTTGACACGTTGGTTGCTCCCTTCACCGAACATGGTCTTCTATACGTTAAACACAGGCTTAGGGCTTCCTTGTGAAGGAAACCCTAAGCTCCTGAATACTGCATTCAAATTCGCTGTTTCTCATACTTCTGTGCAAGCCAAGCGAATGATCCGCTTAGTTCCCTGCGTTCTGGTTCACGCCGGCGGCTACGCGCAAACGCAATGCATTCAGACGGATGAAGCCTGTCGCATCGCCTTGATCGTACGCTTTCGTCGGGTCGGCCTCCATCGTAGCGATGTTCGGATTGTACAGGCTGACCGGGCTTTTTACACCGGCGGCAGTCACATTGCCTTTGTACAGCTTCAGACGAACCGTACCGGAAACGTTCTTCTGGCTTTCCGTTACAAGAGCTTGTACCGCCAGACGCTCTGGAGCGAACCAGAAGCCGTTATATACGAGCGAAGCATATTTCGAGATGAGCGAGTCGCGCAAGTGCATGACTTCGCGGTCCATCGTCAGCGATTCCATTTTGCGGTGCGCCGTGAACAGAATGGATCCGCCCGGCGTTTCGTACACGCCCCGGCTCTTCATGCCGACGAACCGGTTCTCCACCATATCGACGCGCCCTACGCCGTGCTTGCCACCGAGCTCGTTCAATTTTTCCATAATGTGCAGCGGAATCATGCGCTCGCCGTTCACGGCAACGCAATTCCCTTGTTCGAACTCCAGTTCGATGTACTCGGCCTGATCCGGAGCATCCTCGGGATCGGCGCTGAGCAGGAACATATCTTTGTTCGACGGTGCGCTTGCGTCAAACCACGGATCTTCCAGCACACCGCTTTCATAGCTGATATGCAGCAGGTTGCGGTCCATCGAATACGGTTTGGAAGCCGATGCCGTGACTGGAATGCCGTGCTTCTCCGCGTAAGCGATCATTTCCGCACGTCCCGGGAACTGTTCGCGGAACTGTTCAAGACGCCACGGCGCGATCACTTCGATATCCGGCGTCAAAGCAGCCGCCGTCAGCTCGAAGCGCACCTGATCGTTCCCTTTGCCCGTTGCGCCGTGCGCAATCGCCGTTGCGCCTTCCGCGCGGGCGATCTCGACCATACGCTTGGCGATCAGCGGCCGCGCGATGCTCGTGCCGAGCAGGTACTGTCCTTCGTACAATGCTCCCGCTTGGAACATAGGATAGATGAAGTCGCGGGCGAACTCTTCCCGCAGGTCATCGATGTATACTTTCGACGCGCCGGTGTTCAGCGCTTTTTCCTCCAGGCCGTCGAGCTCTTCCTTTTGCCCGATATCGGCCGTGAAAGCAATAATTTCCGCATCGTACGTTTCTTTCAGCCATTTCAAAATAATCGACGTATCCAAACCGCCGGAATACGCCAATACGATTTTTTGCTTTGCCATCGTGTTTCCGCTCTCCTTTGATATCAACATGTCTCGCTTCAGCAACTCCGGTGTTACCGGGCAGCACAATACCGTGCGGGTGCCGTGCTCTCCTCTTCCTCCGGTTAGCCTGGCACCGCCACCCACGGATCAACGACTAGCCCGGTTCCGCCCCATTCGGTTACATAATCGCCGCCATAACCGCTTTTTGCGCATGCAGCCGGTTTTCCGCCTGATCGAAAATAACGGAATTTCTGCCGTCGATTACGCTCTCCGATACTTCCTCTCCGCGGTGCGCCGGCAGGCAGTGCATAAACAGGTAGTCTTTCTTCGCATATTTCACGAGCTCGTCGTTGACCTGATAGTTTTTAAAGGCAATTTCCCGCTCTTTTTGCTCCGCTTCAAAGCCCATCGACGCCCAAACATCGGTATAAACAACGTCCGCATCCGCAATCGCTTCTTTCGCATCGGTTCCGACGTACAAGCTTCCTCCGGTTTGCGCTGCAGATTCTTTGGAAAGCTGCAGTACTTCGCTGTCCGGCTCATAGCCTTCCGGAGTCGCGACGGCAAAATGAATGCCAAGCTTCGCCGCGCCCATCATAAGCGAGTGTACCATATTATTTCCATCGCCGATATAGGCCACTTTGAGCCCTTGCAGACGGCCCTTTTTCTCCTGCACCGTCTGATAGTCGGCCAGCGCCTGGCACGGATGGGACAAATCGGTAAGCCCGTTGATGACCGGGATCGTGGCGGCCCGGGCCAGATCAATGACCGTCCGGTGCGCATACGTCCGGATCATGATGCCATCCAAGTAACGCGACATCGTCTGTGCGGTGTCGTATATCGTCTCCCCGCGGCCAAGCTGCAGGTCGTTCTTGCTCAAGAAAAGGGCATGCCCCCCGAGCTGATACATCCCAACTTCGAAGGAAACGCGCGTGCGCGTGGATGATTTTTCAAAAATCATCCCCAGCGTCTTCCCCTTCAGCGGTTGGTACAGTTCCCCCGCCTTTTGCTTTTGCTTCAGTTCAATCGCCAAATCGATCAAATATTGAATCTCTTCGGGTGCATAATCGACCAAGCCGATAAAATCGCGCCCTCTGAGCTGCATTGCCAAGTCCTGCTCTACGGTTCCTGCCATTGAAGCTTCTCCTTTCTTCTGTTAACCTCTTGCGGTTCATTATTCGATATGTTCCCATGCGTTCGAGCGCGTCCTATTGAAGCTTCGCCTTCCCGAACCGCCTGTACCCTCGCCACATTTCCCGTTAGTCCAATCCTTAAACCGTCGCCGCCGCGTGTTTCGCCAGAACGGTACAAATCGTCTCCAGCCCGCGGTCGAGCTCTTCCTTGGAGATCAGCAAGCTCGGCGCCAATCGAATGACGTTCGGTCCTGCGGAAACGACAAGCACGCCCTGCTCATGGATCGCGGCGATCAAATCGGCCGATGGTCCGCCGAGCTGAATCCCGATCAGCATGCCAAGTCCGCGTACGTGCTGCACGAGCGGATTGCCCGCCAGCTTGCGGGACAGCTCGCTGACGATATATTCGCCAAGTTCGGCTGCGCGCTGCGGCAGCTTCTCTGCAAGCATCGTCTCCAGCGTAGCGATGCCCGCCGCCGTAGACAAGTAGTTGCCGCCGAATGTCGAGCCGTGGCTGCCGGCAGAGAACGCTTCGCGCAGCTTCTCCTTGCCGAGCAGCGCGCCGATCGGAATGCCATTGCCAAGCCCTTTAGCCAAGGTGAACACATCCGGTTCGATGCCGTAGTGCTCGTAGGCGAAAAGCTTGCCCGTCCGCCCCATGCCGGTCTGTATTTCATCGATGATGAGCAGCAATCCATGCTGCTTGCACAGCTCCGCGATCCGCTTCACGAATGCCGGATCGGCCGGATTGACGCCGCCCTCGCCCTGCACCATCTCGATCATAATCGCGCACGTTTTATCGCTGATCAGCTTCTCCGTGCCCTCCGCATCGTTGAAAGGCGCATACACGAACCCTTCCGGCAGCGGCGCAAAGCCGTCTTTTACTTTATCCTGCCCGGTCGCCGTCAGCGTCGCGAGCGTCCGTCCATGGAACGACATGTGGAAGGTGACGATCTCGTAGCGTTCGGGCTGCCCTACCACCTTCTGATAATAGCGCCGCGCCAGCTTAATTGCAGCCTCATTCGCTTCCGCCCCGCTGTTGCAGAAGAACACCGCATCGGCGCAGCTGTTATCGACCAGAAGCTGCGCCAGCTTCTCCTGCCCCGGAATGTGGAACAGGTTGCTCGTATGCCAGAGCGTATCTACTTGCTGCTTCAACCGCTCCGTGACCTGCTTGGGAGCATGCCCCAAATTCGTGACGGCTAGACCGCACATCAGGTCCAAATACTCTTTGCCGTTCTCATCCCACAGCCTGCTGCCTTCCCCCTTCACAAACGTAAAAGGATACCGTGCGTAATTCGGAAACAATGCGCTTTGAGCCTCTCCCATGTCGTTCACTCCTTTTTGTGAAAAATGTTTTTCAGTTTTCGCTTCGCCTGTGATTAGCGTTCTATAATAAATGCATTATGCGCGTACGATCCGCGTGCCGATGCCGCCTTCTTTCAGCGCCTTGCTGAGTACATAAGGCACCGATCCGTCCACGATCACTACTTCGCGAACATCCCCTTGGATGCACTGTACGGCTGCGCGCACCTTCGGAATCATGCCGCCGTAAATGTCTCCGCTCGCGATCATATCGTCGATTTCCTGCACCGTTACCGATGGAAGCACGCGCTTTTCTCCGTCAACCGTCTTCATAATGCCCGGAACATCAGTCACGACGATCATCCGCTCGACGCCGAGGTGGGAAGCTACCGCACCCGCCGCCGTATCGGCGTTAATGTTGTAGCGCTGACCGCCGTCCGTCCCGATGCCGACCGGCGCAATAACCGGCATGTAGCCCATCGCCACTACGCCCTGAATCAGCTCCGCGTTCACGTTCGTCACGTCGCCGACAAGACCGACTTGGTCGCTATTAGGGACCGGCTTCGCTTGAATCAAGTTGCCGTCGACGCCCGACAGCCCGAGCGCTTTTGCGCCGGACCGCTGAATTTTGCGGACGATTTCTTTGTTAATCTGCCCCGCAAGCACCATCTCGACCACATCCAGCACCGCTTCATTCGTCTTGCGCAGCCCGTTCACGAACTCTGTCTCGATCCCCAGCTTGCCGAGCGTTTCCGATATCGCCGGTCCGCCGCCGTGAACGATCACCGGGATTACGTCTTCCAGCTGCAACTGCCGCAAATCTTCGAAAAACAAATCGGGCAGCGCAGCAAGCGTACTGCCGCCGCACTTCATTACAAAACAGCTGTTCATCCGTACGTTTCCCCTTTAATATAAATCAATCTATACCCGTCTGTTTCTTTCATTACATTGTTCAAATCCGGAATCCCGTCGCGAACAGCGGATAACCGACATGTTCGGGCAGGAGGCGAATGGAATCAAGTCCGATACGCCGCATTGATTCGCACGTAGTCGTACGTCAAATCGCAACCCCATCCGGTCGCTATCGCATCGCCCATGTTCAAGTCCACGTGAATTTGCACGAGCTCGCCCTTCAAATACTCCGCCGCGCGATCTTCGTCAAACTTGACCGGACGCGACTGCTCCAGCACGGAGATATCGCCGAGGCGGATATCCACCGTCTCCGTGTTGACCGGCTGGCCGGCGCGCCCGACGGCGGCGATGATGCGGCCCCAGTTGGCGTCCGCTCCGAAGCAAGCCGATTTCACCAAGCTAGAGCCGATGACCGTTTTCGCGATGGCACGCGCCGCATCGCGCGAAGCCGCCCCTGCGACCGTCACTTCGATCAGCTTCGTCGCGCCTTCGCCGTCCCGCGCTATCGCCTTGGCCAAGTATTCGCCGACATGCGTGAATGCCGCTGCGAACGCCGCCCAGTCCGGGTGCTCCGGCGTCAAACTGTCGTTCCCCGAAAGCCCGCTTGCCATGACAACAACCATATCGTTCGTGCTCGTATCACCGTCTACGGTAATCATATTGAACGTCGAATCCGTCACTTCGTTCAACAGCTTTTGCAGCATCGCGCTGTCGATGTTCGCATCCGTTGTCATGAAGCCGAGCATCGTCGCCATGTTCGGGTGAATCATGCCCGAGCCTTTTGCCGCGCCGGCAATATGTACCGTGCGGCCGCCCACCGTCAGGCGAACGCAAATTTCCTTCTTCACCAGGTCTGTCGTTAGTATCGCCTGGCAAAAATCGTCTCCGCCGTCCGCTCGCGTCTCTGCCGGCAGTTTCTCAATGCCGCTGAGCACCTTCGGCATCGGCAGCAGTTCGCCGATCACGCCTGTGGACGTAACGCCGACCAAATGGTCCGTGACTCCGAACGCTTTGGCTGCCGCCGAACGCATGGCGCGTGCGTCGTCCTCGCCCTGTTTGCCGGTGCATGCATTGGCGTTGCCGCTGTTCACCAGCATCACCTGCAGCTTGCCGCCGGCCGCGATGCTCTCCTGCGTCACTTTCAGCGGTGCCGCCTGGAACTGGTTGAGCGTGTATACGCCCGCCGCCTGAGCCGGCACCTCGCATACAATGACGCCGAGGTCATGGCGCTGCGTCTTCTTCAGGCCGCAATGCAGCCCGCCTGCACGAAAGCCGTTCGGCGTCGTAACCGAACCTTCCGGCAATACTACATAATCGTTCACCGTCATCGTTCCCTTCTCCCTCGTTCGCACAATGCCTTTATGGATATACCGGGGTGAACGCAAGTCCTGTCGCTTCATCCCAGCCCATCATCAAATTCAAGTTTTGCACCGCTTGCCCGGCTGCGCCCTTCACCACGTTGTCAATGACCGAGATGATCGTGAGCCGACCCGTGCGCGGGTCAAGCGACAGCCCGATATCGCAGTAGTTGGAGCCCCATACTTCCTTCGTCGCCGGATATTTCCCTTTATCCCGAATGCGGACGAACGGCCGCCCTTCATAATAGCTGCGATATAGCTCGCGAATTTCGTCCTCGCTCCGCGTTTCTTTCAAATTCACATAGATCGTCGATAAAATGCCGCGCGTCATCGGCACCAGATGAGTCGTGAACGTCATGATCACTTCTTCCCCGGCGAGCCGGCTTAGCACCTGTTCGATTTCCGGCGTATGCTGGTGTTTGTTCACCTTATAAGCAAGGAAATTTTCGTTGATCTCGGAGTAGTGCACGAGCAGGCTGAGTCCGCGTCCGGCGCCGGAAACGCCCGATTTGGCGTCGGCAATGATCGATTTCAGATCGATCCAGCCGTTTGCCGCAAGCGGTGCAAGCCCAAGCAGCGTCGCCGTCGGGTAGCAGCCCGGATTCGATATGAAGCTCGCGCCCTTGACTTCTTCGCCGAACACCTCGGCAAGCCCGTATACCGCTTTTTCCACATACGCGGCATCGGCAGGCTTATGTTTATACCATGTTTCATAGACTTCACCGGACGTAAGCCGGAAGTCGCCCGATATATCGATCACCTTCAGCCCTGCGTCGTACAGCCTCGGAGCAAGCTCCGAAGCGACCCCGTGAGGCGTAGCCAGAAATACGACATCCGCCTTCTCGCGGATCAATTCCACGTCCACGGCATCCAGCTTGTCGGTCAATATTTGATTTAAATGCGGAAAGCCGTCCGCAATGGGAGCCCCCGCGCTGGAAGAAGATATAACCGATGTGATCGCCACATTCGGATGCGTAAGCAAAAGCCGAATGAGCTCGACCCCGCCGTATCCTGTCGACCCGATAATGGCCGCTCTCAATTTCGTAGACATTTCCGTTCCCTCCACATGAAAACTATGTATTATTATACATCCGAAGGTATAATAATACAACGTATTTTTTGCCTGCAGCCGCCCGCTTTTCCTCTTATCCCAGCTCGAAAAACCGCCTTAAGGCTCGAGTTGCTGTCGCTCCAGCCTCGCTTCCACCCGCTCCGGATCCCAAAGTAGCCTGTACTCGAGCAGCTTGGCGGCATCCTCCAGCCCGATCAACGCAAAGTTGTTGAGCACGTGCACCGGCACTTGCGCCGAATGCTCCGTCTGGGGCGCTTCTTTATATGCATAACGAATTTGCTTCGTATCCACATCGTATCGCACTTGGACAGCTCCAAGCAAGTGAAAAGTCTCGAGCAGCGGCGCCCACGGCTGCCCTTCGATCACGAGCGGCTTCAATCCTCCGGTGTAACGGAGAGCGGTTCCGCCGACATGGACTTTCATGAAAGGCAAATGCTTCGCCACCACATTACCGCCGAGCAGCGTCAGCTTTCCCGCGTTAAGCTCCTCCTTCTCCTGCTCGTTCAGATGCGCAATTTTGTTTTTTGCTTCCTTCGGCGCGATCCGGATTCGGTACTTTTTGTCCATGTAGCCATGAAAGTCAGCCATTTCCCGCTCCGTCACGCTCGTGAGGCTTCGCCCGTTCATTCGGCCCATCAGCACGCCGATCGATTCCGCAGCAAGCACTCCGTTCGCCTGAATGCGCGTGCTGCCGTAAGCGACAACGGACGAGCCTACAAGCTTGCCGGCCATAACGACGTTATTGTAACCTTTCGCAAGGTAGCTGCGAAGCGGCATGCCGTATTGATCCGGTTTGCCGACGGCTAGTCCTTCCCGATTGGACGGCGATCCCTGAATATCCATAAAATACCCGCCGATGCTCACATTGTCCCAAAACATTCGACCGCTCATCAGATCGGTAGCTTGAAGCACATAAGCCGCCGGGTAATGATAAAACTCCCGGATGTACAGCTCTTGAGCTTCCCCGTTCAGCTCCGCACGCTCAAAGCCGGTCAAATGCTGTCGCAGGTGCTCCAGAATGCCCGGCATTTCGTCCCGCGCCGCCTGCTTCCCGCGCTCTATCGTCTCCGGTTTACTTGGGTCGACCCCATATACTTGAAGCGCGTTGATCAAAACCTCTCCGTCCCCTTGATTGACGATATTCAGCCCTCGCAAGTTAAGCATTTGCGGGTTGCTCAAACGGTACCGGCCTACGATAGGCGGAAATCCGTACGCAATGTTCCCATCTACATAGGTGTCCGGCCCGTACAAGCTTGCCCGCTCCATTTTATCCAGTTTCCAGAAATGGCTGTACAGTCGCTGCCAATCGACATTTTTGAACCGCATCATATACGTCGCGCTCATGAATTCAGGCTGTGGTGCCGCTGCAGCGGAGTCTCCTACCTTGCGCTCCCCACGGTATAACGCCCCCAATCCTGGAAGCGGTTCCAAAAATAGTTTGCGTAAAAGCGCCGCATCGTCCGAATTGTCTACAACGTAGGTCGGGTGTACTTCATGACTTTTCCCGTCCTTCGTATACCGAATGGATCTAACGGTTCCGTCCGTCTCGGCGACACCATCGAGCGCGATCCCTTTCTCGATTGGGATTCCGTGAATGAGCCTGTGAAAATAGGAGGCGAATTGGGTTTTTTTTCGGATATTCCCCGCTTCATATTGCTCGAACAACTCCTTCATCCCGCCTTGTACGATCGACTCCCCTTTTTCGTTGTAAACCCCGTCCAGATATTGCATTTCCCCCTGGATCAATTGACCCCCAAGCCGCTGTTTCGGCTCCAGAATCAGCACACCAAGTCCTTCTTGCTTGGCTCTTCGGGCAAGGTGCATCCCCTCCAGCTCGGTGCCGATAATTACTACGTCCACGTTCCGGTTCAACGGGTTGCGCAGCAGGAAGCTCCCGTCGCTGTCCCGCGCCGTCATGCCGTATACGGTCCCCAAACTGCTTAACCCCACGGCCGCCAAGCCGGCGATAAGCATCATCCACCATCGGTTCTTCATCCCGTTTCGTCTCCCCAGCAAGCAATGTCCGCCTGACTGAAATCGTATCGAATTTAGTAAGAGAATTCAATCCCCGGCGGACCGCTTTTGCACTGAAATTTTTGCCATATCGCTACACTATATGCTAAGGAGTCAAGCCCGATCCCGATTTATTAAACCCTTCGCCCAGCACTTCATTCGTGTCGCTCAAAATGACAAAAGCTTTCGGGTCGATTCGCCGCACGAGTTCCTTCAACCGGCTGACCTCCGTCTGCCCCACTACGACCATCAGCACGGTCCGTTCTTCCCCCGTATAGCCGCCGATCGCCTGCAGCTTCGTCAGCCCGCGATCCAGCTCAAACAAGATGGCCTCGCGAATCGGTTCGGGCTCCCTTGAGATGATGAAAGCCACCTTCGAAAAGCTGAAACCGATCTGCACGACGTTAATTGTTTTGCTTGTGACGAATAGCCCGATTAAGGCGTACAGCGCTTTCTCCGGGGACAATACGAAACCGGCCGTTACGATAACGGCACCGTCCAGCATCGCCACGCAGAGTCCGAGAGCTATTCCTGTATACCGATGAATGATTTGCGCAGCCAAATCGAGCCCCCCCGTGGAGCCTCTCCCGCGAAAAACAAGTCCCAAGCCGAGACCGACCAGCATGCCGCCATAAATACTCGCCAGCAGGATGTTGTCCGTCAAAGCGGGGACCCCCCGTGTCAGCAAGATCATCAACGGCAATATGAGGGAGCCGATCGCGGTCTTCACGCCAAATTGCCCTCCCAGCAGCCAAGCGCCGACGATAAATAGCGGGATATTCAGCGCCCATTGCGTAAGGGCGGGCTCGATCCCGGTTAATGCGTTCACAATAATGCTGATCCCGGTAACGCCGCCGGAAGCCACCTGATTCGGACTCAGAAACAAGTTGAAGCTGAGCGCGATGATCAGAGAACCGCTCATAAGCAGCAAGTATTCCCATAACCTGCGTCCCCACAGACTTTCCCGCGTCGTTCGGCCCTTCCGTCTTCGTCCGCGTAAGCTGTCCGCGGCAATTGTATCGGTTTTTTTCCGGCTCCGCGGCGCCAAACCGCTCTCCCCCGGAGCTACTTTGCCTTCGTCCTCTCTATCTTCTGCCGAATTCAATTTCCCACCCTCCCCTGAACGCAAAAAATCCTACACCCGGCCCCTTCCTCAGAGGCTTCTATCTTAAGTGTAGGATGAACTGGTGCTTATTGTTTTATGTCCGGTTACGCTTCTTTTTCCGGTTTATTGATTTGCTGGCGCAAGTAGGCGTCGATGAACGCATCCAAGTCGCCGTCCATGACCGCGCCGATATTTCCGGTTTCCTCGGACGTTCGATGATCCTTGACCATGCTGTACGGATGGAATACGTAGGAGCGAATTTGGCTGCCCCAGGCAATATCCGATACTTCGCCGCGAATTTCGGCCAAATGCTTTTGCTGCTCCTCGATTTTTTTCTCGTACAGCTTGGAACGAAGCATTTTCATGGCGCGCTCGCGGTTTTTGATCTGCGAACGCTCCGTCTGGCAGCTCACGACAACCCCGGACGGCATATGGGTAATCCGCACCGCCGAATCCGTCGTATTGATGTGCTGTCCGCCCGCGCCGCTGGACCGGTATGTGTCGACCTTCAGATCTTCGGTACGGATATCGATCTCCACGTCATCGTCGATCTCCGGCATTACATCGCATGATACGAACGACGTATGCCGCCTTCCCGAAGCGTCGAACGGCGAAATGCGCACAAGCCGGTGAACGCCTTTCTCCGCCTTCAAATACCCGTATGCGTTATAGCCTTTGATCAGCAGCGTCACGCTCTTCACGCCGGCCTCGTCGCCCGGTAAATAATCGAGCACTTCGACCTTGAAATCCCGCTTCTCCGCCCAGCGGCGGTACATCCGGAGCAGCATCTCCGCCCAGTCCTGCGACTCGGTGCCGCCGGCGCCCGGATGCAGCTCGAGAATCGCATTCAGCCGGTCATACGGCTGGCTGAGCAGCAGTTGCAGCTCGAAGTCCTCGAGCTTTTTGATAATGGCCGTTATGCCTGCCGTAATATCGGCGGACATACTATCGTCCTGCTCCTCTTGCGCAAGCTCGGCAAGCACCGCAAGATCTTCATACTCCGCGGCAAGCGCCTGAAATTGATCGACGCTGCCTTTAATCCCGTTCATCTCGGCAATCAGCTTCTGCGCTTTCTCATTATCGTCCCAAAAATCCGGAGCCGACATCTTCTCCTCGTAATCGGCGATTTTCTCCAGCTTCAGATCTAAGTCAAAGAGACCCCCTGAGCTCAGCCAATCGCTTGGCCGTTTCTTGCAAATCCCGCTTTACCTCTGGTTCTAACATGACGCAACACCTCTACCCGAAAGTTTTTTCGTTATTTTTCTTAAAAAAGGAGACCGGAGTATAGACCCCGACCTCCCGCTTTCTCTAGCTTATACTCCGTGGCACTGCTTATATTTTTTGCCGCTGCCGCAAGGGCATAAGTCGTTCCGTCCGATGACATCGTTATTGACGACAGGCCGTTTTGGCGCCGGCTCTCCGTTTGTAGCCATCTCGTGCTCTTCCACTACGGCTTCGCGGACGAGGTTCGTTTCCACATGGGCTTTCATGATGTATGTGGCCACTTCCTCCTGGATGCTTTGCACCATCTCCTGGAACATTTCGTAGCCCTCGAACTGGTATTCTCGAAGCGGATCGGTTCCGCCGTAGGCGCGAAGATGGATACCCGAACGCAATTGATCCATCGCGTCAATATGATCCATCCATTTGCTGTCTACCGCGCGCAGCACAACCACTTTCTCGAATTCACGCATGAATTCTTCCCCGATTTGCTGCTCCCGTTCTTCGTAAATGCGTCTCATGAGGTCTTTAATATATTCGATGATCTCGTCTTTTTCCTTGCCCCAGAGCTCATCTTTGTTCAGCTGCCCTTCATGAAGGAACGTGCCGTTCGCGTAGTCTACGATCGCCTGCAAATCCCACTCCTCGGGAACCAGATCCGCCGGACAATGCGCTTCCACCATGCGGTCTACGACAGGCATAATCATGCCGAGCACAATATCGCGAATGTTCTCGGATTCTATCACCTCGCGGCGCTGCTTGTAAATAATTTCACGCTGCTGGTTCATCACGTCGTCGTATTGCAATACGATCTTCCGCACGTCGAAGTTGTTCCCTTCCACTCGTTTCTGAGCGGACTCGATCGCCTTCGTGATCAACTTGCTCTCGATCGGCTGGTCTTCTTCAAATCCAAGCCGGTCCATCATGCCCATGATGTTCTCGGCACCGAAACGACGCATCAGTTCATCCTCAAGCGACAAATAAAATTGCGACGATCCCGGGTCGCCCTGACGTCCGGCGCGCCCGCGGAGCTGGTTGTCGATCCGGCGGCTCTCATGCCGCTCCGTACCTATAATATGCAAGCCGCCGACTTCGGCGACACCCGTACCCAGCATAATGTCCGTACCGCGGCCGGCCATGTTGGTCGCAATCGTGACCGTACCCGGCTGCCCAGCGCGCGATACGATTTCCGCTTCCTCCGCATGGTACTTCGCATTCAGCACCTGGTGCTTGACGCCTTTTTTCTTCAGCATCTCGGACAGCCGCTCCGAGTTTTCGATCGAAATCGTACCAACCAGCACAGGCTGGTTGTTCTTGTGGCGTTCCACAATTTCGTCCACAACGGCCCGGAACTTGCTTCCGATCGACTTATAGACGACGTCCGGCATATCTTTACGAACCATCGGTCTGTTCGTCGGAACGACGATAACCTCAAGTCCGTAAATTTTCTTCAACTCTTCCTCTTCCGTCTTCGCCGTACCGGTCATCCCCGACAGCTTGCGGTACATCCGGAAGTAGTTTTGCAGCGTGATCGTCGCCAAAGTCATCGATTCGTTCTGAACTTTGATTTTCTCTTTCGCCTCGATCGCCTGATGCAAACCTTCGCTGTAGCGGCGGCCCGTCATTAACCGGCCGGTGAATTCGTCGACGATCACGATCTCTTCTTCCTGAACGACGTAATCCACATCGCGGCGCATGATGACATGCGCTTTGAGCGCCTGTTGGACGTGATGGTTCAATGTCACATGCTCGTGATCGAACAAGTTCTCGATGCCGAACGCTTTCTCGGCTTTCTCCACGCCCACTTCGGTCAGAGCGACCGAGCGGAGCTTTACATCGATCGTATAGTCTTCTTCTTCTTTCAAATTGCTCACAAAATGATCAGCCATATAGTACAAATCCGTAGATTTGGCAGCTTGTCCGGAAATAATGAGCGGCGTCCGCGCCTCGTCGACCAGAATGGAATCGACTTCGTCAATGACCGCGTAATAAAGCGGCCGCTGTACCATTTGCTCCTTATATACAACCATATTGTCACGCAAATAATCGAAGCCGAACTCGTTGTTCGTCCCATACGTTATGTCACAGGTGTAAGCGTGCTGCTTCTCCTCATGCGCCATATTCGGCAGGTTCACTCCGACCGTCATGCCAAGGAAGTCATAGATCTTTCCCATTTCGCCGCTATCGCGTTGCGCCAAGTAATCGTTGACCGTAACGACATGCACGCCTTTGCCCAGCAGCGCATTCAAATAAACCGGCAGGGTGCCGACGAGCGTCTTCCCTTCACCTGTACGCATTTCCGCGATCCGGCCTTCATGCAGCACCATACCGCCGATCAGCTGCACGTCGTAATGACGCTTGCCGAGCACGCGCTTGGACGCCTCCCGCACGACGGCAAAAGCTTCCGGCAGCAGGTCATCCAAATCCTCGCCCTTCTCCAGACGCTCGCGGAACTCGACCGTTTTATTGCGAAGCTCGTCGTCGGAAAGCGCCTCGATCGAAGGCTCCAACGAATTGATATATTCTACTGCTTTCCACATGCGCTTTAATTCGCGCTCATTCGAGTCGCCAAATATTTTTTTCACGAGTCCTAGCATGCTGCTAATCCCCTTCCTTTATCGAACAGTAATCCATAGCCTAAATTGTAGCAGTTTGCGACACGCACCGCAACAAACCACTGCAATTCCCTTATATACTAAAAAGAGCCTGCCCGACCCCCGGCAAGCGGACATCGCCCGTCTCCATCGAGACTTACGACGCAACCCCGCTGCCAGTTCCGGACAAGCTCGTTGTCATTCCACTAAGATTCCTTTCGAAGCCTTTGAATTAACGGGCCGGTTCGATCAATCCATACTTCCCGTCGTTGCGCTTATAGACCACATTCACTTGCGATGTATCGGAATTAGCAAAAACAAAGAAATTATGTCCAACCATATTCATCTGTAAGATCGCTTCGTCTACATCCATCGGCTTCAGCGTAAATTGCTTCGTCCGCACCAATTCATAGTCTTCCTCTTCATCCTGGATGTAGCTCATGCCCGATTCTACCCGGAACAAATCTTTGATGCCGCCTTCTTGGCGAATTTTCCGGTTGGCTTTCGTCTTGGCTTTGCGAATTTGTCTTTCCAACTTGTCCACCACGAGGTCGACGGAAGCATACATGTCCGTATGCCGTTCTTCCGCCCTGAGCATGAAACCTGGGAGCGGAATGGTCACCTCGATCGTTTGAAAACCTTTGGCAACACTTAAAGTAACGCTAACTTCAGATAGAGGGGGAGCTTCAAAGTACCTTTCGAGCTTACTCAGCTTTTTCTCAACATGGTCTCTCAACGCCTCAGTTACTTCGATGTTTTCACCGCGAATGTTGAATTTCATGTATAACTCCTCCTTTCATACCTACATTATACTATATTCTCCCTCCGCCTTCAAAAAAACTTTACATTGCCGCGTAAATTATTGACAAGTTGAAGCACAAAAAAAACACCCTGGATTGCTCCAGAGTGTTGTTTGTCGCCGCTGCTAAGCTTCAAACCGTTAACCATCTATAATTCGGCCGACAGGCCGGATGATTACAACTTGATTACGTTAGCTGCTTGTGGTCCGCGTGCGCCCTCTACGATATCGAACTCAACAGATTGTCCTTCTTCAAGGGTTTTGAAACCGTCTGTCTGGATTGCGGAGAAGTGTACGAATACGTCGCCCCCGTCTTCGCGCTCGATGAAACCGTAACCTTTTTCTGCGTTAAACCATTTTACTTTACCTTGCATGTAAAACATTCCCTTCGTTATCAAATAACTGCAAGCTCTTGCTCACAAATTGACTATATCACTGTCCGAACGCCCATGTCAATCAATACCAACGCTGTTAGCAAAATATTTCGAAAATTCGCGTATTAACATCCGGTGAACAATTCATTCACAGCCAAAAAGCCCGTCATATCGCGGTTTTCCGACATTTTCCGCAAAGTTATCAACAGAGTTATGCACATTGTCCACAGGCTTGTAAATAACAAATAGACCCCTGTTCGAAACAAGAGTCTAATTCTGCAGGTTACTTTTTTCGGTCGAAAAATACGCTGTCGGGGGTATAATCTATTTCGTAAGCCCCTCTTTGCACCTTACCTAAGCTCATTTTTTTTAGCCCGTCTTGAGCTTCCTCTTTTAGTTTATTCATTCTGCCTACGATCAGGTCATCCCATCGAAGTGTCACTTCCACCCGATCTTTGAAGGAGGCTCTTTCCTCAGGCGTTCGGCGCACCGATACAATTTGCTCGATCAAGGCATCCCGCTGCAAAACAAATTCCTCGACATCCTCCATTGCCGCCACGGACAACCGCTCCATAATTTCCCCTGTAAGGAACTCCAAGCGGCTGATGAGATCATCCAAGCTTTGCATTTCCGCTTTGTCCTGCCTTCACCGCTTGCATCCAAGTCTCCTTCAATTCAATCAGGTAGCCTAATACTTCCTCGGCCGACTCTGCTTTCTTTTGGATATTGGCTTCAATTAAGCGGAAATTAAAGTACTCGTACAGTCTCAATAAAGATTCGGCGATGGATGAATTTCTATCCAGTGTAATAACGAATTCGGAGATGATGTCCTGTGTCTTTGTTAAATTGATATGAGCTTCCTCATAATTGTTTTGCTTGATCGCAGCGATGGCTTGTTTACAAAAACGAATCGCCCCATCGTAAAGCATAATCAAAAGTTGGGCTGGAGTAGCGGTTTGAACGGAATTCTCCAAGTATTTGTTACGCTGCAGTTGTTGCATACCCTATTCCTCCAATGGATCGTTTTCTATACGTACTTAACTGAAATATCCCGCCAGGCTCGTCGACTGTTGGTTATATTGCTGGATCGCCTTCTCCATGGCCGAAAACTGTTTATAGTAACGGGTTTCCAGATCAGATAAACGGCTGGTGCCTGCCGTAATCTGCTTCGATAAAAGCTGCATTTGTTTGCCCAGAACCGTTTCGTCCAAAAGAATGGAGGAGTATCCGGTCTTTTTCTTGATTTGATCCATCGCTTTTTGCGCATCCGCGTATATTCGCTCTGCAATGCCCATATCCGACCGATCGGTTTTTCCAGTTCCGTTGGCTGTGAACAAGTCAAGAACCGCTTGCGGATCTTCCTCTAATGCTTTTTTTAATTTTTTTTCGTCCGACACATTCAATTTTCCGTTATCATAATAACTCGAGCTTGTAATGCCTATTGCCGAAAGCGTATTATACTTTGAGCCGTTATCCACTTTTGAGGTGACAGCCAGTCTCATATCGCTTATTAACGTTGATAAGACCGAATCGTTTTTGAGCAAGCCGCTCATGGCCTTCTCTTCCCACTGCTCGATCTCCTTCTCTTTCATCGCTTCTTTCTGCTCAGAAGTCAAAGGCGCGAAATCCCGATAACGGCTTTCATCCGCTTTATCCTGAAGCGTTTTGAGCATATCGTTATAGTCCGTTATGAAGCTCTTGATAGACTCCATAATCTTGTCTGTATCTCGGGAGATGGTAATAGTCGATGCAGTATAGACACTGGGATTATCCGGGCGTGCAGGATCAGTAGACGGACTAACTGTTTTTAAAGTAATATCCACTCCGTTAATCCTGAAAGAATTACTTTGTTGGGAAGTAAGCAAGTCATTAATATAAACTTCGGCATTGGCTGCCGCTTTAAAACTAGTCCCATCCAGCTTTAATTCCGTTGCCAAGGTACCGCTTTCTACAACAATCTTATCCCCAGTTCCTGTTCCATTAACAAGTCCCGTTTGTTTGGACATGAGGGATAGCTTCTTCCCATCAAAGAAAGCAGTTACGTTCGTTTCTTTATTAATCTTACTTATGACTGTATTTAATGAATCCTTCGTGGGGTCAAAAGTAACTTCTTTTCCGTTAATCTTAATGGAACCTGTGGTAGCCGATCCAAAGCTACTAAATTGGGAAGCTAATGACTTCGTTGGATCAACCGTTACATCACTTGAACTATTCATGCTCGCTGCAGTCGCCAGACTTTTCACCTTCACAACCAAGTTCCCCGCTACGGCATCCCCCGTCGCTTTAGCGCTAACGGCATCCTGATTTCCCGAGATCCCTACTTTCGAAGCGGCAAGCGTGCCTTCAAGCTTAAAATTATAAACCTTGTTATTGCGGAAATCATTAATCTTCGTATTCATATCCAGGTATGCTTGGCGCTGCCATTCTACCGTTTGCTTTTTTTGCGTTAATTTGTCTACTTTTGACTGCTGTCCTGTGAGCATCGCTTTGACTAGACTATCAATATCCATGCCTGAAGCCATACCTGTTATCCGTTGAACCAAACATAATACCCCCTGTCTATTTGCGGTATAAACTACCTTTTCTCATCGACAAATATGCCGGCCTGCTTCCAAATGCTTGCGATAAAATCTAACGTTTTCTCCGGAGGCACCTCACGAATCAATTTCCCCGTATCCTTTTCCAACACCTTGACCATAATTTGCTTCGTTGGTTTGTGGAAAGAGAATTCCAGTTGGGTCGCCGGTCCTTGCACAGCCTTAACGGCTTTTTCAATGGCTTTAATCAGCTGCTCTTCACTAATGCCAATCTTCTCTCCTTGCAGTTGTAGCTGTTTGATTTGGTCCGCCGATTGAACCGATTGGAGAATGGAACTATTATTGAATCCCGGGTCTATAGCTTGATCTCCTTGGGCTTTTCTTACGGACTCGTCGCTTCCTTGGCGCTCATATGAAGAAAACGGGTTGGCTCCTATCGAAGAAAAATCCATTCAAGAAATCCTCCATCACGATTTGTTACCCTATATATCGGAATTTCCAGGCTGTTCTGTTAGGAATATTTAATGGAATTCCAATATTTTCATCGGTAACCAATTAAAAAGAAGAGACTCCAGCCACTGCCGGAATCCCATTCTTTCATCTAAAATTATACAAAATACTCTTGAATTGCCTTAACGACCTCTGCTTGAACCTTTTCCGGCATCAATGGCCACATGGGAAGACTGAGCACTTCCTCTGCTGCTTTCTCAGCAAATTCAAAGGTCCAGTTTGAACCTTGATAAACAGGCAGTTTATGCAGCGGAACCGGATAATAAACCATAGATCCGATTCCTTTGTCTGCTAAGTACTGCTTTAACGAATCACGTTTACCCTCTAATACACGGATCGTATATTGATGAAAAACGTGTGAGGTTCCATCTTGTTCACTCGGCAAACTAATTCCATTGATCCCCGCAAATTCTGTATGATACCGCGCAGCAATGTCCCTTCTTTTTTGGTTCCAGTCATCCACCTTAGGCAATTTCACTCGTAATATAGAAGCATGCAGTTCATCCAAGCGTGAATTGTAACCAAACATTTCATTGTGGTATTTTTTCTCCGAACCATGCGCTCGCAGCATCCGTATAAGTCTAGCTGTTTCTTCGTCATTGGTTGTAATTAATCCACCATCGCCATATGCACCGAGATTCTTCGTCGGGAAGAAAGAAAAACAGCCCACATCGCCGATACTTCCTAATTTTTTTCCTTTATATTCTCCTCCAAAGCCTTGAGCTACATCCTCGATGATTTTAAGGTTATGCTTTTGGGCGAGTACCAGCAATGGATCCATATCGCACGCTTGACCAAACAAATGAACGGGCAGAATGGCCTTCGTATCCGGAGTAATCACTTCTTCAAGCTTGTTAACGTCCATATTAAACGTCTTCGGATCAATATCGACAAAGATAGGCTCCGCCCCTACCTGATGAATAGCTTCAGACGTAGCGAAAAACGTGAACGGCGTCGTAATGACTTTGTCTCCGCTGCCGATTCCTGCTGCACGCAGCCCAATGACAAGCGCGTCCGTACCGGAATTGACGCCATATGCATACTTTACCCCTAAATAAGCGGCCAACTCTTGTTCCAACTTGTTCACGTTCGGACCTAAGATGAATTGACCGGAAAATAATACATCCTTTATCGATTCCAGTACTTCTTCATGAATGCTTACTACTTCTGCCGAAGCATCAAAGATCGGAATGTTAATCATGTCTGACTGACTCCTTTTCCAACTCGCTCTTGTAGATGTCCGTTCTGCAAATCATACTGGCGATCACACCGAGGGCAGCTGGAGTGAGCTTCAGCGATCTTTAATACTTCACCGCAAGCACAAACCCAGCCCATCTGCTTTGCCGGTACTCCGGCAAACAACGCATAGGCGGGGACATCTTTTGTAACGACGGCGCCCGCGGCAACCATGGCACACTCCCCAATCGTTACGCCGCAGACAATCGTCGCGTTTGCTCCAATGGACGCCCCTTTTTTTACCCTTGTTATGTTATAATCGTCACTTGTATTTCTAGGAAAAGCCGAACGAGGGGTTTTCACATTCGTAAATACCATGCTTGGACCGCAAAACACATCGTCTTCCAGCACAACGCCTTCATACACAGACACGTTGTTCTGGATTTTTACATTATTTCCGATAACCACACCATTCGCAATAAATACGTTTTGCCCAAGATTGCAGCGCTCCCCAATTTTTGCTCCGGGCATGACGTGAGAAAAATGCCAAATTTTCGTTCCCTTTCCGATCTGCGAGCCTTCATCTATATAGGATGATTCATGTATATATATGTCGGACATGTTATACTCCCTCTTTATTAGACGCACGCTCTAAAATTTTCAAAACCGCCACACCATTTGCCCCATCGGACATAGGCGTTGTTCTGGTCTCCATGCAGTGAAGGAAATGCTCACACTCTATTTTCAAAGGTTGATTTTCCCCTTGAAAGATAATTTCGCTTCCATCACCCCAGATAGACAGATCCTTACGGACACCTTTCTTGTGAAGCGCAACCGACTGGGCTAGCTCATCATAGACAAGCATGCCTTCCGTACCGATAATGGTCAGCTTGCGTACCACCTCCGGATATAACCAGGAAGTATGCAAATGCGCCTTTACGCCATTCGGAAACGTCAAATGCAAGTAAACGTCATCTTCGATAGAAGGTTGTATAATATTTTGCCCCGTACAATTCATATCGACAGGCTCTTCGCCAACGAGATATAAGAAAACGGCCAGATCATGAACACCGAAGCTCCATAATACATTCTCGACGGAACGAACGATCCCCAGCTTCAACCGTTGTTGATGCAACGTGACAACTCGTCCGATTCCTCCGGCATCTATGACTCGTTTCATCTCCTGAATGGCCGGTTGATACATAAGAAGGTGACCCACCATTAAAATCCGTTGATTTTCTCGAGCCGTGTTTACGAGCTCCTCTCCGTCTTTACCGGAAAGCGTCATCGGTTTTTCGATAAAAACATCTTTGCCCGAAAGTAAGCACTGTTTAGCAAGGTCATAATGCGTGAAAGCAGGCGTTGCGATCACGATACCGTCAATGGAATGACTCTCTTTAACGACGTCAACCGAGTCAAACACAGGGACATTCGGATACTGCTGCTTTACGATCTCCCGAAGCGTCTCACTTGCCTCTACTACTGCGCCGAGAGCTCCTAATTCATAAAAGGTTCGAACTAAGTTTTTCCCCCAATGTCCGGCTCCGACAACCGCTACTTTTTTCATAATACACCTTCTATAATCGATAGAGTTTGTTGCTCACAGGTACATCTTTCATTGCATTTCTTGTGTCAAAGATAAGCTTGGCATTTTGCCCGATCATTTCGTAATCAAAACTTGAATGATCCGTCGTAATCACGACAATGTCCGCCGCGGATATCGCTTCATCCGTTAAGGATATCCCTTCAAACCTTTTGCCGCGGTACGAAAAGCCCGGGATATGTGGATCGCTGAATCGGACACAGGCGCCTTTTCTCTCCAGAATCTCCATAATGTCCAATATCGGCGATTCGCGGTAATCGTCAATATCCTTTTTGTAAGCGACGCCGAGCAGCAGTACCTTGGAATGTTTAATCGGCTTGGCTTCTTCATTCAACATATGCCCAATTCTCTCTACAACGAATTCCGGCATACTGTTATTGATTTCACCTGCAATTTCGATGAGTCTAGTATGGTAGTTATATTCCCTAGCCTTCCACGTCAAATACCACGGATCCACAGGTATACAGTGCCCGCCCAACCCGGGCCCCGGATAAAAGGCCATAAATCCATAGGGCTTCGTTTTCGCCGCGTCAATGACTTCCCATACATCGATCCCCATACGGTCACATAAAATCGCCATTTCATTAGCAAGCGCGATATTGATATTACGAAACGTATTTTCAAGTATTTTTTCCATCTCGGCCACAGCAGGGCTAGACACTGTATGGACTTTCCCTTCCAACACCTGCTCGTATAACGCAGCTGCAACTTCAGTACAACCCGCTGTAATGCCTCCGACTACCTTCGGCGTATTTTTCGTATTAAAGTGCTTATTTCCCGGGTCCACACGCTCAGGAGAATACGCCAGATGAAAGTCTTGGCCGCATACAAGGCCAGTGCTTTCCAAGATCGGCTTAACAACTTCCTCCGTCGTCCCCGGATAGGTTGTACTCTCGAGCACTACCAACATCCCTGGACGTAATTGTAGCGCAATCGATTCGGCGGATGTCTTGACATAGCTTATATCCGGCTGTTGGTAATCGTCTAGGGGCGTCGGCACGCATATAGCAACCACGTCCACATCTGCCATCAAGCTATAATCTGTTGTAGCCTGAATCCGCTTCTCTTGTACAAGCGTTCGCAGTTCATCTTCTACCACGTCGCCGATATAATTAATCCCCTGGTTCACGAGATCAACACGTTTTTGCTGAATATCAAAACCGATAACATGAAACCCTACCTTAGCTTTCTCTACCGCTAAAGGCAGCCCGACATAACCGAGCCCGATGACACCGATTTTAGCATGTTTAGATTGAATTTTGTCAATTAAGCTCATGTTATCAGATCGCTTTCTTTGGATGATTTATATCATTAGTATCGGTTAATGAGTGATTATAGTTTAGAGTTATATGAAAGGAACCACCTACTTGTACATTGGAATAAGAATTAGATTGTTAATTTTTTACGGGGATAATTCTACTACCTTTGTCTACAAAAAAACATGGAATTTGCCGATATACTATACTAAGTAACCAATAATTAACTTGATGGTACTCCTAAGGGAAAGGTTGTTCATAATGAAGCATATTGCAGATAACATAACTAATGAAACCATTTTTATTACAGGTGGAGCAGGTTTCATAGGATCGACACTGGCAGGATTATTAGTAAACAACAATAAAGTAATCATTTATGATAATTTTTCCCGTAACTCTATCAAGGATAAGCCTTTTTATAATCATCGTAATCTTATACTTATTGAAGGAAACATATTGGATTTGCCTCATTTGAAAGAAAGTATACGGGGTGCAACCTATGTCATTCATTGTGCCGGCATAGCAGGAATTGACACCGTGGTCAAAAGCCCCATTACAACTATGCAAGTGAATATGGTCGGATCAGCTAATTTATTAGAGGCTGCCAGTGAATTATATAATTGCAAACGCGTGGTTTGCTTCAGCACAAGCGAAGTATTTGGGCAAATCGCTTTTCAGTCCAACGAAACGAGCCCAGCAGTATTAGGGGCTGTCGGCGAAGCTAGATGGACCTATGCTGTTAGTAAGCTAGCTGAAGAACATTTAGCGTATGCTTACTTTAAAGAAAAGGGATTGCCCACGGTGACCGTACGTCCATTCAATGTTTATGGTCCAGGTCAAATTGGGGAGGGTGCTTTAAAGACATTTATTATACAAGCATTAAAAAATGAGGACATTACCATCCATGGTGACGGAACACAAATCAGAGCATGGTGTTATGTGAATGATATGGTAGACGGAGTGATTCATTGTCTAGCT
Organism: Paenibacillus allorhizosphaerae; assembly: GCF_042659105.1. Lineage (NCBI taxonomy): Bacteria > Bacillati > Bacillota > Bacilli > Caryophanales > Paenibacillaceae > Paenibacillus > Paenibacillus allorhizosphaerae. The sequence goes on along the minus strand of NZ_JBHSRV010000012.1, from coordinate 96,918 downwards.
TCACCTAACGCTGTGGGGGAATCATTCAATATAGGTAATTCAAGAACGGTTACAACGATATATGGATTAGCCAACACTGTTATTCGTGTATTGAACTCCAGATCGAAAATTAAGTTTATACCAAAGCTTTCTGCTGATATAGAATTAAGAATTCCAAGTACTGCAAAGGCACTAGAATTGTTAGGGTTCGAGGCAAAAGTAGATTTAGAGGAGGGGATATTAAAAACAGCAGACTTCTTTGGCACTTCGCCATTTACAGTGAAAATGGCAAAGTAGTGCTAGATGCAGAAGCTGTTACTGTTACGGTCACCTAGAATTTATTTCTGCTAAATCGTATGTTTTGAAGCCGTGGGAGCAGGGCCTTGCAGAGTTGTCACACGGCGCTCTTCAAAAGCTGTCTTTGGGTGTTTGCTTAAGTTTCTCTTCTAATTGCTTTACTGGGACTCCAGTTTCTCACTGGTGCTACTGAGTTGGTCCATGGTATCTTGAGTGTACAAAAGAAACCCTCCTTTTTTAATGGTTGCTCGACTCCCATTTACCAAGGATTGGTTTCTTTTTGTTTTACAGAAACAAGAACAAGGGCTAATCCCTTTGCCTTTATTCATGGCTTTTGGGACAGCCCCTTTAGTTTTAATTAAGTTACTCAAAAGAAACTTGTATAAAGTCTAGTTCGAGTAATTTATTTACATTACATTCAAACGCTTCGGTTTGACACTGTTTTTATGAGCGCTTCATCAAACGGTGTACTAAACAGCATATTATTGACACTTAGGGTTTTATCAATGGATCCCACTAGTGCCATATCTTCTTGATTTGAAAAAAAGATTCGAGGATTTCTATTTAATAGATTAGAGAGTTTTTCCACTAACTCAATTAAAGATATTTCCTCTCTACCCGCTATGTTATAAGTCCCTTTATTACCAGCCATTATTAATCGGTAAACCGCTTCTGTTGCATCGTTAATATAAACCGGATTAAATCTAAGCCCAGATCGCTCCCCGTTTATCTCTATCTCGTCATTAACCAATATTTTATTTATTATGTTGGGGAATAATCTAGGTCTCTTCTGACCTTCACCAAACGGAAAAAAATAGCGAAGTATTAGGTGATTATTCGGCCACAAGTTAATTATTAGTTTTTCAATATCTCTTTTATACTTCGAGTAGATCTCTGAAGGATTAACAGAGCTTTCTTCGCAATTGCTTCTCAATGAAAAACCATATACTCCACCAGTAGAAGCGTATACTATATCTGTAATACCACTATCATAGCACTTTTCTAGAAATCTCTTTTCATTCTCCATGAAAAGAGTATACTCTTGATTGTTGTTATTCGGCAAAAGCGCTGAATAATGAATCAAGATATTCTCCCCTTCCATACTTGGAATGGAAGGTAACTCCTGCATAAAGTCTAAATGTATCCATCTATTATAGGTACCAATACAATTTCTACCCATTAGAGTAATTTTGTTATTGATACTCTGCTTTAGCATCAAGTATTTTAGGATATCCTGGCCTAAAAAGCCCGAATAACCAGTAAAAAAGATATTATCAAACTTATCCATATCAATCTCTTTTCTTAATAACCTTAGCAGGAACCCCCACAGCTGTGACGTTATCCGGAATGGACCTATTAACAACTGCATTAGCTCCAATCTTAACATTTTCCCCCACCCGTACACCTGGCAAAATTACTGCCCCTATACCAATATTGCACCCATCACTTATAATTATTTCCTTGAATTCTAAGGGGCTAAACAATATAGTTTCGGTACTTTCTATATGGGAAGCAGCATGTATTTTTACACCTGGCCCGATTCCGACATTTTTCCCTATCTTTACCCCGCCAGCACCATGAATAAAGCACATTTGCCCGATCCATGTATTATCTTCAATAATAAGGTCGTGTTTGTAATAACCTTTTAAAATGGTATCGTGCCCTATGTATACATTGTTACCTATAGACACTCTTTCAGGATGAAATATTCTAACCCCATCCTCAATAATAACATTTTCTCCGCAACTCTTTAGTTTATTTTCAAAATCTCGTCCTGTTCCTTCACTTTGCCAATACTTCATAATGTTTGTCCCCGTAAATTTTAATTAGAAAACTAAGTGTGTTAAGAATTGATCATAAATAGTGCCGATAATTATTGTTTAATGTAAGTATACTTCTATATTTTCTAATAAACGCTTACTGTTCTCATAATAAGGATTTTGGGGATCTAACGATTGTTTTATATATTTTTCACTCAGCTCTAGCAATGGGTTTAAACTATCAAGAATATTTTTTTTATCATAAGACATTTCTTGACCTGCAAGTTTAAATCCGTTTGAATGATAATATTCAAACCATTTGTAATAATTTAATCCAATTTGATAGTCCTTAATAAGGTTGCATATTGAACTATCTATACTATCCCAATCAACCTCGGATAAATAAATTCGTTCACTAAAGTTATTTACTATATACTCTAATGAAATAACCAAAGAATTAATTCTTTTCTTCAAACCATTTGTACTCATATTTTTTTCATGTCTACGATAACTATATAGGGTTTTATTAATGTACTTCGTTTTCCAACCCCTTTTTGCATTTACAAGCGAATTGTAGGTATCTGCTCCAACCAAATCTTCCTCATTATGGATCCAATTAGCTTTATTAGATTTATAAAAACGTGATCTATATATTCCTGCAGTCATTGGTATTACACCTGAACCGCCTCTTTCAAAAACTAACTTTACAATTTCATCAGACAAATAATCATTATACTCCCAAAGCTCGATCGGTTTTTTTTCTTCATCGACTACTTGTAAGTTACCATATACATAGTCAATTTCGGGATTTTTTAATAACTCATTAACATATTCCTCAATTGCAGTTCTTTTTGCAAAGAAGTCATCAGCACTTACCATTAAGATAAAATCTCCAACTGAATATTCAATAATCTCCTGAATAGCTTTGATCGCATGTCCAACATTTTTTTCATGAAAAATTGTTCTAACATTGGAATGTTTTTTTTGAAGTTCATTAATCGTTCCAATAGATCCGTCAGTTGAACAGTCATCAATAATTAATATATCTAAGTTATGATAGGTCTGATTCAAAATAGAATTTAAACAATCATCAAGAAAATGTTTATAGTTGTAATTAATTACACCAACTGTAACCAACGGCAATACTCGCGGAATTTTTTTTTGGGTTATTTGCTTCATCAAATGCAACAACGTATGTAGTTGACTATTGGAATTATAATTAATATTAATAAATTCATGATAACTTCTAGGGTCATAACTTTGTTCAAGAATTTTTATCAGATCGACAGTGGTATTCCACACATAGCTTTCATGATATACCTTCTTGGCACCAACAAAATTATGAACTAATGGCTTAATTCCTTTTGCCATCGCTTCCATTATAGAAAGATGCTGACTTTCTAATACACTGGTTGAAATAATATAATGCTTATCCTCTAGCCATTGGTTAATATCATTTTGCCATCCATCGAAATATATATTATGTTGAAGACCCATTTCCTCAATCATTTGTTTAAAATAAAGGACATATCTGGGATCCTGGAATTCTCCGGCTATATACAATTTATACCGTGAGTCATGATCATAGATAGCTTTGAAAGCTTGGAGCAGTAACATTGGGCCTTTTTTATAATTAATATATCCTACGTAGGCAATATTGTAGCCCTTCTCACGCTCTTTATAAGTGAATTTATTAATATTAATTCCGTTAGGTATTACTATTGATTGATTCTCCTGTAAAGATGGTTCCTGTCCAAGAACATATTGCTTTATATGTTCTGCGACGAAAATAACTTTATCGACGTTAGGCCAATTCACCTGTTTTATATAAGGTGAAAAAGCTTCATAACTATGGAGACGACAAATGATTTTCTGATTCAAACTTTTCTCTTTTTTACTGCCGTAAATAACAAGTTCATCGCACCATTCAAACCAGCAAATATCTGCCCATTCCATTCCTTGATCGATTTGATCGTAGGAGTTAACTAAGATCTTTCTTACTCTATAATCGGTTGCTAATTCAGCAACGATATCATCTATAAAGTTATCTAACCCTGGCTTTACAAATATAGCAATTTTTTGTTTACTAATCAGATCGTAACATATTGATTTTAACTTTTTAGCTGCTTGCCTTGCATTTTCCTTTTCTGCAGGGCTTAATACAAATTCAGCGTCTAAATAATAATCATATGCTAATTGATAATCCTGTTTCTGCTCGTATAAATAGGCCAAATTGAATAAAGTATCAGCATTAAATGGATACTTTATAATCGCACTTTTCAATATTCTTTCCGCTGACTCTATTTCTCCATTTAACATATAAATAACTGACTTCGTAGCAAGAAACCATTTGTTTTCCTCAAAGAGATGTTCGTATTTATTTAATACATCGCTTGCTTCCTTGATAAATCCTTGATTAATAAGCTTTTCTATCTTCTGCCTCATTAGATCTAATTCTGAGTTGTCATTCATACGATTTCTCCCAATAGTTAGTTTACGTTTTTCCAATTATATTAAGTTCTAAAATATTAGAAACATAGACTTTGAGCATTTTCGATAAATACGGATACACATTGGTTGCTTCTAAAATATACTTTTGATAATTTCGAACATCTCCATTTTGGAGACTACTATTAGCCATATACAATATAGCAAAGAACTGTTCTTCTTTATTTGTTAATGTACTATAAATCAAACGAATTCGTTCTATGTTATAAACGTATTGGATATACTCGATCCCTTTATTGATGTAGTCATTAAATATATCCATTAATTCATTATTTATGTTTATCTTATTTCCTTCATTTTCAATGATAGATAAAAGTATGACGCTTGCTACGGCTACAAACACCCTATTATTTTGAAAATCATTAAACTTATAATCTATGCGCAAACTTTCTAAAAAATAATCATTTTTATCTTCTTTATCAATTAATACTTTAACAATTTTCTTAATTGTTATACTGTCTAACCTCTTGAAAAATCGAATCAATAAATTACTTTCTATTAAGTACTTTGTAAATTCTATTATCACTTCATCGACAAAGTCAGTAATTTTATACTGATTGATAAATTCTACAAGTAATTTACTCCTAGCTTCATTCAGACGAATACGATTTAATAGTCCATATGCATCCTCGTTGTTAGAGAATGCAAGTTCTACAACCTTCTTTTCCTCTTCTTCTAGATCGTTTTTTAGAGACTCTAAAAAATTAATAAATGGAAAACGATCTTTTTCATCTACATCGTGATATAAATCCAATAATTTATTATAGTCATTTATAATAAAAAACAATTGGGCTGACAACTTCTGTATCATTGTTTTGTTCTGGAGCTTATTTAGCCATCGTTGATAGCTATCGCTGTTTCGAACTAATGATTTGTCTTTATAAAAAGTGGAGATAACTCGATCTAATGTATTTTGGTAAGCATACTCATCTAATGTATACATTTCAACGGCTGTAAAATTCGATAAATCTAATTCATTTTTGTTATATTTATCGTAGAAATGAAAGTATTGCTCTAAATGACCGATACCTTCTTCGCGCTGCTCTAAAGATAAATGGGCATATCCCATATAATAGTATAAATCAAGGTAATTCTGATTATAAGCTAACCCTTCCTTACAAATTTCAATCACTTGTTCATATTTTTTGACGCTCAGTGACATACGTGCATATTCACCGAAAACATAGTATCTCTGAATCAACAGCTCTTTAGACTGTTTTTTCATCGATTCGTATGCCTTTGTAATTTCCTCCAAAGCCAATACTTCGTCCCCGTGCATCATATACGAACGCGCTAATTGAAAGCGGTAATAAACATGTTCAGAATCTTGTTCAAGCTCCTTCTTGAGCATGCTGGCTGTACGTTTAAACTTTTTTTCCATCAAATCCTTATCTTCATTAATATATCCATAATGCATTAGCCATATCTCTTCTGTTAATACCGGATGTTTATATACTGGCTGATTGTGGATAGTACCTTTATATTTAAACGCTCCATCATTACGAAATAATCGTTCTTGAACATGGAAAACGTATTTATTCAATTTTAGTGATAGTAAATTTTTTTCTCTGATTCTGATGGTATTATATTGTTTTAACTTTGGATTATTTAGTAGAGAAATAAGTTCACTCGGTGTTTCCAACTCTTCATCAGCATCCATGATGAAAATCCATTCTCCTGTGGCATAAGAAATAGAAATATTCCTCATATCGGAGAAGTTTCCATTCCACTGATGTAAATATACATTTTCTGTATAATCTCTTGCGATATCAACCGTACTATCCGTTGAACCTGTATCGACAATTATCAGTTCTGTATAATCTTGTTCAAGCAAAGACTGTAAGCTGTCTAAACATCTCCGTAGATTCTTTTCCTCGTCTTTAACGATCATACAAATACTTATTTTTTTAATCATTTGTTATACACTCATCCCAGTATGATAATAGTGGCTTTAACTCATGCCTTAAGAGATCGGAAATAAACAAAAGATCTTTTTGCTCCACTTTATCAAGCAACATTTCTGCCTTTTCATTAAACAGTTCAATATCTAAATCAATAATATCATTTTTAATCAAAATCATGACCGTTTCCGTAAAAACTGATAAATCCTCCAACCAAAAGGTTAATCGCTCTATCCCGCTCCCGTATTCTAAATCCAGACATATCGGCTCTATACGAGAAATTAAATTTTGCGTTAAAGTTTTAAATGAAACCTTTAGTTCAATTAAATCGGAAAACATAAAATCTCCCCTTTAAAAAAGGCCGACTAATTGGATTAGCCGGCCTCATTATTTTATTTTACCTGATCTTCAATTAACGAAGTAATTGAAGCACGCCTTGTGGTTGTTGGTTTGCTTGAGCAAGCATCGCTTGTGCAGCTTGGGAAAGAATACCATTTTTTGTCGATTCCATCATTTCTTTCGCCATGTCTACGTCGCGAACGCGGGACTCAGCAGCTGACAAGTTTTCGGACGATGCACCCAAGTTATTGATAGTATGCTCCAAACGGTTCTGGAACGCACCCAGCTTAGAACGTTGTGCAGAGACATCTTCAATAGCCTTGTTAACCGCGGAAATGGCAGCCTCTGCTGCTTGTGAACTACTAATATTGACACCATCCACATGAAGGGCAGCTGCGTCCATTTTCTCAATCGCTACATGCATCGTTTGCGAAGAGTTAGCACCAATTTGATAAGTTAAAGAGTTATCGGAAAGCGATGCTACAGCTTGGCGCGTTGTGAGAGTTGCTTCCGCACCGATGGAACCAGTGCTCAAGGTACCAAGAGTAATAGAAGCATCACCAATAGTGACTGCACCACCGCCACTAGTTGTTACAGTAGCAGTTACGCCCGAAGCGTCAGTGTAAGATAGTGTATAAACGCCACCAGTGGTTGCAGACGTGATCTTCACGTTGTAAGTATTATCTTCAGTAATAGTAGTACCAGCTGAAATAGCACTAAAGATAGCCTTATCTGAAACTTCATTGAATGTCGCAGATTCCGCGATATCGCTTACGCCTTTCAAATCGCCATTCAACAATTTCTTGGTGTTGAACTCAGTAGTATTAGCAATCCGATCGATTTCTTGAACCAACTGATCTACTTCTTTTTGAAGCTCTTTACGATCTGTATCCGTGTTCGTATCGCTTGAAGATTGAACTGCCAGCTCACGCATACGTTGCAGGATGGAGTGAGTTTCGTTCAACGCACCTTCAGCTGTTTGGATCAAAGAGATGCCGTCTTGAGCATTCTTGGAAGCCATGTCCAAACCGCGGATTTGGCCGCGCATTTTTTCGGAGATTGCGAGACCTGCAGCATCATCGCCTGCACGGTTAATACGAAGACCGGAAGACAGCTTCTCCATGGATTTGGATTGTGCGCCAGTTGCACCATTCAATTGGCGGTGTGTGTTCATAGCAGCAATATTGTGGTTAATTCTCATTGTTATTCTTCCTCCTTGAAGGTACATTCCACATCCGTGTGGAATTTAATTTTTTTGGGGTCTCGAGGCCTTAGGTCGGCCGCCCTAGGCCTCTCAACCTCACAATATATATATCGTCGGGCCTTCGGAGAAAGTTAATAGCAATATCGATAAATTTCGATTCTATTTCTTGAACAAATTTTTGAGATCCTCGGGTTTGACAGCGGTTTTGGATGCCTCTTCGTTCGATTGCTTCAGCAGTTCGTATATTTCTTTTCGATAAATTTGCATATGCTTAGGAGCGTTCAACCCCAGACGAACGACGTCCTTCTCTACACTAATCACAACCAGTTCGATCTGATCACCGATCATAATGGATTCACCGGCTTTTCTGGACAGGACCAACATAGGCGCCTCACCCCTTCTCTTTCGTATCGGATGGTTGAATTATTTCGGAAAACAAATGACGGGTCGTATACCCCGACTGATGCAGAATCATCTGTTTGCCCTTACGATGCTTTGAACTAATGATGACGGGAGCCAATAAATTCACAGTTGCCGTCTCTAGAGAATCCCGGATGGTCATAATACACCAAACCTCTACATCCTCTGGACTTTGAATATCGAGTTCCTTCAATGTTTCTTCGTCGATCTGTATATCGTAGCCGGGAAAGACCGCAAAAGGATTGACAATGACGAAGTGGACCAACTCTTCATCGACCGATTGCAAATAAACAAAGGGTAGCTCCGGGTCAATCGACATAAGTGTAAAGCGACGATAATCAGCAAAGCCGGGAATGCCTTCCGGGAAAGTAATAATATGCTCTTCGGAGACTTCAATCTCTCCTAGGCTTGTCGTATTTAGTTTAATCATGCAGAACGCTCCTTATGGGTTAAATAGGGTTATAAAACCAAAAGCTATAGACATTATAATCTATAGCTCCATAGCGGCTGTTATTATATTTTTATATCCAATTGAGGAGGAATAATTTCAACCTTTGGAAACTGTGCTAAATAAATATCGCGTTTACCTAAATGGTATTGAACCTCCGCCCGGTTCATCTGAATATTTTTCTCGACTCGCCCTTCCTCTACCTGGATATCCACCGGCCTCGACTCATAACGAATGTCGATATTGTCGTAGGACGCATTGCCTAAGTACATGAACTGAAAGTTATCGACATCATTCATGCTTTCCTTAGCCAAATCAGCAAAGACATTCGCTCCTGTTTGGATCGCCGCCATACGGTTACCTTCCTGCACTCTCCTGGCAACGCCCTGAATCGCAATTTCTTTGCAGGTCGAGTAAATCCGGCTCATGGATTCCAAATGATGACCCAGTCCAATCGCATCCTGCCATCGACTGTTATCAATAGATAACTGCCCTTCCTCAGAATGAATGTGAAGCTTGGGAGCTACGGTACGTAATTCGAACGTCGCCTTCGGCTGCCTCATCTCCAATTGTCCGAGATCAGTGTCAATGCTTAACTGAGCCTGCTGTTGTCTAATTTGAATTTGGGGAATTTGCATAGTTTCTCCCCTCTACATTATCTCAAAAAGTCTACCAGAGTGGCGCTAATAATTTTCGCACCGACGGAAAGAGAAGATTGATACACGTTCTCATCCATTTTTAAATTCGTGATAACGCCCGCTACATCCGCATCCTCTGTTTTGGACTGCAAGGTTTGGAGGTTCACACCTACGTCCCCCAAGCGTGATTGCGCCAGCTCCATCCGATTCATCTTGGCTCCAACGTCCGCTCTCGCTTCGAGAAATTTATCGTTACATTGGTCCAATCGGCCTATAATGTTGCTAACCTCTGTCGTATCCCCAGCTTCTAAAGCTGCCGATAAATCTTTCATTACTCTGAAAATATTATCATTGGTGCCTGGATTGGCCGGATCATCGGCTTCGCCAAATACGGTATTTCCCGTTTTATTCGCTGCGATCCGTACCCCCACCCCAATATTCGTTAAGAACTCACCGGTATCGACCGGATCGGTAGCAGCTGTTGCCTCCGTATAAGGTGCTTTGTCGGTCTTCTGTCCATTAAAGATATAGCGGCCGTTAAATTGACTGTTGCCAATGCTCACCATTTGAGAGTACAACTGATCTACTTCACTCTTAATGGAATCGAGGGCTTGCCGCGGGTTCGTATCATTAGCTCCGAGAACGGACAACTCTCGTACCCGCTGAATAACCGAGTTGGCTTGTCCCATCATTGTATCGGTATAGTCAAGTAAGGACATGGCCGAATTCAGGTTACTCTCATATTGTTCATTCTCCGACAACTCACTGCGATAGCGAAGGGAAAAAGCCATGCCTACCGGATCATCCGAAGGTCTGTTGATCCTTCGTCCTGTCGATAGTTGTTCCTGATTATTCTGCATCCTTGTTAAGTTCGTATTCACATTACGGAGTAGCTGGCTATTCAGCATCCCTTGCGTGACACGCATCGACATCTGCGACGCCCCCTGTCCTTTCTACTAACTAAATTTACCTTCCGACTACACCCATACTGTTAATTACTTTATCCAGCATTTCATCGAATGTTGTCAAGGAGCGTGCCGCGGCATTGTAAGCATGTTGAAATTTAATCATATTTGCCATCTCTTCGTCCAAAGAAACGCCGCTAACCGCTTGTCTTTGGGATTCGACTTGATCAACAAGTATTTGCTGGTTGGTTGCTTGACGGTTGGCCTCTTGTGCCTGGACGCCTAGCTCACCGACAATGGAACGAAAAAATTCATCAAACGTTCCGTCTGTAAGAACCGGCCGGCCTGTCGAGTCAGGGTCGAAGCTTACCCTCTTATTACGGACGCTTGCCAGAAGAAGTGCCATATCATTGTTACCTTTAACAATCTTCTCCTTACCGTCAGTGTCCAAATAGGTACGCGTTGATGTAGAAATGTTGGCAACATTGCTCACGATATCCGGATTAACAGTCACGCTGGCTGCTGTAAATTCGGTCGACCCCGGTTTGAGGTTAAAAAACGATACGCCGGATTTAATCGGTTCCGAAGAAGAATACCCAAGCTGGTGAAGACCATTAAATCCTTTAACGACCACTTCCGTCCCGCCACCCAACGTACGCTCCGTAATCGTCCCATTAAATCTTTTAACTTGCGTCGTTCCGTCTGCATTAACCAGAGTTAATTCTGTTCCTTCCGGTACCACCATGCCTTCCGGCAACGTCACCTTCATGTCCCCGGTCACCAACGTTTTTAGCATGGAATCGAGCTGATACTGATAGTTCGCCACGTAATGATCTCTGGATTGAATCATGCCATAAATCTCGCCGCTATTCAATGTGCCAGCCTCGGCAGCTGTTTGCATCAGTTCCGAAGTAAGTATCGTTCCAACCGTGTTTCCCGACACCAGTTGGGTAGTGCCCATATTCACCGTATACCCTCGATCATCTTCTGTATAGGTGATATTCATGATCTTTGAAAGATCATCCAGTAAGAGATCGCGTTGATCCCGTAGGTCATTCGCATCGTTACCTAGACCTTCCACTCGGAAAATTTCTTCATTCAGTTTGGCAATTTGCGAGATTTTCAGATTGGCGTCGGTTACTTTGACCCCGATGTTTTCGGTTAAGTCTCCCGATAAATCGGAAAGCTGCCGCGAAGTCTGGTTGAACGCGTCGGTCATGGCGAGCGCCCGTTCTTTGACCAACACACGTGCCGTAGTATTCTCAGGGGATTTGCTAAGCTCTTCCCAAGCATTCCAAAACCCTTCGATCGTTTGCCGAATCCCCGTATCCGATGGTTCGTTAATAATCGCTTCCAGCTTATCGAGCGTATCTTTACGAACCGACCAATCGCCTAAATTTTTATTCTCATTGTGAAACTGGTCATCCAGAAATCTCTCGCGAATTCTCGTGATGGAGTCAAACTCAACGCCTTGCCCCATCTGTCCGGGAATAGTGCTTCGCTGCAAACCCGGATACTCAATTGGCTTGGCTGCCACCATATTGACGACTTGCCGAGAATACCCTTTGGTATTGGCGTTGGCAATGTTATGCCCGGTCGTGGTCAAAGCGGCCGTCTGCGTAAACAAACTGCGCTTCGCGATCTCTATTCCTCCAAAAGTCGAACGCATGTAAGTGATCTCCTCTTCTTCTCCTTTATAGAACCGCCGCACTCGCCGTTGAAATCATGCTCTTGTGTCAAAAAGCCCTTGCCACTTTGTACCATACCCCTGAGACTTCGATTTATGATAAGTTACCTCGTCTTCAGGCGGGCCAACAATTAAATCCAATGAATAATCGATAAACGCTAGCGATTGTTCGATTAGCTGCTGATTCACTGCATTCACTTCTCGCAGCCTTCGAATCGTGGACAGCAACTGCTTCTGCGAATCGATTAACGATTTCTTTTCCTCTATGTTAAAAATGATCTTTGTGAGATCACTAATCGTTACTCTTGGATTAGGCTTATAACCTTTCTCAATCATAAAATCACCGATGACGCCTACCCGCTGTTGCTCAAGATCCGTGACTTGCTTAATCAGCCTATTCTCTTTTTTTAATATTTCCAACAGTTGGTCAACTTGATTTTTAATAAGGATTTGCTTTTTCTGTTGGGCCAACTCCAGCAGGTTCGCATGAATATCGTTCAATGCCGTCATCAGTTGTGTTAAAGCCAAGAATGACATTCATCCTCACCTCCATCTTTATTTCAAAAAAGGAAACAGTTTCTCAGCAATTTTTCGTCCGTCCACACGATACGTTCCATCAGCTACTGATTTTTTTAATGTTTCAATTTTGTCTTGCCTTGTATCATTCGTTCCGTGAGTGCCTAGCAGTTCTTTGGCTTCAGTAGATATTTCTACATGATCTTTCTTGTTCCCCGACTTCTTGGAAACGAGTTGTTGAGAATCATATGCCTTCTTATATTGATTTACCGATCCAACCCGATTCGTCCCATCTATTTTCATTTGAATCACCTCATCTTTATAAAAATAAAAACCCACCGCATAAAAGCTTTACTACTTTTATCGGTGGGTTTACATGAAAAGTTTATATTGTTGATTTAATAATAGCTCATTTTAATCTGTCTTTCAATCGATCCTTTATGTTGTAACTGACGTTGTTTTCATTTTCCTGTTGGACAAGCCGACGCTTTTCGTCTTCCTGGATGTGGCTCGCATCCTTGGCAAGCCGTGCTCTGCAAGGCTCGCAAATCGCCCCCTCGCGAATATTCGTGCCGCAAACCTCGCAGTGGTATACGATGTTCGGATTGTTCCGGATGGATATACGGCCTTCCCGAATAAACTTCGTAATTTGATTTACCGGAACTCCAGTTGCATCGCTCAGCTCCTGTAGGCTGCACTGTTTATTTTCGCGAAGGTATTTCGTGCATTTTTCATACTGTAGCTCCAGATCTTTTATGCAGCTAGGGCACATATTATAGCTGTTCTTCACATGTATTTTTCCGCAGCGGTAACAATTCACTACATTCAGACTCATTCTTGATCCCCCTTATCTCAAGGCTTTGCCGTCAGATACTACGATATACCTATTATATCGGCAAATCGGTGTCGATATAAGATAAATTCATCAGAAACGTATAAGATTTTATGAAAAAAGTCTGACAGTTACCGCGCCCAACTAATACCGTAGACCTCTACGTCAAGCTTTTGTCTTAGCGTTCTGGCGCATTCATTCAGCGTACTGCCTGTCGTATATACGTCGTCGATCAAATATACGCGATGCTTTCCCAGCTTGACGGCCATTGCGTTCATGTATGCCAGTCCGTCCCCGTCCACTTCAAAGACATCCTTCAAGTCATCGAGCCGGGCAGCCCTGGCTTTGAAGCTCTGCTTGTCCGTATGGCGTGTGCGCCGCAGCAATGAGATGACAGGCAAACCCGTTAGCTTGCCGAGCTCTTCTGCAAGCTGCCTCGCCTGGTTAAATCCTCTTTCCTGCAGCCGCTCCTCACTTAACGGCACAAAACTGATCCATTGCACGGTCGCTTCCCGTTCCGTTGAATCAACCGGATTATGGCGATGCAGATGGTAGGCATGCAGCAGCATGGGGCCGAGTACTTGCCGTAATCTTTCTTTGCCGCGGTATTTATGTAGCGCAAGCCATTCTTTCATATTGTCATCGTACCTGACAGCGCTCCGGTTTTGCGTGTAATAGGTGTTCTCGCGCCGGATGCAGTCGGTGCAAACCTCGTATCTGCCGCATCGGCTGCACATCACTTCTCCGATCCATGGTATCGCCGCCCAGCAGTCTGAGCAAACAGGCAAAGGCTTTGAGCGATCATATCCCGCTCCGCACGACAGGCAAATCTGCTTGCTGCTCGACAGAAGCTTCTCCAACTGAACGAACCATTCCGAACAACGGTGCATAATCGAACCTAGCATGATTGCATGATTCCCCTCTCAATGCGTGATACGTGCAATTTAGACTACGTCAGTAGTAGCTGAACGGAAGTGTGCGGATGTCATCCGAAATTATACAACTTCATCGAGCTCCTAAGTCCGAGTCCAAGCAGCTTAGCTTAAAAACTTAATTCGGTATGTTTAATCGATATGCCCTCTTTTTCTGGCTAAAGCGTTCATCTCTTTAATCTGACCTATCGCGTTCACCTGGGAACGATTTTTCTCCCGTGCCGCAAAATACACCATTCCCCGTGGATCCTGCGCCGATCTTCCGGCGCGACCGGCCATTTGCACAAGAGCCGCCGCATCAAACATCGACGAGTCGCTCTCCAAGATGAACACATCGGATTTAGGAATCGTCACCCCACGCTCCAAAATCGTTGTTGTCACGAGCATTCGAATGTCGCTTGCCCGAAAGTCGCTTACTTTTTGCGCTCGATGTTCATCCTTGGAAGATGTCCCTTCGATCCGGATGTCGGGATAATTTTGACGCAGCAATTTTACAAGCGGCTCCACGAGTGCGATTTTAGGGACAAAAACAAAAACTTGCGCTCCCCGATGAACCGATTCCTGAAGCTTCTGAAATAGGCGTGCATGCAGTTTCGATTGCTGAAGCATTTGGGTAATAGAGGGTATAACCATGAGCTGAGGCACCGGCAGAGGATGCCGATGGTACCTTGCGGCCACCCGGGCATGAGGAAGACGGCCGCGCTTCACCGCTCGCTGCTGCGCTTCGGGAGGCGTTGCCGATAGTAAGATGTAGGCGCCGCCCGATTTGCAGACTTGGCTTGCTGTGTATTGCAGGATCGGATTATTGTGATAAGGAAACGCGTCAATTTCATCAATAATGACCAGATCGAACGCATGGCGAAAACGCATCAGTTGGTGGGTCGTGGCGATCGTCAGCTCTCCGCGTTCCCAACGCTGCTCGCTCCCTCCATATAGCGTGACCACCCGTATATCGGGAAATGCTTTCGCAAGACGCGGCTTGAGCTCCAGCACGACATCGCGCCGCGGTGTTGCTACGGCGACGCGCCCGCCATGATTTAAAGAATACTGAATCATCGGGAAAATCATTTCCGTTTTGCCTGCACCCGTTACAGCCCAAATCAGGAATTGGGTTTTGGGTTTTTCTTTTTCATTATTAACCCTTATATGGGTTTCATTTGCTTTCAAGAATTCCAAAACCGAACGGGATGCATCTGTCTGAACGCTACTTAATCCCCAGGGGGCAAGCAACGAATCCATTTCATCAGCGGTGCTTTGGATTCGATTACTTGGTTGCGGATGCTGATACTCAACACCGCTGATCAATAGCGAACAATATCTTGCCCTTCCCATCGTCAGGCAAGCCTCGCAGCATGGACACGGGCCTCCACAGCTCGGGCAATCCGTCCACGAAATCGGCTCGCTTGTAACGGCGGTCCCGCTCTCTTCGCGGCTCTGTTCGTTCCCGCATCGTCTGCAGCGACATACGGTTTGTTTCCGCAGCGGCATTGGCATTTTTCGCACATTCCGGTTTACTTGAACGGCGCTCTCGATCGCAAGCTTTCCTTTAAGCCATGCCAGTTGCAGGAAGTAATTCGGATTGGCTGCAATCTCCTCTTGTCCTTCATGATCCATCAGAGACTTGAATTCGTCGAGCATTAAACTGCGTCCCGCCATCAGCTCGCCGACAGACGATACGAGACGCATCCGACCATCGATCGCCGTAACCATGGAATGGGGTTTCCAGTCCCACAGCTTCCATTGCTCGATTGACATATCCGGTTGTCCAGTAGCCCGGGCTGCATGACGTAAAAGAGACAGCTGTTTCTTCACGGACATTCCTTGATCCCTTTGATTCATGAAATAGACCAGCTCGCAAGCTTGTCCAAACGATAAAGACGGCTCCATCACACGCATCTTGAACGCTTGCCCGTACTGCCGGGCCCAATGGTCCCGATCAGCGCGCATATCCAAGGAGACGTGCCAGGAGCAGCTATTTTGGCTTATTATCGCATAAACCCATGACTTCATATATCACCCGCATCATATAGTTGTCGAACACAATTACAAATATTTGAAAGCGGTTTCCATTTCGTTATGGCTAATCCGGACTGCCACCACCTGCTCCTCTTCATGCTGCCGAATCCATTCATCCCAATCCAGCGAAGCATCCGTGTATATATCGAGGTGGTGCTCGCGGCTTAACCTTTGCGCAATGGCGATCGTATCATCTGTTGATCCTTCGTCCGCAATCGTTATGCGTATCGTTCTTCCTTTGATCCACGAAAAGAATGACAGTGACCTTATATACCATTCCAATTGCAGCTGATTATTGAACGTTCGAAGCACATAATGAACCGTTCGTTTTGATCTTTTTTTCATCCATTGCCAGTGGAGCAAGTGAAGGATCACGACCCCCGCGGTGTAGCAGCCAACAATCCAAACCAAGCCTAACATCATAGCGGCTCCCTCCCTTAAAAACAATATATGCCGCTATGAGTAAGTTGGTTCCTTCATTCGCAGTAGGCTTCTCCCATGACCAGAACCGGAGTTCATCTTTCTTGTCCTTGGTGAAAGGCTCA
Source organism: Paenibacillus allorhizosphaerae (assembly GCF_042659105.1). NCBI lineage: Bacteria > Bacillati > Bacillota > Bacilli > Caryophanales > Paenibacillaceae > Paenibacillus > Paenibacillus allorhizosphaerae. The sequence continues at coordinate 79,991 of NZ_JBHSRV010000012.1, read as the reverse complement.
TCCAAACCACGATGATATTTATCATTGGAAGGGCTTCAATCGGAAGTTAAACTTATAATGTAACCCAGCCGTTTTTGATGGCGACAATAACCGCTTGCGTACGATCGTCCACTTCCATTTTTTGCAAAATGCTGCTGACGTGATTTTTGACGGTCTTTTCGCTAATATACAAAAATTCTCCGATCATCTTATTGCTCTTGCCCTCGGCCATCAGCCGCAATACTTCCGCTTCTCTGCGCGTTAACGGACTGTTGTCCATATGCACGTACTTGACGCCGGCTTCTTTGGAGACCGCTCCCGAACCGGCCACGCCTTGTTCGTCAAGATATGTCATGCGGCGCAGTTGATTGATGAGCTTCCCGGTTACTTTCGGGTGAATGTACGCATGTCCTGCAACAACGGAACGTATCGCATTAATAAGCGACTCCGCTTCCATGTCCTTCAGCAGGTACCCCATTGCGCCCTTGCGCAGCGTTTCGAATACGTAGCTCTCATCGTCGTGAATCGATAAAATAATAACCTTGATATCCGGAAAAATATCTTTGAGCTTCTCCGTCGCGACTACGCCGTTCTCAATCGGCATATTAATGTCCATCAGAACAATATCGGGATGGAGCGCATTGCACAGCTCTATGACCTGGATGCCGTCACCGCACTCGCCGACAACCTCCAGATCGCTCTCCATATTCAGTATCCGTTTGACCCCTTCGCGAAAAAGCTGATGATCGTCGGCTAAAACCAATTTGATTGGACGTTTATTGCTGCCTGCAGTCTCCATAATTTACTCCTCCTTCGATTCTGCCTTGATCGGTATGACCATCGATAGTTTCGTTCCGGCGCCTACATTCGATTCAATATCCATTCGGCCCTCGAGCAGATCTACACGTTCCCTCATACCCATTAACCCGTAACGGTTGGCTCTCTCGCTCCGCTTGTCGATATGGTCCACAATGAACCCTACACCGTTGTCGGCCACTACGATTTTCACCATTTGCTGCTGAACGGTTAATTCCAGCGTTACATGCGACGCTTGCGCATGCTTCATTACGTTAGAAAAAGCCTCCTGCACCAAACGATAGACGGCAACCTCCATGCCGGAAGGAAGCCTCATATCTTTGCCGATCAGCTCGAATTTGGTTCTTATTTTCGATTTTTCTTCATAATCCTGCACGAATTTGCGAAGGGTGGGCACAAGGCCCAAATCATCCAATGCCATGGGCCGAAGGTTGAAAATGATTTTGCGAACCTCTTCAATGCCTCCGCGAACTTGCCCTTTCAAATCATACAGCTCTTCTTTTACCGCATTGTAAGCTTGCTTCGCCAACATGCGTTCCATGATTTCCGTGCGTAGCACGACATTCGCCATGGTTTGAGCAAGACCGTCATGAATCTCTCGGGCAATGCGCTTCCGTTCTTCCTCTTGGGCCAAAATAATTTTCAAACCGAGCAGCTGCCGGTTTTTCGCCGACTCCAGAAGCCTTGTTACCTGGTTCAAATCGCCCGCCAAATACTCCAGCACTACATTCAATTGGGATACTAGCGTCTCCGCTCGTTCCAACTGCTTGTCTACGCTTTTCAGCCGCTTCTGCAGGTCATCCCGCCGCAATTTCAAATGAAGCTCTTTCTCGCGATAAATGGCGAGCTGAGCCTGAAGCTGCGTTGCCGCCTCATAGGCCGTGCGGATATCCTCTTCATTGAATCGTTTGAAATCTCTGCTAACTTCGGTTAATCGAACACGGGACCGTCGGTATTCGACTTCAAAACGGTCCACCGTGTCGATTGTTTTTGTCGTTTCGTCAATAACTTGCTGCAATTCGTTATTTAACGCCTCACGCTCTGCCCGTACGCTTTCACAAATCTCGAAAAGCTGGTACTTGCTGTTTTCCATGACATCTATAGCGTTTTTGATGACGCGATCAATTGCATCGACGGACATCCGGACAAAGCTCCTTCGCCAATTTTCTCATCGTACTAGCAATATAGTACCACATTTACATCAGATTGTGAGAGCTTATAGAACTAATTATTGCAGCGTGATCTGTTGCGTCTTCCCATCCCAGGTGACTTTCCAGCCCAGATTTTCCGACAAAATGCGCAGCGGCACCATCGTAAGATCCTTCATAATCGTCGGTGCTACCTCTGCCGTTACCCTTTGCCCGTTCACGATCAAGTCGGGATTATCGACCCACAAATCGATCATTTTATCCCCGCGGATGACGGTCACTTTACGCTCGGCGTCGTCCCATCGAACGGTGCCCCCCAAGGCATCGGTTACAAAACGAATCGGGATTAGCGTATTGTCCTTCACAATGACCGGCGCCTGCTCCAATGTCATCGATTTTCCGTTCACGGTCACTTCTTTTTTATTAACGGTTAGTTTAATCGCGTTATTCGACTGCTGAGGCACGGGGCCGCGATATGTAAACATGATATCGTCGATTCCGATTTTTCCGACAGCCTTCCGCTCGTCTTGTCCGATCTCTTCATTAACAACATAAACGCTTTTTACTCGAATCGGATAAGACATCTTATATTCTGTCAAATCGGCCATCAGCAGCTTCCAGCCTGTCCAGTTAATGCTTCTCGCCAGATCGACATAATGCACTTTGCCGCTGTTATCCAAAATTTCGGCGCGCAGCCAGTTCAAGCTTTCGTCGCCGTTTACTTTCAACTTCATATACTGCGGCTCGCCCTCGATCAAAACGCCAGTATCCAGCGTAGCGTAAGCCCACTTGTTGCCCTTCCCGTTCGTGAAATTGTAGTTCAGCTCCAAATACTTGTTCCCAGTCTCCGAGGGCCGAACATATACGGCTGCCGTAACTTCTTGAGGCTTCGCATCCGATAACGTCATGACCGCTTTGTCATCAAGGTTATACCACATTTTGTCGATGCCAACCGGGATGGTAGTGATCGTGCTGAAACCGTCATATTTTGCAATCAACTGCGCCGCGGAGCTACCTGCCATGCTCTTCACCGTTAAGACGCCGTTCTTCACTTCGCCCTGAATACCGAGAACTTCCCACTGAACAAGCTCTGGCGGAACTTCTCTCGATTTACCGGACTTTGTCGTCGCCACGACCGGCACTTTATACGATTCGCCTTCGGTAAGCGCAAGCTGGTTCGCCGATATTTTCAAACCGCTTAATTGATCCCGTCCCGCTACTTCAATATCCGCTGAAGAGCTGCCTTTTCCCGACACTGCCGTTATTTTAGCCGTACCTGCTTTGGCAGGGGAGAATACATTGTCTTTAAAGGTACCCATGTTATCGGCTACAGTCCATTGCGCGGCTACTTTATCCGCTTCCACCACCGGGTTATAGTATTCGTCGTACGCTTTGAAGCTGAGCGACGCCTGTTCTCCAATGTAAAGAACGCGTGGCGTCTGGATAAATAGGCCTTTCACTTCACCCTTCGGCGCGAGCGAATATACGCCTACTCCGTTTACTACTTTCCGTTGAATGCCGGTTTCCGTCTTGTTGATGAGCACCGGTTTCGTTTCGCCAAGCGGACGGGCTACCATCTGCGTGGAACCGCCGCCATCCAGGTTGAGTCCCTTCCATACGCCGACTTTGATCATGAACTGCTGCAGCTCCGCCATGCTTAGGCCCTTGCTCTCGCCGCTGTAGTCCGCTGTGATGATATAAGCAGTCTTCTCGTCCTTCGAGTAGCCGAGTGCCGTTCTGGAGCGAGTGCAGCACAAACTGGCTACCTCGCGCGAAAATTCCGCCGGCTGCCCATCATCCACAAGAATCGTATGTCCACCAATCATCATTTTGAACGATTTGGCGTCATACGTTTTGCTCGGATCTTGCGGCAGCACTTGGTAGTCCGCGACCAGCGGCTCCCCTACTTTCAAATGCGCTCTGACAAAATCCGCCGCTTTTCCCGATGCCCGCAATATGTAGCCATCTTTTGGCGCAATCATATCGATAATGCCATTATCCGCAATTTTCGTTACGACACCATTCTGCACTAATATTTCCGTCGGTACCGTTACCCCGTCATTGGAACGGTCGACCTGGCCCCATGCACTGGTATACATAAACATGCCGTCGATATGACTGTGCTCCCCGCCCGGTTCAAACCAGTAATAGGTTTTGTTAATTCCCCCTAGAGGATACGTGGCACCGTCTTTTGCAACGATCGATCCTTTAAACGTAAACAGATCCACGATCGGTTTATTGTCCTTATCTATCGCAAACGTATAAAATCCCGGCAAATACGGCGGCGTCGCCATCAGCTGTCCGTTCGAGATTTGGGGGCCCATCGGTACCCCTTCCGCCTGCGTATTGTAAAAGTCGCCATTGACACCTGCCACGGCTTTTGTTTCCGTTGCCATGCCCAGCACCGTCTGTTTCCGAGTAAACTGATTTTCCGTACCGGTCATGACATCGATTTTCACATAAGGATTCGTTAAATCGACTTCAATGACATTCGCGTTTACTTTAATCTCTTTGTTATTCCTCGTTGTGTTCCAAACGTACTTCTTCAGTACCGCGCCCGATGTGAGCGTCTCCTCACTGCTGACAGTTAAAGTGTCACCCGCTGCTTTAACCGTGCTCATACCGGACCATGGGGATACCAGCATCGCCGCGGCCAGCATGATGCACGACATTTTTCGCCATTTTCTGTGCAAAATCACGCTTTTGTTCTCCTCTCTCGATTCCACTCTCCTCTATAATAGACTCTATTAAACTACAAAAAGTTACGATATGAATCTGTGAAAAATATATGAAACCATTCTGATCGGAGTTCTTCTTACATCTAAACCATTTATATAAATTTCTAGAAAAATAAGTATTATCATTTGACTTCATGTTCAGATAAAAGCAAAAAAGACGATCCGATGGATTCGGATCGTCTTTCTTAGACAGATCAAGTGTTTATAAGGAATTAACCCAAAGCGTCTGCTTTCAGGAGCTCCGCTTTGTCTGTACGCTCCCATGGCAAATCGATATCGGTACGACCGAAATGTCCGTAAGCAGCCGTTTGCTTGTAGATCGGACGGCGAAGGTCGAGCATCTTGATAATGCCTGCCGGGCGAAGATCGAAGTTTTTGCGAATAACTTCGACAAGCTTCTCTTCGCTTACTTTGCCTGTACCAAATGTGTCAACCGCAATGGAAACCGGCTTGGCAACACCGATGGCATATGCCAATTGGATTTCACATTTGTCTGCCAGACCAGCGGCTACGATATTTTTTGCAACATAACGGGCTGCATACGCACCGGAACGGTCGACTTTTGTCGGGTCTTTACCGGAGAATGCACCGCCGCCATGACGCGCATAACCCCCATACGTATCAACGATAATTTTACGACCAGTCAAGCCGGCATCCCCTTGCGGTCCGCCAATAACGAAACGGCCAGTAGGGTTGATAAAATATTTTGTATCGGAATCAAGGAACTTCTCAGGCACGACCGGTCTGATGACATGTTCCTTAATATCCGCTTGAATTTGCTCCAAAGAAACTTCTTCTCCGTGCTGCGTCGAAACAACGATCGTATCAATACGTACCGGCTTGTCCCCTTCGTATTCGACGGATACTTGTGTCTTGCCGTCTGGGCGCAAGTATGGCAAAGTGCCGTTTTTGCGAACTTCGGTCAAGCGGCGTGCCAATTGGTGCGAAATGGAGATCGGCAGCGGCATCAATTCCGGTGTTTCGTTCACGGCAAAACCGAACATAAGACCTTGGTCGCCTGCACCGATCGCTTCGATTTGGTCGTCGGTCATTTGACCTTCACGGGCTTCAAGTGCTTTGTTAACGCCTTGCGCAATATCAGGCGATTGCTCATTCAGGGATACAAGTACTGCGCATGTTTGGGAGTCAAAACCGAACTTGGCGCGGGTATAACCAATATCTTTAATAGCTTGACGAGCGATGGATTGAATATCGACATATTCCGATTGGCTTGTAATTTCCCCGATCACAAGAACAAGTCCTGTAGCGACCGATACTTCACATGCTACACGGGCATTAGGGTCATTTTTAAGGAATGCATCTAATACTGCGTCGGAAATTTGGTCACAAATTTTATCCGGATGCCCTTCAGTAACAGACTCCGAAGTAAATAAACGGCGACCGATTGGATTGGACATGTAAACGACCTCCTACTGTTACTAGTATTGATAATCGAATAAGTACCCATACAAAAAATCAACCTTTTCCAATTGGAAAAGGTTTCTTTAACTGTTACCTTCTTTATAGTATGTTACTGGATTTGTCGATGACTGTCAATAATTATATGAGAGCTATAGATTTAACATCATTTCTTCTGCTCTTTTGATCAAACGGGATGTAATTGTGCCGCCTACCGCACCTGCATCGCGTGATGCGATATGGCCCCAGTAGTCTTCTTTCATCGTTTGGGCAGGGATCGAACCAAGCTCCGTTGCAAATTCGACATTCGCTCCCGCTAGTCCTTGTTTCCCAACCGGTAAACCCAGCTCAGCAGCAATCTCATACTTTAAGGCATCGAGTGCTTTACTGCTTTCCGGAACGACTTTTTTATTGTTTTTCGCCATGTCTGACTACCTCCCTAAGTGGAATGTAATCATAGTATTTCCGCGGCCGGTATGGCCACTCGTATTAACTATTGGTTTTATGGGTAAAATTATGGTGTGGCTTTGGAACCGTCTGCATTCACAAGCAAATAATTGCCGCGAACCATCACGAATATTTCTTGATTGTTTTTAGGAGCGGGCTTGATGCCACGACCCTCTCTTGGAACGATCAACAAATGGTTTGTTTCTACAGCAGCACCGGCTGCAATATCTTTACCGATTGTAACATCCGGGATGCCATTTTCATCGGAGCTAAATACAGAGGTTAAGCCTGTGCGAACGATCAGTTCGGTTCCTTCTCCGCCGTAAAGTATTTGCCCGGCTCCCAGTTTGACAATCGTCATATTTGAGTTAGAGCCGGTTGAAGAAGAACTCGAGGGAGGAGTAGTTACGGTAGATCCATTTCCGTTACTGCCACTGCTACTGGCACCAGCCCTGGCTAACTCAGCTGCAACAAGCTGCCTGATTTTTTCTTCATTTACAGTTTGCTTGGCAAGCTCCTCAGCAACTTGCTTCTGAATGTTTTGCTCGAAGTAGCTCTTGGTTATAACAGGGTCATCTACGGAACCAGGCTGTGTAGTTGTTGTAGCTGAATCGGCATAAGCAAAGCTTAAAGCAGATATGGATAGTATCGCAGCGGTTAGTGTTATTTTTTTGACGCGGGAATTCATATCTTCACACTCCGTTGGGTTATGTAAAAAAAGAAGACCCGAAGGTCTTCTTTTTGTGGAGATTTAATGAAACTAAGAGATTACTCTTTAGATGTGACAACTTGCGTTGTTACGGACAGACCACTTGGTGCACTAGCCGTCAAGTCGAAAGCTTTAACGTTAGCACCGATTCTAACTTTACCACGGTCATCGATAGAAACACTGTTATCATCAGCCGTTGGATTTGCCATAGAACCTGTGGAAACATTATTTGCTGTAAACGCTAAGCCGTATACAAAGTTGTAATCAACAACTTCTGTTCCTTCAAAAACTTGACCGTACTGATCAGTTACTTTCAAATCCATCAAACCTTTAGAAACAGTACCAGTATATGCATCAGAAATGTTGTAAGTGTTGCCCGCATTAACCAGTACTTTCGACTTGCCTGCTGTCAAAGAAACTACTTTCATACGCTCGTTTTTAACTGTCACAGGTACAGTTGCAGTCTTATATTCGCCTTTTCTGTTTACATAGTTTACAGTAACAGTCGCAGACCCTGTTTTGTATCCAAGAGCGTAGAATTTACCAGTAGTAGCATCCTTAGCAGTTTGTACCGACACTGTATCAGAAGACGATACGCTCGATACAGCATTTCTCGGTATGGCTACTTTATCTCCAGAGGAGTTCGTTACATTGAGTACAACTTCTTTACTCAACGGGGAGTATACCACATTGTAAATCGCTGAACTCAGGGCTGTACCCGCGCCTCTGCCGCCAGTCGAAACGTTACCGGAAGGTACGTTGTTAGACAAACCGCTATCTCTAGTATTAAACATAGTATCAAGAGGAGCTACACTGTAGTTCAGATCCGCATTGTTAGGTACGATACTGAGACTTTTCTCTGTCTTAGTAAGCACTTGAGTACCCTTACGGATTTCAATACGCAGTGTTGCTTTATCATCAACATTTGCTGCACTACCCGCTACGATTCTGAACCCTTCATTGAAGGTTTTATAGGAATTCGGATCCCATTCATCGTTAGCGTTGAATTGACTTACATTGAGTGCAGTTCCTTCTTGCGAATCATCATCTTTTGTTAATTTGAAGTTGCTGCTGCCCTCAAGAGTCATATATACATCTTGAGTTACGCCAGTCGACTGGTATTTCATTTCTTTGCCATATTGGTCAAGAATGACATACTTGAAGCTCGAAGAAGAACCTTGAATATATTGTTTTGCCGGTGCAACCACTTCTTTGATCTTATCCGGGTAACGAGCATCGCTTACCGTAAACGTTCTTGTAGCGGTGCTTTGCGCATTTGGCGTCGCGATCATTACCGTAACCGAAATTGCACTGTTTTTGCTTACGCCGTCAAGGTTTTTCAAGTGAATTGAACCTTTGTTCGCACCCGAATTCATGATCTTCGGTTCGGCAAAAGAGCTGGTGATTTGGATACGATCGCGGTTCGTATCGCTGGTCAAATCTTCAATGCTCAATTGGTTGCCTTGCGCATCGTACGCAATGACCGGGATGTAAACGTCCTTGTCGCCAACAGCGACCACATCGCTGAAGTCACCGATCTCAATCTTTGTCGCCACTTTCGCCGATTGAACCTTCACTTTACCGGTTGCCGTAGCCGCTTGCGTCGTTACAGTGAAGTTATAATCAGCAGACTTGTCGATATTCTGAGTCAGAGTAAGCTTCATTCTTGGAATATTATTGCCATTGTCTTCGAAGGTCGGCTCGATTACCGTTTTGCCTGTCGAGTCGCCAACGTAGTCATTCCAAATTACATTGACAATATCTTTCCACTCATTTGCATTACTATTGATTTCTGTCAGGCTGGAATCATAACCGAACATGCCGCCGTATTGATCGAAAAGATTCAGTTCGTACGAAGCCGATTCGCCCTTAGAAGTGATTGCTTTTGCTTCCGTGTTGGAGTATTGCGCTTCGCCCAGCTCCAGCTTGGACAGGATCGGAGCCGTACCCAACTTAAAGCTCTTGGACACCGTAAGATATTGATCGTTGTTCACGATCGTAATCGGAATAATCGTCACACCTTGCTGATAGTTACCTTGCTTTGTATTAAGCTTAAGCAACAATGTGTTGTCATCTGCTTTTGTAATTCTTGCGTTATCAACACCATACACGCTGTAACCGCCGGCGGAGAAAGAAGCTTTCTCACCATATTGGTTTTTAGCAGCCAGCTTGAGTACTACGCTATCGGAGTAAGCGATCGTGTCGTTCGCGCTCAGGAAGTCGATACTCTTCAGAACTTCGTTCTCAGCCGTGAATTTCGCAACCGTTTTGTCAAGGTCTTTCGCATCCAAGCCGCCCAGAGTTACAGAATACTCACCGGCAGTGATTTTAGAGTCAGTCAATGTCAACGTTGCAGTGGAGTTGTTGCTGTCCCACTTAACTGTAGTTGCAATATCCGAAGAGCCCTTTTTCAGCGTCAAAGTAGCTTTCTTCGTATCAACGTCTCTATCCAATTTTACTTGAACCGTTTGAACACCAGTTGCTTTTGCTTCGGAAACGGAAGCTTTAACTGGTTTGTTCAGGTTTTTGAATTGAATTTGAGCTTCGTATGCCGAAGTAACAAGCAGGTCGCGAGTTGCTGCGGAAGCACCACCAAATGTGCCGTCAGTACCGCTGCTCAGAAGCTTCAGTTGAATTGCAAGCGCAACATAACCTTTAGCCCAGTCGGATACTGTTTTGTCAGCAACGCCTGGAGTTGCTTGAGCGTCTTTATCTTTTTTCAGACCGCGAATCAAGAAAGTAGCGAGTTGCTCTTTCGTTACTTCGCCAGCTGGGTTGAATTGTCCAGGAGCGTAACCGTCAGTGATACCGGCTGCTTTAACTGCTTCGATGTAAGGAAGCGCGTATCCGTTAGCTGGATCGTCTGCTTTAACATCTGTGAAGCTGGAAGTTTTCAAGGAAGAGTCAACTTTCAGACCGAAGATCAGAGCCGCAACTTTTGCGAATTGTGCGCGGTTCATTTTTTCTTTCAGACCGAACGTGCCTTCTTTAACGCCGTCAAAGATACCAGCGGAAATCATTGCATCGAATTTTGCTTTTGTTGCTGCATCGAGATCTTTCAGATCGCTGAAATTAGCAGATGTTTTTGTTGCATCAGCATTTCCAGCTTCAGTTGTGGTATTGTCACCCTCAGCGGCCAATGCTACGGAAGAAAACATTGAGAACGCCATAGCCAGGGACAAAATAGCAGATAAACTTTTCTTCATAACCTTTTTTTCTCCTCCTCGAATATCTTTCGGTTGTTGAGAGTTCTTTGTAGAATTAAAATTATAGCTCGATTCCCTCATTAGCCGATTCACCCCCTTCCCAGAGTTGAGCGTAATTCATTTAGAATAGTTAAGTCTGCAATGTATAAAATTGCAGAAACTAGTAAACAATAAATACAGGTCAATAGAGACTTGCATGCCATTTAACATTATACACTGACATGCAACCAAGGTAAAGAGCTAATTTTGAGAAAATTACCCAGTATATTCAGCTCTTGATCTTGTTTTGTTTGTGTTTCATAAGATTAAACGCAGAGCTTTTTAAAAAGTTGCGCTCTTTGAAAAAAACTTTTTTTGTTTTTTTCGAGGAGGCTTGTGCTCTGTTTTACCGAGCGTATATCATATCATCTATCGTCTCGATGTATCACTCGCTTACGAAACTTAGTATACAACGATCTATCAGCATCGTCATCAATAAGTATTTTCCAAATCCAATGGTATCAAAAAACCGCCGTATCCGTGGATATGGCGGCTTTGAGTGCTTATTTCGGAAACTTTTTTTGTTTTTTCAATATACGTTCGAGCACTGCTGCAGCTTGCACCCGGGAGAATGGTTCTGTCGGGTCAAATCGGTATGTTTTGTTCTTTTGCCCGCTGAGCAGCACGTTCTCGATTCCTTCAATATATCCTTCCTTCGCAACCGCTTCGACAGAAGCTTTGGCATACGGATCTATACTTCCTGCGTCCGTAAATAATTTGGCAAGGTTCGCGTCTACTTTCTTGGAATCGGTACCGACCTTCAGCTCCGCGGCTCTCGCGATCATTACGGCCGCATCCTGCCTTGTAATCCCGTCATTCGGGCTGAACCTGCCTCCCTGCGTTCCTCTAACAATCCCTACGCGAGCGGCTGTCTCGATATACTTGTAATCGTATAATTTATTCGAGCCAAAACGCTGAACGTCGCTGAACGTTCCTGTCCCGCTGTAGTTGAGTGGAATATCAAATGTTTTCACCAGCAGCGTTGCGAACTCTCCGCGGCTGATGTCTTCATTCGGCATAAAGTAACCGTCAAGCATATTTGTCATATACCCTTTAGCGTACATCGTATCAAGAATATCCCGTCCCCAGGCGTGGGAAGTAATATCCGTGAAGCTGTCGTTCAAGTACATCACTTGAAAATAACCAAAGTGATCGATCGGGACCGTAATCGTATTATTGGTCTTATCTACCACACCGCCGATGTTCTTCCAGGCGATGGTCGTCATGCCGCGGTAATTCTCATAAATATCCATCTGATACACAGTAACATACTTCCAGGCATCCGCACGAATACTCGGATCGTAATTTAATGTAAGTTCTCCGCGTTTGGTCGGAATAACCATGTTCTTTAATTCGGCTTCATTTTGCTTTTGATAAAATTTAACATTGCCGGCCGTCGTTTCAACGTCGTACGGATCGCGGCCCGAACCTGTCAAAGCAACCTGGAGCTTGTCGTTATCCTGGTAATCGTTTTCTCCGATATAACCGCCATTAATCCAATACAGCTTGCTCGCTGGCCTGAATCTATTCTCCGGGTCCTTCAAGAAGAAGGATGCAGTTGCGTCGGAAGCATAATTTTTACTGACCCGCCCGTCCTGAACGTTCGCAATGCCGAATAACAGCTTCCGGTCACTGGTTAGATACTGGTAAGCAGCCGTCGGATCATTTCGCATCAATTTCGTGTCTTTCGGGAATTTTAACTGTAAATCCCCTTCGAAAAGCTTGTAACTGCTCTTCAATGTTTCAAGCCATTGAGCGCCTTCTACTGATGTATTCACATTATTCACGATGAAGCTTCCGCTTGTCTTTTCGGTACCGCGGTACACGGTAAGTTTGATTGTCGTTTTACCTGCCTTTAACCCCTCATACCGGTAGTTAAAATACGGTTTATTATTGGTTTTGTCAATTTCAGGAAATACGGTGTCTTTGCCAAACTGAACCGATGTTGCATTTTCAGCCGACAATCGAATGTCTACGAAGTTTCCGTTAACCGTAGCCATTTCCTCGCCTTTCGCATCCTTAATGGTCGTGGGGTAAATGATCTCATACGGTACCGGCTCGCGGCTGATCGTGATTGTTTTAATTTCGGTTACGCCGCTTTTGTTGGATGCCGCAAATTCGAACACGACGTCGCCGTGATATGGCAGTGTAAAGTCGGCAGTCGTGAAGTTAGCATTCGTTTCGACGATATTGGTTATTCTCAAATAATCGTACTGCCCCTTATCCGAATAGCTTGCCGATGCGTTCCTTGTATCTGTCGTGATTAATGCTTTCCCGTCGCTATCCTTCGCCCGTACGGTCATCTTAATCGTTTCCGTATATACGAAAGCTCCGGTAAACGAAACGGTTTGAGAATGCGTTACGAACTTGTCCGGCGTCTGGGCTTCCGTAAATTTGTCCAGTGGTATCGGGGAGATCTTCGTAAATCCCGGAGTAGGAATCGTAAAATAAAAGATTTCATACTGAACCGACGTCACCGTAGTGTTGTTTAGCTTTAAGTTGAATTTAATCGTATTTCGGCCTTGCTTCAGATGAGTTTCTTTCGCTGGATCTTGGATCGGCGGACTCCATCGGGCATCGCCCGGATTCAGATCGACCATGAATATAGAAGGATCGGTTCCTTTAAAATCGCTCGTACTTAACAATGTTCTCCGGTCATTTACAATAACCTCAACATCGTCATACTCTGCGGTCGGCAAATTCATAATTTTTGCTTCAATACAAGGGTAAGAGCCCGCAACTGAACACTTGGGAGTCTCGGTTTCCTTTTTAATGATCAGGCCGTTGTAGAAATTGATCGGGATTATGTAAGGCGTACTTGTAATGACGAGCGGAATTTCTAGTTTACCGATGCTTTTTTCTACGGAATTGACTACCGGAACGACTTCAAGCTTCGTGATTCCATCACGAATGCCGTCTACCGTAATGTTCCAAACGCCGTTACCAACATACTGCTTGTTAAGTGTCTTATCTCCAACGGTTGCCTTTATATCGCCACCTTGGGATTGATCCAGGTTTTTTGTGTTAACGATAAGCGTAACTGGAAGTTCGCTGAGCTCATTATTGCCGTTGGGATTCAAAGGAACCTCAATGTTCTGTCCGTTGGAGTCCTGGCCAATCACCCGACTTACCGAAGAAATATAGGGCTGCGAAGCATCAACATATTTAAAATGAAACGTTTGCTTCGGTGGCGCCCCGACTAAACCGCTGTCGGTATAAAAGGTAATGATCAGCGTTTGATCGCGGTTATCCGGCATGCCCAAGTCCGTATCGAGATTGATTGAACCAAGATCAAATACTTTATAGGTATTTGTGCTTTCCCCCGGAATTTCGGTTAACTTTGCTGCATTATCGCGAAAATAAACCCTTTTGGGGATATTTCCGTGAACCAGCTGTATATCGGCATATACATATTTGGTTACGGAGGGAGAGGCTGCAGATATGTCAACTTTTAATTTACCCGTCAAACTGACGTTTTTGCTTGAAAGCTCAAGTGTATTTTGATCCACAACATTGTTTCCGGCGATTTGAGCGTTGAACAAGTAAGGTTGTCCATTGTTAAATACGAACCGGGTTTCCGTCATATTGGTTATCGTATCGTTGCTGGCTACGATTTTAAAATAGTTGTCACCGCCTTGCATGACCAGATCGGTTCGGTTAGGGATAAAAGTAAATGCCCCGTTGCTGTTACGATAAGCGGTTACCGGGTTGGCTTGATCGCCTAAATATCCCTGTACAATTTTCGCATTTGCAGCCATCCCCGTAATCGTATAGGTCGTTTGTGTCGGATCCTTCGGATAGGTGCCTCCGGTAAGCAGCGGCTCTTCATTAAACTCCAAATCTGTTATATTGGAAGTCGGAGTAAATATGATGTATACCGGATCGGACGAAAATTTGGTCAAATCCCCTGATATAACGGTAAGCTTGTTCGTGCCGGAACTGAGCTTAATATTATTGAATACGACTTCGGAAGCGGACGTTTTCACCGCTTTATTGGTTTTTACCTCGACAGGCTCACTACCTAAGGATACGTTTTGTATTTCATAGTAAATCGAACCGATTTCGGTGTCATCAATGTTCTCCGTCGCAACCGTTACATTAATATACTCGCTTGTTACTGCCGATGGTTTCGCAGGGTCCGTGCTGAACCCCTTGATTCTCAGCGCTGAGCTTCCGGCTCCCAACACCGTAACAGGCATCAGCAGCGAAAGCAGCATAGCCATTATTAACAGCCCGCTTATGTATCTGTTGCTTGTTCGTTTCAAGATGCGTTCCTCCTTGTAGGAAATTATGATTTTGCATGCATGATTCTGCGGCTTTCCACCTGAGCTCCGTATTGAATAATGACCTCCCCTGACTCCAGCACTATTTCCTTTGATTCAGAAATCATGCAAAACAAAGTGTACTTATTTTATCGGCTTCATGAGATGAAATATTTAGAAGCGTACGGCAAAAATATAACATGAAAAAGGCCGCCCCTTCAGTCTTATTGACCTCTTGGGACAGCCCCTTATAACAACGAAAAAGTATAATTGCTTATCAAACAACGCCGTTCAGGCTTTCAAAAATCATTTCGACATACGGGAACGTGTACTGAGCTGCGATGTTTTCACACGTACTTTATTAATAAAATGAAGCACCGGCTTTTTTGTTTTGCTAATAATCCCGATCGCTTCCGCGCCGACCACAAGAACCAGAAGCAATACTGCGATCAATATGATCGCTCCCCACAGTGCTTGCTGCTCCGAAATGTACGAGAGTAACACAGCCGAACAACCGAACGCCGCAGCAATGGCATATATGATTAATACGGTCGTTCGATGGCTGAACCCCATACTCAGCAAGCAATGATGAAGGTGGCTTTTGTCCGCGGCCGAAATCGGCAGATTGTTCACCCAGCGCCGCATAATCGCGAAGAATGTATCCGACAGCGGCACGCCTAAAATCATGATCGGAACAAGCAGCGAAACGACGGTCGCTTGTTTAAAGCCTAACACCGACAACGTCGCAAGGCAAAAGCCGAGAAACAATGCGCCCGAGTCGCCCATGAAAATTTTGGCCGGATGGAAGTTGTAAAACAGGAACCCGCCGATACTACCTAGTAGCACGACACACAGCAGTATTACCGTCACGTTGCCCATCATCAAGGCAAGAATTAATATCGTCGTCGTAGCGATGGCGGACACCCCTGCCGAAAGGCCGTCCAGTCCGTCGATCAAATTAATCGCATTCGTTACGCCCACAATCCAGAAAATCGTTAGCGGTACGGCCAGCCATGTAAGCGAAACGACGCCCTCGCCAAAAGGCACATTGACCAAGTCGATAACGACGCCGGAATAGACGACAACGCACGCCGCCAAAATTTGTCCCAGGAGCTTGATTTTGGGCGACAAATCGAATCGGTCATCGAGCGCGCCGATCAGGACGATAATCGCTCCCCCGACCAGCAAGCCAAATACAACATCCATTTTTAATGTATCGATAGCAGGTGACACGATGAAGAAAGCACCGACAAAAGCAATAAAAATAGCTAATCCGCCAAGACGAGGCATAATACGGCTATGTACTTTGCGATGATTCGGCGCATCCACAGCCCCGACCCAGAAAGCAAAGCGCTTCACCAAAGGTGTCATCAGCACCGCAATAAGCAATGCAGCAGCAAAGCCGATTCCGTATAACAAGTTCATGTGTAATTTCACAGCCCCTTTTTTCTATGAAAACCCCCAAACACTACGATTATACTCCGAAGGATGGAGAAATACCATCGTGATTTTTTTGCAATTTGGACGGTTTTCAGGTTGTTTCACAGCTCTTGTCAAGGTTTCTGCACATTTTCTTTTTCACGGATGACTTTCATTGCGAATTTCGGCAAAACAAGCATTCTTTTATAACGCCATGGCTCCTGCAAAAGCCGATAAAACCATTCGAGTCGCAGTTTCTGGAATAAACTCGGCGCGCGTTTCAATTTGCCCGACAATACGTCGAAGCTGCCCCCGATGCCCATGACAACCGGTACGCCGAGCTCTTCTTTATGCTGTGCAATCCATGGCTCTTGAGTTGCAGCTGACCGGCCGACAAGCAAAATATCCGGCTCCGTTTCGCGAATCGCACGAATAACATCGCTGTCTTCTTTTTCACCAAAAAATCCGTCCCTGAAACCGACAAGCTTCAGCTCGGGATACAGCTGATTCAATCGATCCGCCGCCGCTTCAATGACCTCGGAAGACGCGCCGACCAAATAGACACGCCATCCGCGATGCTGGCCGGTTTTCATAAGCTCGTGCAGCAAATCGTACCCGGCCACTCTTTCCTGCACCGGATTGCCGACATACCCTGCAGCCCATACCACGCCTGCGCCATCCGGGACGATCAGCTCCGCCTGTTTCATCATTCGCATGTAGGCCGGATCTTGAAGAGCGGCCATGATCATGATTGGATTGGCCGTAATCACTTGATGCGGCCGTCGCTCTTGGATGACTTTTGTTAAATACTCGAGAGTTTGGCTCATATTCATCTTTGAAATCGGCACGCCGAATATCGTTACAGTTGGAAAGCTCACGATAAATCCCGTCCTTTGGCATAAAATGAAGCGATCAACTCGGCGGGACGATGCGCTTCGTTTTTTAACCGCTCGATCGCGGGATGCTTCTCTTCTTTCCATCTCTTGCTGCCGGACAATAATTCAAGCGATTGCTTGGCAATATCGGCAGCGCTGGCCGATTGGGTCGACGTCGCAGCTTTCATGCCCAGCCGGTTCAAAAATTGATCGATCTTCGGATCATAGGAAACGCCTACCATCGGGACGAATTGACCGGCTGCATAAATGAGCGAGTGCAGCCGCATCCCGATCAACAGGCTGCATTGCGCTACTTCGGCAAGCATATCCTGCGGATGTACGATGCCTTCGGCAAACGAAGCTCGTTGCTTGTAGCTTCCCCCCATCTGTTCAAGCACATACAACGAGGCTTCATGATCGGACGGCAGATGGAACGGGAGAAACCGTATGCGTGCATCCGTCTCGTCCAATATTGTGCTCAACGCCTGGGCAATTGCTTGCAGCTCGGAGCGATCTTCTTTCCAGAAACGTACGGAAACCCCAATCATAGACTTCGTCTCGGCCGCATGGTTTTGCGGCGGTTGGCCGCGCAGCGGCATGCCCATGACCGGATCGGGCACGACTTGAACGCGTTCCGCCGGCAACCCCGTACGCGTCAACAACGCCTTCGATTCCTCATCGCGGACCGTTATAAACACGCAGCGCTGAAATGCGGATCGAATCCACCCGTGAAACATCGGTCTGTGCACGGGGCCGATCCCCTGGGAGTAAATAAAGACCGGCTTCTTCAGCCATTGCGCCAGGCGGATGACTGCCAAATAATATGGGATCGTTTTCCACCCGGTTTCGTCCTGCAGCAAGCTTCCGCCGCCGCTGATCAGACCATCCGCACCGCGCAGCGCAGCCCATACTTCGCCCGGCTTCATTCGGTGAACGGACTCGACGCCATATGTTCGGCTTGTCTCACCGGGATTGACGGACAGAACGACAGGGACGAATGATACGCCCTGTCGTTCCCCTTGCTCTTGCAGCGCCAGCAAAATCGACTGCAGCACCGCTTCGTCGCCGCTATTATTGAAGCCGTAATAGCCCGATATTACGATTCTTTTAGTCGGGGTACCCATCGCTGCCAACTCCTTGAAACAATTTCCCAAACGGCAATCAACACAAGTCCGATCAATGTACCGAACACGAGACCGTACACAATCCGAATCGAAGAAATGACGAGCGGCGTGTGCAGATGCGCAAACGTGTCCACGATGGAAGCTTGTCCGATGACGCCGATCAAAAGCAAAATCATCGCGCTTCGATATTTAAAGGCCAAGTACCCGCCGAGCAGAAACAGCGGATGCGAAATGAGGAATTCCTTCGTTCTTGGGCGAACGCCGAGCGTGTTTTCCAGGAACGAACGGAAATATCGTTCCACCGCCGACGCTTGTCCCTCATTGCCCGTACGCGATAAATAGTAAAATCCTGCAGCCGCAATGACAGCGGCCGCAATAACCCATAACACGCTGATGTGGGACGCCAATAGTTGACGTGCACGGGCTATTCTGTCTCCATATGACATCTTCTCGTTAAAGAGCAACCAGTACACGACCACGATCACGATCGGCGCAAGATGAAGCACGCTGACGCCGCGGAACTGATCGAGCACGTACATGTACTGGATCTGATTCAGCAGGCCGACGATGAACAGAATGCCGACGACGGAAATAAGCGACGTGCGAATCAAAAGCGACAACGCAAAACCGATCCTCGATCCCGTCGGCCGCTCCAATTTTCTTTTCCCTGCGCGCAATGCATACATGATCGCAAGGGTAGGAGCGCAAGTTCCGGCTGCCAGCGCCAAAATTTTGCCGAATAGGCTCGAGTTCAGCACCAGCATACCGGCTGAGCCGATAATGCCCAGCACGAACGCAGCCAGCGTAATCTCCGGGATGAAGTACGATATCGTTAAAGCAATCAACGCGATGGCCCCTAGCCAGAGCAATCCTTTCGCTACACTTTGCCAGCCGGAGTGCACATAATCAAAGTCGTGGGCCGTCCCCAGCACATAGCCCGCTTGCTTTATTCGCGGTATAGCTCCGTCCGGTCCGTCCAGCGAATCGTAAATCGCGTCCAGCGGGTTGAGAATGACGCCCTTGTCGACGTTTTTGACCGCTCTTGCATTCAGGAACACCATCCGGATGTTGCGGTCCTTAACCGCCAGCACGAGACGGTCCGCCACGCCTTGAACCCGTTCGCGCAGCTCTTCTTCCGTCAAGTTCTCCGTCAGCTTCTGTCCGTCCGCTTCCGTGAAGGAGTGCAATCGAACCACATTATAGTGGGTTCGTTTGGCAAGCGTATTGAAACCTTTTTGCTGTACTTTTTGCAGCTCAATATTGGCGAGCCCGATATGATACTTTTCCATCAACTCGGCCATTTCTGCCAGACTGCTTGTATCCTTCTCGCTTGTAAAGCCCGGCACCGTGGCACCGTCAATAATAAATCGCGATACCCCCATGCTGCGCAATTGTCCCAGCAGGGTGTCCATTTGAGAGGCTACAAACGGCCTGCGGTTCGACATACGCACAACGATGTTGAAGCCCTGATCCTTCAGCATCTGCATGCTGATCGGATCCGGATCCATCGTGCGGAGCATCGCCTGATCCATGGCCATCTCAATGATAAGGCCGGGCTGGTTTTTATAGCTCCACGGCCGCGTCTTTACGTTCAATGAATTGAACGTTTGGTTAATGAGCGGCAGCAGCCGCTGCTCCGAATCCTTCTCCGCAAAAATCAGATACGTAAAGTTTTCGTTTGCCGAAATCGGCGTTTGCGTTAGTGCCGTTGCCTCGTGGGAGGAGAACAACTCGATTCTGCGGCTCAGTTTTAGTTCGTTTAACGTCGATTCGTATACGGCTACCGACCCGATACCGTGTTTCTTCATCTGCTGCAGCTGTTCGTTAACAAAACGCCGCGGGTCCGTTTGCGTATCCGAAATCTCGAGCAAATCGCGATAGTCGAACACAAACTCGACTTTGCGGCTGCTCTGCTCCGACAGATGCCGTTCATAGGCAACGGGAATGGCAGCCAGCATTCCCAGAATGACCAGCCACCAAAGTCCCTTCAGCAGCCATTTATTCCACTTGCTATACATGCTCAAAGCTGTCAGCTCCTAAGCTTATTGATGTTGGTCTACGCGGGCCATGACGGTTTCCGCCAGGCGGCTGATGGCATGCGATGCTTCCTGCGAAGAGCTGCCTCGTACCGCAAAGTAAACTTTAATCTTCGGTTCCGTGCCGGATGGTCTGAGGCAGAACCAGGAATCGTCCTCAAGCGTGTATTTCAATACATTTTCCACTGGCAGCCCGTAGAGCCCTTGAGAGAAATCATCGACTTTCGTCACTCGAAGGCCGTTCAATTCGGCCGGAGCGTGATTGCGCCAATCCTGCATAATGCCTTGGATTTGTTCGACGCCGTCCTTGCCTTTTAATGTACGTGACTCAAGCTTCTCCAAAAAGTATCCATGGCGTTCATAAAGCTCTTGCAGCACGTCGTACAGCGTTTTTCCTTGGCTCTTATAATACGCCGCCGCCTCGCAAATCAACATCGATGCGATAACGGCATCTTTATCGCGCGCATAATCGCCGGCCAAGTAACCGTAGCTTTCCTCGTAACCGAACAAAAACCGCGCTTCGCCCGTTTTTTCGAACTGCGTCATTTTTTCCCCTATGTATTTAAAACCGGTTAACGTGTTGAGCACTTTGGCTCCGTAATGTTCCGCAATCACGGCGCCCATTTCGCTGGTTACAATCGTTTTTACGACAACTCCGTTATCCGGAAGTTCGCCCTGCTCCTTCATGCTGCCAAGCAGATAGTCAACCATGATCGCTCCGGACTGGTTGCCCGTCAACACAAAGTACTCTCCGGCATCATCTTTCACGACCGCACCCATCCGATCACAGTCCGGATCCGTTCCGATGATGATATCCGCATTGGTGTTCTTCGCCTGCGCAATCGCCAGCGAGAAGGCTTCCCGTTCTTCCGGGTTCGGAGATTTCACCGTAGAAAATTTGGCATCCGGCAGCTCCTGCGCCGCAACGACATCTACTTGACTAAAACCGATCGCATCCAGCGCGGCCCGAACGGATAAATTGCCCGCTCCATGCAGCGGCGTATAGATGATGCGGAAGTTATCGCTCATTTTACGAACAAGCTTCGGATTGCGGCTTACCGCCGTTACCGCTTCAATATATGCCTCGTCCATTTCCTTGCCGATCCATTGAAGCAGTCCTTTCGTTTCGCTATCAGCCCGTGAACTCCGCTTCACGTCGGAGAACGATTGAACGCTCTGTATTTCGCCAATCACTTGTTCCGCCTGATCCGGCACAAGCTGCCCGCCGTCGCCTCCGTATACTTTATATCCGTTATATTCGGGCGGGTTGTGGCTGGCCGTAATGACAACACCGGCGTCCGCTTTCAAATAACGCACGGCAAACGACAGTTCCGGGGTCGGGCGAAGGGATTCGAACACATAGGCCTTGATCCCGTTGCCGGCAAACACCTTCGCGGTTTCGAGAGCAAACTCGGGGGACTGATTGCGAGAATCATACGCGATGACGGCGGAAAGCGACGGTTTCCCCGAGCGCAGCAAATATTGCGCCAACCCTTGCGTCGCCCGCGCCACGGTATAAGCGTTAATGCGGTTCGTACCCGCTCCAATGACCCCGCGAAGACCCCCTGTCCCAAACTCGAGATCGCGATAAAACCGGTCTTCCACTTCTTTCGGTTGATCGGCTATGCTGCGCAGCTCCTGCTTGGTCGCCTCGTCAATGGCCGGGTCCTGCAGCCATAGATCATACTGTTCCTGTACTCGCGATTGCGTACTCATTTCTCCATCTCCTCGCCCATTTGGTTTTGCTTGTTTGCGTCTTCTCTTTATCGCGGATTATGATCCGCTCTTTTCTCTGTCGCTCAGCGCGAACATCAATTCGCCTTCGGCCACGACTTTGTCCCCTACTTTCGCCGTCGCCTGTCCTTTGCCGATCGGTCCCTTCAAGCGGGTAATTTCAACCGATAGCGTAAGTACATCGCCCGGAGTGACTTGTCCGCGAAATCTGAAATTATCGATTCCCGCAAAAAAACCGAGCTTCCCCCGGTTCGCTTCGACCATCAGCATGGCGACCGAGCCCACTTGGGCAAGTGCTTCTACAATCAATACCCCTGGCATGACCGGATACCCCGGAAAATGGCCTGTAAAAAAAGGCTCGTTCATCGTCACGCATTTGATTCCGGTCGCGCGAACCCCCGGTTCTACTTCCGTAATGCGGTCAATCAGCAAAAACGGGTAGCGGTGCGGAATAATTTCTTGAATTTGTACGGCATCTAACAATATGGATGCTCCTTCCTTGTATGGGAGATGGAATAAAACCTATCGTTCTGACCTACACTAACACTGTCCCTTCATGATCTGCAGTAATGAAGGTTGATATAAGGGAGCTTATGTTCAAGCTTGCTGCAAACAAAGCAAGCCCGAACATTGGCTCTTTTTTATAAGAAAGCTTCTAATCGAAGCCTCTCGATGAAGATACATTCGTGTTTTAACGGAAGCTTTTCTTTAAACATCAGAATGGTTCAGCATGCTGAAAACTTATACATTCTAATATTACGAAAAAATAGCCATTTGCACTACATATGCCGGGAGCTATCCTCTTTGGCGCGTTCGGTCGTCGCGTTATCTCGATTTAGTGAGTTGAACTGTACGATATAAATAATAGAGGTGATAAAGGAAACAACGATAACGAACCATAAGTACGCACCGGCGTAAGGGAGCTGAAACACAATAAGAAGTATCGCTACATAATAGAGAACCGTAGTCAGCTTTCCTAGCACATTCGCCGGCACCGTTATTTTACCGCGAAAGTGAAAAAACGCCGATCCCGCGATCATCCCCGCATCCCGCAAAAACATAGCAGCCGCGGCTTGCCAGGAAATCATCTGGGAAAATACGAGCGAGAGGATCACCGCGATCATCATGGATTTATCTGCAAGCGGGTCCAACATGCTGCCCAGCTGCGTGATAAGCTTTCGCTTCCGCGCAATATAACCGTCCAGCACATCCGTTAATCCGGCGGCCAGTAGAACGAAAAAAGCCACTTTCGTATACCCGGCCCCAAAGATGATCAAGTACACTGGTATGAGCAAAAAGCGGCATAGGGTCAGGATATTGGGCAAATTCCACACATTCGTTCCCCCTTGTAAACGGCCAGCAGACTTCATTCGCCGCTCTCTCTGTAATCCGTTCCCATCCATACATTATACCGTTATCAGGAAAAAAATAAAACTCCCCGACGGGAGCCCCATTGTTAAGTATTGGCAAAAACAAGGTCAAATAGATGACGCCACGTTGCAAGTTCGAACACTTCATCCATGCTCTGCTTTCCGATGTAAACATATCCGACAGACAGTCCGACAAACAAGGCGGCCACGCATGTAATGGGAATCCAGGTCCATTTGACGGTCATTCGAATCGCCTTCACCCACCCTTTGCGGCCAGCCGGCGTCTTCTTTGGTTTTTTGCTCAAAGCCCCAACCTCCTGTTGCAACCGCTACTGAGTAGAGGCACAGAAGCAGCTGTCAACCTCAGCAGCCGCTTCGGCGCTTCAATGCGGCCTTGCTGTCAACACAAACACAGCCGTTATCCCCTCAAATTGTTAGCCAAATTCATCATCGTATCCGATGAACTGATCGCCCTGGAATTGAGCTGGAACGCCCGCTGCACCGTCAACAGCTCCGTCAATTCGTCGGAGAGGGTTACATTGGATTGTTCAATAAACCCTTGCCGTACGGTAATCGGATCGACATTGTTGTTGACCGGCGTAACAATCTGCAGTATGTCCTCCTGCTGCTGCATGGTTAGGTCCGAAGGCAGACCGTACAAATTATCCCCGAGCTGCTGCAGCAATTGGGGACGAACGACGCGTACGAGTTTCAGCTCGCCAACTTGTTCCGGAGGCAAAGTTTTATCCGCTTCATCATAAGACATAATGACGCCGTCCGTGCCGATTTTTACGGAATGGTTTTTCGGAATCCGGATCGGCTCGTTGTCTGTGCCCAGCACATAATGGCCGTCCTTAGTCGTCAAAAACATGCTGTCCGGGTCGGTCAGATCGGCGGAGGGCGATAATTCAAATGATCCGTCCCGCGTCCAGCGGGTTGTCCGTACAGGTTCATTGTTCGTGTCTTGCGTCGTTACGGAAATTTCAAATAAACCGTTGCCTTCCAGTGCCAGATCGAGCGGACTGTCCGTAGCCTTTAGCGATCCTTGCGCCATGTTCAGCTGCGGCTTCGCCATCTTCGCTCCCCACCCTTGATTGTAGCCAAGCGGGGTCAACCGGCCTTCCTTCTGAAATCCGCGAGGCTGGGCCTTGACGCTTGTTAATACGTCCTGAAACGAGGCCTCGCTCCGTTTATATCCGGTCGTATTTACATTAGCGATATTGTTCGCCATCAGATCGATCTTCTGCTGAAGCGCATGCATCGATACGGACGAGTTGATCATCGAATGGTTCACAGGGAAATCCTCCTGGGAAATATCAATTAGATGCGGCCGATTTCGTTGACCGCCTTTTCCATGCTTTTATCGTAATATTGAATCATCTTCTGGTTCGCTTCGTATGCGCGCAATGCCGACATCATATCGACCATCGACTGGCCCGTATCGACATTGGACCGCTCGATATACCCCTGGCGTACTTCAACCTGATCCAGATCGTCAATCGGCCGAATCGTGCCCTGGTCTTCCTCCGTCAGCCGGTACAAGCCGTTGCCTTCCCGAATCAGCAGGTTCGGATCTTCCACCCGGGTGATCAGCAAACTCACCGGTTGTCCTCCCGCTCCCAGCAGCGGCTCTCCGTCAATATTCGTAAATTGACCAGTCCGGCTAATACGGAAATTGGTAATCGGCGTATTCGTTGCCGGATCGACGAGAACGATCGGCTGCTGATTCCGGTCCATCACTTGGCGTCCATCCGAATCGATAAGCTGCCCGTTCGCGTCGACCGAAAACTTACCATTCAACGAATACCGCTGTTCCCCCGCCGCGTTCATGATCGTGAAAAAAGCTTGCGGCTGAATGACGCGGACCCCGTTCTCATCCACATATTTGCCCGAGCTGTCGAACCGGGCTCCCGGTACTTGAATGTTGGAGATGAGTGCAAAGTCGAACGGGTTGTTCGTCTCTCGAATATCCCCCTGCGCGTGCAGCGACACGTTCTCCTCCGCCATTACACCGGTATTGATCCGGCCGACCGATACAGCTCCAGGCTCGTCCTTCCCGTTCCGGACGCGTGAGATCAACACCTCGGGAAAGGAACGGTTAATCCCGGTGCCGCCCTTGAAGCCGGGCGTATTCAAATTGGCAACATTGTTCGTTACGATATCGTGTTTGCGCTGCTGGGCAATCATGCCGGAAGCGGCGGTATACAGACCTCTTAACATCGGAGCTGCGCCTCCTTAAAATTTGCGCTTCGAAACTTTGTCTAAATTGTCGAGCATGATCCCGGTGCCCTTCACGACGCAGTGCATCGGATCTTCCGCAATCAGGACAGGCACCTTCAGCTCGTCCGCCAGCAATTGGTCGATGCCATGCAGCATCGCGCCCCCACCGGTAAGGATAACGCCTCGGTCGATAATGTCCGCCGACAGCTCCGGCGGCGTCCGTTCCAGCACGCTCTTGGCTGCCGCTACGATGGAGGATACGGACTCCCACAACGCTTCCTGAATTTCTTGCGAATCGATGGTAATCGTCAGCGGCAATCCGCTCACCATATCTCTGCCGCGTATATCCATCGTTTCCCGCTTCAGCTCCGGGTGCACTGTACCGATGCGCACCTTAATATCCTCGCTTGTCCGTTCCCCGATCAGCAGCTTGTATTTACTCTTAATATATTTCATGATGGAGGCGTCGAACTTGTCCCCGGCGATTTTAATAGAAGAGGAGGTGACAATGTCGCCCATGGACAATACGGCAACATCCGTCGTCCCTCCGCCGATATCGACTACCATATTCCCGCTCGGCTGGAAAATATCCATGCCTGCGCCGATCGCAGCCGCCTTGGGCTCCTCTTCCAAAAACACCTCGCGGGCTCCGCTGCGTTCTGCAGCTTCTCGAATCGCCTTCTGCTCTACGGAAGTAATGTTCGTGGGCGCACAAATGAGGATGCGCGGATGACTATACCACTTCCGGCCTCCGACTTTATTGATGAAATATTTCAGCATCATTTCAGTAATTTCAAAATCCGCAATCACGCCGTCCTTCAGCGGGCGGGTGGCAATAATGTTACCTGGCGTCCGACCAACCATCCGGCGAGCTTCCTCGCCGACGGCGAGTACCCGCTTCGTATCGCTCTCAAGCGCAACGACAGATGGCTCATCCAGAACGACGCCTCTGCCTTTCACATGAATAAGGACGTTCGCTGTCCCCAGATCTATGCCGATATCCTTGCTTAACATCTAACGAATCCTCCCTAAACCAACCGTCCAGCCTCAAAAATGAAGCGGCATTACTATTATATACGTTATTTACATGATTTCGCCATAAAATCGGAAAATCCTCTTTTTTTGCGCTTGTATTTCGACAATTACCGCATGGTTTCGAGCCGTTCGGAAGGAATAAGGAACGTACCGTCAGCGTACGCCGCCATAGAACAGACGCGTTGCCCACGGTACGACCGGCAATCCGATGCTTATTTAATGGTGACGAGCTTCTCCTGCGTTTTCGGGCTACGGGTCTTGCGGTATTTAATCTTGGTAGCTTCGCCTCCGCGCAGGTGACGAATTGACTTATGATATTCCAGTATGTGCTTTACCTGATTCGCCAGCTCCGGATTGATTTCCGGCAGCCGTTCCGTTAGATCCTTGTGCACCGTGCTCTTCGAAACACCGAATTCTTTAGCAATGGTGCGAACCGTGTGCTTGGTTTCCACCAGGCAGCGGC
Source organism: Paenibacillus allorhizosphaerae (assembly GCF_042659105.1). Taxonomy (NCBI): domain Bacteria; kingdom Bacillati; phylum Bacillota; class Bacilli; order Caryophanales; family Paenibacillaceae; genus Paenibacillus; species Paenibacillus allorhizosphaerae. Next base: position 52,952 of record NZ_JBHSRV010000012.1, on the reverse strand, counting down.
CGATCTTAATGGTTCGCTCTTTGATGTAATCGTGCACTCCCCTCGCCTCCCTACTCGAGTTAGTTTGGTACATTATATGAGGGGTGTGGACTTATATTCTTTGTTTCGCCTTGCTGACAAGCCCGGAAAGCCATTTATTTTCGAGGACAAGTTGCGCTTCCTGCGTCTTTTCCCATTGGGGAAGCGGCGGACAAGCGCTTGCGACAAACAAAAAAAGCAGGGATGCCCTCCCTGCTTTCAGCTGATTTTATTCGATTATTGATCTCCGAGATATTGTTCCGGATTCACCGCTTGACCGCCTTGGCCCTGGCGAAGCTCGAAGTGCAGGTGTACGCCTTGATCTTTCTCAAGCTCGTTGCGACCCGCTTTCGCGATGACGTCGCCCTTCTTCACTTCGGCATCCTTGGTGACTTTCAGTTCGGCCAAGCTTTGGTAAACGGAGACAAGTCCGTTCGAATGTGTAATTTCCACCAAATTGCCGACGACCGGGTTTTTCTCCACGGCCGTTACTTTACCGCTCATAACGGCTTGCACGTCAAACGATTGATTGTCGGGTCTTGCAAAGTCCATCCCCATATGAGGCGTGAACGTGTCGCCGTATTCTACCATCGCGGCTTGTCTTACTTCATTGGAAGCTTTGCTGTCGAAATACGGTAAAATCACATCAAACTCGCTGTGCTCCTTGACGGGCCATTGCATGGTTTCTTGCTTTGCATTCGTTGCGACGGCATCAGGTCCGGAAACGTTGCCTGTGACCGTACCGGATTTGCTAGAATCGACGCTGACATTTGTGTCAAGCTTCGATGTACCCGCACCCTGATACACCCACATTAACGTTAGAATGATTGCCGCTGCTGCCATGTACGTTGCCGGAAAAACCCACTTTTTGGCAAGCAATCTCTTCCAGGATGACGAACTGTTTTGCGCTCCTTCGGTCGATTTAGGAGCCTCTTGATCAGGCAAATCTCTTTTTTGTTCATTCATATTATATCACCTCGCTAACCAGTGTTGCCAGGTTAACGAGATTTATACGCGGGAAAACCTACTTTTAGAAACTTTTCCCTTTCAATAGATTCGACGCTTTGTCAATTTGGATGCCGGTGTAAAAATAGGTTACGATTTGTTCCGCTGTGCGGCCTTCTTTGGCCATTCCATTTGCGCCCCACTGGCTCATGCCGACCCCGTGCCCGTACCCAAACGTAGTTATTTTCCATTCCCCGTCTTTGAATGCCCATTGGAACTGGCTCGAGTTGAGCCCCAGTTTCTCTCTCACTTCCCGGCCGGAAAACATTTTGCCGCCGACCGACAGCTTCTTGATCCGCTGTCCCTTGCTCTTCTCGATAATTTTGAATCCGTTTGCTCCTCCTGACGATACCGGAACCGCACTGGATAAACCAAGCTTACGCTGCAGCTCCTGCGGTTTGAACGAAACCGTTTCTTTGTACTTCGGCGAGATCGATGCATCCCAAGGGCTGGCTACGCTGCGCAAGTAGGGAATGGACTGACTCCAGTAGTCTTCTGAATTTTCCGTATACCCGTTGCTGGTAGAGAAGAAACTCGCTTCAATCGGCACGCCTTGATACGTTAATATGAGATCCTTCGTTTCCTCTACCGCTTGGTTCAGCTTGTCCATATTGGTCCGATACACATCGCTGCCCCAACGCGATTTCAATTCCTCATCGGAGACGAAAACCTGATGAACGATCGTATCGGTAACGAGCGCTTCCGATGACTGCGGTACGTTGGTTTTGTCCCCGTCCAGCAGGCGGCGAACGATATACGTGCGGGCGGCCATTGCTTGTGCCTTTAGCGCCTCAAGCTCAAACTCAATCGGCATTTCGGCTGCGACGACACCTCTGACATACGACTCCAAGCCGAGACGGACGGTCTTCTTCTCCTTGTCCAAATATACCGGCACCGTCGCGATGTCGCCGGTATCGCGAGCAGCCGCGGTATCCGCAGAACGGGTACGGTTCGGGGGCGACTCCTGACCGGGCGGCGTACGGACAAGCAGCCCCGGTACCACAATGACGACGGCCATAAAACTAGCGAACCAAACGGCGATCCAGCGAATCCAAGCTTTTTGCTTCGGATTCCATTTGCGAGACAAATTTATGTGCAGCCTGTGCTTCATCGCCATTTCGCTCCTCCATCTTCACCCAAGTATCATCATCATATGAAGCGGAAAGATAGAATAGAACAAAAAGAAAGAGAACCGCTCTTTTCGAATGAAAGAGTAGGTTCTCTTAGAAATGGCTGTGGTTACGCCAGGCTCGGCTGCACGGCGAACAGCGGCAGTGCGTCATCTTCTTCTTCGAGCTCGATGACCTCGAGCGGTACCCGCTGAATATCGGCCCCCAGCAGCGCCAGCTTTTCGGTAATGTTCACATATCCGCGATCGATGTGTTGGAGGCCTGTAATTTCGGTATCCCCATCGGCCGCAAGTGCAGCCAAAATCAAAGCAGCTCCTGCGCGCAAGTCGGAAGCGCACACTTTGGCGCCTTTCAGGCGATTGCCGCCGCTGACTACCGCGGTGCGGCCTTCGACCTTGATTTGCGCGTTCATGTTGGCCATCTGTTCGACATGCATGAAACGGTTCTCAAACACCGTCTCCGTGACAATACCGGTCCCTTCTGCAACAAGCAAAAGGGCCATCATCTGCGATTGCATATCAGTCGGGAAGCCGGGGTACGGCAGCGTCTTCACATCAACGGAACGTAGCGGACGGTCGGCATAGACGCGCAGTCCGTTCTCGTCTTCGTTGATTTGTACGCCCATCTCCTGCATCTTGGAAATAACGGGCCGCAGATGATCGGCAATTGCGCCTTCAATGTACAGATCGCTGCGCGTAATTGCCGCGGCAATCATATATGTACCTGCTTCGATTCGGTCGGGAATGACCGTATGTACTGCGCCTTTCAGCCGCTCTACGCCGTCGATGCGGATAAGCCCGGTGCCGGCACCGCGAATTTTGGCGCCCATGGCGTTCAAATAGTTGGCCAAATCAACGATTTCGGGCTCTTTGGCTGCGTTTTCGATCAGCGTCGTGCCTTCGGCGAGCGTGGCTGCCATCATAATATTTTCCGTCGCGCCTACGCTGGCGACGTCCAAATAAATTTTGGCACCCTTTAGTTTGCCGTTTATTCTCGCTTCAATATATCCTTGACCGAGTTCGATATTCGCTCCCATCGCCTCGAAACCTTTTAAATGCTGGTCGATCGGGCGCGTACCGATGGCACAGCCGCCTGGCAGCGATATTCGCGCATGTCCCATGCGGGTCAGCAATGGTCCCATGACAAGAAAAGAGGCCCGCATTTTCCGCACCAATTCGTATGACGCTTCACAGGTCTGGATACGTCTAGCATTGACGCGAATCGATTCGTCCTTATACTCAACTTCGATTCCCAGGCTTTCAAGCACTTTATTGATGACGTTGACATCGTCCAGTGGAGGCGCGTCGTGAATGACGCTTTCTCCTTCCGATCCTAATATAGAGGCTGCGATAATCGGCAGTACGGCGTTCTTGGCGCCGTGAATTCGTACCCTGCCGGATAACTTTTTGCCGCCGCGGACGATTATTTTGCTCATCATGATCCCCCTCCGCGTGTTTCCTTTTTTGCCTTTACCAGTGTAGCATCGAACCGGCCGGCCGACAATATGACATTGCCTGGTATGTACGATTCGCCCGGTCATGATATCATTCGTAGCGTTATCGGTTTTTACAACGGTTGTACTATCCATTGTTGACAACATTCTCCTTAGTTATTCGAAAAACGATTAAAACATTCCCTTGAGCCACGTCGACCACGATAAGTAATCAATCACGAATCGCGCCAATTGATACCCGAGCGCCACCGAAAGAAAAACTTGCAGCAGTTTCGCTTGTGCGCTCCGCGGACGTTTGAATAAGGCATCGAGTTTCAGCTCCTGCAGCACCCACCATGAAAACCCGATGAACACGAGCACTACGACAATATTCAGCAATCCGCTCATCCCCATGGAGGCGTTCACTTTATCTATGTAATCCAATTGTCTGATCCTCGCTTTCGGCTATGCCGCTGCAGCAAGGACAATCCGATTGAGCATCACGGCATGTTGGCGCGGCTCCGCGCTACTATCGCTTCTTACCCGCATCCCGCCAGTATCAATCAAGACCGCCTCACCGAACAAGCATATTTTTTTTCCAAATCATTTTAGCAAATGCGACAAAATCGTGACAAACTCTCCCCGCGTTGCCTGCTGATCCGGTCGAAACGTTCCGTCCTCATAGCCGGAGATCCAACCTTCCGCCTTCACCTGCTTCAGCAGTCCGATCCCCCAATAACTTTCGTTCACGTCCGTAAACGGAACCGCTCCTCTGTGTTTCCCCGTCATATTCATGCTGCGTGCGAGCATCGCGGTCATCTCCATCCGGCTAACCGGCTGATCCGGTGCGAACGTGCGGTCCGGGTAGCCATCGATCACCCCCGCTTGCGAAGCCCTGGCAATATGGCTGTACGCCCAATGCTCTTCATCCAAGTCGGTGTAAACGACCGACTTCTGTTTACTCCAATGGAATGCACGGTCCAGCACGGCCGTCGCTTCCGCTCGCGTGATGGGCCGGTCGGGCTGGAATGTGTAGTCTTCATAACCGTTGATGACTTGTTTCGAAGTAAGGCCCAATATCGCATCTTGCGCCCAATGCCCTCGTATATCGGTATAACCTCCGGTTAAAGGCTTGGCCATAATATTCAATTGATACATATGATGATCGAAGGTCTTGTTGGTGTCCAGCTTCAAATAATAGGTTCCCGGCTGAAAACGCCCGGATAATTGCTGTGTGTCGGAAGAAGCGTCATTCATCGAACTTGCAATCGGTTTGACCGAGCTGTCATGCAGATTCATATAGACCGTTGCCGGGGAAGGGATGTCGGATAAGCGCATCTGCACCAAACTCTCCTCTTCCAGCCGGAACTGAAACCAATCCACATCCTCCGGCTTATCCAGAAGCCCATAGTACGGCGTATCGAACGATACCGCCGTCGCCTGATACCAGCGATTGTTCGGTTCATTCGGATCGATCAACTTCGCACCGTAATCGATGGTAAGCGTGTATTCGCCGACCACCGGATTCTGGTAATCTTTCACATTGTTCACCCGAATATAATAGCTTCCGGGAAACACTTCAGGCAGGTAAACCGTTTCCGGCAAACCATCATCCGCTTTATCGACGGTGATTGACTTTTCCCCTTGCTTCTGCACGAGCAGAACCGGGTCGATTCGAGCCGTATCCGTCGCTACCGTAATCGTTAATGAGCCGGTTTGCGGTACCGGGAACTCAAACCAGTCGACGTCGTTATACTGGTGGAACGTCCCTTTCAGACTAACGCTCTGCGGAGGAAGCACGAAAGCTTTATACTGCTTGTCATTGTCCTCGTACAAGTCGCGATATATTTCAAAGGCGGTCGTCAGCTTATACCTTACTTCCTCCCGCTGGGTGCGGTCGGCCGATTGAAGCACAAGGTAGCTCCGGCCTTTGGTCACCTTGAGCGGGATCGTTTGCCCGCTATGAACCGTCTTGCTCGTCAGCACACCGGTCGCATCCGTATGCTGAACGAAAACAGAAAGATTGCGGCTCATGTCAAGTGTAACTTGAATCGTCCCGTCATACGGAGCATCGATGTAGTACCAATCCATATCCGCCCCGTCGGAGAAAGAAGCGGCAATGGATTTGCTCGGAGAAATCGCTTTGGCCTGGTTCTTGCGATTATTGGGTTCGTACATATCGGACATGTACGGCTCTTTCATGAGCCGATCAACACGAAGCATCCCGTATCCCGTTTTCGGGTTCCAGCCCGGCATTTCGGTGTTTTGAGCCGTTTGCCGAAGCCATTGGCGCATCTCATAGGCCTTGAGACTTGGGTTTCGAGTCCACGCTAATGCGGCTGCAGCCGCCACCTGGGGAGCTGCCATCGATGTACCTTCCATATATTCATACGAACCGCCGATAGCGGTCGTAAATACGTCCCATGGAGCTGCAATGTCCAGCTCCAGGCCGGTATTCGAACGCTCTTCCGGTTCATTGTTCGGCGTGACTCCGCCTACGGCCAGAACCGTCGGATACGCAGCCGGATATTTCACCCGGTTCGCCTCGTTCCCGGTTGCGGCCACAAGCAGTACGTCCCGTTCTTCCGCATACCGGACGATGTCGCTCATATATTCGGAATATTTGTTGAGACCCAGCGATAAGACGACGATTTTTGCCCCATGATCCACGGCATAACGGATGCCCTCGCCCAGACGCTGCTCTCCGCCCGAACCATCCGCCTCAAGCGCTTTGATAGGCATTATCCGCGCACGCCACATGACGCCCGTCACACCCTTGTCATTGTTGCCGACAGCCGCAATCACGCCCGCTACGTTCGTGCCGTGTCCGTTGTTGTCTTCAGGAGGCTGATCCGGGGAGATCAGGTTCACGCCGGGAACCAGGTTCGGTTGCAGGTCAGGATGAGTTAAATCAACGCCCGTATCCACGACGGCAATTGTAATATTTGTATTTCCTTGCGCCACGTCCCACGCTTCATTTACATGAATTTGCTGCAAATACGGCTGTTTGGAACCTAACGGATCATCCGCTTCGGCGCCGTACGCCGTCTGGCAGCAAATCAGGAAAAAGACGAAACAGACAGCCGCAGAAAAAACGTTATGTACCCTTCCCTTTTCACTCATGGCTTTCGTTTCCTTTATCTCTTGATCTAGTAGCCTTACCCCATTCTAAGCCTTACGAGTACTCCCTGCAACTGGAATTGAAAACCTTCTTACACTATTCACTTTTTAATGTAAAATGGCATATTTACAAACGAAAAAAGCAAAGAATCTAAGCGTTTTCAATTCAGTCGGGCTATTGGTCAATCGATTTTCTTGGTGCCGGATGCCACTGCCGACTGTATCGGTTCGCCCGAATCCAGACGTTTCCAGACGACAAAAAAGCCCATGCGCCTCGGAGAACGCTGGGCTTTTTGCATTATTGTTGAAGCCGTTCAGGGATGAAGCCTTACGGTTTCATGTCAGGAAAAAAAGAACAAATCTTGCGTTAGCGAGAAAATACGCTCGATGTAACCGAGCACCCATTGCGGAACGAGACCGAGCAGTGCACTGACGCCGGCGCATAGCCACATGGTGATTCCGAGCGGGAGCGGCACTTTCACCGCATGTCCTTCGTCTTCGCTGCGCATGAACATTTGGCGAATAAAACCAAAGTAGTAATAGAACGAAACGACGCTCGTTAAGATCATGACAGCCGCCAGCCAGTAATGCTGCGTTTGCATGGCGCCGAGCATGATATATACTTTTCCGAAAAATCCGCCTGATATCGGCAAGCCGGCGAGCGAGAGCAAGAGAAGCAGCGTGGCAATCGCCGTGCCAGGGGCCCGGTAATAGAGACCGGCCATTCCTTTGATCGCCTCATCGCCTGTCGAACGTTCGATGATCATTAGTACCGCAAACATCCCGATGTTCATAAACAAATAGGCGATCAAATAAAACGCAAATTCCGAGAAGTTGGAGTAATGCGTCATTGAAAACTGCACGGCGATCGGTACGAGCAAATATCCTGTATTCGCTATACCGGAGTATGCCAGCAAACGCTTCATATGCGTTTGGCGCAGCGCAATGAAATTACCGATGATCATCGCAGCAGCCGCTACGACCATAAGCGTCGTCAATACATCCTGATGTATCGGTAGACTCATCATATCGCCTACGGCATATATGCCATACATCAAACGGAAGAGGACGGCGAAAGCAGCCGCCTTGGACACTACGGCAAGGAACGCAGTTACCGGCGTCGGCGCACCTTGATACACATCCGGCGCCCACATATGGAACGGCGCGACAGCTACCTTAAAACCAAATCCCGCAAGCAGCAGGAAAAAGCTCAGGTAGATCATCGGCAGCAAGCTTTGTCCCGATTGACCAAGGGCCGAATTAATATCGTTAATGGCCGTGGATCCCGTCATCCCGTACAGGAAGGACATGCCGTACAATATTATTGCCGAGGAAATACCGCCTAGCACGATATATTTGAATGCCGCTTCATTCGTAAAGGCATTCTTTTTCCGCATCGCCACCAAGATGTAAGACGTTATGCTGAGCAGTTCCAAGCCCACGAACAACGTAATCAGATCGCCGGAAGACGCCATGATCATCCCGCCTAACGTAGCCGGCAGCAATAAGTAATAATATTCGCCGACGTGCGGAATGTCCTCTTCCTTCACCGATCCGATGCTCATGAACGTAATAAGTCCCGCGCCCGAAAGCAAAATCAGCTTCATGATGTTGGCAAAATCGTCAATGCGATAGCTATAGTTCAGCAGTTGCTTCGGCTCCGCCGGATCCAAATACAAAACGACGAATAATGCGGAAATGATAATGCTGACGAGCGACAACCAGCCGAGCATGGTTCGGCTTGCCTGCCGCGGCAGCAGCAAATCAAGCAAAGACAACACCACAGCAGCAGCGACTAATGTCAGCTCCGGGGCCAGCAGTCCCAGGTCGCTAAGTTGAAGACGTATCGGTTCCACCGGTCTAACCCCCCATCTTCACTACGCTATGAATAAATTGGTCGAAGCTGTTAACCGTTTGATGCAAAGGCTCGCTTAGGATGCCGGGGTAAATCCCGAGCACCACGATAAAGGCAACTAGCGCAATCATCGGGATCGCTTCTATGAGCCTGGCGTCTCGCATTTCCGGAAGGCTTGGTTTTTGCGGCCCGAATGTGATGGCGAGCACCCCGCGGAGCACGTAAACGGCGGTCAAAATAATGCCCAGCGCCCCAATCGCCGTCAAAATTTTATATGTTTCAAACAAGCCCAGGAACGATAAAAACTCACTGATAAAGCCGGACAAGCCCGGTAATCCTAGAGACGCCATACCGGACACAAGCAAAATACCGGAAATGAACGGAACCGATTTGGCAAGCCCGCCCAGTTCATCAATTTGTGTCGATTGCGTCCGCTCGTAAATGCTGCCGACCAGCAGGAACATGAGCGCCGAGATCAACCCGTGCGACACGAGTTGGAATACCGCGCCTTGGAAACCGATCGTATTAAAAGCGGCGATCCCCAGCAGCACGATTCCCATGTGGCTTATACTGGAATAAGCCAGCACTAGCTTGAACTCTTTTTGTACAAACGCCAGAACGGCACCGTACAAAATATTAATAACACCGAGAATCGCGAGCACCGAGGCCAACCCAACCGCCTGCTGCGGAAACAGCATAATCCCGAAACGAATGAAACCGTAAGCGCCCATTTTCAGCAAAACGCCGGAGTGAATCATGACGATCGAAGGCGGCGCTTCCGTATGGACTTTCAGCATCCACGTATGGAATGGGAAAATGGGAAGTTTGATTCCGAAAGCAACTAGCAGCATAATGAACAGCGTCCATTTCATTGCTTCGCTTAGGAAGAACGGGTTTCCTTCCAAGTCGCCTTGCTTCACGTAGGAATCGGCGTTCTGGAACAAATGCTCCGTGATGACATTCAAATCGCCGGAATAATGGATCGAAACGCCGTTTTCCCCCGCCGTTTGTCCGAATCCCGCCGTCGCTACAAGGATTAAAAACGCAATGAGCATGATCGCAGAACCGATCCCGTTATAAATGAGAAATTTGTTCGCCGCTTTTTCCCGGTCCATATAGCCCCAAATTCCAATGAGGAAAAACATCGGAATGAGCGTAATTTCGAAGAACACGAAGAACAGGAACAAGTCTTGCGCCATGAAAACGCCGAACATCCCCGTTTCCAACAGCAAAAACCAGATGAAATACGATTTCCATCGCTTCTTGATGTACACGGAAGCCAGTGCCGCCATCGTTGCGACAAGCGCTGTTAAAAATACAAGCGGAAGCGACAAGCCGTCCACAGCCATAACGTATTTGAACTCGAAGAAGAAAGACGTCAGTTGGCTAAGCCCCTGCACTTCTTTATTTAAAGGAACAAGGATCCACGGAACCTCTTCTTTAAACTGCATGCCTTCCAGATTGGAGTTAAACTGCGCGTACAGCCAGCCTGACAGGATCAGCGGGATCAAAGTAACGATAATCGCCGTCGTTTTGATCCATTGTCCTTGCGTCTTCGGCATAAAGAGCAGGATCAGCACACCGATGAGCGGCGTAAAGGCAATCAACGACAGTATAGGCATATTATCCTGCATTGATGAACCTCCTTCCCGCAATGGCCAGCATCAAAATAAGCAGCCCGAGCAGTGTAGCGAGGCCATACGTTTGCACTTGTCCGTTCTGAAGACGAGAGCCCAATCGACCGATGCCGATCACCGTATAGCTGGACAGGCGAACGAGTCCGTCCACGACATAAATATCAAACCATTGCAGTAAACGGCCAAGGCCTTGAAGAGAATTTACGATCACGGCCTGGTAAAGCTCGTCGATGTAATATTTACGGTTCAGCAGTTTGTATAACCACGGAGCACGTGTCGCGATCACGTCTGCAGGAATCGTACGTTTCAAGAAAACGAGGTAGCCAAGACCGATCCCGAGCAATCCCGCCAAAGTGGACATGATCATGACGAACCACTGCGCATGCTCTTCCTCCGCATGTCCGGTCAACCACGAACCGAGCCACGGGCTGAACGGCGTAAACACGAAGCCGGCTAGTACAGCGAGCACCGCCAGCACGATCAGCGGGAACGTCATGGATGCCGGTGATTCATGAACATGCGCCTGATGCCGCGGCTTGCCCATGAATACGAGGAAAAACAGGCGAGACATGTAAAACGCGGTAAAAAAGGCCGCGATCAAACCGACCCAGAATAATCCCGTATGCCCTGTGTTCCATGCTTCCGCGAGGATGGCATCCTTCGACCAGAAGCCCGACAGCGGCACAATACCGCTCAGCGCAAGCGCGCCGATCGCGAACGTCCAGGCGGTCACTTTCATTTTGCTGCCGACGCCGCCCATCTCGTGGATGTCCTGCGTATGTACCGCGTGGATGACACTGCCGGCGCCTAGAAACAGCAGAGCTTTGAAGAACGCATGGGTGAACAAGTGAAATATGCCCGCCGTATACGCAATGCTGGTCCCGATCCCGAGCGCCATCATCATATACCCGAGCTGACTTACGGTCGAATAGGCGAGAATTCGTTTGATATCGTTCTGCGCCGTGCCGATCGTTGCCGCGAATATCGCCGTGAATGCCCCGATAACCGCAACCACGGTCAATGCGACCGGTGAAGCCGTGAAAATATCGAACGTTCGCGCGACCAAGTACACGCCCGCTGCGACCATCGTCGCCGCATGGATCAGTGCACTGATCGGGGTCGGACCTTCCATAGCGTCCGGCAGCCATGTATGCAGCGGAAATTGACCAGACTTGCCCATCGCGCCGATGAAGATCAGAATCGCGATCCACGTTGCCATGTCGCCTGATACTTTACCGGTCGTAAACGCATTGTGAATTGAGCTGAAATCCATTGCGTGGTTCGGCATGACCCAGAACAATAGCAAAATGCCGATGAAAAGACCGACATCGCCGACACGCGTAACGATGAACGCTTTTTTGGCCGCCGCCCGCGCTTCGGGCTTGAAATACCAAAACCCGACGAGCAGGAACGAGCAAACGCCCACCAGCTCCCAGAAAATAAACAGCTGTACCAGGTTCTCCGAGATGACAAGCCCCAGCATGGAGAACGTAAACAGCGCTATGTATGCAAAAAATACGTTGATTCGCTCGTCGTCATGCATATACCCTCTCGAGTAAATATTGACGAGCAGGCTCACCAATGTGACGATCACGAGCATCAGCGCGTTCAAATTCGTCACTTCAAAGCCCATTGAAAGCGAGCCGTTGCCGAGCTTGATCCAATCCAGCTTGTTCCACGTGAAATCTTCAACCTGTCCGCCGATCCGCTCCCAAAAGATGAGCACGGATAAGACAAACGAAGCGAACACGGCCACAATGCTGATATACGAGCCCGCGTCCCGAAGTTGGCGCCCTACCGCCGTCAATATTAAAAACGACAGCAGAGGAAAAACCGGGATCAGCCAGGCGTATTGCGAGTAAGCCGATACCATGAGCTTAAGTCCTCCTTCTAGCTTGAATGTTGACAGTCGGAGCCGCATCCCGATATCTCCGCCGCAACGCTTGGCAAGCTAATCCGTAAGCATGTTGTTCAGCAAACGGGCCTCTTCGGCGAAATATCCACACGGAAGCAATGATTATCGCTTCATCGAGTCCATCTCGTTAACATCCGTGGTTCCTTTGTTGCGATAGAACGCGATCAATATCGCTATACCGACGGCAGCCTCGGCTGCGGCAACGGTAATATTGAACAGCGAGAAAATTTGTCCGGTCAAACCAGGGTGTACGCCCAGCTTGGAGAAAGCGACCAGATTCAGGTTGACGGCATTGAGCATCAGCTCAATCGACAGCAGCACGATGACGGCATTTTTCTTAGACAATGCGCCGTACAGTCCGATACAGAAAAGAATCGCAGCAAGCGTCAAGTAAGGCGTCGCGAGTCCGGCTGCAGCAGGTCCCATACGTCAGTCCTCCTCTCTCTTCGCAACGATGATCGCGCCTATAAAAGCGACCGTCAGCAGCACCGACATGAGCTCGAACGGAATCACGTGCGCGCTGAAGAGCAGTTTACCGATCTCGAGCGTGTTATCTTCAGCTGATGTGAACGTACCGGAAGGAAGCTCCGTCTTCTGGATCGCGTAGAAGATAATCCCGAACAGCGCTGCCGCTCCGACAAAAAGCAAGCCGCTGTGCCAAGGGCGTTTCGGCTCCTGCTCTTCCCCTTGGTGTTTCGTCATCATAATCCCGAAGATCATCAGTATCGAGATGGCGCCGGCATAGATTAATATTTGCACAACGGCAACGAACTCTGCCTCGAGCACCACATACAAGCCGGCCAGGCTGATGAATGTCAGCGCTAGGGCTGTCAGCATATGAACGACCTTCGTAAAGCTGAGCATAAAAATCGCTCCGCCGATCGCAAGCAGGGCGCAAATAAAGAAAGCTACATTTTGACCGCTTGATAGGAAGCTTGCAATATTGCCCAGCATTACTTAGCCCCACCTTTCGGAAGCGCCGAATTGTTTTCCTTACGCACATTCACATTATTTTCATTGAGCCACTGCAAATTTTTAAACAAATCGTCGCGGCTGTAAGCGCTCAGTTCAAAGTTGTTCGTCATGACGATCGCTTCCGTCGGACATACCTCGGTACACAAGTCGCAAAGAATGCAAATCTCGAAGTTGATGTCGTAGGTGTCGATGACTTTGCCCTTTTTCTCCGGATCCGGATTCGCCTTGCCGGTCAAGTTGATGCATTCTGTCGGACAAATGCGCGCGCACTGGTTGCATACAATACATTTTTCAGGGTCGAAATGCTGAATTCCGCGAAACCGATCCGGCATTTCGAGCGGTACGTCGGGATAGGCGTAAGTGATCTTTTTTTGCGTCATGCTCTTGAAGGTAACGCCTAAGCCCTTGATAATGCCCTTCATTGGTTCTCACCCTTTCTGTTGGCAACTGACAAACGGCGTGATGCGCTTGTAGCAGTTGCAACGCTGTTGACAACTGACAATCGATGGACCTGTTTTGTAACAGTTGCAACGTTGTTGACAACTGACAACTGATGGACCTGTTTGTAGCAGTTGCAACGTTGTTGACAACTGACAATCGGCTTCGATCGCTTTGACAACCGACATATCTTTTATTGCGGCAGCTTGTGCGACAAACGAACATTTACATCGCAATCGCCATATAGATTGCCGTTACAAAAATATTCACCAGCGACAGCGGCAGCAGCACTTTCCACCCCAGTCCCATCAATTGGTCGACACGCACCCGCGGTAACGTGGCACGCAGCCAGAAAAGGAAGAAGACGATGGACGAAAATTTGAGCAGGAACCAGATGATTCCCGGAATAAAATCAAGGAAAGGAAACGGTGCATGCCACCCGCCTAAAAACAACGTAGTCGTTAAGCCCGCAATGGCAAATACATACACATATTCCGCAAGCATGAAGAAGGCGAAACGAAAGCCGCTGTATTCGACGTGGTAACCGGCTACAAGTTCGGATTCCGCTTCCGGCAAATCGAACGGCGTTCGGTTCAACTCTGAAACCGCAGCGATCACGAAGACGCAAAAGCCGATAATTTGCGGCAGGAAGTTCCAATGCCAGAAGCCTCCGGCCTGAAAATCGGCAATCGTCCGCAAATTCATGCTCCCCGTCATCATAACGGTTCCTACAACGGAAATAACGAGCGGAATTTCGTAGCTGATCATTTGCGCCGCGGAACGCATGCCGCCTAGCAGCGCATACTTATTATTCGAAGCCCAGCCCCCGAGCACGATACCGATCGTCGATATGCCGGACAGCGCGACGTAGAACAGCACGCCGATGTTCAAATCGCTGCTGATCAGCCGGTCCGTAAACGGAATCGCGGCGATGACGGTGAACGCGGGAATAAACGTGATGACCGGTGCCAAAATGAACAGCTCGCGTTCCGCTTTGCGCGGGATCGTATCTTCTTTAATCAACAGCTTGAATACGTCAGCAACCGATTGCAGCAATCCTAGCGGTCCTACTCGGTTCGGACCGATCCGCATCTGCATCCATCCAATGACTTTTCGTTCAAAGTATATCGCATACGTCACGAAGCCCAGCACGACTAGCAGCAGAACGACGCCCCACGCGAAGAAAATAGCAAAGTTCACCCAAGTGAGCTGTTGCTGTAATAATTCCGGCATTAGCAGTCCACCTCCCCGACGACGATATCCACGCCTCCGAGAATTGTAATTAAATTCGTCATCGATTCGCCAACAAGCAGCTTCGGCAATATTTGCAAATTCACAAAAGACGGCCGGCGGAATTTCAGGCGATACGGCTTATCTTTGCCCTTGGACACGATATAGCAGCCGATCTCACCTCGCGGTGATTCAATTGCCGCATAAACTTCCCCTTCCGGCGGACGAATGACTCTGGGCGCTTTCCCCATAATCTCGCCCTCCGCAGGAAACTGCTCGACGGCTTGCTCCAGTATTCGCAGCGATTGCCGAATTTCCTCCAGACGAAGCAAGTAACGATCGTAACAGTCACCGCCGGTTCGCACCGGCACATCGAATTCAAACCGGTTGTACAAGCTGTAGGGCTGCGTTTTCCGCAGATCCCAGTCGACCCCGGTACATCGCAGATTGGCGCCGCTAAGTCCGTAAGCGATTGCCGTTTCCGCATCATATTTACCGATGCCCTTGATCCGCGCCAAAAATATTTCGTTGCCGCTGACAAGGTCGTTGTACTCTTCCAATTTATCGCGCATATACGGGATGAAATCGCGTACTTTTTGAATCCAGCCTTCCGGGGCATCCCATTTGACGCCGCCGACGCGCATATAATTGTACGTCAGGCGCGCACCGCACAGCTCGTTGAATAAATTAATAATAATCTCCCGATCGCGGAACGCATACAAAAAGGGGCTCATCGCTCCGATATCGAGCAAATACGTTCCCCACCATACCATATGGCTTGCTATGCGCTGCAACTCCATGACGATCAGCCGCAAAAACTCCGCTCTTTCGGGAATTTCCAACTGCATCAGCTTCTCTACAGCATGCACCAGCACATAGTTATTGGTCATCGCGGAGACGTAGTCCATCCGGTCCGTATAAGGAATAATCTGAGTATACGTCAAGTCTTCCGCCAGCTTTTCCGTTCCCCGATGCAAGTAGCCCATCACCGGATCCGCTTGCGTAATGATCTCGCCGTCCAGCTTCACGACGATGCGGAATACCCCGTGCGTACTTGGATGCTGTGGGCCTACGTTCAATAGCAGTTCTTCCGTTCTTATGGACACGCTTATTTACACCTCCGGGTCGAGCGGCTCGTAGTCTTTGCGCAGCGGGTGACCGATCCAATCGTCAGCCATCATAATGCGGCGCAGGTCGGGATGCCCCGGAAAATCGATACCGAACAAATCATAAATTTCCCTTTCGTTCCAGTTTGCCGTCGGCCATAAGCCTGTAACGGATGGAACCGAAGGTGCCTCACGGTTCGTTCTTACCTTGACGACATAATCGCGTTTCATTTCAAGGGAGATCAGATGATAGGCAACCTCCATATGCGTTTCCATGTCGATACCGGAAACGTTGCGGAGGTAATCCAGCTTGAGCTCCGAATGATGTTTCAACACTTCCGCGGCAGACAGCCAGTTGTCGCCTTTGACTACGACATACGGCACATGACCGCCTTTTTCATTAACGAACGCATCCTCGACACAGTCGGGGTTACTCTCCTTCAGAATGGCCACAAGCCGATCCAACAGCGGCTGACTGGGCGAAGGCTCCTTCGGCCCTTCCGGCTCCGCCGTCTTCGCGGCTCGAGCGCTCGCGCGCGCGGCTCTCGCTTCTGCCGCCGCCTTTGCCTTCGCCTCTTTCTCGGCGTCGGTCGGCGCGGCCGCTTCCGCTGCGGGCGCATCGCCCTGCTCGGCTCCTGCCTGCGCAGCGCGTGCTGCGGCTCGGGCCGCTCTTGCATCCGCCGCCGCCTTCAGCTTCGCCTCACGCTCCGCATCCACCGGCGCGGCCGCTTCCGCTGCAGGCGGCGCGGCTTCGCCGTCGGCCTCCGGCTTCGCCTGCGCTTCCTTGTAGCCGCCCGGCGGTTCCCCGGCGCCGCCGGCTTTCGTGATGTCTGCGCCAGGCGCAGCTGACGGCTCGCCGCTCATCGGGGCCGCTTTTGCTTCGCCCTCTACCGGCGTGGCGGTTGGCGCTTCGCTCCCTGCTTGGCCGCCTCCGCCCTCGGAAGGGGGCTCGCTTTGCGGCTTCTTCGTTACATCGTCCGATGCTCCCGCGGTTTCGGGCTTATCACGCTTTTGCTCGTCGCTCATACATTCGTCACCTGCTTACCGGTTTTCGCTTCGTAGCGGATTTTTTCCTGCAGCTTGTTAATGCCGTAGATCAGAGCGGCAGGATTGGGCGGGCAACCCGGAATATATACATCGACGGGAACGACTTGGTCCACGCCTTTTACAACAGCATATGATTTCACATAAGGACCGCCCGCCGTAGCACAGGAACCCATGGCAATGACCCATTTGGGCTCGGGCATCTGATCGTACAATCGGCGCAGCAGCGGAGCCATCTTTTTCGTTACCGTCCCAGCTACGATCATAACGTCGGACTGCCGAGGCGAAGTGCGGAAGATGACGCCGAACCGGTCCAAATCATAGTGCGATGCGCCTGTGCCCATCA
The DNA here is from genome assembly GCF_042659105.1 of Paenibacillus allorhizosphaerae. Taxonomy (NCBI): domain Bacteria; kingdom Bacillati; phylum Bacillota; class Bacilli; order Caryophanales; family Paenibacillaceae; genus Paenibacillus; species Paenibacillus allorhizosphaerae. The sequence continues at coordinate 35,701 of NZ_JBHSRV010000012.1, read as the reverse complement.
TTTCAATGGCACAGCAGGCAAGACCGAACGTAAGCGGCCACAGCGAATTGCTGCGCGCCCACGCTTTAATTTGTTCCAATGTTGTCATGAAAACGTTGCGTTCCAACTCTCGCCGTTCCTCCGGCGAAATCGACTCTAAATTGAAGTCCATTGCAGCACCTTCTTTTTCCAAGCATAAAGTAAGCCTATGACGAGCAAGGCCACGAATATGCACATCTCTACAAGCGCAAACAAGCCTAATTGCTTATATGCAACGGCCCAAGGATACAGAAATACGGTTTCCACATCAAAAATGACAAACATCAGCGCAAAAAGGTAATAGCGGATATTGAAACGCACTTGACCGCCGCCTACAGGCTCGTTACCGCTTTCATAAGTCGTATACTTGCTTTCCGTCGGTTTGTAAGGCCGCAGCCATCTGCCGATTGTAAGCGCTGCAATTGGAAGCAATACGGCTAAGAACAGAAATATCGTTACGACCACGTAGTTATTGCTATACATCGCGAACGAACCGCCTCCCTGTATGTTCTTTTCGGTTGTACCCGCTATAACGAATCAACGAACGGCTGCAACCTTGAACCAAGCAATAGCATAAAGAAGCCCTTTACAGCCAATCGTCCCCGAATTTGAACGCGAGCTTTTATCAGAACTTCCCATCCCTTGCACAGATTCCTTTTTAGATGCCTTACCAATTATATCAAATGACTATGGGGGTGTCTAACATTTCCTTACATATATGAAAAAGGCGAAGGAGCTCCCCCCGCCTTTTCATGCTTTATTTTTTTCCGGATACGTCAATCCGATTCATCGCTCTTTGCAATGCCAGTTCGGCGCGTTTGAAATCGATGTCGTCCTGCTTCGAAGCGGACAATCGTTTTTGAGCGCGTTCCTTGGCCGATTGAGCCCGTTCGATATCGATTTGTTCCGGCAGCTCGGCGCTTTCCGCCAGTATAACCACCTTATCCTTGCGCACTTCCATAAAACCGCCGTTCACCGCGATAAGCTCGTCTTTAGCCCCTTGCTTCTTCACGGTAATCGGAGCGATCTTCAGTGGAGTGACCAGCGGAATGTGATTTGGCAGAATTCCAAGCTCTCCGTCGACGCCCTTCGCAATAATCATGTTCACCTGCTCGGCGTACGCTTTACGCTCCGGAGTTACGACTTCCAACAGGAATGTGCTCACTTACTTCGCCTCCTAGGATACTCGATTACAGCGTCTTCGCCTTTTCAACGGCATCCTCGATTGTACCCACGTTGTGGAATGCCGGCTCCGGAAGGTTGTCGTGCTTGCCGTCCAAAATTTCTTTGAAGCTGCGTACCGTATCTTTAACCGGTACGTAGATGCCCGGAATCCCGTTGAACGCTTCCGCCACGTGAAGCGGCTGCGAAAGGAACAATTGTACGCGTCTTGCGCGGAGTACAACCAATTTGTCCTCGTCGGACAACTCATCCATACCCAAAATCGCGATAATATCGAGAAGCTCCTTGTAGCGCTGAAGAAGCTTCTTCACGCCTTGAGCTACATTGTAATGCTCTTCGCCCAATACTTCCGGCGTCAAAATCCGGGAAGAGGAAGCGAGCGGATCGACCGCAGGGAAAATACCCATCGCCGCAATGTTACGCTCCAAGTTCGTCGTTGCGTCCAAATGTGCAAACGCCGTAGCCGGAGCCGGGTCGGTATAGTCGTCCGCAGGAACGTAGATCGCCTGGATCGACGTAACGGAACCGTTCTTCGTCGATGTGATCCGCTCTTGCAGCTGACCCATCTCGGTAGCCAGCGTCGGCTGGTAACCTACCGCGGAAGGCATACGGCCGAGCAACGCGGAAACCTCGGAACCCGCTTGGGTGAAACGGAAAATGTTATCGACCAGCAGAAGCACGTCACGGCCTTCTTGATCGCGGAAATATTCAGCCATGGTCAAGCCGGTCAAAGCTACGCGAAGACGGGCACCCGGCGGCTCGTTCATTTGTCCGAAAACCATCGCGGTTTTCGAAATAACGCCGGAGTCGCTCATTTCATGGTACAAGTCATTACCTTCGCGCGTTCTTTCGCCTACGCCGGCGAATACGGAAATACCGCCCAGCTCGGAAGCGATGTTGTGGATCAATTCTTGCAGCGTTACTGTTTTACCAACGCCGGCGCCGCCGAACAGGCCGATTTTACCGCCTTTAACATAAGGCGCCATCAAATCGATAACCTTGATCCCGGTTTCCAGAATTTCGACTTGCGTCGACAAATCATCGAACGCAGGAGCCGGTTTATGAATCGGGCTCGTCAGTGTACGATCCACTTCTCCCGTACCGTCAATCGGTTCACCCAAAACGTTAAATACGCGGCCAAGCGTTGCCGCACCGACCGGTACGGAAATCGGAGCACCCGTATCGATGGCTTCCATACCGCGAACCAACCCGTCAGTAGTTGACATGGCAATACAACGAACCATGTTATCGCCCAGGTGAACCGCTGTTTCAACCGTCAGGCTAATGTCGCGTTCGCCTTCGATTTGCGCTTTTTTTTCAATTCTGATCGCATTCAAAATTTCCGGGAGGTGTCCACCCTCGAACTCGACGTCGACAACCGGCCCCGTTACGTTAATAACGCGCCCTTTGCTCACTGTTTTCCCTCCTAGTTAAGCTTTGCTCTGGCAAAACTGCTTCGAAAGCATTTGCCGGGCGGAAGCCCGGCTTTATATAATCACTGTGCGGCGTTCGCACCCGCAACGATCTCGGAAATTTCCTGCGTAATGGATGCCTGACGCGCACGGTTGTACGCAAGCGTGTACGTGCTGATCATCTTCGTCGCATTCTTCGTAGCGTTGTTCATCGCCGTCATTCTCGCGCCGAATTCACTCGCTTTTCCGTCCAATACGGCACTGTATATTAACGTTTCGGCATATTTCGGCAGCAGCACTTCCAGCACGCCTTCTGGTGAAGGCTCGTACTCATAGTTCGAACCCGCCGAACCGCTCATATCGTCAAGCGGCAACAACCGCTTAATTACAGGAATCTGGGAAATAGCGTTTTTAAATTCGTTGTACACCAGGTACAGTTCATCGTACGAACCATTCTCAAAATTCCGCACCGCCGAAGCGGCGATGCCTTTAATATCGGAAAATGCGGGTGAATCGGAAAGACCCGTCACTTCCTCCACAATCGGCATATTGCGCTTGCGGAAAAAGTCTCTGCCTTTTCGGCCGATGACAAAAATCGCATACTCACTCGGGGAGCTGTGCTTTTCTTTGATTTCCGCTGCCACTTTACGCAGCACGTTGGCATTGTACCCGCCGGCCAAACCGCGATCGGACGTAATGACGAGATATCCCGTCTTCTTGATCTCGCGGCTCTGCAACATCGGATGCTTCACACCCCGCGTCCCGGCTGCAATGCTGCCGACAACTTCCTTCAGCTTATCCGCATAGGGACGTGCCGACTCAGCCGCCTGCTGCGCTCTTCTCAGCTTCGCTGCAGCGACCATTTCCATTGCTTTGGTGATCTGCTTCGTATTTTGTGTCGACTTGATTTGGCGTTTAATCTCGCGCATACCTTTTGCCATGTCAGTGCTCACCTCTCTCTCGAAGCTTTCCGTAGCCGGAAAGCCATACTTCGAAAGCTTGTTAACTTGCTTTACATGCAGCGCCGAGCTCCCCGCCTCAGGTCGAGAAGCTCACGATGCACAGCGGCTTTACCCATCAGCCGCAATGTGAAACGTCATTTATGCCGAAGGAGCGAACCCTTTTTTGAACTGTTGGATCGCATCCACCAATGCTTTTTCATTATCCGCCGTCAAATCGTTCGTATCGCGGATGTTCGCAAGAATTTCCGGACGGTTGGAGTCGAGGAATGTCAGGAACCCGGCTTCAAAACGGCGAACGTCCTGGACCGGAAGATCGTCGATATGACCTCTAACGACTACATAGATCGCGGCAACCTGCTTCTCAACCGGCAGCGGTTGATTGATGCCCTGCTTCAAGAGCTCGAGCGTACGAATACCGCGGTTCAAACGGGTTTGCGTCGCACGGTCCAAATCGGAACCGAACGCTGCGAACGCAGCAAGCTCACGATATTGGGCAAGGTCGGTCTTGAGCGTACCGGCAACCTTCTTCATCGCTTTGATTTGTGCCGAGCTACCTACCCGGGATACGGAGATACCGACGTTAACCGCCGGACGCTGGCCGGAATAGAACAGGTCGGACTCCAGGAAGATCTGACCGTCCGTGATCGAGATCACGTTCGTCGGGATATAGGCGGATACGTCGCCGGCTTGCGTTTCGATGAACGGCAACGCCGTGAGCGATCCTGCGCCGAGCTCGTCGCTCAGCTTCGCTGCGCGCTCAAGCAGACGGGAGTGCAGATAGAATACGTCGCCCGGGTAAGCTTCCCGACCCGGAGGTCGGCGGAGCAGCAAGGAGAGCTCGCGGTAAGCGGCAGCTTGCTTGGACAAGTCGTCATAGATGATCAGCACGTGCTCGCCTTTGTACATGAAGTACTCGCCCATAGCGCAGCCTGCAAACGGAGCAAGCCACAGCATTGGCGAAGGCTCGGACGCACTCGCCGTAACGACGATGGTGTAATCCATCGCGCCCGCCCTGCGGAGCGTTTCCACCACGTTAACGACGGTGGATTGCTTTTGGCCGATCGCAACGTAAATACATTTGATTCCGTTGCCTTTTTGGTTGATGATCGTATCGATGGCGATCGCGGTTTTACCCGTTTGACGGTCGCCGATAATCAGCTCGCGCTGGCCGCGGCCGATCGGGATCATCGCGTCGATCGCTTTGATACCGGTTTGCATCGGCTCGTGAACCGATTTACGGGCCATTACGCCCGGAGCCGGAGACTCGATTGGACGGAACTGCGTCGTGTTGATGGGACCTTTGCCGTCGACCGGTTGTCCGAGCGGATTGACGACGCGGCCGATCATTTCTTCGCCGACCGGAACTTCCATAATGCGGCCGGTACGCTTCACTTGGTCGCCTTCGCGGATGTCCGTGTAAGGCCCCAAAATAACGATACCTACGTTGCTTTCCTCCAGGTTCAAAGCGTAGCCCAGAACCCCGTTCGGAAACTCGAGCAGCTCGCCCGCCATGACATTTTCCAAGCCGTGCGCACGGGCAACACCGTCACCAACATAAATGACCGTTCCCACGTCAACGACTTGAATTTCAGATTTATATTGTTCAATCTGCTGTTTAATCAGCGTGCTGATTTCTTCCGGTTTGATACTCAACTTTCCTCACCCCTATCTACAGTGCTTGAGATTGATTCAACGTTTTTTGCAAACGCTGGAGCTTGCCGGACAAGCTTCCGTCATACAGACGGTCGCCGATGCGCACTTGAATGCCGCCGATCAAGCTTTTATCGAGAACCGATTCCACTCGGATTTGTTTGCCTGTAATTTGGCTGAACGTTGCGGCGATCTGACTTAGCTCCGCATCGTTAAGAGCTATCGGCGAATACACAGTGGCATTAGCCTGACCGAGTGCTTCGCTAGCAATACCCATGTAATACGTAATCAACGCTTCCAACAATTCTTCTCTTCCCTTTTGAATGAGAAGGAGCAGGGTGTTCATCGTCGTCTCCGAAATTTGACCTTCGAACACGGATTTGATAAGCCCTGCTTTTACGGAAGCATCTAACCCCGGACTCACGATCAGCTTGCGGAAATCAACATTTTGCTTCAGCGCGGTTTCAATCCCGCGCAGCTCGGCTTCCACTTCCGCGACCCGATTTTGTTCCTTCGCCAGTTCGAATAAAGCTTTGGCATATCTCTTCGCTACGATCGTGTCCTGGCTCATTGGTTGCCTCCTACCTCTTTCAGGTAATGCTCAACCAGTTGCTCCTGGGACTTCTCGTCGATTTGCTTCTCGATAATTTTGGAAGCAATCAGAACGGACATGGCGCTGACTTGGCTTTTGAGCGAAGCCAGAGCTTTGTTCTTCTCGTTCTCGATGTCGCGAATGGCTTCCTCTTTCAGACGGCCGGCTTCCGCCTTAGCTTGCTGGATGATCTCATCCGCTTGCTTGGAGCTGGTTACCTTCGCCTGCTCAATCATATCGTACGCTTCTTTGCGGGATTCCTGGAGCACTTGCTTTTGCTCCTCTAACAGTTGTTCCGCTTGTTTGCGGTTGTTTTCCGCCGTAACGATTTGTTCCTGAACAAGTTGTCTACGCTTCTCCATAATGCCAAACAACGGACCGAAGGCATATTTTTGAAGGAGAAGATAAAGAATCAAGAAAGCTGCAATTTGTATAAAAAACGTTGACCATTGGATATGCAAGTAACGTCACTCCTTTCTGATAACGTAGGCAAAACGAAGGCGTGGAGGCTTAAGGCCGTCCGCGCCAAAAGTTTCTAGGCATTGCCCAAGAAAATGAACGCAAGAACCAGGGAAACGACCGGCAGGGCCTCAACGAAACCGATACCGAGGAACATCGTCGTTTGCAACGTACCGCGAAGCTCAGGCTGACGGGAAATCCCTTCGATTGCGCGACCTACGATCAAACCGTTACCGATACCTGCACCCAATGCTCCCAAACCAAAAACGATACCTGCTGCTACTAATGCTAAAGCTCCCATTGTGAAAATCCTCCCTTAATTTTGGAAAAGTTTTTTTGTTTTTTGCCTTGCGGCCTAGCGTTAATGGCCTTCTTCTTCGTGAACCATCGCCTGCGAAATATACACCATCGTCAACATAGTAAAGATAAACGCTTGGATCGCGCCGACAAACACACTAAAGCCTTGCCATACGAATAGCGGGATAATCCCGAAATATCCGGCGCCAATGATGACGCTGATCATAACCTCACCGGCGTAAATGTTACCGTATAGACGCAAAGCGAGCGTAAGCGGCTTCGAGACTACTTCAACGAGATGAAGCGGAAACATCAATGGATTGGGCTCAAAATAGTGCTTGAAATAATGCTTCGTGTTGCGCGTGATGCCGAGATAGTGACTTAAGAAAATAACGAGCAGCGCAAGAGCGCCGGTCACCGCCACATCAGCCGTAGGTGATTTCCACCAAGACACTCCAACCTCGTGATGCCCTTTCTTGGCAGCTTCTTCGAAAACTTCATTGCTGATGAATTGCTGCCCGGCTATGGTAGCCGAAGCTGCATCCTTGTGCTCAGTGACGAACGAGAACGGAAGTCCCAGCATGTTCCCGATAAAAATAAACATGATGAGCGTAAGGCCAAGCGTCAAAAAAGGTTTGCCATGCTTAGAACCAAAGGTGCTCCCCAATATGCCCTGCACGAATTCAATGACCCATTCCATAAAATTTTGGATTTTAGAGGGATTGTTTACAGAGGCATTTCGGGATCCCGATATCGCGAGAATCAAAACAACAACGCTCGTGACCACAATCATGATCAACGCTGCCAAATCAATTTGGAGGCCAAAAAGCTGAATAATCGGCGATACGTGTTCTGCCATTTTTCATTTTCACCCCTTTCAACAAAGAAATCCTACTATTTTTGTTTCTTGATGGAAATGAAGCCCAATACGAGTGTTGCCAATTGAATGAAAAAGTATCCCGCTATAACGGTGTGAAGCGAAAAGTGCTGCTTGTATTTCAATGCAAGGACCGCTGCCAAGGTGGCAAGCGCTGCTCTTGTCAAGAAACCCATGTTCATCTTTCGCTTACTCGTTGTTTCCGGCAGCGTATCGGTCAGTTTATGGATTTTCCATGCAAGGTACTTCGCATTGACGAGGCTAACGAAGGCCCCCAGCATCAGACCCGCAAAATAAGGTCTGTAATCCACAAGCATGGCCCAGCATACCAAACATAACGACAGGAAAAAGTAAAATACATTTTGAACCGTTTTCAGATGGGCCTTAAAATCATCCATTACAGCCCTCCGTAGTACTTAATCATGAAGTAAATGCTCCCGATGGCCGAACCAAGCCCCAGCAAAAAACCGCCGAGAATCCACATTACTCCGCCGCCCATCAGTTGACTGAAATAATCGCCAACATAATAACCGGCGCCCAAGCATACGGCCAAGTCAATGCCGATTGCGCTGGTCAAGGCAACCGCACGCCATGGATTATCACTTGAATTTGGTTTTTTCATAAGCATTCCTTATCGGTTCAGCGAGACGCAGCAACCGCAACGCCTACACAATCCTAGTTTATTTTATCGGAGTAAAGTCAAGTTTGTCAATCGCGCGACTAGGTAATTTTTCTGTAACAAAAATCACGAAACCCTTGATACATCAACATTTTTCCGATTCTTAAACCAAACAGTACAACTGTATGCTGTATCGTTTGTCATCAGATTGTCACGGTTGAAAAGGATCCGGCCTTTTATCGGCATGTCCAAAATGGTAAAGGATGGCTTGTACAATGCGTTTCGCCGCTTTTCCATCGCCATAAGGATTCGCCGATCGGCTCATTTTTTCGTACGCGGATGGATCGGTCAGCAGCAAGCTGGCCTGTTCGAATATTTCGTCCTCGTCGGTCCCGACAAGCTTCAGCGTCCCGGCGTCAATGCCTTCCGGACGTTCTGTCGTATCGCGCAGCACGAGCACCGGCACGCCGAACGTCGGCGCTTCTTCCTGCAATCCGCCCGAATCCGTCAGGATGAGGTGCGTATGCGGAAAGAAGTTGTGGAGTTCGAACACGTCCACCGGATCGATCAGTTTGATCCGGTCGTGCCCGCTCAGCATTTCGTAAGCCGGACCTTTGACGGCCGGACTCATATGCACCGGGTAGGCAATCGCGATATCGTCGAATTGATCGGCCAGGCGTCGAACGGCGCGGAATACGCGGCGATGTGGCTCGCCTTGCGACTCTCGGCGGTGCGCCGTCATCAGCACGAGACGCTTGCCCTTCGCCCAATCCAGAATCGGATGCGAGAACTCCTTCTGCACCGTATATTGGAACACGTCAATTGCCGTATTTCCCGTAATGAAAATACGATCTTCCGGTTTATTTTCCTTCCTCAAGTTATCCGCGGACAACCCGGTCGGAGCAAAATGAAGATCCGATAAAACGCCGGTCAGCTGGCGGTTCATTTCTTCCGGATACGGCGAGAGTTTGTTCCACGTCCGAAGCCCCGCTTCCACATGACCTACCTGAATTTGATTCAAAAATGCCGCATAACTGCCCAAGAACGTCGTGGAGGTATCACCATGCACCAGGATCAAATCCGGCTGCGCTTCCTTCAACACCGGATCCAATCCTTGCAGCACGCGAATCGTCAGCTCATTGATCGTCTGGCCTGCTTGCATGACGTCAAGATCGTAGTCAGGTTTAATTTTGAAAATTTCGAGCACTTGATCGAGCATCTCTCGGTGCTGCGCCGTAACGCAAACGAGCGATTCGATATGCTCCGGATGTCTTTCCAGCTCTTTCACAAGCGGAGCCATCTTGACCGCCTCCGGGCGGGTTCCGAAAATCGTAATGACTTTAATTTTTTTCATGCGACACGGTTTCCCCTTTCCGCTTTCACGCTATGTACTGCGATTACATTTTATTTCGTTCCGAACAAGCGGTCGCCCGCATCCCCGAGCCCCGGCACGATATATCCGTGATCGTTCAAATGATCGTCGATGGCCGCCACATACAAATCCACGTCCGGATGGACTTTCTGCACGGCTTGTACGCCTTCCGGCGCTGCAATCAGACACATGAGCTTGATCTGGGAGCAGCCGCGGTTTTTCAGCGCGGTAATCGCCGCATTGGCCGAGCCACCCGTCGCCAGCATAGGGTCGATCACGATCAGTTCCCGCTCCTGCACATCGGTCGGCAGCTTTGCGTAGTATTCCACCGGCTCCAGCGTATCGGGATCGCGATATAAGCCGATATGGCCAACTTTCGCCGCCGGCACCAGCTTTAGAATGCCGTCCACCATGCCGAGCCCCGCGCGGAGAATAGGGATCAGGCCAAGCATACGTCCCGAAATAACGCGGCACTCCGCCGTCGTAACGGGCGTTTTAACCTGCACCTTTTGGAGCGGAATATTTCTTGTAATTTCATAAGCCATCAATGTGGCTACTTCATCCACCAGCTCGCGAAAATCTTTGGTGGTTGTACTTTCATCCCGAATGAATGTCAGCTTGTGCTGAATCAGCGGATGGTCGCAAACAAAAACTTTTCCCATACCGTGCTCCCCCTAGTAAACGCGCGTTATGAATGGCCCAGAACGCAGCCCAAATCAGCTCCGTCAAGCACGCTTTGAACATGGAGCCCCGCATAACGCCAAATCTTGTCTATTATACCACAACTGCCTTAACTTATCCTGATTTGTTCAAAAAATATACATAATTGTGCCACGTGGAACAATTTTTCTCCTTCCCAACGTTTCACGTGCTTCGATTTACCTTTTTCGTTCCATTGTACTTCTTACAAAGGTCACTTCAAAAAAGGTAAATCTTCGCGGCATCAAGACCAACAAAACGAGCAATGGACAAAGGTAAGGACCTGCCTTTGCAAGCATCGGCAAGCCCTTCCGTCTCCTTATTCGGGGAAAACGCCTCTCCCCTTTTTATCCAAAATAATTAATTCCCATGGCCTCCCGCACCTCGGTCATTGTGTCCTTGGCCACACGGCGCGCCTTGCGGGTACCCTCGATCATCATTTCGTCGATTTCTTTCGGCCTCCCGCTGTAGGTCGAACGCTCTTCGCGGATCGGTTCAAGCAGCTCGTTCATCGCGCGGACCACCAGTCCTTTGCAATCCGAACAGCCGATCTTTCCCGCCTTGCAGTTTTGCCGAATTTCCCCGCAGCCCTCCGGACGGAACGCGCTGTGGTAATCATAAATCGGGCATATGTCCGGGTTGCCCGGATCCATTTTATGAATCCGGTTCGGATCGGTTTTGGCCCGTTTGATTTGCGCGGCGACTTCATCGCTGCTCGAATCGAGAAAAATCGCGTTGCCCATGCTCTTGCTCATTTTGCTGCTGCCGTCGAGCCCCTCCAGCCGCTCGCCTACGATCGCTTCCGGCTCCACCAGCACCGGGGCGTACAGGTCGTTGAACCGCCGTACAATTTTTCTTGTTTGTTCAATATGCGGGATCTGATCGTCCCCTACGGGAACTAACGTCGCCTTGCAGAATGTAATGTCGGCCGCCTGGCTCACGGGATACCCCAGGAAGCCGTAATACATGTCCTTGTAGCCCCGGGCTTTTGCTTCCGTCTTGATCGTCGGATTATGCCGCAGCGCGTTCACGGTGACGAACATCGAGTAATATACGGTCAATTCCGCGATTTCCGGAATCATCGATTGTACAAACATCGTCGACTTCTCCGGATGCAGCCCTACGGACAAGTAATCGAGCGCCACGTTCCGCAAGTTTTCACTTATTACTTTCGGGTTTTCAAAATGGGTCGTTAACGCCTGTACATCGGCGAGTAATATAAACGTTTCGTACTGATCCTGCAGCAGCAAGCGGTTTTTGAGGCTTCCGACGTAATGGCCCAGGTGAAGTTTCCCGGTAATCCGGTCGCCGGTGAGTACACGTTCTTGTTTGGACATAGAAAATCCCTCCGCAATATGATTGTTCAATCGCTTTACAAGCCAATAGCCGCCACCACCAGCCATCATCCATGGCCATCACCCCCTTCAAAATATAATGCTCTGCTGCCCGCCTCTTGCTGGCCGTAAGCAGCCCGTTTCCCCCACGCCCGCGAGTAGCCTGGCTGCCTTATGCACGGGCACGAGGAAGCCCGCGATTGCGCTTGGCATGAGAAATTGAGCCTATGGAGCTTGCGCGGCTTTACGGCGTCAACATGCCCCGTTGCTGAACCGCTGTCCGCGTGAACGCAAAAAAACTTCGTCCCCGGTAAAGGACGAAGTTGGATTCGCGGTGCCACCTTTGTTAGCCTGAGGTTACGGGCGGCAAAATACACCCAAAAGCAGCAGGCAACTTAAACAGGTACGGTAAGAGTCTCCCTCACGCTTGACGCTTACGATACCCTGTCTCTTGTATCGGTGAGACGTTCCGCCTTTCCTACTGAACATAAGACGAGCTCAAGCTCCTGTTCGGATCGGCACTCCGAAGCCCATTCGCACGTTGACCCGACGCTGATTCACACCATCCATCAGCTCTCTGAAGTCTTTGCAACGCCTACTCTTCTTCATCATCGTGTGCATTTGCTTTGATCCCATCATAGCACCGAAAGCCGGCCTCCGCAATAGAGACCGGCTTTCTCCAAATTAATACGACAATCCCGGATACAGTTGGAATTGACCTGTCAAATCTTTTACCATGCCGCGAACTTTCTCGTGCACCGCCGCGTCCGACGGATTTTTGAGCGTCAGCGCGATGATCTTCGCGATCGTCTTCATCGCTTCCTGATCCATGCCGCGAGAGGTTGCAGCCGGTGTGCCGATACGAACGCCGCTTGTAACGAACGGGCTGGTCGGATCGAACGGAATCGCGTTCTTGTTCACGGTTACGCCGATTTCGTCAAGCAAATGCTCGGCGTCTTTCCCTGTAATATTCAGGCTGCGAAGGTCGATAAGGATCAAATGGTTATCCGTACCGCCGGATACAAGATCAATGCCTTCGGCTTTCAGTCCTTCTTCGAGCGCCTTCGCGTTGTTCACTACGTTCTGGGCGTACGTCTTGAATTCCGGCTGTAGCGCTTCGCCGAACGATACGGCTTTGGCCGCGATGATATGCATCAACGGACCGCCTTGGGAACCCGGGAATACCGCTTTGTCGATCGCGGCAGCCCACGGCTTGCGGCACAAAATCATCCCGCCGCGCGGACCGCGAAGCGTCTTGTGCGTCGTCGTCGTTACGAAGTGCGCGTGCGGCACCGGATTCGGGTGCAGACCGGCAGCAACAAGGCCCGCGATATGCGCCATATCCACCATGAACAGCGCGCCTACGTCGCTTGCGATTTGGCCGAGTGCTTCGAAGTCGATGATCCGCGGATAGGCGCTGGCGCCGGCTACGATCAAACGAGGCTTATGCTTGAACGCCGCTTTGCGAACGTCCTCGTAATCGATGCGGGAATCTTTCTCGCTAACGCCGTATGCTACGAAGTTGTACAAAATACCGGATGCATTGACCGGACTGCCGTGCGTCAAATGACCGCCGTGCGCCAGGTTCATGCCAAGCACCGTATCTCCCGGCTGCAGCGCCGCAAGGTAGACGGCCATGTTCGCTTGCGCACCGGAATGCGGCTGCACGTTGGCATGGTCGGCGCCGAACAATTGCTTCGCGCGGTCGCGGGCGATGTCTTCCACGATGTCCACATACTCACAGCCGCCGTAATAACGCTTATTCGGGTAGCCTTCCGCATATTTGTTCGTCAGTACCGTCCCCATCGCCTGGAGCACCGCTTGGCTGACGAAGTTTTCAGATGCGATCAACTCGATTTTGTCGCGTTGACGGCCGAGCTCGAGGTTCATCGCCTCGACGATTTTCGGATCTTGGTTACGCAAATGTTCCATGATGTTTCAATTTCCTCCCCATAATGAATGATCTATGTGTTATTCGCAAGCACCGCTGGATTCCGGAGCCTGCTGCTCATACACTGCTCTTGCGCCGCCGATCAGCTTCGGCCGGGTGAAGGCTGCGGCGACGGCCGCTTGTCCAATGGTTCGAACCCGAGGTCGGAACGGAACCGCCACCCGTTTCAAATGCATGCCGATCAGCGTGCCGCCAATGTCGATGCCGGCGTGCGCCTGCACCGTCTCTACGACGACCGCATGGCTCAAATGCTTATATGCGTAAGCGGCCATGGAACCTCCGGCTTTCGGCACCGGAATGACGCTGACTTGCTCCAATCCGTACCGCTGCATCGCTTCCCGCTCCATGACGAGCGCCCGGTTCAAATGCTCGCAGCATTGATATACCGGATAAAACCCGCATTCCGCTCGAACGGCTTCCACCGCGTCATAAATATGCTGTGCAACCGTCTCGCTTCCGGACGTGCCGATATGCTGCCCGAGCACCTCGCTGGTGCTTGTCCCGATGACCACCAGTTGGCCCCGCTCCAAGCGTCCTGCCTGCACAAGCTCGCGAACGATCTGCTCCACTTGCGTGCGAATGTCCGTCATCGCGTTCTGCTCCCTGTACAAGTAACGTTACGATTGGACTGCATATTTGTCTTCCAGCGCCTTCACTTTCCCTACGCGGTTTTTGTGGCGTTCGCCACCTGAAAAACCGGTCTCCAGCCAAATTTTGACGATCTCCTCCGCTACGCCGGGGCCGATGACGCGCTCGCCAAGCGATAGCACGTTGGAGTCGTTATGTTCGCGGGTCGCTTTCGCCGAAAACAAATCGTGAACCAAAGCGCAGCGAATGCCCGGCACTTTGTTGGCGGCAATCGTCATGCCGATGCCCGTTCCGCAAATCAAAATCCCTTTGTCCGCCTCGCCGGATGTGACCTTCTCGCATACGATCGCCGCATAGTCGGGATAGTCGACCGACTCGCTGCCCATCGCTCCGTAATCCTGCACTTCATGTCCGAGCGATTCGATGAACGGCTTGAGCACATCCTTTAAGCGGTAACCCGCATGATCCGCACCCATTGCAATTTTCATATTGTTTTCGCCTCCCAGCTATATGCAACTGCACACCGACGCTGCGGCGGTTGCAATTGTCCAATCATTTGCAACTGCGGCTCCGTGACAATGGCAGTTGACGATCCATACCACTCTCATTATAACCGAAACCGGGCATTTTAGGGCAATAACGCAAAAAGAGCATGACACATGCGGAGATCCGCATTGCGATGCTCTTTGCCCAGGCGACCGGCCGTATGTTCCGATGCTCCACTGTGGTTGCTTCCACTCGTCGCCAGTTACATCGGACCCTGAATTGTTATACGCTTATCATAGCCGATTCGGCGTTCGCTGTAAAGCCTATCTTCCCGTAGCGAACGAGGAGCGGCGAATGTCAGTCCAATGCTTTGAGCTTTGCCGTCAGCTTGATAAGGCAAGCCTCGATTTCTTCCGCACACTTGCGGTAGGCGTGCAGCGGCCCCCCGAACGGATCGGCAATATCCGGCGACGGAAGCTCTCCCCCTAAAGTTCGCAGCTTCGCCTGCTCCGCTTCCGAGATCGGTTGCGCCAACGCTTGTTTCAGCTGCAGCTCGGTCACGAAGCTTTCCAGCTCCGCCAGTTTGGCCGTTTCTGCCGGATCGTCGTGCACATATTCTTTCAGCGTGAAGATTTTGTCTACCGCCGCCGGGTACAGCTGAATCGTGTGCCTTTTATGCGAAGAAGTCATGGTCAAGACGAGATCCGCCCATTCGATCAACGGCTGAGACAAAAAAGTCGAATGCCTGGGCCCCTCGGCTCCACGCTCCTTCAGTACGGAAGCCGCATGATCGGACGTCGGCGTTCCGTCGTAAGCCGCCACTCCCGCAGAACGCACCTCGTATCCGGTTAAATTTCCTTCCGCCAGCAGCTTTCGCAAAATGCCTTCCGCCATCGGGCTTCGGCAAGTATTCCCGGTACATACGAACAAGATCCGGTTCATCGGTTTCTCCCACCTTTCTTACGGATTGCATCTTGCTTTCCCTGTATAACAATCCTGTAGCCCTCCTCGTGATCCGAGAAGCTTTGTGTCCATGGCAAGAAGCTGCCGCGCACCGAAACGTTATTTTCGAAGAGCCCCGAATTCGGGCGCTCTTCTTATTTTACCCTAAAATGGCCCATTTATGGGCCAGTCTTTCGCGGGGTTACAATAAAAATTTAATGCCGAAGGCGAGCAAAATAACGCCGCCCAGCGCCTCGCCATATTCTCCGATCCATTGCCCTACGCGCCGCCCGAGCATCAGTCCGATCACGGACATGAGGCCGCCCATCGCTCCGAACATCAGCACAGTCAGCACGGTATCTCCCGCGAACATGCCGAGGGAAAGGCCGACGGAGAAGGAGTCGATGCTGACGCTAAGCGAAAACAAAATGAGTCCCCAAAAGCTGCGGTGATCCACGGAACGAAACTCATCCGAGCGGAGCGAGCTGTACAACATATGGGCACCGAGCAGGACGAGCAGGATGCCGCCGCAAAGCGTCGCAACTTGTCCAAGCAGCGCGCTGATATAGCCGCCCATCAGGATGCCGCCGAGCGGCAGGATCATATGAAAAAGAGCGATCACTGCGCTAATTTTCAATACATCGAGCTTGCGTACCCCTCTCATGCCGATGCCGAGTCCCAGTGACAGCGCATCCAGACCAAGGGCCGCGGCCATGAGCCAAATGGTCACGAATTGCCCCCATACCAGCGGCGATGTCCAATCCATGCTTCCCCTACCCCCTGTCCTGTTCCTAACCAACATATGCGGACAAGGGGCAAAACATGCTTGCATCGCGGAGCGCCTAAGGGCCTATATGCGAACGATCCGGCCGCCGGCCGCTTTGCGCAGCCGGTTCATGACGGCGGCGCCGATGCCCTGCTCGGGGCACGCCTCCGCGGCGATGAAGCTGACGCCGGCTTCATCGAATTCGCGCAGCGCGGCGTAGAGCCCGCGCGCGACGGTGTCCAGGTCGCCGAGCGTGCCGCAGGCGACTTCATGATCCGCGCGGAGACGGCCGGCGTGTTCACGGTACGTGAAGACGCCGGTGCGCTCGCCGCGCGAGCGCGCTTCATCGAGCTCGCGCTGCATGCGAGCGAGCACCGGTTCAGCGGCGCCGCCCTGAACGAGCACCATCGCGCCGCGCGGAGCGTAGTGCGCGTATTTCATCCCGGGCGCGCGCGGCGCCTCGGGCTCCTGCTTGTGTTCGTCTGCCGAAGGCTCGAGCACGGTGACGTCCGGCAGCGCGGCGCGAAGCTGCGCTGCGATGATCCCGCCGGGCCGCAGGATGTGGAGGGCGCCGTCCGCGCCGAATTCGACGACGGTCGATTCGAGCCCGACGCCCGTCGGCCCGCCATCCACGACGCCGGCGATGCGGCCGTCGAGATCCTCCAGCACGTGTGCCGCATGCGTCGGGCTGGGCCGTCCCGAACGGTTCGCGCTAGGGGCGGCGACGGGACATCCGCTAGCTGCGATCAGCTGCAGCGCGACCGGATGGTCGGGCATGCGAAGCCCGACCGTCGGCAGCCCCGCGGTGACCAGCGGGGACAGCACGCCGGGAAGCACCGGCAGCACCACGGTGAGTGGGCCCGGCCAGAAGACGTCGAGCAAACGCGAAACGGCCTCATCCGGCGGGGCGGTGAGCTCCGCAAGCTGAGACCTTTCGGCGATGTGAACGATTAGCGGGTTGTCGGACGGTCTGCCTTTCGCCGCGAAGATCGCCGAAACCGCCTCCGTATTGGCGGCGTCGGCCCCAAGGCCGTATACCGTTTCCGTAGGAAAAGCGACGAGCTTCCCTTCTCGGAGACTTTCCGCCGCTTCCCTCAGTCCATCGGCGTTGCCGCCGCTTGCCGACAAATCAATCTTCCAAACCTTTGTCATACCTATCCACCCTTTTCTTTCGTCACGCAAACAGGGAGCCGACCTTCTTCAGCAAATCCCACAGGAAGAAGCGGATTTCCGGCTTCGGCGCCGATGCGGATGCCAGTTGTTCCTCAGCCTGTCCCGCAGCATCAAGCGCCTTGCCTGCACCTTTGGAAGCGCCCGCTTCCTGAACCGTTTTCCCGTTAGTCGCCGATTTTCCCGCATCCGCCGTTTTGCCTGCGGCGGTTTTTGCGTCTTTTGCAGGCTTGCCTGCTTTCGTATCTTGACTTGCTTTATTGTCATCGGCCTCATCCGCGGCTGCGGCATGCGCCGTATTTTTCTTTACCATCATCTCCGAGTCGACGAAGCAGAGCGGAGGAAACAGCACGCACCACCAGTTCTGTCCTTCCGCAGCACCGATCGAGACGCGCAGCGCCTCGTAATCGCCGGCCGGATATACTTGGTTGCCGTACATTTTCGTCGGGAACGGCACGACGCCAAGCTCCACTTTATAGTCGTAGTCAAATCCGTTGCTGCGCAGCGTCTTGCCGACAAGCTCATGCAGCTCCGGCAAATGCTCACGCACCACGGCGCGCGCCGCTTCGATGCCTTGCGGCTCCGTCACCCAGCCGTTCATCTGCTCGATAATCGCATCCCGCACTTCCCGCTTTACCCACTGGTCGGCAGGTGCATCGGAATTAGCCAAAATACGCAAACGGATCGACTCCTGCGGGATGATATCGCTTGCCGTCTCCGCTTGTTCAGCCGATGCATACAGCATGGCGTTTGAGCGATTGGATTCCCAGCAAGTCATCATCACCATCAGAGCAAAAGCGATATAAGCATATCGTTTCCAACCGAACCGTTTGACCATCATCAGCAGCCCCTCTCGAACTCTTGCAACTCTAGTTGTCAGTATGTCCGAATTGAGAGAGTTTATACGTATGAGCCTAGTAATCTATTAAAATATTATGCTAGTGACGGCTTCCGGTAGGCGATCACATGCCGCTCGATGCCCGCCAAATCGGGGATAACCCGGACTTCGTCCCAGTCCGCCGCCTGCTCCAGCAGACGTCTTACCTCGCCGGCTTGCCCCTGCCCGACCTCGAAGCCCACGAGCGACGGTAGCGCGGGCAGCTCCGCCAGCTGCGATGTCAGCCTGCGGTACAGCACGAGGCCGTCGACGCCGCCGTACAGCGCCGTTCGCGGCTCGTACAGCCGCACCTCCGGCTGCAGTCCCGCTTCATCCTCCTCCGGGATGTACGGCGGATTCGACACCACGGCATCGAGTTTTATGCCGCGTTCAATGTACGGGACGAGCAAGTCGCCTTCCATGAAGGCGATTCGCTCCTGCATCCCGTTTCGCGCTGCATTGGCCTCAGCCACTTTCAACGCGTCGGGCGAGATGTCGGAAGCCAGTACGCGCCATTCAGGGCGCTGCACGGCGAGGCTCACAGCGATCGCACCGCTGCCGGTGCCGACGTCGCACACGACGGGACTCTCGCTCTTCCGTGCCCCGGTTTCCCACAGCCGCCGTCCTAGCGTTACGACCGCTTCGACGAGCAGCTCCGTCTCCGGCCGCGGTATGAGCACCGCCGGCGTAACGGCAAAGGGGAGCCCGTAAAACTCCTGCTCCCCGATCATATATTGCACCGGCTCGCCGCTCGCCTTGCGCTCCAGCAGCCGCTGCCAATCGGCTTCCCGCTCCTGCGGGAACGGCTCCGGCCAGCGGAGCAGCAGACCGCTGCGGTCTTCGCCAAGCAGGTGCTCCAGGAGCCGCTGCGCGTTTGCTTCCGGTTCCCGCACCCCGCGCTGCCGCAAAAAAGAAGAAGCCTCCGCATAGGCTTCACGTATCGTTAACCGCCGCGTATCAGACACCGGCGTATTCTCCTTTATCCATCAGCTCGGTTTGCGAAGCGATCGTCAGCGCCGATATGATCTCGTCCATATCGCCGTTCAGCACCGAATCAAGCCGATGCAGCGTTAAACCGATCCGATGATCCGTCACGCGGCTTTGCGGGAAGTTGTAGGTCCGGATGCGCTCCGAACGGTCGCCCGTCCCGACTTTGCTTTTCCGCTCCGCCCCGTACTTCTCCATCTCTTCCTGCTGCATCTTGTCAAAAATCCGGGCGCGCAGCACTTGCAGCGCCTTCTCTTTGTTGGAGTTTTGCGATTTGCCGTCCTGGCACGTCGCCACGATGCCCGTCGGAATGTGCGTCACGCGCACCGCCGATTTCGTCGTGTTGACGGACTGGCCGCCCGCACCGCTCGAACAAAACGTATCGACGCGAATATCCGCGTCGTGAATTTCAATATCGAAATCTTCCATCTCTGGCATGACGCCGACGGTCGATGTTGACGTATGAATCCGCCCGCCCGATTCGGTCGTCGGAATGCGCTGTACCCGGTGCGCCCCGCTCTCGAATTTCAGCTTGCTGTACGCCCCTTTGCCGTTCACCATGAAGATGATTTCCTTGAAGCCGCCAAGATCGTTCATGTTCGCATCGAGCACCTCGGTGCGCCAGCCTTGAGAATCGGCAAACTTCGTGTACATCCGGTACAAATCGGCCGCGAACAGCGCCGCCTCATCCCCTCCGGCCGCGCCGCGGATTTCCACGATCACGTTCTTGTCGTCGTTTGGATCTTTCGGCATCATCAGCACTTTGATGCGTTCCTCGAGCTGCGCTTTCCGTTCCGTCAGCTCGTCGAGCTCCATTTTGACGAGTTCCTTCATTTCGTCGTCGAGCTTTTCGTTTTGCATTGCCCGCGCCGCTTCATACTGTTCCACTACGCTTTTATATTCCGTGTAAGCTTCGTACGTTTCCTGCAGATCGGATTGCTCCTTGGAATACTCCCGCAGTTTTTTCGCATCGCCAGCCACATCAGGGTCGCACAGCAGCTCGCTCAATTTCTCATAGCGGTCCGCCAGCGCTTGAAGTCGATCCAACATCGTCATACACCTCTTCTTTCTTCCATTTTCGTCGTTTTTCCTGCTGCTTATTCCTCATCGTCGTCCGGGTGGCGGTCCGTTTCAACCGGGTCCACATTTCCCAAAGCCGCCGCCGACCGTAACAACTTTCTTCGGATCGTAAGCTTCGTGGCTAAACGTTGAAACGGAAATGCATGACGTCGCCGTCCTGAACGACATATTCCTTACCTTCCAGACGAAGCAGCCCTTTCTCTTTGGCCGCGTTCATCGATCCCGTATTAGACAAATCTTCATAACCGACCACTTCCGCACGAATGAATCCGCGCTCAAAGTCTGTATGGATGACGCCGGCTGCTTGAGGGGCTTTCATCCCTTTGCGGATGGTCCACGCGCGAACCTCCTGCACGCCCGCCGTGAAGTACGTATACAATCCTAGCAGCTTATACGCAGCCTTGATCAAGCGGTTCAAGCCGGATTCCTGCAGCCCGAGCTCTTCCAGGAACATTTGCTTGTCCTCGCCCTCCAGCTCCGCGATCTCCGATTCGACTTTCGCACTGATCGGCACCACTTCCGCACCTTCCTGCGCAGCGTATTCGCGTACGCGCAGTACGAACGGGTTGTCTTCGGCATCCGCCACTTCCGCCTCGCTCACGTTGGCTGCGTACAGCACCGGCTTCATCGTCAGCAGATGCAGGTCGCGAATCAGCAGCTTTTCCTCGTCGCTAAGATCAACGCTGCGCGCCGGTTTGTCATTATAAAGCGCCTCTTTTACCCGTTCGAGGCATTCCACTTCTTGAGCGTACTTTTTATCGCCGCTCTTCATATTTTTGCGGGAACGGTCAATTCGCTTATCTACCGAATCCACATCGGCCAAAATCAGCTCGAGGTTGATCGTCTCGATATCGCTGATCGGATCGACCGTACCCGAGACGTGCGTAATGTTCTCATCCTGGAAGCAGCGTACGACATGCACGATCGCATCCACTTCGCGGATGTGGGCCAAAAATTTGTTGCCGAGGCCCTCTCCTTTGCTTGCGCCTTTCACGAGCCCGGCAATATCGACAAATTCAAATGCCGTCGGCACAATGCGGTTCGGCGTCACAATCTCGGCTAAGCGATCCAGGCGCTCATCCGGCACCTCCACCACACCGACGTTTGGATCTATAGTACAGAATGGATAGTTCGCCGATTCCGCTCCCGCCTGCGTAATAGCGTTAAATAACGTAGACTTGCCGACGTTCGGCAGCCCGACGATCCCAGCTTTCAATGCCATTCCAAGGACAACTCCTTAATGTTATGTCTAGGGAAATTCCTAACTTAAGATTATACTACAAAAAGAAGCGTCATGTCACCTTACGCCCCTATGCAAAAAATACCGTCTGCTTCCCAGTCGTCAAAAACGGTATGTTCGGTCGGCTCTCTCGGATCGGTTGCAGTACTCTAGGCAAATCAAAGAAGTCCACTTTTCGCGTGGTATGGATAGTACGAATTGGCATATCGATCCATCCCATAATATGTTAGTTCATCCATTTTCGTTTGTGGCGAGAGCTGCCATATCGGCCGAAAAAGGCGTATTCACACTTTCAACAACGCTGTGGACAATCCGTTGTGCATAACGCGAAATTGCGCTTCATCCCCATTTTTTCTACAATGATATGTGAATATCGATAACTTATCCACAATTTTATCCACAGCATGTTAACAACGAATATTTGTTCGTTTGCTTTATACACAAGTTTGAATGAGGTGCGGCGATTGTCTTCTCTTGAATATTCTCATGAATTTTTTATGCGGGCAGCTATTGAAGAAGCCGGTAAAGCCGAGTCGATCCGGGAAGTTCCGATCGGCGCTGTCATTGTCCGCGGTAACGAAATCATCGGCCGCGGCCATAACGTGCGGGAAACCACCCGCGACCCGCTCGCTCACGCGGAGCTCATTGCCATTAAACAAGCCAGCGAGTATCTGGACGCCTGGCGGCTGCTGGACTGCCGGCTTTACGTCACGCTGGAACCCTGCCCGATGTGTGCCGGGGCTATTGTCCAAGCCCGCGTTCCTACCGTAATCTTTGGTACGCCTGATCCGAAGGCGGGCTGCGCGGGAACGCTGATGAATCTGCTGCAGGAGGAACGGTTTAATCATCGGGTGGAAGTCATCAGCGGCGTGCTGCAGGAGGAATGCAGTGCGATGTTGACGTTATTTTTCCGAAAACTTCGAGGGAAAATATGACGCAGCCCGCTTGATCGTAATGCGAAAAATTCCGTTTACCGACACGGTTCACAGGTTCTTTACATCTATTTTTTCCTATGATATTATATAAAGACTTCGTCCTTAAACGAAGATCGAGACGTGGCTCAGCTTGGTAGAGCGCTTGGTTCGGGACCAAGAGGTCGCAGGTTCAAATCCTGTCGTCTCGACCACCATACATATAAGATTGCGGCGATCGGGCCGCAATTTTTTTTTTGCCCAAAACGAAAATGCACCAATGGGCACTAGCACTGATCCCAATAGTAGCTCGAATTACGTTCCGATGCTCCTTTTGTGAGTCAACCTCCATCGAACTTCCTTATAACCACTTCTTTTTCGCGCACCTTCAAATTTGAATTTTCTTACATATATTCCCTTTCAATTCCTTGAGAGATCAAGGTTTTTTGTTTTTTAGGAACCGATGTCCCCGCATTTTGCTGTGCACCCTTTAGAGTCAGCTCTTTCGTCGATTCTGTAATAAGAACTCTCCCGCTTTCGGAAGATTTACCCTCTTGAAATGCGAATGTTCGTTCGCTATTCTTCGTATACTAATGTCAAGAACAAATGTTCTTTTCTTTAGGAGGCGGTATCCAATCTGCTCCGTTTCAACTATCCTGAAGCGCCGTTAGGATACGATTGGCATTTGGTCCGCTCCCCGTACCTCCACCTGCAATTCTTGCGGAAGCACAACCGTCACCCTCATATACGGGTAGTAGGAACGAAGGCCCCGATGCGCCGGCTGCTGCTTAATTTGCACATACATCGTATCGCCTACCGTCTTGAACGCGTATGGATTCGGCTTGTCTGCTTCGGTCCCCGCTTCTTTCAGCACCCGCTCGCGGTAGCTTCCGAATACATGAACCGTGCGTTCGGTCGACTGATCCACCTTCACCTGGGAACCGGACGTTTGTACGATAATCCGCTTAATGTTTGCGCCTACCGGCTCCTGTGCATCGGGAAGCTCCACCGTTCGCTCCACCTCGGATACGGCCTGCCGGATTTCCCCGATGACCCCGATGCTTGTCAGCATGGCAAAACCAAGACAGCAGGCGTAAAGCACTGAGACAAAAAATACGCTTATAAAATCATAATGAATTACGCTGTTTTCTTTTCGCGAAAACCATATGTACAGTATAATTTCAAGGCCAAGCAGCACGAACAAGATCGGCCACCAGGCGATGAAGGCGTCAAACGCCTTCATCCCGTTCATTTGCGATACAAAAAGGATGCTGCCCAGGAAAACAAGGGTTAACCCCATCGACAACGTGCCTACGCGCCATCGCGTCATAACGGCCTCCCTCCCTTCGTTTTTTTGCTGCCGAGCAGGAGACGAATCCCCCCGCCGATCAGCAGCACGCAGACGATCGTCGTTTGAAAGTACCGGTCAAACCAGTAGGTGAACCTTTGCATCTCTTCCGCGGTTAACCACAGATCCAGGGCGTTAATTAGTACCTGGTCGAACAAGTAATATACACCCAGTGCGAGAATGGCAATACCGATCCAGCGCTGATGGTGCATCAGCCAATCCACGATCGGCACATCGCGCAGCTCCTCGCGACCGACTTTCGATATATGCTGAAGCGCATCGAAAAAGCTGTAAAACCAAAGGATCGGGATCAGGAACAAAAACAGCGATAGACGCAGCGTATCCATAATGTAAATGCTGAATAAAAAGGCAGCCATGAACTGCAGTCCCCGCTTTTGCAGGCCCAAGTACATGTGCCCCGCGCCTGGGAACATAGCGAGCAGTGTCGCCATCGTTTTATTTTTTTTGCCGGAGTCTCGGCCCTCCTGAAAATCCTCGAATATGGTCCGATCCAGCAGCGGCTCGCCGCGCTCTTTGCGATTGAGCTGCTGTACGATGTCGAACAAGCCATACAGCCAAATGATCGGCAAAATGCCGAGGAAAACGAAAAATCCATCTCTGTGCGTCAGCGCAGCAACAAAAAGGATCATGACCGTTAAGCCGAAGAAAGTGACCAGAAAAGCAAGCCCTCGCTGCATAAGCCCCAGTTGAAAGTGGCCGAGCCCCGGAATAAACGACAATAGAATCGTGTGGAAGCGCTCGTTGTTTTGCGACAGCGGCGGCAGCGACGTCCTGCCGTCGACCGATTCGTAGCCTCCTGCGCGCGCAGTGACGTTCCACGCAGATTCCGGTTGTTTGATCAGCAGTGTCCGAAGCATATCGATCATATTGATGCCCCAAAAAAGCACCGCCACAAACAGCATGAAAAAATACGGAAATTCGTTTCCACCGATCACTCGATGAAACCGGGTCGCCACCATAAAGGCAAGCAGTAGCAGCGAACCGAAACATCCGGCGCCGTATAACATTCCTTTTAACGTTCGGCCTAAGTAAAGATGACCGAGTCCGGGGATAAACGACAGCAAAAATGCGGTCATTGGACTTTTATTTGAATTCATGGCGTACTCCCTCTTTCACGTTTCGGTTGAATGGAATCCAGCATGCCAAGCGTATGATTCATTATGATTTTGGAGAATGGTTCATCTGCCGGTTCTGCTGCATTCGCCGAATCCGGTTCGATGTGGGCGATCTGCTGGGTGATCGTCTGGAACACGCCGGATCCCATCAAAATCAACGTGATGACCGCAGCTACGGCATAATGAAAGAACGGATGATGGAGCAGCGGGAGACGAGCGTCGCGCCTTGCAGCCGGAAGCACCGTGAGGGCGGCATTCCGCTCCTGCGATGTACACAGCTCATCGAACCTGTTCATGGCGGCAGCCGCAAAGGCGGCTTCATCGTCGGGCAGCGGCAATCCTTCCGACTGCTCCAGACACTGCATGTACTGCTCCAAACAAAGGTCGCACACGATTAAATGCGCTTCGCATCGTTCCCGCTCCACTGGCTCCAGCTCATCTTCTACATACTTTTTCCACTGCTCTACCGGAATATGGTTCACTTCCACTCCTCCTCCTTCCAATGCTTGCGCATATACTGCTTGGCCCGATATAACTTCGATTCTACCGTTTTTAAAGCCATCTTCTGTTCATCGGCAATTTGTTGGTAGCTTTTCTCTTCAAAGTAAAAGGCAATAACGACATCGCGATAGTTCTCCGGCAGCCGTTCCAACTGATCGCGGACTTGTTCTCTTCGTTCACGGCTAATGACGTTTGCTTCCAACGAATTGTCCTGCACGTTGTCTTGATGCTGGAGCGACTCCCATTGATCGGTAAGCTGCTCCTTTTTGCGATCTCTCGCCCGTCTGAAATCAATCGCCTTGTTCACGGCGATACGGGTAATCCACGTCTTAAATCCTTGATATTGATACTGAGGGAGAGACGAGCATATCTTCAGCAGCACTTCTTGCGTGACGTCTTCGGCATCCTTCGTTGAACGAAGCACCGCAAAGACCGATTGGAACAAATACCGACCGTACTTGTCCACAAGCTCGCGGAATGCATCCCGGTCCCCGGCAGCCATTCGCGCAATCCAAGCTTCTTCCGTAATCGTCTCCCCCTCCTCTCTGCTGTAATAGACGATCCTTATAGGGAAACTACTGCACCTTGCACAAAAATTATACGCCCATTTATTCCCGCTTTGCCCTTTATTCCTTACGGTCCATATGATATAATAATGAATGGTTTTATGTCCCCGTAGCTCAACAGGATAGAGCAGTCCTCTCCTAAAGGACAGATAGTGGTTCGAGTCCTCTCGGGGACGCTCTTTTACCGAAACGATAACGAGCCTGATCACGCAAATCGACGTGGTCAGGCTCTTTTTCATCGTTAACCTCAATCCCTACGAAAGAGGTTATTCAGCTATGCTCCGCTAAAGTACCCCTTGTTAACGAGTCAATACGAGCGGTCCGCTTTTCGTAATGGCAACGGTGTGTTCGAACTGCGCCGACAAACTTCCATCCATCGTGCGGGCCGTCCAGCCGTCAAAATCGATAAACATTTCAAATTTTCCCGCGTTAATCATCGGTTCAATCGTAATCACCATGCCTTCCTTCAAAAGAAACCCTTTGCCCGGTTTGCCGACATGTGCAAAGGACGGTTCTTCATGCATCGATCTTCCAATGCCGTGCCCTTCCAAATCTCGGACGACGGAAAACCCGGCCTTTTCCGCATGCTTTTGCACGACGTGCATTACGTCGCCGATCCGGCTGCCCACGATCGCTTTGGAGATGCCGAGATCAAGACATTCCTGGGCTACGCGGATTAAACGCTGCGCCTCCTCCGATATTAACCCTACCGCATACGTGCGGCACGAATCGGCCACCCAACCATCGTATTTGCATACGATATCCATCTTTACAATATCGCCATTCATCAGCGGCTCTTGATTCGGAAAGCCGTGGGCGATGACGTCGTTCACCGAAGCGCAGGTGGCAAACGGAAAGCCGCGATACCCTTTGGTCACGGTTTCCGCTCCGTGTTCCTTCAAGAATCGTTCGGCAAAATCGTTAATCTCAAGCGTCGTAACTCCCGGACGTATCCTCCTTTCAATTTCTTCATGGCATCTGGCCAATATATACCCTGCTTTGCGTATTTGCTCGATTTGATCAGGAGTTTTCAAAATAACCATCGGACTTCCTCCCCAAGCTCTCAGACCTGTTCATTATACATATAGTACGCATTTGCATCAAAATGTTCCCCCTCATGCCTGAGCCGCACAAATCTTTAAACTTCGACAATTTATCACGGTTCGGCAAACCGTTCATCAACATTTGAAAACTGATTCGTAACACACAAATCATTCCTTACAGGGCTGCTTTTGAGGTCGCGGCGACAACGGAATCATAGGAAGCAGACCGCTTAAAAACGATTCTCTTTTCTCCCACTTCATGGTAGAATTAGGGGGAATCTATGAAGGGGTGTAGACGCAATGCCGCCAACCAATCGATATTACATCATTTACGACGAATATTCGATTTCCATTTGTACTATGTTCGACGACATATGCGATGCTTTGGCAAACGGATCGGTGTTATTCGGCTATACGGATAACGAAGATATGGCTCATTCGATGATGGGCGAATGTTTTCTTGCATTAGAAAAAAGGAATTCATAGCGATATGTAATATAAAACCAACAGCCCCTTACTTATTGTAAGAGGCTGTTGGTTTTATATTATAAGGTCGGAACACTTTTATCCTTCGCCGTTGTTATGACGGCTATGATTTTGATTTTTTACCTTTTTCGAACCGGATAAAGGTTCATTGGGCTGACGGCGTTCCGTTTGATTTTGTCGTCCGCTTGGCGGGTTTACCGGCTCCGGAATGTCTTTTGGCATTGAATATCCCCCTTTGCTGCAATTTAATTTTCTTTATCCGTAAGCATCGAAATCCCTGATTCATCCTGATGATTTAATGCGTCCTGGTGCCTGCGGTCGTTGGTTTGCTGCTGCAACTGCTGTGCTTGGTGGCTATTTACGATATTTTTATCCAAGTCTTTTACGACATTTTGCAGGTTTTTGTCTGCGCCGCTTTTATTTTTGGTCATGCGGATTCGGGCCCCTTCCTATGTGCTGGTCGTCAGCGAATGCAGCTGCTGCGCGCATTCATGAATATGTCTTACATAGTCGTCCACCATCGTCTGGATGATATCCGTCCGTTCGTCTACGCTGACGCCATCGCGCTCCACATCAACCAGTTCTACCTTGACTTCCCTTGCATCCATGTAGGTGCATTTATAGTCAAAGCTGTAATTGCTGTGTCCTGCGGTAGCAATATGAACCCGCAATACGTTCGGCTCTGCTTCGTCTTTTTTCACTTCGGCGCGGTCCGATTCACTCAGAACGGTCGGCAGCGTATTTGCCCAAGCATCCGCCAGCCGCTGTGCGTCAACTTGCAGAGTATCGTGTTTGCTCATGATTTAACACCTCCACATCCTTAAAATGCGAATCTCGCGACCGCTTTATACCAAGGCTTGGGAAGCAAAAAAAACCATGCGGTTCGCCAAATGATCGCGGCCCATACAAAAAAAAGTTCTGCGAGCCCAATGTCTCGCAGAACTTTCATTGCGAATCCTTTTACCTGTTACACATGTGCTGGAGTAGGCGTTGTGCCGGTACCTGTTGTATGGCCGGCGTCTTTGTTGTGGTTAAACCATTTGCGCAAGTAAGGCATCAAGTAAAAGTCGACGCCGAATCTGCCTGCGTTAACCCCGGCCATAAATACGATGACTCCGATCAGCGCCATCCACGGGTTCGTGCTTACCGTGCCGGCGAACATAAACATAAAGTTCATGAGGAGTGCGAAGAACGCCGCCGCGGTAGTTAAACATCCCAGTATTAAACCGAGACCTACCAAAAACTCGCCCAACGGAATCATAATGTTGATCAGCTCCGCGTTCGGTAAAGCAAAGTTGTTAATGAATGCAGTGAATGTCGGATACACAAGCTCATTGGTTGCTTTGTCTACAATCGGCTTGGTTGCTGCATTTTTCAGGAAGCCAGTTGCGTCAAACCCGCCTGTTAGCTTATGCCAGCCTGCTGTAATCCACTCGTAACCAAGGTACAGGCGAACAAACAACAGAATCATTGCAGCGTATTTATTTTCTCTAAGCCATTTTACCATCATGATAATCAGCTCCCATATTTTTATAGGTGACTTTTTTCACATACATTATTAAAAATAAAATCCGTCTATTGTAGCCGAGATCGTCTAGTAGTTTGTTGTAAAAGTTTCATGGTCCGTCTTCCTTTCCGATTGCTTTATTGTTTCTTCCTTGCTACACCTTTAATTTACTACGAATACTAAGTATTGTATGTGATTTTAATCACAATCAGAAATTTTATTCTCCTGTTCACATCCCACCTGCTTGCTCCTCATACAAAAAAACGACCCTCGCGGGTCGCTGCTTTTATGTATGGCGGAGAGGGTGGGATGCGGCCCCTGCGGGCCGACTGCGATGCTTATGCTTCCGACGTCTATGCTCCGACGAACCTCCGGTTCTCCTCCCACCTGCTTGCTCCTCATACAAAAAAACGACCCTCGCGGGTCGCTGCTTTTATGTATGGCGGAGAGGGTGGGATTCGAACCCACGGTAGCCTCACGACTACGGCGGTTTTCAAGACCGCTGCCTTAAACCACTCGACCACCTCTCCGGGTGACAAGAAGCATTGTATCACAAAACAAAAATTAAATTCAAGCGTTAATTTTTACTGATCCTGCTGACCCCGCCCATATAAGGCTGCAGCACTTCCGGCACCAGGACGCTTCCGTCCTCTTGCTGGTAATTCTCCAAGATCGCCGCGACGGTACGACCAAGCGCCAAGCCCGATCCATTAAGCGTATGCACGAATTCCGGCTTTGCCTTGCTGTCTCTTCGAAATCGAATATTCGCCCGACGTGCCTGGAAGTCCTCGAAATTACTGCAGGACGAAATCTCGCGGTACATGTTGCTGTTTGGCAACCATACCTCAATATCGTACGTCTTGGCCGACGAGAAGCCCATATCGCCCGTACAAAGCGCCATCACGCGGTAGGGAAGCTTCAGCAACTGCAGCACCTTCTCGGCGTTGCTCGTGAGCTTCTCCAGCTCTTCGTTCGAGCTCTCCGGCGCCGTCAGCTTCACCAGCTCAATTTTGTTGAATTGATGCTGGCGAATGAGTCCACGGGTATCGCGACCCGCCGACCCGGCTTCCGAACGGAAACACGCGCTGAATGCGACGAAATATTTGGGCAAATCCTCGATCGTCAATATATCGTCACGGTGATAGTTCGTTACCGGCACTTCCGCGGTAGGAATGAGAAAATATTCTGTACCTTCCACCTTAAATACATCTTCCTCGAATTTCGGCAGCTGTCCCGTTCCGGTTAAACTGTCCCGATTCACGATATACGGCGGCAGCATTTCCTCATACCCGTGCTGATCCGAATGAAGATCCATCATAAAGTTAATGAGAGCCCGTTCAAGACGAGCGCCCAAACCTTTATAAAATACAAAACGGGATCCCGTCACCTTCGCCGCGGCTTCAAAGTCAAGAATACCGAGCTGCTGGGCGATTTCCCAGTGCGGCCTCACTTCGAAAGCGAAGGATGGAATCTCACCTTCACGGCGAATTTCGATATTGTCTTCCTCGGAAGCACCTACAGGAACTTGCTCCTGCGGTAAGTTAGGAATAGCGAGGAGAATCGTATCGAGTTCCGTCTCCAGCCCGCGGATTTCTTCATCCAGCGTTTTGATGCGGTCGCCGACGACCTTCATTTCCTCGATCAAATGGTCTGCGTTTTCCTTCGCTTTTTTCAGCTGCGCGACTTCTTGTGAAACGACATTGCGGCGGTTTTTCAACTGCTCTACTTCTTGCAGAAGCTCCCTGCGTTTCGTATCCAACTCGGTAAAACGGTCCAATTCCGCGATATTTTTACCGCCCCGGTTTGTCATCGCCTGCTTGACTTTATTCATATCACTGCGGAGCAGTTTTACATCCAACAAGGAGATCCCTCCTACCTCGATTCACGTACCATGTCCAGAAAATAGGCATGCAGCCGCTCATCATCGGTCAATTCCGGATGAAACGAGGCAGCCAATAAGTGCCCTTGGCGGGCGGCAACGATCTGATCGCGATAAGTCGCCAAAACGTCTACGCCGCTGCCCACCTGCTCGATCAGAGGCGCTCGAATAAATACGGCGCGAACGTCCTTGTCGACGCCTTTAATGTCCAAATCGGCTTCGAAGCTCTCCCTTTGCCGTCCGAAAGCATTTCTGGCGACGCGAATATCCATCAAACCGAGATGCGCCTCTTCTTGTCCGGATATTTCCTTGGCCAGTACAATCAAACCTGCACAAGTGCCGAAAAGCGGCTTGCCCTGCAGCGAAAACTCGCGCAAGGCATCGATAAAGCCGTACGTACGCATCAGCTTCCCGATGGTCGTGCTTTCTCCACCGGGAATAATGATTCCGTCAATGCCCGGCAGCTGATCCGTTCTTTTCACAACTATGCCATCGCCGCCGGCCTTCTCTATCATATGGATATGCTCCGCAACCGCCCCCTGCAGGGAAAGCACTCCAATTTTCATGCCGTTCTACCTTCTTCCTGAATTACCAGCCGCGATCCTGCATCCGCTCGGATACGTTCAGCTTGGAAATTTCTATCCCTTTCATCGGTGTGCCAAGGTTTTTCGAAACTTTGGCGATCAGCTCATAATCCGTGTAATGCGTAGTCGCTTCGACAATCGCTTTGGCGAACTTTTCAGGGTTGTCCGATTTGAAAATACCGGAGCCGACGAATACGCCGTCCGATCCCAAATGCATCATCAGTGCAGCATCCGAAGGCGTCGCTACGCCGCCGGCAGCAAAGTTAACAACCGGCAACCGGCCTGTTTCATGCACTTGCAGAAGCAGCTCGTACGGAGCGCCTAAATTTTTTGCTTCCGCCATCAGTTCGTCCTTCGACAAACTTTGGATTTTGCGGATTTGGCCGGTAATCATACGCATATGACGAACCGCTTCGACGATATTGCCCGTTCCCGGCTCGCCTTTCGTACGGATCATCGACGCGCCTTCCCCGATCCGGCGCAGTGCTTCCCCAAGGTCTCTGGCACCGCAAACGAATGGAACCGTAAACTCTTTCTTGTTAATGTGGAACACTTCATCCGCCGGCGTCAATACTTCGCTCTCATCAATGTAGTCTACGCCCATCGACTCAAGTACTTTGGCCTCTACAAAATGGCCGATACGCGCCTTAGCCATGACCGGGATGGAAACCACCTTCATGACCTCTTCCATGATGGTAGGATCAGCCATACGGGCTACGCCACCTGCTGCTCGAATATCTGAAGGCACTCTTTCCAAAGCCATAACAGCCGATGCCCCTGCCGCTTCAGCAATACGGGCTTGTTCGGCATTCATAACGTCCATAATGACGCCACCTTTTTGCATTTCGGCCATACCTTTTTTCACTCGGGATGTTCCAGTTTCCATATCCGACTCCTCCTAAACGACGCTCCGTTATATTCACGATACGCAAAATGCGACAAACTAACTAAGCAATTATTTTACATGAACCATTCTAAATATACAACCCGTAGGACCGGGAATTTACGCCTACTTCGATCCGCTGATCATATCGACAAAAAAGTTTTTGATCGCCCGGAAAAACAACCGGAACCAGCTGCCTTTTTCTTCGTCGTTCGCCGCTACCATCTTGACCGTATACGGTTTATTTTCATACGTGACCGTCAGCGTGCCGACTTCGTCGCCTTTTTTGATCGGTGCTACCAAATCCGGCTTCCCTTGCGCCGTTTTCACAAATGCGCTATCTGACGTTCCTTTTTTGACAAGCAGCGAAAGTCCTTCGCCTGTAACAGCTGCCGCTTGCGTATTCACGCCTTTTTTCATCGGTACGGCCGGAAGCGCGTCGACTGTGGCTCCGGCTTGTACAATTTCTTTCTTTTCAAAATTCGTAAAACCGTAGTCGAGTATTTTTTTCGTGTCAAAGAAACTGTTATCTCTCGTACTGGAGTTCATCACAACGGAAATGAGCCTTGTATCGTTCCGGACCGCCGTCCCCGTAAAGCAATAGCCGGCCTTATCCGTATGTCCGGTTTTAAGCCCGTCCAATCCTTGATACACATATTTCTTAAAATTAATATTGTCTTTATTGCCCTCGAGCATCCAGTCATAATTAATCATCGGATTGGCATCCGTCGGCCTGAACTTTTTCGAAGGGATGCTAGAATACTTCACGATGTCGGGATGATCCTTCAGGAGGTGGTATGCGATCAAGGCTGCATCGCGTGCGGTGAAGATCGTCTCCCCGGGCAGCGAGCTTGGCGCATACTTTCCCAGGTCGACCCGATCCAAACCGGATGTGCCAATGAAATACGCATCCTTCGATAGCCCCAGCTTGGCCGCCGTTTCATTCATGAGCTGTACAAATTTTTCTTCCGTTCCGGAAATTTTCTCCGCCAAAGCCACAGCGGCTCCGTTATCCGAATAAATCGTTACCGCATAAAACAAATCTTCTACTGAGTACGTGTCTCCCATCGCTTTAGGAATGCCGGATAACGCTTTATTATTCGATAAAAATGCGGAGTATTCGCTAATTTGAACCGTATCGGTCCAGCTGATCTTCTTGTTGGCAATGCTTTCGAATATCAAGTATTCCGTCATCATCTTGGCCATACTGGCCGGGGGCATAGGCACATCTTCGTTTTGCGCAAACAAGACTTGTCCCGTGGCCGCCTCCATCAATATCGCCGATTTGGCTGTTATTCCTAAGTTCGGTGCTTCCGTTTCTGCCGCCCGCGCTGTACCCGTATATATGGAGGAAACCGCAATTTGTGCCAATAATGTAATCCCTAACGCTAGCTTTCCCCATTTCCAAAACCGTTTCACTTCTTCACTCTCCCATTATTTATTGTTCTTTTATTGTAGCATACCGGCCCGTCCAAAAAAAAGGAGACAAAGGACTGGGCCTTTGCCTCCAGTATATATAGATTCGTTACAGTTACATCGAATAGTTCGGTGCTTCTTTGGTAATTTGTACATCATGTGGATGGCTTTCCCGCAAGCCGGCACCCGTAATGCGAATAAAGCTTGTTTCATTGATCAATGCCTGAATGTTCTTCGCACCGCAATACCCCATGCCAGAGCGCAGTCCGCCGATCAATTGGTACAACGTGTCGGCCAGTGGCCCTTTATAAGGAACGCGTCCCTCAATGCCTTCCGGAACCAGTTTGCTTTCGTTTTCCTGGAAGTAACGGTCCTTGCTGCCTTCCTTCATCGCGCCCAGCGAACCCATGCCGCGGTACACTTTAAAACGGCGCCCTTGGAAAATTTCCGATTCTCCCGGACTTTCTTCCGTTCCTGCAAACAGGCTCCCGATCATAACCCCGCTAGCGCCCGCCGCAATTGCTTTGGTCACATCGCCCGAGTACTTGATGCCCCCGTCAGCAATAATCGGTACATTATACTTTCTTGCTACAGAGGCGCAGTCGTAAATCGCTGTAATTTGCGGAACTCCGATACCGGCGATTACGCGCGTCGTACAGATCGATCCAGGCCCGATTCCCACTTTCACGATGCTTGCTCCGGCTTCGATCAAGTCTCTTGTTCCGTCACCTGTAGCAACGTTACCGGCGCATATCGGTAAATCCGGATATTGCTGACGAATGCTTCTCACCGTATTCAGGATATTGATGTGATGGCCGTGCGCCGAGTCCACGACGATCAGATCGACGCCTGCTTCTACGAGCGCGGCAGTCCGTTCCATGACGTCCTTCGAAACGCCAACAGCGGCACCCGCCAACAAACGCCCATGCTTGTCTTTAGCCGAGTTCGGGAATTGGATGGCCTTCTCGATATCTTTGATCGTGATAAGTCCCTTCAGCACATTCTGCTCGTCAACGAGCGGCAGCTTCTCGATCTTGTGCTTCTGGAGGATTCCTTCCGCTTGCTGCAGCGTCGTACCTACCGGCGCTGTCACGAGCTGCTCCCGAGTCATAACCTCTTTAATTTTGATCGAATAATCATGTACGAAGCGCAAATCACGATTTGTCAAAATCCCTACCAATTTTTTGTTCTCGTCGCAAATCGGTACACCCGAAATCCGATACTTCGCCATTAATTCTTCAGCATCGTACACATGATGTTCGGGGGTCAAATAAAACGGGTTCGTAATCACGCCGCTTTCGGAACGTTTTACGCGGTCTACTTCCTCTGCCTGCTGTGCAATCGACATGTTTTTATGGATGATGCCGATGCCGCCTTCTCTGGCCATCGCGATCGCCAATGCCGACTCCGTTACCGTGTCCATCGCTGAACTGAGGAAAGGTACGTTTAGTTTGATCTGATTCGTCAGCTCCGTCGAAATATCAATTTCTTTCCCAAACACTTCCGATTTTCGCGGAACGAGCAATACATCGTCAAACGTCAGCCCTTCTTTTTCAAACTTAGATTCCCACACGTAAATGTTGCCCCCTTTAATTTTGTCCTTGCCGAAAATATATTAATTGCAATCTTATCAAAAGCCCTTTTTGAGTGTCAAGCATAAAGTCATGAAGATTTGACCGGGCTTCCATAGTATTCCAATCCCGCAAAATCTAAAAAGAGCCTCTTTGGATTATGTCCAAAGAGGCTCTTTTTATCTGCTTGGCGACGTTCTACTCTCCCAGGACCCTGCGGTCCAAGTACCATCGACGCTGGAAGGCTTAACGTTCGTGTTCGGGATGGGTACGCGTGGTTCCCTTCCGCCATCATCACCAAACGGTTGAT
>NZ_JBHSRV010000011.1:0-172777 GCF_042659105.1 Paenibacillus allorhizosphaerae | reverse complement strand
TTTTCGAAGAAAAGCTAGCTTCGGAAGCATTAGCTAAAAGATTCAGCATTAAGCATTTTGTTGCAGCGAAGATTTATCTTTTTGAAGTGACCTTTGTGCGAAGCACAACGGAACGATAAAAGATAAATCGGAGCCTCGTTTCGATCCAGTTTTCAGGGTACAAATCCTGTACTGATTGAGCTTGGAGAGATACCCAAGTGGCTCAAGGGGACCCTCTGCTAAGGGGTTAGACTGCGTAAGTGGTGCGAGGGTTCGAATCCCTCTCTCTCCGTAGTATATCATGGCGGCGTAGCTCAGCTGGCTAGAGCGTACGGTTCATACCCGTAAGGTCGGGGGTTCGATCCCCTCTGCCGCTACCAATTTTATATTTATGGAGGCTTAGCTCAGCTGGGAGAGCATCTGCCTTACAAGCAGAGGGTCGGCGGTTCGATCCCGTCAGCCTCCACCATGTAACAACTCAATATGCCGCTGTAGCTCAATTGGTAGAGCAACTGACTTGTAATCAGTAGGTTGGGGGTTCAAGTCCTCTCGGCGGCACCAGTTTTTATCCATAGTGTGGAGCCGTGGTGTAGAGGCCTAACATGCCTGCCTGTCACGCAGGAGACCGCGGGTTCGAATCCCGTCGGCTCCGCCATTGATTTACTTCCCTGTAAGGGATGAGAACCTATAAGGTTCGTCGAAGCTTATGCTTCGTAAGTCTAACTACGCAGTCTCGGAGTGTAACGAAGAGTATCCCGTCGGCTCCGCCATTAATTTCCTGCATAGGAAGTGCAGTTAGAACAACATAATACATAGCATGGCTCGGTAGCTCAGTCGGTAGAGCAGAGGACTGAAAATCCTCGTGTCGGCGGTTCGATTCCGTCCCGAGCCACCATTGCTTTTTATAATATGGAGGCTTAGCGAAGTGGCCAAACGCAGCAGACTGTAAATCTGTTCTCTGACGAGTTCGGTGGTTCGAATCCATCAGCCTCCACCATTATTTTCGAGCCATTAGCTCAGTTGGTAGAGCACCTGACTTTTAATCAGGGTGTCGTAGGTTCGAGTCCTACATGGCTCACCATTAGGTGAAAATAAGAAGAGACCTTAACGGTCTCTTTTTTGCATTTGTATTGTTGAGCTTAATAAGCGTCCTTCCATCCTGGGTGACAGCCGCCGCTGCAACAACAAGTGCGATGAGTAGTGTAAAGATACACGACGGAAGTCGGGACCAAATCAAACATATAGCGCTAGCTGGGCGCCCTGCATTTAAAGCGAGCGATTGTCCAACTTCTCTTGCACGGAACGAAGCTTCTGTTCCATAGAGGCTGCTTTGTCGCGGCGATCATCGATTTTAATCGAGGTGGATACCCGTGAGGCGCCTTGACTGAACGGCGCTTCATGCAAACGACGAATGACCTGCAGCAAATCGTCAAGTTCACCGTCAATTATCGTGCTCATCGATGTCATTTCAAAACGGATCGCTTCCGGGGCTTCCTCAAGCAGTCGATGAAGATCGGCCACGTACCCGCTCAAACTGGTCGTTGCGGTACCGATCGGAATTACGGTAACTTCCACTATAGCCACAACCATTCACTCCTTTTCCTTTCATTTTACAGGTATCTCATGCAAAAAGTAAACGAGGACCACCTCAACAAGAGAGATGATCCTTCGTGACGAAAGTTACAGTTCCAGCCTAGACGCTTTTTCCTTTATATATTGTGCCGTTCTGGAGGCAAGTGCCATCACGGTATTAGTCGGGTTTCCGCCACCCGAAGTGACGAAGATGCTCGCGTCGCAAATAAACAGATTCGAAATATCATGAGTTTGTCCATAAGAATTAACAACCGAATGAGAAGGGTCATTTCCCATACGGCAGCCGCCCATCAAATGAGCTGTGTCAGGGACGACAAATTCGCTTTTACCTCCCGCAGCTTCCAAAATATCGCTCATTTTCCCGATCGCGTGCTGGATGAGGCGAAGATCGTTGTTGCCGTAACTGAACGTGACCTTTGCTCGAGGCAAGCCGTGCTGGTCCTTCTCATCACTCAGCGTAATCGCGTTCGCTGGATCGGGCAATACTTCGCCCACAAGCGTTATGCGGCCGTAATAGTTGTAATCGAGCATCGCTTCGCGCAAACGCGATCCCCACACCAGCTGGCCGCCGCCCGACTGGGCAATGCCCTGAGCGAAGCCGAGCGGTCTTACGCCGTGAGCATGGAGGGTATATCCTCTTACAAAATCACGGTCAGACGACGTATCGTAAAAATGCTGCGTCGTAGCTAGGACCGGCGTGCCCTTATAAAGACGTATTTCCTTATCAAATCGCGCGTATACGTCGTGACTGCTGTGGGTCATGAACGCTTTTCCGACCCAGCCGCTGCTGTTGGCCAGTCCTTCAGGAAACATCGAGTTGGCCGAGTTCATAAGCAAGCGCGGGGTTTCCACAACAAACGCGCTTAATATGACTAGTTTGGCACGCTGCTCATACGTTTGGCCTTCATGTACGAAGGTAACGCCGCTTGCGCGTCCATCACTGCCCATATTCACTTGCGTTACCATACAGTCCGCGAGCACCTCAGCGCCTGCACGGATCGCTTTGGGAATATGGACGATCAACGTACTGAATTTTGCATTGGGCATGCATCCCTGATTGCAAAAGCCGCGATTAATGCAAGGCGGGCGATCTTCGAAAGGTGCCGATAAAATCGCGAGCGGCGTAACGACCCATGGAATACCGAGTTTTTCGCAGCCTATGGAAAAGATTTGCGCATTGGGGCTGATCGGATCCCGTTCCGGGTACGGATAAGGGCCGTGAAATCGTCCCCATGGGAAATGTTTGGGACCGGAAACCGCAATTTCCTTTTCTACCTTCGTGTAGTACGGTTCCAAATCATCGTAGGTGATCGGCCAATCTTCCCCGACGCCGTCGATCGTGCGGGTTTGAAAATCGGACTCGTGAAACCGCAGGAACACGCCGGTAAAATGTACCGTACCGCCGCCGATTCCATATCCGGAATTGTTGTGTCCCATCTGCAAAGGATCGCTGCCGTCGACAATGCGGGTGTCCTGCCAACCGAGGCTTTGCATGGACAGCTCGTCGCTGGCAAAATCGTGTTGTGCATCGCGAAGCGGTCCGGCATCAAGAACCATGACCTTCATGCCGAATTCGCTGAGTTCCTTAGCCAGTACGCCGCCTGCGGCGCCTGCTCCGACAATGACGACGTCGACCGT
The DNA here is from genome assembly GCF_042659105.1 of Paenibacillus allorhizosphaerae. NCBI lineage: Bacteria > Bacillati > Bacillota > Bacilli > Caryophanales > Paenibacillaceae > Paenibacillus > Paenibacillus allorhizosphaerae. The sequence goes on along the minus strand of NZ_JBHSRV010000011.1, from coordinate 169,567 downwards.
TTCGTCTCCATATTTACGCTTCATTTTTTTTCGTATCCTCCTTCGGCTCCCAAGGATCGAGTTGTCCGAGATCCATCCGTACATAACCGCGCGGATAGGCGGGCCCGGCATAGCCGATATCCGACCATATTTTCGGATGAGAATAATAGGCGTCAATCGTGAGCGACAGCATTTTTTGAAAGAAAGCGGTTTGAGGCACGGGCTTCCAAATTTCCGCCGGAAGCGCCTGACCTTCGCTAATATCGGTCATAATTTGTTTTTGGCGTGCGGCTTCCAGATGAAAAAAATGTTCCGTAAACATCGATTGGCAGGCTTGATCCAGTGCATGGAGACCGCCTCGTACAAGCTGACTTAACGGGGGCTCCCCGGGTTTTCGCTGGCTTTCTTTGCCGGAACCGAGCGATTGGTCGAAATGATCAATGACATACTGTATCACTTCAGGTCGATTATCATCCATTAACAGCGAGCACCAGGAACGCAGCATTTCGGCTTCCACAGTCATAAGGAAGACATATTCGCCCTCCGTATGAACACGGGAATTGACGATATGGCGGGTATGGTCATCCCAGGCCCGTTGTTCGTTCATCACATCGTAAAAAGGATATCGGGACGTACGCTTCATAGCCTACCTCCAATAATATGCAATCAGACCGAGTACGCTAAGCGCGCTGAACATAACCGGCAGCACCACGGGAGGACCGACGAGAAAATTTCGCATCGTATAACCGCCGACACGGATTCCGACGCCGTGAAAGTGGTAATAGAAACCAACACCCCCGGCCAATACCCCGAACCACATCAAATACAAAAACAGCGACAGAAGCCATTCCAGTCTTGCCAGAGCAAGCACAAACGCCGTCAGACTAAACACCGGAGCGGAAATAACCGGGACCCACATCGCTTTGTGATGAAAATTTTGCCGATAGTGGGACAGCGTGACTTGCACCCAGAGAGCCAAAAAAGCGATACCGACAAACGCAAATACAACCCGTTCCATTGGCCAATGGCCCCAATTCATAAACAAACCGCCTCCCGGAGTAGGATGAACTTTACATATGGTAAAAACTTGCAGAAGCTTTCTAAAAGGGTACAACGCTAACCATTTCTTGGATACGTCAGAGCGCCGAACGGCATAACGGCCACCGTAGTGTCCGGGTGGCAAGTTTCGGAAGCGATGGCCCCGTTTAAATCCGGGGCTGGAATAAACCCGAGAAGCTCCGTTACATGCGTGGGCAGGGAAGAATGCAAGTAGACTTTGTAGCTGCGAAGCACTTCGTCGATGTGCAGTATTTTATGTGCTCCTACCACGAAATTTTGCTGCAGCCTGGCCACCATTCGCTCCCGATTCGGCATCGTTTCGATCCAAAATTGAAATATGCCGTTGCCGAGCATTTCCGGGCATTCCGCGACAAGAATAAGCGCTCCCCCCGGTTTTGCGAAGGATGCCGCATTGCGAAGCGCTTTGAGCGATTGGTACAATTGCAGATCTTTCGGCGAGCCGCCCGGTGAAACGATAACGATGTCATATCGCTTCTCTACCGGGACGACAAAAAGATCGGCGGCATAAGATACGCCGGCACGATGGGCGTCGATAATATGACCTGCTACCGCATGAATGACTTGCCGGTCGTGATTCACGATGACGTTCAGCAGGAAATCAATTGGAAGAAAGGACAGCGATTGTTCCAAGTCGCGATGGATGTCATTATCCGGATCACCTGGTGCAGCTTTTACTTTAAGGGACAAGCTGTGATTCGCTTCAATACAGCGATGAGAGGCTACGCCGGGGATCATCGCCTTTACGCCGCCTGAAACGCCGACAAGGGAATGGGGCTCAATATTGCCGGTCACAATGCGCAAGGGGGCTTCGGCAACCGTCCGGTTGATTTCCACCGGGGTTCCGAGCGAAGTTGTACCGACATGCACGCAATCTTCGGCAATGGGCGAATGATTATGCACCCGGACCCGGTTATACGCCTCTTTTCCGACCAATCGCTCCAGCTCATCAGCCGTATGCTTACGGTGAAGCCCGAGTGCGACGACGATGTCGATCGCCTGATCTGCGATGCCGGCGATGTTGAGCTCCTCCAAGAGCGGACCGAGCAGCAGCGATGTGGGGCACAGGCGAGTTCCGTCGCTGACGAGGATGACGGCGCGCCCTTTTCCGGCGGCAAGCTCCCGCAGAGGCGGGGTTCCGATGGGTGCTTCCAATGCTTGACGAATGCGCAACAGGGAGCTCCGTTCATCCAAATCTACAGTATCATGCTGGACGTATGTAATCGTATCGTACGCTTTAGGGATAGCTACAGAAAGCGCGTTTTTACCGTAACGAAGGACAGGGATGGACGGTTCCTCCTTTGCAGCCGAATGCATGAACATTTGAATTATTTCCACAACACGATAAATTATCCTCATTTAGCCAGCCCATTTATGGCGATCACACATAATTACCAACGAAGGAAAATGGTACTTCAGGCAGACCGTTCTGATCCGCCAAGGGAGCCGTTTCGCTTGCACTCTGCAAGAGATCGAACTCGCAAAGCGAGGAAATATCAAGGCTTTCCAGCCTTTTGTTTACGGCAACGAAAATGACTCCAAGCTGATCGGAGACAAGGTCTGTTCGGCGGGGGATGGCTATTGTTGGTCGGCCTCCCAGAAGGATACGAATAGAGGCAACAATTGCGTAATGCGTCGGTTTTTTCTCCCATGGTAATCTGTGAGTACAGGAACGATAATGCCCAAACATGGGGAATAATAGACAACTTGGGAGGAAGAATTCATGTTCAAACGCGCTGTAATTCGTACGACCGGTATAACTGTGGCCATGACGATCCTATTGACGGGTGTGCTGGCCGGGCCCGCAATGGCTGCTTACGACGATATGGATGCGGTTTCCATCGCTAAAAAAATGACAGGAAAAGACTATGCATGGGGAGCGGAATCCCCGAGCAAAGGTTTTGACGCTGCCGGCCTCAACTACTATATCTACAGGCTGCTCGATTATTCCATGCCCCGTGCGCTGGACGATCAGTTCAAGATGAACAAACCGCTTATCAAATCGCTTAGCAGCGCGAAAGCAGGCGACGTGCTGTTTTTCGGTAAAGGCAGCAGCCCGGACTTCACTGGCGTTTATATCGGCAACAATAAAATGATAAGCAGTTCAAAGTCCAGCGGCGAAGTCGTAACCAGAAGTGTAAACGACTATAAGAGCCAATTCATCGGAGCAAGACGGGTTTTATCGGCACAGGACCAAAAACGCGTTAGCCTTGTACTTACCGCGCAAAAATATTTGGGTACACCGTACGTCTTCGGCGCGAAATACGGACAGACGAATACATTCGATTGCTCCTCGTTCATGAAGTGGATTTTCGCCAAGCACGACATTACGCTGCCGCGCGTGTCTCGCAACCAGGCGAAGGAAGGGACATTTGTGAGCAAAGCGAATTTGGATACAGGGGATTTGGTTTTTTTTACAACGGTAAACTCCAAAGGCAAGATCGGACATGTCGGGATGTATATCGGCGACGGCATGATGATACATACGTACGGGGAAGGAGGAGTGAAATACAGCACGATCGAATCGGGCTGGTGGAAAGATCACTACGTGACAGCTCGCAGAGTGATCAACTGACTCTACCTTATAAAGACGGCATGGAGCGGGCGGATGCGCTTGCTCCTTTTTTATGAAAAAGCATGAAGGGCGATGATGTGTTACAATAAAAGCAACTAAAGATAAATAGGTGGGGAGCCTGAAGGATGGACTGGGAACGGGTGAGACAGCAGTTGGAGCATGCACTGGGCCTTCCGGTAAAAACCGTCTTATGGCCTTGGGAAGATTGGCGTCGGATCGCGCAGGAGGAACACAATGCCGATGAACCGACACAGCAGCCTCGAAGCGTCGTGAGAGAAGGCAGCGTGTTTTTTTTCGTACATCGGGAAGGACAGACGGCCGTATTGCTGCAAATGGAGGCTGCTGGCGTAAAGCCGGTGGAGCGGCAGCTGGTCGAGCTGATGTTGGACCTGAAAAGCAACCAGGATCACAAATCATCATATTCTGGCAGCGAAGAAGAACGCAAGGCGGGGCTCGTTCGGGAATGGTTTCGCGGACAGCAGGAGCTCGGCATGACGCAGGCGGAAATGCCCGATTCGCTCGTATCCCAATTGTCGTTATATTCGACAAAAATCCCATTACTGCTGTTCGGCGACTATACTACATCGCGGCGGGTATATTATGCGGACCTGAAGAAGCTGCTCGAAACGTTTTTTGACAGTGAGCTTACATTAATTCCATTAACGGATAAAGAGTGGCTCATTTTGGCTCCGGAAAAAATATTGTCCATGGATGCAGGTGATGAGCGCGATGACCAGCAGGACGAGACGCTGGAAGACAAACTTGCGGCCATAGGCTACGGATTGCACGAGATGCTGGAGAGCGAATGGGTGGGGGAGAGCCATCTGGCCGTTCATTACCCGATTATGCCTGCAAAATCGCTCTATGCCGTCGTGCTGCAGCTGAGAGAAACGATCATGCTCGGGCGTACATATCATATCGGCAACAATATGCACTTGCCATGGGAATTGCAATTGGAGAAGCTGGTGCATCTGATTCCGGAAAATGAGAAAGCGAGCTTCCTCGAACGCGTGCTGAAGCGTCTGGATGTGGCGCTGGATGCGGAGACGCTAACGACGCTGGAGCAGTTTTTTCAGCTTGATTGCAATGTCAGCGAAACGGCGAAAAAACTGTATATTCACCGCAACACGCTTCTTTACCGGTTGGATAAATTCAAACAGGAGACGGGACTTGACGTTCGCACGTTCAACGATGCCGTCATTGTGAAGATCGCCATACTATTGTACAAAGTAACGAAAAGAAAGTGATTTTTTTGTGAAGATTGTGCATAGTCATTTACGAGCAGGTAGGGTAAGATGAAGTCATAACACGATACTATCTCGTAGGGGGAATAAATCATGGCAGGTGTACGTTTGAACCACATCGTTAAGAGATATCCGGGGGCAGAAGAAGCAACGGTTAAAGACTTCCACTTGGATATCAAGGACAAGGAGTTCCTCGTATTGGTAGGAGCTTCCGGCTGTGGTAAGTCTACTACACTTCGTATGATCGCCGGTCTTGAAGAAATTACGGAAGGCGAACTGTACATCGGCGACCGTCTGGTGAATGACGTAGCTCCGAAGGACCGCGATATCGCGATGGTATTCCAGTCCTACGCTTTGTATCCGCACATGAGCGTGTACCAAAACATGGCTTTCGGTTTGAAACTCCGTAAATTCAAGAAAGCCGACATCGATGCCCGCGTTCGCGAAGCGGCTAGAATTCTCGATATCGAGCATTTGCTGGAACGCAAGCCTAAGGCGCTCTCCGGTGGTCAGCGTCAGCGCGTTGCCTTGGGTCGTGCGATCGTTCGTGAACCGCAAGTGTTCCTGATGGACGAACCGCTTTCCAACTTGGACGCAAAGCTGCGCGTACAGATGCGCGCGGAAATCAACAAGCTTCACAAGCGTCTTGAAACGACCGTTATCTACGTAACACATGACCAGACAGAAGCCATGACGATGGGCGATCGGATCGTCGTTATGGATAAAGGCATTATTCAACAAGCGGCTACACCGGAAGAGATTTATAACTTCCCTGTGAACATGTTCGTTGCCGGCTTCATCGGTTCTCCTTCCATGAACTTCATTACGGGTGGATTTGTAGAGCAAGGCGGAAGCTTGTACTTCAAGGCTCCAGGATTGAATGTGGAAATTCCGGAGGGCAAAGCAAAAGTATTGCGTGAAAAAGGCTATGTCGGCAAAGAAGTGATCATCGGCATTCGTCCGGAGGATTTCCACGAAGAAGCGATCTTTATGGAAGCATCCCCGAACACGATCGTGAACGCACACATCGAGGTTGCCGAGAACCTGGGTCACGAAATGTTCCTGTACCTGAACGGACTTGGTACGCAAAGCGTAGTTGCGCGCGTAGACGGCCGCTCTGGCATGAAAGAAGGCACGAACGTGAAGCTTGCGGTCGACATGAACAAAGTTCATTTCTTTGACAAAGAGACAACCTTGTCCATCTTGGTAAATGCATAATAGTTGATTGAAAACAAAGGTCAGTCCTATCCAGGCTGGCCTTTTTTGCTGCTTGGAGGGTGCGGCGAAAGATTCGTAAAGGGATTTGATCTTACGAAAGTCGGGGTGCGGTTATGATCGAACAGCAGGAGTGCGAAATGACGCAAACGATTCAATTGCTGAGCAAACGCTGGACCATTTTTTTGCTCGAACAACTGTTGACGGGACCTCAGCGGTTTTCCAAAATCGGTTGCCAATTATCGATTAGCGGCAGACTTCTTTCCGAACGATTAAAAGAACTCGAATCGGCGGGCCTTGTTCAACGAACGATATATCCGGAAATGCCGGTACGAATCGAGTATGCGCTTACGGAAAAAGGAAGGGCATTTAAACCGGTATTGGACGAGATCAGGAAATGGGCCGAGCATTGGGCAAGGCCAGAATTGGAAAGATGCTGTACGGAAATGAAGATCCATGACTGCGAACATTCGAACCCCGATGAAGCATAATATGCCGTAATTGGTCATGGAAAGGTTGATTTCACTAGATAAATTATATAGGATGGGATTATTGGGAACATAAAGGAGAAGGTCACCATGCCGAAAAAAGTGAAAGTGTCGGATTTAGTGAAAGAGTTCCATCTGGAGGTCATTTGCGGCGAAGAGGGACTGAAGCGACCGATTACGGTAGCCGACCTATACAGGCCAGGGCTCGAAATGGCCGGTTATTTCGAGTTTCACCCGAGCGAACGGGTTCAAATATTAGGGAAGACGGAGCTGACGTTTTTCGATGGACTTTCCTCCGAAGAACGAACCGATCGGATGGTGCGCCTTTGTGCACACGAGGACACGCCGTGCATCATTATAAGCCGCGGCTTGGAGCCGCCGATCGAATTGCTTGCTGCGGCCAATGATCGTGGGATTACCGTGGCGAGAACCGGCGTAGCCACGACGATCTTTACGAGCCGGCTGACCGGCTTTTTGGAAAACCGGCTCGCACCGACAACGACAATTCACGGCGTTCTTGTAGAGATATACGGGATTGGCATGCTAATTACCGGTTCCAGCGGCATCGGCAAAAGCGAAACCGCGCTCGAACTCGTCAAGCGAGGACACCGTCTGATTGCCGACGACGCGGTGGAGATTCGTCAAACCGCCGATTATCAATTGATAGGGAACCCACCCGAGCTGATTCAGCATCTGCTTGAAATTCGAGGTATCGGGATCATCAACGTCATGACGTTGTTCGGAGCCGGCGCCGTGAGAAGCTCGAAAAAAATTTCCGTCGTCTGTCGTTTGGAAACATGGCAGCAAGAAAGGCAATATGACCGTCTAGGACTGGATGAGGAAACGACGAAAATCATCGAAACCGATATTCCGGTTGTGACCATCCCTGTGCGCCCGGGACGAAATTTGGCGGTTATTATTGAAGTGGCGGCGATGAATTACCGGTTGAAGCGAATGGGCTACAACGCTGCTCTGCAGTTTACGAATAAACTGACCGAATCGCTTGCGGAAGATATGGACGATTTGGAATAGGTAGCAAACGAAACATTTTCGCGCGAGAGAAGGGGTTATGAATGTTAGGCAAGTTCCTGGCAATCAATCCGGTTGCTTTTTCTATAGGGTCGTTAAGTGTGCATTGGTATGGCATTATTCTCGGCACCGCGGCATTGGTCGGTTTATTGCTGGCTATACAAGAAGGGAAGCGGTACGGGATTATCCCGGACTTTTTTATGGATTTGGTGCTGATCGGCGTTCCTTCGGCGATCGTCGGTGCGCGGATTTATTATGTCGCTTTCAAATGGGAAGATTATAAAGACAATTGGATCGAAATTATCAAAGTATGGCATGGCGGGATCGCAATATACGGCGCTTTAATCGGAGCCATCATAGCTGCGGTCATTTACGTGAGGCGCAAAAAATACTCGTTCTGGCGAATCGCGGATATTTGCGCGCCAGGATTGATTGTGGGACAAGCTATCGGACGCTGGGGCAACTTTATGAATCAGGAAGCGCATGGCGGACCCGTGTCCGAGTCGTTCTTGCGCGGCAATTTGCATCTTCCTGATTGGATCGTAAATCAAATGCTCATCGAAGGGCAATATTATCATCCGACGTTTTTGTACGAATCGCTTTGGAATGTGCTGGGCTTATTGTTGCTTTTCGTGCTGCGGAGACAATCGTTTCTGCGTGCGGGTGAACTTTTTTTCAGTTATTTCATTTGGTATTCGATCGGCCGATTTTTCGTGGAAGGCCTTCGGACAGACAGCCTGGACTTTACGGGTCCCGCTTGGCTGGCCGGGCTTATGAACGGACTATGGTCCCCGATGCATCTATTCGGCTTTGAGGCCGGCACGATGACATATGGCGGCAATGTACGGATTTCGCAGCTGCTTGCAGTACTCATAGTGATCGCGGCGATTATATTGATCATCGTCCGCAGACGTACGGGCGCGGCATCCGAATATTATTCGGACCCGATTCGTCGGATCGGTGAGGAGCCGGCTGCTGCCGAAACGGGCGAGACAAACGTGAAGGCAGAAAAAACAATCGAAACGGCCGGTACAACTGAAACGGGCGAAACCGCTGTAGCGCAATCCAAAGACGAGCATAAGGCTGGGGCGGAAGATGCAGAAGCCGGCACAAGCCAAGAAAATAAAGAAGAAACAACCGACAGCAAGTTAAAGGAGCAGAAACAGCATGATCCGAACGGTACTGTTTGATTTGGACGGAACGATTCTTGATACGAATGAACTGATTATACAATCGTTTTTGCATACGTTTGAAGGCGTTACGCCGGAGCCCGTCACGCGGGAGCATATTATTCCGAATATGGGCCGGCCGCTAGTTGAGCAGATGGTTTACTTTTCAGGGCGACAACAAGTGGACGACCTGGTAATGAAATACCGCAAGTTCAATGTGGAGAAGCATGATGAACTGGTCAAACAATTCCCGCATGTGAAGGAAACGCTGGCGAAGCTGCATGCAGCAGGCGTCAAGCTAGGCGTTGTGACAAGCAAAATTCGGCTGACGACGGAGATGGGCCTGAAGCTGACCGGGATGTTCGACTATTTCGGCACGATCGTAACGGTTGATGAAGTGGAGAAAGCGAAGCCCGATCCGGAAGGAATCTTGAAGGCGCTCCGGGAGCTCGGAGGGGATGCGGAATCTGCGCTTATGGTCGGCGACAGCCACTATGACCTGGAGGCGGCCAAAAACGCCGACGTTCGTTCCGTAGCCGTCGCATGGTCGCTGAAGGGCGAAGATTACTTGAAACAGTACGCACCGACGCATTTAATCAAAGATATTCGCGATTTATTGCCGATCGTCGGGGTGTGAGGGGATAGCGCATTGAGACAAACCGACCGTTTTCCTGTGGATGGACCGAACTCACTATGGCAAATGTACAATACCATCAGCCCATGGAAAGCAGTGCGCAATTTTATGTTTATCCAGCTGTCCAGGTATACTCCCTCCTTGCCGATGAAGCGGTGGATTTATCGCCGTATTTTAGGAATGAAGGTGGGAGAGCATACCTCTTTTGCTTTAATGGTCATGGTGGATGTGTTCTTTCCGGAAAAAATCGAGGTTGGCGATAATTCGATCATCGGCTACAACTCGACGATTTTGACACACGAATATTTGATCAAAGAGTATCGAATCGGCAAAGTGCGCATCGGCTCCAACGTGATGATCGGGGCAAATACGACGGTATTACCAGGTGTGACGATAGGGGATCACGCCGTCATCGGAGCGGGCTCGGTGGTACATAAGGATGTTGCGCCGTACAGCTTTGTGGCGGGGAATCCGCTGCGTGTCATTCGCGAGGATGTTCGCGCCAGTGAAGAGTAGGCAAAGAAAGAGTAGCAGGTCCGCATAGGGCCTTTTTTGTTATAACATCGGAATCTTTCAAGGGAAAGCTTCGTCTAAAACACACAGTATCTTCATTGAAAGCTTCGATCTGAAGCTTTACTTATACAAGCCATAGAGCTATCAATAGGTGACGCTGGTGCGAGAAGGAACGGATGTACAATAGAGGGTCGACAGCGGGTACGGAGCGAATGCTTGACGGGTGTTAAAACATGTGGAAATGATTGACGAATCACGGACTTCCATGATAAACTTACGAATACATTCTTTATCTTGGTAGTATGGTAGCATATTAGCGGACTAAAGCATTTCTTTTCATACATGCAATACAATTCAAACGAATAGCAGGGTGAAGCCGTTGTCGAAACCGAAAGTATTTGAGAAACCGACAGGTGTAAAAGATTACGTCCCCGAAGCAGCCGCCAAGCTGCGCAGCATCGAATCGAAAGTGATGCAGTGCGTGGAGCGGTGGGGTTACCGGGAAATTATAACCCCGACGCTCGAGTATTACGATACGGTCGGCGTTGCCAGCTCGACCGAGGACAAAAAGCTGTTCAAGCTGCTCGATCGCAAAGGAACTACGCTGGTGCTTCGTTCCGATATTACGTCGCCGATTGCGCGCGTCGTATCGTCGGTGTTGAAGGAACAATCGTTTCCGTTGCGTTTATCGTACCGGGCGAACGTATTTCGCGCAATTGAGGCGGAAGCGGGGCGGGACGCGGAGTTTTTTCAAACCGGCGTGGAGCTGGTGGGAGATGCGTCATCCGAATCGGATGCGGAAGTGATTGCGATCGCGATTGCTTGCCTGCAGGCGGCGGGAGTAAAGGAGTTTAAAATCGCCGTCGGACATGTCGGCTTCTTGAACGGGCTGCTCGAGGAACGGCTTCAAGATCGTCAGGAAGCCCAAACGTTGCTCAAGGAATGCTTGTTGAGCCGCGATTATGTCGGGTACCGCGAAACGATCCGTTCACTCAGCCTGGCGCCTGATGTGCAGCAGGAGCTTGAGGGGATATTGCGCCTGCGCGGGGGACAGGAAGTGTGCCGGCAGGCTGGAGAAGCTACGCGCAATCCGATAGCGAAGCAAGCGATCGAGCATTTGTGCGAAATTTGGGATGTGCTTAGCGCATACGGCGTGAGCGAGCACGTGCTGATTGATTTGACGATGATCGGAGACTTCTCTTATTATACAGGGATGACGTTTGAAGGCTATGCTGCGGAGCTGGGCTTTCCGGTTTGCAGTGGAGGCCGTTACGATAACTTGCTCGCGCAGTTCGGACGTCCGGCGCCGGCGACAGGCTTTGCGCTCAAGACGAACAGAATTCTTGAAGTAGCGGGCGATGAGACGGATGCGTCTCTTCGCCGCATGCTGATTGTTTATTCGGCTGATCGCCGGGCGGAGGCGCTGGCCAAGGCCGGCGAGCTTCGGAGCCGAAATGGAGTGGCGGTAGAAACGCAGCTTCTCGGCAAAAGCGGGAACGACGGCTTCGGCCATCGGGAAGATGCTTTGCGCTTTGACGAAATATTTAAGTTTGTACAATAAAGGAGCGGCGTTCGCATGCAGGATATTTTAAAAGTGGCGATGCCCAAAGGACGCATTTACAAACCGGCCTCGAAGCTGTTTCGCGAAGCGGGTCTGGCGATTCCGGAGGACATGGAAGATTCCCGCAAGCTGATCATTCCGGTGCCGGAGGCGCGGATGGAGTTCATCATGGCCAAACCGGTCGATGTAGCGACCTATGTGGAATACGGCGTGGCGGATATCGGTATTGCGGGGAAAGACTTGCTAATGGAGGAAAACCGCGACGTGTATGAGCTGCTCGATCTCGGTATTGCGCGCTGCCGCATGTCGGTTATCGGCTTGCCGGACTGGAAGCCGGTGCTGAATCCGCGGGTGGCGACGAAGTATCCGAACGTGGCGTCGCAATATTTTCGCGAACAAGGGCAGCAGGTCGAAGTGATCAAATTGAATGGATCGATCGAGCTTGCACCGCTCATTGGACTTGCCGACCGGATTGTCGATATGGTCGAAACCGGCAGTACGATCCGCGAGAACGGACTGATGGAGCATGAACAAATCTTTGCGATTACGAGCCGTCTTATCGCCAATCGGGTGAGCTACCGGATGAAGAGCGAAGCGATTCAGGCGCTCTGCGACCGGCTGCAGCCGGTCATTGCCGCCGTGGCGTCGGCGTCGAAATAAAGGGGGAGCGGACCATGCGGATTGTACCGGCATCGGAATTTGCTTTGAAGCGGGAAGTGGAATACGGCTCCGCGCAGCAAAATGAGGCGGTGAAAAGCATCATCGAAGAAGTGCGCCGGGACGGCGATGCGGCACTGCGCCGCTTCGCGGAGCGGTTTGACGGCGTGCGCGTGGGCGATCTTCGCGTCACGAAGGAAGAGATCGAGGCTGCCTATGCGCAGGTGGACGAACTCTTTCTCGCCGCCATTCGCGCGGCAGCGGCGAATGTGCGCCGCTTCCACGAGAAGCAGCTGCGCTCCTCGTGGATGGATTTGCAGGCCGACGGAAGCATCCTCGGCCAGGTCATTCGACCGCTGCGCCGGGTCGGGCTTTACGTGCCGGGCGGCAAGGCGGCGTACCCTTCGTCGGTGCTCATGAACGCGATTCCGGCGCAAGTGGCAGGCGTGCCGGAAATTGTAATGGTGACGCCGCCGGCGACGGCCGGGATCGAGGGCATTAACCCGCATATTCTGGTGGCGGCGGCGGAAGCGGGCGTGAAAGAGATTTACCGCGCCGGCGGGGCTCAGGCAGTAGCGGCGCTTGCCTACGGGACGGAATCGATCCCCGCGGCGGATAAAATCGTCGGGCCGGGTAACATTTACGTCGCGCTTGCCAAGCGGTACGTGTTCGGCGCGGTCGACATCGACAGCATCGCCGGCCCGAGCGAAATCGTCGTGCTGGCGGACGAGACGGCGGATGCCGCCTATGTGGCGGCGGATCTGCTGTCGCAGGCGGAGCACGACGAAATGGCTTCGGCGATCTTGATCACGCCGTCGCAGGAGCTGGCCGAGGCGGTCGCCCGCGAGGTCGACCGCCAACTGAACGAGCTGCCGAGGCGCGAGATCGCGGCGCAGTCGATCCGAGACTACGGCGCGATCTTGACGGTAGCGAGCCTCGAGGAGGGCATCGACGCAGTGAATCGGTTGGCGCCGGAGCATTTGGAGATCATTGTGCGCGAGCCTTTCCAGTATCTCGGCAAAATTGAGAATGCCGGCGCGATCTTCCTTGGCCCATACAGCTCGGAGCCGGTAGGCGATTATTTTGCCGGACCGAACCATGTGCTGCCGACCAATGGGACGGCGCGCTTCTCTTCGCCGCTAAACGTGGACGATTTCATGAAGAAATCGAGCGTCATTTACTACAGCAAAGAAGCGCTGCTGCGGGATGGAGAACAAATTATCGCGCTTGCGCGCCACGAAGGGCTGGACGCGCATGCGCGTGCGATACAAATTCGTTTGGAGAAAGAGGGGACTATCCGTGGCTGAGCAGGACATTCAGATGGGCGGGCGCCGGGCCGAGATCGCGCGCAAAACGAACGAGACGGACATCCGTTTGGCATTTAACGTGGATGGAGAGGGCATCTCCGAGATTGAAACCGATGTGCCGTTCTTCAACCATATGCTCGATTTGTTCACGAAGCACGGCCTATTCGATCTGCGCGTAGACGCCAAGGGCGACATAGAGATCGACGACCATCATACGGTCGAGGATATCGGCATTTGCCTTGGGCAGACGCTTCGCGAGGCGCTCGGCGACAAGAAGGGCATCAAGCGTTACGCCAACGTTTTCGTACCGATGGACGAAGCGCTGGCCCAGGTGGCGATCGACATCAGCAACCGTCCGCATCTGGAATACCGGGCCCAATTCCCGTCCGCTACCGTAGGCAGCTTTACGACGGAGCTCGTGCACGAATTTTTATGGAAATTTGCGCTCGAAGCGCGCATCACGCTTCATGTGATCGTGCATTACGGCCACAATACGCACCATATGGTGGAAGCGGTGTTCAAGGCGCTCGGCCGTGCGCTCGACGAAGCGACGAGCATCGATCCGCGCGTGAAAGGTGTTCCTTCGACGAAGGGAGTGCTGTAAATGATCGCGATCATCGATTACGGCATGGGCAACTTGCACAGCGTCCGTTCGGCGGTGGAGCGCCTTGGCTATGAGGCTGTCGTTACCTCGGACGAACGCGAGCTGTTGGAAGCCGGAGGCGCGATTCTTCCCGGCGTCGGCGCCTTTGGTGATGCAATGGACCAGTTGCGGGAGACGAAGCTGGGCGAAGCGGTATTGCATTATGCGCAAGGCGGCAAGCCGCTGCTCGGCATTTGCCTCGGCATGCAGCTGCTGTTCGACCGCAGTCAGGAGTACGGATCGCATGAAGGGCTCGGGCTGCTGCCCGGCGAAGTCGTCCGTTTCCAGGGGGACTTCAAGGTGCCGCATATGGGGTGGAACAAGCTTGCGTTCCATCAGCCGAGTCCGTTATTCCGCGATCTGGAAGAGGGGCATGTATATTTCGTTCACTCGTTCCATGCGCTGCCGGAGCGGCAGGACGATTTGCTCGCTACGACCGATTATTATGGACCGGTTACGGCTATTGTCGGACGCGGCAATGTGTTTGGTATGCAGTTTCACCCGGAGAAGAGCGGCAATATCGGCATGAAGCTGCTCGGCAACTTCCTGAGCTTGTGCAAGAGCGGGCAGGCCGTTCAATCGTAAGCGCACAACCCCGGGAAGCCGGGGATGTCGCTTTTTCGCCTGTAGGAAGGCGTATGGGAAAGGGGAGCAACAGAAGATGCTGGCCAAACGAATCATACCTTGTCTCGATGTAAAAGACGGACGGGTGGTCAAAGGAGTCAACTTCGTCAATTTGCGGGACGCCGGCGATCCGGTGGAACTCGCTTCGATCTATGACCGCGAAGGTGCCGACGAGCTCGTGTTTTTGGATATATCCGCTTCGCATGAAGGGCGGGCTACCATGGTCGAGGTCGTCCAAAAGACGGCGGGCGAAATCACGATTCCGTTCACCGTTGGCGGCGGCATCGCGAGCGTGGACGACATGAAGCGGCTGCTGCGCGCAGGCGCGGATAAGATCGGGATCAATACGGCCGCGGTCAAAAACCCGCAGCTTGTCTCCGACGGGGCGCGCAAGTTCGGCTCTCAGTGCATCGTAGTCGCCGTGGACGCCAGGTATAACGCCGAGTGGGGCGAATGGGAAGTGTTCACGCACGGCGGCCGCAACGGAACCGGGATCAAGGCGCTCGAATGGGTGAAACGGATCGAGGCGCTTGGCGCGGGCGAAATATTGCTGACCAGCATGGATGCGGACGGAACGAAGGATGGCTTCGATCTTCCGCTCACCAAAGCGGTGTCGGAACTCGTAACGATCCCGGTGATCGCATCGGGCGGCGCGGGGAAGAAGGAGCATTTCTACGACGTGTTTGCGCAGGCGAAAGCGGACGCGGGGCTGGCCGCGACGATTTTTCACTATAAAGAAATATCGATTGAGGAAGTTAAAGAAGACCTTCGGCAAAAAGGAGTGGAAGTACGGTGAGCGAACAACAAGCGGTAGTGGAAAGTGTGGATGCGCTGCTGGCGGCGCTGCGTTTTGACGCGCAAGGCTTGGTGCCGACGGTCGTGCAGGATGCGGCGAGCAAAGAAGTTTTGATGCTGGCGTACATGAACGAGGAGTCGCTGAAGCGGACGGTGGAGTCGGGTGAAACATGGTTCTGGAGCCGTTCCCGCGGGGAGCTATGGCATAAAGGCGCAACCTCCGGACACATTCAAAAGGTGAAGGCGCTGCGGTATGATTGCGACGGCGATACGCTGCTTGTATCGGTCGACCAAACCGGACCGGCCTGTCATACCGGCAGCTATAGCTGCTTCACGAACGATGTGCGAGCAGGCTTTTTAGCGGAAACCTCCTCCGAAGCTGCCGTTTCGGCAGACCGTTTTGCGATGCTCGGGAAACTGGAATCGGTGATCGCCCAGCGTGACGCGGAGCGGCCGGAAGGCGCTTATACGACGTACCTGTTTGAAAAAGGCGTCGATAAAATTTTGAAAAAAGTCGGCGAAGAAACGGCCGAAGTGATCATCGCCGCCAAAAATCGCGACAATGACGAGCTTCGCTGCGAAACGAGCGATCTGATCTTCCATCTGATGGTGCTGCTGCGCGAGAGAAAGCTTCCGCTTGACGACGTATTAGCCGAGCTCGATCAGCGTCATAACAAGAAAAAATAATACCGGTACGGTGCGGGATGGCCCGGGCTGTCCATACGGAACAACCCGGGCGATGCCGCCGCAAACCGCGAAGGAGAAAACGCTCTATGCGCATCGATTATCACACGCATCATGTACGGTGCGGACATGCGTCGGGAGAGCTGGAGGAATATGTGCAGAAGGGCATCGAGATCGGTCTGACCCAGTTGGGGCTGTCCGATCACATGCCCTTGCTGCATGTAGACCCGGCGACTTATTTGCCGGGCATGGCTATGCCGATGGAAGAATTGCCGCGCTATGTCGAAGAAGCGTTCCGGCTTCAAGAAAAGTACAAGGAGCACATCGACATTCGCGTCGGGCTGGAAGGCGATTATATCGAAGGCTATGAATCCGAAATCAAGCGCATCATAGATGCATACCCTTGGGATTACGTTATCGGGTCCGTTCATTTTCTCGGGGAATGGGATATTACCGATTACCGGCAAACGGACGGCTGGAAAGAACGCGACGCCTATGAAGTGTACCGGCAATATTATGATGCGGTGATCAAGGCGGCGCAAACCGGGTTTTACGATTACATCGGCCATATTGATGTGATTAAGCGTTTCGGCTTTAAACCGGACCGCAGCGTGGAGCATCTGGAGCGCCAAGCTTTGGAAGCCGTCAAGGCGGCGGGAATCGCCATTGAACTCAACGCATCCGGGCTTCGTATGCCGGTGAACGAAATGTTCCCGAGCCGGCGGGTGCTTGAGTATGCGCATGAACTGAATATTCCCGTTACGGTCGGATCGGACGCCCATCAGCCGGAACGCCTTGCGCAATACCTTGATTTGGCAGCTGAGGAGCTGAAAGCGGTCGGTTTTAACGAATTAGCCACATTTAAGCAGCGGAAACGGCTTATGGTGCCTATTGGTTTGTAACGTTTTTGTGTATAATGGGAGAGTAGCGGCTTTTCTTTTAATTTTATGTAAACATTAAATGAGGAACATATGCATAAAGCGGAGGTAACCATGTACAGCGACAAATTGAAAATATTTTCGGGATCGTCCAATCCGAAGCTTGCGGAACGGATTTGCAAGGAGCTAGATGTTCCGATGGGCAAAATTAAGCTTTCCCGTTTCAAGAGCGGGGAAATTTATTGCCTCTACGAGGAAAGTATTCGAAACTGTGATGTTTTTTTGGTGCAGACGTTTTCTCACCCGATCAACGAGCATTTCATGGAGCTTCTCGTCATGATGGATGCGGCCAAGCGTGCTTCGGCCCGGACAATCAATCTTGTCGTACCGTACTATGGTTATTCCCGCCAAGAACGGAAAGCGGCGCCGCGCGAGCCGATTTCGGCAAAGCTGGTCGCCGATCTGCTGGACTCCGCCGGAGCGGACCGCGTCATTACGATCGACCTGCACGCGCCGGCGATCCAAGGTTTCTTCAACATCCCTGTCGACCATTTGACCGCGCTTGACCTGCTCAGCAATCATATCAAGCAGCTGAAAATCGACGATCTCATCGTCGTTTCGCCGGATGCGGGCGGCGTAACCCGTGCAGAAAACTTGGCCAACGTCCTGGAAGCGCCGATCGCGATGATGTTCAAGAAGCGTTATGCGCATAACGAAGCGGTCGTGACGCACGTCATCGGCGAAGTTGAGGGCAAAACGCCGGTCATCATCGAAGATTTGATCGATACGGGAACCACGATCGTGAACGTGGTGGAAGGACTCAAGGAAAGAGGCGCGAACGACGCCTATATTTTGGCCACACATCCCGTATTCTCCGGTCCTGCACTGCAGCGCCTGGATCATCCGAACATTAAGGAAGTCGTCATTACCGATTCTATCGCCATTCCGGAAGAGCATTCCTCCCGGTTCAACGTGCTGTCGATTGCCGGGCTGCTTTCCGACGCCATCCGCATCATTAAGAGCGGCGGTTCGATCAGTTCATTGTTCAAATACGGCGGCGTATAAGTTTACCAGACAACTCCGGCATCGAAACCTTATGGTTTTGGGCCGGAGTATGTTAATATAGAAGCAAGACTTTTTGTATGATGAAATGAAACAGGATCATCCGGTACAGTAAAGAAGCAGTGTTCCAAGAAAAGCTTCGAACGTATCTTCAATGAGGATGCTTCGATCGGAAGCTTTTCTTATCATGTCCGGACGGATTACGGAGGTGCCTTACTCATGGAGAAGAAAAAACGTATGTCGCCGGGGCCAAGCACCAAAGTCGTACCGATGAAGATGGATGCCACATTCTTTTTCGAAAAAGCCGTTCAGTCCCTGGACCGATATCATTATGATAAGGCACTTAAATATTTTCGTCGCGCTGCGGAGTTCGAACCGGAAAATCCGGTGAACCATTGCAATTTGGCCGGTCTTTTATCCGAAATGGGTAACTATGAAGAATCCAACCGCATTTTGCAGCATGTGCTCGATCAGATCGACCCTGCCATGACCGAATGTTATTTCTATATGGCGAACAATTTCGCCAACATGGAAAATTACGAGTCGGCGGAACATGCGATCATCCATTACTTGGAGAACGATCCGACGGGACAGTTTCTGGAGGAGTCCGAGGAAATGATGGAGCTGCTTAGCTTCGAACTCGACCGTCCGACGAAACTGACGACGATCAAGAGCCGCGAAGGTTTATTCGAACATGACAAAGCCCGCTCGATGCTCGAGGAAGGGCGGTTTTCCGAGGCGGTTCGACTGCTCGAGAAAATGATTAAGAAGCATCCGGATTTCATGGCCGCGCGCAACAATTTGGCGCTGGCGTACTACTATATGGGGCATTTCGACAAGTCGGTGCAAATGATCCGGCAAGTGCTCGAGATGGAGCCCGGCAATTTGCATGCCTTGTGCAACCTGGCAATATTTTACCAGCATTTCGGCGACCGGGAAAGTTTATCAGGTCTGCTTGAGGTGCTTCGCAAGACTTATCCGTTCCATCAGGATCATGTGTTCAAGCTGGCGACGACGATGGGGATTTTGGGTGAACACGACAAAGCGTATCGTCTGTTCAAACGATTGCTCAAGACGGGCGAAGCGGGTCTCGACCCGTGTCTGTTTCATTATACCGCCGTTGCGGCTTACAATACGGATCGCTTTGAAGAAGCGGAACGGCAGTGGAAGCAAGCGGAGAAGTTCGATCCCGGCTCGGAAATTCCGAAGTTTTATTTGACCTTGCTGAAAAAGAGCCGTTCGGAAACGACGAAGCCGTCTGTGAATTACCATTATCACCTGCCTTTCGAAGAACAATTCCGCGGACTTGAACGCGGCGCCGACGGTCTCCCTGATCATCTGAAACGGGATCCGCTCGTGCGTTCGTCGTTTTTCTGGGCTTTGCGGCATGGCGATACTGACACGAAGCTGCAAGTCATTCAGGCGTTCGGTTTGATCGCCGACGATGAAGTCAAAGACGCGCTGTTGGAGTTTATCGGGCAGGCCGAAGAAGACGATTACTTGAAGAAGATCGCGATCTTCGTACTGCGCAGTATCGGAGTGAAAGAGCCGCTAAACGCCGTACTGGAAGGCCGCAAGACGACGGTCGCGCCGGGTCCGTTCTCTTCGAGCTTGCCGCTCTGGGATCGGAAATGGCAGACCGTCATGGAAACGGCCTTGAAACAGATGGCACGTAGGTACGACATGGTGCAGCAATACGATTTGCAGACGCTTTGGGTAGAATATTTAACGAGGGTTTTCCCAAATGTGCCGAAAATCACAAAGCCGGAGGCTTGGGCCGCCGCGCTCGAATATTTGACCGCCAAAATGCACCGTCGTCCGATTACTTATCAGGACGCTGCGGACCGGTATGGCGTATCGGTGGCGACTGTGAGCAAGAATGCCAAGCAGATCGACATCGTTTGCGGAATCAAAGAAAAGATGGATGCGATCTTTCACAAATTTACGGGCATGGAACCTCACAATCCCTAATTTCGTAAAAACTTCAGAAAACGCTAGGCCGGGTGGCCCGGATGCAACGACTTTTTTCTGAATGTTGATAGAATCCGCCAAGGAGGAAGCTTCTATATGTACAAAACAATCGTTATCGGAACCGGCCCTGCCGGACTGACTGCAGCCATTTACTTGGCCCGCGCCAATTTGAATCCACTCGTGATCGAAGGACCGGAGCCTGGCGGCCAATTGACTACAACGACGGAAGTGGAAAACTTCCCTGGCTTTCCCGAAGGGATCATGGGACCTGAGCTGATGGCGAATATGCGGAAACAAGCGGAGCGCTTCGGCGCCGAGTTCAAAACCGGATGGGTAAACCAGGTAGATATGTCGAAGCGTCCTTTCAAGCTGAATGTGGAAGGAATCGGCGATATCGAAGCGGAGTCGCTTATTATTTCGACCGGCGCATCGGCTAAGCTGCTCGGCATTACGAACGAGAAGGAATCGATCGGACGCGGGGTAAGCACCTGTGCGACTTGCGACGGATTTTTCTTCCGCGGCAAGAAGATTATCGTTGTAGGCGGCGGAGATTCCGCGATGGAAGAAGCGAATTTCTTGACCCGGTTTGCTTCCGAAGTGCGTCTCGTGCATCGCCGCAAAGAGCTGCGCGCCTCGAAAATCATGCAGGATCGCGCGCGTCAGAATGAAAAAATCGTATGGAGTCTCGATCGTGCACCGCTTGAGGTCCTTTCCGGCGACAAAGGCGTGACGGGGCTGAAAGTGAAAAACAACGAGACCGGCGAAGATGAAATTTTGGAAACCGACGGCATTTTCGTTGCGATCGGACACCAACCGAACACCGGATTCCTTGCCGGGCAAATTAAAACGGATGAACTCGGTTATATTCTGGTGAAGCCGGGAACTTCCATGACGAATGTCGAAGGCGTATTCGCCTGCGGCGACGTGCAGGACAGCAAATACCGTCAAGCGATTACGGCCGCCGGCAGCGGCTGCATGGCGGCGCTTGATTGCGAGAAGTTTCTGGAAGGCCATATGGTCCATGACTGGAGCGTATCGGTCTAAGGCAAGGCAACTTACCTGGGGGCGTGGGACAGATCATGTTCCACGTTTTTCATTTGGTCATAGAGACAGTATATCGCTAGTCGACAACTGTCAGCGGCAAACCTCGCTGTACCAGTTGCGACATGGCTCTATACGCTTCGCATGACCTACGTTGCAACTGTTACTCCTAGCGGAGCAAGGAGTCAGTTGTCAACTACGTTGCAACTGTTACTCCTAGCGGAGCAAGGAGTCAGTTGTCAACTACGTTGCAACTGTTACTCCTGAGTGAAGCAAGGAGTCAGTTGTCAACTGCGTTGCAACGGATTACATCATTTTATTGATGTCGGTTGTCAACTGACAAACGGATGCCGTCATAAAGACGGCAAAGCCGTTTATCCTCGCGTCATCTTGACGGCCCCATGGGGTTGGCTTATAGTTGGAACAGGAGTGTAACAAACCCGCACGGGTTATGTTTTCGGATATCATTTATGAGGTGATCAGCAGTATGGGAGAACAAGTTTATGTAGGAGTCGATTTGGGAGGAACCGCCATCAAGGTCGGATTATGCGATGCGCAGGGGAAGCTGCTGCAAACTTATGAAGGCCCGACGGGAACCGAACACGGCGCCGATGTGGTCCTGGAAAACATTGCGCAATACGTACGCAAACTCGTATCGGAATCTCCGTACACATGGGATCAGGTAGCCGGAATCGGAGCGGGAATCGCCGGTTTCATGAACATTCCGGAAGGCTTCATTAAGCTGTCTCCTAATTTGGGCTGGCGCAATGTACCCGTCAAGAAAATTTTGGAAGAAAAGCTCGGGAAGAATGTAAAAATAGATAATGACGCCAACGTCGCCGCCTTGGGGGAAGCGTGGAGCGGGGCAGGCGCGGGCATCCCGAACGTCGTTTGTTATACGCTGGGAACGGGCGTCGGCGGCGGGATCATCGTTCACAGCAGCATATACCAAGGCTTTAACGGCATGGCCGGCGAACTGGGACATATGACCGTCGTGCCGGATTTGGAAGCGATCGAATGCGGCTGCGGCAAAAAAGGCTGTCTGGAGACGGTTTCTTCGGCGACGGGCATTATTCGCATGGCGAAAGAAGCGACGGAACGCGGGGAGCATACATCGCTTGCGCTCGTCCAAAACATTACGGCCAAGGACGTATTCGATGCGGCCAAGACCGGCGATGAAGTCGCCCTCCGGATTATTAACCGGGCGGCCCTCTATTTGGGCAAATCGATGGCGACGATTTCCGTCGTCCTCAATCCGCAGCGATTCATCATAGGCGGCGGCGTTTCCAAAGCCGGCGAAATTTTGTTTGACGCGATCCGCAAGTATTACCGCGAGTTCGCACAAGAAACGGCGCAGGAAGGCGTAGATATCGTACCGGCCGTACTCGGCAACGATGCGGGCGTCGTCGGCGCAGCGGGCTTGAACTTATTTTCGCAAAACGCTTAAACCTGCGTGTGTCCGAGTGGGAGGGATAGCGCAGCTGGGGAGGAGAAACCATGGAAGAGATGCAAACGCTCGGGAAGCTGGTTATCATTACCGGCATGTCCGGAGCCGGCAAAACGATTGCCGTGCAAAGTTTGGAGGACTTGGGGTATTTTTGCGTAGACAACTTGCCCCCCGTCCTGATCCCGAAATTTGCCGAGCTGATTGAGCAGTCCAAAGGCCGGATCGCCAAAGTTGCACTCGTCATTGACTTGCGCGGCCGCGAGTTTTTCACTTCGCTAACCGAATCGCTGCGTTTCCTGAAGGAAAATCATACGCTGACCTACGAAATTTTATTTCTCGATGCGACCGATTCGGTGCTGGTGCAACGCTATAAGGAAAGCAGACGGAAACATCCGCTTGCGCCGGAAGGCGTGCCGCTCGAAGGGATACAGCAAGAGCGTAAGCTGCTGGAAGAGTTAAAAGGTTTGGCCACGCAAGTGATCGATACGAGCAGCATCAAGCCGAATGCGCTGAAGGAAAGAATCGTCTCGCGCTTTACGGATTTGGAGAGCGGCAGCATCTCGATTAATGTCATCTCGTTTGGATTCAAATACGGCATTCCAATCGATGCGGATCTCATTTTTGACGTCCGGTTTTTGCCGAATCCTCACTATGTGGAGCATCTTCGTCCGAATACCGGCCAGGACCCGGAAGTGTATGAGTATGTCATGAAATGGACCGAGACGCAGGAGTTTCTGTCGAAGCTGCTAGACATGCTTCATTTCCTGGTTCCCCAGTACAAGAAGGAAGGCAAGAGCCAGGTCGTGGTGGGGATCGGCTGCACCGGGGGCAAACATCGTTCGGTTGCGATCGCAGAATATTTGGGTAAAATGCTGCACAACAGCGAGACGGTTTTCGCACGGGTCAGTCATCGTGACTCGGAGCGCGACCGCGTCGAGGTGAAGAAATGACCCCTCGCGGCGGGGAGAAGAAACGCCCGCAAATCGTCGTCATCGGCGGTGGCACCGGCTTGTCGGTCATGCTCCGAGGTCTGAAGCGGAAGCCGATGGACATTACGGCTATCGTCACCGTAGCGGATGACGGAGGCAGCTCCGGCATCCTGCGTTCCGAGCTGGAGATGGTGCCTCCCGGCGATATCCGCAACGTGCTCGCCGCCCTTGCCGACGTAGAGCCGCTGCTCGGCAAAATGCTGGAATACCGCTTCGAAAAAGGCAATGGATTGGCAGGACACAGTTTGGGTAACCTAATGTTGGCAGCGATGCGGGATATTACCGGTGATTTTGTAACCGGCGTGCGCGAGCTGAGCCGCGTGCTGGCTGTCCGCGGACGGGTGCTTCCGGCGTCGGATCACGCGATTGTGCTGAAGGCCGAAATGGCGGACGGCACTATCGTTGTGGGCGAATCCAAAATCCCTGAAGCGGGTGGCGTGATTCGCCGCGTTTCCATCGAACCGGCCGCGGTACATGCGCTGCCGGAGGCGTTGGATGCGATACGGGAGGCGGATGCGATTCTTGTAGGCCCGGGCAGCTTGTATACGAGCATTATGCCGAATCTGCTCGTACCCGAAATCGCGCAGGCGATCCGCGAATCGGACGCGCTCAAGATGTTTGTCTGCAACGTCATGACGCAGCCCGGCGAAACGGACGATTACAAGGTCAGCGACCACTTAAAAGCGGTTCGAGACCATATCGGCGAACATTTATTCGACTACGTCATTGTCAATAACGGCGACATACCGGAGCCGGTACAGCACAAATACGCCGAGAAAGGCGCCGAGGTCGTGCAGCTGGATCTGGATGAAGTGACGAAGTTCGGGTGCCAGGTCATCGCCGACCAATTGATTTTGTTCCGCACGTACCTTCGTCATGATGCGGAGAAGTTAAGTCAGCACATTTACAAGCTGGTGGAGAGTTGGATGAAGAAGAGGTGATTGCCGATGTCCTTCGCCGCCCAGACGAAAAAGGAACTTACGATGGTCGATACGGACAGCTGCTGCGAAAAGGCGGAGCTATCTTCGCTCATTCGCATGAATGGCGCCGTGCAGCTGAGCAGTCAAAAAATTGTGCTCGATATATCGACCGAGAATGCGGCCATTGCCAGACGCATTTATTCGCTTTTGAAAAAGACGTTTCAAGTGCATACCGAGCTGCTTGTCCGAAAAAAAATGCGGCTGAAAAAAAACAACGTCTATATTGTTCGCGTACCGAATCAAGTGCAGCCGATTTTATCGGAGCTCCACATTGTTTCGGAAGGCTTTTTGTTTACCCCGGGAATCGATCCGGCCATCATCGGCAAAAGCTGTTGCAAACGCGCCTATTTGAGGGGCGCTTTTCTGGCCGGGGGTTCCGTCAACAACCCGGAAGGGTCCTCGTATCATCTGGAAATTTACTCGATGTACGAGGAGCATTGCCAGTCGCTTTGCCGGCTGGCCAACGAGTTTGATTTGAATGCACGCTGCATCGAGCGGAAGAAGGGCTTCGTGCTGTATATCAAAGAAGGCGAGAAAATCATCGAGTTTCTCAACTTGATCGGCGCGCATCAGGCACTGCTTCGATTCGAGGACGTCCGGATCATGAAAGATATGCGCAATTCCGTCAACCGGCTCGTCAATTGCGAAACGGCCAACCTGAACAAGACGATCGGGGCGGCGGTACGCCAAATCGATAATATTCGGCTTTTGCAAAAAGAGATCGGATTGGATAATTTGCCCGACAAACTGCGGGAGGTCGCGGAAATCCGTCTCCAGCATCCGGATATGAATTTGAGCGAGGTCGGCGAAATGCTGAAAGGAAGCGTCAGCAAATCCGGCGTCAATCATCGGCTTCGTAAAATCGATGAAATGGCGGAGAAGATCCGGAAATCCTAGGCTTCGCAGCGAATATATAGATTTTTTGTGTAAATTCTCAATAATTCTAGTGGAATGCGCCGAAAAATGATATAATGGATGATAAATCGCTTTTATATTTGTTGTGCAAGTCCAAGTAAGTCTATCCGCGGTGGTTCATTTACAATTGGGCGCATAAGCCTGTCACTATGATTGGATCAATTCAAAGATTTTAGGGGGTATTGGTTGCATGTCGAGACGCCCAGTAGTCGTCAAGTTGAAAACAGGCCTTCATGCCAGACCGGCTGCACTTTTCGTACAAGAAGCGAACAAGTTTTCTTCCGAAATTTTCGTGGAGAAAGACGAGAAGAAAGTGAACGCCAAAAGCATCATGGGGATCATGAGCCTTGCGATCAGCACAGGCACGGAAGTACACATTAGTGCGGAAGGATCGGATGCCGAGCAGGCTGTAAACGCTTTAGTCGCACTGGTCAGCAAAGAGGAATTGGAGAATCAATAATCACTTCGGACGGC
The DNA here is from genome assembly GCF_042659105.1 of Paenibacillus allorhizosphaerae. Lineage (NCBI taxonomy): Bacteria > Bacillati > Bacillota > Bacilli > Caryophanales > Paenibacillaceae > Paenibacillus > Paenibacillus allorhizosphaerae. Next base: position 143,616 of record NZ_JBHSRV010000011.1, on the reverse strand, counting down.
TTCCGCAAGGAAGCTTTTTCCTTTGCTCTGGAACGATTTGCTTAGACAGGAAATGCGCAACCTTTTATCGTGCGGCGCGTCTATTATGACGTATGCGTTAAGCGGATAAAAGGTTTTTTCTGTTAGCGGGTACACCTAGAGAGCCGCAGAATGGAAGAGGAGCAGTGAGATGAAATCGATGAAGAAAGAACTGGCGTTGTTAGTGGTCTTGAGTTTGCTGCTAACGTTCGGTACGACCCCGATCGTTACGGCGGCCAAACAGGAAGCGCCAATGTCCTCCGGGACAACCTATGTGCTGTTGTATATCGATAAGCCCGATGCTTTCTTAAACGGCCAGCAGGTGACATTGGACGCACCGGCGACGATCCTGAAAGATAAGACATTCGTGCCGGCGAAGTTTTTGGGCGACGCTTTCGGAATGAAAGTGGAATGGAACGAAAAGACGCGGATGATCGAGATGGTGACGCCGACGAACAACATATTGCTCGACAGCGACAACAAATCCGTATGGATCAACGGCTACTGGCAAAAATTTGACGATGTCGCCGCAATCGTAAACGGCCGTTTGATGATCAAACTGACATGGCTCGCGGACTATATGGGGGCGAAATACACATACAATAACGAGTTGCGGCGCGTGGATGTCCTTTATACGAAGACGCCTTCTGGCATTTACAACCCGAAGAGCGGCAACTCGAAGCCGGTAGCGAAGTTCACCTTCGCCAAGTCGACCTACAAAACCGGCGAACCCATCAAATATGTGGACCTCAGCTACGATCCGGATGCGGAGGGTACGATCAAGTATGAGTGGACAGGCAGGCAGGAAGCGTACTTTGTGCCGGGGACGTACCCGATCACATTGACCGTCCAAGATATTCACGGTAATAAGAGCGAGTCTTACACGCGCAATCTCGTGATCGTCGACGAGCCTTACTTGAGCGCCGTTGAATACCCGATCTTTATGAAGCCGGTCGGATCGTTCATTACAACCGATTGGAGCACGCTCTGGGGCAATTTCTGGGAGCTTCCGCAGCTTCCTAAGACAGCGACGGAAGATCGCTCTCGCAAGCTTCTCGTAAGCGACAGCCCGGAGGAGTTTACGGAGAAAGGGATTTTGTATCAGGACGACGTGGAAGGTAAGGGACGGCTGTACGCCGACCATATTAACGGAACGAAAGAAAAAGTGACGCTGGCGATCTTGGCGAAAAATACGACGAACCAGCCGATCACGATCAAGACGACGAACAAAGGCGAAGTATGGCCGTCGGTGTATGCGAATTTGATCGGCAGCGAAGCGACCGTCGATTTTCTGCTCGGCGATCCGCTGAACGAGACGCTGACGGTTCCGCCGAACCAGACGTTTATTTATAAGCAGTTTCCGGACTTTTACCCTGGACAGGGCGTCAATTTATTCTATGACGTTGAGACGAGCGGGAAAGTACAGTTCTCGTTTGTTGCTACGAACGAAGTGAGCCAAAGCTCCTTGTCGCTGCCGCTGCTGCCGTTCACCGGGCATGTGCGCGGATCGTTCCCGGTATCGCAGGTCAATTGGCAGATCGACGCCAGCTCGTTCACGACGCCGAGCCGCCTGATTATCGGTGACGGCAAAACCGATCCGTTCCAGCCGGGGTATGACCCGCTGCGCAAGATGGAAGTGAAAAATGACGGCAATTATGGCGTAATTTATAAAATACATGCCGACAAACCGCGGAAGATGGCGGTGATGATTTTGGCGAAGGGCGGCGTCTTCAAAGGTCCGTTCAAAATCAACGGAGACATCCGGCTGGTTCCGGAATCCGGCGTTATTACGGCGTTTGACGGGATGCAAATTCTCGCGAAAACGACGGGCAAGGAAGAATCGCTCGACATCGAGTTCAGCCCTCCGGCCGGCTCGGCATTCCCGATCGAATTGATCTTTTATCCGCTGGATGACCGGGCGGAGTAAAACATAAGCACAACAAACACTCTTCTTCGGAACGGCCCGGCACGGGCTGCTGAAGAGGAGTGTTTTGATGTAAAAAGTACGCAAAAAAGCTCTGCATCGGCTTGTAGATACCGCTGCAGGGCTTTGCGCTGCTTATTCTGTTAAATACGCTCGATTACATTATCGATCAAGCCGTATTGACGCGCTTCTTCGGCGGTCATGAAGTTGTCGCGGTCCGTATCCTTCTCGATACGCTCGAACGATTGTCCGGTGCGCTCGGCAAGAATCGTGTTCAGCTTGTCGCGCAACTTCAAAATCCGTTTGGCGCGAATTTCAATGTCGCTTGCCTGTCCTTCCGCGCCGCCAAGCGGCTGATGAATCATGACTTCACTGTTCGGAAGCGCGAAACGTTTGCCTTTGGCGCCCGCAGCGAGCAGGAAAGCACCCATGGAAGCGGCCATCCCTACGCAGATCGTCGACACGTCCGGTTTAATGAACTGCATCGTGTCGTAGATCGCCATGCCCGAAGTAATGGAGCCCCCGGGACTGTTGATATACAAGCTAATGTCCTTGTCCGGGTCCTGTGCGGCCAGGAACAACAGTTGCGCGATGATCGTATTGGCTACAACATCGTTGATTGGACTTCCCAGAAAAATAATGCGGTCCTTAAGCAGACGCGAGTAAATATCGTAGGCGCGTTCCCCTCTTGCGTCCGGTTCGACTACCATTGGAATAAAACTCATTGCTGCAGCCTCCTTTATTTTAAACTATAACCATCATATCGGAAAAACAAACAAAGGTCAAGAAAGGTCAAACGGAAACGTAAAAAAAATCAGTGCATTCACTGATTCGGTTCGTTTATAAATGGCGCGCCCGTAAGGAATCGAACCTTAATCTCAGGCTCCGGAGGCCTACGTCATATCCATTGGACCACGGGCGCATATTATTGTTTACGTCATCGTACAGCATAATTCACTTAACGGTGACAGCAAAAATTATTATAATCGAATTACCGGCGGATTGCAACAGCTTGGCATCATTTTTTTCAAGCAAACATTTCCATACCGAAAATATAACAATTTGGATGTCGAATACTTGAAGCATGGCGAAAATTGGTTTATAATAAGTGACAGCTAAGTGAACAGCTTAGCGCTTTTTTTGGAGTTTGTGGGACTTAAAATGTTATACCGGGACAAAAAACGTCCATGATTCAGGGAGGAGTGAGCTCATGAGAGAAATTCTCGATATTCAAAAACAGCTTCTTCCGGATTTGATGGACACGATGAAGAAACGTTATACGATCCTGCACTATATTTTCGTGTCCGGATCGGTAGGAAGGCGGACGCTAGCTGTTTCGCTGAACACGACGGAACGCATTCTTCGCGCGGAAGTGGATTTTTTGAAAGAGCAGGGCCTTGTCGAAGTTGAGGCATCCGGCATGCGGATCAGTCCGGCCGGTCGGCAGCTGCTGGAATCCATCGAACCGCTGGTGAAAGATTTGTTCGGTCTTACCGAGCTGGAAGAGCGGATCCGATCGCATTATGGGCTGAAGCAGGTCGTTATCGTACCCGGAGATTCGGACGTCTCTCCCCATACGAAGAAAGAGCTTGGCCGGGCCGGCGCCGCCGTGCTGCGCAAGCTCGTTACAGAGGATGAAGTCATCGCTGTAACCGGGGGATCGACGCTGGCCGAAGTCGCATACCATCTGACCGCAACCACGCCGCTCAAAGGCTGCTGGTTCGTGCCTGCGCGAGGCGGGCTCGGAGAAAGCGTGGAGCTGGAGGCGAACACCATCGCATCTACGATGGCCAAAAAAACCGGTGCGAGTTATCGGCTGCTGCACGTCCCGTATTATCTTGGCGAAGAAGCATACCAGTCGCTGATGCAGGATCAAAGCATTGCCGAGATTATCCAGTTTATCCGTAAGGCTCGGATGGTCGTTCACGGGATCGGAGAAGCTATGGTGATGGCCAGACGGCGCAAGGTGGACCCGGAGACGACGGAAAGCTTGCGGCGCGACGGAGCGCTCGCGGAAGCGTTCGGGTATTATTTTGACCGGCAAGGAAACATTCTGCAGAAAATGCCGACCGTAGGTCTTCGCATCGAAGACATTCACGAAATGGACATGGTCATCGGCATTGCCGGCGGCAAGAGCAAGGGCGAGGCTATCACTTCGGTGCTGCGTCACGGTCACGAGAACGTGCTCGTTACGGACGAAGCGGCTGCGCAAGAGATTGTTCAAAGATTGTCATCATGACGGGCCATTTGCCTGTCTTGACATAAGTTGGTGCCCTTTGGCGCTGGCATATGCCAGCGCACGAACCTAGCCAACAAGCTGCAGCAGACGGTGAACCCTCATCGGACCTAGCAGACAAAATTATATTTTTGGGAGGAAATCAATCATGGCAACGAAAATTGGTATTAACGGTTTTGGACGTATCGGTCGTAACGTATTCCGGGCAGCGCTGAATAACTCGGAAGTAGAAGTAGTAGCGATCAATGACCTGACGGATGTAAGCACACTTGCTCATTTGCTCAAATATGACACGACGCATGGCAAGCTTGACGCAACGGTAGAGTATACCGAAGGCGCGCTGATCGTTAACGGCAAAACGGTAAAAGTATTTGCTGAGCGCAACCCGGAAAACTTGCCTTGGGGCGCAAACGGCGTTGAAATCGTCGTAGAATCCACAGGGATCTTCACGGCGAAAGAAAAAGCCGAGCTTCACCTGAAAGGCGGCGCGAAGAAAGTAATCATCTCCGCTCCGGCTACGAACGAAGACATCACGATCGTTATGGGCGTAAACGAAGACAAATACGATCCTGCTGCTCATACTATTATTTCGAACGCTTCTTGCACAACGAACTGTTTGGCTCCTTTCGCTAAAGTGCTCAACGACAAGTTCGGTATCGTTAAAGGGATGATGACGACCGTTCACTCCTACACGAACGACCAATCCGTTCTCGACTTGCCGCATAAAGACTTGCGTCGTGCCCGTGCCGCTGCAGAAAACATCATTCCGTCCACGACGGGTGCCGCTAAAGCCGTTTCCCTCGTTTTGCCTGAACTGAAGGGCAAACTGAACGGTATGTCTTTCCGCGTGCCTACGCCGAACGTTTCCGTAACGGACCTCGTGGCTGAGTTGAAAGTGAACGTAACCGTTGACGAAATTAACGCTGCGCTGAGAGAAGCGGCGAACGGCCCGCTGAAAGGCATCCTGAACTACACCGAAGAGCCGCTCGTATCCAGCGACTTCAACGGCGATCCGGCTTCTTCCACAATCGATGCACTGTCCACGATGGTGGTCGGCGATAACATGGTGAAAGTCGTTTCCTGGTACGACAACGAGTGGGGCTATTCCAACCGTGTTGTAAACCTCGCCGCTTTCATCGCTAAAAAAGGTCTGTAATTGAAATTGTGGAAATGAGCTTGTAATTGTTGAAACGCACCTCGCGACACTTCGCTATGCGTTTACTCAAGTAGTCGACAATGGGCATCGGTAGTAAACCGATCGCATGGAGGCCGGGTAAGCGCAAGCGGCATGCGAGGTGCATTTCAGCATCAAACATGCTTGTGCCCACAATTTTTGTTGTGTTCGGATAGAAACAAGGAGAGAGAACCATTCAGGAGGCGACGATCGATGAACAAAAAAAGCGTTCGTGACGTAGAAGTAAGCGGCAAAAGAGTGTTTGTCCGCGTGGATTTCAATGTACCGCTCGAGAATGGCGCAATTACCGACGATACGCGGATTCGCGAGACGGTTCCGACGATCAAGTATTTGACGGAGCGCGGCGCGAAAGTCATCTTGGCCAGCCACTTGGGACGTCCGAAAGGGCAAGTGGTCGAAGAGCTGCGCCTGACGCCAGCGGCTGCGCGGTTGTCCGAGCTGCTCGGCAAACCGGTAGCCAAAGCGGACGAAGCGATCGGCGATACCGCAAAAGCGAAAGTGGCGGAGCTGAAAGACGGCGATGTGCTGCTTCTTGAGAATGTCCGTTTTTACGAGGGTGAAGAGAAGAACGATCCGGCGCTGGCAAAAGCTTTTGCCGAGCTCGCTGACCTGTACGTGAACGATGCGTTCGGCGCGGCTCACCGTGCGCATGCTTCGACGGAAGGGATCGCACACCACCTGCCGGCAGTATCCGGTCTGCTGATGGAGAAAGAACTGGAAGTACTCGGCAAAGCCTTGAACAACCCGGACCGTCCATTTACGGCGATTGTCGGCGGCGCGAAAGTAAAAGACAAAATCGCGGTGATCGAGAAGCTGATCGAAATCGCGGATAACATTATTATCGGCGGCGGCTTGTCGTACACATTCTTTAAGTCCAGAGGACTGGAAATCGGCAAATCGCTTGTGGATAATGATCGTCTGGAGCTTGTACAGCAGTTCGAGCGTCAGGCGCAGGAAAAAGGAGTCAACTTCCTTTTGCCGGTTGACGTCGTTGTCGGCGATGCGTTTAGCGCAACAGCCAATACGAAAATTGTGCCGATCGATGCCATTCCAGCGGATTGGGAAGCGTTCGACATTGGGCCGAAGACGCGCGAGATGTATGCGGAAACGATCCGAAACTCCAAGTTGATCGTATGGAACGGACCGATGGGCGTATTCGAACTCGAGCCGTATTCGAACGGGACGAAAGCGGTAGCGGAAGCATGCGCGGCAACGTCGGGCTACACTGTCATCGGCGGCGGGGATTCGGCGGCAGCAGTTGAGAAGTTCCATCTGGCCGACAAAATGGACCACATTTCCACGGGCGGCGGAGCATCTCTTGAGTTTATGGAAGGCAAGGCGCTTCCGGGCGTCGTTGCACTGAACGATAAATAAGGAGGCGAACGGATATGCGCAAACCGATTATTGCTGGCAACTGGAAAATGTTCAAAACCGTGCAGGAAGCGGTGGCTTTTGTTAATGAGGTCAAAGGCAAGGCGGAAGTAGAAGGTGTAGACAGCGTCATTTGCGCGCCTTATACGAATCTCCCTGCACTTGTCGAAGCGGTAAAAGGAACGGCACTGAAAGTCGGAGCACAAAATCTTCACTTCGAAGACAGCGGTGCTTTCACCGGAGAAATCAGCGGCGTGATGTTGAAGGATCTCGGCGTAGAGTATGTCATTATCGGCCACTCCGAGCGCCGTGCCTATTTCCTGGAAACCGACGAAATCGTGAATAAGAAAGTGCATGCGGCGTTCAAGCATGGCTTGACTCCGATTCTGTGCGTAGGCGAGAAGCTGGAAGAGAGAGAAGCGGGACAGACGAAAAACGTGTGCAAAGTGCAGACAGAAGCGGCTTTTGCCGGTCTGAGCGCTGAGCAGGCGGCGCAAGTGGTCATCGCTTACGAGCCGATCTGGGCGATCGGAACGGGCAAATCCTCTACGGCGGACGACGCCAACGAAGTCATCAGCTACATTCGCGAGCTGATTGCCGGTCTGTACGGAGCCGGTACGGCGGAAGCGATCCGCATTCAATACGGCGGCAGTGTGAAGCCGAACAATATTGGCGAATACATGCAGCAGCCGGACATCGACGGCGCGCTTGTAGGCGGCGCCAGCCTGGAACCTGCATCTTACATCGCGCTGGTTGAGGGGGCAAAGTAAGATGTCCAGACCGAAACCGGTAGCACTGATTATTCTTGACGGCTTCGGCCTTCGCGGCGATATCCAAGGCAATGCAGTGGCGCAGGCGAAGAAGCCGAACTATGACCGGTACTGGGCGGAATATCCGAACACGACGCTGACCGCTTGCGGCGAAGCTGTAGGGCTGCCGGAAGGGCAAATGGGCAACTCGGAAGTAGGCCACCTGAATATCGGCGCGGGACGTACGGTATATCAAGATTTAACCCGGATCTCCAAATCGATCCGCGATGGCGAGTTTTTCGACAATGAAACGATTCTCGGAGCCATTCGCCATGCGAAGGAAAACGGCAAGAAGCTTCACTTGTACGGACTGCTGTCCGATGGCGGCGTACATAGCCATATCGCGCATTTGTTCGCGCTATTGGAAGTGTGCAAGCGGGAGCGGTTCGAAGAAGTGTATATTCATGCGTTCCTGGACGGCCGCGACGTTGCGCCGGACAGTGCCGTGAAATATATGGAGCAGCTGCAAGCGAAAATCGCAGAGATCGGGACAGGCCGGATTGCAACCGTTCAAGGCCGTTATTATGCGATGGACCGCGACAAGCGCTGGGAACGTACAGAAAAATCGTACCGGGCTATGGTTTATGGCGAAGGGCCGCAGTACCAGGACCCGATGGCTGCGATCAAAGAATCGTATGAGCGTTCGGTGTTCGACGAATTCGTTATGCCGACCGTCATTACGAAAGCGGACGGTACCCCTGTAGGCTTGGTGGAATCCGGCGATTCGGTCGTCTTCTTCAACTTCCGTCCGGATCGTGCGATTCAACTGTCGCAAGTGTTTACGAACAGCGATTTCCGCGGCTTTGACCGAGGTGATAAGGCGCCGCATGACTTGCACTACGTTTGCTTGACGCTGTTCAGCGAAACCGTGGGCGGCTACGTTGCGTATAAACCGAAAAACCTCGATAATACGCTCGGCGAGGTGCTTGTTCAGAACAATCTGAAGCAGCTTCGTATTGCCGAGACTGAAAAATACCCGCATGTCACGTTCTTTTTCAGCGGCGGACGCGATGTGGAGCTGCCGGGCGAAACCCGCATCCTTATCAGTTCTCCGAAAGTGGCAACGTATGACCTGCAGCCGGAAATGAGCGCCTATGAAGTAGCGGAAGCGGCTGTGAAGGAAATCGAAGCGGAGCGCCAGGATGTCATCATCCTGAATTTTGCCAACCCGGATATGGTCGGTCATTCCGGCTTGCTCGAGCCAACGATCAAAGCGGTGGAAGCAACGGATGATTGCCTCGGCAAAGTGGTGGATGCCGTTCTCGCCAAAGGCGGGGTTGCGCTGATTACAGCCGACCACGGAAACGCGGACGTCGTGACCAACCCGGACGGGACCCGCAACACAGCGCACACGACGAACCCGGTGCCATTTATATTGACCAGCAAACATGTTACACTAAGAAACGATGGCATTTTGGCAGATATTGCCCCTACGATGCTGGAACTGCTCGGCGTTGCCCAGCCGGAGGAAATGAGCGGCAAGTCGCTGCTTGCAAGCAAGTAATTCACATACCAGAACTCGATAAAAAACAAATAAGGAGTGTATCTGACAATGACTGTAATCTCTAACGTTTACGCTCGCGAAGTACTCGACTCCCGCGGAAATCCGACGGTAGAAGTAGAAGTTTATTTGGAATCCGGCGCACGCGGCCGCGCTATCGTTCCTTCCGGCGCTTCCACCGGCGCTTACGAGGCGGTTGAGCTTCGTGACGGCGACAAATCCCGTTACTTGGGCAAAGGCGTACTGAAAGCCGTTGAGAACGTGAATGACATCATCTCTCCGGAAATTATCGGCATGAACGCGCTGGATCAAGTCGGCATCGACAAGCGCATGATCGAGCTCGACGGCACGCCGAACAAAGCCAAACTGGGCGCTAACGCGATTTTGGCCGTTTCCATGGCGGTTGCACGCGCAGCGGCTGAAGCGCTGGACGTTCCGCTTTATGTGTACCTTGGCGGCTTCAACTCCAAAACGCTTCCGGTTCCGATGATGAACATCATTAACGGCGGCGCGCATGCGGACAACAACGTAGACGTGCAAGAGTTCATGGTATTGCCGGTAGGCGCTCCAACGTTCAAAGAAGCACTTCGTACAGGCACGGAAATTTTCCACAGCCTCAAAGCCGTACTGAAGGAAAAAGGCTTGAACACCGCTGTAGGCGACGAAGGCGGTTTCGCACCGAACCTGGGCTCCAACGAAGAAGCGATCCAAACGATCATTACGGCAATCGAGCGTGCAGGCTATAAGCCGGGCGTAGACATATTCCTCGGCATGGACGTAGCTTCCACAGAATTTTACAAAGACGGCAAATATCATCTCGAAGGCGAAGGCAAATCGTTCACATCCGCTGAATTCGTTGACTTCCTCGCTTCCTGGGTGGAGAAATACCCAATTATTACGATCGAAGACGGTTGCTCCGAAGACGATTGGGAAGGCTGGAAGCTGCTTACCGATAAGCTCGGCGGTAAAGTGCAGCTCGTAGGCGACGACTTGTTCGTAACGAACACGACCCGCTTGTCTCAAGGGATCGAGGGCGGCATCGGCAACTCCATCCTCGTCAAAGTAAACCAAATCGGTACATTGACCGAAACGTTCGACGCGATCGAAATGGCGAAGCGCGCAGGATACACGGCAGTCATCTCCCACCGTTCCGGCGAAAGCGAAGACAGCTCCATTGCCGATATCGCAGTAGCGACGAATGCCGGACAAATCAAAACTGGCGCTCCGTCCCGTACGGACCGCGTAGCGAAGTACAACCAATTGCTCCGCATCGAAGATCAATTGGCCGGCGTTGCGCAATACGGCGGCAAAACGGCATTTTACAACTTGAAAAACTTCAAATAGGTTTACAATGTAAGTACGGTTTTTATAAATAATATTTTGTCAGGTTTTATAGCTTTCAATAAACGTTAATTGGAGGGCACTGTATCTGTCGTAGAGTTTACGTGCCGCCTTTGAAATTGGATCGTTACCTTTAAATAAGTTCAATACAATCCAATTTCAAGAGCGGCCGGAGGCAGATAGCAGTGACCCGGAAGACGCCCGCAATTATTGAATCGCTTAAAAAACCTGACTCCTCCCGGAGGGGATCATATGATAAAGACAATACTGTTTCTCGTGGTATCGGCTTTTTTAACCCATTTGATTCCCTTCAGCGATTTTTTTCGCAATCTCGACACGACGATTCATGAGTTTGGCCATGCGGTGGTAACCTTGCTGCTGTCCGGCAATGTGATGAAGATCGAGCTGTTCGCCAATCACAGTGGGGTAACCTACTCGCAGGTGACGTCTCGATGGAGTCTCATTCCGATTGCGCTGGCGGGGTATACGACCGCTTCTTTGTTTGCTCTTTTCCTGTTTAAGCAGCGGTCTCGCGGCAGGCAAAGGCTTGGCTTGCAGGTCATTACGGTGATCGCCATATTAGCGCTCGTTTTTTTTGTACGCAACGAATTCGGCGTCATGTGGCTTCTTGGTTTCGTCATTCTCAACGTGCTGATGCTCGCGTTTATGCCGAAGTGGCTGATGGACATCTACTACTTGCTACTTGCGTTTTTAACGCTCGAGGAGTCCGTCTTCGGGCCGTTCTCACTGATCTTGTATGCATGGGACGATCCGGCCAAAGCCGGGGATGCGACGAATCTCAGCCTCGTGACGCCGATTCCGGCGATCGGGTGGGCTTTGATCTTCACACTCTTTTCATTGTGGTGTGCGATCCGGGCGATCGGCCACTTTGTGGGTGGAAAGAAGCCATCCAATCGATCTCAACGATATCAGCCGCAATATGAAGAATAGTGTACGTACGATGTGGCATTGCTGAAGTACGACAAAGCTAATGCTTACGATGCTGGCATTGCTGACGCAATGCGCGGGCTTATGCTTACGATGCTGGTATTGCTGACGCAATACCCTAAGGAGATAACAATATGGCGAACATTCCGGTAGGGTTGCAGCTTTATACGCTTCGGGAAGAAACGAAGAATGATTTTATCGGTACGCTGCGCAAAGTAGCGGATCTAGGGTATCGAGCCGTGGAATTTGCGGGTTATGGGGGTATTCCGGCCAGTGAGATGAAGAAGGTACTGGGGGATCTGGGACTCGCCGCACCCTCGAGTCATGTCGGGCTCCAGCTGCTTGAAAACGAACTTCAGCAGCAGATCGAATACAGTTTGGAGATCGGTGCCAAGTACATTATTTGTCCGTGGCTCGATGAGAAGCTGCTGAAAGACGAGGACAGCTTTCACCGGTTAATGGAGCAATTCGCGCGTATCGGTGAGGAAGTGACACGCAGCGGACTGCAGTTCGCTTATCACAATCATGCTTTTGAATTTCAGCCGGCCGCTTCCGGACAACCGATTCTCGACCGTATGTACCAGTCGGTCAGCAGCGATCTGATGAAGGCGGAACTCGATCTATATTGGGTTAAAAAAGGCGGCTACGACCCGAGAACCTACTTGCTCTCCTACAAAGGCAGGGCACCGCTCATTCATGTCAAGGACATGGCGGACGATGCGGATGGGACGTTTGCTGAAGTTGGTTACGGCATCATCGACTACAAGCCGATTTTTGCAATCGCGGAAGAAGCGGGCGTCGAATACTACATCGTAGAGCAGGATCGCTGTCAAAGACCGGCGCTGGAATCGGTTCGGATGAGCATCGAATATTTGAAGTCCATCGGCATTGCATAAACGATAATCGTAAGGGCTGATAAATCAAGTTATGATTTGTCAGCCCATTCTTTTTATGCTATAATACTCATACTGTCTATTTTCGGACAAGATTGTTTCAAGCTTGCGGGAGGTGGAAATATGGAAATCGCACTGAAGATCATATTGGTCATCGCTTCGCTTGGTTTGATTGCAGCTGTGTTGCTGCAGCCAGGTAAGAGCGCGGGTTTATCCGGTGCCATCTCCGGGGGTGCGGAGCATCTGTTCGGAAAGCAGAAGGCACGAGGGCTGGAATTGTTCCTGTCTCGTCTGACGATGGGGCTGGCTGTAGTATTCTTTGTTTTGTCTCTCGTTGTAGCTTACTTTGTGAAGTCAGTTTAAAACATATAAGGAAGACAGCAGGGGAACGGTACTCCTGCTGTTTTTTAATGTTACATAAATGTTTATGTTCATTTGTGCGCGGTTACATGAATCGCGGTAGTCCATAGGCTGCATGTTACAGAGAATAGATGATTCCGGTTGGCCGTCTGACCCGGCATGGCTTAGAAAACAGGGGTCCCATGTTTCTATCTTTACTTCAGGGAAGCTATTTTACAATGCATGCAATCTGAGAAGAACGATAATACGAGATGAACTAAAACTTCATTAAATCGCGAATGTATCTTTACAAAGAGCTTCGATCAGAAGCTTTTTTTAATAGTACAAGGACATTACCCACTTGGGCTAACACCGCTGACAAATGCTATTGTTAGTTTGTTAGCTTTCATAAAGGCGAAGAATGCGCTTGCTTGTAAAATCTTCTGCTTGCATGGTGAACGCGTGAGAAAGCAATTGGATGCCTCAATGCAGAATTATTTTTTTAAAAGGAAAATAAGGGGGCGATTCCTATTTTCAGTGACGAAACAGGAATATTGCTCTATTTTTTTAAAAATTTAACGGCTGATTTTCGCGGGTCGTTATTCAAAATCGGCGAAAACGGGTACAATGATAAAACAGTGTCTTTTTCGCCACTATAATTGAAGGTTGGGATGGGGACAGGGGACTAGACCGCGGCAGCGATAATCGCCATACGTTATAGAAGAAGAGGCAGGTGAGCATTGATGATCACACGTGAAGAGTTAATTGATTTTATGAAAGAGACGGCATACAAGCCGATGACGTACCAGGAACTGGAGAAACAGTTCGGTATTTCCGATGCCCAGGAGTTTAAGGTATTTTTGAAGCTGCTCAATGAGTTGGAAAACGAGGGGCTCGTTTTGCGCACGCGCAATGAACGATACGGCGTTCCGGAGCGGATGAATTTGATCCGGGGCAAGCTGCAGGCGCATGCCAAAGGGTTCGGGTTCCTCATACCCGAGGACCGGGATCACCCTGATGTATATATTCATGCCAACGATATGGCAACGGCCATGAATGGAGATATTATCCTCGTTCGTATCAATTCCAAGAGTACAGGCGGCGGGCGGATGGAAGGGGAAGTCGTTCGCGTCGTTAGCCGGGGGAATACCGAGATCGTGGGATTATTCCAAGCCCATGACGAGTATGCATTCGTCATTCCTGATGATAAGCGGGTTGTGCGCGATATTTTTATCCCGAAGGATGCATTCAATGGAGCGATGGACGGACATAAAGTCGTCGTTAAAATCGTTTCCTATCCCGAAGGAAGAGCTGCGGCTCAAGGGGAAGTCATTGAAATATTGGGGCACAAAAATGACCCGGGCGTCGATATTCTGTCGATTATCCGCAAGCATGGGCTGCCCGAGGCGTTTCCCGACGAGGTAATGGATGAAGCGACGGCAGCACCGGACAAGATCAGCCCGGAGGAATTGAAAGGGCGGCGGGACTTGCGCGGCAAACGGATCGTCACGATTGACGGTGAGGATGCCAAAGACTTGGATGATGCGGTCAACGTAGAACGGCTGCCTAACGGGAATTATGTGCTAGGGGTTCATATCGCCGACGTCAGCTATTACGTGCGCGAAAGCTCCGCATTGGATCAGGAAGCGTATAATCGCGGCTGCAGCGTTTATTTGGTCGATCGGGTCATACCGATGCTGCCGCACAGGCTGTCCAACGGCATATGCTCGCTAAATCCGCAAGTGGACCGGCTGACAATGTCCTGCGAGATGGAATTCGACCCGCAAATGAACGTGGTGCGGCACGATATTTTTACATCCGTCATCAAGACAAGTGAACGGATGACGTATAAAAATGTGCGTCTGCTGTTAGCCGGCGAGGCGGAGCCGGATATCGTGGAAAAGTACGCTTATTTGTTGGACGACTTCCGCCTGATGGAAGAGCTCGCCATGAAACTGCGCAGCAAGCGGATGAACCGCGGGGCGATCGATTTTGATTTTATCGAGTCAAAAATATTGGTCGACGAAGACGGGAAGCCGACCGACATTGTGAAGCGGGACCGGACGATCGCCGAGATAATTATCGAAGAGTTTATGCTCGCGGCCAACGAGACGGTTGCCGAACATTTTTATTGGCTTAAAGTGCCGTTTCTCTATCGGGTGCACGAGGATCCGGATGCCGAAAAGCTGCAGCACTTCATGGAGTTTATTACGAACTTCGGTTATGTGGTGCGAGGAAAGGGCAATACTGTACACCCGCGGGCACTGCAGACGCTTCTGGAGGAAATTCGCGGTAAAAAAGAGGAGACCGTCATCAGCACCGTGATGCTGCGTTCGATGAAAAAAGCGATGTACGATTCGCAGAGCCTGGGTCATTATGGGCTCGCGGCCGAATACTACTCGCATTTTACGTCGCCGATTCGACGGTACCCTGACCTGATCATCCACCGCGTCATCCGCGAAGTACTCGAAAGCGGCGTGTTAAGCGAGGCGAGGCATGAATATTTGGCTTCGCGGATGGACGACATCGCCAAGCAGTCATCGGACCGGGAGCGCGTAGCGGTGGATGCGGAACGGGAGACAGAGGCGCTGAAAAAAGCCGAATTCATGCTCGACAAAGTCGGAGAGGAGTTCGACGGCATCATCAGCAGCGTGACGAGCTTCGGCGTCTTCGTAGAGCTGGATAACACGGTGGAAGGGCTGATCAGGCTGTCCGACTTGACGGACGATTATTATCACTTCCACGAAGCGCAGCACGCTCTGATCGGCGAACGCACCTCACGTATATACCGTCTAGGCGATGAGGTCAAGGTACGGGTCGCGCGCGTAAATATGGATGAACGCACCATCGATTTTGAGATGGTGGACATGAAGCCGCGCCAGCAAAAGGTCAGCTTGGTCGACGCGCTGAACGCCGTGCGGAAGAACAAGCAAGCGGCTCGGCCTGGCGGTCGGGGTCCCCGCGAAGGCGGGGCCGCCGCCAGGCGCCCAGCCGCCGCAGGCAGTCGCCCCGGCCGTGGCGAACGTGCTGGGAAAGGCCGCGCTGTCGGCGGTAGTGCTGCCGGTAGTAGCGCCGCCCGCGGCAAAGGACCGGGCGCAGCCAAGTCGCGCGCCATGGAGGCGGCTCGGCCCACCGGCGAGGTCGGTGGAACCGGCATTAGCTTCGGCGGCGGTGCACGGCCGAAGAAGAAGCGTAAAAAGATCGTGAAGCGGTAAGCTCTCGGCTTCGTGTGTTTTATTGATTGATACGGCGCGGACGCTCTTGATTTCAGGGGATGGAGTTTGGTACAATGGACTCCATCCCTTATTGTGGGATAATGCTGCCCGGAAGGAGGCGTTCCGCGGAAGATGAGCACAAAGAAGAGTGACGGCAAACTATTGGCGCAAAATAAAAAAGCGTCCCATGATTATTTTATCGAGGATACGTATGAATGCGGACTTGTGCTGACCGGCACGGAGATCAAGTCTCTGCGTAACGGTCGAGCCAATATAGGCGATGCGTTCGCGCTGATTCGTAACGGCGAAGCGTACATTCATAATATGCATATTAGTCCGTTCGAACAGGGCAACCGGTACAATCCGAGCGATCCGACGCGAGCGCGCAAGCTTCTTCTGAAGAAAACCGAGATTCACAAACTGCTCGGTTTGGCCAAGCAAGAAGGCTACACCTTGGTACCGCTGAAGATTTATATACGCAATGGCTTTGCAAAGCTGCTTATTGGCTTGGGCAGAGGGAAAAAGCAGTACGACAAGCGGGATACGGCAGCCAAACGGGATGCCCAACGGGATATCCAGCGCGTGCTGCGCGAGAAGCAAAAAGTCGCCCGGTAAGCAGGATCTGCCTCGACTGGCAGTTCGCTTCATGATTTCCATGAAGTCCTGCATCTTTTTGAATGAAAGTATGTTATACTAATAAGGCATCGAGATCATGTAAGAAAAAACACCACTGTTGTTCACGACACCGATTTAGCGAGGATCGTATCGTGGTAGATGCAGCAGGTAAGTTTTTTACCATAACCTTTTTACGGAATCAATTAAGGACCCTCTGTCGGGGGTCCGCCTATGCGGGGACGTTCTTGGATTCGACGGGGATAGTTCGAGCATGGGTTGCGGGTAGTGGGGACGCGTCCGCTTTATCAACGCTAAAGCCTATTAAATGGCAAACAACAACAACCTGCTCTTTTAGCAGCCTAAGAAACTGCTGGAGCGCTTCTACCTTCCATCGCCCATGTGGCAGGATAGGGGCTCAACCTATAGTGGGATACGCTGTCTAGTCTCCGCCTGCGGCTAGCTGAAGAAGACAACCAGGCTGACCCAACGCGCAGCGGGTTACGGCGCGGCGCTCGGGTGACATCAAAACCGTGACTACACCCGTAGAAGCCTGTGTGGCGTTATCTTCGGACAGGGGTTCGACTCCCCTCGTCTCCATACAGAAAAAAGACACCTGAGAGGGTGTCTTTTTTTGTTGGAGAAACGAAAGGGGAGTCGAAGCCCTGGGGGTTCAGACCGCGCGGAACGCAGCATAGCGAAGTGAGCACGGCATGGACATGAACCTCTCAGGTTGTCCTCGTCGAATAGGCTTCGGCAGTAAGTTAGATCGTACATGTCCATACTCCCCTTGTCTCCATATGTAAACAAGAGACATCGACCTATTCGTGGGTTGGTATCTCTTGTTTATTCTAACGGCCTGCAATGCCTCTGAATAGTTTCAAAGACCTCTGGAAAACCAAACTTGTGGTTAACCATATCTACAGTAAAATCCTCTGCTTCTTTATTTTCCTTTATGAAATGATGTCCATTTCATCTACACATTCGAGAACATGTCCCTAAAGTTTTTTTGTAGTTTCCTCATCTTCGAATCACACATATTGCTATCCAATTGTCACACGAAACGTTATTTGGATTTCGTAAATTGTACTTTAAGATACTAATAGTGAAGGCGTTGTCCGGCGCGGCAGACGTAGGAAATGCGTTTTGTGGGGAAGGAGGTCATCAACGAACACGAAATGAAACGAAACGATCACCGGTTCAAGTTCTTTAATGACCAACTTTACACGCAGCTATTCGGACAGCCGCTCGTGTTGCTTATTATTCAAACCTATATAACGGAGGGTTACAATGAAGAAAATTGCATTAGCTTCGACGTGTGGCGTGCTGGCTTCCATTCTGCTAGCTGGATGCGGGAACCAAGCTGCCGGTGGCGGTGAAACCGCCAAATCGCTGGAGAAGCCGCTTGAACCGGTAACGTTGAAGTTTTATCAGAGCGGAAATTACATGACCGAGCAAGATTTCAAAGATCTAGTGGCCGATCCGGTAAAGAAAAAATATCCTCATATTACCGTCGAGAATATTACGACGAAATCCGATTTGCCACAGCTCGTTGCGGCGGGGGAGCCGGTCGATTTCTTTATAACATGGAACGGCAACTTGGCCTATTATAAAGATTTGAACGCGTACGAGGATTTGACCCCGTTAGCGAAGAAGCATGGTTTCGACTTAAGCCGTTTCGATCCGGAGTCGCTCAACGCGGTTAAGGCTGTGTCCGACAAAGGCGAATTGTATGCGTTTCCCTACAGCTTTAACCTGAACGCATTGTATTATAATAAGGATATTTTCGACAAATTCGGAGTCCCTTACCCGAAGGATGGCATGACGTGGGAGAATGCGATTGAACTTGCCAGGCAAGTATCGCGGGAAGATGGGGGGACGAAGTACCGCGGGCTTGAAATTGATTCGTTCTCGCGCCTGACATTTCCGTTGTCGCTCGTTCCCGTCGACGCCAAGACGAACAAAGTGCTGGTCAATAGCGAGTCATATAAACGGGCTTTCGAGGTTGCGAAGCAAATATTTTCCGTGCCGGGTAACAATTACATCGACAGCAGTACAGCCGCATGGAACCGATTCATCAAGGACAAGAATGTCGCTATGTCCGCTACAGTCAATTTATTTTTGCGCCTGAAGGAGACACCGGATCTGAACTGGGACGTCGCTCAATTTCCGAGCTATAGCGACAAACCGAACGTATACGGCATGTACGATCTCCATCTGATGATTCCCCTGAAGACAAGCAAGGCGCGTGACGACCAAATGCGTGTCATGGAGGTTTTGTTCTCCGACGAGGTGCAGATGACTATGGTTCGGAAAACGGCCCGCGTATCGACGTTGAAGGATCCTAAATACACGCAAAATTTCGGTGCCGATATTCCTGAACTGAAGGGGAAAAACCTGGCCGGCATATTCAAGAGCAAGCCCGCGCCGGCTCCCGCCTTCTCGATCCATTACGCCAAGGCGGTCAGTTTGTTAACAACAGAGTACAATAAATATATTAAGAACGGCCAGGATGTCAATACCACGTTCAGGACCGCGGAGGAGAAAATAAAGCAATACATCGATGAGCAAAAATAGAATAAACCATTGCACATTCATTATCAGCCCAGTTTGCATACGAAACAACCGCCGGCGATTCCCGGACGGTTGTTCTTTTTATTCCATCGGATTGAAGGCGTGTCATTCCTTGTATAGGGTCGGAGATATACCAAAATGCTTTTTAAATGCCCTGGTAAACGAATACAGATCGGGATATCCGACGGACAAGGCGATTTCCGTAATGGAATGGGAGCTCTTCAGAAGCATCTGGCCCCCCTTTTCCATTTTTAAGGATTGAAGGTATACGACTGGATTGATCCCGGTAACCCGAAAAAATGTTTTCGAGAAATGAGACCGCTCCTTAGCGACATGCCTTGCTACATCCTCGACAAGAATACCTTCGGAAAAATGCAGCTTCATATAGTCGATGCTTTTTTGTACCCACGACGAATCGTGTGGCGAATGCCCGGCCCCCGATGATTGCTCGGATACTTGATGGAACAGCCGGTACGTCAAGCTGAGCAGATTCGTGTCCTGATCGTCGACGCACAGGAACAGGCTGGAAATCAAATGCAGTGTGGCTAAGGCGGCGTCGGTGACTTTGCTTCGGGTATACGGATTTTCCCTCATTATGCCGATCTTGGCGAGCAACCCTTCCGATTGCATCCCGTCGAAGCCGAGCCAATACATGCGTAGCGTCTGCTCCGGGTTCGCGATTTTGTAATGATATACCTCGCCGGGAAACAAACAGAACAAATCCCCCTTGCGTAAATCGATAGCTTCTCCCTTATGCGTCAATATAACGCTGCCTTCCATTATAAAGTGCAGGGTGTAATACCGAATGACGCGGGGGACGCTGTGATGGTTCGGCTTTGCTTTGTTAATACCGAGCCGGATCGGCCATATACCGCCGTTCAGTTCCAGCAGGGTCGGTGTACGTAATCTTTCATCGACGAATTCGAGAGCGTGCTCCTTCATGTTTTTTACCGCCTTTCTACGGATAAAACACACATATTGCTATCCTTTCGTGACACGTAACGTTATTTGGATTTCGTCTCTTGTACTATAAGATAAAAACAGTCGAAAGTGTTGTCAAGCGCGGTAGACGTAAATATTTCGTAAAAAAAGGAGATCGAAATTATGGATCCTATTCGGATAGGTGTAATCGGTACTGGAGGACGAAGTGGAATAAGCAAATATTGGCATCAGCCGGGCGGAAGATCGATCATTGTGGCCGGCGCAGACATTAGAGAGTCCGAGCTTTCCCGGTTCGCGAAAGAGCTGAATTCCGACGTCATGACGACGCTGGATTATCGTGAGATGCTGGAGAGAAAGGACATTGATGCGATTGTGATCACTTCTCCCGATTATTGTCACGAGGAGCATGCGATTGCGGCGCTGCAAGCCGGAAAGCACGTATTCTGCGAGAAACCGCTCGCCATTACGGTGGAAGGCTGTGACCGTATACTGCGAACCTGGAAGCAATCGGGCAAGCAGCTAATGGTCGGCTTCAATATGCGGTATATGAACATGTTCCGGACGATGAAAGAGATTGTCGATTCGGGGGTTATTGGGGAAATCAAGGCGGTGTGGGTCCGCCATTTCGTCGGGCGTGGCGGCGATTACTATTACCACGATTGGCATGCCAAATCGGCGAATACGACTTCCTTGTTGCTGCAAAAAGGGTCTCACGACATCGATATCATCCATTGGATTACTGGCCGGAATACCGTCAAGGTAGCTGCTTTTGGTGGGCTCGACTATTTTGGCGGGGAGCGGCCGGATGATCTGTCTTGTTCCAACTGCCCGGACAGTGATACGTGCGTGGAATTCAATACGGCTCCGAGACGGACGCAATGTGCTTTTCGCAGGGAGGTGGATGTAGAGGACAACAACGTTGTCATTATGGAGTTGGAGGGCGGCATCAAGGCATCGTATTTGCAATGTCACTTCACTCCGGACTATCACCGGAACTATACTTTTATCGGGACGGAAGGCCGGCTTGAAAATTCGGAACCGGAAGGCAAAGTATACGTCAAGACAAAACGATCCCACTCCGAACGCGTATTGGCGGATCGGGTATACGAGATCAAATCGGCTTCGGGTACCCACGGGGGGGCTGATCCGGTGATCTGCAAAGATTTCGTCGATATGATTCTGGAGGGCAAGCCGCCTGTCGCTACACCGCTCGCCGGGCGTATGAGCGTGGCCGTTGGCTGTGCTGCGACGGAATCGATCCGAAGCGGCGGGTGCGTTGTTCATATTCCTCCATGTCCGCTGACATGACGGGACGGGGAAATCAGTCTAGGTCCAACCAACTTTTGGTGCAGAATAATTTAGCGATAATGATACGTATTAGGGTAATGACAAATGATTTTCTGCATATACTTATTCCGCTCCTGCTTAACCAACCTCAGCATCACGCGGCGACGGATTGTGGATTTGCCAAGCCACGATTCGTCTCCATACAGAAAAAAGACACCTGAGAGAGAGCCCTGCAAAACGAATACAGTATTTGTAAAAAGCGACCCAGTACCGCAAAGGTGCTGGGTTTGTTGTATTCTGAAAAAAAAGGAAAAGTGAGTTGAGCGTAGTTGCTGCATTCAGCCAGACAAGCATCGTAGATTTCGGTTTCATTTACGACTTAGTGAAAGCATCATACTGTATGTATTACGGCAGACCGGCTAACGAACCGGAACTGCTGTTTCGTCTGCTGTTTTTACAGATCCTCTTCAATCTTTCAGACGAGCGGGTCGTTCAGGAAACACAGGTAACTTGGCCTACAAATGGTTCGTCGGTTTAAATCCTGAAGATGCATTGCCAGATGCATCACAGCTTTCACGGTTTCGCAACCATCGCCTGGGCGCTACTCATGTAGATGATGTACTGAAGCAGGTAGTTAGGCAATGTATCGAGCACGGCCACATCAAAGGCAAGATTATCATCCTGGACGCGACCCACACCCAAGCAGCGGCACAAAAGCAGCAGCCGCTCGACGTACTTCGCGATGCAGCCAAGCGACTCTTTCGAGTTGTGGTCAAGCGGCATCCTAAGTTAGAAAAAAAATTGCCAGCATTGCCGAGAGTGAAGAGTAATGAGCCAGAAGCAGAGCGTATCATGTTACGTTATTTAGCTGGACTCGGAGAAAAGGTGGAGAACTTGTTGCCTGACCATGAGGGCGCGATCAGCGAGAAATTACATATCGCGAAACAGATTGTGGAAGATGAGCGTCTGCTCGCAAACAAAGGTATTCGCTCGGCGATTGATCCAGAAGCACGGTTCAGCTGGAAGAGCAGCTCAAAGTCATTTTTTGGATACAAAGAACACCTAGCCAGACCGAGAATGAGATTATCACAGCTGTGGAAGTTACGCCAGGAACAAGCGATAACGGTAAGCAGTTGACTGCTCTTTTGGCACAATCCAAATCAAACGGCGTTGAAGTTAAGGAGATCATCGCAGATACGGCCTATTCAGGTAAAGATAATTTAGCTGAAATGAAAAAGGAATCCATACTACCTATTGTCCCTCTAAACCCCGTCGTCCACGAGGGAGGCGAGCGCCAAGAAGGTTTCGAGTACAACAAAGATGCAGACTTTGTGGTTTGTCCCGCTGGCAAACATAGCCTTCGCAAAGCGGTTCAAGGCAGCAAGAAAAGCGGAAAGAGCCGTTCGTTAGTCTACTATTTTGACGTGGAGAAATGCAAAACTTGTCCACTGCGCGACGGTTGTTACAAGCCAGAGGCCAAGAGTAAGACCTACTCGATCCGGATTATTGCTGAGCACTTCCAGGATCAAATCGAATTTGAACTTAGCGATACGTTCAAAGAACGGATCAGGCGCAGACCCATAATTGAGCACAAGAACGCAGAGATGAAGAGATTCCACGGAATGGCCACAGCCAAATACCGAGGTCTATTTCGCATGCGAATACAAGCTTATCTCACTGCATTCGTCGTCAATGCAAAACGAATGGTTAAGTTAATAGAACAGAAGCAGCCCGCCCTTGGATGAGGGACGAGCTGCTTTTTTCATTTTCTTATTCACTTTTCCAATTCTAGATAACCACTTTTCTTAAAAGCAGGGCTTTTGCAGGGCTCTCTGAGAGGGTGTCTTTTTTTGTTGGAGAAACGAAAGGGGAAGCGAAGCCCTAGGGGTTCAGAACGCGGAACGGAGCAAAGCGGATTGAGCACGACATGGACATGTACTGCTAAGGTTGTCCTCGTCGAGTGGGCGTCGTGAGCAGGGAGATGGAGGAATTCGATACTCCCCTCGTCTTCATACTCAGTAAGAGGGCCTCAGTATACAGCTGAGGCCCTTTTGCTATGTAGAGAGATTTGATATAATGTACATATGTTATAAAAGTTATTACTGTTATAAGGTATAACTTATTGAGTGCTGTCATACTATAGAGAAGGAAAATGAACATGAATGGTGTGGTCAAAGTGACAATTGATAAACGGAATGTGACTCGTTATTCCCGCAAAATAGGACGAATGGGAAATAGCCTGGGAGTAAGCTTGCCTAAAAGCTTAGCTGCAAAGTTGAATGTTTCGCTAGGGGATGAAATCGAATTTATTGAAAATGATAGCGGTGAAGTGGTGTTGAAAAAAGCTCGGCAAGGCCAACTGCCTGATAATGTCCGATCTGAAGTTCTTGAAGCGTTCTTTGATGTATTTGAAGAAGATAGAGGCATTCTTGAGGACTTAAGGGATCGATGAAAGAAATGATAAACTTTCTTACCAAAGAAGAGGTTATTTCAGCACACTATTTTATGATGAAAAAAATGAATGACGCAGAGCAAGCAGGCGTGAAAGATCATGGTCTGCTGGAATCTGCGGTACATAGGCCCCAGCAAAGTGTTTTTGGAGAAGACGCTTATCCAACTTTATTTGATAAGGCCGCAGCCTTGCTGGAATCTCTGGTGAAGAATCATTGCTTTTATAATGGTAATAAGCGGACAGCCTATCTGGTTACCAAATCTTTCTTGATGCTGAATGGATATCATCTGCAAATGGAAAGGGAATATGCAGTGGAGTTTATCGTAGATATTGCAAAAGGTTTGCATTCGTCGGATACTATCGCTCGTATTTTGAATGAACATTCTGAAGAAAGATGATTCAAGGACTTCCCTAAGTGATCTCAAAACTGCGGTTACACTCTTAGAAAATCGAATGGAGTAATTTTGGGACAGGGATTTAAGTCCCCTCGCTCCACAAGTATGAAAGCCGAACGCATGAGGTTTTTCACTTTAGATTAATGAATTGTGCTGATCTTATTTATTTTCTTGAGTATAGATATTGGACGACGATCGGGTAACATCAAAACTATAACATCACCCGTAGAAGCCTGTGTGGCGTTATCTTCGGACAGGGGTTCGACTCCCCTCGTCTCCATACAGAAAAAAGACACCTGAGTGGGTGTCTTTTTTTGTTGCAGAAACAAAAGGTGAAGCGAAGCCCTGGGGGTTCAGATCGCGCGGGGAACGGAGCACTTTTTGAGGAACGTTAATTAATCTTGAAAAGTTAATACGCAGCTGCCCGTCTATTCCGTCCTGCCATAGGTTGCTCTGATCCTGCAAGGCGAGCCCTATTCGATTGATTGTTACATTTAACAATATCACGGACCAGATTTTATCCCTATTTCACAGGCGACCACTATACTGAATGTAGTCCCCAAATATGACCAAGGTTATTACATTGATATAGGAGGGATCACAGTATGGGAATCCATGCATATTTTCGCTCTTTAAATGAACTGGAACGAATCATTCGCTGCCCGGGGAAATTTAAATTTGAAGAACATAGTGTTGCGGCCCATTCATGGAAAGTCGTTCAATATGCCAAAACGCTTGCTGATATTGAGGAACAAAACGGCGCGAGCATCGACTGGAAAAAGCTTTACGAAATCACGAGCAGCCACGACTACGGCGAAATCTTCATTGGAGACATCAAAACGCCGGTCAAGCATGCTTCGCCCGAACTTCGCCTGCTCATACAAAAAGTAGAAGAAGGCATGGTGTACAACTTTATTGAGGAACACATCCCGCAAGAGTACAAGCCTATTTTCCATAATCAGCTGCGCGAGGGCAAAGACGGCTCTATCGAAGGATTGATTTTAGAGGTAGCCGATAAAATGGACCAAGTGTATGAAGCGTTCGCCGAGCTGCAAAAAGGGAATACGGAGAAAGAGTTCGTTACGATGTACCGGAATGCCTTAATCAAAATTAAAAATATGAGACTATACTGTGTTGAATATTTTCTGAATCACATTTTGCCGGACATGATCAATGACGAACATATTTCGTCCGTTGACATCAAACGGATAACGGAAGAAGCTTTGGCGCTTAACAGCGAAGCGTAGGCGCAATTTTACGATGCAAGAAATCGGTTTCGATGAGGCGGTTATCGCAGATTCTCTGCAATAGCTGCTTTTCTTTATTTATAGCTAGGCAGCGTCAGTAACGCTAGAATCGCTTATGCATAATATATAAAAGCTTTATTCCGCGTATGTTGAAAAAAGTTCAAAACGAAGCGGCAAGGATATAGAGCTTTACCCGCCGGCATTACGCTAACCGAGGTGTGTTATGGCAACCGTCAGCTTATGTATGATCGTGAAAAACGAGGAGGACGTCATCGCCCGATGTCTGGACTCCGTGGCTGGGCTTGTGGATGAGATCAACATTGTGGACACGGGCTCCGACGACAGAACGAAGGAGATCGTTAGCGCCTACACGGACTGATGCTTTGATTTTGCATGGATCGACGATTTCGCCGCGGCGCGAAATTATGCTTTTCAGCAGGCGACTTGCGATTATATTTTTTGGCTTGATGCGGATGATGTTTTGCTGGAGGAAGACCGCGGCCGATTTCTGGAGTTAAAAACCGGTCTCCCTACGGAAGTCGATTCGGTAACCATGCACTATAACCTTGCTTTAGATGCCGGCGGCAATGTCATGTACAGCTTGCGGCGCAACCGGCTTGTCAAAAGAGAGAAGCATTTCCGGTGGATTGGTGCCGTTCATGAATACTTGGAGGTATACGGCCGCATTATACACAGTGAAATCGCGGTTACGCATAAGGGCAATGATCATGATTCCGACCGGAATCTGCGCATTTATGAGAAGCGTTTGGCGCAAGGCGAGCCGTTCTCACCACGGGATTTGTACTACTATGCCAATGAACTGTCCGATCACCGGGAGTACGCGAGAGCGGCGGAAGCGTACATCCGTTTTCTGGATACGGGAGAAGGCTGGGTTGAGGACAATATCAATGCTTGCCTCAAACTGGGCGATTGCTACATGAACTTGGGACAGCAAGAGCAAGCGTGGGACGCGGTTTGCCGCTCCCTTCTTTACGATGCACCGCGTGCCGAGGCATGCTGCAAGCTGGGATTTTATTTGCTGCTCCGCAACGAGCCGGCCAGAGCTGTTTTTTGGTATAAAGCGGCGACCCGGTTGGAGAAACCGGACCTTTCCTTGGGCCGATTTCAACACGAATGCTGGACGTGGCTCCCCCATTTGCAGCTATGCGTCTGCTATGACCGGTTAGGCGATTATGAAAAGTCGTATTTTCATAATGAAGAGGCCCGCAAGCTCGTCCCGTATGACGAAAGGGTGCAGCTCAATAAAGCGTATTTGGAGAAAAAACTAAACCTACCTGCGGACGAGTAACCGCTGATCTAGCATAGGGATACACTGTGCTTTGCGTCAGCCATTGATTGACAAACGAGATGGAACAAGTGCTAGAACGTTCGAATAAATATGAAAATAAAGCCTCCAGCTTCCACGGCAACCGTGATGTTGGAGGCTCTTTGCGTCCCATTGGAACCGGCGTATGTGACACAACGATTATGGGACTGCCGCTTTCATTTCATAACCAACCTTATTACCGTACGCATGATGGGGCCTTTTTCGATTTGTTGCAAACCAAAGGGTACCGTTTGCCGTAGGCTTTGGCGTAGGTGATTATTTTGCGAATAGCTTCCTTGTCATCCAGCTTGGTGAACGGACAAGGGTCGGGGCGGGTATTGACTTCCAATATCCACGGCGTCAAGCGGCGGTCAATGCCGATATCGATTCCGAGCTCGTTCATTGCGGGATACGTACGGCCGATGCGGGCGGCAGTCAGGCGGGCAAGACGGTTCATTTTGCGCAAAAGCTCGGCGGTCTGATCGCTGCCCGCGAACGGTTTTAACAGATCCTTGGCCGCATAGATCGTGCCGCCCTGACTTCCGTTCGTCACTGCTTTTTGCGGGTGGGCCAGCCGTGCGGCGGTCCCCGTAGGTTCCCACCTGCGGGCAGGACTTTTTTGGATCATGATGCGAAAGTCAAAAGGGCGCCCCTGGTATCGCAACAAATGAATCCCTTTTTGGATAAGGTAGCGTTTGCTGCCGATGCGTTGTTTTAAAGATTGGACCATTCCTTGAAACGTACCGAATGTATATATGTTCATGCCGCTTTGATAACGATAGGCGCTCCTACGTTTCTCTACCCGCACTACGCCAATTCCTTGCGAACCGCTATCCGGCTTCACATATACCATTCCGTATCGCCCCAGCATTTCAAGCAGTTGGCTCTGTGTAAATGGACGAGTAACGGGTACATGCTTTGCCAGCTCCGGATGCTGGAGAAGCATTCGAGCTTTCAACAGCTTGCTGGCAACGGAATTCCGACTGTTTTTCATCTTGCCTTCCTCATTTCCGATTAGTTCTTCCCCACATCATACGGAGCTCTACTTCTATAGGTGATAGTGCATTTTTTTGAGTTGGGAAAAGAACAGGTTCAAGCAGCCCGCATATGTTATAGAAGGTTGAAATGGAATAGATCGGAAGAAAATGTAGGGAGGCGAAGAAGCGAATGCGTTTGCCAACAAGTCTCAAGCAAACGATGGGACGCATGTCGCAGTATTGTCCCTGGTACTTGCAGAAACTCGGCGTAGGGAAAGAGAGCGACTCAGAGGATACGGCTTTGGAATCGCTGCCTTTGATAACGTCTTCCGTGCTGGAGACCCATTATTACTCGGAGAGCAATCCTTTGGCGAAGCGTGACGATATACACTGCTACCGCACGTCAGGAACGAGCTCCGGCCGGCGCAAAGCGATTTATTACTCGAATGCGGACGAAGAGGCGTATATACGCATCAAACTCGACGTCTTTCGGGCGATCCTGGGGACGAACTCTTTTCGGACAGCGATGGCCGACATGGGTACGGGGCATGCCGAAGCGACGGCCGTTGAAGTGTTTCGCCAGCTCGGGATGGAGGTCGAATCGATTTCCTTCCGTCTGCCGATTGAACGGCATATCGAGCGGCTGGCTGAATGTAGGCCCGAAGTGCTATATACGATGCCGTCGATTTTGGATCGCATTTTGCAGGCATCGGCGAACCCGGCGGATTACGGCATTCGCCATGTTATCCTGGTGGGGGAAATCGCTTCGCCGGTCTGGATCCGGCAAGCGGCCAAACGGCTCGGCCTCGACGCGAGGCAAATCACGGATACGTACGGATCGATTGAGATCGGTACGATTGCTTATTTTTCTCACGAGCACGGACGGTATGTATTAGCGGAAGGAATCGTTGCCGAAGGGATCGGCCCGGAGCGGTTGGAAGAAGGACTGGAGCCGCTTGGAGCCGGCGATGAGCAGGTGCTCGTGTTGTCCTCAGCCGTGAGAGAAGCTTTCCCTGCGCTGCGTTACGTCACTTACGATATCGTGCGCGATCTGCGCCCGATCTGGGTGGCCGGCGTGTTGCGGCAAAGCTTCAAGGGCATCGTGAAAAGGATCGGTCCCGACTTGAAGCACGGCGAAAAGATTAGCATTTACGATATTGAAGAAGTTGTATTTCATCATCTAAGCGATGCGAGTGTGCGCGTGAAAGTAGCTGGCAATGCGCTAGTCGTGTATGTATACAGCCCGGCAGCGACGGCAGCGGTGATGGAGCGAATCCGGGACGATGTGGAGAGCCGCATTCCGGAGATCGGCATGATGATTCGGGCCCGCCTTCTCGGCGATATTCGCGTGGAGCAAGGCGCTCTGGAAGATACGTTATATGGCAGTGCAGTCAAGAACAAAAAAATATTTTATGAGTGAGAAGGGATGAGCTTGAAGCTGGAGGGTGGAATAGCCGATACGATCGGCGGTACGCCGTTAATTCGGCTCAATCGTTTATTCGGCGGCGAGTCGTTTCAAGTAAACGGAAAGCTGGAGGGAATGAACCCCGGGGGGAGCTCCAAAGACAGACCTGCGCTGTATATGCTTCGCGAGGCGATACGTCGCGGAGAAATCACAAGCGATACTGTCGTGATTGAATCAAGCTCGGGCAATTTGGCGATCAGCCTCGCGCAATTATGCTGTTACTTGGGGCTCCGGTTTATTTGCGTCGTAGACCCTCGTACAACTGAGCAGCATAAGCAAATTATTCGCGGCTTTCGCGGAGAGATTGATCTGGTTTCCGAGCCCGACCCGGAGACAGGGGAGTTTTTACCGGCGCGGATCCGGAGGGTGGGCGAGTTGGTTCAGCACATACCGAACGCTTATTGGACCAACCAATACGGCAACCCGGATAACTACCTTGCTCACGCGGAAACGACGATGAAGGAAATCGGGGAGCAGCTCGGAGAGATCGACTACTTATTTTGCGGTGTCAGCTCATGCGGCACGATACGTGGCTGTAGGGAATACATCGACAGGCAGCAATGGTCTACCAAGATCGTAGCCGTCGATGCGGTGGGGAGCGTTATTTTTGGCGGGGAGAAAGGCCCGCGCAAGTTTCCGGGTCTGGGGGCGGGGATAGCGCCCGGTCTGTACCGGCAAGACGTGGCGGAACTCGTCGTGCATGTGTCGGACATGGATTGTATTCGGGGGTGCCGCGAGCTCATCCGGTACGAATCGATATTGGCCGGTGCATCATCCGGCGGCATCATTTCCGCCATACGACGAATGGCGGATAGCATTCCCGCGGGTTCGGTATGTGCGGCGATATTGCCGGATCGCGGCGAAAGGTATTTGGACACGGTATATAACGACGATTGGGTGCGGCGGGAGCTTGGCTTCGACCCGTCGATAACGTATGGAGGATAGAACATGATTTATTTACACGACGGCCATATTCGTGAAATCGGAATCGATTGGCGAAAGTTAACGGACATCATCGAAGACATTATCGAAATCAAGGAAGGAGGAGACTGCGTTCATCCGCTGAAGCCGTATTTGCGGTTTCGTGAACCGGTGAATCGGATTATTGCCATGCCGGCTTTCGTCGGCGGGAGCTTCCATATGGCGGGGATCAAATGGGTGGCCAGCTTTCCTGAGAACAGTCGGGTCGGGCTTCCTAGAGCGCATAATACGATTATTCTCAATGATCCGGCGACGGGAGCGCCGGCCGCTTTTTTTCACAGCGGTTTGCTGAACGGGTTGCGCACGGCGGCAGTAAGCGGGCTTATGCTGAAAGCGTACCTTGCCGCACGGCAGCAAGCAAAGCTGCGAGTGGGCATCATCGGATGGGGGCCAGTCGGCCGTCTTCATCTGGACATGTGCGTCAGGTTATTAGGCGAGAAGTTGGAGCGTGTAACGTTATATGATCTCAGAGGGATCGACCCGGTTACGGTGCCGGAATCCGTTCGAGAGATAACGGAAATTGCAGACGACTGGATGTCGGTGTATCGCAACTCCGATATTTTTGCCACCTGTACGGTTTCCGATCACAGATATATCGACGAGGCGCCTGCGGATGGAATGCTGCTGCTTAACATCTCTTTGCGGGATTACAAGCCGGAAAGCGTAGCGAAAGTGAAAGCCGTTGTCGTTGACGACTGGGTGGAGGTATGCCGTGAGAATACCGATGTGGAACTGCTTCATAACGAATACGGTCTGAACGAATCGAACGTCCTCACGATGGCGGACATCGTATGCCGCAACGGGTTGGAAGCATTCGAAAGGGAGGAACCCGTATATTTCAATCCGATGGGTCTGGCCATATTCGATATTGGCGTAGCCGCTTATTATTGGAAGGAAGCATTGCGGCAAAGAAAAGGCGTCATACTTGAGCATGCGCAGCAACAGTAGTCTTCTTCTCTGCCTTCGGATCTGTGTTTTTTCAAGCCGCCTCTCCAGCCATCCAATGGACGATGAAGCGGGCCGCTTTCGGCGAGCCGTAACATTTTTTAGCTTGCCAAGCTATAAACATCCATATATTTCTTAAGTCGTTAATATATTATATGGAAAATATGAGTTAGGGAGGCGTTGGAAAAATGACTGGTTCCAGAGTCCTGAAATGGATCACCGGGGCATTCGAGGTGTTCCTAGCAATTCCTGTTGTTGGCGCTGCCGTAGTGTTGGGGAGCGCTTACACCGCTTTAGGAGTGATGTTCATTCTGCACGTGATTACGTTAATTCTCTCCGCCAAAAATAAAGAACCGTTTTATGGCTCCATCTTAGGGATTATCACCTCGGTATTAGCCTGGATTCCGCTGCTGGGCTGGATCTTGCACTTGATTACAGGCATTTTGCTCATGGTGACCGCCGCACAAAAATCGAAGCCATCCGTTTCGAACCAATCCTAGCTATATGTCTTCGTCCAGAATCGCCGGAAGTTGCGGCTGTGTTCTGCTATGAAGATGTGGGTAGCTGTTCGTTATAAAAGTACGGTAGGACTACTCTACACAAGAAAAAGGAGCTCAGCACATCCGCTGAGTTCCTTTTTCTTTTATAAGCCATCGTGTCGGTAGGAAGCTTCAAGTTGCATGAGCATGTTATGCAAGAAGTTGCGCTGGATATAGGCGCTTTTGCTTCCGTTGTTCCTCCAAGAGCCGCATCATCCATCGTTGAATGATACGGGTATAAGGCGTAGCGTAAGCCGGAGAGATGGAGCGGGAATTCGCCGTCACGGGTAAAGATTCGAGCGACCCGCTCATGCAGCTTGCGGCCGGGTATATGCATCGGCATTTGTTCGAGGACATGAGCATGAAGCAAATCGCCGAGAAGCTGGGGATCGGCCAGTCACAGCTGACCCGGCGTTTTTGCGCGGCATACGGAGCTACCCCCGTGGAATATGTAACGAGGCTGCGCCTCGAAGAAGTGAAGCGGCTGCTGCTGGAAACCGACGAGACGCTTGACGGCATTGCCTGCCGCTGCGGGTTCGAGAACGGGTCTTATTTGAGCCGCGTGTTCAGCGCCAAGACCGGAATGGCTCCCTCGTTGTTCCGGCATAACTATCGAATCTAGCTGTCTGGCCGCTGGGGAGATGTCGATGGAAAAGCAGAGCCGCGGTCTTCATAATTTGTGCAAAAACATTGAATTGTAAGAATATCCACAAAATTATACACAATATTCACAGCTTGCAACCGCTTGCTGTGCATAAACCGACAAGCAGCTGTCAACATATCCACAAGTTGATATATCCACATCATAAAGCTGAGCGGAGGTTGTTCTCGAGGAGCGATAGTGCGGAATGGAGGCATCGGCCGCTTGAACACAGGATACCGGCCTTACGGCAAACAACAAAAAGGAGCTTTGGCTCCTGGGCCAAAAGCTCCTTGACGGTCGAATCCTTAATAGGCGATCTTTACGGTGCGGGTCGCTTCAACGTAATCGACTTTCGCGCCCAGCACTTCGGCGAGCAGCCGGACCGGCACCATCGTGTTTTCGTCGATTAACCGGGCAGGCGTGTCTGTTGTTTTCACCGTGCCGTTGATTTCATACTGATTGGTGTTCGTATAAAGCGTAACTTTCAATGCGCCCTTCGTATAGACGGCCGCGCGCTTCGCATTGTCCCATTCCACATTCGCTCCAAGCGCTGCCGCCAGATCGCGGATGTACAAATACGAGAAGCCGTCGACAATGAGCGGCGGTCTCTTCATCGGGAATGGGATGCCGTCCACCTTGTAGTTTGTGTCGTCCAGGCCGAAGGCGGCTACCCGCTCCACCGGCGCTGCGGTGACATAATACTTTTTATAGTCTGCCGCATTTTGATGCAGCTTCTGTTTGCCAAGCGAGGCGACCGGCTCTGTCGTAAAATCCCATTCCTTCGTCTCTGCGGTGCTGGTGCCGTCCGTTTTCACGGCCTCCAGCTTCAGCTTCACATGATAACGGGCATCCGCTTCCAGCGGCTTGCGCGGAATCAAAATGATGGCATTCGTCAGGCTATCGTCATTGTCCGGCGAATTGGCCAGAAAGTCGACCGGCTTGTTGCTGCTGTCCAGCAGCTCGGCGCTGACCAGTTTGACCTTGTCGATCCCGGTTCCGAAATATTGCGCCATAATCGGGTAACCGGCGGGATACGTGGCTCCGCTATGCATGCGCAGCGGGTCCGGCGCCTCATACCCGTCAAAATCGGTAGGTACAAACCGGTCGCCGGGAGCCGGCGAAACGACAAGCTGCGAGCTGCTGGCCGGTGTCAGGCCGAATAAAATAACGGTATAATTGCCTACTCTTCCGACGCCGACTTCTTGAATGGACGGGTCCAGAAGCGGGCTTCTATGGTACGGTGCGTCGAATAACGCATCGATCGCCTCTTTGACCGCTCCTTTGAGCAGGGCGGCGTCCTCGCCGATGCCGCCTACAGAATAGCCGAAATATTTGGCGCGGTCGATTGGCTTTTTACCGGTAAACCCGGGTTTTCCCGGCTCCTCGTCATGCAAGCTGATCCGGTTCTCTTTCGTTTGATTGACCTTGTTATCTTCCAAATATTTGGCGTGTGCGGTAGCGCCGGCATTGAGCATATCGTTGAACTTGACGGGGCTTAGTCCGTAGATCGTCCGATAGTCGTTCAGCGCGGACAAGCCGTCCTGCTGCTCGGAAGTAGCAGCCTGAAACTGCTTTAGCGCGTTGGCAGCAACCGTAAACTTCCACGATTGTTCCATCGGCATATAGCCTGCATAAGTAATCGAGATGTCCACCTTGTATTCGCCCGGCGCGAGGTCTTGGGTTGGCGTGTAGCTTAACGTTCCTTTGCCGTCATACGCAACCGTTACGCTTTTGCCGTTCACATACATCGAATAAGCTACAGGCTGCATGCCCAGGTCTGTCGTGAAGTAGTACGTAATTGTGGGACGGGTGACGCCGATCGTATCGTTCGGAGCGGTTCTGTAACTGTATGTGGAATCCGCTCGAACCTCGTGTGCGAAAAAGGCGAGATTCGCGCATCCGAGCATCAACGCCAAACAAAACATCGCGACGAATTTGGTCAGACGATTCGTATGTTTCATCATTCTCCTCCTCGTTTCTCTATCCGTTTTGAGTGGATTTGTTCCAACTGTTTGTATTCGTCATGGATCGACAAAACCCTTTTTCAAAAAAATTACCATACTTGTCATGAGCAATTTTTCACAATATGTAGTAGGGTATATCAAAAATAGGCATAGTTTGATATAGTGATACAGTAGTAATCCATCGATTTCGGAGGCCATAATGTCTATTTTCAAAACGGTTCAACTGAGCCATAAGGTGAATGTTGAGAACGGAGCGCGCATTCTGTATAGCTATGATTCCGTAGAAGGGTATTTGCGCAATGCCATGTCGTTTATACAGAGCGCCGTGGACTTCGGTCAGCATGTCATATTCATAGACAGTATGGAACGCTTCGAGTCGATTGCCGCACGGTTGAAGTCGGATAGGCCTCGGAACGATTTTACGTACGTCCATTTTGTGGACAACGGCGATTTTTTCCGGAGACATGACGATTTTCAGTTTGAGAAAGTGCTGACGGACGTGAAAAGAATCATAGAGCCATCCAAGTGGAAAGAAGAGCTTTCGGTGAGGATATGGGGTCATGCGGACTGGACGCTGGAACAGGTAAAAGCTGCGCCGAATGCGGCCAAACGCGTGATCGTAACGGACGAGTTCGGGTATTTCACCGTATGCTGCTATGATGGAAACGCCATTCCCGCCTCGGCCCAGAACGAGAAACTGAAAACCCACGAATACTTAATGACGGATCAGAATATGATCCATTCCAATATGTATCGCAGTCACCGCAACAAACAACTGCTTCCGTCACACTCCGCGCAGTACGAAATCGAGACGGAAATGGACTTTTATAAGCAAAAGCTGGATTTCGTTCATGCCGTATCGCATGAGGTTCGCAATCCGTTAACGGTGATTAAGGCGTATTCCATGCTGTTGATGCAGAAGGCCGAGGACGAGGCGGACCGCGAAAAATTAAAGGCGATTTGCGACTACGTGATGCTGATCGATAATGAAATCAGCCATATTATCAATACGGAGCAGTTGCTTACGACCGAGTCGTTATGGCTGCGCAAGCAAGTGGTGCCGAAGGCGCTGCTGGCTGAAGTTACCGAGATGATGGAAGTGAAGGCGCGGACGCAAGGAATGAAACTGGTCAGCGAAATTTCGCTTTCGGATGGAGATCAATTGCTCAGCAATGCGATCGGTTTTAAGCTGATCGTCTCGAATATACTTAGCAATGCGGTAAAGTACAGCTATGAGGGCGGCTCCGTGTTTCTCCATGTATATACCGACAACTTGCGGCTCCATATTGTTGTAAGAGACTACGGTGTAGGCATCGGGAAAGAGCAGCTCGGGCTGTTATTCCGCAAATATGAGAAATTCAATGAAGAGAAGGGCGGTCAAGGCATCGGCTTGTTTATGGTGAAAAAGCTGGTCGATTACTTTGACGGCGAAATCGAAATCAAGAGCAGTCCGAACGAAGGGACGGTTGTCACCGTTATACTTCCTTTGCAGCCTGAGCCTGTCCTTAACGACGCTGTTGCCGAATGAAGCAACGTCAAGTATGAGAATGAAGAGCACTTCCAACCGCATGTCAGCGGCGGAAGTGCTCTTTCGCGTATACAGTCCGCCGCGAACGGCATGTAGATCTTAGTAAATTTTTCAAGACATATATTCGTTTCCCTATTGAATACTAATGTTAACCATTCAATGCAGGGAGGAATTCAATTTGGAACGGATCTTGATAAGAATGCTGTTTGTTTCTTGTTTGGCGGCGGCTCCCTTTATATTGAAGCGTAAAAACTTGCCTATGTATTTAACCATATTTTTTGCCAAAGGCATTTTATCAAGCGCTGTCGATTCGATTTTCATCAAAAGAAATAAAATCGAATATCCGGTCCGGCCATTCCCGAAAATTTTTGACACCAATATTTTGTATGACCTGTTGTTTTATCCGCTGCTTAGCGTCGTCTGGGTCCGATGGACCGATCGTTCGAAGCCTTTGGGAATGATCCTGAAGAGCTTATGCTTTAGCGTCCCGATGTCCGTTGCCCAATGGATCATGGAGAAGAGGACAAAGTTGTTTAAATGGAGATCATGGTCCGTTCTGCAAACTTTTGCATATATCAACTTCACGTTATTTGCTATCCGAGCTCTTGCAGGAGGCGTACGTAAGCTTACGAAAAAAAATAAGCCGACCCGGGAAAAATTGGACATGTACCGGTCCAATCGATTAACGATGCCATCCCGCATCAAAAATATCGTGATGCAGCCGTCTGCCGCAAAAATGAACATTCCGCTTCGTCCCGTTCAGGAGCCGTCGATAGATTCCGAATCTGCCGATTTGATTCATTAATGCCCGTGAAGCCGCTATGACCACATCCAATAAAATCGAAAAGCTGCTGTGGGCTATCGCTCTTCCCGGTTTCGGCCAATTTTTGAACAAAAAGTATGTAAAAGGGATTACCTTAATCATATTGGAATTCGTGATCAACACGCAGGCTCATTTGAACCTTATCATTATATACAGTTTTCACGGCGATATCGCCGGGGCCATCCATGCTACGGATTACCACTGGCTCATGTTTTACCCGTGTCTATATATGTTTGGCATGTGGGATGCCTACAAAGATGCGGGGACGACCGCACCATACGCGTATCTCCCGTTCGTATTAGGCGCTTTCTTCGGCACCGTCGGAATCATTTATTCGGCAAAGCTGAAGCTGTTCGGCGTTCTATTCGGTCCGGTGTGGTTGCCCATGCTCTTTGCATTTATTGGAATATTTACGGGCATCGTCATGTTTCAAATCATACGCAGAGCGAGAAGGTAGCTAAGTTATGCGGCCGTATGAAGCTTTCATACGCCGCATAGCCCTTCTTAAATAAATAGGACATTGCGGGATACATTTTTTTGATTAACCTGTTGACAGGATTCGAAAAATAATATATCTTTAAATCAAGATAAATGAATTTGAGATATCGAGGAGATGGTGTCCATGCTGAACACAGTAGAAAGACGGAAGATCATCGTAATGATCAAACGAGCCGGTAAATGGGCGAAGTATAGATAGAAGCGATGATTTTTTGTCAAATGTCTCAAATTAAAGATACTTAAAATTATAATAATTGGAGGATGATTTTCATGATGGCGTTAGGGTTATTGCTTATTCGTTTGGTTGTCGGTTTGTTGTTTATCGGGCACGGTGCCCAAAAACTGTTCGGCTGGTTCGGCGGTTACGGTCCGAAAGGAACGGGCGGATGGATGGAATCGGTGGGCATTAAGCCAGGAATAATAATGGCAGTTGTCGCGGGATTCATGGAATTGGTCGGAGGGGTGCTCTTCGCCGCCGGCTTCGTGACTCCGCTGGCCGCGGTGCTCATCGCGGCAGCCATGCTGGGCGCCATCGTCAAAGTGCATGGCAAAAACGGGTTATGGGCGGACGCGAACGGCATTGAATACCATCTGGTGCTGATCGCCGTCGTTGTCGGGATCGCTTTGACCGGGGCCGGTTCTTATTCGCTGGATGCCCTGATTCAATAATCGAACGGCTATCTAATTACAATAAACGGCATTGCTTGACGCAATGCCTTAAGGGAGGAATTTATATGACACTGCAAACGGCAGGAATTCATCATATTACCGCTTTCGCACGCGATCCGCAGGCGAATGTCGATTTCTACGCGGGGGTTTTGGGGCTTCGCCTCGTTAAAAAAACAATCAACTTTGATGCGCCCGAAGTATACCATCTTTACTTCGGCGACCAGGCGGGAAGCCCGGGAACGATCATTACCTTCTTCCCTTGGCCGAATTCGCGTAAGGGAACGATCGGAGGCGGCCAGGTCGGCATCACTTCATATGCGGTGCCCGTCGGATCGCTTCCGTTCTGGGAGCAGCGGCTGGCAAGCTTCGGCATCGAGACGGCAAAAGTAAGCCGGTTTGCAGAACAATATCTTCAATTTACCGACAACGAAGGCTTGCGCCTCGAGCTGGTCGAACGTGCCGAAGGAGCCCAAAGCCAATGGACTTTCGGCGGCATAACTTCCGATCAAGCGATCAAAGGGTTTGGAGGAGCTGTGCTGTTCAGCGTCAATCCGCAGCGGACCATGAATGCGCTGGAGCAGTTGCTCGGGCTGGAAAAGGTTGCGGAAGACACGGCCTATGCCCGCTTCCGTTCCCAAGGGGACATCGGCAACGTGATCGATGTGCCACTGGCCGCGATGAGCCGGGGCAGCGACGGCGCGGGAACCGTGCACCACATTGCGTGGCGCGCCTCGGATTTCCCGCAGCATGCGGATTGGAGAAGCACCGTGGAAACGTACGGCTATCATCCGACGCCGATCGTGGACCGGCAATATTTCAATGCGCTGTATTTCCGGGAAGCCGGCGGCATCTTGTTCGAGATCGCTACCGATCCGCCGGGATTTGCCCGTGACGAACCTGCCGATCAGCTAGGATCGCGTCTGATGCTGCCCGATTGGTTTGAGCCGCACCGCACGCAAATCGAGGCGAACCTGCTCCCGATCGAAGTGAGAGCACTGGAGGGGAAATCGGTATGAAGCATATTTTTGAGCAGGGCACCCGCCAGGAAGCTCCGACGTTAGTACTTTTCCATGGCACGGGAGGAACGGAGCGCGATCTGCTGCCGCTCGCCCGCAAAATTTCTCCGGTATCGTCCGTTCTCAGCCTTCGAGGCAATGTGCTGGAGAACGGGATGCCGCGCTTCTTCCGACGTCTCGCGGAGGGCGTGTTCGACGAGGAGGACTTGGTCGTCCGAACGAAGGAAGTTTATGAATTTCTTGATCAGGCTGCAAGCGAATACGGGTTTGACCGGGGCAACGTGGTGGCGGTCGGTTACTCCAACGGAGCCAATATGATCGGCAGCCTGCTGTTTCACTATACGCAAGCGTTAA
This sequence comes from Paenibacillus allorhizosphaerae, assembly GCF_042659105.1. Taxonomy (NCBI): domain Bacteria; kingdom Bacillati; phylum Bacillota; class Bacilli; order Caryophanales; family Paenibacillaceae; genus Paenibacillus; species Paenibacillus allorhizosphaerae. The sequence continues at coordinate 104,588 of NZ_JBHSRV010000011.1, read as the reverse complement.
AAGGCGCCATCCTTCATCATCCCATGGTTCCGCGCAGAGGCATTCCTCTTCCTGATTTGACCGGGGTCCCGGTGTTTATCGGAGCGGGTACGAACGATCCGATTTGTTCGGCCGGGGAAACCGAAGAGCTGCAGCAGCTTCTTGGCACAGCCGGCGCCTCCGTTGACGTAAGATGGGAGCACTTCGGTCATCAGCTGACGTATACGGAAGTGGACGCAGCGGCTTCCTGGTTTCAAATGCATTTCAAGAGTTGAGTCACCTTCACGGTTGGAGGCCGGATACGGCTTCCAAGAATGCGGTCCTTCACCGAAGGTAATAATAAATCCGGTGTGTAAAGCGGATTTCCACGATGAAATTTCGGCACCTATTATGAACAGGAGTGTGCAATCCATGGCAAATGTGAATCTCGCGATTATTTACTACAGCTCTACCGGAACGAATTACCAGCTCTCCCAATGGGCAGCGGATGGGGGGAAAGAAGCAGGCGCGGAAGTAAAAGTATTAAAGGTACCCGAGCTTGCTCCACAAGCCGCGATCGAATCGAACCCTGCTTGGAAAGCCCATGTGGAAGCGACGCAAAACGTGCCGACCGTGTCCTTGAATGATCTAGAGTGGGCGGACGCCATTATCTTTAGCGTCCCGACGCGCTTCGGGAATATGCCCGGTCAAATGAAGCAATTTCTCGATACGACAGGCGGACTCTGGTTCCACGGGAAGCTTGCGAATAAGGTCGTAAGCGCAATGAGCTCGGCGCAAAATGCGCACGGCGGACAGGAGCAAACGATTCTTCAATTGTATACGTCGATGTATCATTGGGGCGCTATTGTTGCTGCGCCAGGCTATACGGATCCCGTTATATTCGCATCCGGCGGAAATCCATACGGCACCAGCGTGACGATCGATCAGTCCGGCAAAATGGTCGAAGATGTGCAGAACGCAGTGAAGCATCAAGCCAAACGCACCGTTGCCGTAGCTCAAGCGGTGAAGTCGGGGCTTAATCAATAATCAAGCAAGGCATACCCTGCGGTTGGATGGTGATTAAGGCTCATATGTCATGAGCCTGACTCATCGTACAACCGCAGTTTTCTTTTTTGGAAATAACAATGCAAGCATGGAACCCATGGGGGCGGCCGCCCATACAATACATAGTCGAATGACCCTACTACGTTCACAGGAGGTTGCATTACATGGATCGTGCATTTTTCCCTTTTGGCGGCTTCGGGCCCTTTGGTTTCGGACCGTTTGGCGGGTTCGGAGCGCCTTTCTTTTTTCCCGGCCGCAGCTTTTTTCCGTTTTTCACTTTATCTCCGTTCTTTTTTCCGTTTTTCCGGGGAGAAGAGGACCGGGACGGCACTTACTATGCGCAGCATCATTGCCAGGAAGGCGATTCTTACGAAAGGCTGGCGGACATGTATAACGTCCCACAGCCGATTCTTGAAACGATGAACCCGCATATCGAGCATCCGCAAGCTTTATCTCCGGGCCATATCGTGTACATTCCGAGACTGAACAAAATGTACTGCCATAAAATGTACTTAGAGCAAGAGACAGCCGGTGCCGAGAATGCTGCTCCCATGTATACTTCACCGATGCAGGCAGCCCCGTATCCAATGCAAATCCCGCAGTACCCCGCGCCGAACGCCGGGCCGACGGCGGCTTATCCGATGCATACCGGGCCGAATGCGGCATATCCGTACACCGGCAAATAAATGATGCGTACCGGCGGCTTCGCCGCCGTCGCAAGGAAAGACAGGTTACTGTCCGGATGCGGTCCGGGACAGGCAACCTGTCTTTTAATTGTCGGAAAATTGCAAATTTTCATTCTTTGCCGCATAGTAAAATGATGAATCTACTTTAATATGGGGCGAATTTTATAGGGGGGCTGGAGGATGGAAACAAAACGATGGAGCTTGCTGCTTACGGCGGCTTTGATGGCTTCACTCATGACGGCATGCGCAGGGAGCGGCGTTCCCGGCGGAAACGGCGGAGCGACGGTTGGCACGCCATCCGAGGGGAAGGACCCGGCTGCAAGCAAGCCGCCGGAGCCTCCGGCCAATACCGGGCCGAAGGAAATTACGATGTACACGGCCGGCGGGACGATCGACGAGAAAGCGTTCAACGACATGTACGGCAACGCCATCCGCAAAAAGTTTCCCGACGTTACGCTGAAATACATTCCGAGCGGCAAAGGCTCGACACTCCAGGAACTTCTATCCGCCGGAACGACGATCGACATCGTGTTCGACTCGATCGGATATGCCTACAATTTCCGAAACTTCGGCCTCCAGTACGATATGACCCCGTTGATCAAAGCCAAAAACATCGACCTCAGCAAATTCGAGCCGTCCACTATTGAATTCCAGCGCAGAGTAGGCAACGGAGCGATCTACTCTTTGCCGGTTTGGACCGCGACGGCGGCGCTGTATTATAACAAAGACATTTTCGATAAATTCGGAGTCCCTTACCCGAAGGATAACATGACCTGGAGCGAGATATACGATTTGGCGAAAAAGCTAACCCGCTCCGAGGGCGGGGTGCAGTATGTCGGCTATGTTACGGCGGCCGGCTCGCAAGCGAATACGAATCAGCTCGGCTTGAAATTCGTCGATCCCAAAACCGGAAAGGCGCAGATCGACAACGAGGATTGGCGGAAGTTTATGCAGAGCATCGTTCAGTTTTTCCAGTTCTCGGGGATGCAGTGGACCGACCAGAACAGTACGGTGGCGGCGATGCGGGCCATGTTCGAAAAAGATCGCACCGTCGCGATGTACACGAACTACAGCGGCGGAACGCCGCCGGACGATATGAACTGGGACGCGGTAACCGTACCTTCCTATGAGCAGGCGCCGGGAATCGGGCCGCAATCGTATCCCGCATATTTGTCGGTAACGAACTTGAGCAAAAACAAACCGCTCGCGTTCGATATCGTCGCTTACCTCGTTTCGGAGGAGTACCAGCTGGAAAATACGAAGCTGGGCCGAGCGACGGTACTCAACAACCGCGAAATATTGAAGCATTACGGCGAGTCGATGACGAAGTTCAAAGGGAAAAACATTGCCGCCATGTTCCCGCAGAAACGTGCCGAGCTCGGGACGTACGCGCCGGAGGAATCGATTGCATCGGCCAAATTCGCCGCTGCGTTTACCGATATCATCACGAACAAGAAAGACATCGTTACCGCCCTGAGAGATGCGAACGAGGCGGCCAACAAAGAAATCGAGACGTTGACGACGCAGAAAAAGTAAGCGAAGGAGCATGCTCGGCGTCTTTGAAAGGACCAACCCGCAAGTCATGGATACATGATGGAGGGAGGTCCTTTTTGTTTCCTCATTTTCTTTTCTTCTGTATCATATTACAATAGTTTCATAGAATACCCGGTTTCGGAGGAGGTCCCGCTCGTGTCCTTCGTGTTTCAAGCCGCCGATTATCCCGCAAGCCCCGGATGCTATATCATGAAAGATGCGGCGGGTCGCATTCTGTATGTCGGCAAATCCAAAAACTTGCGCAGCCGGCTGCGTTCCTATTTTACAAAAAACCACTCGCGCCGTAGAATTCGACAGTTGGTCGGCGAAATCGCCGCCATTGAAGCGGTGCTGGTCAATAACGAGGCGGAGAGCCTGCTGCTCGAAAATAATTTGATCAAAATCCATAAGCCTCCCTATAATCGGGCGCTGAAACGGGATAATAGCGGCTATGCGTATTTGCAGCTGACGAATGAACGGCTGCCGCGGCTTAGCGTATATTACCGGGATCGAAGGCGTACGGCCGAAAGGAAGACCGCGCCGGAGGTAGGGCCGGAACGGAGATTCGGTCCTTATCAGAACACGAGGTTCCGGGATGTGCTGCTTGAATTCGTTACGGAGCATTACGGGCTGCGCACCTGCGAGCCGATGCCGAAGCGAGCGTGCCTGCTGCTTCATATCGGCAAATGCAGCGGAATCTGCGAAGGCAACATCAGTGAAGCGGACTACCGGGAGCGGGCGGAGCAGGCTGCCGAATTGCTGGCGAACCGCGGACAAGAGCTGATCGGGGCCATGTATGCGAAGATGGAAGCTTATGCGGAGCGCCTGGAATTCGAGAAGGCACAGCGGATGCTCCGGTATATCCGTCTGCTGGAGCGAAAGCAGGACAAGCAAATTGTCGACCGGGAAAGCGCCGCAGACCAGGATGTCTTGTATTTCGGCGAAGACCGGGTGCTCGTCGCCAAAGTGCAGGAAGGGATGCTGCGGGATTTCCAGATGCACGAACTGGTCAGCGCTTATGCCGAACTGGCTTGCGATTCATTTCTTATCGCGCATTACGGGGAGCAGCGGCCGGACGAGCTCATCGTGAACAAAATCGCCGATCCGCGGAAAGTGCGCGCCGCCCTGCGCGTCGGGGGTAGCAAGCCCGTCAAGATTACGCTGCCGAAGCGGGGTCTCAAGCGGGACTTGCTCGAGTTGTGCAAAAACAATTACGATTACCGTATGAGCCGGGACCGCGATGGAAGGAATGAAGGATGATAGCCGTACCGGCGTTTCAAGCCGGATAAGGAGGAACCGCTGCTGATGCTGAAATATACGATCTGTTTTCTGGTCAGAGGAAGTCAGGTGCTGATGCTCAATCGCAATAAGCCTCCCGGGATGGGGTGCTGGAACGGCGTCGGCGGCAAAATCGAGCCGGGTGAAACCCCGGAGCAAGGCGCAATCCGGGAAATCCGCGAAGAGACCGGCATCGAGGCGGGGGAACTGTACTACGCCGGACGGGTGAAGTGGTTTTCCGCGCAGGGCGCGATGAGCGGCGCCCATCTGTTCGTCGCGGAACTTCCGGAACATTTGGCGTACGATGCGCCCAAAGAAACGGAGGAGGGGCTGCTTTCGTGGAAGGAAACAGGTTGGCTGCTTGATGAACAGAACAAAGGACTGATCAGCCACCTTCACCTATATTTGCGATGCGTACTGGAACGGCAGGGCTGCTACGAGTTTGAATGTTACTTTAACGACCAAGGGAAAGTCGTGCGGTTCCAGCAAGCCGCTTTGCATAATATGGAAACTTCCGGAGCATAGTAACCTTTGTCTCAAGGGCAAGCATTTGACTATGAATTACGGAGGAATGGTTATGACATCCAGTAGAAATCATCAAGGCGCGCACGGCATCGGACAGGCGGAAGAACAGCTGAATCAGCAGGCGGAAGCGGCTGAAGCGATTCAAGGGACGAATGAAACGGATCAGGAAGTATTGGCGGCAGCGAACCGCAATGAATCGGAATTGGACGAAATCATTGAACGGCAAAGCGATTGAGCCTTATGCTTTCGCTGCCGAACGGCCTGACATTCCTGATAAGGGAAGTCAGGCTTTTTTAAAATTACAGGAAAGCAGAAGTTTGAATCGGAGGTGGGGAGAATCGGGAGCCCGCTTTACTTATATACATACGCCTGTCATGAGGATGAACGCCCGCTTTGCCGGTTGGAGCTGCGGACATTGTTCGGTTCCGAGCCGGAGGAGGCCTATGTGCTCAGCGATGTCGATCTGGATGCAAGCCGCAGCCCGTTTATCAAACAGCGCATTGCCGTATCGCATGAAGCGGCGACGCTGTCCGAGCTGGCGGAGGAGGTCAACGGCGTGACCGTGGCGGAAGCGACGTTCAAAGTCGTGTTCGTCGAGACCGGAGCGGAGACGACGGTCGATTACGATGGGCAGCGCCAGGCCGAACGGGCCATCGGCGCACACATTCGCGGCACGGCGGAGATGCGCCGCCCGCAGCAGCTGTTCGGCGTGGCGCAGGCCGGCGGCCGCTGGCTGTTCGGCGCATGCGCAGCGAACGAAGCGGTATGGCTGCGGCACAAAGCGAAGCCGCAGCAGTATTCGACGGCGCTCGGCACCCGCGTCGCCCGCGCCGTCGCCAACATCGCCGTGCCGAGGCCGGAAGGGATCAAGGCGGTCGATCCTTGCTGCGGGATCGGCACGGTGGTGATCGAAGCCCGTTCGATGGGCATCGATATGGCCGGCTTCGATCTGAACCCGCTCGCCGTGCGCGGAGCGCGTGCCAATCTGGCGCATTTTGGCATGCCTGACGTCGTTGCCGTCAAAGACATAAACGAATTGACCGGGCATTACGATGCGGCCGTGCTGGATTTGCCTTATAATCTATGCTCCGTCATTTCGCAGGAGGAACTCCTTTCGATGCTGCGAAGCGCACGCGCCCTTGCGGATCGAGCCGTGCTCATTGCTACGGATACGATCGACCAACTGGTCGAACAGTCCGGTTTTACGATTCGCGATCGCTGTGTCGTCCGCAAAGGAACGTTTACCCGGCACATTCTCGTATGCGGATAAAGGTCGTCTTGAGGCGATATGGTTGGAACGGTATCGGTTAATCATCTGACATTATGCTATGTTTTATACCCATACTGACATATGTTTTGCTAGAAAGAAGCGATACAATAGAGAAGGACAAACGGACAACAATACAGATTGGGGAGGATGGGGACAATGGCGTATTCACCAAATAGCGAAAGATACGGTACCATGAAGTACAATGCATGCGGGAAAAGCGGATTAAAGCTCCCGGCGATATCGCTTGGGTTATGGCACAATTTCGGTGGAGTGGACGCGTACGAGAATGGACGGGCGCTCGTTCGCCGCGCATTCGATCTGGGCATCACGCACTTTGATTTGGCTAATAACTACGGTCCGCCTCCGGGGAGTGCGGAAGAAAACTTCGGAAAGATGCTGCGCGACGATTTTTCCGCTTATCGCGACGAGATGGTCATATCCACCAAAGCGGGCTTTTACATGTGGCCGGGGCCTTACGGCGATCGCGGGTCGAAAAAGTATTTGGTATCGAGTCTCGATCAGAGCTTGAAGCGGATGGGACTGGATTACGTAGATATTTTTTACCATCATCGTCCGGATGCGGATACGCCGCTTGAAGAAACGATGGGTGCGCTCGATTTGATCGTACGCCAGGGGAAGGCGCTTTATGTCGGCATTTCGAACTACAATGCGGAGCAAGCGAAGGCGGCATCGGCGATCTTGAAGTCGCTCGGCACGCCTTGTCTGATTCACCAGCCAAGGTACTCGATGTTCGTGCGCCAGCCCGAGGAACGGTTATTCGGCGTACTGGAGGAAGAGGGCATCGGCTCGATCGCCTATTCGCCGCTCGCCAAAGGGATGTTGACCGACCGATATTTGAACGGCATTCCGGCAGATTCCCGCGCCGGCGGTCAAAGCGTCTTTTTGAAGCCGGAAGAGCTTACCGATGAAGTGATGGGGAAAGTGCGGAAGCTGAACGAGATCGCACTGCAGCGGGGCCAGAAGCTGTCGCAAATGGCTGTTGCCTGGGTGCTCCGAGGCGGCCGTGTCACTTCGGCGTTGATCGGAGCCAGCAAGGTCAGCCAAATCGACGACGCCGTGCAAGCTTTGGCGCAATCGGATTTCAGCAAGGAAGAGCTGGATCGGATCGATTCCATCCTGCAATCCTAAAATAGATAGATGGAACACGCCGGACCGAGAAGGTTCGGCGTTTTTTGCGCCCATCGGCAACCGGGGGAACGGCAGTTTCGTATTTCCTGATAGGAAGGGGCGGTGGGCCTTGCTGAACTATATGAAAGAAGTATATCAGGCGTGGATCGATTACCCTCTGAGGGAAGGCAAGCAGCTCGCCGGCAAGTATCGCATCGAGAAGTTTCTTGGCGCCGGCAGCTATGGCTTGACGTATTTGTGCCGGGAGCTCTCGACCGGGCGGACGGTCGTAATCAAGCAGCATAAGCCGAGCAAAGGCGAGCTGGGGATCGAGCTGCTGCAGCGAGAGGCGAACATTCTGGGGAAGCTGGAGCATCCCGATATTCCGCAGCTTATCGAGACTTTCACGCACAACAAACGACCGTATCTGGTCATCAGTCATGTACAAGGGAAAACGGTAGAGGAGCTGTTGTTTGAGCGGAAGGCCGTGTTTTCGGAAACGGAATCGCTAAGCATCGTACACCGTCTGACCGCCATTGCGCGCTCTATCCACGATCAGGAGCATGTCCATTTGGATATCCGGCCGCCGAACGTCATCATGCAGGGGGACCGGCTGCATCTGATCGACTTCGGGTTAGCCGCACGAATCGGTGAACCGGCCCGCGTGGAGCCGGAGGCGGACGAGGAAGCCTGGCGGAGGCGATCGACAGAGCCCGCCAGCGACTTATACGCGATGGGCCACTTCTTGTTGTTTCTTCTGTATTCGGGCTATCCGGTTTCCTCCGAGGCACGAACGTCCGGCGAATTCGCGGGGAGCCTTCCCGGCTGGGAGCAGGAACTTGCGGTCACGCCGGGCACCAAACGCATCATACGCAAGCTGCTTCAGCTCGACGCGCCGTATCCGGACGCAGCAGCGCTGCTGCGGGATTTGGATGCGGCGCCGCAGCCAGGATTGACAAAATAAAAAGCCGCTAAGAAGGCGGCTTTCACTGGCGATCATTATGAACTGGAGTGATGTTTCTGTTTGTAATAGCCGTGGCCTTGCTGTCTGTGTCCATACCCGGAGCGATGGCTTGAAGAGTGTCGCGGGGCATACGGACGATGCGTCGTGCTGCTGCCATATCGGCGATGCTTCTGCTTGGGATAGAGTGCGGACCCAAACCATTTTCGGAGCAAATGCTTGAACATCATCATTCCTCCTTTGCGGGATGACTATCAATACGGAATGGCCGGAGAAAAGTTTCGAAATGTTCGGCGCGGTCTCTCAAACAGCAGTGGACAAAACGCCGGGAGAGCTTTAGTATGGTAAATAGAGGGATTTGCACACGTTAACATAAAATGATATGTAAAGGCAGGGGAATCCAAATGTCCCAAGACTGTATTTACTGCACCCGTGACGAGCGATTGTCCAAACTGATGATCGAAGTCGCCTCGTTGCGAGTGTCTACACTGTATTTGTTCCGAGAGCAAACGTACCGCGGCCGCTGTATCGTTGCGCTCAACGACCATGAACGGGAGCTGTTCGAACTGTCTCCCGAAATGCAGGAAGCGTATTTGCGCGATATCGCTCAGGCGGCGAAAGCGGTTCACACCGCGTTTTCGCCGGATAAAATCAATTACGGCGCCTTCGGGGACACGATGCCGCATGTTCACTTCCATATCGTTCCTAAATATAAGGACGGCTACACCTGGGGGAAAATGTTCGAGATGAATCCTGCCGACAACAAGCAGCTGGGCGATGCGGAATACGAAGAAATCATGGCTCAGCTTCGAGCGGCGTTATAACGATGCAACTGCCGGCCCGGATGCCTCTATCGTTCGCGCGCCAAGTTACAGCGGCTTGGAGCGAATATGGCAGACGGGCTGTTTTTCTTGTCCAGGGGCGGTGTGCGGCTGCGTTTCCTTTTTGTCAGCCTTGCTGTCCGAAGCTTTTTTCGCTGCTTCGCTCATGTCCTCCCAACCCTCTCCCGTGATCGGGCCGGAATAATTGACTCCAATATTCAATCGGCCTCCCAGTTCTTTGATCCCTAATGCACCGAAATTATTGCTGTGCTCGAGCTTGGCAATGTGCAGATGCTCGATGTTCACATGCTCAATGACGACAGCGGAGCCCGGCTCAGGCTTGCTTCGATCTTCTTTGGCTAAATCCTGAAGCTGTGCCTCTAACCGGACAATGCGTGCTTCCAATGAGGAAGGCCTCCTCGTTCGCAGCTGCCGAAGCCATTCGGATAAGGAACTCATATGAACGACTCCTTACTCATAATGTAGTCATAGCGTACTGATGATGATGCGCGGAGGGGGAATAGCGGCAATGAAATTTGCATCGTCGGAAGCAAATTTCGGATATGTGCTTGTACGGCAGGCGGATCATCTGTCAAGCATCCGATTCGGAAGCACGGTACGGGTTGGCAATATGAACTCTGCCAAGAAAGAGCAAGGTTTCGGGCAGGAGTATTCGGACGGCTCGTCCGTCGTCATGCCGGTTTCGAAAGTAGACGACGCCGACGTGGTGGATTTTCCTTCCGGCAACCGCGTGATACAAATTATTCGATTTTGATCGGCTTCAGCGGAACGGACAGGATCGGAATTTGTACGATCAGCAGCCCTTCGTGACAGGCGGCGCGAATGCTGTCCATTCGCTCCGTCACCCGTTCCGGAAGCGGAATTTTCCGCTCGAAGCCTCCCTGCAACCGCTCCGTCGATAACACCTCGGCATGGGGAAAGAGAGGCTTCGCGGTTCCTTTGATCACCAGATGGTCGCCTGCCAGCGCGAGCTCGATATCGCTTTTGGACATTCCCGGAATATCGAGCAGCACAATCAAGTAACCGGCCTGTTTCAAAATATCGACACGAACGTCCGGTGGCTTGCTCTCGGACTCCCCTCGAAAATAAGGATGCTTGCCCATGACCTGGTCCAGGCCCGGCTTCTCGAAAATATCGTTCCAAAAGTCTCCCCCCGCAAACTGTTTGGCGACTTCCAACCATTTGTTCAGTTTATCCGGCTCCATCTTCGCCTCCCTTTAACTCCGCGCCAAGGTCTTTTATAAACCGGAGAAACGTATAATGACTCGAACGGAATTTATTCAAATTGAATACGGCGGGGTGAGTAACGGTTGGGACATACCACTGTAATTAATAATATTTTCATTTTGAAAATTAATTCCTTTGAAAATGCATCGGCGCTCAATGTCGGACAAAATTTTTTGGCGGAATGGACGAATTCGGATAAGCGTACGCAAGGTTATGGTCAAAATTACGGGGATCGCAGCGATTTTGTCGGCAACCGGATGATGGTGGACGATAAAGATCAGATCGATTCCCCTACATTGAATCGCTCTGCATTGCTCTTACCGGGAGGGGATTGCCGATGATTTTCGCACCGATGGCCATCAATATGCTCGGCTTCAAGGTAAACGTGATCGATCACAGCAGTTTGGTCAGCTTCGGTCCTGTTCAGCAAACGGATACGTTTCTGTCCATTAAGCGGAATATGGGCTTCGGCGAATCGAACGGGGACCTCGGCGTCATATTTGTTCCTCTCAATGCGATCGTCGATACCGATGCGACCGACAGCAATGCCGCGAAGAACAGCATCGTCTGACGCCGGCCAGCGGCGGCAGGTTGTGGTCACAATAAATTGCCCTGCGTACCGGGAAGGCAGATTCAACCGGCGGCAGGGCCTTTTTTTATTTTGCGGCAAGCGGTGTACGGCGGATGGAACCGGCCGGATGCAGATACCGGGAGCTCTACGCTCTCCGCGTATTGTTGCTGAGCAAAGGGAGAAGGCGAGTGTCTTTCACCATCGTCGACTGACACATCGGACAAGCGGGGCTTTCTTCGTCAAAGGCGAAGTTCGTTCGCATCCAGCAGGTGCATTCATTTTGACTGCAAGCCCAGATCGGCGTTTCTTCTTGTTCAACGGGTTCCATCACTTTTTTGGAAAAATACATTCGAAATTCCTCCTTTGAAATATGTAGATTTGACGGGAAATAGTGAGAAAAACTGAGCCAAAAGTAGCAATTTTAGCCTTTTCACACGATTTTCATGTTTTTTTAATGTTTAGCATTTACAATTGCTTAAAAATAGATACGGCCCGTTTCAAGAACAAAAACAATGGAGAGAATAATAGGTGACGGGCAGATAGGAGTGTGGGAACGATGCGCCCTTTTACGAAAGGACAATCGACATCAACACCGCCGAAACAGGTTAGCGCGGCTCATTACACTACAATCATTAGTGCACTGATTATAATTCCTTTGCTGCTCGTATTCGGCATCGAGTTTATTCAACGCGGCACGGTCGACCATACTTGGGAATGGATTGCAGGGCAGCCGAAGCTGTTCGGCCTGAATGCCCTGCTTGCTTTCTTTGTATATTTATTGCTGTATTGCGTCTTTGGATCTTTGGTTTTGGCGACCGGTGTCAGCGTACTGCTGCTGTCTCTGGTGTCGCTGATCAGTTTCTTCAAAGTGCGACTTATTGGCGAGCCCTTCTTTCCCTGGGATATTTTCCTGAACAAGGAGACGATGAATATCCTGCCGCTCGTGACGAGCCGTGAAGCTTTAATCCGACTTGGGATCGTGCTGGCGCTGCTGATCGTCATTTTCGTGAGCAGACTGTGGATTCCGCGGTTGGGGTTGCGCCTTTCGTCCCGGGCGGTGCTCGGACTTGTGTCCGTATTCGTACTGTATTCTTTTGCGGTGCGATTGCCTTGGACCAATCAATTGACAGACAATGCCGGTTTCACCGAGATCGTATGGAACCAGCAGCAAAACTATGGGGATAACGGTCTATCTCTAGCCTTCACCATGAATGTGAAAAATACGATTGTGCCGAAGCCGCCTGGCTACAGCGAGCCTTCCATGGCCGGTCTGGCGCAGGAAATGAGCGAGCTTGCGCAGGTCAAAACGGCATCAAGCGCAAATATGCAGCAAAAGCCCAACGTTATCTTTATTATGAACGAGGCGTTCTGGGACCCTACTTTGCTGCCTAACGTGAAGTTCTCGCAAGATCCGCTGCCTACGGTGCACCGGCTTCAGAAGGAATCGACATCCGGCTATTTGCTGTCACCCCAGTTCGGAGGAGGAACGAGCAATGTCGAATATGAGGTGCTGACAGGCAACTCGATGAGCTTCCTGCCGGCCGGTTCGGTTCCGTACCAGCAATATATCAGCAAACCGATTCTAAGTCTGGCCAGTTATTTTAAAACACAGGACTATAGAAGTACGGCCATTCACTCCTACGAGGGTTGGTTCTGGAACCGGGAGAACGTATATAAGCAGATGAACTTCGATAATTTCATTAGCAAGGATCAATTTGACAGTCCAAAGCTCAAAGGCCAGTTTATTGCGGATGAAGAAGTATCGAACCGGATTATCGAACAAGTCGACAATAATGAAGAACCGACGTTCATTTACGCGGTCACGATGCAAAACCACGGGCCGTACGACGATCACCGTTACGGTGACGGAGGTAATTCGATCCGTGCCGAAGGGCCGCTTACGGACGATGCCCGGGATACGCTGGAAACTTATACCCAGGGGGCACGCGATGCGGACGAAAGCTTGCAGAAGTTAATCGATCATTTCAAGAAATCGAATGAACCGACGGTCATCGTCTTTTACGGAGACCATTTGCCGATGCTTGGTTACAATTATGATGTATATGCACAAGCCGGGTTCATTCATACCGGTCAAAGCGAACAGTGGTCGCTGGAAGAGCAGCAGCGGATGCACAGCGTACCGTTTGTCATGTGGTCCAATATGGATTTGCCGAAAGAACAGGTGCCAGTGCTGAGCGATTCGTTCCTTGGAACTTACGTGCTGAACCGGCTGCAGATGGAACTGCCCGCCGCTTGGGCGTACAATGCCGAGCAGATGAAGCGGACGCCGGGGCTGCTGCGCGGTCTGGTCGTCGATGCCGATCATAAGCTGTATACGGAAGTTCCGCCGGCGCAGGCCGATTCCGTTGAGAAGTACCGGGAGCTGCAATACGACGATTTGTTCGGCAAGCAGTACTTTGCCAAGTACAGCGGCTCTAACGTATATACGCAAGCTCCCCCGGGAGAAGAAGACGGCGAGATCGTAAACGCCAGCGGGAAAGAGGCGCAGTAGCGAGTGGAATAACCGGAAAGACGGCAAGGCCGGAATACGCCGACCTTGCCGTCTTTCTTTTTCTTTTCGGAGGATGAATGTGATATAATTTCACACAAACAATGCAAAATACAATAGCCGGCGGCAAGCTGGACGAAATCATAAGATAACATTCATGATGCGGGGAGACGGGTATGGACTTAAGAAAACTTCGACTTGACGAGCCGTCGCTCGGCACTTTCAGCGAGGAACGGGATGAATATGAGCGCGATTACGCGCGGCTGATCCAATCGCCGGCGTTCCGCAGATTGCAGGGCAAATCGCAGGTGTTCGGCGCGGGATCGGGCGATTATTACCGTACGCGCTTGACGCATTCGATTGAAGTGTCGCAGATCGCCCGGGAAGTCGCCCGGCGCATGGGGAAGCAGTACAAATTTTTATCGCGCAAGGAGCACCCCGGGCTCATGCTGGACCCGGCGGTAGTCGAATGCGCATCGCTGGCCCACGACTTGGGACACCCTCCCTTCGGACATAAGGGAGAAGAAGTATTGAACCGGCTGCTCAGCGAAGAGCATGGACTCAAGTACGAGGGCAACGCGCAAAATTTTCGCATTCTGATGTTTCTTGAGAAACGGGCCGGCAGCGGCAGCGGGCTGGATTTGACGGCCGCCGTATTGCTCGCGATTAACAAATACCCTTATTGCATCGATGACCCGGGACGATTGAAAGGGGCTTACACGATGGAATGGGACGGAGGGATCGGCGAACTCCGTACACGCTGGGGGATGAAGGACGGCTGCTCCACGCTGGAGGCGCAGCTGATGGATTTGTGCGATGACATCGCCTATTCCACCCACGATATCGAAGACGGCATCCGGGCCGGTAAAATTCAAATGAACCGGACTTTCTTCGAGGACGACCGCTTGGTGGAACATTTGATTCAGGAAATCGTCAGCGATCAGGGGAATCTGGAAGTCGGATGGGATCAGGTCAACATTCGCGCGATGGTGGAGCGGGTGCTCGATTCCTATCTCAGCCAGTGGGAAAAAATTTATAATGATTGCGGCAAGGAAGCGTCGCGGACGCGCCGCGAAATGAAAGCAAGATGGGTGAGCGACTTCGCAGGCAAGGTCGGCATCATTGACGACCCGAAGAAAGGGTGGAAACGCGTCACTTTCGTTCGCGACGGAAAGCAGGATCTGGACTTGCTGCGGACGATGGAAATATTGAAGAAGCTCGCCTGGGTGACGATGATCAAAGATTTTCGCGTACAGCGGCTGCAAAAACGGAGCGAAATCATGCTTCGGCATTTATGGGACAGCTTTAAAGTGCCCGATCAGGGCAAGCTCATCCTGCCGCCGGACTGGGTGGAAAATTACGAACAGCATCAGGACAAATGGACGTGGCCGCGCTTGATCGCGGATTATATATCCGGCATGACCGACGCCTATGCGGAGAAAGTATACGTGGAGCTGTTCGCTAGCAAGTCGGGCTCAATATACGAAATGGATTAACTTGTCGGTCTGTTCCTCCTCCTCTTCAGCATATATATAGCTATCAGGCTGAGGAGGACCGCGAATATGATCATTGTGGCAGGAGGAAGCGTCATGGTCGACCCTTCCGGTTGGACGGCGCTAGAGAGGGAAATTTACGCTCAGAAGCAAGCTAGCTCCAAGTCTTACAATTACGACTCCTTGGAGGCGCTCCGGTTCGAGCTCAAGCTGCGCGAGGCGATCGTCGAAGCGTCCAGGGGGCTCGACAAAAGTGCCGCGGCGTTCGAAACGTTCCGCAAATCGCGCTGCAACCCCGCCTATTGGACTCGCACGTCCGAGGGCGGCTTTCGGCTGCGCGACAATGTACGACCGTCCGATGCGATACGCGACATTTATACGAACGGCCAACTGTACGGGTTTGAATGCGCAACGGCGATCATCATCGTTTTGTACAAAGGCGTGCTGGAGACGATCGGATCGGACAGCTTCAATCGGTTGTTCGGCGATTTGTATTTGTTTGCATGGCAGCATGACAGCGATTTGAGGCTCATTACGGAATATAACAAATCGGAATCGTACCCCGGCGACGTGCAATATTTCAAAAATCCGGATGTGAACCCGAAAGTCATGGAATGGCAAGGGGAAAATGTCATCCGGATGCCGGGCCAGCTTTTTTTCGGCCATGGCATCGGCATAGGAAATGCGGATAAAATCATCGCGAAGCTGAACCGGCACCGCAAGCCGGGCAGCACCGTATCGGCCTATATGCTCGACGAATCGACATACCCGAACTTTTTCTACTTGCAGCAGGCAGCCGGAGGCAGGATGACCCGAGCGGAATCGGAGCATGCGGAACTGCCGATCGCCGCGGGACACGGGGTTGTGGCGCGGATCGGCTTGCGCACGATGCTGTATCATTTGCCCTAAACGGCAGCGCAAGGCGATGCACGAATGTCGGCGGAGATCCGCGGTTCGTGCTTTTTTAGTCATCAAGAAACGATATCGCGAGGTCGTCGTTTATGGACGGCAAAGCCAGGAAGCCCGGGGATTTAGACGAGATGAGTCCCCGGACTTCGCAGCGCAATGCGAGGCTTTAGTATGTCGCAGAACAGGATCTGCGGTAGCGGAGGTTTCTTTATCTAAAGGTCATTTCGCATGCTCCACCTGCAACTTAGCGGGTTGTTGCGCCGTTTGGTAATGAAGGGGGAGTGTACGCTTACATGTTAAACCGTATACGAGCTTGGGCTATGAGGGGAAAATAACATGTAGGCAGACCTATTGGAAAGGAGCCGTGAACGATGTCAAACCATCGAACCGGAAATCGCCGCAACACCTACTTGTTATCGGTTGTGCTTATGGCGGTTCTGACCGCAGTCTCGGGTTGCGGCAAAGACAAGCCTCCCGCGCCCGAAGGAAGCGGCGCAACCATTCATACGCCGCAACCGGAGGATTCGATCAAGGCACAAATCGCAAAGATGACATTGGATGAGAAGATCGGCCAGCTGCTGCTTGTCGGGCTGGACGGCGATGAGCTGAGCGAGCCTGTCAAGGAACTGATCGTGACGTATCACGTCGGCGGATTTATTTTATATAAAAACAATGTCAAAGACGGCCGCCAGCTTCAGCAGCTTACGGGCGCGCTGAAGGAAGCGAACCGGGCGGTAAGCGGGATTCCGCTCTGGATGAGCGTGGACGAAGAAGGCGGCCGCGTCACCCGAATGCCGGACGAGCTTGTAAAAATACCGTCCGCACAGAAGATCGGCAAGGCGAACAAGCCGGAAGTCTCGCTGCAAATCGGGCAGACGCTGGGAGACATGCTGTCTGCCTACGGGTTGAATATGGATTTCGCCCCCGTGCTTGACGTAAACAGCAACCCGAACAATCCCGTCATCGGCGACCGTTCCTTCGGCAATAACGCCGAGCTGGTCGGCAAGCTCGGTATGCAGACGATGAAAGGACTTCAGTCGCGGAACGTAATCCCGGTCGTGAAGCATTTTCCGGGCCATGGCGACACTTCGGTCGACTCGCATGTCGGCTTGCCAATCGTCAATCACGATCTGGACCGGCTGCGCTCGCTGGAGCTTAAGCCGTTCGGCGAGGCTGTAAGAGCCGGTGCGGATGCCGTCATGGTTGCTCATATCTTGCTGCCGAAATTGGATTCGGCGGCGCCCGCTTCGTTCTCCAAAGCCGTCGTCACCGACCTGCTGCGCAAAGAAATGGGCTTCGAAGGCGTTGTTATTACCGACGACTTGACGATGGGCGCGGTCGTCCAGCATTACGACCTCGCGAAAGCGGCGGTGCAATCGATCGCCGCCGGGAGCGACGTGCTGCTCGTAGGACATGGGCGCGAGCAGGAGCTGTCGGTGTTCCGCGCGGTCAAGGATGCAGCGCAGGCAGGTACGCTGCCGATGCAGCGCATCGAAGAGAGCGTCTATCGCATATTGACGCTGAAGCAGCGTTACCGGCTGACGGACAACCAGATCCCGCAGGCCGATCCGGCCGCCCTGAACAGCCGGATTCGCAGCGTCCTTGGATTGCTGGAGGCGGGGGCGTCGAGCGGGCTCAAGAAGTGATGAAATCGCCGCCGTTGACGTGGAGCGTTTCCCCGGTGACATAGCGGGAGTCGTCGCTCGCCAAGTAGACGAATGCCGGCGCCAGCTCAAACGGCTGTCCGGCCCGCTTCATCGGCGTTTCACGGCCGAAGACGCTCACTTTCTCCGCGGAATAGCTCGATACGATAAGCGGGGTCCAGATCGGCCCCGGTGCGACCGCGTTGACGCGGATGCCTTGGTCTACGATGGACAAGGCCAGCGACCGCGTAAAGGTGACGATGGCGCCCTTCGTGGACGAATAGTCGATAAGCGTCGGCTCGCCTTGATAAGCGGTAATGGAAGCCGTATTGATGATGGCGTCGCCTTCTTTCAAATGCGGCAGCGCCGCCTGCGTCACGAAGAAAAAAGCGAAAATATTCGTGCGGAACGTTTGTTCGAGCTGCTCTTCCGTAATATGAAGCACGCTGTTCTGAGGATACTGGACGCCTTGGTTGTTGACGACGATATTCAGCTTCCCGAACGTCTGCACGGCTTGCAGAACGGCGGCCGTACAGTTCGCTTTGCTGCGCATGTCGACTTTCAAGGCAAGACAGCGCCTTCCGAGCTCTTCGATGCGCTGCTGCGTCTCGTCCGCGTCAGGCTGTTCGTACAAATAAGTAAATGCAATGTCCGCGCCTTCCTTGGCAAAGGCGATGGCGGTCGCCCGCCCGATGCCGCTGTCGCCCCCGGTGATGAACGCCACTTTGTCTTTCAGCTTCCCGCTGCCCGTGTAATTCGGGTTCTCATAGATCGGACGGGGCGTCATCATGTACTCCAGTCCCGGCTGCTGCGGCTGATGCTGGGGAGGAAAAGGGACCGGCAGCGTTTCGCACTTCGTTTCCTTGGAATAGTAAGTATATTTTGGATAACGTTCCATATTCCAATGACAACCTCCTTGCGTATAATAGTAACGATGGGATAGTGTATTCGCCCAGAAGGAGCGATGCCATTGTTTTTTGGGTGCGGGCCGCTTCATTTTTGAGATATTGGTATACTTAAGGAACTGTTAAGGTTTTCGCAAGAGATTTTATATACAATATAGTTTAATATACAGATAGAGAATCGCAGGAATACGGAAGCAAGGGAGTCATGAATGATGAATCGATTCGAAGCGGATCAGCGTCCAATGCGTGTGCTGCTGCTGTCAGGAGATTTGGGAGAGGGCCATAATCAGGCTGCGCGGGCACTGGCGGAAGCATGCGGCTTGCCGCGGCTGAGAATTCAGACGGAAGTCGTTAATTTTATGCGCCAGGTATATCCGGGTCTTCATCCGATCATCAAATATTTTTTTCTGAGAGGCGTGGAGAAGGCGCCATTGCTATACGGTTATTTATATAAAAAAACGCGGGAGCTTGACCGGATGTCGATCTCGTTTCGCTCGTTCCTCAGCATCGGCCTCGGCAAGCTGACGGAACTGATCGCTTCGACGCGCCCGGACGTGATCGTCTGCACCTTCCCGCTTGCCGCCGCGGCCGTATCGCTGCTGAAGGAAAAAGGGCTGCTGCGCGTGCCGCTCGTGACCGTGATCACCGATCATACCGATCACAGCTTATGGCTGCATCCGCACACCGATTTGTATTTGATCGGTTCGGAGGCGGTGGCGGAAGCATTGGGCCGGCGCGGCATCGTGTCCAGCCGGCTGTGCGTGACCGGCATTCCGGTGCGGCAGCGATTTTTCGATACGCCGGATCGCGGCTCGCTGTACAACTCGCTCGGTCTGTCGCCCGAACGGCCTACGGTGCTAGTCATGGGGGGCGGCGGCGGGATGTTCGGCGACGAAATCCGGATGCTGATTCGCTCGTCTGCGGTTAGAGAGAAGCTGCAAACGGTTATTGTTTGCGGCAACAATGCCGAGGTGCGGCGAGAGCTGGAAGAAGAAGCGCGCCGCTGCGGAGCGGGACATGTGATCGTCAAAGGATTCGTGGAGGAAATCCACGAGTGGATGGCTGTCGCCGATTTGCTCGTGACCAAACCGGGCGGTTTGACGACGGCCGAGGCGGTAGCGATGGAGCTGCCGATGCTGTTGTACAAGCCGATCCCGGGTCAGGAAGAGGACAACGCCGGAGTGCTGGAGCGGGCCGGGGTAGCGGTCCGGGCGGAAGAGAACCGGGCGCTGCGGGACCAGCTGCTCGAACTCGCTTTCAACAGCGAGAGGCTTCGCCGGATGCAGGAGCAGGCCGGGCGGTTTCGCTGCGAGCAGTCATCCGCGCTGGCGTGGGATGCGATCATGAAGCTGCAGCCGAGAATGCCGGCACGGGCGGGACGCTCGTTCGGCTTGAAGGTACGGGAAGCGCTGTGATGAACAAAACCCTCCATAAACGCAGGAAGGCAGGCGTTTTGGAGGGTTTTTCGTTTGCAATCGAGTTTATGGTTTAGCGTCTAAGGATAGTTGCCGGACGGCGCGGCCGGTGGACCGGCTGTCGGCGGAGAACCGGGTGTGTAGCTTACCGCAGGGCTTAACGGGTAAAATGTAATGCCCTGGCATGCGGTACAGGTGCAGATATAGCAATCCGCCAATTCTTCCATCGGCTCGCCGCAAGTATCACAGCATCTCGGGGGCAGGGATTCATAAAAATCGCTGGAACGCATCAGCATAACGATCACTCCCTCTGTTCGTGATACTCCAACTATACTGGAAAACGGCTTAAAATGTAAGCGCTTTTTTGGGGTGCAATAAACGTTCATACCGTGGTTGGCTGGAAGATGCACGAGCATCTTCACATAATGGCTGCCGTTTGCGTCAAAGCAAATATGACAAAGAAGCCGCGAGTAAGGTCGGCTTGCTTTGGTATGTGGAGTCCCCATAGAGGCGGACGATTGGAATGGAAGCATGGTTTGGAGCGGATCATGCCGCAGTCGTTGGAAGAGGCGGGGCCGGACGGTAACGCTTTGGAGCTTGGCCGCGGCGTTCGCATCAGGGTGGAAAGGCAGTCGTGTAGAAATGTAGGAAACTGTGCCGTAGCTCAAATGAAAAATTCAAGCCCTTCGAACTCGATTGCCGCAAAGTAGTCGATCAATCGGTCAGGATCGAGACCGAGCTCATCGATAATTTTCAGTACGTCTAGTTCTTGAGTCAGCGGCAGCGAACTTGCTTTATTCATCACAATACGTCACTCCTCGATAGTATTAGTACTTATGAACTAATTATAAAGGAGCGGATTTCGCGGGTCTGTCGAACTATGTAACAAGTCTATTAAGAGTTCTTTATGCAAAGGGAATTAATGTAAAAAATGGTAGAATAGTTATCGACGCAAGTTACCCCCGTTGTGGTGGCGGACGAGGCGTACTGGTATAATGGAGAAGCGGTATTTGCTCGGAGCAACGCAACAGATTGAAATTAGATTGATATAAAGGGCGGCACAAGCGCCTGTTAACAGGAGGATAAAGCATGTTATACCACCGGATAACCGATATTCAAGATCCGTATTTTCGTCAAATGCATGAGATGATGCAGACGATTTTTCCGCCGGAAGAAGTGCTGGAATTCGAGTTGTGGGCGGAACCGCTTCAAGACCCGGGCATTCGGGTATTCGTTGCCGTTCATGACGGCGAAGTGGTCGGTGCGACGGAGTATCGCTATTACACCGATATGCACGTAGCGATGACCGATTTCACCATCATCGGCCGTGAAGGGCTCGGCATCGGCCCGTTTCTGGCCAAGCAGCGGCTGCGCGATCTGCGTTCCGTGGTGAAGCAATCCGGCGGACCATGGCTTGGCATGTTTGCCGAAATTTACAATCCGTACTTGGCTGGCGACCTCGGGTTCGGCGGCGTGAAGCCGATGAATCCATATGTCCGCCGCGAAGTGCTCGCGCATTTGGGATACAAGAAGCTTGACCTTGATTACGTACATCCGTCCTGGCAAATCGACGGGGAGGCGGTGCACGGTCTCGACTTGTGCTTCATGCCTGTAGCGGATGAAGAGCTGGCATCGGTCCCGGCAGCGCTGGTGCGTGCGTTTCTGGAGCGGTATTACGCCGTATTGCCGCAGAAGCCGGGGGCTTGGTACGATATGGTCGAATCGCTGAAAGGACGGGAAACGGTGCAACTGCTTCCGATTTAAGCGGGCCGGCAAGGAGCGGGTTCCACTCGAACCTCGCTCCTTTTGTTAGTTCGGCGGAATGGTTTCGCTTTTGCCGTTTTTTTTGTATAGTGGGAAATAGAAGATGGAATGGGGAGCGATGATGAACGATGGGAAAGCCGCTCGTATCGGTTATTATTCCAACGTACAATCGGCCGGATTTTTTAGCTGAACTGCTGGAGTCGCTTTCGCGGCAAACATATCGGAATTTGCACATCATTATTGTGAACGACGCCGGCGAACCGGTCGACCACCTGCGAGAATGGTACAGGGAGCTGGATTTGACGATTGTCAACATGGAAAGCAACCGGAAGCACGTGCATGCGCGCAACCGGGGGCTGCAGCACGTTCGCGGGGATTATATCATGCTGTGCGACGATGACGATCTGCTGCTGCCTTCGCATGTCGAACGGATGCTGCAGGAAGTCGAAGGCTATGACATGGTGTATTCCGACGTTGAAATTTTCGACTACGCTCTTGACGAGGCGGGCACGCGGCATCCGACGAGCCGGTTCGTCTTCGCATATGAATACGATGTGGCCGCGATGCGGAAATTTTCCACGTTCGTGGCGTCCGGCTGCTTGTACCGGCGGGAGTTGCATGAACCGCTCGGCGAATTCGACGCGGAGATGTATCATTATTGGGATTGGGATTTCTTCCTGCGGGCGGCGGACGTTTGCCGGGTGAAGCGGGTGCCCGTGGCGAGCGCGCTGTATGCATTCTCCCAGGCAGGCGATAACATGTCGGGCAATTTGGAAAATATGCGGCCTTATCTCGACAAGCTTTCCGCCAAGCACGGGTTAGGGGAGCTGCCGACCAAAAACTTTTTTCTTCTTCTGGAAGAACCCGAAGTGAAGGGACGGCGAGCGCCGACGGAAATTTTATGGGACGGACAGCCGATACGATCAAGGCTTGCAGCAAAAGGAGGCAGCTGAAGTTGACAACGACGATGGGGGAAGCAAGAGAGCTGCTCAAAAAATATTACGGGTACCCGGATTTCCGCGACGGACAGAAGAAAGTCATCGCCAGTATTCTGGAAGGCCGGGATACGCTCGGCATTATGCCGACGGGCGGAGGCAAATCGATCTGCTACCAGATTCCTTCCTTGTTGATGAGCGGTACGACGATTGTCGTATCGCCGCTCATCTCCCTAATGAAGGATCAGGTGGACGGGCTCGACAGCATCGGCGTACCGGCTACATACATCAACAGCTCGCTGTCGTACGCGCAGGTTGAGACGCGGATCCGCAAAGCGGCCCGCGGCGAGTACAAGCTGCTCTACGTGGCGCCGGAACGGCTGGAATCGGAACGATTCCTAGACCTGCTGTCGGAACTGATTGTACCGATGATCGCCGTCGATGAGGCGCATTGCGTGTCGCAGTGGGGGCATGACTTCCGGCCGAGCTATATGCGGGTCAGCCAATTGGTCGACCATTTGCCGCAGCGTCCGCTGCTCGCTGCCTTTACGGCGACGGCAACGGATCAGGTGCGGGACGATATCGTCAAGCATTTGCGGCTGCGCGAGCCGGGAGTGTACGTTACCGGTTTCGCGCGGGAAAACTTGTCGTTCTCGGTCGTCAAAGGCGAGAACAAGCGCGATGTGCTGACCGGCATCATTCGGGAGCACCACGGGGATGCAGGCATCGTCTATGCGGCGACGCGCAAGGAAGTCGACCAGCTGTGCGAATATTTGCGGCGCCAAGGCACGTCCGCCGGCAAGTATCACGCCGGGATGACCGATAAAGAGCGGGCCGAGGCGCAGGAGCAGTTTCTGTACGACGAAGTGCGCGTGATGGTCGCGAGCAATGCGTTCGGCATGGGCATCGACAAATCGAACGTGCGGTATGTCATCCACTACAATATGCCGAAAAATATGGAAGCTTATTACCAGGAAGCGGGCCGTGCGGGGCGGGACGGCGAACCGAGCGAATGCACGCTGCTGTTCTCCCCGCAGGATATTCATATCCAGAAGTTTCTGATCGAGCAGTCGGTCTCCGATCCCGAGCGCCAAGCGCAGGAATACCGCCGGCTGCAGCAGATGGCGGACTACTGTCATACGCCGCAATGCTTGCAGCGGTATATTGTACGCTACTTCGGCGGCGAGACGGGAAGCGACTGCGGGCAGTGCAGCAACTGCTCCAGTCCCGACTTGCAGCTGACGGACATCACGCTGGAGGCGCAGCAAATATTCTCCTGTGTCCGGCGCATGCGGGAGCGGTTCGGGATGACGCTCGTCGCCTCGGTGCTCAAGGGCTCAAGGAACAAGAAGGTGCTGGAGCTCGGCTTTGACGAGCTGAGCACGTATGGCCTCATGAAGCAGCGGACGGAGAAAGACATCGTCGATCTGATGCAGCTGCTCGTCGCGGAAGGCTATCTGCAGCTGACCGAGGGCAAGTACCCGGTACTGAGGCTTACGCCGAAGGCCGGAGCGGTGTTGGCCGGAACGGAACGGGTGGAGCAGCGGGTGCGCGTTAAGCCTGTGGAAACGGTCGTCCAGGACGTCGAAGCAGAGCTGTTCGATGCGCTGCGGAAGCTGCGTTCTGAAATTGCGAAGCGCGAAGGCATCCCGCCGTATATCGTGTTTCCCGACAGCACGCTGCGCGAAATGTGCGGGGTGAAGCCGACGAATCCGGCGGCGATGCTCAAGATCAAAGGCATCGGGGAAGCAAAGTTTTTCAAGTACGGCGCCTATTTTATCGATTTTTTCAAGCAGCTTTCCGCGGGCTGAAGCATAGAAGCGCAAGAGGAGGAACGGCGTGGCGAAGTCGAAGTTTTATGTAGTATGGGAAGGGCGTCAGCCCGGCGTGTACAAGACGTGGGCGGATTGTCAAGCGCAGACGAACGGGTTCCCGCAGGCGAAGTTCAAAGCGTATGAGAGCGAAGCGGAGGCGAAAGCGGCTTTCACCTCCGGCTGGAAGAAGGCGTTCAGCGCTGCGGCGAAAACAGCGGCCGGATCGTCCGGCAGCGGCGCGAAGACGAGCGGGCGCGCCTCGGCAAGCGCTGCCGGCAGGCCCAAGGCGGAAGCCAATCTCGACAGCCTGTCCGTCGACGTCGGGTGCAGCGGCAATCCCGGCATCGTCGAGTACAAGGGCGTGGATACGCGGACGGGCGAAGTCATATTTGAGCATCCGCCTATCTCCAAAGGGACGAACAACATGGGCGAGTTTCTCGCGATCGTTCATGCGCTCGCCTTCCTGAAGAAAAAAGGGAGCAATATGACCATTTACAGCGATTCCGTGACGGCGCTCAGTTGGGTGCGCAATAAACGGGTCGCTTCCAATTTGCCGAGGGACGCCTCCACGCAGGAAATATGGGCGCTTGTGGACCGGGCGGAAGCCTGGCTGCGGCAAAACAGCTACTCGAATCCGATATTAAAATGGGACACGAAAGCGTGGGGCGAGATCAAGGCGGATTACGGACGAAAGTAAGACAAAAGGTTTTCTAGGGAAACAGAAGACCGGCAAGCCGGCCTTAAGGGTTAGAGCTGCGCCGGTTCCCTGTCCATCACATAAGCCGACGGCGCTCGTCCCGTCTCGCGTTTGAATACCCGGTGAAAGTACGACGCGTCGCAATAGCCCAAATAATCGGCGATATCGGCGATCGCTCGTTGCGAATGCCGCAGCAAGTACACTGCGGTTTTGATTCGCAGCGCATTGACATAATCGCTGATCGTTTGCCCCGTCACCTCGCGGAATAAGACCGCGGCGTGGTTGGGGCTTTTTTCGATGACGGCGGCCAGATGTTCTTTTGTCACCTTTTCCCGGTAATGGTTCTGAATATACGTTTTCATCAGCTCGGTATGCCGGTACTTGATGGAGGAGTGTTCGCCTTCGTCGACTTCCCGGTTCATATGCGTCAACGTCTCAAGCAGCAGTGCCTGGCACATCGTCTGGTAATACGGATGACGCTCGATCCACTGCTCCTTCATCGACTGCATGCGGCTCAGCAGCAGCTCGTATTTGCCGGTGCGCAGCCGAATGTAGCGGTGCGCGCCGAGCAGCGGAAGCATGGAAGCGCCATCCTCGTGCGAGAAGGTGACGACGTATTTTTCGTGCGATATGGAAGGAATCGTTTTGCCGTAAAAAACGGTATGATCCGGAATAAGGGCGAGGTCGCCTTTTTCCAGCAGCAGCTTTTCTCCTTCAACCCAATACAGACATTTGCCGTAGCCGACGAGAATGAGTGTCCAGACCGGACTTTCTCTCTCCGCCTCCTCATACCACTTCACCGGGCCCGCATCATGCCGAACGTTATCGATCTGCAGCCGCATACGATTCCCTCCCTTCCAATGATCATACTATTATACAATAGCCATACTATAGTTCATAGTCACTTTTCGCCTCCAGCGTTACAATGAGCACATTCAAATCAGATCATGGGACAGGGAAGGCGATCAGGACATGCGTAAAACAAAAATCATTTGCACGATGGGCCCGTCATGCGATTCGGTGGAGGTACTCAAGCAGCTGATTGAAGCAGGAATGAACGTGGCAAGGCTGAATCTCGCGCACGGCGAAATCGAGGAGCAGCGGGCAAGAATACGCAACATCCGGCAGGCGTCGCGCGAAACCGGTATTCCTGTAGCCATTATGCTCGACATCAAAGGACCGGAAATTCGAATCGGCCTGCTGAAGGAAAAAGCATACGAGCTTCAGACCGGGGATTCGCTGACGCTTACAACCGAACGTATCGAAGGGGATGCGAGCCGGATTTCCGTTTCTTACGCGGAGCTGCCGAACGACGTGACGGTCGGCAACAGTATTTTGCTGGACGACGGCTTGATCGAACTGAAGGTGGAGCGAATCGCAGGAACGGAAATCCACTGCCGTATCGTAAACGGCGGCACCATCAAGTCGCGAAAAGGCGTCAATTTGCCGGGCATTCGCACTTCGCTGCCGGGCGTAACGGAGCGGGACGAACAGCATATATTGTTCGGCATTGAGGAGCGGATCGATATGATCGCGGTGTCGTTTGTGCGCAGAGCGGAAGATATTTTGTATATTCGCGAAATGCTGGAAAGCCGCGAGGCGGGGTATATTCAGCTCATCTCGAAGATCGAGAACGAGGAGGGCGTCGAAGCGCTTGATGCGATTTTGGCCGCTTCGGACGGATTGATGGTGGCGCGGGGCGATCTTGGCGTAGAGATCCCGGTCGAGGATGTGCCGCTCATTCAGAAGCAGATGATCCACAAATGCAATTTGGCCGGAAAGCCGGTCATCACCGCTACGCATATGCTTGATTCAATGCAGGTTAACCCGCGTCCGACCCGTGCCGAGGCGAGCGACGTAGCCAATGCCGTGCTGGACGGAACCGACGTCATCATGCTATCGGGCGAGACGGCTGCGGGGAAATACCCGGTGGAATCCGTTCAGACGATGGCGGCGATCGCGGAAAAAGCGGAATCGACCATTCCATATGCCGAGCTGTTGGCGCAAAAAAGCGCCTTGCAGAAGACCGACATTACGGAGGTCGTCAGTCAGTCCGCGGTGGGCGCGTCCCTGGAACTTGGAGCGAAGGCGATCATTACCCCGACCGAAACCGGCTTTACGGCGCGAATGGTGTCGAAATACCGCCCGAAAGCACCGATCATCGCGGTAACTCCTCATGAAGAAGTGCTGCGGCGGCTGTGCCTGGTCTGGGGCGTCATTCCGGTCCAAGGTGAGCGCGTCGATACAACGGACGAGATGTTTCATTCCGCGGTGCACAGCGGTTCGCGTCTTGGGCTGCTGGAACGGGGCGATCTTGTAGTCGTCACCGCCGGCGTGCCTGCGGGCAAGTCCGGAACGACCAACTTCATTAAGATCGACTACGTATAACAGCCGAAGTCCAATACAAAGCGCCTTCTCCGATTGCATGGGAGCAGGCGCTTTTTCTACAGCGTTTCTGATCTTTATATGGATCGTGTGCTTATTTTTTGGGACTGCGGGTGCCGAAGTCGCGGTGCATCCGTTTCTTCGTATTCGGCTTCGTATCCTTATACATATCGTCTTCCTGGCTTTCAAGAGGAAGGCTGACGAGCTCCCACTCCGTTTGCCCCATGACCGGGTCATAGGGGAATTCATCGCCTCGTTTTAACGTTTCCTCGCGGCCCCATTCATTTTCGTATACGCCGTCGGTTTCGACTTCTTCACCGGATGCCGGCTGCATGCGTTTGTCTTCTGACATAAGTGCCACAACCCTCCTTCAAGATCGATTCGCACGTTAGTATGCCCGCCGGAGCGGTGAGTATGAACAACAAAGTGACGGGAAGCTTTGTCAATGGAAGCGCAGCATTCATTGAATGAGCGATTAGGAAGAATCGGTTAAGAGAGAGACAGCGAGCCATTTACGTGGTAGCATTTAGAAAGATATATGAATAGGGAGGAGTGTATTCGTGCATTATTACATCATTACAGGCGCATCGTCCGGCCTCGGTATAGAAACGGCGCGGCTGCTGCTGCGGCCGGATCAACACGTGGTGTCCATTTCTCGTACATCGCCGATATCGCTTGTTAGACAAGCCGAACAAACCGGTGGTCTATTTACGCATATTGGACAAGATTTGTCCAAAACGGACGAGCTGCCGGGCTGCATTGATCGGCTGATGGAAGTCATCGCAAAGAGCAGTGTGCAACCGACGTCCGTTTGCCTGATTCATAATGCTGCGAACGCGGCCCCCTTTAAGCATCTGGACCGTCATACGCTGGACGAAATCAGCGCAAGCTTGAACCTGAATCTACTATCGCCTGTCCTGTTTTCTTCGCTCTGGATAAAGCGAGTTCAGCCGCTGCACGTTCCGAAAAAGCTCATTTTCATTTCTTCAGGATCCGCCGAATACCCGATGGCAGGCATGAGTTTATACTGCAGCGCCAAAGCCGGCCTCAATATGCTAGTCCGTTGTTTGCACATGGAACAGCGCGGCTTGCCTTACGGCGTGCAGGTCGCCGCCGTCGATCCGGGCATGATGGATACCCCGATGCAGACCGCGGCACGGGAAGCGAGGGAGGAACAATTTCCGTCAAGCGCGTTCTTTCGCCAAAGCCGGGACAACGGCCTGCTTCGAACGCCTGAGTCTGTTGCCCATTTATTGGTGCAATGGATGTCGGACCCGGCTTCATGGTCGGAAGGGAAACGGGACACCATACATAAGCTGTAATATTACAGGTTTCATGTCCAAACGCGAATGGTTCAATAAAACCCATTGTACGAGCAGTAAGGCCATCTAGCGGCAGAAGTAAAACTTCTTCGCCCGATGGCCTTAAGTAATGCAGATCAAGACCGGAACAGCACATCTTGATATTTCTGGATGTCGCCGGCCCCCATAAACACAAGGATGGAATCGTTATAGGCGGACATGTCGGACGTGATGTTATCGGAAACGAGACGGGCGTTAGGAATTCGCGTTCGCAGGTCGTCGATCGAGACCGTGCCGGCGGATTCCCTGGCTGATCCGAAGATTTGACAAAGGAACACGTCATCGGCGTCTTGTAGCGAGAGAGCAAAATCGTCCATTAATTTTTCCAACCGGCTGAACGTATGCGGCTGGAATATGCCGACGACTTTTTTCTGAGGATATTTGCTTCTTACCGCTTCGAGCGTCGCTCGAATCTCGGACGGGTGGTGGGCGTAATCGTCAATAACGATGTTCGTGCCCCACGGCTTTTCGGTAAACCTCCGCTGCACTCCTGTAAACGTAGCCAAGCGGGATTTGACCATATCCATATCTTGGTCCAATACCAACGCCACTCCAATGACCGCCAATGCATTCAGTACATTATGTTTTCCGAACGAAGGGATGTCGAACTGATGAATGCGCTTATCTTTATAGCTAACATCGAAGGCCGTTCCGTTGTTCGTAACGATGAGATTAGTTGCCCTGAGATCGTTGTCCGCACCGAACCCATAGTACAAAATGTTCGTATCCGTTTGCAGCATGCGAATCTGCGGATCGTCCCCGCATACGACCAACTGTTTGCCCGTTAAAGCAGCCATGGCTTCAAAAGCGCTGCGAACATCGTCAATATCCTTGAAATAGTCAGGGTGGTCAAAATCAATATTCGTAATCACCGCAATATCGGGCTGATACGCCAGAAAATGACGCTTGTACTCGCAGCTTTCGAACACAAATAAGCGGGCGCCCGACACCCCGGTCCCGGTTCCGTCTCCAATGAGGCTGCATACGGGCTCGCACCCATGAAGCGCATGCGTGATCATGCCGGTCGTCGTCGTTTTGCCGTGAGCTCCCGTGATCGCAACGCTGGTATAGCCTTTAATCCGTTCGCCGAGAAAATGGTGATACCGGTGAACCGCCATGCCCAGTTGTTGGCAGCGGATGATGGACGGATGGTTGTCGTCAAAAGCGTTAGAGGCAATGACCTGCATCGTGGACGACAAGGGCGCCTCTCCGAACGGATAGAGCGGAATGTTACGGGCTTCCAGCGGCGCCTGCGTATACAGAAACGACTCGATATCTTCCCCCTGCACCTGATGTCCAAGATCCGAGAGAATTTGAGCGAGCGCACTCATTCCGCTGCCTTTAATGCCGATAAAATGAAAAGTATTCATGGGACCTCCGTAGTTCGTTGTCGGGATAGTATATGATCATTAGCAAAATATGCTATCGTCCATAAAACAATTATACTGCTCTCCCTCATAAAATCCACCCGCTGCGAGTTGCGTATATGAAAACAACACCATGTATAAGCTCGCCAAAAATACTGAAAAATACAACTGCCGTATGATTCGGAGGTGAGTGAATGATGAACAACGAACATTTGGCGGCGCACGAGTCGCTCGAAAACCCCGTCTTTCACTCCGGCATTATCGACGCTCCAACACGCCGTCGTCATCGCGTCGGCGATCAAGCATAACTATATAAAGCCTGCAAATCGACGATGTCTTGCATCGTCTGCTGCACGTCTTTTTGCATTAATGCTTTTAATTGTTGGTCGAAAACCAAGCCTTGCTACCATCCGTGGGACGTGAAAGAGCAAATTCAGTTCGACTTGCAAACGATAAAAACCGCTTTAAATGCTCCTCAACTCTAACATTCATAGTAGATTATCAAAATAAAAGAAGGCATCATCCGAAAATAAAGGAAGGTGCCTTTCTTTGTATATGCCGGGCGCTGAGCAAGATCAGGACCATGTCCGATCCGTGCTTTGAATGACAAGCAGCAAGCCTTCCCGGACGGCGATGGAGCCGTGTTCGCCGAGCAGCACATTGCTGATGCCCAAAGATTGACCTATCGTTAACGTTGCTTCATGAAGCGGATATCGAAATCCGCTAAGCGTGATGCCGGTGACGTTCAGACTGAGCGGGAGAAGCGAGACATGATCGAAGCGGCCCCGCCTTACCGTCAACACGGTGCGATTGTCCGTTAGCATCAGCTCGTTGCAGGCGTCTACAATACGGCAAGCGACGCCGCGATCAAGCGATCTTCGCAGCAAGTGAACGTTGGCCAGCGAATGATCCCATCGCGTGCCGAGCGCGCCGCATAGCACAAGCTCCTCCACGCCCTGTTCCAGCGCCCAGGTAAAGGCCATTTCCGTGTCCGTCCAGTCTTTCATCACCGGATCGCAGGAGACGAACTGCCTGCTGGCATGGCGGATTTGCTCGACTTCGCTGTCCGTTACCGAGTCGAAGTCGCCGAGCGCCATATCCGGCGCATAGCCGTGCCGTATCAAGTAGAGCGCGCCGCGGTCCGCGCCGACCAGCACGTCGCCCTCGCGAATTTCTTGAACGGCCCACTCGCCGAGCGTGCCGCCGGAAAATATCACGATCCGTTTCCGCAACATAGCCCGATTGCCCCCGTCCTTATTTGTTTTTCATGCGGAATTCTTCTATTGTCATATCATCCCGGAATTCGCCTTCGTAATACGTGGTAATGCCGTCGGCATAATACAGCTTGCCGAATCCGTCCTTCAAGTCGTCCTTGAACGACCCTTCATACTGGAGATTGCCGTTATCGGAATAATACAGCTTGCCTTGGCCGTTCTTCCGGTCGCCGCGAAAACTTCCTTCGAACAAAAGCGTACGGGAAGATCTAAGGCTGTCGTATATGCGGCCGTAGCCGTTTTTCAAATCGCTTTGAAAAGCACCTTCATAAACCGTATTGCTGCTTAAGTGATATGCTTTTCCTATGCCTTCGCGTCGCCCTTTCACGAAATCTCCTTCGTAGACGAGCTTATTTTTTTCGAACAGCTTGCCTTTCCCCTCACGCAGCGCGTTCACGAAATCGCCTTCATATTCGATCCATCCCGTTTCGTTGCTGCGCGTAAGCGACTTGGGGCCGTCATTGTGCACATAGTCGTGCATGAGCGTCATCGTGCCGTAACCGTTCGGCATGCCCCCGGCAAAAGAACCGGAGTAGATGTACCGACCGAGCTTCTCCGCCAGTCTGCCATCTTGGTACCGGCCTTCCTCGACTGTCGCTTCCGATCGCCCCGCGAGCGACGCGGCAGTCATGCCAGTGTTGTAAGTATACCGGCGACCGATCCCCGTTTCCCGGTCGTCCTCCCAGTAGCCTTCGAACACCAGCATCCCTTTGTCAAACGCGTTTCCGAGTCCATTTCGTTTGCCGTCCACGAGTTCCCCTTGATAAATGACCCGATTTTGGTCATCGTACAGCTTGCCGTAGCCCGTCTGCTTGCCGGATTGGTATTCACCTTCGAAGGCGTCGCGAAATGCATCTTTAATACCGAAAACAGAAGAAAACCGATCCCCGGTTTTCACGCGCAGTGTGCCTTTTCCGTTCGGAGTGCCGTCTTCCAGAACTTCTCCGGTATAGGCGTAAGTGGTCCCTTGGGTAAGCAGCTTGCCTTGATAATACGTTTCTTGCGTTATCATAGTAGTGGGTTCGTTTTTCTTGACTTCCCTTTTCTGCGCGTCCGTATAAATCCATTCCAGGCTTTCCACGCGGAACGAACGTCCGGAGCCGCTGCGCACATCATCGCTCCATTCGCCGTCATACACGATTTTGCCGCTGGCATCGTAGGCTTTGCCCTGCCCGGCACGAACGCCGTTTCGCCAATCGCCGTCATATGTTTTCACGCCGGAGGCATCGAAGGCTACGCCGCGTCCGTTTCGCTTGTTTTGCGAGACGCCGCCTTCATAGTTGAGCTTGCTGTTGCTTTGGTAAAAACGGCCGAAGCCTTGCTTGATTCCGTTGATCCAGTCGCCGGAATAAATCCATGCTCCGCTGCCGGACAGCAGTTTACCTTCGCCGGTCTGCAGACCGTTGGTCCACTGGCCGATATACCGGCTCCCGTCAGGGTAATAATAAGTACCGCTCCCATCGGGCTGGCCGCTGCGGAAACGCCCTTCATACACCAGTCTTCCATCCTCGAACAGTTTCCCGAAGCCATCCGGCTTGGCGGCAGCCAGATCGCCTTCATACCATAGCTCGCTGCCGTTCAGCAGAAGCTCGCCTGTTTGCTGAGGCGAACCGTTCGATTTGGACAGGTTCAACGTAAGCGGGCCGTTCAAGCCGTTTAGCGTATCGGAGATCGATGCCGATAAACTCGGTTTCAAATACAACGTTTGCGATAGCGGATTCCATGCGGTACGGTAGCCAATGGAGGAGGCGACCGCTTCCGCGGGCATCCATGACGCGCCGTTATGAATGACGGAGACATCGTCCAGATGGAATGTATTCTCTTGAATACGCCAAAGGGTTGTTCCTATTTTGTGCCGAATTGTTTGGGTTGCTTTGGAAGCATCGAGTTCTTGCGCGGACTCGTCCCAAAATACGGTATATCCTAGTCGTTCCAGAACACTGCGGATCGGAACGAACAACGTTTGGCCGTCGCGCCCGCCCAAATAGATCGGTTGCTCCTCGTGAATGTCCGGAGTCGGACGAAACACGACGCCGTTGATGACCAGCTTGGGAACGACAGCCGCGGCGGAATAAGCGGTATTCGCTTGGGCGGCAGCGGACTCTTCGGCCAGAGAACTCCAGGGGATTGCCAGGAAGGCGGCAGCTGTGCAGGCGATCGTAAGAAAAGCCCTCTTGTTCAACACAAAGCGTTCTCTCCAGTCTTCATTATGTATTAAAGTTATTATATCAGCTTTTATGAAAAAAGAGTGCAACTTTGCGCATCGGAGCGCTTTCCCGTGGTTAAGGTATAATGGAGGAAACAGCACAGTTTATATGGAGAGGGAGGAGGAGCGTCAATGAAGGGAAGACGTAAGCGCTATGAAAATTTGGGCGGGTTCCGCAACAAAAAGACGCTGCTACAGCTCTCCAAATGGAATGTGGAAAAGCGGGCCAAGGTGAAGGATTATTCGTTCCGCATTCCGCAGCATGCGGCTAAAAATGTCGATTGGCTGCGCTCCAACCGGTCGGAGACTTCCGTCACCTGGATCGGCCATTCCACATTTCTCATCCAAATGGGCGGGTTGAACTTGCTTACTGATCCGGTATGGGCCAAGCGAATGGGGCTTGGCACACGTCTTTCCGAACCGGGTCTGCACCTTGCGGAGCTGCCTCGCATTCATGCGGTGCTGTTGTCGCACAGTCATTACGATCATATGCACCTGCCTTCTTTGCGGGCGATTGAAAGGATGAACAGAGGATTGCGGCTGTATGTGCCGCACGGACTTGGCGCGAAGCTGCGCTTGGAGGGATTTCATTCGGTGACCGAGCTTCATTGGTGGGAAAGCGTGCGTCTGGAAGCCGTGGAGCTCAACTTTGTACCGGCGCAGCACTGGACCCGTAGATCGCTGTTCGATACGAATACGTCGCACTGGGGCGGCTGGGTTATACAGCCGGCGCTGCAAAGGGAAGGGCGGTGTGCCATCTATTTTGTTGGAGATACGGGCTACTTTTCCGGATTTCAAATGGTAGGAGAACGATTCGCGATCCGTACGGCGCTCATGCCGATCGGTGCCTATGAACCGGAATGGTTCATGTCACCGCAGCACGTAAATCCGGAAATGGCCGTACAGGGGTTTCTCGACTGCGGCGCAGAACGGTTTATCCCCATGCATTACGGCGCATTCCGGTTATCCAACGATACGCCGCGGGAGGCTCTTGACCGGCTGCTTGCAGAATGGTCGAGACGCGGTCTTGCGCCAGAGCGGCTTTACTTGCTGAATCATGGGGAGACGTTGATATAATCGCAATGACCGGGTTCATATGGATAACGGGGGCGACGGATTCGAAACCATTTCGCGGTTACTCTTTGTTCGTACGGTTGCGTCGCGTCATCTGCTGCCACACGGAGCCTTCCGCTTCCTGCCCGCCTTCGATTCGCTCCAGCGCCATTCGGATTTGCATCCGGACTTCGAATTCCGGATCGTCCTGCGCCGCGCGAAGCGCAGGGAGCGCTTGCGCGTCACCGACTTCATACAGAAACCGCGCCGCCCGCCAACGGACAAGCTTGTTCGAATCGCTTAATGCGCCGATCATCGCTTCCTGTGCCGCGGGATCGCCCAGATCGGACAGCGTGTCGCCCGCCGTGCGGCGGACCGAAGCGGAGCTGTCGCGCAGCGCACGGTACAGGTAGGGCAGCACTGCGGGATCTTTCAAATCGCCGATGTAGACAGCCGCCAAACGGCGGACGGTCGATTGTTCATCGTCCAGCGCCTTTAGCAATAACGGAAGCGTCTCGTCGGAAGGTTTGATTTGCTGCAGCGCGGCGTAACGCTGTTTCCAGTCGGGAGCGTCCAATTGGCGCTCCGTTTGCTCGTAAGTGAGCTCGGTGCGTCCGGCGACCGCGAGCTCTTTGGCATCTCCGGCTGCGGGCCCGGCCTCGGCTTGAACGATCAATTGTTCGAGCTGCTCGTCGCTGTAGGAAGCATCCAGCTCTTGCAGCACCTCATCAAGCACATCATTCAGCTCGCCGTAACGGATGTCCCAATCGTCCAGCGTCCGCTCCTTGATGAGATTCGGAGACGCGGAAGCGGCGCGGATCGCAGCATCGCTGAAACGGGCCGGCAGCGCGGCCCGCTGCTCCGCGGCCCCGTTCGATACGCGAATTTGAAGCGGGATGCCGCGGAAATGCTGGAGCAGCACTTTCACTTCGCCGAAACCGGCATCCGGGGAGGGAGCGGCAGTCTCCGCCACATTGCCAGGGGCGGAGGTGCTTGCCTGCGATTCGCCTAAAATGTCGCGCGCCTCCGCCAATATGTGCTCCCAGTCTCCCTTCGCTGTCCGGTCCAATGCGATAAAGTCGGCGGCTCTGTACAGCCCTTTGACTCCGGGAATCGCCAGAAGCTTTTGAAGCTCAGGTTCCGGAGCGAGACCGGCATGCTCCCGCGTGAACGTTTGTCTAACGCCGTCAGGCAGGCGGCTGGTGAGATTGATTTTCATCGTATTCGGGCTCGGTGTCGGTTCAATGGATATGATAGGCATAGCAATCGCCTCCTGCGTAAGTTTAAACAAAAGGACCGCAGCTCCTTACAGAGCCTGTCGGTCCTTTGTGCGTTGTCGTCGTACGGAGCGTTAATCCAGATCGAGCAAATTGCGATGCAAGTACGTATCGTCCAGCGTCTTGGTCAGATCGAATACGGTATGAGCCAAATCGATATTCTCAAAAACATGCTCACAGGCATCTTTATAGGCCATTTCTTCTTCGTAATGGGACATATAGCGTTCGATGAGCTGAGGTGAATCGCCGCGGGCTTCTTCGCGCTGGCGGACCGTTTCCCGGTCGGCGTAGATGAAGATGCGCACGACGCGTTCGCCGTATGTGGACTTGAGCTGCTCGGCACCATGCCGGTTCAGAACCAAATACACTGCGCCGAACTTTTGGATCATGTCGGCGACGTCTTGCTCCTTGATTCCGTAACGGTTCCCGCCAAATTCAATAACCTCGATAAACGCATTATTCGCTTCGGCATCCGAAAATTGCTCAGCGGTAATGAAATGGTAATCTTGCCCGTCCACCTCGGAAGAGCGGGGAGGACGCGTCGTGTACGAGATGACCTGCTTGATCCCCAGCGTACTGCCCGACATTTGCGCGACCGTCCTTCGACCGGCGCCGTTCGGGCCTGTAAAAACAAAAATAAGTTCCTTCTCATTCAGCTCGTACATAGGAAACCTCCTTCGTTTGGGAAAGTGCAGTTCCTTGCCGATGAACCTGCCTTTATTTTACATGCTTTGGCAGAGGAGGTAAAGCGCTTTGAGAAGCGGCGGTTTATCTTTTGCGTCTGCCGCCGCTCTTGTTCGTCGCTCCGCGGGAACCTTGCCCGCCGGGTTTTGCGCTGCCGCGGCTTTGCCCGCGCGGGCTCTTGCCGCGATCTGTACGCGCCGCGCTTCCCGCCCGTCCGCCTCGCTCGGCTGCTCGGGCTGTCTCGCTGCCGCCGTGTGGGGCACCGCCTCGCTCGGTGGCTCGGAACGTTTCGCCGCTGCGCCCGCGTGGGGCACCGCCACGACCGGCGGCCGCTCGGCCGCCGCCGGACTTGCGTTCGCCGCCGTCAGTCCGCCGGCCGGGCGACGCATTAGACCAATCGGCGTCTTGCGTTGCCCTCGGCACCCTTCCGGTGCCGCGTTCCGACACGGCGCCGTTGCCGCGAGCGCCGCCCGCGTGGGCGTTGCGGCGCTGCCCGCTGCCGCCTCGCTCCGTCTTCCACGCAGGCTCCGCGCCGTTGCCCCGTACCTCGCGCTCAGCCGCGCCTGTGCCGGCTGGGCGTCGTCCGCCTCGCTGCTCTGCGCTGCGCCCGCGTCCCGCTGCCGCGTCGCGGCTTCGCGTGCCGCGCCCGGCGCTCGCTCGCGCGTTCTCGCGCCATGCATCGCCCTCCTGCTCCGCCGCTTGCCATGCGGGTGCGGCGGTCTTGCCTCTTGTCCCGCGCGCTGGACCTGCGCCTGCTGCTCCGCGCCCGCGTCTGCCGCCGCCTTGCGCTGGCTTGCCGGATCTTGCATCGGTCCGTCGGGATGCCTGCCCCGCGCCTTCCGCTTCGCGTTCGCTCTGGCCGCGTCCCGGTCGCTTCGACAGCGTCATCTTGATCCCGCGTTCGATCAGCTCTAGATATTGCGCGTCCCGCGGTGCGGCGAACGTGATCGCTTTGCCGGTCTGCCCCGCCCGTCCGGTCCGCCCGATCCGGTGAATGTAGCTTTCCGCATCATGCGGAATGTCGTAGTTGTATACATGAGTTATGCCTTCCACATCCAACCCTCTGGCCGCAATGTCCGTCGCAACCAAGAATTGGATTTTCGCTTCGCGGAACCGCTTCATAACCTGCTCGCGCTTCGCCTGGGTCAAATCGCCGTGAAGCTCATCGCAGGAATAGCCCCGCTCAAGCAACTCGTCATTCAGTTTGCTCGCGCGCAGCTTCGTACGGCAAAAAATCATCGCCAAATACGGCGGGTCTTCTTCCATCGCTTTGCATAACGCATCCAGCTTGCCGCGGTCCGTCGTCTGGACGATGACCTGTTCGATTTCATCCAGCGTGATCCGCTTCGCTTTTACTTCGATTTCGACGGCCGGCTTCATATAAGCTTTGGCCAAATCGCGAATACGCGGCGGCATCGTGGCCGAGAAGAGCAGCGTTTGCCTGCGGCTTGGCGTTACGGAAATGATTTGCTCCACTTCGGGGAGAAAGCCCATATGCAGCATTTGATCCGCTTCGTCGAGGACGAGCATGGAAAGCTTGTGCAAATGCACCGTTTCCCGGCGCACATGATCCAGCAGTCTACCCGGTGTCGCTACTATTATATGTATGTTTCCTTCGAGCTTCCGGATTTGCCTTTCGACGTCTTGGCCGCCGTATGCCGACAAGACGCGAAGCTTCTTGATTGGCGCAAGCCGTTTGACCTCTTCGGCGATCTGAATGGCCAGCTCCCGAGTGGGCGTAACGATCAATGCTTGTACGTGCGGCAGTTCCGGATTAATCTGCTCCAGCATCGGCAGCACGAAAGCCAGCGTCTTTCCGGTACCTGTTTGTGCCTGTGCAACAATATCATTGCCGGCGAACACGGCAGGAATCGCTTCCTTTTGAATCGGAGTAGGTTCGGTAATCCCGAGCGCACGCAGCGTTTCCGCCACCGGTTCGCTGACGCCGAGAGCGGTAAAGTCGTTTTTCTTCATATTATATTATCTCCTTGTTGGAACCATTATTCAGATGTATTCCTTCTACTTAATAGTTGCATTCTACCTTAATCCCAAGCAAAAAGAAACTGCACGCGGCGGCCGCCTTGTGCAGAGGATCATTTCCTAATATTCTCTACCGTTTGCTTCCGATTGATTCGGTATAGTCGGATTCGTGCCGAACGTCAAGGTCATCAGCTGTATAAATTGCTCGCGATAAGGTTCCAGCGAACGGCCGTGCCAGCTTTCCTGAGCGAAACGGTTAAACTCGTTGACGACGACGCGATTTGCCGTAATATAGACGTCCTTGACGGAAGGATCGAGCGAACGGATTTTCTCGGCGATCTTTTGCTTGAACATGTGGGACAGACGTTCATGGTGCATTTGCGTCTGCGCGCCGCTGACGCCGGAAATCAGATCGTCCGGGTTAGCGTAATCGTTCAGCGGGTCGCCCGGATTGTACAAGCCTCTGACGAGGCCGTAATTGTTGGTTTCCGTGCTTCTGCCGGAGACGCCGTTTCTGCCGCTCGTTCCGAAAGCGCTGCTGTCGAACGTAATCGCGGTATAGGCGGTATTGTCGCCCATCATGACGATGGCGCTGCTAACGCCGTTCATGGCGGCCACCTGATCCGATAACATTTGATTCATTTCCAGCTTGGTTACTTTGTGGGAAACCGGGGAATACTGCTGCTGAGTCTGATAAGCGCGGGATGTATCTTGCCGCGGATAATCTCTTTTGCTGCCGTAATTGCTCGCGCTGTTGTAATCGTACCAGCTGAAGCAGCCGGCTGTGAGCATGGAAGCCCCTGTCATGACGGCGATAAGCAAATAACGAATGGTTCGCACAGTGGTAACCTCCTTCTTGGTGTACTCTTGTCTTAGGATGGGCCCCAAAAAGCGATTTATGCAGGTGCATGGAACGAGGGCAAAACATGCATAAATACCCCGCTTAATGGAAATAAACAAGTAGAGGCGTGAGGCTGCAAACCCTAGAGAAATCGGGAGTTCCGAACGTTTTGTGAACTTCCCTAGATTCATTGACAAAAAACGGACACGAATTTATAGTTAATATGGTGATTAGGTTCATTGACAGGAAATGACCTTTTTTGTACGAAAAAAAGCTTTTAAGGTGGGATTGATAAGATGAATCGATGGCAAAATCTATGGCGCTTCATCCCGCTTTTCGGGTTGATGATGATGCTATTAACGGGGTGTGGAGACGAGACGATATCCGCCTTGAAGCCAAGAGGTCCCGTGGCCAGAGATCAGCTGTTCCTGATGAAATTAAGCTTCGGGATCATGCTTCTGGTCGTCGTGGTCGTATTTTTAATTTACATCTATGTCTTGGTTCGCTTCAGAAAGAAAAAAGGCGACAAAGATATCGTTCCGAAGCAGGTGGAAGGCAACCATACGCTCGAGATCATTTGGACGGTTATTCCGATTATCCTCTTGCTGATTTTGGCGGTGCCAACCGTACAGTATACCTTTAAGGCGCTCGAAGATCATCGCGAGAACAAGGATGCACTTCATGTAAAGGTAACGGCGCATGCGTTCTGGTGGCAGTTTGAATATCCGAGCCTCGGCATTTCGACGGCGCAAGATCTAGTCATTCCGACGAATAAAAAAATCGCGTTCGAACTGACTGCCGCAGACGTAAAGCACTCCTTCTGGGTGCCTTCGCTCGGCGGTAAGATGGATACAAACCCGGGCCTCACGAACGTTTTTTATTTACAAGCGGACGAAGTGGACACGTTCAAAGGAAAATGTGCGGAACTTTGCGGCGCGTCCCACTCGTTGATGGATTTTAAAGTGAAATCGATGGATTCGGCTGCATTCGATCAGTGGGTCGCCAAGATGAAAACGCCTGCCGTTATCCCGGCGGATGCCAGGGCCGGCGAGCAAGTATTTAAAGACAACTGCTTATCCTGTCATGCGGTGAATGCACAGGGGCTCGGTGCTGGCCCGAACTTGAACGGTTTTGCATCCCGCGAACTGGTTGCAGGTATACTTCCGCATAACGATGCGAAGTTGAAAGAGTGGATTACCGATCCGCAATCCGTTAAGCCTGGCGCTCAGATGCCGGCCTTCGGCCCGACTGGACCGAAGCCGCTTCAGGATCAACAGCTCAACGATTTGGTCAAATACTTGAACTCGCTGAAGTTGAAGTAACGAGCATCAGGGAAAAAGGAGGTTAAACTAAGGTGGCTCACGAACACAAGGTCAAACGATACACCGGGCTAATGGATTGGCTAACCACGGTGGACCATAAAAAAATCGGCATACTTTATCTTATCGCAGGCGGCCTGTTCTTCTTGTTGGGCGGGATCGAAGCGATTTTGATTCGGCTTCAGCTGCTGTATCCGGATCAAAAAATATTTATCGGCGATACATTTAATCAGCTGACCACGATGCATGGTACGACCATGATCTTCTTCGCAGCGATGCCGGTTATATTCGCCTTCATGAACGCCGTTATTCCGCTGCAGATCGGAGCGCGCGACGTTGCGTTTCCTTTCGTAAACGCACTGGGCTTCTGGTTGTTCTTCTTCGGAGCTTTGCTCATGAACACTTCCTGGTTTCTGGGTGGCGCACCGAATGCGGGATGGACGGCATACCCGCCGCTGTCCGGCATCGTGGATAGCTCCGGTCTTTTTAAAGGCTTGGACTTCTACGTGCTCGGTCTTCAGATTGCCGGTATCGGTACGCTGATCGGGGGCATCAACTTCCTGGTAACGATCATCAATATGCGTGCGCCGGGAATGACTTACATGAGAATGCCGATGTTCACATGGGCGGCCTTTATTACATCGTTTCTGATTTTGTTCGCTTTCCCTGCAATTACCGTAGGTCTTGTCGAGCTGATGTTCGACCGTATTTTCGAGGGAGCCTTCTTCGATGTATCGAAGGGCGGTAACCCGGTATTGTGGGAACATATCTTCTGGATCTTCGGTCACCCCGAAGTGTACATCTTGATCGTACCGGCATTCGGCGTCGTTTCCGAAGTCGTATCGACCTTCTCCAGAAAGCGCCTGTTCGGTTATAGTTCGATGGTATTTGCAATGGCGCTGATCGGATTTCTGGGCTTCATGGTATGGGCTCACCATATGTTTACGACAGGGATCGGAGCCGTCGGGGATGCGATCTTCGGGGTTGCGACGATGGCGATTGCCGTACCGACGGGTGTTAAAATCTTTAACTGGCTGTTCACCCTGTGGGGCGGGCAGATCCGTTTCACAACGGCAAACATTTTCGCAACATCCTTTATTCCGACTTTCGTTATGGGTGGCGTTACCGGGGTTATGCTCGCGGTTCCTGCGGCAGACTTCCAATATCACGATACATATTTCGTGGTAGCTCACTTTCACTACGTTATCGTCGGCGGGTTAGTGCTCAGCTTGTTCTCGGCGATGTACTATTGGTGGCCTAAAATGTTCGGCCGCATGCTGAACGAAACGCTTGGCAAGATTCACTTCTGGACCTTCTTTATCGGTTTCCATATGACGTTTTTCCCGCAGCACTTCCTGGGACTTATGGGGATGCCGCGCCGCGTGTTTACGTATCAGCCTGGCGTAGGGCTGGAACAAGGTAACTTTATCAGTACGATCGGTGCCATCTTGATGGGTATCGGTACGATCGTCTTCCTGATCAACGCGATCGCAACGAACAGCAAGCCGATGAACGCGCCTGCCGATCCGTGGGATGGACGTACGCTGGAGTGGACGATTCCTTCGCCGCCTCCGGAATACAACTTCAAACAAACGCCGCTTGTTCGCGGGTTGGATGCTTTCTGGAAAGAGAAAATGGCAGGCAACAAAGAAATGACGCCGGCCGAGCCGATCGGTTCGATTCATATGCCTTCGCCGTCCATTCTTCCGTTTGTTATGTCCGTCGGCCTGTTTATCTCGGGCTACGGGTTCATGTATCACAACTATATCGTCAGCATTATCGGTATAGGTATTACACTCATTTGCATGTTCCTTCGTTCGGTATATGATGATCACGGCTTCCATATCGAACCTGAAGAGTTGAATGATAAGGGGGTTAAGGCATGAGTGCAGCACATCATGAAGTAGGCGGCGCCCTGCCACCTCACGCGGAAACGGCTACTTTGGAAGGCAAGAACAAAGTAATGGGCTTCTGGCTCTTCCTCGGCGGCGAGTGCGTATTGTTCGGTACGCTGTTTGCATCGTTCATCGCGCTTCGCAACCAGGTGCCGGACGGCCCGACGGCGCAGCATTTGTTCGTACTGAGCACTGTAGCACTGTCCACCTTTATCTTGTTAACGAGTTCTTTGACCAGCGTATTTGCCACAATGGCACTGCACCGCAACAACTTGAAACAAGTGCAGCTTTGGCTCGCCATCACTGTGTTGCTTGGCCTGGGGTTCCTTGGTCTTGAAATTTATGAATTCATGGAATACGTCCATGAAGGGCATACTTTCAGTAAGAGCGCATTTGCAACATCCTTTTATACGCT
Source organism: Paenibacillus allorhizosphaerae (assembly GCF_042659105.1). Classification (NCBI taxonomy): domain Bacteria; kingdom Bacillati; phylum Bacillota; class Bacilli; order Caryophanales; family Paenibacillaceae; genus Paenibacillus; species Paenibacillus allorhizosphaerae. The sequence goes on along the minus strand of NZ_JBHSRV010000011.1, from coordinate 61,403 downwards.
CGTCGGATTCCACGGAGCGCACGTTGCTTTCGGTGTCTTGTGGATTACGCTATTGATCATCTCCAGTATGAAAAAGGGCTTGACGGTTGTAACGGCGCCCAAGTTTTACGTAGCCGGCCTGTACTGGCACTTTATCGACGTCGTGTGGGTGTTTATCTTCACAGTAGTTTACCTGATGGGGAAGGTGGGTCCGTAAATGAGCAGCCAACACCATACAACAGTGGGGCATGAGCGTCACCGCCAAGAAGGACCGAAAAACCACTATTTGTCCTACATCATTTCGATCGTACTGACCATGCTGGCATTCGCCATCGTACTGTACGGTGGATTGGATCGTTCATTCATTATCATGTTTCTGGTTGGCCTGGCCATTGTGCAAATCATTTTCCAATTGGCATACTGGATGCATATGAAAGACCGCGGGCATTTCTTTCCGATATTGGGTCTTTGTTTCGGAGCTTTTGTCGCATTAACCGCGGTAGCGATGGCCGTTTTCTGGCTATGGTGGTAATATACGTTTGTTCTTCTGAGATAAGACTCAGCGGGCAGTTATAGGGGGAGAGGCGGCTTTTCATCAGGAAAGCCCCTCTCTTTTGCATAAGATTGCGAAAGTTTTCACGAATTCGACACAAACCTTTCCGGTAGCCATACCGGTTGACAGAGAGGAGCCGCAATGAACAATGAATTCACACGTCTCACATACGGGCCATGAGGCCGTTCCGACGTTCACACAGCTGTGGAGTCCGGGTCTGTTGCTCTTGTTGGTTGTAGTCGGTGTCTTATATACATTTGCGGTGGGTCGGTGGAGGGATCGGTTTCCGGAGAGCGAACCGGTTCTACTTAAGAAGAAGCTGTACTTTTGGACCGGGCTTGCGCTATGGTATATAGCGGAAGGAACGCCGGTTGCTTTTTATGGGATGCACTATCTCTTCAGCGTCCATATGTTTCAACAATCGATTTTGTATCTGATCATGCCGCCGTTTTTCCTTGTCGGTCTTCCGGGATGGCTGCTTCGGGCCGGGTTGAAAAGCGAAGGCAGCAAACGTGTGATGCGCGCGCTGACTCATCCGCTCTTTGCGCTTTTCTTCTTTAACTTTATTTTTTCCATGTACCATATTCCTATGGTAATGGATTGGCTGATGGCTCGCGAACTGATGCTGTGGCTGTACAAAGCGGTCTTCCTGTTCGCCGCATTTCAAATGTGGTTCCTTATTTTTTGCCCGCTTCCGGAGTATAACCGGTTGTCCGATTTGAAGAAGATAGGGTATATCTTCGTTAATGGCATATTGCTGACTCCTGCTTGCGCGTTGATTATTTTTGCCTCACACCCAATGTACGAAATGTACGCTTCCGTTTCCGAGCAGTACTTGCTGCTTCCGATGCTGGACGATCAACAGCTTGGCGGCGTTATTATGAAGATCGTTCAAGAGATCGTATACGGGGTGGCGCTGGCCTTTTGCTTCTACCGCTGGTACAACAGAGAGCGTCAAAAAGAAGAAGAGGAAGATTTGGCGTTTTTGCAAGCGGCAGGCAATGTCAATGGAGCGTAGTTTAATAGGAGTTTGATAGAACCAATAACGAAATGAAGAATGGGTGTGTTAATCGTGACGATATTACCTACGATCAGTACCAGCTTTATCGTCATCAGTGCGATATTCGTCGCATTCGGCTGGTATCATATTGTTAAAGGACATCGGGACACGCATCAGAAGTTGATGCTGTGGGGGGCAGGCTTTGCTCTGGCGTTTTTCGTGATTTACATGAGCCGTACATTGTTTGTGGGCAACACGACATTCGGCGGACCGGACAGTTTGAAGCTGGCATATCATATCTTTTTGATTTTCCATATTACGCTGGCGACCGTCGCTGCCGTCTTCGGCATCGTAACGCTGCTTCATGCATTCAATAAGCGTTTCGCCAAGCATAAAAAAATCGGCCGTATCACGGCCGTAATCTGGTTGCTGACGGCGCCGACCGGTGTGGTCGTGTACGTCCTACTCTATATTTTATATCCCGGCGGTGAAACAAAGCCGGTGATCGATGCGATATTAGGCACTTATTGAGCGATCTTTCAGCCTTTCCTTCGGGAAAGGCTTTTTTGTATGCTCGTGCTAGGAACGGGCGCGACGGCGTCCCTCCATTAACGTCTTCATGGCGAATACAGGCAAAATAAGCTGCCTTCTCCATCTCGACGGTTGCGATAATAACCGGTGCAGCCATTCCAGATGCAGATGCTGCCATATCAACGGCGCACGTTTGACCTTGCCGGCGATAATGTCCAAGCTTCCTCCGACGCCTAGAGCTAACTTCGCGTTCAGCTGTTGTTTATTCCGATAGATCCATTTTTCCGCTGCCGGCGCTCCCAATGCTACCACCAGTACATCCGGCCGAGCCGCCGAGATCTCGGCGACGATAGCCTTTTCTTCATCCGCTGGAAAGAAACCGTGATGCCGTCCGGCGATACGTACCCGGCTGTATTGCGTTGTGATTTTGTCCACGGCAAGCCGGCTTGTGTTCTCGTCGGCGCCAAGGAAATAGAACGACCAGCCCCGCCCATTTCCTTCTTCCAGCAATCCCGTCAGCAGATCGCAACCTGTCACGCGCTCGGCGATCGGATCTCCCTGCCATCTGGAAGCGAGCACGATACCGCTGCCGTCCGGCGTAATCAGATCGGCCTCGTCCATAATCGTCCGCAGTTCGGAGTCCGTCTGGTATTTCATAACGATTTCCGGATTTGCCGTGATAAGATGATATGGCCGCGAGCCGCTGTTTTTTTGCTCCAACATCTCCGACAAATGATCCAGCGTCTCTACAAAAGTCAATTTGGAGAACGGAACGTTCATAATGTTCGTTGACGGTCGATTCATGCGATCCTTCCAATCTATAAATGGTTTTGACTTGCGCTGGCCACCCAGGATGGTTTACAGGTCATCCGCTTCCTGGGCAGGCTCCGCTTCATAGATGCAGTGAAATCGTTCGACGCCCGGATACTTCTCGCCCAAGCTGGTAACGACAAAACCGACATTGCGGTAAAAGTCGACCGCTTCCTCGTCGGTTTCCGCGACAATCGCAGCGGGCTGTTTCAAAGCGATAAGCTCAAGCAGCAAACCTCTTCCGTAGCCTTGTCCGCGGTATTCCGGATGCACGGCGATGTGCTGCAGGCGGAGACGGTTGTTCGGATCTGTCTGAAATCCGGCGATGCCAAGAAGCGCGCCGTCCTTTTCCAGGCCTAGCAGTTCCATCGCCTCGTCCGTTTTATAAAGCTGGACCGTTCGCGCTATCGCCTCCGGATCGGGAAATACGGCGCACGACAGAAGTTCCAGCACCGGCTCCTCTTCGATACGCCCAAGCAATTCGATCAGCATAAGCAACGCCCCCTATTGGTTTGTATCATCCATGCAATATGTATGTAATCAAAGGCACCATGTCCATCATACCATATTTGCGGCCGTCACGATGTCGCATTCAGCCGGTCACGTCCCTTTATGTAAAAATCAAAACCGCCCCTTCGAAGCCGAAGAGGCGGTATGCGTCGAGGGGTAACGATTATTTTATAGCGCTTCCGCCGAAAATAAAGCGGCTTTCCCAATGCTTGCCGGCAATATTGTCGATGCGGACGCCGCCGGAGTCTTTCGAATACGTATGCAAAATTTGGCCGTTGCCTAAATAAATGCCGACATGAGCAATTGTTTGTCCAGATGTGTTGGATGGATAAGCGGATGCGCTCGTTCCTTTGTAAGCCATGAAGAACATCAGATCGCCGGGCTGCAAATTGCGCCAGTTGGTCGTCGTTCGGCCGATCGATTTGACATAAGCGCCTTGACCTCTGGAATCGCTCGGCAGCGTAATGCCGGCGCCGTCTTTGAATGCTTGTCTTACAAAATCGGAGCAGTCGAAGGTGCGCGTATTCGAACGGTCAGAGCCGAATTCGTACGGGGTCCCCAAATATTTTTTGCCGGCGCTAATGATTCGGGCGCGTACGCTGCTGGAATCGGTCACTCCGCTGTTATTGCCGCCGTTTGTACTGCCGGACGTTTTAATATATTTGCTGTTGGTCGAAACATAACCTGTCCGGCCTTGGCTGTCGCGAACCTGATACCAATAACTGTTCGCTTGGCTTAATATCGTAACCTTTTCACCGGTTTTCAGCAAACCGTAGCTGCGGGAATTGACATCCGGCTGTACACGTAAGTTGACCCCGCTGACAATGATGGCAGTAGGCGTGGCGGCATAGGCTTGCCCGGCCGGAAGACCTGTGAATCCTGCGGTTACGGTAGCGGCGAGCAACAAAGCAACGAGCTGTTTTTTCAAGTGAATCCCTCCTGCAGTTCTTGTTGTATTTATGTACAAGCCTGAGCGCTTTGCGATTGGGATCAACCGGGAACCCTCAAGCAAGGACATCATTTGACAAAACAATTCCTGTCGCCCCACAATGGGAATATAACTTTTACAGAGAGCGGTGAACGATTCGGAATGGACACGTGGATATGGGGACCGCTGGTATTGCAAAAAAATATCGTATTCGCGGTGGTGGCGGCGCTAGCCGGTTATGGCATATTGAGGATTCGGTCGGAGCAGGCGGCACTTGGATCGGCTTTTCGGTCCGTTATCGTGAATGCCGTGCTGCTGTGGGTCATAAGCTGGAAGCTGAGTCTGCTCTTGTTCGGAGGACTCGGCGTGCTTCGCAATCCCATGTTGCTGCTCTATTTTAGCGGAGGCGTACGCGGCGCTTGGATAGCGGCGCTGGTGGCCGCTCTGTACATCTTGTTTTCCGCGCGCAAGCTAAAAATGAATGTACCCGATTATATCGATTCGGTGCTTGTCTCCATTTTTGGGGGGTACACGGTTTATTTGGCTTTGCTTACAATTATTGGGGAGGATCACCGACTAACGCATGGGGTTACGGCCATTGTGCAGGCTGTAATGATCGTGCTGTGGCTGCGTACGAAACCTTCGGCTCAGTTCAGGCCGCCGGCACAATGGGCCGTGATGCTGCTCATCAGCTACGCACTCGTTCAATCGCTTGCCGTCAATTTATGGGACAAGCCGGGAGCAGCGATCCAAGCGGGAGACGCGACCGGGCTAAAGGTAGGGCAGCAGGCTCCGGATTTTGAATTAACGCTGCTGAGCGGACAGCAAGTGAAGCTGTCCGATTATCGGGGGAAGACGGTTATTTTGAATTTTTGGGCGACATGGTGCCCGCCGTGCCGTGCGGAGATGCCGGAGATGCAACAGTTTTATGACGCGCATCAGGCCGAAGGGACCGTCATTCTCGGCGTCAATGCGACTTCGACGGAAGTGAGCGTACCGGTCGTGAAAGCCTGGATTGAAGAGTGGGCGATTACGTTTCCGATCCCGCTCGACAAGCAGGGAGACGTCAGCAAGCAGTATCGGGTGAACGCCTATCCTGCAACGTATGTTATCGATGCGGAAGGGATCATTCGCGATAAGCACCCCGGCCCGATGAACGCGGAGATGCTCAAAAATGCGGCGGGCAAGGCTAAGCCTGGTAAATAACCTATTGCGTTACCGGCAGTTCGTGCATGGGTTGGTTACATTCGCTAGGCTGATGCAACAATTATTGTAAAAAGGTGCAGGGAGTACTCGTTTTCTATTTATGATATACTAATGTGGTGCTGTAAAGGGATGCATTGCGTAATAATAGAATGTCATGATACGATTTCAGTGTAATGATTATTGGATGCTGGCAGCCAACTGTAGGCCCGATAATAATAATATACATAAAAGGAAGGGTAGTCATGGCGCAAACGAGCATTATTCTTCGGGTGGAACTGGATCACGATAAGATCAGTTTTGGCGATGTAGCGGCTGCGATCAGCAAAGCCGGGGGCGACATTACTTCGATTGACGTCATTCGGCCTGGCAAAGAATCTTCCGTACGCGATATTACCGTGGATGTGGCGGAGTCGGCGGAGACGTCAGTAGTTGATGCGTTAAAAGCGTATGACGGCATCAAAATCATTAACGTTTCCGACCGAACGTTCCTCGTTCATCTGGGCGGCAAAATATCGGTACAGCCCAATGTGCCGATCAAAAACCGGGATGACTTGTCCCGTGTATATACGCCGGGGGTTGCGCGGGTATGTACGGCGATTCATGAAAATCCGGATAAAGCCTACTCCTTGACGATTAAACGAAATACCGTCGCTGTCGTCACCGATGGAACCGCCGTTCTCGGCCTCGGCGATATCGGTCCGCATGCGGCGGCGCCGGTCATGGAAGGGAAGGCCATGCTGTTCAAGCAATTAGCGGGCGTGGACGCTTTCCCGATTTGTCTCGATACGAAAGATACGGAAGAAATCATCCGGACGATTAAAGCGATGAGCCCGATCTTCGGCGGCATCAACCTGGAGGATATCAGCTCTCCGCGTTGCTTCGAAATCGAAAGACGGCTGTCGGAGGAGCTCGATATTCCCGTATTCCATGACGATCAGCATGGAACGGCGGTTGTGCTGCTCGCCGGTTTTCTGAATGCGCTGAAGGTTGTCGGCAAACGGATTGAAAACGTAAGAGTCGTTGTAAACGGGATCGGCGCCGCCGGCGTTTCGATCTGCAAAATGCTGCTCGCCGCCGGCGTTACGCGTCTTGTTCCAGTGGACAGGCATGGCGCCATCGTACGGGGCAACAGCTACGAGTACCCGATGTGGCAATGGCTGGCGGAGCAGCCTCAGGTCGAAGAGACCGAAGGCAGCCTGAAGGAAGTGCTTCGCGGAGCAGATGTGTTCATCGGCGTATCCCGCGGCGGACTGCTCAGCGCAGAGGACGTTTGCACGATGGCTCCGGACCGTATCGTATTTGCGCTCGCCAATCCGAAGCCGGAGATCGACCCGGACGAAGCCCAATCGCATGTGCGCGTATTGGCTACCGGAAGAAGTGATTATCCGAATCAGATTAATAACGTACTTTGCTTTCCGGGCATATTCCGGGGAGCGCTCGATTGCCGGGCCCGCTCCATCAACGAGCCGATGAAGCTCGCCGCCGCGCGCGCCATCGCCTCGGTCGTAACGAGTGCGGAATTGAACGAGCATTACATTATTCCGAGTATATTCAATGAGCAAGTTGTAACGAAAGTTCGGCACGCGATTATCGAAGCGGCAATACTAACCGGTGTGGCACGCCGTATTCCGCCGGATTTCCGCTAATCCGTCCTGAGAAGTCCGATCAAGGAAAAGCTCCTATATCGCGGTGAATGGATTTCACCGCGATATAGGAGCTTTTTTATACTTGCTTTCATCGTTACAGCCGGCCGCCGCTCGGCAGCGGGATGTCTTGCCATGTGCGTCCCTCGCCGTTGAACTGCGGCAGCCAAGGCGCGAGCGCATCGAACATCTCATCGCACATGCGCCACACCTCATCCGTCGTACATACCGCGGCGGTCAGCGGGTCGTGCAGCACGGCCTGCTTGACGAGCGTCCGGTCTCCCGTCAGCGCCGCTTCGACGGCCATTTCCTGGACGCTAATACTGGCGCGGCACGTGGCGGCGCAGGCTAGCGGCAGGTCACCGACAAAGGTGGGCTGAATGCCGTTCCGGTCGACGTAGCACGGAATTTCGATCGTGCAGCCGTCGGGCAGATTGGTGATCAAGCCGTTGTTGGCGATGTTGAAATGGCCGCGATACGTTTTGCCGGTTTCGAGCGCCTCCACAATGTAGGAGCCGTGTTCCTCCGAGCGGTCGCCGAGCCGAATAAACTCTTTTTCTCCGCTGAGCCACCTCGGATAATTTTCCTTGTATTCATCCCCGCGGCTAAGGCAGTGGTGCAAATAACCTCCGGTTTTGCCGCCGATCCAGGTTTTATCGTAAATCCACTTTGCGGTTTCTTCCCGGCTCCGTTTGCGGTACCACGGCAAATATTCGCTGAGATGGCCGTTTGATTCGGTCGAGAAGTAGCCGAAGCGGCGCAGTACGTCAATGCGGCAAGGTTCCCGCTCTGCAATCTCGGGATGACGCTCCATAGCGGGAAGGATTTCCGGCAGCAGGTCGCGCCCTTCGTGCGATACGCGCACGAACCAGGTCTGGTGATTAATGCCTGCTGCGGTGTAGTCGACCTCTTCCTTTGGGAGGCCTAGCGCTTTGGATATCAGGGCGTGACTGTGCTGCACGCCGTGGCACAGCCCGACGCTGCGCACCCCGCCGGCACGGCGCAATGCCCACGTATTCATAGCCATCGGATTGGAGTAGTTTAACAGCAGTGCTTCCGGCGCAACTTCCCGCATATCGCGGGCGATATCGAGCACAACCGGAATGGTGCGCAGCGCGAAAAAAATGCCGCCGGGTCCAAGCGTATCCCCGACGCATTGATCTACGCCGTATCGCAGCGGAATCTCGATGTCATGACGGAACGCTTCCAGCCCGCCGACGCGTGCGGTGCAAAAGACGTAGTCCGCCCCGGCAATCGCCTCACGCTGGTTCGTAGTGGCGGTAATGGTTGCGGGCAACTGATTGTGCTCGATCATGTGCCGGCACAAGTCTACGGCCATCTTCAAATTCTCTTCGTTGATATCCATGAAACGAAATTGCGCATCCCGAAATGCTTCCACCGCCAAGAGATCCATCACAAGCCTGCGGGTGAAGCCGATGCTTCCCGCACCGATCATAGCAATTTGCAACATAATGCATTCCCCTCCATGATTACGATATATGGATTTTTCATTGACATGACGTCCAAGGCAATTTCATAATAAAGGAAATCGGTAAGGGCTTACAATGATAACATATTATCGAAAGGATGCGACGATATTGCTCTATCCTCATGAAGCTTGCAGCCGGTCGAGTTTCGGGTTCAAATATTGGAGCGGGGCTGGTTTGCCGATCCGGTTGATCAATATTGGATGGGATCGGGTCAGCTCGCCGGCGTATCGATGGCATGGCGAGCGGCGGGGAGGCGGCTATGCCGTGTTTCAGTACACGCTCGCCGGACGCGGAATGCTTCGGGACGGTGAAGCATTCTATACGCTTACGAAGGATACGGGATTTTTGACGGTCGTACCGGGGGATCAGGAGTATTATTTGCCCGAAGACGCAGCGGAATGGGAGTTTCTGTACGTTGTGATCAATGGGATCGATGCGGTGAACCATTGCACGGAAATTATACGTCAGATGGGGCCTGTGCTGAGCTTCCGCGAGCATCTGGAACCCGTCGCCGTGCTCAGCCGATTGTACAAAGAAATATACGACAACCCGCAGCTCGATAAATTTACGATTTCGGCGCGGCTGTACGAGTGGATGATGGGGCTCCATCGGTTGGCGGAAGGACGGGATATCGTGCGTGCGACGGAGGAGCTGCCTGGACCGATCCGGGCTGCGGTGAAGCTGATGAAGGGCAGCTATCGAAACGATTTGTCCGTAGACGATATGGCGTCGGCGGCAGGGCTGACGAAATATCATTTTTGCCGCCAGTTTCATAAGAAGACAGGCTTGACGCCAAGTCAATACTTGCGGAAAATCCGGGTGGAGCAGGCAGCCTGGATGCTGCGGCATACGGGTAAAACGGTACAAATGATTGCCGCGGAGTGCGGGTTTGAGTATGCCAATTATTTCATTAAAGTATTTCGGACGCTCGTCGGGGCGACACCAAGCGAGTATCGGTCCGGCAAAAAAGTCGACCCCGTCTCCTTCTTGCGGGTAGAGCCGTAGCCGATCAGGGCAGGAAGCCGGATTGACTAATAAAGACGCGCTCTTCGGGAACAAGTCGCTTCAACTGCTCCGCTACTTGCAAATAAGCGGATCGGTCGTACCACTCTTGGGCGCCAAGCTGATCGTGAATACGGCGTATGCCAAGACGCTCGGTGCGCTTGCCCAAACTGCCGTCGCCCATAAAGAAGTCGTCGATGCAGAACCGGGTTACCCCGGTCGAGACGAGCGCTTCGGCGAACCGATCGCTGCTTGGCAGCACCGGTGATAGACAGGCTTGCACCGGCACGCCGGCCTGCGTTAGTCGGCGGAGCGCCTGCAAGCGAGCTGCGATCGGCGGTGCTGCCGGAGAGAATGCCTTGCGCACGGGCTCGAGATCGGTCTCGACGGTAAGGCTGACGCGAACGCGCGAACCGAGCTGCTGCAGCAGATCAATATCCCTCGTCACGAGCGGGCTGCGCGTCTGGACAAACAGGAAGTCGGGCGCTTCCTGCGCGGTCATCAGCTCAAGCAGCGAGCGGGTGAGCTGCGTCTTGTATTCGATCGGCTGGTAAGGGTCGGTGCTGGACGACATGAAGATCGTTACCGGTCCTTTCCGCTTCGCCTTCTTCAGCTCTTTTGCGAGCAGCGCAGCGGCCGATTGCTTCACGTCCACCCACGTGCCCCACGGCTCGCCGCGAAATTTGGCCACCGGCATTTCACGGACGTAGCAGTAAGAGCAGGCGAACGCGCAGCCGACATACGGATTGAGCGTATGACTGTAGCCTGTCAAATATCCGCTGGCGGGGTTTAGTAATTGCTTCGGCATTTTGAAAGCAACGGTTGGCGTCATTAGCAGAGCACTCTCCTTTTATCGTGAACATCGGGAAAAGCATCGATCCAATGGAGGAGTCGGCGTATTGGGAAAGATCGCAAGGAAGCTCGCTCTAGTTATCTTCATTGTATCATGAAGGTGCAAGTGCCCGTATTCGTTTGGCGCGAGGGGAAGTCTGCCCCGAACAGGCACATGGGCATTAGGATTGCACCCGCAATGAATGGCAGCCTGCTACGGCAACAAATAAAGCCCGGCATTGTTCCTCCGAAAGGAACAAGAGCCGGGCTGTCTTGTACGGTTACCGATTAATCGGAATGATGATTCGTCGGCATCACTTCAGGCGATGTCAGCTTGTCGTAGAATTCGACGAACTTATCTTTGTCGTCGCTGGAACGAAGCGCCATCGCGGCACGCGGATGGTCGTTCAATACACCGGCGATCATGTAAGGGATAATGTAGCCCCATTCCCATTTCTCGCGCATAGCGATCATATGCTTCTCGATAATGCCGAGGACTGGACGAACGTCGTACTTTGGATGTTTCAAATGACTTACGATCAGCTCGGTAGGGCAGTTGCCCGCTGCGCGTCCCATGCCGTACACGGACGTGTCAAGGAATTGAACGCCTTTGCTTGCGCCCATGATCGTATTGGAGAAGGCGAGCTGCATATTGTTGTGCATGTGTACGCCGAGTTTTTTGTCCGGCAGCAGCCGCTGGAATTTGGATACGAGGTAGTCAATATCCTTGTAATCCATGCTTCCGTACGAATCCACGATGTAGACGACGTCTACCGGACTCTTGTTGATTTCCTCGAACGCTTCGTTCAGATCGTTCTCCATAACGTGGGAGAGCGCCATAATATTAATCGATGTTTCGTATCCGTAGCCGTTGAACTTCTGAACCAGGTCAAGCGCTTTATCCACATCTTTAATGTAAGTGGCGACGCGGATCAGATCGAGCAAGCTTTGGTCGCGAGGCAAAATATCTTTCTCATCGACACGGCCGATATCGACAAGCGCGGAAAGCTTCGTATCGGTCTTGTTCGTAATGACTTCTTTGAGGAAGTCTTCGTTCAAAAAGCGCCAAGGTCCCGCATCCGCGCCTTTCAGCAGCTTCGCGGAGTTTTTATAGCCGATTTCCATATATTCAACGCCAGCTTCGCTAAGTCCGTAATACATATCTTTAACGAATTGGACGCTAAAATCCCAATTGTTGACTAATCCGCCATCACGGATGGTACAGTCCAGAATGCTGTGGTTGTCTCTGGTCATGAATCATTAACTCCTCTCATGTAGCGCCGCGGTACAACTGAACCGGGCATCGTTCCAAAATGAATGATGATAACGGGATCGCTTCGCGGCTTTTAAGCTTTTAAGCGGTAAAGTGGAACTAGTACTACTAAATATTACATATCCCATTCATTTTGTCAAGAATAACAAATTTCAATTCCTCAGACAACCGGCAAATGTATTAATATTTCATGAATCAACAAAAAAAACCGCGGTCTACGAAAGCCCTTTTGCCAAGGACTTGCCGGAGAACGGTTTATGTAACGTCATTCGTATGAACGGTGTATTGCTTTTTTTTATGCGTTCGTTACTTACGGAACTTTAATGATACTGATGCTACCGATCAGCGGAAGCGGCTTCATGGTTCCGTTCACGGCATTCAAAATACCAAGGATCGCGAGCACGAGCAGCGCCAAGTTAGCGAGCGGTACGAGCAGCAGCCCGAGCAGCGGGATCAGACTGAACACAATGTTCGCCGCGATCGAGGTCAGCAGCAGTACAAGCCCTTGATTGCCGTGATACATGGCGAAACGTGATTCTTTGGCGGCAAGCAGCGGAAGAAAAAACAAAATGTACGCAGCCGCAGCGATCCATTTGTTTGCCTGCACATCTTCCTGTGACACGGGGCCGGGTTGTTCTGGCGGGAAAGTGGACACACGAACACACCTCTTTTTTATAAAAGTCGGTTAGGGGCGAATATCCCCTATGCTGCTACCATCCTATGCTGCAAGAGAAGACACTATGTCAGAGCGGGGACCGGATGCAAGAAAGGAATAAGCTTCCTGTCCTTGTGGGTATGCTAATGCCGATACTTAAAATTCATTTCACATAGGAAGGGTAGATCAATGAGCAGCGCACCGATATTTTTCCAATTCGAAACGCAGGAGTCGGCTCATCTAGCCCAGGATATGCTGGACGAGTTAGGCTACCGGGTGAGTTTCCATCAAGAAGCGCAGCCCATTTTGCACGTGATCGTGGATCGGCATGATTTAACTTCCGCGCTCGAAATCGTACAGGCGTACGGAGGTCTGATTGTTGAGCATGAAGGTTCTCCTGGCGAAACGTCCGCTTACGCCATGGCATATAACCAGGAAGATCTTATTGCGATACCTGCCCATTTCATCGGGGAAGAGCAGGAAGACGGAGAGCCGGATTTGTCTTCTTCGGAGTACGTGAACAAATCAAGCGGCGCCTATAACGATGCCAACCCGCCCTTTGATCCGTCGGGCAACGATTACAACGGCTTCGATCCCGGCGTGCATCTGTAAGGCGACGACTGGCTTGGCCCATCGATCAGGCAGCGGTTTTCTGCAAGGCTGAGGCTTTCATCCAAGGTGAAACGGCAGCCAGCGGCGGAGTCGCTGTTTCTTTTTTTTTTGGATATGCCCTACAACGTTTGCCGGATGTAACAAAGTTGCGCCGGCCCTATTTTTATAAGAGGGGAAAACACTGTTTCTCTAGACCCACACGGATTTCATTTGATACGATGTTTTGGAGTTAAGAAACAAAACGTCGGCCGCGGACGTTCGCGAACCGGCTGTTCTGTCATCGGTTATCAGTTATGAAGTCAGAGGCGGAGGTATTGGCATTGTGGAAACATACGGTTCTTTAAAGGAAGGAGAGAAAGGCGCCTGGCTCAGCATCGTCGCGTACATTCTCTTATCCTTATTTAAAATCAGCATGGGCTATGTTACCGGTTCCGAGGCGTTAACCGCCGACGGCGTTAATAATACAACGGATATTATCGTTTCTGTTGCGGTATTGATCGGTTTGCGCATTTCCCGGAAGCCGCCCGACACCGACCATCCGTATGGTCACATGCGGGCCGAGACGATCGCTTCGATGGTCGCTTCGTTCATCATGGCGGCTGCTGGGCTGCAGGTCGTCATTCAGGCAGGGAAAAGCTTCTTGTCCGGGGAGCACTCGGCGCCGAATATGGCGGCAGCGTGGGTCGCGCTCGGATCGGCGGTCGTCATGTTCGGCGTATACATGTACAACCGCAATTTGGCGAAGCGCATCAACAGCCAATCCCTCATGGCGGCGGCGCAGGACAACCGGTCCGATGCGCTCGTCAGTATCGGCGCGGCGGTAGGCATTATCGGGTCGCGGCTTGGATTTCCGATCCTCGATGCGGCGGCGGCGCTTGCGGTAGGCATCATCATTTGCAAAACCGCGTGGGATATTTTTAGCCAAGCTTCGCACGCGCTCACCGACGGCTTCGACGAGAAGCGTCTGAAAGAATTTCGCCAGACGGTGAAGGAAACGCCGGGCGTCCGGCGCATTAAGGACATCCGCGCCCGCGTCCACGGCAGCAACGTGCTGCTCGATGTGGTCGTGGAAGTAGGCAGGGAACTGTCGGTCGAGCAAAGCCATCAGATTAGCGACAATATCGAGAAACGCATGCTAGACAAGCATCAGATCGGCAACGTTCATGTGCATATCGAACCGTATGTGGAGCCGGAAGCGAAGAAGCAGCGCTGAAGCCCCTTTCAAAAGATAATCCAAACTTGAAATAAGCCATAGATTACTGTCTTTAAGCCTTGCACCGCTGTAAGGCTTTTCATTTTTTTCATCTTATTTTCAGGTTCTTTTCAGCTTTTCGTAATAATTGAGGAGTATTCTGTAGTAAGTTCACAGATTGGACATAATTAGCAAGGAGGAGGCAAGCGTTATGAAACATGTGACTGCTTTCGTTAAAGGTTTTTTCTTTGCCTTCATCTCCATTGGAATGCTGCCGTACTATCTTATTCAACTATTCACCGAACTCTAATCCGGCCAAGAGAGCTGCCATAAAGAAATAAGAGGATGACCCTGCGCATAGCGCAGAAGGTTATCCTCTTATTTCTTTTCCGTGTGCAAGATATCAAATTGGGCTTCTTATTCCCGCTTAGCCGCCAGAGACAGCCTGCAGCACCCGCAACTGGTCGCCTTCCTGCAGCGGGATGTTCCAATCGTCAAGCCAGGACAGACTGTCCTCGTTGTAATAGATCAATACGTGCTGCCGCAGCTGGCCTTGTTCCGTAAACAGATGCCGCCTCAGCAGAGGGTAGGCGGCGAGAAGCGCGTCCAGCGCTTCCCGAAGCGTGGCCGCATCGAGCGGGAACGACACTTGCCCGCCCGTGCAGTCGCGCAGCAGCGAAGGCACGCTTACCTCCAGTCTCATCGCCCTTCAGTCCTCCACGATCCACGTTTTCACGCACAAAATGCGGGATAGTTGCCCGGGTAGCTTGTCCCAGGTACGGCCGCGGTCCGTAGAACAGAACACCTCGCCGGAGGTGGTGCCGAAGTACAGGCCGTAAGGGTCGAGCCCGTCGATCGTCATCGCGTCGCGCAGTATGCTCACATGGCGCTGCTCCTCCGGGAGCACGTCTCCAACCGGCTCCCACCGGCTCTCGCTGCGGTGTTTGCCGTACACAAGCAGCTTGCCGCCGCGTGTCGAGCGAACTTCGCTGCTCTCCAGCGGAAGCAGGAACAAATCACCGGAAGGCGAGACGCTGATCGGGAAGCCGAACGGCCTGTCCTCGCCGCGCAGCGTCAAGCCTTCTTCGATCGCAAACCACGAGTCGCCGCCGTCCGTCGATTGAAATACGCCGCCGTGCTCCTGCATGTACAGCGTATTCGGATCGTCCGGATCGGATACCATCTTGTGAATGCAGTAGCCGACTTCGGGATAAGGCTGTCCCGTCGGCACGCGCGCGAGGCCGTTGTTGCATGGCTGCCATGTCTCGCCGCCGTCTTCGGTGCGGAACACGCCGACAGCAGACATCGCGACCCACATGCGCTGCTTGTTTACCGGGTCGATCAGGATAGTATGCAGGCACATGCCGCCTGCGCCGCCGAACCAGCCCGGCCGCGACGGGTGTTTCGTCAAAGCGTCCAGTTCCGTCCACGTTTCGCCGCGGTCACGGCTGACGAATAGGCCCGCTTCCTCCGTTCCCGCGAATACGGTATCCGGTTCGGACGAATGACCCGGCACAAGCTGCCAGATGCGGGTAAGCGAGAAACCGCTTTCAGCGGAGTACCGGGGGCTGTGTTCGATCTGCTTCCACGCCTCCCCGAAATTGTCGCTGATGCGGATCGTTGCGCCGTAAGCGGCATGTGACGTTCCAGCTATCAAACGATGGCCGTTCCGGCTGTCCCCGAGGATGCTGTACACTTCCCACCCCGGCAGGAAGGGACCTTTGAGACTCCACTCTTTTCGTTGCTCATTCGAGGTATACATAAAAGCGCCTTTGTTGGTACCGACCAGCAAAATGACCTGTTTGCCCATTGCATTCATTCCTCCTCAAATTTACAGATATTACTGAATACGACAAATGGGCAGAAAAATCCTTCCTGATCGCACATTGGCGTGTTTGTTAGGGGAAGCGGGAGTCCAAACGGACTCCCTTCTTGGCTAGTCGGTCAATGAACAAGGGGCGGAGTCGATGCGCGAGCGATCGGGCGGCAGATCAACGACGTAGCAAAAGTGTTACAAATGCGAGCCGCCGGTAGCGTCGATCATCTGTCCCGTTACCCAGCGGCTGTCGTCCGAGGAGAGGAAGGCGACGACGTCCGCGATATCGGAAGGCTGCCCGACCCGGCCGAGGGCGGACATGCCGGTTGCCATCTTTTGCCCCTCGGGCGTGTGCAGCCAAGGTGCGTTGACATCGGTATCGACGATGCCGGGAAGAACCGCATTGACCGTAATGCCGCGAGGTCCGAGCAGCTGCGCGAGATGCAGCGTGAACGTGTTGATCGCACCTTTGGTCAAATTGTACGCCATAATATGCGGAAACGCGATTCGCGTCACGCCGGAAGAAATGTTGATAATGCGGCCTTCGCTGCGCAAAAGCGGCAGTGCTTGCTGGACGAGGAAGAACGGCGCCTTCACGTTAACGGCAAACAGTTCGTCGAATGATTGCTCGGTCGTATCTTCGAACGTTTGCGATGTCCCGATCCCCGCGTTATTCACGATAATATCGAACCGGCGATCCCCAGTCATTCGGACAAGCTCCTCCCGGAATGCGTGAAGCAGCTGTTCCACGCCGGCCAAGGAATCGAGCTTCGCGCCGATCGCTACCGCTTGCCCCCCTTGTGCCTCAATCGTGCGGACAACGCTTTCCGCGGCCTCACGGTTGCTTCCGTAATGAACGGCGACCAGTGCCCCGTCCGCCGCCAAGCGCAGCGCAATGCCTTTTCCGATCCCTCTGCTTCCACCGGTAACCAAAGCGATTTTTCCATCCAATCGTTTCATTGTTCTTCACTCCTTTGAAATGTGTAACTGTACTGTACACCCTCCCGTTAAGGGGAGAGTCAAGAGACCTGCGAATTTTTTTTGCATACAAAAAAAACCATGCTCAAACCGCATAATGCGGAATAAGCATGGCGCTGTACGAACGGCAGCGAGGTTAAGCGCGTTCGATGGGAATGAGCAGCTCCGAGAGCCGCAATGTCCCGTAAATGTCTTTATCCGAAGTCAAATACGTTTCCCGCACGGGCGCGTTCGCCGTAACGAATCCGTTGGCGGCGATCCATGAGCGCAGCTCACCCTCTGCCATGCAGCAATCGCTGTAAGGATCACAATAATGGACAACGGAAGCGGCCATGTTCACTTCGGGAAGCAGACCAACCTTCACGCTGCCCTTGCCTGGAATGGGATTCGTTACCGGTATGGCAACCTCCACATCGACGAGTCCGGATGGCTGCTCGCCGTCATGCCATAATACGGTCAGCGGACGGTCTTCACTTTCCCCGTGGGCGCGGACATACTGCGTAACTTCGTGCAGCAGCACGCATAACGTGTGGCGCGGAACCGTATCGCGAATGGAGGCGGCGAGTTCAGGCGCTACGCTGCGAACGGTAACGGAAAAAACGGCCTTCTGCTGCGGAACCGCCTCTTTGACGCGGGAAAGCCTTCCGTCGATGGCGTCCAGTTGCTGCTGCGCTTCGCGAATGGCCCGCTCCAGCTCCGACCGTTTGTCCGCTAATTTGTTTTCAACAACATCCGCAGATATATTTTCTTTCAAAAAGGGCATCATCTGCTCTAATGTGAAGCCCTGTTCTTTGTAAGCGGCGATTCGCTTTACCGTCAACAGCTGATCCTCGGAATAATATCTGTAGCCGTTACTGTCGTCTACGACGGCCGGCTTCAGCAGTCCGAGCTCGTCATAGTAGCGCAATGTTTTGACGGATACATGGCTCAGTTGAGAAAAAGCGCTAATCTTAAGCACAAATACCGGCCCCCTTTCGCTGATCAATGGCTGTTACAACCATCATAGCTCTTAGGGCATTGTACGTAAAGGGAGACGACGGCAAGGGGCGATATGATCGCCGGGGTGCGGCAAAGTCGAACATATGTGTCCGTCAACAACCATGCTGAAGCGGTGGCCTGTGGTTTTAAAATGAAGTTTAATGTGCGATTACCGCCATCGAAGCTTGAATATATACCGCATATCTTTGCGCCTCTTGGCGGAGATAGTCGTCCGTACCCTCATCGGCGTTGTAGGTGACAAAGATCGGGAGGAACGTTCCGTTGCAGCGGTCAATTGTACTTTGTATCGGCCGCATCAATTCGCTGATCGTGAAGCCGTTGTGCGCGCCCGAACGGTAACCGTTCTCCGAGCCCCCGGTCGTTGTCGCTACGATAAACTCTTTGCCCTTCAAATGATCGCCACCGGGTCCGAAAGCCCAGCCGTACGTAAACACGTCGTCAAACCATTTTTTCAGCAAAGGCGGGCAGCTGTACCAATAGAACGGAAACTGGAAAACAATTCGGTCATATTCGAGCAGCAGCCGCTGTTCTTTGGCCACATCGATTAGCCAGTTAGGATACTCTTCATAAAGATTGCGGACATCAATGCCGGTATGACGGGCCAGCTCCTTTGTGAAAGCTTGATTGGCACGGGATTGGTTCAGATTCGGATGTGCTGCGATGACCATGGTTTTCATTGCTTTCTTCCTCTCTGTCGTGGAATATCGTCGTTCACATCCCATTATTGTTTAGAATCTTACTTTTGAAAAGTACGCTTTTTCTTCATACTTTGTACGGTAAACCGTACGATGCACGGCGAGTGCATTCAGAATGAGTACTATAAACCATACTAAGTACGAAAATGAAGAGTACTAACATTCATCCGTATACTTTGATAAAGTATCGCATAAAGGAATTTGTTAGAACACTTGGCATGGGAGTGGAACGGATGAGCGATCATGAAGATAAATCGGCAACGCAAGGGGTATTGATGACGCTGCAGGTGATCGGGGGGAAATGGAAGCCGCTCATTTTATTTATTTTGCTGAATCAGGGGACCAAACGGTTCGGGGAGCTGCGCAGATTGCTGCCGAATGTAACGCAGGGCATGCTGACGAATCAGCTGCGCGAGATGGAGCAGGACGGACTGATCGTGCGCAAAGTGTATCAGGAAATTCCGCCGAAGGTCGAATATTCGCTTTCGGATCATGGGACCACGTTAAGCGCCGTGTTGCACGATATGTGCGGATGGGGCTTCAAGCATATCGAATACATGAACCGTTCCGAACGTTCGGCAGGAGAAGGAAGCCCGGGAGCGGCACCTTCAATATAGGCCGCATGCGGCGTGCCAGGCTTGCGAGCCGCCCGAATCGCGGGTAAACCGGAGTCAGCTCCATCCGGATGAGCGCCGGCTAGCTGCTCGTTTCCGTGCGGAAAGCGCCCGGCGTGCTTGACGTATGCTGCTTGAATACGAGCGAGAAATGCTTCGGGCTTTGGTAGCCGGACAACCGGGCGACATCATAAATTTTGAGCTGGGTGTGGGTCAGCAAATATTTGGCCCGCTCCATGCGAACCTCGGTAATATACTCGGACAGGTTAAGCCCCGTTTCCTGCTTGGCTCAAATAGACGCGGTGCAGGTCGACCACATCCGCGATGGCCTGCAATCTCAAATCTCCTTCGATATTGCATACCCGGTACAACTGGTTGGCCACGCCGAAAACCGAGCATCTGACGATGAAAATCAGGAATGAACCCGGCAGCATCGAGCATCTGCAGCAGGTGTTAAAGGCGAAAGGCATCTCTTTTCTTAGCTTTCATGTGGAAAGCAAAGGTCAAGATGATCTTGAGCTGTTTCTCGACATTGAATAGCGGCAATAACGACGATGGTTATATAGGAAAGATCGGTAGCATCGGCTGCAAGGCCATACATGAAACAAAGACCGGAGAGCGCTGGTTTGGCGCCTCCGGTCTTTGTCGTCCTATATGCGTCGCTACGACGTTGTTCGCTCATACACGTAGAAATGGTAATCGTACGGATTGTTTGCGTCCGTGATCCCTTTGCGAACCGAAAGCTCCGTCCAATCGGACAAGTCGATTTCCGGGAAAAACGTGTCGCCGTCGAAATGATGGTCGATGACCGTAAGATAGAGCCGCTGGGCGAGCGGCAAAAACTGACGGTAAATTTCTTCCCCGCCAAAGATGAACGCTTCCGCTTCCTCGGCACAAACCTTCAGCGCTTCCTCGGCTGAATGAACGACAACGCAGCCCGGCGCCTTGTAGTCGCTCTTTCGTGTCAGCACGATGTTTGTCCTGCCATCCAGAGGCTTGCCGATGGATTCATAGTTTTTGCGGCCCATAATTATCGGTTTTCCCATGGTCACATTTCGCAAATACGCTTGTTCTTTCGGTAATCTCCACGGAATCGAATTGTTTTTGCCGATCGCTCTGTTACGGCCCATAGCAACGATAATGGATAGAATCATCTAACGCGTCACTCCCTGCGGCAAAATCGTTACGGAAGGTTATTCGACCTGCAAGTCGAGCCTTCCTTCATTACAAGTGCATCCATAGCTGGAAAACGCGGCAGCGCAATACCGTTCAGCTCATTTTTAAGCAGTTACTCTTCTGGCCGATTAGTATCGTCAGATCGATCGTCAAATCGATGAAATCCAACGCCAGCACATGCTGAAGCGCTCCATCCGTCGCTCCCCAGGAGAGCGGCGTCATGCGAACCAAATGCGTAATGAGCGAGCGCTTCAGACGAACGGCGTATTGCAATTGCTCCTTATGCAGCAGGTGAAAATGCTTCTCGAAAAGCTGCTGCGTATCGCTATTGGAATAAGGCCGAGGGCTGAGGCCGTATACGAGCTCCCGAAGTTCCCGTAAATAATGGCTGCCGGGCACAACCTTGACCATGATTCCGCCTTGCGCCAGCATGCGCTGAAATTCGCTGTAATTCGAGGGAGACAGGATGTTGATGATAAATTGAAATTGTTCGCTTGCGAGCGGACATCTGGCAAGATCGCCGACGCACCAGATTGATTGCGGATCATGCCGGGCCGCCATGGCGACCGCTTCTTTGGCAATGTCCAATCCAATCGCTGTTATATCCCTCGTTGTTTGACTGTTAACAAGCGCCTTTATGGAGGATAGACGGGAACCTTCCCCGCACCCCGCATCGATCATTTGAACGGGAGCGATTCCCGGTTGCAATGATTGTATGATCTGTTCGGAGATATACGTATCGAGCGGCTTGAAGAAGCCGTTATCGCTTAAGATTTTACGGGAAGCAAACAACTGCTTATCGTATTTCGCTTTGACGGGCCTGGAAAGAAAGTTGACGTATCCGTACCTGGACAGATCAAAGCTATGTCCGCCGGCACAAACCAAGCTTTTACGTTCGATGACATGCATCGGCAGGAAGCAGATAGGGCAGCGGAACAGGCTGCTGAACGCCGCCATGGTATCGGCTGCCGACGGATTTATTTTGTTTGAAGACATACCCAAACACCCCATTCATTCGTAATCGGTGAATGAATAAAGGCACAGACAAATAAACCCGCAGCCTTTGTTTTTTTGAAAAAAAGGCGGGTTTAATGCGCTGTACCTCTACTTACCGATATCGAATGAATTGGATGATCATTAGTTTGAACTCCTCTTATCACATGAGATGGTTGCCATTCCATCATATCATAGAGGGCTGTTTGAAATAAACGGACAATCATTTCTAATGATCTTGGCGTTATGGGCGACGTTCCTTGAGCTTGTTCATCTCCTCCAATGCGATTTCGTTGCACTGCTTGAGAAAGTCGACGATCACGCGAGATTCCTGTTCCGTGTAACGGGAAACAAGGGTAAGCGTCGATTGGAATAGCGACTCGAACAGCGGAGATATATTCCCGCTTCCGCCGGGTTCAGGCTTGACGACAACGCGTCTGCGGTCGGTAGGATCTTTATCTCTTACCACATATCCGGCCTGTTCCAGCCGGTCGATGACGTTGGTGATGGCTCCGGTGGTGAGTCCGGTTAACTCGGCCAATTGCCCGGCAGTAACCGGCCCGGACCGGTTCAAATAATCGAGACATTTGTGGTCTGTGGCATTGAGGCCGAGCTGGTCGGCAATCATTTGATGGAGCATGACGGCGCGGGAACTGTTGTGACGCAATTCGTGAAGCAATTCCCACTGCAGCGCAGTGAGATCCGTGGACGAAGGTTGGTGATTCTCTGTTGACATGACAAAACCTCCAGTGGTAACATGAATATATCTTAATTAATTAAGATATATAATTTGATAAGAATAATTATTGATTAAGGTAATATTCATCAACAGTATATCACAGTCAAGCGGGCATCACCATTTTATGGAGAAGGGAATGGATCATGTATGGAACATCATCAAAAGGATATGGGCGCAATCAGCGAACTTTTTACGGCATTGAGCGAAGCTTGGAATAACGGGGACGGAGCGGCTTACGGCGAGTGCTTCACAGAAGATGCCGATTACGTTACGTTCAATGGACAACATTTGAAAGGAAGGGGGCAAATAGCGGACGTTCACCAATGGCTGTTTAACGGACCGCTTAAAGGCTCAAAGCTGGAATCTAGCGTTCCCGCACAATTGCGGCCTCGCTTTATTACATCGGAAGTAGCCGTCATACATGGGATCGGTGAAGCCCAATTGGCCGACCCTTCGCAAGATGCTGCGGACCGGGGTTCGATCAATACGAATGTCGTTATTAAACAAAACGGATCATGGAAAATTACCGCGTTCCATAACTGCCGCATCCAGGAAACGCCCGGAGGCCGCAGGTAGACAAAGGTTCCGTTCCGCCGGTGTCCGAATTGGACCGCTCCAGCGCCGTCTCCGTTCTAGGCGGAATGGACTGGGCAACGGACAGCCACTCACGATAAGTTTGCGCAAAAATAGCGCGCCTTCGGCTTCAAGAAGGCGCGCTTGCTGCTGTAGCCGATGACGGCTACACCGAATAAGGAAATTGCGAGGAATAGCCGCTGAATTGCTGCTGCGCTTGCTGAATTTTTTGCTGATCTTCGGCTTCTAGTTTGTACCAGCCGTTCTGGAACATCAAATTATACAGCTCCCGCGCGCTCTGATGCGTTTCCGTCAAAATTTGCAGCATGTCGGCGTGAAGCTGCTCGTGGCTTGCTTCACGGACGGCGTCGGTAAAGCTGTCGGTCAAATATTTGCATGTCGCGAGACCGTCATTCAGAAAGTCGCGGTCGTTCATCTCCGGGCCTTTCACTTGAGGCAGCTGACCGGTTTGCGGGTTGGCGATCTGGTTATTGTTTTGCCATTGTTGTGATTGCATAGGTTCGCTCTCCTTTATTGGGACGCGTGCTGCGTCTGCTGCGGGCGAGGCAGACTGGCCATGGCGGCGTTGTTGTCCACTTGCAGATGGGTCAGCAGCTTTTGGTAATGGCGCTGATGCATTTGCCCCGCTTTATCGAGCGCTTGCTTGATTTGCGGATTGGTCGCCTGCTGGGCGTAAAAGTGGAACTTCTTGAACGCGTTCAGTTCCCAGGACAAAGCATCTTTCAGGTACATCAAATCTTTTGTCGTAATGACACGCGGCGGCGCGGGAATCGGCACCTGCGCCTGCTGAGCCGGAGGGTTCATGGTTATCGACATGAGGAAGCCCCTTTCGTGATGTGTGGAATGTGCTGCTCAGCTATAGAATGAACAATAACGGACCGACTATGCTCCAAGCGCCATCCATTTTCATTGGAAATATTCGGGGCAACTGCGTGGGAAGGGGGGGATGTAGAGCGGGAAGGGCGTTGTTGGGGGGAAATTCAATAAAATGAAAAGCGAGCATCTTCGCCATATTTTGTGGCATAGATGCTCGCTGCAAACGGCTGCGGCAAATTATTGTTCTTTAACGGATGATTGTTGTCGGAGTCTTGCCAGCTGCTCTTCGACACGGGCGTCACGGCTCGCTTCCGACGGATGGTCCGCTGTCGAATCGGCGAAAGGCGCATTTCCCCGTGTATACGATTGGCCTGCAAGTTCCGTCTGCGCTTCCCACTGCATTATTTTTTCTTCGATTCGCTGAAAGCCGCTTGCAGCGTAGCCGCCTTCAAAGCTGTAATGACCGGCCGAGGGGGAAGTCTTCGCTTGTTGCGACGCCATTTTTTGCGCGCGTGCGGCCAGCTCCGTGCGTTTTTCCTGCATAACGGCATACTCCGATTTCGTCTGCTCCAGCTGCTGGTTCAGTTCCTCCGTACGCAGTCGTGCGGCTCCATACTGTTCCGCGCACTCCAAAGCCTTATCCACATAATGAAGCTTAGTGCTAAGCGCGTGGCGTGCTTCCGCTTCAAGCCCGTTTGCAACCAGATCAGCCGCTTTATTCTCCCACTGCGCAGCAAGCTGGTTATATTCGTCGATGCGCTGCTTCAATGCCCGCTCGGTGGCGATTTGCTTGCTTAATGTGCGCTCAACGGCGACGATTTCCTCTTTCATGCTGCGAAGATAATGATTCAGCATCATCACCGGGTCTTCCAATTTGTTCAGCGCCTCGTTCGCCGCCGCTTTAGACAAATCCATAATTCTCGAAAATACTCCCATCGTATTGTCCACTCCTTCTGTGTTATAGTCGGCTCGTCCAGGCCGTATTAATAGTTGTGATACGGATTGTGGAAATCGTAGTTACCGTAAGGCTCTTTCGGTATGATCAAGCTGGCGATGAAGTAAATCAGCAGGACGGTTCCGAAGCTGCACAGGGCTGCGAACACCACCGCCAAGCGAATAAATGTAGGGCTGAAGCCCATCCATTCTGCAAGCCCCCCGCAAAGACCTGTCAATCTGCTGTTCGTTCTGGAACGGTATAATTTGTTCATTTGATATGGCTCCTCTCAACATGTATATTATCTCGGCCGTTAGCCGGATTCGACTGAACTTCATGTCTTTATTGTAGAGGGAGCGGACCTTTGCCGAAACAGACCTGTGGCGGTTTTTGACACTGGACCTTAGGCGGGGACGCTTTACTACTTAGGACTAACTGAATTAAAGTAATGGTATCGAAACGTTGCACTGCAGCGTACAGAAGAAACTGCACTTAAGCAATGCCGAGTCATATCCAAAACGACGTTGGACTCGATCATGGGAGGATGAGTGAATGACGGACCACCGTTTTACCGAAAAAAAGCCGATCGGAAGAGATGCCGACGCGCGAGCTTCGCAAAGGCTGATTCAGCCGAACGCGCTGCGAACGGACGAAAACGTGGCTTTCAGCGGAGGTAGAGGAACGGACGTATGGAACATGATGATCCATGCTATGGCAGGGGAGACATTAATGCTGCGCAAGCTGCTGCAAAAGGATGCGGGGCTTGCCAACTGCAGCTGGGGATATTTTACGCCGCTCCATTTTGCCGTCAGGTCTGGGAACATGGAAGCCGTACGGCTGCTGCTGGAATATGGAGCGGATTCGACCGAGAGAACGCTCGGATGGCAGGACGATATGCTGACGAAAGCGAGAGATCGAGGATACGAAGATATCGCTGATTTATTGGATCGGCATCTTGCCGAGCGCTTTCAAAGCTCGCCTGCCGGCCGCAAAGTCGCGGATTGGATAAAAGAGGGACGACATGACGAGCTGCTGCGCGAACTGGACGGTTTCCCGGAGCTTGTTCATGCGGGGGACGAGCGCGGCAATACGCCGCTGCATTGGGCTGTTCTTACCCGGCAAATCGGGCTAATTGACGAATTGCTGCGCCGCGGGGCCGATATAGAGGCGAAGAGGGCGGACGGAGCGACGCCAACGCTTCTCGCAATCGAGGGCGACTACTGGTTTCGGGCGAACCGGGATTTAAACAAACAGGCGCTGCGCAACGAATGGTTTCTTGTCGGGTACATGATCGCCCGGGGCGCCGAATACGACATTTGCGCCGCAGCGGCTGTCGGGGATTCCGCTCATATCGCGGCTTTATTGAAAATGAATCCATCAATGGTCCATGCTAAAAATGCCGTAGACAAAAGACCGCTCGGCTACGCGGCAAAACGAGGATATACCGACACCTTGAAGCTGCTGCTGGAGCAAGGCGCCGACCCGAATGCGGAAGAGAGAGGCGCTCCGCGCGGAAGCGCGCTTTGGAATGCCGTTGCCGGCAACCATGGCGAGTGCGTGAAGCTGCTGCTGGAGCACGGAGCCGATCCGAACGCCATGCTGGAATCGAGCAGCAATCCGCTGGGCATCGCAATGCATAAGGGGTACGACTCGTTGGTGAAATTGCTCTATGCGCACGGGGCAACGCTACAACTGGATTCGGCCTGCTGGCTCGGGAAAATCGATCTCGCAGGCGAAATCATAGGCGCCAATCCATCCCTGGTTAATGCCGGCGGCGATTACGGCCCGCTTTGTATGGCTGCAGGAAACGGGCATACGGAAATCGTTCGGATGCTGCTGCGCGCCGGAGCCGATCTGAATGCAGCTTGGTATGCCAACAATTATATGGGCTATGCTGCGGACGCCGGTCTGGACATGGTCAGACTGCTGCTCGAATCCGGGGCTGACCCGAATAACTGCAACTGGCAAGGCGTTACTTATCTACATAAAGCTGCTTGGCTGGGGCATTCCGAATGGGCTGAGCTGCTCCTTGAGTTCGGTTCGGATCTGAATGCAATAGACGAGGAATACAATGCTACGCCGCTCGGATGGGCGGCCAAATATGGGAAAACCGAGCTGGTCCGGTTGTTGCTGGACAAAGGGGCGGACGCCGGCCTTCCGGCGGATGAACCATGGTCGCAGCCGCTGGCCTGGGCGGAACGGAAAGGGCATGAGGAGATCGCAGCGCTGCTCCGTTCCAGACGGTGAAATGTGCAAGACGATGGCTTGCGGCGAAGCCATCGTCATGTCGGATTGATGCTGTACTCCGCAGCGCTTTTGCCTGCAGCGTAGCCGGTAGAGAAAGCCGCCGTAATATTGTATCCGCCGGTATAGCCGTGAATATCAAGGATTTCCCCGCAGAAGTACAGGCCGCGCATCTTTTTGGATTCCATCGTCTTGGGGTCGATTTCTTTCAGATGAACGCCGCCGCCGGTAACGAAAGCTTCTTCAATGGACAGCGTACCGTCAACAGGGACGGGGAAATTTTTAATGATTTTACTCAATTCCAGCCATTGTTGTTTCGGAATGTGATCGTAGGTCACTTGCTCGTCCAAATTCGCTTTTTGAAGCAAGATCGGAATGAGGCGGTCGGATAAGAAGCTTTTCAACACATTTTTCGCCGCTTTCTTCGGCTCGTTCTTCGCAAGCCGCAGCGTCTCTTCATAAATTTCATCGACCGACTTGTCGGGAAACAAATCAATCGTCAGCAGCACTTCGCCTGCGCCGGTTTTGGCCAGCTCTTTCACGACGAACTGACTGCAGCGGAGGGAGATCGGCCCCGATATGCCGAAATGCGTAAAGATCATATCGCCGTAGTGGGACACCAGCATTTTCCCTTTTGCGTTCCATACCGTTAGCGAGACCTCGCGCAAAGACAGCCCCTGCAGCTCGCGGCTGCGGATGAAAGGCGCCTTCGAAGTGAGCGGCACCTCCGTCGGAAACAGCTCCGTGATCGAGTGCCCCGCCCGCTCCGCCCAAATATACCCGTCGCCGGTTGAGCCGGTATGGGGGACCGATTTGCCGCCGGAAGCGATGATCACCGTATGGCTGCGCAGCTGATCCCCGGATTTCAGCCGAACGCCGGCGACTTGATCTCGCTCATACAGCACTTCATCGACCGGAGCGTTCACCCGGATGTCGACCCCTTGCTGCCGGATTTGCCGAACAAGGGCATCCACTACCGTCTTGGCTTTGTCCGTCACCGGAAACATGCGGCCGTTATCCTCTTCCTTCAGGCGAATGCCGAGCCGCTCAAAGAATGCAATGATGTCCTTGTTGCCGAAGTTCGAAAGCGCGCTGTATAAAAATTTTCCGTTTCCTGGAATATGCTTAATTAATTCATCCAGCTCTTTATTGTTGGTTACATTGCACCGGCCGCCGCCGGAGATGCCGAGCTTTCGTCCCAGCTTGTCCCCTTTATCGATGAGCAGCACTTTCGCTCCGCTCTCGCTTGCGGCGACGCTGGCCATCAATCCTGCCGAGCCTCCGCCGATGACAATCACATCGTACATCATGAACACCACACAACCCCTACGCCAATGCATTTTTTTAGATCATACCATGATTTTGTTTCGTTTAAAAATGATGCCGCTCACGCGCCTTTGCGGGGTAATACGTGCTGCTTGGCGACGCATAACAAAACGACCCGGCGATCGGCCGGGTCGTTTTGTTATGCGGTTTGGATTTGCGGCTGCATTTTCTTGACGGTCAGCCTCGATATCCGCAGTTCATCCGTTTCTTCGATTACAAATTCATATTGGTCGGTATAATTGACCTTTTGCCCTTTTTTCGGAGGAAGCTCGACTTGGGCATAAATCCATCCGCCGATCGTATCGTAATCTTCCGACTGGATTTCCATTCCGAAATAATCATTCACTTCGTCGATCAGCAGTCGGCCGTCGATGGAGTGAACAAGCTCATCTTTCTTCTCAATGCTCGGGCGCTGCTCCAGATCGAACTCATCCTGAATTTCGCCGACAATCTCTTCGAGAATATCTTCCAGCGTCACAAGGCCGGAAGTACCGCCGTATTCGTCGATGAGAATCGCCATTTGCACTTTCTTCTTCTGCATCAGCTTGAGCAAGTTGCTGATCGGCATCGAATCGGGCACTTTCGTGATGGCCCGCGTGATGTGGCGAATGTCCGTCAGCTCGTTCTGATGCTTGAGCAAATCTTTGATATGCAAAAAGCCGATTATGTTGTCTTTGTCGGGATCGCATACGGGATAGCGCGTGCGCATTTCCCTTTGCGCAATTTCCATGTTTTCTTCGAAGGAGAGGTTGGCATATAGACAGCCCATCTCCGTACGGGGAATCATAATTTCCCGCGCGTTCGTTTCGGTAAACTCGAATATATTGTCAAAAAGCGTAAGCTCCGTGTTGTCGATGAACCCGCTTTTGTGGCTTTCTTTCACCAGGACGCGTATTTCTTCTTCGGTGTGGGCTGATTCATGTTCTTCCGCGGGCTCTATCCCCACCATCTTCAACATCGCATTGGACATCCCGTTAAGCAGCCAAATGAACGGGAACATCAGCTTGTAGAAGAGGATCATCGGAATCGACGACCAGAGCGTCACATTTTCCGATTGACGGATGGCGTATGTTTTGGGGAACTGTTCCCCGAGTGTAATGTGCAGGGTCGTCATGATCGAGAATGCAATTATGAAAGAAATCGTATGAAGGGCCACATCGCTTAGGCCGAGCGTGCCTTTAAGCACAGGCTCCAAAATGGCGGCAATGGTCGGTTCGCCGAGCCATCCGAGTGCGAGCGATGCCAAAGTAATACCTAACTGACAAGCGGACAAGTAAGCGTTTAAGTTATTCGAAATCATTTGGGCGAACCGGGCTCTCATATTTCCGGTTTGCGCGAGCGTTTCGATGCGGCTGCCCCGGACTTTCACCATCGCGAACTCCGCGGCAACGAAAAAACCGTTGATAAGCACCAAAGCCAAAATTAATACAACGTTGAGTAATAAAGGTAACGGGTCACTACTCAATCAATCCCTATCTCGCCTGAGTCAGACGGATAGGTACACCTCCCTTGATCCTTCAAATATAAAAATATAAGTTCTTCTTATTTTATTATAAAGGATTGTTAAAGTGCGCTCAAATATTGTAGGGGGTACTAAGGGGAATTGACGGCGCACGGCAAGCCATATATTCAAAGCTTTTCCCGTAATTCCACCCGTCTGATTCGATTTTGCCCGTTTTTGTCGTAAAACGAGCATAAATATGAATTTCGCGGATAAGAATGCATGAAACGGTTTCATGCCGCGCAGTAGGTGTTTGTACAATAAACGGACACATAAATCGGCACTTTTGCATGGATGATCAATGCGACTGGTTGACTCTGAATGAAATGTGCTGTATACTATTATGAAGTTCCAAATTTGGAACATACAACCCCGCAATGCCCCTAACGAAATTCCTCCAGAGAATCGTCAGATTTTTCCCGCTATCGTTATCGGTAAAGCTTCCATGAACAGACTGTAAGTACACTGATTCACACTGGCGCGGTCATCGGAGCCGCAAGGATGAAAGAGAGGCAGGGCTTTCATTGTTTTAGTTAGGCAGCAATATCATGAGAAACATTACGCAAGCAAGGGGCAAGGAGCTGTCTTCTGCATCGGCAGCAAAGGTTGAGAGCAGTACGAATGCAAGCGCAATTGCGCACATGGACTTCCGCCGGTTCCGGGAAACATCGGCAGAAGTCTTTTTTCGTTTGCGCGGCGGCGGTTAGACGGGCCGGAAGCTGCACAATATAAAGGAAACTTGGTTTGCTTGTACAGGAGGAGAAGCTGAAATGGCGAATAACAACGAACAAGACGAGCAGACGATACTCGATAACTTACAGGATGCGATGCTCCGACAAACGAAAGCGGTCGCCTTCGTGAACTCGCTTTTTCCGGACCAGATAGATACGCATGAGGCGATCGAGAAAATGCGCGAGGAACGCCGCAAATCGGAATCGTAATCCGACATCTTTCAGAGCCTGGCGCCGTATGCGCCGGGCTCTGAACTATTTAAAGGGAAGGGTTGAACATGGCGGGCAGTTCCCTTGCCGCTGCACATTGTTTTTTTGTGTCGAATTACGATATGATACCAAGTAAAGATATGGTCAGAGGTGAGCTTATGGCTGGTAAAGCCAGATATACGGCAGCGGTTTCATTAGGCGTCATGGGAGCGGGATTCGTCGCTACGATGCCTTTTCTCGATATACCTTGGGTTCGATTTATGCAGAGCGGCTTTGAGGCGGGCTTGGTCGGCGGGCTGGCCGACTGGTTCGCGGTCACAGCATTGTTCCGGCATCCGCTCGGCATTCCGATTCCGCATACGGCGCTGCTGCCGCGCAACCGGCAAAAGGTGACGAATGCGCTAGTGAAGACGGTGGAAGAGGATTTGCTCAGCAAGGAGAGCATTCACAGCAAGCTGGAGCAATTCCGCATTGCCGAACGTTTGGTGGACGGTGCGATGCGGCAGATCGGCACGGAGCAGTTCAAGGCCGGCATCCGGAACGCGGCTGAAAAATTGCTGGAATCGATTCCAAAGGAGAAGGCGGCCGTTTTGTTGGAACGGGAGATCCGCAAGCGGCTCGACCATTTGGACGCCAAGCAGGTGCTCGATACGGTAGTCGGTTTGGTGTACGAACATAAATACGACGAGAAAGCGTTTGATTTTGTACTTGATTTGGCCGAGCAATGGACGCTGACGGCAGAGACGCGGCTGCGCCTTGGCGCCATGGCGGGACAGGCGATGAGCCGGATGCAGACGAACGGCTTTATGCAGCTGGCGGTGAACGCATTTCTTGGTTTTTACAGCGAAGACAAGCTGGGCGGCATGATCCAGCAGTTTTTGCTGTCCGCTTTATATGATTTGAAGCGAACAGGCGACAGCAACCGGGTAGCGCTCCTTAAAGCCGTTCGTGAGCGGATTGACGGATTGACGCAGGATCCGAAGACGGAAGAAACGTTGGAGCAGTGGAAGCAGCGGCTGCTCTCGGAATGGAATTTGGCGGAGCTGTCGTCCAACTGGGTCGAGCAATTGCATTCACGGTTGCTCGGGTGGGTACGCGAGCCGGATTTCGCCGAGCATTACATCATCCCGCTGCTGGAGCAGGCGGCAAGACGCGTTCGCGGCGACGAGGAACTTATGGCGAAGCTGGAGCACTGGATTCATGAGCAGCTGAACCGGTGGATCGAGGCGAACCACTCCAAAATCGGCGGATTGATCCGGGAAAATATCGACCGTTTCGATAACGAGACGTTGATCAAGCTCATGGAGGATAAGATCGGCGGCGATTTGCAGTGGATTCGGGTGAACGGGGCATTATGCGGATTTTTGATCGGCATCGTGTTGGAGGGCTTGAAAGCAGCGGTGTAACTTGTCACGGGGCTGCTTGGCATCGGTGTTTTTCCATACAAAAATGGACCATCTGCATAGCGTATTCGCGGATTCGGCGACGCTTCCATGGATTGTGATTGAATTGCTGCTCAATTAAGCATACTAAGCTTATATTCCCACAGCCAAAGGAGATTATGGAGATGGCACATCACGATTCCAGCGCCAATGCATCGAAAGAACAGAAGCTTCAGGCAAAGGAAAACAAGCAGGAACAGCATGAGGCTGACCCTACGGCAGGCGGCTACGATAAAAAGTTGAACGGTCCGAACCGTCCATCTGTTTGAGCGACCTTGCGATGAGAGGAGTGAGCCCGTTATGAGCGAACATGAGAACAACAACGAAACCGCGTCTTACGATAAGGTGGACACGAATATCCGTTATAACGAGAAGAACGACCCGGAGCTCGATCCGTTCGAAATTAATTTTTTGCCCGAGCACAAGCAAGGGCGCGGCCCGCGGGAGCCGTTTGTCAATGAGTATGGCGTACTGATCGGCGATCATGAATACGAATCGGCCCACTCGCCTCTGGAACAATGGAGCGAGGAGACGGACCCGTCGATCATGTCGGGCGATCAGTGGGTGCACCCTTTCAAAGACGTAGGCTTTCAAACCGCCGAGAACCAGGAGCTGTTCGAGCAAAATATTCCGCCTCAGGCGCACCCGTTCATGCATCCCGATAAAGACGTGGCGTATCAAACGTATTACGGAGAGGGCAAGGAGGCGAACGAAGGAGAAACGCCGCCGTCCGCTCCGAACGCTGCCTCGAAGAAGAAATAAGCTTTGCTTTCACTCCCTGCCGTTGTATAATGGACATAACAAAGTTTGTATACCTTTATGTTGAAAAAGGAGTGAAAGCTAACGATGTCTATGTCTTTTGAGTCATATATGAAAGATATGGTTCAGCCCATGAGGGATGAACTTACACGGATCGGCATTCAGGAGCTTCGCACGCCGGAAGAAGCGGCAGCGGCGCTTGAAGATGCAAAGGGCACTACGCTTCTCGTAATCAATTCGGTTTGCGGCTGTGC
Organism: Paenibacillus allorhizosphaerae; assembly: GCF_042659105.1. Classification (NCBI taxonomy): domain Bacteria; kingdom Bacillati; phylum Bacillota; class Bacilli; order Caryophanales; family Paenibacillaceae; genus Paenibacillus; species Paenibacillus allorhizosphaerae. The sequence goes on along the minus strand of NZ_JBHSRV010000011.1, from coordinate 28,367 downwards.
CGCCGGCCAATGCCGTCCGGGCGTTGCCCGCGCCCTGCAAAACGAAGTGAAGCCGGATCGGCTGTTCACCGTATTTGCCGGTCAGGACAAAGAAGCGACCGCGAAAGCCCGCGAATATTTGGCCCCGTACCCGCCGTCTTCGCCATCCATCGCATTGTTCAAGGACGGCGAACTGGTGCATTTCATTCAACGTCACCAGATCGAAGACCGATCGGCTGAGATGATCGCCGGCGATTTGATCGGCGCTTTCGAACAATACTGCAAATAATCGTTTATACACCAAACTCCTGTACCGCGCTTTTGGAGGCGACGGCAGGAGTTTTTTGTTGAGCGGCGGCATGGTATAATGTGAGAAAATATTCCACGACAGGAGTGTTCGACGGATGAGCTTGCAACAGGATATTATTGCCAAATTGGGTGTGAAGCCTGAGATCGACGTAGATGCGGAAATTCGCAAGCGCGTTGATTTTTTGAAAGAATATGTGCTGAAGTCCGGTGTGGACGGCCTGCTGATCGCGATCAGTGGAGGGATCGACAGCTCGGTGACAACGGGGCTGTGCAAGCTGGCGACCGATGAACTGACGGCCGAGAAGGGGCGCGAGTACAAGACGGTCGGCGTGTTCCAGCCTTACGGGGAACAGGCGGACATTTCCGACAGCTACGCGACGGCGGAAGCATTCGACTTGAAATACCGGATCGAGACGAATATTGAGGAAGCGGTTAATGAGATTGCGCTCGAAGCCGAGTACGGCTTGAAATCGATCGGCATTCACAAGCATTTGAGCCGCGGGGGCAAGGGGAACGTCAAGGCGCGGACGCGCATGGTGATCCAATATGCACTCGCGTTTGAATTAAACCTGCTCGTGGTCGGGACGGACCACGCTTCGGAAGCGATCACCGGATTTTTCACGAAATACGGCGATGGAGCCGTCGATATTACGCCGCTTAGCTCACTCAACAAACGGCAGGTGCGTCAGCTTGCGGCGAAGCTTGGCGTTCCGCAAAGCGTCCTTGATAAAGCGCCGACGGCGGGGCTGTGGGAAGGACAAACCGACGAGAACGAGCTCGGTATCACTTACGAAGACAACAGCAGCTACCTGGAAGGCAAATCCATTCCGGCTGAGGCAAAAGAGAAGCTCGAGAAGCAGTATTTGCGCACGGAGCATAAGCGCACACCGATTCCGGGCATTTAAGACGAGGAAGGAACGAACGCATGATCATTGGAATCGGCACCGATTTGTTGGAAATCGCCAGAGTGAAGGCGATATTGGCACAGCCTTCGGGAGAGCGGTTTCTGCAGCGCGTGCTAACGGATAAGGAGCGGGAGCTGGCCTCGCAGAAACGGGGGCGATTTGCCGAATTCACGGCCGGACGCTTCGCTGCCAAGGAGGCAGTAGTGAAGGCGCTCGGCTGCGGCATCGGCAAGGAAGTGACGTTCCGCGACGTAGAGGTGCTCCCCGATGCGAAAGGGAAGCCCGTTTGCCGCTTGTCCGCGGTCGCGTGGGAGAGACTTGCGCGGTCCGCAGGGCAAGCGCTTTGCCCGGACGGCAACCCGGCGGAACGGCTGCAAATTCATGTAAGCATCACGCATACCGAGACGATGGCTATGGCTTATTCGGTGGTGGAACGGTAGACGCACTGCTGACTTGTAGCAAAGGCTGTACAAATATATCGCCATAACAAATCCCCCTGACATCCAGCGCAGCGGGGATTCTTTTTTTTGCCTTCCGACCCCTACTTTCCCGGCTTCCCTTGGATTTACAAAAACACCATATCGGTGTAACACGCTTTTGACAATTCACGCTTATGCTTGTTTATGGATACTCATTACATGAATGGGGAGTGTACTCATGAACAAAAATATGGATCGCCGTACGTTCTTATCGTATTTGGGAACCGGAGCCGCCGCGCTTGCAGCCGCATCAGCCGGGCTTGGAACGCTGGAAGGCAAAGCTTCCGCGATGTCTCCGACAGCCGATCATTTATTCGGATATCGTACGAACAAAGTCAGCGGTTACTTCGACCCGATTGAGCCTTCCAAAGCAGACGAGCTTTTATTGCCGAAAGGATTTAAATATGACGTCGTCGCGGCATTCGACGACGTAATTAACGAAGCGGGAGAAAAGTTCGGCCAAGGCTCGGATTACAACGCGTTTTTCCCGATCGACGGTTCGAATGTGCACGGGCTTCTTGTGAATAATCACGAATACACGAACATCTTCGGTCTCGGACCGATCGTCGATGGAAAAATGACGCAGGAGCAAACAGAAAAAAGTTTATATTACCAAGGCATGTCCGTTATCGAAGTGTTCCGCGATGAGTCCGGCACTTGGAAGATGGATACGTCCTCCAAGTATGCGCGACGCATCAACGGTTTCACCAAATTTGAATTCACAGGCCCGGCGAACGGAGCGGCGGCGCTGAACAACGCCTCAACGGCGCAAGGTACATTCGCCAACTGCTCGGGCGGTGTTACATTTTGGAACACGGTTCTGTCCTGTGAAGAGAATTTCAGTGAAACGGCGGACGCCTCCAAGCTGCCGCCAACCCATTATGGCTGGGTCGTAGAGATCGATCCGTTCGACGGCAGCTTCTTGAAAAAGCATACGGCGCTGGGCCGCTTCAATCATGAAAATACCGCGATGGGTCTTGCCAAAGACGGCCGGGTCGTCGTGTATATGGGCGATGATAAGAAGGATGCATGCGTCTACAAGTACATTTCGAACGGGAAGTACGTCCCCGAACAAGGCCGCAGCAACTCGGCTTTGCTTACGGACGGAACGTTATACGTGGCTAATCTGAAAAACGGCAAATGGATTCCGGTGACGTACGAGGCGCTCGCCAAAGTTTTGTCCAACGAGAAGTTTAAAGCCCCTGCCGGTGTGAAAGGGTCCCGCGAAGAGCTGATGAAGCAGTACCAGAGCCAAGCCGACGTCGTAACGTACTGCCATGAAGCGGCTATTATGCTAGGCGGCATGCCGACGGACCGTCCGGAGGATATCGAAATTTCTCCTTTTGATAATACTGTGTTTATCAGCCATACAAACAATGATGCGCATGGCAACATTCATGGTCATATTACACGCATTTTTGAGTTAGACAACGACCTCGGGTCGCTTGAATTCGATTTTGAGATTTTTGCTGCCGGCGGCCGCCAATCCGGCTTCAGCTCCCCGGACAATCTGGCTTTTGACTCTAGCGGCAATCTGTGGGTCGTCACGGACATTTCCAGCAGCAGCCATAATCAAGGGGTGTACAAATCGTTTATGAATAACGGATTGTTCGTCATCCCGACGGCGGGGCCAAGCAAAGGAATCGCCATGCAATTTGCTTCAGGACCGAAAGATTGCGAGCTGACGGGACCGTTTTTTGCGCCTGACGAGAACACGCTGTTCCTGTCCGTTCAGCATCCCGGTGAAAATACGACCGATTTGAGCAAGCCGACTAGCCTTTGGCCGCATCGCGCAGGCGATGCGAAAGCGCGCTGCGGCGTTGTTGCCATCAGCGGGTTCCGCTTCAATTAAATTGCGTAAGGAGATGACATCCCGATGCCTTTTGGAAATATTGGAGTTCCCGGCTTAATCCTTATACTTATTATTGCGCTGATCATCTTCGGGCCGTCAAAACTGCCGGAGCTGGGACGCGCGTTCGGACGCACGCTGAGCGAATTCAAGAGCGCCACAAGAAGCTTGATGAATTCGGAAGACGAGAATAAACCGGCAGAAGAGAAGCCGGACCAGCCAACCGTACCGACTGTCCATTCGAACAAGGTCGCTTCATTGGACGAACGCAAATGAATCGGGAAATGCAATTTGTAGCACATCTCGAGGAAATGAGAAAGAGGCTGCTGTTTACGCTGGTCTCTTTTCTCGTCGCGTTGTGCGGCGCGTTTCTGTATGCCAAATCGATATATCGCTGGCTCGTTAGCGGCTTTGACGGGCAGCTGGCCGTGCTGGGGCCTACGGATTTGCTATGGGTTTACGTTATGATTGCGGGCGTGTTCGCGATCGCGGTAACGATCCCCGTGGCCGGCTATCAAGTTTGGAAGTTCGTGAAGCCCGGTCTGACCCCGGATGAGCAAAAAGCGACGCTTGGTTTTATTCCTGCGTTAGCGGTGCTGTTCGCGGTAGGAGTTTGCTTCGGTTACTTTGTGTTGTTTCCGATGGTTTTGAGCTTTTTGAAGGCGATGGCGGAGGATCAGGTTCAAGTGATGTATACGGCGGATAAATATTTCCGTTTTATGATCAATTTGACGGTTCCTTTCGGATTGCTGTTTGAAATGCCGGTCATTGTCATGTTTCTGACGCGACTCGGCATCCTCAATCCGGTGCGGCTCGCCAAAGCGAGAAAGATGGCGTATTTCTTACTGGTCGTCATTTCCATTACCATCACGCCGCCGGACTTTGTGTCCGATATCCTCGTGACCGTACCGCTGTTGATCCTTTATGAAATCAGCATATCGCTATCCAAATGGGTGTACCGGAAAAAGCTTTCAGACGGCGTACAAGGCGCGCAGGGCGTAAATTAAGAAACGTAACGACATGGAGCCCTGAAAATTGGCAAGCCGCCAAACTGCCAAGCTATCATTAGCCAAAGTTGGGTCAGCACCCATACTTTGCAGGCCAGGCCGGGATTCCATTGTATCGGATTTAAAAAACCAGCAAATGCAAATAAAAGGGGCAGCCTGCAGGCTGCCCCTTTTGCACACGATCCTCATCGTTATTTTTTCTCGGCTAGCCAACTGGCTAACGCTTCGACTTCGTCGGGCTTGATCTGTCCGGCAAATCCGGGCATGCCGTTGCCGCCGCTGTTGATTTGCTTTACAATTTGTTCTTTGGAAAGCCGACCGCCGACCTTTTGCAAATTCGTTGTCGGTCCGATTTTGCCTTCCAGCGCGTTTCCGTGGCAGGACAAGCAGCGCTGCTTATAAACGGCTTGCACTTGTTCCGACGCTCCAGTCATCGCATTCGCATTCGCGGCTCCTTCTTGCCCCGTTTTGCCGCCGAACGGGTCCGGACTGTTTTTCGGGCTGCAGGAAGCAAGCGCCGCGCAGGCGGCTACGGTCATTGCAAGGACCCCTAGACATTTCCATTCGAGACGAATGTGCATCTACCCCATTCTCCTTTTCCATAACGTATGCCAGAAGTTCAACAGAAGGCCGAGCGTTAGCAGGCTGAGCCCGCCAAAACCGCCAAGCAGTACGGAAGCATACCCAAGGTAAGCATAGGCGACCGTAAACGTAAGGGCCAGCATCCACAAGCCCATATAGAGAAGTGGTGTCCCCAGCTTCACGCTCAGCACGCCGTACGCGGCGGCGAGAACGATGCCTTTCAGCAAAGGCATATACAAGGGGCTGACGACCCCGGTTCGCAGCAGCACGGCCGCGATCAACGTGCAGGCCAGCACGGGCATTGCCGCGCTTAACGGCGCAGTATGCCGGACGGACGGCTTGTCCGCATTTTTGCTGCGCCGCAGCCATACGGCGGCGGTGGCCGCGACCGCGGCGAGCAGCACGCCCACACGCCAAGCGCCGTACGCATCGCCCGGATCGAAGAACGAGATCATCGCGGAGAGCAGCCATTCCAATCCCCATATGTACAGCCAGACGGCGTAAGGCTTCGCGGCGGCCCGCCGTTCCGCAAGAACTGTTCGGCCGGTTTCGCCGCTTCGACCGCTCCCGGTCACGCCGGCGGCCGAATTCATATTGTTCATCGTTTCACCCCACTACTTCCGGCACATAACGATATCCGGCATAAGCCGAGAAGCGCGCAAGTTGCCGGACAAACCGATATCCTTATTGTACAGGTAGCGTACACTTTCCGGCGGCGCAAGTCAAACCCGAATCGGCCGCGCTCCGGGTTTCATGTCATCATTAATTATCAGGCGTGAACCGGTGCTGCTTCGCATATTCTCTTGGGGAAAAGCCGGTTACTTTTTTGAAGATGCGGCTGAAATAAAATTCGTCCGTATAGCCGACGCTGCCCGCTATCGATTTCAACCGGTACTCGGATAAAACGAGCAGCTCTTTCGCCCGGTCGACCCGCAAGTGCGTCAAATAGTCGATCGGGCTGTAGCCGATATATTTTTTGAACAAGCGCGAATAATGGCTGACGCTGAGGCCGGCCATCTGCGCGAGACCTTCCAGCGTCAACGGCTCTTGGTAATGACTGACCATGTAGTCCTGCGTCTGCTCGATGGCGGCCGTCGTGTCGCCTTCCGCCTTTTGCGCCCGGAAATCGGCGACAAGCGTCAGCAGCAGCTCCTGCATAATAATTTTGCGGCGCATGGCCGTCATATGACCTCTGCGCTTCCATAACGTATCCAGCTGCTCGAACAAATAGATCAGCTGAGGCGTGTTGGTGCAGGTATACATGCCTTCCAGCGGAAACCGCGATTCGGCGGCGCCGCGGTAAATCCACTGTTCCTTCTCTTCGTAACATTCCGTATAATGAAAGCGTAGGAAGTAATATTCGAGCGGCTGCTCGGGATCGGATGAGCGTTCCACGACCATGCCGGGAGCGAACGAGAACAGCCTTCCGGCCTCCGCCGGATAATGCGTGCCGTTGATCGTAAACGTACCTTTTCCTCGTATAATGAGCCACAGCGACTGGTATTTGATGGTGCGTGGCTTCTGATGCCAGTTTTCTTCACATTTTTGATGACCGACGAGCAGGATGGAGATCACCATCTTGTTCAGCCGTGAGGCGAGTTCGCCGGGAGTCAGCATCGGATGCGGCCCCTTTCGTGAACATATCAATTTGTCATGAATCATTATATATCGAATACGTGTGCAAAAGAAGGAGCAATCATGAATCTGCTGGAACAAAAAAAACATTATTTTTCCACCGAGCTTCTGGCCTGGTATCGCCGGCATAAACGCGACCTGCCTTGGCGCAGAAGCCGGAATCCATACCATATTTGGGTTTCTGAAATTATGCTGCAGCAAACGAGAGTGGAAACCGTTATTCCGTACTTCAACCGGTTTGTGGAGAAGTTCCCTACGGTCGAAGCATTGGCGGAAGCACCGGAGGAGGAAGTGCTCAAAATGTGGGAGGGCCTCGGCTATTACTCCCGGGCCCGCAATCTGCAAAGCGCCGTGCGCGAAGTGCGCGAAAATTACGGCGGCGTCGTTCCCGACACGAAGGAGGACGTCTTTTCGCTCAAAGGCGTCGGTCCCTATACGGCGGGGGCGATCCTGAGCATCGCTTACAACAAGCCCGAGCCGGCCGTGGACGGCAATGTGATGCGCGTGCTGTCGCGGTACTTCCTGATTGAAGACGATATTATGAAAGGCAGCACGCGCGTTGCGATGGAGAAGCTGGCGCAGGAGCTGATCCCCGAAGGGGCGGCGGGCGATTTCAATCAAGGGCTCATGGAGCTGGGCGCCCTTGTTTGTACGCCCAAATCGCCAAGCTGCCTGACTTGCCCGGTCATGGCGCACTGCATGGGACGGGACGCGGGCATGGAGGAGTCGCTGCCGGTCAAGAAGAAGGCGAAGCCGCCCCGGCCGGAGCGGCGCTTCGTTGCTCTCGTCGAAGGCGACGGCGAGCAAGCGGGGTGCGTGCTCGTGCGCCAGCGTCCGCAGGAGGGACTCCTTGCCCGCATGTGGGAGCTGCCGCACGCCTTGGCTCCGTTTGAGGCATCAGTGCCATCGGCGCAGGATGATCCGTCGCTGGCGCAGAGTGTGCTTGCGACTCATCTCGAAGAGGAGAGCCTTGCCATTGCTCCGGTCGCCTGGTATATGCAGGCGGAGCATACGTTCAGCCATATCCATTGGGAGCTGGACGTCTACGTATGCCGTCCGGAACGTTCGGCGCTGCTGCCGGATCATCCGGCGCTATTGCCAACGCATTACCGCTGGATCGGTCCGGACGACATGGCGCAGCTTGCGTTTCCGAACGTCTTCCTTCGAATCCTGAATACGTATTTTCGACAAAAGTCATAAAGGTACGGCAAAGCCGCATCCGTCCGACGATTCGGACCGATGTGGCTTTTAATGTCTATACATCATTCGCATCAAGTGATTTAACGTTTTTACCAGGATCATGTTCCTATCGACCGATAACTTCTGCTCTAGCTTCATAACGTGGAAAGGGGAGAGGACTGGCGATGAAAGAGAAGATGGAGCAAGCGAGGGAATTTGTAGACGCGTTTTGCTTGCTTTTTTCATTGTCCCCTGGATCATTTGGATCAAGCGGTCGATAAAAAAAGAATGGTCGAGGTTTTGCTCGTGGGGATCATGACGACGCTGCTGGTGCATCGCTCAAAACATATCGCGTAATGACAGAAAAGGCTTGATTCCATTAGGAACCAAGCCTTCGCCGTTTGCGGCATTATTATTTCGCTGCAGCTTCGTAACGTTTGCCGACTTCTGCCCAATTGACTACGTTCCAGAATGCGGCGATGTAGTCAGGACGTTTGTTTTGATATTTCAGGTAGTAAGCATGCTCCCATACGTCCAGTCCGAGGATCGGCGTTTCGCCTTCCATGATCGGGCTGTCTTGGTTCGGCAAGCTGTATACTTTCAATTTGCCGTCTTTGCTTACGGCAAGGAACGACCAGCCGGAACCGAAGCGGGTCGTTGCTGCTTTGGCGAAATCTTCTTTAAACTTGTCGAAGCCGCCAAGCTCGCTGTTGATCGCGTCAGCCAGCTTGCCGCTTGGAGCACCGCCGCCGTTCGGGCCGATCGTTTCCCAGAACAGGGAGTGGTTGGCATGGCCGCCGCCGTTGTTGCGAACGGCTGTGCGGATTGCTTCCGGAACGCTGTTCAGATCGGAGATCAGATCTTCAACGCTTTTTGCTTGCAGATCGGCATTGCCTTCCAGCGCCGCGTTGAGGTTCGTTACATATGTGTTGTGGTGACGATCGTGGTGGATCATCATAGTCATTTCGTCAATGTGAGGCTCAAGTGCGTTGTTTGCATAAGGAAGTGCCGGTAATTGGTGTGCCATCTTCAAAAACCTCCTATAAAATATGTAATTTCCATTCTTATTATCGCCTATTTACTATATAAAATCAACATTTATGTATATTAAGTGTTCGTGTTCGCTCCCTTCTCGCCGCCTCGGTGCTCGATTTCCGTAATAATTTGCCCCAGCATGGCTGTGCCCTGAGCATTGAGCCAAGGGGACAAATCGCTCATTACCCGTTGATGGTAATGAAGCTCTTCGGAATTCCAGTCCGACGTCTTCAAATCGTTCAATTGATGGATAGGCCGTATCGAACCGGTTTCGCTGTTTTTCATGAGGATCGCTCCTTTCCTGTAAGTGCGGAATGTTGCCCAAAATCCCAATGAATATCGTTTCACGACGCCGCACTTTTTATACAGCCGGCGAATTTCGTTGCGGAAGCTCTCTTTCAAATCCGGTGCAATAATTCGGAAGTTCGGAGCATATAGAATAATAGAGTCCGAGAAGCAAAACTATAATCAACAGATGCCAAATCCATGAAAACGCTTCAAAATAAGCGCTTTCAAGAGCAAATGTATAAAATGTGATGAATTTCTGTGTTTTTTTTAACAATTTAGCAGGAATATTTCGATTTTTGTCGTAATTTTAAAGTTATGATGAATTTATGCTGCGGGGAGAGTCGAATATGTCTGAAAATTCCTGTCAAGTTCGTCCGTTTCAACTGTCGGATTATATTTCAGTCACCGAGCTTCTAAATGAAGTGCTGTCCGAGGTTTGTTACGAAGAGACGATGGCCGCATTCGCCAGACAATTGTCGTGGGATAGCGAACTGATTATGGTCGCCGAAGAGGAAGGCGGCATTGTCGGAGTCATTGTAGGGACCATCGATAATCAGAACGGATATTATTACCGCATCGCGGTACAATCGCAGCATCAGCGGCGCGGCATCGGCCAGAAGCTGATCGAGTCGCTGAAACAAAAATTTTTGCAACGGAAAGTGCGCCGTATCCTCGTTACCGTGGATGCCTACAATGAAGTCGTCATTCCGGTGTACGAGAAGGCCGGATACCAAGCAAGCGACTTTTCCCGGACGACGCACCGCCTACAGATCGTTAACGGATAACATCAATCCGTAAGCTACCATTCAAATTTATTAAGGCATAACACGAAGCGCTGTCCGCTTGCTGTGGTTATGCTTTTTCTGTTTTGGGCCGGTCGCCGCCGCGCTGCTCTTGAAAGCGGGGACGCTTACGTTTATGCTAGTAGCAAGACAAACGGAGCGTGAACAATCGATGCCGCTCGATGCACTAGCCGAAACCGTAAGTAGAAGGGTCTGGACCTCATGACGACTTTTTCCTCGTTTGTTATTAAAAGCTTCAAACATGACGGACATCTGCACCGGATGTGGCTTCAAAACTGGCTCGTTCCGGAATCGCAGATGCATGAATCGCATTTGGCGGAGTCGATGATGGTGCTGATCAACAGTCAAACCAAAATCGTCGAAGCGGACGGCAAAGAATGGGTTAGCCGCATACCGGGCATTTCTTTTTTTATTCCGGGGCAATGGTTTAACGTCGTGGCGTTGATCGAAGATAACGGTGTACGGTATTACTGCAACGTCGCTTCCCCGCCCTATGTGAACGGCAACGTGATTACTTATATTGATTACGATCTCGATGTGATCCGCATGCCTGGTGGCGAAGTCCATGTCGTAGATCAGGAAGAATATGAACGGCACAAGCTGAGCTATCATTATTCGCCGGTTGTCGAGGTCAAAGTGAAGCAAGGCCTCAAAGATTTGCTTGAACGCGTCAAAGGCGGACACTCACCTTTTCAGGACGATCTGGTGCTTTTCTACTATAATAAATGGAGAGAACACGGAGCGGAGGGATAAGATGCGGCTGTTTTCTCCTAAAAAAAGCAGCGACGAATTTTCTGGCGTACCGGTGGGCGAAGACGAGGGCACCGGGCTGCTGCTTGAAGTATGGGATTGGATGAAGTCGATCGTTATCGCCTTGATTGCCGTGGTTGTCATTCATCAATTCGGTTTTCATCTTTCCACGGTGCGGGGGGCGTCCATGCAGCCGACGCTGGAAGAAGGGGAATGGCTCTTCATTAACAAAACGGTCCGTTTTACCGGCTTCCTTAAACGAGGGGACGTCGTTGTGATCAAGGAGGCGGATGGTATCGCTTCAACGCACCCGTACCTTGTGAAACGGGTTATCGCCGTCGCAGGGGATGAAGTGTCCATCCGCAGTGGAAAACTGTACGTGAACGACCAAGAAGTGCAGGAAGCTTACACGGATTCCGCCATTGAAGACGGCCGTTTTGAGCCGTATACGGTTGCCGACAACCATCTGTTTGTCATGGGCGACAACCGGCACCGCTATGCCAGCTATGACAGCCGCAGCTTTGGCGCCGTCTCGATCGGCCAGGTGGAAGGGAAGGCGGAATGGATCGTGTGGCCGCTGCAGAAGTGGAGGAGCCTGTAAGGCGTAATAAGGCCATGATGAATCACTCGGACGAACAATGGAACGCGGCTTCAGACGGAAGCGCTCGAACCGATTGGCAGCGGCTGAAAGAAGAGCTGATGGCTGCTTTGCCTGAGTTCGGCATCGATAAGCTCGGCGTAGCGAGTGCCGAGCCGTTCACCGAGCTCAAGCATATTTTGCTTAAGCACCGCGAGAAGGGGTACGAATCGGGCTTCGAAGAGAAGGACATCGAGAAGCGGGTGGACCCGGCGCTGACGCTGGCGGAGCCGAAGTCGATCCTGTCCATCGCGATCGCCTATCCGTCGAAGCTGGAAAATCCGCCGCGATCGGAGCCGGGGGCGTACCGCGGCATTTTATCCCGTTCCGCCTGGGGAACGGACTATCACCACGTGCTGCGCAGCCGGCTCGAGCGGCTGGAAGCATGGCTGCTCGCCCGCGTACCGGGAGCGCGGGTGCAGAGCATGGTCGACACGGGGGCGCTTGTCGACCGGGCGGTCGCCGAGCGCGCCGGCATCGGCTGGGTCGGCAAAAACTGCTCCGTCATTACGCCGGAGTTCGGTTCGTGGGTATATCTCGGCGAGATGATCACGAACATCCCGCTGCCGCCGGACAAGCCGGTCACGGAAAGCTGCGGCGATTGTACGCTGTGCATCGACGCTTGTCCGACCGGCGCGCTCGTCGGACCGGGTCAGCTAAACGCGCAGCGGTGCGTTTCGTTTTTGACGCAGACGAAAGGGATCATCGAGGACGACGAGCTTAAGCGGAAGATCGGGAACCGGCTGTACGGCTGCGATACGTGCCAGATCGTATGTCCGAAAAACAAAGGCGTGCATTTCGCGCATCATCCGGAGCTGACCCCGGAGCCGGAACAGGTCAAGCCGCTGCTGAAGCCGCTGCTCTTCATGTCGAACCGCGAGTTCAAGGAGCGGTTCGGCACGAGCGCGGCCTCCTGGCGCGGGCGCAAACCAATCCAGCGCAATGCGATTCTCGCGCTGGGCAATTTCCGGGACGCGAGCAGCGTGCCGCAGCTCACCGAGCTGCTGCTGGGGGACGAGCGTCCCGAGATACGGGCTACGGCGGCCTGGGCGCTCGGCCGCATCGGCGGCCGGGCGGCGCGGGAGGCGCTCGCCGCCGCACAGGAACGGGAGCGCGACGAAGCCGCGCGCAGCGAAATCGGGAAGGCACTGGACACATTCGATGAAAGCAAGCGGGTGAACGAGCATGGAAACGATGAAGTATGATGAAATCAAGTCGCCGATCGGCGTGCTGACGCTGGGCTGGAGCGGTGGAGAACAGCCGGGGCTTTGCCATGTGGAGTTCGGCGGGTTCGCGGACGTAGAACGTGAGCTGAGCAACTGGTCGAAGCGTTGGTACAGCACTGTGCAGTGGCAGCGTGACCCGGAGGCGTTATCGGAGGCGGCGGCACAGCTGCAGGACTATTTTGCCGGCACGCGGGAGCGGTTCGACATGCCGCTCGCACTGCGCGGGACGCCGTTTCAAGTGAAGGTGTGGCAGGCGCTGCTCGAAGTTCCTTTCGGCGAGACGCGTTCGTATAAACAAATTGCCGAGCGCATCGGAGCTCCGAAGGCGGTTCGCGCGGTCGGAGGCTCGAACAACCGCAACCCGGTGCCGCTGATCGTCCCTTGCCACCGCATTATCGGCTCGGGCGGGGCGCTCGTGGGGTACGGCGGCGGGCTCGATATCAAAACGTATTTGCTCCAACACGAAGGTATAATGAGCGGGGGCGCCTTATGAGATATGTTGACATCGAAAGTGTGGAATCGGGCCAGTATTTGGGGCGGACGATCTTCTCGAGCAACGGAGCCGTTTTGCTGTCCGAAGGCGTGCAGTTGACGGTATATATGATCAACACGCTGAGACGGATCGGCGTAACGATGATTTTCATAAAAGACCAGCAATTTGACGATATTGAAATTCCGGAGCTGGTGTCGGAGGAAACGAAACGGGTCGTCATTCAGCGCATGTGCGAAACGTTCGAGTCGATCCGTTCGGGCAAAGATATCAATACCAAGTATATTCACCAGAGCGTCGATTCCTTGCTGGAAGAGATCATGAAGAACAAGGAAGTGCTCGTGCAGCTGTCGGACATTCGTTCCAAGGACAACGAGATGTATGTGCATGCGGTGAACGTCTGCATGATGTCCACATTGATCGGCATCAACATGGGCTTGCCGACGAGCCAACTGCGCGAACTCGCCATCGGCGCGCTGCTGCACGATGTCGGCAAGCTCGAGCTCACGGCCGACGATGAGAGCGAAGATTCCCGCAAGCATCACGCATGGCGCGGCTTCGAAGTGCTCAAGCATAAACGCGAGCTGAGCCTGCTTATTGCGCATGTCGCCTTCCAGCATCACGAGACGATGGATGGGGAAGGGAAGCCGCGCCGTTTGAAAATGGAGGAGATTCATTTATATGCGCGCATTGTGGCGGTTGCGAATACGTACGACAACTTGCTGTTCGACCTTTCGCAGGGGCGGCGGATGCTGCCGCACGAAGCTTGCGAATATATGATGGCGCTTGCGGGGACGAAGCTCGACCGCGAAGCGGTCATTCCGTTTTTGCGCAGCGTTTCCGTCTATCCGACGGGAACTTCCGTTCGTTTGTCTACGAAGGAGACGGGCGTTGTGGTCGGACAACACCGCGGGCTGCCCGGTCGTCCGGTCGTCCGCATCGTGAAGAACAGCGGGGACCGTGAGCTCGCAATCAAAGAAATCGATCTGGCGAAGCATAACACCGTTTTTATCGAAAACGTGCTGATGTAGTCCGAGCGGGTCGTTCTGGCTTTCTGCGAATTTCAGCGACAGGTGCCGATTGTAACGGAACGGCAGTCGTGCTATGATGAACATTGATTAATTTTTTGAGGTGGGTACGAGATTATGTGGTATGCTGTCACAGCGATCGTTGCCTTAATAGCAGGCGGCGTCGGAGGATTTTTTATCGGGGTAACGTATTTGCGCAAGCAGATGGAGAAAATGCAAGGCGATCCCGAGATGCTTCAGCGGATGGCGAAGCAGATGGGCTACAACTTGAACAAGCAGCAGATGAACAAGATGCAGCAAATGATGAAAAACAAAAAGTTTCGTCCGTAAAGCCTGACAATCGGACTTGCAGGCTTCTTCTCGGGAGACGGACAAGGGGAGGGAATGCGCATGCCGGCGAAGGAATACAAAAACAACCGGGTAGCTGAAAACCGCGAGCAGGTAGAGTACCATGTACGTGAAATTTTGCGCTTGATCGGTGAAGATGTCGATCGGGAAGGGTTGCTCGAAACCCCTGCGAGGGTGACTCGCATGTATGAAGAAATATTTGGCGGATATGAAGCGGACGTCAGAGAAATATTAGGCGTAGCCTTTGATGAGAAGCACGAGGAGCTTGTCATCGTGAAAGATATCGTCTACTACAGCCAGTGCGAACATCATATGGCGCCGTTTTTCGGTAAAATCCACATCGGTTATATTCCGAGCGGGAGGATCGCCGGGCTTAGCAAGTTTGCCCGATTGGTGGAAGCCGTTACCCGCCGCCTGCAGGTGCAGGAACGCATTACGTCCGAGATCGCGGATATCATCGAGGAAGTGCTGGAGCCGCACGGCTGCATGGTCGTGGTGGAAGGCGAGCACTTGTGCATGTGCGCCCGCGGCGTGAAAAAACCGGGGAGCAAAACCGTCACTTCGGCGGTTCGCGGCGTTTTCCGCAAAGAGGCCGCATCGCGGTCGGAATTTTTATCCTTGATCAAACAGTAAGCAGCATTGGATTTGGTGGACCGGCCGGCCCGTTTGGCTGCCGGAACGGATCCCGCGCCGATCAAATAAGCGCTCTTCGTCACCCCTATAGGGGCGTTGCGAAGGGCGCTTTGTTCTGGCTGTTCCGGTTGCGATCAGTGGAATCGATGTGCAATCAGCGTCAATACGGCAGCCATTTCAGCTGGCGCGCAGCGTTGAATCGTTCGTTCACGCGGTCCCAGTTGACGGTGTTCCACCAAGCCTCGATATAGGCTCCTCGCGCATTTTTATATTTGAGATAATACGCGTGTTCCCATACATCGAGCGGCAGGAGCGGGATGACGTCCCATTGCGACAAGTTCTGATGCTTCTCGGCCTGAAGCAGCTCAAGCAGATGGCTTCTCGGACTCCAAACGAGAATCGCCCAGCCGCCGCCCTCCACCTTGTCTGCAGCGGCGCCGAACTGTTTCCGGAACGCATCGAAGCTGCCGAAGGACCGCTTGATTTCTCCGGCGATGTCGCCTGTCGCCTTTCCGCCGCCTCCCGGCTTCATGCTCTCCCAAAAAATCGTATGCAAATAATGGCCGGCGCCATGAAACGCTGCTTCCCGCGACCAATGCTTGATCAGATCGTAGTCGCCGGACTCCCGCGCCTCAGCCAACTTTTTCTCCGCTTTGTTCAAGCCGTCCACGTACGTCTGGTGATGCTTGTCGTGGTGCAGCCTCATCGTGTCCGTATCGATATAAGGTTCGAGCGCATTGTACGCATAGGGCAGCGCCGGCAGCCGGTGTCCTCCGATCGGAACCGGTGCGGAATCGACGTTCGGTGCCGTGCCGAGCGACCAAAGGCCCTCCTGCGTAGCGGTAAGCTCGGAAGAACGATCCGCCTCGGCAGACGCGTTAAGCGGCATCGGTTCATCGTCTTCCGGCCTATTAGGGACATAAGAAGCGTCCTCGGCGCTGTCTTCCGAAAAAAACGCAGTGGGCGCTGCCGGACCGAATGCCTGCTCGCGCAAACCATCCATTACTGAATCCGGTTCATGCTGCTGCGCCGCTTGCAAAACGCCGAGAAAATATTCCGATTCCCGGATAATATGCATAACGACGGTTTTGATGACCGGACTGGCTTTGATCGGGGCGCTGTGCTCCATCAGCATAAACAGCTGCCGAATGAATTCCCCGGACTCCAGTACCGCTACTTGCAGCAGCTCCCGAACCCGCCCGTCAATATAGGGACTTAGGGGGGGCTGCAAACGGACCACGGTTTCGATCCACTGCTGGGCAGCCGCTTCCGTTTGGCCGAACGTTCCTTCCCACTGCTGCAAAAGCGCGACATACGGAGCCTCCAGCGCAGGGGCCAATTCCCGGATAACGATCGTATGCTCCCTCTCCTGCATTTTCCAAAAACGGATTTCTTCCAACACCCTTAGCGGCATCAGGGAACCGTATACGCGCAGCATAAAAAAACCTCCCCGTCATCTCGTCGCCCGGGACCGGGCTCTACGAGACATTGTATTCGGGAAGGTTGTTGTCCTATGTCGCTTATCGCGCTCCGCTGTACTTGATCGGCGCGGGCGGGGCTTCGGATAAGGTCTTCAGGAAGCCGGTAGTCAGCTGCAAATAACTCTTTTTATGCGCGCGGTAGATCAGTTCGTGGCCGTCGTTCTCGAGCAGCCACAGCTGAGAGCCTGAATCCGCTTTCTGGTGCGCGAAAATGCTCTCCGCCATATCGTAGGGCGCTTTCAGATCCTGCTTGCCGTGAATGAAAAAAATCGGCATCGAGTATTGCGTCTCTTTCACGGTTTGATACGGAATTTGTTTCAAGCTGACCCCGTTGATGAGCGGGAAAAACATATGGACCAACGGCTGGGAAAATTCGGGCAGCTTCGCTTCTTGCTTCATGTTGTGATACAAGGTGTCCGGCTCGAGAATAAACGTGCTGTCGAGAATCATGCCGTCGATGTCTCTCGTTTGCAATGCGGCTTGCAGCGCGGTGCCCGCTCCCATCGAAAAGCCCCAGACGAATACTTTTTTTGCGCCTTGATCTTTCGCATATTTGACGGCGCCGAGCAGTTCTTCGGATTCGCGGAGTCCACCGGTTACGTTCCATTGCGGCTGGACATAGCCGTAATCGAACATGACCACGTTAAAGCCCATATTGCGCGCAGCCTTGGCCAGATCGTAGATCGGCACCCAAATCTCTTCCCGGTTGCCGCCGTAGCCATGGGAGAACACGACGGTTTGCTGCTCCTTGCCGGAAGCTGCAGCTGCAGCGGGAATATACCAGCCCGATAAGGTCGAGGAGCCGGTGATGCTCGGAAATTGAATATTTTCGTAAGGGGCGCCGAAAGCTGCGGCAGGGTTGGATCGAAGCGGATCGATATGCGGCCTAGCAAGCGTATAAGCGACGAACGCGTGGAACGCCATCGTCAAGCTGAACAGAAGAAGAAGTGCGGACAGCAGTATCATGAGGAGCGTCTTATGGCGGCGTAAAAAGGAAGTGCGCCTGACAGCGGTTGCAACCGCTGATTGATTCATCGGTACGGACGAGTAAGAGTTGGTTTCCATCGTAATCTCCCCCTTGATAACAATGATGACTGTGTGCGACGGACGACTGGTTCGGAACGGAAAGAGCTTCCCGCTTAACATGATGCGGTTCCACCGGTACTGTCTGGGGATAGGTTGCATTCCGGCCATTCAAGGATAGAGATCCTGCTCATTTTATAGTAAATCGGCATGCGTGTGGAGTCAACCCATATGGTGCAAATGTAAACAAACTGTAATCTGCTTATAAAAAGAAAGCGGCTTGTGAGTTATAACCGAGGGGGCAACATTTGCAAAACAATCTACTAAAATGATTAAAAATGGGCTATAATAGATTTCAACTAGTGAAACATTTTTTCGAGGAGTGGTATGGGTGGAGGATGGCAAATTAACCGTTCGCGCCGTGGAGCGAGCGCTCGATATATTGCTATGTTTTGCGGAAGCGGAAGATCTCAGCCTGACGGAGATATCCGGCAGGGTCAGCTTGCACAAGAGCACCGTTCACCGGCTGCTGGCCTCGCTGGAGGGGAAAGGCTTTATTATCCGCGACCCGGCATCGGAGCGGTATCGGCTCGGCTTCCGTATTTGGGAGCTGTCCGCGAATTTGACGCACAGCGATGATCCGGCGCTCATTCTGCTGCCGGAGATGGAACGGCTGCGCGACCAGCTTGGCGAGACGATCAGCCTGTACGTACGCGACGGCTTGGAGCGGGTCCGCGTCCAGGCCGTACAGAGCAACCAGGCGATCCGCCGTGTGGCGCCGATCGGGGCGAGACTGCCGCTGTACGTCGGCGCGTCGAGCAAAGTGCTCGTCGCCTTCGAGGCCGCCGAAGCGCAGCTGGCGCTGCTGCGCGACCCGGCCTGGCCGCAGGCGGTGGCCACAGCTGCGTTCCTGCAGCAGCTGCAGGAGGTGAAGACGCTGGGCTACGCTACCAGCGTCGAAGAGCGTGAGCCCGGCGCAGCGGCCGTCTCCGCGCCCATTCTGGCGCGGGGCGGGCGGCTGATCGCCGCGCTCGCGGCGAGCGGTCCCTCCAACCGGCTGACGGTGGAGAAGATGAAAGAATTCGCACCGCTCCTGATGGAAGCGGCGCGGCGCATGGGCAAGATGCTGAAATAACACCGATCGTACCAGTTCGCGATCTGCGGCGGAACGTCTCCAAACGATGCAACGTACCGCGAGAATCCCGAGCGAACGTTTCGGAGTCGCATGACGGCGGTCAAACCCCGCCGTTCTCCGATTTCTCTCGGACGGGCGCACGCCTGCGTGCACTGTAACACAAAAGAACCCCCGAATCTCGAATAATTCGAGATTCGGGGGTTCCGTATTTATTCCCGTTCCGGCCGGTGATCCGAAGGATTACCGGGTGTTACGCCATAATTTGACGCAATACGGTTTGCAGAATACCGCCGTTGCGGTAGTAATCTACATCCACGTAGCTGTCCAGACGAACAATCGCTTCGAAGCTGAAGGTCGATCCGTCTTCGCGCGTTACGTTAACCGGAACTTTTTGGCCAGGCTGTACATCGTTGCTGAGGCCCACGATGTCGAACGTTTCGCGGCCCGTCAAGCCGAGCGAGCTCCAGCTTTGCCCTTCGACGAACTGCAGCGGCAGCACGCCCATGCCTACGAGGTTGGAGCGGTGAATCCGCTCGAAGCTCTCGGCAATAACGGCTTTCACGCCGAGCAGGAACGTACCTTTAGCGGCCCAGTCGCGGGAGCTTCCCGTGCCGTATTCTTTCCCTGCGATAACGACGAGGTTCGTGCCTTGCTCCTGATACTTCATGGATGCGTCGTAGATCGACATCACTTCGCCGGTCGGCAGGTAAGTCGTTACGCCGCCTTCCGTGCCAGGCGCCACTTGGTTGCGGATGCGGATGTTCGCGAACGTACCGCGCATCATCACATCGTGGTTGCCGCGGCGGGAGCCGTACGAGTTGAAGTCTTCTTTCTTCACGCCATGCTCGATCAGGAACTTACCGGCAGGGCTGTCGACTTTGATGTTGCCGGCAGGCGAGATGTGGTCCGTTGTAACGGAGTCGCCCATCAGCGCGAGCGTTTTTGCGCCGCGAATATCGGCGATATCGTTCAATTCGGAGCCCAGGTTCGTGAAGAACGGCGGGTTGGCGATGTAAGTGGACTTTTCATCCCACGCGTACAGATCGCCTTCCGGTACGTTGATCGCATTAAAGCGCTCGTTGGAACGGAATACGTCCGCATATTTCGAACGGTACATCTCAGGCGTAATCGCGGATTGAATCGCTTCTTGCACCTCTTGAGACGTCGGCCAAATATCTTTCAAGTACACCGGCTGGTTCGATTGGTCGTAACCGATCGGATCGTTCGCCAGGTCGATGTTGACGGTTCCGGCCAAAGCATAAGCGACTACGAGCGGCGGAGAAGCCAGGTAGTTGGCTTTCACTTGCGCATGAACGCGGCCTTCGAAGTTCCGGTTACCGGATAGAACGGCGGCAACGGTCATATCGTTATCGGCGATCGCTTTGCTGACTTCGTCAGGCAGCGGACCGGAGTTACCGATACATGTCGCGCAGCCGTAACCTGCCACGTGGAAACCAAGCGCTTCAAGCGGCTCGATGAGACCGGCTTTCGTCAAGTAGTCGGTTACGACGAGGGAACCCGGAGTCAAGCTGCTTTTCACGTAGCCTGGTTTGCGAAGGCCGCGGGCTACCGCTTTTTTCGCTACGAGGCCGGCGCCGAGCATAACGCTGGGGTTGGACGTATTCGTACAGGATGTGATCGCTGCGATAACGACTGCGCCGGTACCCATTTTGCTATTTTCGCCGCTTGGATGTTTTACTTCCACCGATTCCGCGATCTTCTCGTCGGACAAGCCGTAGCCGCCCTTTTCGATCGGAGTGCGAATGATGGAGTTGAACGACTCTTTCATGTTCGTCAGTTCAACGCGGTCTTGCGGACGCTTCGGACCGGCCAAGCTTGGCACGACGGAGCCGAGGTCAAGCTCGATGACGTCGCTGAACACCGGATCCGGCGTAGCGTCCGTGCGGAACATGCCTTGTTCTTTATAGTAAGCCTCTACGAGAGCGATTTGCGCTTCGTCGCGGCCTGTGCTTCTCATGTAGTTCAAAGATTCGGCGTCAACCGGGAAGAAACCGATCGTTGCACCGTACTCCGGAGCCATATTGGCCACTGTAGCGCGGTCAGCCAGACTGATGTTGGAAAGGCCCGGGCCGTAGAACTCTACGAATTTGCCGACAACGCCTTTTTTACGCAGTATTTGCGTAACGGTAAGAGCGAGGTCGGTCGCCGTTGCGCCTTCCGCCAGCGTACCTGTCAGCTTGAAGCCGATAACTTCCGGCGTTACGAAGTACAGCGGTTGACCGAGCATGCCGGCTTCCGCCTCAATACCGCCAACGCCCCAGCCCACGATGCCAAGACCGTTGATCATCGTCGTATGGGAGTCGGTGCCGACCAGAGAGTCCGGATACACTTCCGTTTCGCCGTCTACGGTTTTGGTAGCGGCGACGGATGCAAGGTACTCCAGGTTAACTTGGTGAACGATACCCGTATCCGGCGGAACCGCGCGGAAATTATCGAATGCCGTTTGCGCCCAACGCAGGAAGCGGTAGCGCTCTTCATTTCGTTCGAACTCGACTTTCTCATTGTACTCAAGGGCGTCCTTGGAACCGAAAGCGTCGACCATAACGGAGTGGTCGATAACCAGGTCAACCGGTACGAGCGGGTTGATCCGCTTCGGGTCTCCGCCGGCGCGCTTCATTGTATCTCTCATGGCTGCAAGGTCGACGACAACCGGCACGCCGGTGAAGTCCTGCAGCACGATCCGTGCAGGAATGAAAGGAATTTCTTTGTTCGCATCGCGCTCGGAAGCCCAGTTTGCGATTTGCTTCACGTGCTCGTTCGTAATCGCTTTGCCGTCAAATTGACGAATCGCCGCTTCGAGCAGCACTTTAATGGAGAAAGGCAGGTTCGATACTTTACCGTTGCCCTGCTCTTCGAACGCTTGCAGGCTGTAGTAGTTGTACGACTTGCCGCCAACACTCAGCTGCTTACGGGCCGAAAAAGTGTCTTTTTTAGACATGGTAGCTATTCCTCCTTGATTATATTAGCTGCAATCATCTTGTTTCATATAGTGAAACGCGATTTCATTATAAGCTCTAGTTACAGTATACATGCTTTTGGTCCTTTTCGTAAAGGTTGATTTCGATCATTTTTGCATGAATACCTTCATATAATGGAAAAGAATGTTTATACCCGGATGACGGAAAACGGCTAAATTACATGTATTGTTCGTTACTATGCGAAGGGGGCCAGGGGTGCCATGTCTTGGAAAACGACCCTTTACAACTATGTTCACAGCCGCAATCAAACCGATATCGACTACTCGATTGAGCCCATGCTGCCGTTTGTTGGTGACGCCTCGTTTTTGGAAACGCAAGCGAAGCGGCTAGAACGGCTCAAGCAATCCGACTGGATGCGGGGTCTAACTCCTGTGAAACATGAAACCCGCCTGTCTGTCTCCTCCGTTTCCGAACAAAGAGGCCGCATCATCGCCGATATTAAGCTGATGCGAACGATTGTCGGCGACATTCGCCATACCCCGCATGAAGAGCAGCGGATTGAAAAAGAACGCCTCACCTTAACCGCGGATGAAGGCGACTATCGAATCGAGAGCGTGGAGCTTCTCGATCATGAAGATACACTGCGGCTCCGCCATTTAGAGGCAGGGGGTCTGATGGAAGCGGACGACACGTTTACGGCGGTCGATTTGATGCGCGCGCCTTCCGTGCCTTACCTCAACTATAATGTCCTCCCGCAATTCCAATATGCTGCGCCTCGTGCGCCCTACAACCGGGTGGCGGCGGCACGCTATGCGGACCGGTGGTGGGATAAAGGAAACCCGGCCTACTTGACTTTCGAAGTCGACTGCAGCAATTATGTGTCCCAGTGCCTCTTTGCAGGCGGGGCGCCGATGAACTATACTGGTAAAAGGAATGCGGGCTGGTGGTATAAAGGCCGCGTCGGCGGGCAGGAGCTGTGGAGCTACAGTTGGGCCGTAGCCGACAGCTTGCAGTTTTATTTGCTGACAAGCCGGAGCGGGCTTCGCGCGCGGGAAGTTGAGCGAGCGGAGGAGCTGGAGCTCGGCGATGTGATCAGCTATGACTGGGACGGTACCAGCGGATTCAAGCATAGCACGATCGTCACGGCGAAAGACGCGAACGGGATGCCGCTTGTTAATGCGCACACGGTCAGCAGCAAGCATCGTTACTGGAGCTATACGGATTCCCCGGCCTATACCGATCGAACGCGGTACCGATTTTTACATATCGTCGATATGTAACGGCTTCCTACTTCCTTTTTCTTTTCATTTCATTAGAGTTTACCGATTTCACCATATCCATCCGGAGGTACTTATGAGCGACAAAATTCGTGTAGGCTTAATCTACGGAGGCAAATCTGGGGAGCATGAGGTGTCGCTTCAAACTGCACTTGCCGTTATTAAAGCTTTCGATTTGAACAAATACGACGTTCAGCCGTTTTACATAACCAAGCAGGGGGAATGGCGTTCGGGACCGCAGCTGACCGGACCGGTACAGTCGGCAGCCGCCCTTACGTTCCAAGAGCAATCTGAAGAAGAGGGAGCATTCGCGCTGCAGCCCTTTTTCGGCGCGGTTCAGGGGCCCGGTCAAGACACCCGGGCATCGGTTGTGCCCCTCGATGTCGTTTTTCCGCTGCTGCATGGAACGTTCGGAGAGGACGGCACCATTCAGGGACTGCTGGAAATGGCAGACATCGCCTATGTAGGCACCGGCGTTATGGCATCGTCCGTCGGCATGGACAAGGCCATGATGAAAAAAATGTTCGCTCAGGAACAATTGCCCCAGTGCGTATTCCGCCATTTTACGAAGAAGCAGTGGGAAAAAGAGATGAACGAATATTTGCTCGAAATTGAAGTTTCCGTCGGCTACCCTTGCTTCGTCAAACCGGCCAATCTCGGTTCCAGCGTCGGCATAAGCAAAGCAAGGAACCGCGCCGAACTTATGGAAGCGGTTCGAACCGCGTTTCAATATGACCGCAAAGTGGTCGTGGAAGAATTTATTGACGCTCGCGAGCTTGAAGTGGCAGTGTTGGGCAACGATGAGCCGCAAGCTTCCGTTGTCGGAGAGATCGTCTCCTCCAATGAATTTTATGATTATAAAGCCAAATATATCGACGGCAAATCTTCAATGATCATTCCCGCGGAAATTCCGCAGTCCTTAGCGGACGAGATTCGCGCGCTTGCCATTCGCGCTTTTCAGGCCATTGACGGCACCGGGCTGTCACGGGTTGATTTTTTCCTGAGGAAAGAGGATTCGAAAATATTCATCAATGAAATCAACACGATGCCCGGCTTCACTCCCTTTAGCATGTACCCGCTATTGTGGCGAGAAAGCGGAAAGCCGTACAGCGAGCTGCTGGATAACTTGATTCTGCTTGCCTTGCAGCGCCATGCCGAGAAGCAGAGCCTGCAGTATACGTTTGATGTGCCTGATGTGTAATGCGCAGCCAGTTGCTTTTGCCTTGCACAATCCTTTATGCTAAGTCTTAGAAGATCAGGCTGAGGGGAGCGAATGTATGGGATTCCAAACCGAATTCAATTCCGTTTGCAAATTCAAATCCGAACAAGAGCTGTATGAACTGCTCGAGTACGGCCGAGGCAAAATGATGAAAAGCGGCTTCCGCGTGTTTCCGACGGGACAGAAGGTCATCGCTTATACGCCGGACAATCAGGCGATCGCCATCGTCAAAATCGTCGCCTCCATCGCCGAAATTAACTTTCAAGGCGAAGAAGTGACACAGGTGGAAATGGAGCTTGTCCGCAAGCTTAATGATGAAGAAGCGCGGGTGCAGACCGCTCTCGCTCAAGAAATGTTTTTCAGTGCCAGAGAGTAGTCAGGCCATGATGCAGGAATCACACAACAAAAGCATTGCTTTCTCCGTATTCTTCGGGAAAGGATGCTTTTTTCTTTGCATTAAGAATGGTACTTCCGTACGACGATGGGCAAGCTAATCGAAGACCGGAGTACTGGAGCGTGATCCTACAATGATTGTCCGTTTAGGTTATGTGGCGATGTCCATGCTCGTCAACAATGCTTCGCCTTCGAAAACGATGACGGCGACGAACTTCGCCAAAGTGGAAGATCGCGAAGCGGCGATTCGCAAGCTTGAACGCATAGCCGGCGAAAATATTCACAATACACTCCGTCTATTGAAGCATAACCGGGCGTATGAGATCGAAATGTACCGTATGTCGTCCCGACTCATTCCTTTGATCGGTCATGAGATGCTGAAGGAATGGAATCCGATCCCCGAACTTCGCGATGTCTTCTCCGAACTTGGAACTTATGCCAAAGAACATCGAATGCGGCTGAGCTTCCATCCCGATCATTTTACAGTGCTGAGTACGCCGCGCAAGGATGTTCTGGCTAACTCGTTCGCCGATCTCGATCGTCATGTGCAAATGCTGGAGGCCATGGGACTGGATGAGTCGGCCAAATGCAATATACATATCGGCGGCGCTTACGGGAACAAGGAAACCGCGGCAAAACGATTTATCGATAATTTCCTTTCCATGCCGGAACGCATCAGGCGACGCATTACGCTGGAGAATGACGACAAAACATTCAACGCCCTTGAAACGCTTGAAGTGTGCGAAGATGTGGGAGTGCCGATGGTTCTGGATCTGCATCATCATGACGTCAACCCATGCGGCGAATCCGCCGAAGCGCTTTGGCCGCGCATCGCAGAGACTTGGCGTCTAGAGACAGAGCAGGCAGACCTTAGTGTCTCGGAAGAGCAGGCGCCTTTACCGCCGAAAATTCATGTGTCCAGCCCGAAGAGCGACAAAGACGTTCGCAGCCATGCCGACTATGTCGACGCATCGCGGCTGATGGACTTTCTGCGCGCCATTGCTCCGCTAACCCCGCGGCTTGATATTATGCTGGAAGCGAAGAGGAAAGATGAGGCTCTGCTCCAACTGATGGAATCGGTTCGCAATGAGCCGGGCATAACCGTGTTGACCCAGGCGTCTTTCGAAATGTAATGCTCGGAAAATAGCGAATAAGCTCGGTAAATGTGACTTGAAATATTCGGTAAAATCAGGTAATTTGAGGAGGGAATCTATGTCCGAGCCCTAATTTGTGAGCGAGAGGGGAACATTACTATGAATTTGGTAGCGGGTAAAAATATAGTTGTGATGGGTGTGGCTAACGACCGCAGCATTGCATGGGCCATTGCCCAATCTTTGGCAAGTCAGGGAGCGCGACTCGTGTTTACTTATGAGAACGAACGCGTGGAAGAACGGGTGCGCAAGCTGGCCGATACGATCCCGAACGCATCGATTTTGCCGTGCAACGTTACGGTGGATGCAGATATCGATCAATTGGCGGAGGCGCTTCGCGAGCAGTTCGGCGTGCTGCACGGCATCGTTCACAGCATTGCTTTCGCCCGCACGGAAGAGCTGGAAGGCTTGTTCGTCAATACATCCCGCGACGGCTTCGCGCTTGCCCACGATATTAGCGCCTATTCGCTTGTCGCCGTCGCGCAAAAGCTGTACCCGCTCATGACCGAAGGCGGTAGCATCATGACGATGACCTATTTGGGCGCCGAGCGTGCAATGAAAAACTACAACGTCATGGGGATCGCCAAGGCTGCGCTGGAAGCAAGCGTGCGCTATTTGGCGAACGATCTTGGACAATTCAATATTCGCGTTAATGCGATTTCGGCGGGTCCGATTCGTACGTTGGCGGCCAAAGGCATCAAGGACTTCAACTCCATTTTGAAAACGGTGGAGGAAAAAGCGCCGCTGCGCCGCACGACCGAAACCGCGGAAGTCGGCGATACGGCATTATTTCTGATGAGCCACTTGTCACGCGGTATTACGGGAGAAGTGATCTACGTGGACGGCGGCTATCACATCGTCGGCGTTTAGAGTACAACAGCATACCGTTTATGTTCCAAAAAACATCCGTCCCATCGCGGCGGATGTTTTTTTTACAAAAATTGAACAATAACCATGTCTATTGCGAGTTCACGCTTTTGTTAAAACCCACGATGCTTTTTGGGTGAAACGACGTAGCATTAATTACGTATATTAACTATACTATTTAAGAATCCAATAGCTATAGCTTTACAACAGATCATTTTAATAGATAGGCGATTGAAATGAATTTCGTAAAGGAATGATCCAATGTCGAATCAAAATACAACGCGTTTTTCCGTCGGTAGCAAAAGTTTTACCGCTGTTGCCATTAATACCGCCTCCAAAGCAGGGGAATGGATACAAAGTAAACTAGGGGATTTCAACACCCTGCAGACCAAATATTCAGTCCATGATTTAGTGACCGAAGTGGACAAAGGCGCGGAAACGATGATACGCAATTTGATCCAGACACATTTTCCGACCCATGCGATATTGGGGGAGGAGGGTGTCGAGCCTGGGCCGGCCGCTTCTCAATCCGCTTTGGAGCGGATGAGAGGAGAAGAATATTTGTGGATCGTCGATCCTCTTGACGGTACGACGAACTTCGTGCACGGCTTTCCGTTTTTTTCGGTTTCGATTGCATTGGCGCACAAAGGCGAAGTTATTGTGGGTGTTGTGTATAACCCTATTCATAATGAACTTTATGTAGCTGAGAAAGGCAAAGGCGCCTACTTAAAAGGGAAAAAAATGCGGGTGTCCGCTGAACCCTTACTAACCGACAGTCTGGTCGCTACGGGATTTCCGGCCGATAAGCAGCACGCGCTGCCGATCAATTTGCAGGGATTGCAGTCGCTTACCCCAAAAGTGCGCAATATTCGAGTTGCCGGTTCGGCCGCTTTGCATATGGCCTATGTTGCCGCCGGGCGGTTAAGCGGCTTCTGGGAGATCGGTTTGAACTCCTGGGATATTGCTGCCGGGGCGTTATTGATCACGGAAGCAGGAGGGAAAGTTACGGATACGCTCGGAAACCCATACAATTTGGGTGTAAGGAATCTTCTTTGCTCGAACGGTCATATTCATGACGAGTTTGCGCAGCAATTGGCCGAAGCGGGAGCGACCGGCTTTTAATTTCAGGAAATCCAAGGCATAGACCACTCGGGTCTGTGCTTTTTTTATGTTAATTCTTCAGCATAGATATCGAGAAGCTTGTTCCGTCTTCATTTCATTGCCTTCATCTTAATAACTTGAATGATTAAGATTGGTGTGCAGCGCCCCTTTTGCAAGAGGCATGCTTTATTTATTTTAAGGGTTGACATTGTGGGACGAGCATGGTAAATTAGTCTTCCGGCCGATTGAGGCACGGAAAATGCAAGTGAAGAATTGAGCTTTCGAAAAGTTGGTTAAAAAAAACACTTGTATTAACAAAAGAGAATGTGTTATATTAATAAAGTCGCTTTCGACGGAAGTAATAATAAATCGACAGTGACTTGAATGAAATTGCCCTTTGAAAACTGAACAACGAGTGAGTGAATTAGAGAATGAAAATTCTCGCCAGTTTTAAATTTTGAGCTTAGTCAGCTTACATTATAGCGAGCATGACCTTCGGGTGATGGGAGCAACTTTAATGGAGAGTTTGATCCTGGCTCAGGACGAACGCTGGCGGCGTGCCTAATACATGCAAGTCGAGCGAGGGTCTTCGGACCCTAGCGGCGGACGGGTGAGTAAC
>NZ_JBHSRV010000010.1:0-181623 GCF_042659105.1 Paenibacillus allorhizosphaerae | reverse complement strand
GGTGCTGCACAAGCAGCAGGACCCGCGGGTAACGGAGAACCCATGTCGATTCGAACATGCGCCATATGCCGGGCCGCTGCAAGCGTTTCAAAGATGAACATTGTCCCGCTCATTGCCGCGTAAATCGTGGCTTTTTCTTTTTTAGACAAAGGCTTGCAAGTCGAGGGAAGATTGGGGTTAATGCCATCGACGAGAACGGTATTTGGTTATTTCTAGGTATGCAGTGATTTTGCCTGGACTCCTACCTTTAGTCGCTGTAGAAAAAACTGATCTAGGTGATGTGCCAGAAGGAATGAAGTCATATTCAATTCCTGAAAAAGAATATGTTATTTTTAGATTTGAAAAAAGTACATTGGTGAATTCTGGAGTAAAGTATGTACTAAAGAGAATCAAGCAAAATATAATATTGATTTGTCAAAACCAAGATATGAGGTATTTACACCTAATCCTAAAACTACAGGTATATTGGAATGGTGTATCCCAACTTTAAGCTAACGCAGAACGATAGTTCAATGAAACAGCGACAGTCTAGGACTATATTTTCTCGTCCTTGGCTGTCGCTGTTTCAATTCTAGGGGTCAGTCTAATACTTATTTTATGGAGTCTGACGGTTTGGCGATTCGAAAAGCCGCTTGGAATAAAGACATCCAGTCTAATACTTTATTTTCTGCTGACACAAGAACTTTATCCCATACAACAAAAAAAAAGCCGCGATTTACGCGACCTTTAATGAGATAATGTTCTTGTCACCCGACAGGAGCAGAGACCCACACCATTTCAAACAGGCGAAGCAAATTGCCGAGGCAGAGGAGGGAGCAGAGGTACTGCACTCAGACGAGCGGCATAGGGCCGTTGAGCGTCACGCTGAGGAAATGCAAGCTACGAAAGATCGAGCGAGATCACCCAAGCAGAGAAGGCGGCGCTTGTGGTCAGTAAAGAGTTGTCCGAGATGCTGCAAGATGAGAGAGCAGCGTTTGAACAGCTCCGAACTCTGAAGCCTAATACGTCCTATATTCAACGCTGATCCTTACCTTTTTCTTCGCTGATTTCCTTTTTTAACAAAAAGTATCCGACGATTAAGCATATGTAACAGACCGGGACCCAAAGAAATGCGTTCCAGAAAATAGCCGAGTCTTCTCTTGATAGAGATTTACTGTTAACAACGAATGCAAGCCAAAGTATTGGAAAAAACCACAAACTGATCTTATAGATTCGGTGAAATTTTATCATATCCTTTCGCATCGCCTCTCAATCATGTCGTTACTTTAAATCTTGCCTTTGTGCCCGACATTTCGGGAACCTTAATATGATCGAGTATGGCAGGAACGAATTCCGAACCGTTCCATATTTCAAAGTTACCAACGGTTGAAATAGGATATTCTAACTTACCAGCATCAATAACAATTCTTGATCCAGATTGAAAGATATAACCGGTAATATAATTTTCCATGTTAGTCTCCATCCTTTAAGTTTATTGAGTATCTATACACGGGCTGGTTGCCGTTTTTTTTTACAACATCTGCAAATAGCATTATGAACCCACATTCATAGCAAGCATGACTTTTGACAGACCGACTGTTAACAGTGGGGGATATTAGCTTGTTATTTGTGATGTTCTCCCTAAATACCACTCTTATATCTTCGTTTCCGCGTAAATAGCCATCCATAATTATATGACTGCTGCAGCTTGGGCATTTCACGTTTAAGTCATCTATTAAGAGAGATTCATATTCAATAATATGAACGCTTTCGATAATTCCTTTGTATTCAAAATCAAACAATTCTCCTTTTAATGCTGTTCCAGAATACCCACGAAAGTAACCAATCCGTCCATCTTTCAATAAAATGCGCTTCCCATTATCCATATTGGAAAAGTGGCCGCGTAAATTACTAAGGCTCTCTTGTAGCACTGATTTTTCTTCCTTATTTGATCGTAGCAATTGAATCCCGTCCTATTTTTTTTGAGATAGCTTGCCATTAACACGTCCACAGAGGGAATCCTAGATTATATCCAGGATGTTGACTACTAAAAGGACTAATAAACCTGATCCTTGAATAAATGTCATCCAATATTTTTAAGGTAAAAGTTGGCGAGCCCAATAATCAATAAAGCTATTCCCATGAAGTGATAATAAATTGGTTTATTAGGCAGTTCAGAATTTGCAATCACTGAAACTAAATAGGGGGTTAAATATAAAACGATTATTCCAACCCAAAGGCCAATTTTTTTCTGATCATTTTGATAACTGATAATGGTCACCCCTTAATAGGAACTTCTCCCCGAAAAAAAAAGGGTAATTGTTAAACTCCTCCAACATCTTAACGAATCAAGTTCAAATTGATCATTCGATATTCTCGCTCACCAAATATTCCTTTTTCCTTATAGCCACCAAGGTCGTACCCTTGTTCCTGCAGCTCAATGCACATATGTAGCAAAGAAAGTGAGACAGACACCAAGTCAGTATCTGTACGGAGATTCAATTTTTGTTTCATCCATTCCATTTTCTTCAAAGTATCTGGGTTACTAATCGTTGCTCGTTTTGGAGTAACTACTTCTGGAACATTTTTATTTTCATCCGACATAGAGATTCCCCTTTACATTATTTTCTAAATTATATCACATTGGTTATTTTATGGTCAATTCATGGATCAATTATGTACATAAAATTGCTCTAATAAGAATATGGACAGATGAAATAAGATGTAGACAGGGAATAATCACGATGGTAAAATATGAATATGATTTTTTTGCCTTTTTTGGCGTTGCGCAAGTACTCAAGCCCTATGCTGGCTGCCGTCTATAACAGGACTCTTATTTCCCTGTTTAAAGAGCAGTTAGTATAGGTTTTTTTTATTATGTTGCAAAGAAAGCGGTGCTCGAGCGATCTATTTCGCTTGCGCAGCGCTTTTTTTCATATAAAACAAAGGAGGCTACAATCATGGGCAGTATGGTGATCAATGAGAGATTTTGGGTTGGACTTGAGTCCGATGCCCTAAAACAGGAATCGGTTGAGACATTGGAAATGGAGCAAACACTGCTTCATGCCATTGCTTATCGTCCCGGTGCTATTGTAAAAGACGTCCTCGGCGTTCTTAACGCGATGGATGTACGAAAACTGATGTATTTGTACGAGGAACTGTACTATTTCCAACCAATGGATTATGACCCCGACGAATTTGATCAGGAAAATTCGCATCAAACCCTTATGGAAATCAATCGAACTATTGGGATCAGCCAAATGATAAGGGTTCTGCCGATCGACCGAAAAAGGAGGTTGCTCTAATGAGCCACTTTCTCGGCCTAAACGTTGATACTTTATCGGATTACTTACACGATCTCAGCATGTTAATTACGGTTCGCATGATGGTAGAAAAAGGGTTACCGATCTGTGAAGATTGGAAAGTGGGCGAAAATATTCTGGATCAGGTTCTGACTACACTCTTTGGATGGGAACGTATTGAGGAAATACCGAATGTTGGTTATTTCGTCGATGTGGTGCTCACCGAAGGTAACATCGAGCGTGTCAGGGGTATTCTTGGGGAACTTGGGGATGACAATACAGGTGAATGTCTAGCATATGAAGTTCAAGAGGAAGGCATATCGCTTGAATTCTATAACTGTAATGTCCCCTTGTACGCAGTGTTCGAAGGGCTATTTAACCTTTCTGAGCTAATTAAAAAAATCGCGAACAGCACGATGTCGGCTGAGGTACTCAGCGGGCATGTTGCAGAACTGCCAACTCTTTTGAAAAGAAGGCTTAGGCGCGGTGTTACAGCTCGTAAGGCAAGTGGGAGTCCAAAAACAATGCGGCAATAGGACCGCACTATGTGAAAGGGAGAGAATGAACTATGCAAACGCTGGTAAAGCCTACACTAATGCAAACTCGCATTACCATCGATGAGGAAGGTATCCAAAAGCCGATCGTTGAGCGAATACTCAATGGTGTAATCGTTCAGGAAGTCAGGGTGAATGCTGCGGATCTGCAAAAGCAAATGATTCAGAGTGCGGATGCGTGGATGCTTTATAGCACCATTCTAGACGACGCGCAAACTTTTATTAGTGAACTTTTCCGGTACGGATCTGAAGTGGCTATAAGTGATCAAAACGATATTCTAAGAGCGATTATCGATGAACTCTCAAATGATTATAGAAAATCAGATGAGGGGCTCATGCGAAACCTCTTGGCAGTATTGCTGGAGAATGCGAATATCGCAACCTTGGATAACGCGGCCTACACGAAGCTCATAAGAGCAATGACGGAAAAGCTAACTAAGATTGAAGACCCCTATGAACTGCAGCTGATGTTTGAACTGCTGCTAGATAAGGTACATGTCTTCGACTCGCCAGATCGTCAAACGATCAAATCGATCTTGGATGCAGCTGTTAAGCATGTGAAGCAATTTGATGCTGAAGACGCCATTAACGATCTCTGGGCCCACCTTGCCGTAATAGTAAAGAAAGATGTTGTACTTGAATTGGCGAAGGAACACCTCGATGATTTGGAGCTCACGACCCCGATTCTTCCTCGAAATTGCTTGTTTTTTAAGCAATCGAAGAACCGGACAGTCATTGCTCTTGAGGTGGATCGGGCACGCTGGGACGTGAACTTGAGAGGGCAAATCATTGAGCAGGTTGGACATCCGAAACTAATTTTCATCTTTGAAATGAGTGGCCGGCGAATCGATGCAAGGGTCGCGGCAGTCAAAGATGAGGTTATTACGGAGAAATCCAAGTTATATCGATATCCATTCTCTCATGTTAACTCGAATATGTATTGCTGCTGGAATTACTTCCCGCCTCTTAAGGAATTCAGAAATATCGAATCGTATCCGTACATTTTCCTTCAAGGAGAACGGAACTTCGATTTATATGATGGTGCAAAGAACTATCGCGAGCTTTTGGCTGAATTATCCGGGCATGATTTTGATGATGAGCAGCTCGTAGAAACCGGTAAAGTCTTCGCTGACATTTTATGATTTCGTCGGGTGTGACGACCCGTTCGAATAAAAGGTCCATCACGGATACCGTGGTGAAAAAACTTATGTACAAGGGAGGAAGTTCCGCGGACGAATGAGCTGCGGGGCGATTAAACATGTCTTTGGACTTATTTTCGATACTTGGTATTGATGCAGGGGCCGTGGCGCCGGTTGTTACAACGGATAAGAATGCTGCTAAGAAGAAGCAGGCAAGTGATAAGGGAAGCGGGAAAGGCGATACCAAAGGAGCAAAACTTATGGTAAAGCCGAAGTCGGCCATTAGGCGGTACGAAACACAAGCCGATATCCGAAAAATGCTTGTCGGGCTTGATTGGACCGTTCATTACGCCATGCATTCGTTCCCGGTTGCAGATCTTGGTAGGCGCCTTGTGGAAATGAATGATCAGGACATCGAAGAAGTGAAGGCAGCTCTATGGGCAATGGTTCCCCAGGATGTAAAGGATGACCTCGAAAAAGCCCGTCAGGCGAAAGCGGAGGCCGAAGCAGCCGCTGCAGGCGGTAATGCGGAAGCCACAGGAGAAAAGTTATCCGAGAATTCTGACGCAGAATCTGATGAGGAAGACGATCTGGAGTTTAATGAGGAAGAAGGAGAAGTTGTTCAAAAAAAGCCTGAACCTCAGAGAGCAACAGAAACGAAAATCCCGGAAGTCCAAGAGGGCGAACTAACGGTTGATATGCTACGACTTACGCTCGCGCTCGACTATTTCGAGTTTGCCAATGAAGAAGCCGTTGCGTGGCGCGTAGACAAGGAAAACAAACGACTGACACCTTCCATCAGTGCCGGAAAGATGGGTAATAATTTTCCTGCCTATCAAGCTTTTCACTGGAAGCTCAGCGAGTTTGAGAAGGCGCCGTCCAAACCGATTAACTACGTCGCTGGAAGAGACGGCCGTCTTTATGAAATTCGGGAGAATGCGCATCTTAAAGTTACGGTAGCCGCTCGAATGGTTCCAGCACTGGAGAGTGTCACAGAAGGGGTCTCGTTCAAGATGGACAAGATTCCCGGAATGTTTCTGAAGCAAACGCTTGATTTCTTCAAGCACTTTGTTCCAGAACAACGTGAGGCATTCGTCTACGTCGCCCGGAACCGATCGACCGTAACTTATGAGCTGCATTGTCCCGAGCAATGGGCAAATAGGGACAATGTTGACGCGGAGTATCCAGATGATCCGGAGCGGGATATTGTTCTGATTATGCATTCGCATCATGTGATGCCGGCAGTCTTCTCACCGAAAGATGATCGTAACGATAAAGCACTTTGCGTCTACGGCGTCTTTGGGCAATTAGATAAGCCGACGATTGATCACTGTTTTCGTGCGGGCTTCAATGGACATTATCTTTATTTGAACATCGCAGATGTTTTTGACGCTGAAAGTACCTATTCGGCATGCACATTTCCGCCTGAATGGGTAGATCGTGTTCATCCGTATGTATGAAAAAGAGGGAGGCTCTCCAAAAGTGGAGGCCTCCATTTTCTAATTATGAAGAGGGGGAGATTCCATGCCAGGAATCATTCAATTTGATAAACGTATTAATCTGCAGATCATCATAGTCGGCCTTGGCGCGAACGGATCGCATTTTTACAGGGGGTTATGCCAGGATCTCCGGACGCATTTGGATGCGTTTCAACACAACCGGTCTAAGCGGCCGTTCTATCTGGAACACATTATGCTGGTAGATGGAGACCGGGTTGAACAGAAGAATTTGGGGAACCAAATTTTTGAGCCGGAAGAGGTCGACCAACCTAAGGTCCAAGCGCTGGCTGAACGTTACGGTGATTTTTATGGAATTTCAACGTTCAGACGTACGGAATATATTGCGGATGCTTCCGATCTATCTACCCTGTTGGCCGATCCGGATAGGGATAGGGATAAGAACGTTATGTTCCTCCCCGTGCTCATTGGCATGGTGGATAATCATGCGACCAGGCAGATATTTGACGGATATTTCCGTTCTGAGGAAGCACGCACGCTCCTATATATCGATGCAGGTGTTCACGGCGTTTCACTCGATAGGTGGAACGATGCAAAGCCGGAGACGGGTAATGGTGGTCAAATTGTGGTGGGGCTGAAGTTTAACGGACGGACCATTTTGGAGCCGGCCGGCAGCCTATATCCGGAAATATTGACGGATACCGAGTCACGGATTCCGGGATGCGGAGAAGTGATTAAATCTGCACCGCAGCGCTGCGCAACTAATAAAATGGCTGCCCAGCTCACAAATAATATCATAAACACTTTGCTTACAGAAAAGGCAATCCTTGTTCACCAGATTACCTTCGACACACGCATGTGCGGATCCCGGCCTGAATTTTGTACCTTGGCCCAACAGGAGTTGTTTAAGGAGACGCTTAAAGAAATGGCTTCCTCTAAACAAGAACAAGCAACCGATCGGCCAAGTGTGCCAATTCGGCAAAAAAGCCAGGATAGTGGCCCCCATGTTCTTAATTATGATGAAGAAGAACAGGGTGAAGAGAACTTGGATGATGAAGAAGACTGGGACGATGAAGTTGACGACGATGAAGAAGACTGGGACGATGAAGACGAGGAGGAAGAGCTATGACGGCAATTCTTGCAAGCTGGTTGTCGCGCCAGGAGCGAGTCGAGGTTGTCAAGTGCCCGGAAGTACTTCGGCCCAAGCCGCTTCGTTCGTCTACATTTCGAGCCATAAGTCAAGACGGCAGTCTCGTTTTCATCGATCGGCAAGATATTCTTTTGCAGGACGAGGAAACATTAATTGAAGAGTTAGCTCAAATTTTAAAGAAATACAATAACCCGCAGCGATCGGACCGGTACAGTCTTATTCTAAGGCAGCTTCTGAAAAATGAAGTTCCATTTTATCGGCCGTTAGAGCAAAGAATGTCCGAGTCAAAACACGATCAACTGCTTTTACGCTTAATGTAAGCAGGAGCCTCGCTCCTGCTTCCTTTTTTGAGCGCGCTTTTCTAGTTCCTGGGAATATGCTATAATTCTCGTAATATTATGCTTTTCATTGTACAAGACTGAAGCCCTAGTGGCGGGATTATGAAGAGATAGGTCTGCCTATTTCTAAAGTAAACTCGCTACGGGGCTTCTTTTTTTTGCCAGAAAAGCGGATCTTATGAAGGGAGGAAAGGGAAAAATTATATGTAAGCATGCGGTGTGGGGACTTCATTCCTGCCTATTTAGTATGCGCTAAAAAGGAGATGGCCATAGTCCTGCTTCAAGTTATGGCCGACCACTTACGAGGAGGATTACAATGGTTTATGTCATCGATGATGAAGGAAACGAGATTATGGATTTTGATAGGGCTCGTGTTTATCTGAAGCGATATCGCACAGGAAAGACTTGCGAACATTGCAAGCTTCCGCTAGTTCATAATTCAGACGTAACCATATCAAAAGAGGATAAATACGTCTGCCTTAACAACTCGTGCTCGAGCCGAGAGCCAGAAATCGTATTCGACGAAGCCATTATGTTGGAAATCGCTAAGGTAGACCGTTTCGTCGCTTTCCAACTAAAGCACGGTATACCGGCCGAGGCCATTTTTAATTCGTTCGTTTATGACGAAGTGGATCAACAGTTCATGGATCAATATTTGGAACTGTACCGGAAAATGGATCCTTAAGAAAATTTTATGTGAAGTAGGGATTGGAATGTTCAAAGATTTTTCGTATGATACCGAGAAACAGGTCCGGGAAAAGAATGTGAATCGTTGCACTTGTTGAGGAATTGATTCGCAACAATCGGGAGCTCGCAATGCTTTCTAATCGAGAAAGGCTTCACGATCTTGCACATCTCGAATACGCGAGAACTATGAGCAAAGGAGAATAACGAATGGTACAACCTCAGATCAATCAAGGGACGTCAGCAAGCGTTGCCACTGATCCTAAGAGGGGATTTCGTATACGGATGGTCGGAGCGGCTATGATGGCACTTGTTTTAACGTGTCTCACGTTATTTGGCATCAATGCCGCCATAGACTCTGTGTTCCCAGGATTGATAATATGGATTTATAAAATGATTAACGATATTTGTACATTGCTTTTTGTCTCAAATGGTGCCTTTAATAATAAAGCAATTTTTATCATATTTCTTTTTTCCTTTTTTACAGTAATCGGTGCGTACAATGTTCTTAGAGGATGGGCTTTGTGGCTGTGTAGTCGAGACAAGGAGCGGGGGCAGCTGTATTCGTGGGTTCCCAACCTGCTACATCACGAATACGCAGTCGAGTTGATTAAGAAAGTGGCTACGGAAGATGTAATCAAGAAATTGAAGGAGAAGATTACGGAGCTGGAACAAGTGAATGCGGCTCGTTCTGTCGTGACTGATCAACTCAACTCATCAATGAAAGATACTTTACGTGAACGTAGACTCGTACTAAATCTGGATCACTTAATTGGAAAGTGTTACAACCTGGCAGTGAAGACGTTTACTCAAAAGGTCAATGAGCCCTATTGGCTTAATTTGTTTCTCAATTCTGTTTGTGCAGAGATCTGCAGCACTACAGTTGATAGCCAGAACAATAAGCATTCTTATTTTTTCCTGAGGGACATTCCTAACGAGAAAATGGTGCTCATTGGGGAATGCAGAAG
Organism: Paenibacillus allorhizosphaerae; assembly: GCF_042659105.1. Taxonomy (NCBI): domain Bacteria; kingdom Bacillati; phylum Bacillota; class Bacilli; order Caryophanales; family Paenibacillaceae; genus Paenibacillus; species Paenibacillus allorhizosphaerae. The sequence continues at coordinate 172,052 of NZ_JBHSRV010000010.1, read as the reverse complement.
TGGAAGCTCGGTTGACGGCAGTTTGAAGTTCTCAAAAGGTGAAGGTTTTGTTGGCCAAGTCTGGGAAGAGAATCGTCGTATTGTCTATACCGACATTCCTCAGCAAGCAGCACATATCATTGTCAAGCAAGGCGAGAGAAGATATAATAGCATTATAGGGGTACCCATTTATCAGCAAAACGAAATGATTGGTGTCGTAGTCGTAGCCTCTCAATCCTCTCATGAGGTAAGTGAAGCTGATTTTGACAACATTGAACGTTATGTTAATCTCATTCATTTGAGTCTACTGGTTGCGCTATCTTATCAAAATCGTTTAGGTGGTGACGAACATGGCATCCTTTTTGAACTTCTTTCGCAAAAAGCGCCCTGCTGAAGTGGAAGTAGAGCAACTTTTGGCGTTAGCCGAGCAGTTAAGACAGATTAACGAAGATCGTAGTTTGAATACTGATGTTCGTCTGCGTATGGTAAGTTCTATAGCAGGCCAAGCATCGGATATTATGAGAAATAGTACTGTCGTTCCGTTACATAAGTAGAAGTATTAGCCGTCGCGATGCGATGGCTTTTTTATTAGGCTATGTTAAACATTGTTGTTGATATTTGATATTTGAAAGCATTCATTCTATAGTTGTAATATAATCATCGAAGATGATTACTTTTGATTGTGGGGGATAGTGAAGTATGTCAGAGGACAACATTCGATACGATCAAGTGAAAATTATTTGTGCAGAAGATTGTGGAAATGCACCGAAAAAAGAACTACTTAGAGCGTTTAATGTTGCCTTTGTTTGCAACGATATTGGCCTTATCACGGAGACCATCATAGAAGATATCCAGTGGAATTTTATCGGTAACAATGTATTACAAGGTAAGGCTCAAGTTTTCAAAATGCTTGAAGAACTGATTGACAACAAGCCAACGGAATTAGTTATTAGTAATATTGTAACGCACGGATACTCCGGTTCTTTAAATGGCATCCTAAACCTCGAAAGCAATATTAGCTACGCTTTCTGTAATATATATCGTTTCAATAGCAGTTTAAACAAAACAAAAATTAAGGAAATTACTTCTTATATAATTGACATTTCAAAATAATAAACGAGAAACAACAGCTAAATCAACCGCCTTTTCATTAGGGCGGTTTTTTTTTATCGAAAATCAACAGTTTGATTTAACATAGCCTTTTATTAAAATGCAAAGAAGTTTATGTGGTAAGAAAGGTAACTTCTGACTAGGAGGCCTAAAATGAAAAAAAAATGTTCTCTCGTTTATAAAGAAGCCGAAAAAAGTAGATATGAAATCTATAGAGCAATTGATGAAGGAAAGGAAAGCGAGCAGAGCTAAACTTCTTCGACAATTAGATGAAAAAAATCGTACTCCTTAATCGTTAATGTCCAGTATATTCCAATCGCGACTCGTTTATGATATAATACCTATAAAGATGTGATTCAATTTGCCCAAGTCGAAAGCCCTATGTGGCGGAATTTTGTATAGCCTTATTTTTTTATGGCTATCAAAGTCCGGTTGCATATGGGCTTTTTTTGCTATGCAGGGGAACACATCTATGAATTTGAAGGAGGCAATTAGGCGAATATGCGAAAATTACAGGATTTGCTCGATGTTGTAAAGGAACGAGGGATTTCAAAGTTAGAGGGTTATGTGGAAACAACGGAAGGACAACCCCGCTTCTCGGTGATTGGACATCTATTAGTGTTGTTGGGAATGAACACATCCGAACTAATGGAATTAAGCGGAACTGTAAGTAGGATGATGACCAATCCCGGGAACAGGTCTGAAATCAAGGCGGTCTTGCTTTTAGTTGAAGCCGGCTACTCCATGTTGGATCTTCGTCAACTTGAACGATCGCAGAAAAAGGGAATCCATGAAGTGATGGCTGACATCTACGCACTCGCCGATGATCTTATGAACATTAGTCTTGTGTCAACGAGGGAGTACGGTTCACTCGTCCGGAAGATGGCTAAGTACCGTAGAAATGGCATTCCGGCTGAACAGATGATTCACTTTTATGTAGGTAGGTTCCCAATAAAAGTAATCCTCGATTCGACGGGAAGGTCCGAAGATGATCTCCGGAGCGATGTAGATTTTGTACTGTCCTGTAGTAATTCTGTTCCTTGTGACCAACAGGCCAGCTAGTATGTACGAAAGGATTTTTGCATAGGACCTACATGTGAAAATAGGAGGGTGGGCTCATGAAATTTTGCCTGTACGAAGCAAAGAATGACCGAATCGTACAAGTGGAAGATGATATCCTGGTGGCTGCATCGGCTAGAAGAGCTTTAGGACGTTCAAATGAGATATCTCTTCTGCCCATAATATCAAAGGAAGAGTATGAATCATTCCCTTTTTCATTTCGCGGAGAGGTTAATGGACGTTATTATTTGTTTTACGAAGTTCCAGGTATTATCCCACATAAGTACGATCAAGTCATAGTTGTTGATCGATACGATGATGTGGTGTTGGAAGAGTAACATATTATGAGGAGAGAAGGTGCCTAATATTCTAGGCGCCTTTTTAATTTAAAGGAGGGAATATTCTATGGAGTTCCAGGATGAACTTCGATTTACGGCAAAGCAGAAGGGAAAAATTTATAAGAAGTTTATGAAGGTTGTTAAGGCACGCGATTCCATGATGATTGATAAGTCACTGTACGAATTTCTTCATGTGTATAGCGGCTTCATTGCACATTATAATCTGCATGGATTTCGTGATTATTACCGGCATCTTAAGGGAATAATCGAGATGCTCGAGGAGCTGCTACTGCATCATTTCGAGTGGGGCGCCGGGTCATATACTGATATCGGTAATGCATTAAAGGAAATCGCACGCGAAGCCCTGCCTGGAATCCGGATTGAAGAAGAGGCAAAGATAAAGCAGCGCGAGCTAGCTACACTGCAGGCACTTGCGGCCAAACATGGTTATCGGGTAGGTCTGGAGGAAGATGCTCCGTGTGCTGTACAACCAGAACTTCAGACTATGGAGGTTCCTTCCATTCAAGCTAAGAAGCGAAAGCGCGAGGCGTTTTGTGAAGGGCAGCTGCTCCTTAAATTATGAATCTATTTATTGGCGAAACTATGTAAAAATAGGGGTCGCGTATACCCGAACTATACGGGAGGTCAGGAAAGTGATATCTATTTATGAGACGGAAGAGAAATATAGGTTCGATGCTGATGCGCCGAACAAAATTGTACCTAAAGCCCGGCTCAAAGCGCATTCCAATGTAAGCCGCAAGCTGTGGAAGTTGCTTAAGAGCCACAACTGTAAGTATTATGGGGTTGTTCGTGATTTTACGTCTGTGTTTTCGTATGAGTCGACGTTTTTGGTGGTACATCATTTTCCGGAAAACGATCCACCGGACGAAAGACTCATTGAACGAGACAGTAAGATTCGATGGGAACATGTCTTTGCAGCAGAAGAGTTCAGTTATGATTTGTTCACGTTCTTAGAGAATGAGAACTTTCGTGTGTTCCTACCGATTCAGACATGAGCATAAATTAAAAGTATGGGCGAAGCGGGGGGACATAACCTTCTTGCTTGAATTTTTCTTTAATCTTCCGTTTGCCCCTTACGGCGTCGGGGGGGAATTATCGTGGCCGCTTCGTCTGGAAGAGGTCATCGAATATGAACCCATGCTTCTTGACTTTAATGGGTCCGAGGTAACCCGGCGTGTGCCGAATACCGCGGGGGAAGAGTTTGTAATTGATGAGGCCGTTCCCGAAGAGTTGGAAAAGGAAACGGACGAGGTAATCGCCTAATGCTTTAGGCGGTTCTCCTTAATTTGTGCAAACTTCAGTGGGGGGAAAGACAGCTCCGTCATTGTACAGAAATGCATTAGGTATAAACTGGAGCATCCGGAATGTACGACTAAGTTGGTCATTTTAAGTGCAGACACTGGCACCGTAGACCAGCCGTTGATGAAGGAGCACATTCGGAAGGTAAGGGAGGCAATAGCAGCACTCCCAATCGAAATTCCATTCATCCTTTCCGAACCGGACGTTGAGGATGCTTATTTCGTTAATGTTTTGGGTAGAGGTTACAAGCCACCGACGAAAAATCTGTCTTGGTGTGTGGAGCGGCTCAAAATTAAAGCAGGGCGGAAATCTTTATTGGAGTTAGCTTCCAGCGAAGATACGATCTGCCAATTACTTGGTTCTAGGATGCAAGAAAGTACAGCAAGATCAATCAGTGTAACAAAAGAATATGGTGATGGTTTTTTCGGCCAGCACTCGGTAGCGAATATATCTACTTGTGCACCAATTGCACGGTGGCGGGCAAGAGATGTCCTTACGCATCTCGTGAGACAGGTTGCTCCATGGCATCCATATTTTGACTATGGAAATAGCCGATTGATAAATTTATACTCACAATCAATGGGTGAATGTCAAATCGGAGCATCGATTAATAGCCCGGACCGGGCCATCAACTCGTGTAAAGCAAGCAGAATGGGATGTTGGGCATGCACGGTTGTTGAAAAAGATAAAAGCATGGAATCCTTATTGCTAGACTACCCAGAGTTATCTCATCTTTATGAAATGAGAGAAGTTCTCAAGGCCGTACAGGATCTTCGTTATGGAGGTTATTGGGGGATACAGCGTAAAGGTCCTTACCGATTTGAACGTGGATTCGGAGATCTGGATCTGGATATTCGATGCTTGTTGCTTAACGCAATGAAATTTTATGGGATTGAATTACCGCAGAATGAGGTTGAAGTGATCATTCGTTTTGTTCTCGAACGGGAGTATCGGGAAGGTATACCGGTGACTCAAAGATTTTTGAAACTTATATCATCATTCCTTGAGGTACCGCCTGTGTTTTTTTCATACGATACGATTTTTAATCCGACCGGCGAGATCGATCGGTGTACGAAAGAGGACAAGTTGATCATTGAAAGACTCCTTGCAGAAGAGGCGGCCGGCCAATAAATTAGGACTTCAGAATTTATATACGACGTGGGATGCCTAATAAATAAAATAAGATGACTTCGGAGGAAGTCATCTTATTTTATTTATTCGAACAATTTGGGTTCGAGGAAGTCGACCCAAAGTATTTCTGCCCAATTATAATTTTTATCATAATCAACTTCAAAAACGATTTGTAGCTTTAAGACGCCGGTGACATCGACATCTACATTTATTGGATTGTCCCCACCTATTAACTTAGAAATAACTTTAAGTTCTTTCCCATCTCCGATGACTTTGATGATACCAAGTGCTTTGACATTCCTAGAAGCATCATCCATACCGACTAGGGCAGTCAGTCTTTTGTAATTTCCATTTAAGTTGTAATCAATGGAAGCTTTCCCATCAGAACTAGAAGAATTTTTAACCATTGCGCGAATTCCATTTTTGTATTTAGTTCCCGCAATTTCAATCGTTCCTGGCTTTTCATCAGTCCAAACTTCCCCATCAGTTCTTGCATATTTAAGGGATGTTAAACCGGTAAACCGACCTTCCCTTTTACCAACCCAAATAGTTTCCGTATCTCCGTCCCACTCTACATTTTTGCCCAATGATTCCCCGATGAACCTCAAAGGAACATAAGTGGTACCTTCATATATAAATCCCTGGCCTTCGGAAGGTGTTTTATCTAAACCGTCTATTTTATATTTCAAATCTTTAAAATACACTTCAATCGATGTTGGGTTTGCAGCATAAGCTACTGATCCTGTTATCAATGATGTTACAACGCAGCCATAAATGAAGCCTTTAATTTTCTCTTTCAATATTTACACCCCTAATGGAAAAATTTCATTTGCAGATAGCTCTATTTCGACAAAATTTTCCTAATTCCTTCATTATCTATAGTATAATAATCATACTAAATTACTTGACGGGCCTTATAATGGATAGGACTAATCTAGGGCTTGCGGTTCAGAAATTTACTGTTTTTTATTCCATCCTCAAAGATAATATGGTATATTAAGTCTAGAATCTAGTTATACCTTGTGCGAAGTCAAATGCCCTAGCGGCGGAATTTATGAGAACAGGACCAGTCTGTCTGTTTTCCAAGGATTCCTGCTGCGGGGCTTTTTTGCGTTTTGCACAGGAAATATCATATGAGGAGGAGATTTTATTTGAATCCAAGCGACCGGTATATCCACATTAGGTAATTTTGTGAACGGGAATATTGTCATCAATATGTGTGTATGAAGAAGAGCGAGCATTTTGACGCTCTATTTTTTATGTCCAAAGGAGTGTAGTGATTTATGGTGTACGGCAAAGTTTTAAGGGGTAAAGTAACGGTTTGTGTAAAGGGTGAGTACTGGCTCATAAGCGAGTATATTGCCACCCGACTGCGTCTAGCCTCTTGATTCGTTGGCGCGATAAGCAGCACAGACACTCATATGTATAAGGAAGAGCGGGGTAATTTGGACGCTCTATTTTTTATGTCCAGGAGGAATGACAGATGGCAGAACGTTTAATTACAACCACATGCGAGAAATGCGGAAACCTTGTTACCATCGACTTGGAGGGCGCAACTTTTGATGAAGCCATGAAGTGGACAAAAGATATAGATAAAACACCTATGTCTTGTCCAAGCGGATTTCATGTCGAAGTGGGTGGATGGAGGAAATGGTGGAACCTGGATAAGGTCATTCCCAATGCCTTCGCCCCTCACGAGAAAAAAACTGTCAATCTGATCGTAAGTAGGTTTAGGATTACGGTCGGTAAAAACACCTTTCATTTTTTTGAGCCGGAGGGTGTATCGCAGTTTTTAACTGGGTATGCAGATGGATTGAAGCAGCAGCGCCGTTCCCTCAATGTTGTTGTCAAAATGGAGAAGCTTAATAGCAGCGGGAAAATACTTCACTCCATAGAGGAAACGATCGTCGATCTTCTCGCGCCGGGTATTGTCATCGGTTAACCAACAAATCTTTGCTTTAACTCCTAGGTGGGAGTATTTTATGGCCCCTACCTACGAAGGAGGGGCAAGGAGGATGTTGACTATGTTAAATAAGGTAACCCTTTTCTTTAGACAATTACTGGAAGACGAAGATACGGAAATTCTAAATTATCGCCCTAGTAGGTTAATCATTATGGACGAGGATTTTGAATATACCGTATAAGGGTACGAGCCGTGACGATCTGTCATGGCTCTTTATGTTTAATGAGGAAGGATGATTCGATTGATCGACTATCAAGCGGAGGCGAGCAGGCGTGTCCGCAGCTTTTTGAAAAAGGCGCGCCGCCGGCAGTACGTTCAAACGGTAACTGGATCTCGCAGTCAGGTAATTCGGCTGCATGACGATAATTTGTGGCTAAGTCCGAAAAAGGCGACAAGTCCGAACCAAATTGCAAGGAAGCGGCTAGTGAAGGCTGCAGCGTATGTTTATTATACGCGAACTTGTGTGATCAAAGACGTGGAACGGTTCTGTAGAATGAGCTCCGCACTTTTTGGTTGTCTTGTCGAAATGTTCTCTGACATATCGAGGGTCACAGAAACCAGGACAGGCCTGCGGCGTTTGACGATATTAGGAATCCGCGTTTGGCTTTCCGGAACGGAATCACATCCAAGGGACCTCGCTTTAGCTGCTTCACGAGGAGCAAGGTGGGCTATGTTCAATTATTTGTACCTTCGAAAACAGGGAAAAGAAAATTGGCGAAGGTATAAGGCTAAAAACGGGATAGAAAAGCTCTTTATCGATAGTGGGGGCTTTCAGTTGATGAATGGATTTAGCTTTGCCAAAGTTAAAGCCTGGGATCTGCATGACTGCCCTATCGATATCGAGGAGTATGCTGACTTCTTAAAGCGCTATCGCAAAGAGTTCTTTACATGGTCGAATCTCGACGTCCGTGGAAATGATGCTTTATCTGCAGCACATTTTGAATTTCTCTGTGACGAAGGCGTTTGCCCGATGCCTATATGGCATATAGACTCATCGCCGTTTTCCTATCTGGAAGAAATTCTTACGAAGGTCGATCCTCCTTGTGTCGGTATAGGTGGAATCCTAACCATTCGTTCGTGGAGAAAAAGGAACGAGCTCCTAAGCGAAGTCTTTGATCGCTTCCCGGATGTAAACTTTCATGGGTTCGGTGTATGTGATCAAAATTTGTTCAGGTTTCCTTGGCACAGTGTTGACCTTACGTCCGCCATTGTCGCACCACGGAGATTTGGGAAAGTGATGACTTATCAAGGACAAGTCCCGAGAGATCCAAAGTGGGACCCAACTCGTGCAATCCATGAAAGCTTAGATTTTGTGGTCGGGTTGGAATCCAATTATCGTGGAGAATTTCAGGGGCAATTATTCGAATAAATATGGCGCGTGCGCGAAGAAGAGGGGTAGGATTATGTGGCATATAGAAATTCCGACTGCTTACGTTTTGTTAAGTGGAGTGGGTATGATCATAGCGATTCCATTTATTTTTGCCGGGCTATTGAGTTGGTACTGGAGCGGGGTTAGGCGCCGTTCGGAGATGGCTTCTACTATTGTTGATCTTGAGACGCGTATTTCTTGGTATAGGAATAATACAACCGAGAATAGGATGTTTGAAATCCAGAAACCAACTATTCGCCGATCAATTAAAGAAGTCGAATTCAACGACACTGAATCCCAGGTAGTGGCAGGACCAATTATAGCAACTCAATCGGAGAACTTGATTGAGACTTCAATATCTAGTGACCCGGCGGGCAATGAAAGAAACGTTGATTACGGACAACAGTCACAAGCTTTTCTCGATGCACTCAAGAAAGAACAAGAGGAACATGATAAGCTGGAGCAGCAGCAACTGGAACTTGACACCGAAGAACAAACCACATCAACTGAATCTCTTGTATTTTCGCCACCTAAAATTACCGAAATGCAATTTGCAGCTGAAGCGAGCCCAGAGTTTTTAAAGAAACTCGGTATCTTTACGCAATCGCCAGCACCTAAATCTTCGAATAATGTTATTCAATTTCCAACGGTTGCACGTACTCCAAAAGAGAACATGGAGCAGATGGAACTCGAACTGCATTTAGAAGATGGTAGTGCTGGAGAACGAAAAGGTACGTATTGGGGCCATTATCGGATTGTTGAACGATACGACGACGGACTCGCCAGTTGCATGAATATTGAAACCGGTGATCGAGGTATATTCCATCACGCAATGCTCGCAAGAATTGATTCGTCGCAAGAGGTTTTTACTGCGTTGGTTCAATATAAGAATAATTCTCGTCAGGTCTTAGGTTTATGGCCAGGACAACATGATATCTCACCTAATTTTGATATTTATCAAGAGGCTATGGGAGGGTGAGCAGCAGCTCACCATTCCCTTCCAATCATTCAAATGACAGCTGTGAAGACTTCATATAAATGCTTGAATAGGACATAAGTCGTATTTTATAGGAATGAAGTCTTGACAGGTGCCATTTGGAAATATATAGTGATCACATAGTTGTATGTGTGTACGATGAATACATAGCTATTATTTAATTTGTAGAATATTGACTGAAATTAAGGATGTGTATAGCTTGCTTAAAAATTTTTACCTTTCATCAAATGCTGATGATGTTGTAAGTAAAACAGTAGAGCACTATGTATTGACCACCCTTTCGATTGCACAGCAGTGGGGAGTAATGGCCACCCTCATGGCGTCAGTTATGTTATGGGGAATCAGTCATATTTATAAAGTTCGAAAAAACGTGAAAATGAAGCAAGTTTTTAACTTTTGGTCAATAGGTATGGCATTTTTAGCAATTGTTTTCTCGATTGTACCGTATATCATAATGCACTTTATGGAACAAAAATAATAATGGGAGTGGGTTAAATGGGCGTTGTCGTAAATTTTTCAGATAGACGGTCAAAACATCAACCAGCCCCGGGACCTACATCGGAACCGGCTTGGAGTAAATACAATGATAAGTCTGAAGTCGAAACATTCCACGAGTATGTAATGAGTACGGAAGCATGGTTAAATGACGGATACTGGGATACCCTTTATGAAGGATATCCTATGCTGCCACCAAGCTTGGCTCCCATAAAAGATGCCGTCTGGTATGTTGGTGGAGATCACAAGCACTTTGGTGTTTGGCTGCTGAATCAAAGTAATAAGCCGGTTACAAAGGTTGACGGTCATTTTGGCTGGAATCCACTCGTAAGAAAATCAGTAGCCCCTCCGTTTGAACCGGTTAATATAAGCGACACTGCACAACGGAAACGTATCGCTTGGATCGTTGACGAAAACGGATACGGCCAGTATGGCATGATAATGGAAAATGGGTACGTATGGGTTCCCGCTCCTCGCCCGCAACATTGGGTTGACCCCATAGAGTAGGGAGCGGTATGGAATAGGAGGATTCACTGATGTCAACTGCAATTCCTAACAGTAAATCAAATAAAGAGGAAGTTTATTTAGCAATTTTAATGTCGGTTGGCCCATATCCTTCGAGAGGAGAATTAATAAAGGCTTTTGATCTTATGGCGTATTCGGCCGATGAGCGTTCGGAAATCTTGGTACTTTTCGGTAAAGCATTAGCAATCTTCAATGATAAGACCAAAGGGTATATAAAAATGTATGACTTATTATTTAACTTGAAATCATTTTCCCTGTTCGTAGTAATTATTGCAGTACTTCTATTTCTCTCAAACATATTTCAGTTTAATATTCTTTATTCGCTTCTAACGTGTCTAGTCGTATGTACCGGAATTTCGATTAAATATCCATGGATACGGCCTATTCGAGAAAAACCAATTTGGAATAGTTCAGTAAGAATGGCAATTGAGGAAGTTGAAGCTCAAAATAAAAAATAGGAGGTATCACCGGTGTTAACTGCACTGCTTCCAAATGGAAAAGTGGTCCACTCTTCCGAGTATTCAGAGGAGAAGCATGGATACACATTATATTGTATAGATCCCCAATGCAAGGCGCCGGTTATTTATGTCGGCGCTTCTTCTTCGTCGGAAACGAAAAGATCAGCGTATTTCAAAACTGTGGGAAAGGACATTGAAAGTAAACATAAGGAGAGCTGCGGATTTTTTGAACCGCTTGACGTGGTTGAGGCTATTCAGAAGACCGCGCTTTATCAGAAGCAGATTCTGGAGTCCGATGGCGTTCCGAAACAAATTATAAACCTAAATTTGAAAAAGCTCGATCCTGATTATATCCCGAAAGAGCCGGTCGAAAGAAAAGAAAAGACGCCAGAAAATGATAAAATCAAGGTCAAAGATGATCGCGATACACCGGGGACTATTGGATCGTTAAAAAGCATAGTGAAGCTGCTGACATCCTATGAGCCCGACATACTAGCCACCCTCTATTTTAATGTAGGGGGAGGAAGAAAACTTCCGCTATCTCAGGTGGTCATGAGTCCGGATCGGGCTTATGATTTACTCTGGCAAGATATGACGATCCCACGCATGCAGTATTTCGTGTACGGACGTATTAGCGAAGTGACAAAACTTGAAAAGGTCACTTATATAGATATGGATATCGATGATGAAGAAAAGCCGTTCACTATTGTTATTTTCGCAGAATACTATAAGCACTTTATATATGAAAAGAAGGACCTCGTAGGAAAAGAGTTTCTGATATTTGGGGATCTAAGAAAAAATACATACAATAACATAAACAAAGCACAAATTGTTATTAAGTCCTCAGATTATCTTGAGCCGATTCGAACGAAGAAACGCGATTTATGAAGAGTATTTAATCCTAGGGCCGAATGATTGAACCAGCCAAGGAAGAATCTCTGGAAGGATTCATGTTATGTTTCTAGTATTTACAAAAAAAGAAATCAGACGGTTAGTTTCAAAGAAATATGAATAAAGCAGCCTATGTATGCTAGTACATTATAGACTGAATAAGGGGTATGAGAACTATTATGCATCATAAGAATGTTTTACTGAGTATCTTCATACTTATTTTTTCTCTGGTTCCCGGAATGTCCTACGCAGAGCAACAGACGTTCTACGCAGAACAGCCGATAAGTGTGTCGTATGAAGGTACGACAATGCAATTTGATGTAGATCCCATTCTTGAAGACGGGACCACTTTAGTTCAATTTCGTCCGTTGTTCGAGAAAATGGGATTGGGGATTACGTGGAATGCAAACAATAAAACCATTCGGGGAACGAGTGAGGACGGTAATTTAATAATTGATCTGCAAATTAATGTTAAGATCGCAGCTGTAAATGGTATGCGTACAGAATTGGATGTGGCCCCAAAAATTATAGACGGGAATACGATGGTACCTCTACGTTTTGTTAGTGAGGCTACTGGTAAAAGAGTTTCATGGAATCCCTCGGATCGTTTGATAAAGATAACCAAGGGAGTAGAACTAGTCCAGGAAGCGGAACAGTACGGAGATGAAAGCTACGATCCGGATAATTACTCGTCACTAAATGGAAAAAATAACATAAATGTGTTTGAAAAGGACGACAAGACTTTTGTAGTTTGGGATAAAGACGTTACACTTAACAATGAAAGATACACATATTTTTACATGTCAATTGCGCAAAATGGAAAATGGATTTCGAAGGCATCTGTTGTTCGATTCGTAAAAAGGGACAAGGAGGGCCAAAACCTCAAATTTGTATCCGGAGATTCAATCTATTGGCGCAACAGCGGGGGCGTTCAGAAATGGACGATCGGCTCATCTGGAGTCGTGACTGATGAAGTGTATGCAGTAGAACAACCGTTTAATAAAACTTATGCCTCTACACCTGAAATTCTTAATGTGGTTTACCGATCAAATGGAGAACCAGGTATTTTATTTGGAGATAATATTAATTTAGCGTTATATTTTGATAATAGAAGTTATTCGGTAAAAGATTTAAACCGCGTCTTGTTTTCGGCGCAACCTGATACGAAGTACGTATTTGATGATAGAACCGGCCGCCTTTCTATATTCCAGGGAACAACCATTAGACAGCTAGATATTTATAAAGGAGATATATTATATGAGAATGGCAAAGACAAAGTGACGACAATCTCGCCCAATTCCTTCTCCTATTCGGTTTATTCAGAAGGAAAAATGAATGTCTTATACATGGGAAATGACCGCAGAATGCGATTGGTAACGGTAGACGATGATTTGAGAATATCAGAACCGATGCTGACCAACTATAGACCGAAAAACCCCTATCCAATGAAACTAGTCGTTACGGATAAATATTTTCACCTATGGGGAAACATAGACTTCAACCGACGTCCTGCATTATATTTCGTATCATTAAGCAAGTAGATAGGCTGCTGGGAAGTAAAGGTTATGATTGGGGGCGAAAGCCCTCTTCTTTTTTTCCAGAAGAATTTATTTAATTCTCCCCGCAACAGAAGTTCTGGTTCAAAAAAATCGACTATACTCAAGTATTATAAATTCTCATATGGGTACTGGTATTATAACGATAATAGAGGATATAATGTTTGAAGAGATTAGATAAATGAGGAAGGTGATCGGATGGAGGCTTGCATGGGTCGTAAACCAATTGATCCAGCTGAAAAACTCATGACCATTTCGATCAATTTAAAGCAAAAAGTTATTCAGGCAATAGAACGAGACGGAATACCCAAAATTGTAATACAAGAACTAGTAAACAAAAAGTATAATCCGGATAATAAAAATTAGAGCTCACCTTCCTGATTGACAAAAACCCTTATTTTTTTTAAAATAAAAGGGAACAAAAATTCTAATTATAAAAAAACTAAGTCCTGACTGTAAAAATTTACAAATGTTAAGGACTTTTTAGGGTTTTAATTCTTGATATTATGGTGGTTAACACTTAGAATATAAGTAGTTTTACTTGGTGATTAAGTTACACCGTTTCCACATTTTGTGGCAAGTCTACCTCCCTACGGGCTGGCATTTATGGCGACGGATGGTTTTCTTTGAAAATTTCATCCATCGGAAAGTAATGAAGTTTTACCTATGCGCAAGGAAAGTTCGTTTTTATGTTTACAAAGAAGATTTTGTTTTTCGATGCCTTTTCTATGCTCAAATGTGGTTAATTTCTTTGAAATTAATCTCATATTCCGCAAGCGGCCACCTTTCAGTGTTTTACACACTCCGATAGGTGGTCTTTTTCATTTTATAAGCCCAGTACATTCGAACCGGTTGGTAATTAGTTTATAGATAGTTGATTCTAGAGACCGCTGGGGAAGCACTGGAGCACTGGACAACATCAAACATTAATGGAGAGGTAAATAGTGAGTAAACAAAGCACTCGAAGCAATCTAATACAGGAACTTTATCAACTTCAAGAACGTTCATCCCTTTATAACCTGGTACTTAAACCGGCAGCTAAAATAAAGATAATAACCATTTCAATACTAGCGGGTATAGTAGTGTTTTTTCTATTCAGTTTTGGATTTGGAAATAATCCATTATGGCAGAAAACGGTTGTTCTATCTAGTCTCGGTCTAATTCTCATTTTATGGAGTAGAACTATATGGGTATGTAATAATTATGTAAAAGAGAAGTTTGGCGCGAAGTATAAAAAGTTTATGAATTATACCATTTTTGATAGAATATATGAAGTTCAGAAGGATTTCCTCAGGGAATATCGGTTAGACCAAATGGAGGACGCATTTAAAAACATATTCCGAATCCCTATCGATCAGGATCATATACAATCCGTTATTGAGATTATTCGAATAGAAAAGAATAGGGTTAAAGATATGCGATGGCTACCCATATCACTTTCTGCTATTCTATCGTTCCCATTATGGTCGGAGTATATTGGTTTCCGGTTTAATTTGCTCTTAGCAAGTTCAGGCACTATAACGGATACTAACAAATCGTTTTTAGTGGCTATGGATGGGTTGAGTATGATTTGGAATAGTCTACTTTTAGGTTCTGTTGTTCTTTTGGTTTCGACTCTTATCATTCGAACAATCTTGCACCATCTTACCCTTACTCGTTATATGAAATTGAACGAGCTCGAAGAGACTTTATTACTTATGATGATTTACATACCGGAGAATTCCGCGAATGATTCAAAGACGACAGATCAAAATACGCAGAGAAGAAGGTAGTTTACTGCGATAACAAGTTGTCGACAAGAGAAAAAATGTTTTAGATTGAAATGAAATGTGATCGTAGGGGCATGAATTTGAGAGGTTTAATATTTTGTGAATTGGATAAAATAGTTTAATAGATTAGGTGGATGGGATGAACGGTAGAGTACCGGGTCTGTAGGCGCGCCTCATGGGGTTGATCTCCCAGGACGGATCTGGAAGGGTAACAGGATGAACAAACACCGACTGAGCGCTCAGGACGGTCTCCTTATTGGAGGATCGGTTTACATAATGGAACCTAAAACCATATACCAAGAAGCCCAACGGCTGCCGGAGACAATTGGCCATGTCTCGGGCTTTTTGTATTGCCCAAATCAATATGATCCATTCCGGGCGTCCGGAGCGTCTAACAGAAGTTCGGCGTCCGCGGGCCGTTATTTTAAGTCTCTAGTTTTTCTGGTTTTTCTGTGCAGGTAAAGAAATCGGATCGAAAAGAATAAACCAGTACCCCATAATAAAATAATCGCATAGCCAATAACGATTATAGGTAAGACTAAAGATTTATCACCACTATCTGTAGACATGCCGGCTAAAAATAGCGGCATTATTGGTACAAACAATAGTCCAAGCCCAAACGTTGGACCAAATGCAAGGAGATTCATACCAATAAAAATCCACGATAATATCAATTTCACGTCCTGACTCATATGAGAACCCTCCCATTATAACTCAGCCTGCTTCCGCTTACAGTAGAAATTTCCACCTAACCGTGTCGCGAAAATCTGATAGAAATATCATAACGGGAACAGATAGCCAAGTATAGTACTAACTTAATGTAGTACTTGATTCTGACTTAAAAAAAGTATTTAGATGACTCTTAACTTGAAACAAAGACATACTGAACGGGTCATTTTCTCGTCGTTGGACAAGTTGTTGTTGTCGGACGACAAGAACATAGCCCGATTCAAACCCGCATAACTTGCGGGTTTTTTATTTCATTCGGACAAGTTCTTGTCGCGGACGAACGACAAGAACTTGACCCTTTTGTCGACGCGCGACAAGAACCTGACCCTTTTGCCGAAGTAAAGTGGAGGCATTCAGCTGACGGGCAGTTTTGCGCAACATTGTTGTCTGCCAAAAAATTCAGATTCCCCCTTGAACCTTACATAACGTAATGATTTATAGTGAACGTATCGACGAATTCCTACTGACGATTTGTCCTGACGATTTGTCCGGTCGTCCTGGGCAGCGGAAAATCGGTATTCGACGGCTGCGTCGTTGTCGCAAGCAGGATTCTAAGCCGATTCTACACCAAATGTACCTCATAACATATGAGTGTCTTATTACAACATCTTGCCCCGCTTGAGTTCTACGTCCCCCCACCATTGTCCCGTCTCCTGCCACTCTGATCCTAACTTCTTCTTTCGAGATTCTTTTCGTCCACCCTTGATACTTGATCTTATATTTTGTCTCTTTCGATTTCTCCTGTTTCCGATTCTTTCTTTTTTCTAGATACCGCTAATCATATCTAGTTAATTTGTACGTACCTGGACACGAAAGTCAGGTAGGGCGGCGGGGTGGCCGCGCGCTGCGGGAAATCGAAAAATAACGAAAAGGAAGTCCAAAGGATAGGAAACATTAAGTAAAATCGCTAAACCAGATCAAAGGAGAATCGGATAAAGTAAATTAAATGAGGGAGCTGAAGCAGTAAAGTATTAGCTGGAAAGAGACAGGGGAGTGACATGGACCGGCACGGAGTAGTCAAGGAAGGAAAAATGAAAGTAAAGAATCGGATGGACAGGGGAGAGACCCGGACGATCGAGCGGGCGTACAGACGCGCAAAGAGACAAGTAGAACCCGCGCGCCATAAGGCGTTGTAATAAGACACTCATATAAAATGATTATAGACAATGCCCCGGGTTTTTAGTAGAATAGAACAAAGGTTCCCTTTGTCATATTTTGGTTTATTGCCGGCGGTGTCGCCGTCCCGACGCATGATTCGTTTAGAGGAGGTCTTTGCAATGAGTAATTGGGTACAATACCTTACTAACCCTTACGAGCTTTTTGCGATCGTCGTATTATTGGTGGTTACTGGCTGCTTACTTTATTGGGGGATTAAAACAATTACAAATAAAGATACGCCACCTACGGAGGGAAAAAAATCCCGAACAATTCGTAGAGTTAAGTAGTTCTTCAGCTCTCCTATTTCGTTCAAGCTTTGTATTGCTATAGATTCTTTTTCGACTCATTTTATACTAGGCTGCTTCTCTCTTGGAAGCTGCTCGATATTTGAACCGGATATTTGAAAGGATGACTGACATGAAGATCGAATATTTGTTACAACTTATCCGCTCAGTCCATAGTGGGAAAGCAGATGAAGTATTCAAGATTGTAAATGATAGCTTTGGCGTGCGCGCCGCGGCAGAGGCCTTATCCGTTATCTTCCAGGACGACCAGACCTATCGTTTCCTTGCGGATACTCTTGGCAACGATGCTGAAGTGGAGCAGGTGTTATTATCTATCTGGGATGAAGATCGCTTCGCTAAAGTGCGGAGCGGCTCGCCGGAGTTCTTTCTTTATATTTCCCTTACGTCATATCTCACCGGTGAAGGACAGGCTCATCAGTATCGGATTGGGGCCTCCATACGATTATCGAAAGGGAAGCCGGTTGTATGGTTTCATCACATCGTTACTCATGAACGCCTGAAAGATCCTGAGGCATGCGTTACTTGGGATAATTTGACTTCTGAAGAACAGGCCCTCTGGTCGCTACTTGTTTCGAAAATTTTATCGCTTCCGGAATCCTGGTTCATTGATGCAGTTAAGACGTCGAACGAAGCACTCCTTGTACCATATGATTTGAGTGCATACGAATAGGGAGGCATCGTCTATGCCTGATTTTTATTCCAACGCCTACCTCAAAGGTAAAAAGCTTCAAACGGATGCAGACTTTCAAAATGCGATATGGTTCAACTTGTGGGTTGATATTTACCGTCATGGTGAACTCGTCGAATATGGCGGATTTATCGAACGTTCTAATGAACATGCAGTCTGGATCAATGGCGGTTATTTTCTCCGGAATAAATGGCAAATCATTGTACGTTAGAAAGGAAGCGGAAATAGCTAATTTATCTACGCAAAGATTAACTATAACAGTAAAACCTCCCGCTCCCAGGAGAACAATCACTCTTCTGGAAGCATTCGGTAAAGGAAGGAATGTTCCGTATGGTACTGAATAGAAAACGACCCTTTGAATCCGTTAATAAAACAAACAAGGTGAGTCGGATTTTAAAAGTTCAGGAATTTATTGATTTTTTCGTGCTAGCGGAGATTATCCAGCAGCCCCGATATGTTCGTGAGCTCGATGAATTGATGGTTAAGCATTTACAAGGTATCGGCGTTAACGTCTCTTATATGTCCAAACGATTAGACTTCATGGAGCAGGAAGGATATATAACTCGCTTCTGGGAC
Organism: Paenibacillus allorhizosphaerae; assembly: GCF_042659105.1. NCBI lineage: Bacteria > Bacillati > Bacillota > Bacilli > Caryophanales > Paenibacillaceae > Paenibacillus > Paenibacillus allorhizosphaerae. Next base: position 153,636 of record NZ_JBHSRV010000010.1, on the reverse strand, counting down.
AATGAAGATAAACGCCATAATCACTACTGCAAGATTACCGATACCGGTACAGATTATTTTAAAAAGTTACTGCAGAGTGTTCCTGATAAGGTTAACGAGGCACTCATGTTTTATAAATCATTAGATAACTATATTAATAAGTTCGGCAAAGTGAATTTTATTAAGTAAGAAGTGGCCAACTAAAGAAGCATTTGATAAGAAAGGAAGGCAATACCCATGTGGAACTGGCAGGAAATGTGGCCGAGATTAAAAGCGAAATTTGAACGGCAGCCTGCAGCTCAGCGTGAGAACAATAGTAGACAGTTCATCCCTGTTGAGTGGTATGAGAACCGTGCTAATACAATTGCTGGCGAGCATTATAAAAAGGAGATCCGGGAGTACCAGGTTACCGAAACTTTCGTTAAAGTAGTCATCCGCATCTATTTTGGAGATACGTTTCGTGATGGGTATGGTTTTTGTGAAATCGATAATCTCGGAACTGCCAATGCTGTGGATCGGGCCTTCGCAGAAGCTCACCGAAACGGGTTTGATAGTTATGAAATGGGATGGGAAGACCTCCGCATCTACGAGAAAAAGGGGATCCGTGACAAACCTGCAGAAGAAGTGTTTTGTGTGAAATGTAGCAAGCCTTTAGATGCAGAAGATATTGAGGCAATGAAAAAGTATCCCCGATTAGTTGTTCCTTATCACGTGGGAACTTGTGCGCCACCACATTTGCTTAAGTAGAGAAGTCGAATCCAGATATAGGAGTAAGTTTGGAATCAGTCTAGAATTAAATGTCGATAGAGATGCGGAGGAGCACATGGCTATCCGAATAAAACGAGAAAATGAGATTTGTTCAGAGTGCGGCGAAGAGGTTTTTGTACGGAAGTACATGCTATGCTATCGTCATTACCGCAGACTTCTAAGACAGTATCGAATTTCAAAACCTAGAAAAGTATCTGACCCGAACAAAAGCTTTCTATATCTGTACCCTGAGTTGTCTCAAGAATGGCACCCAGACCGAAATGGAAAATTGCTACCTTCCGATATTCTGCCTTATACGAATGTAATAGTATGGTGGAAATGCTCAGAAAACCATTCTTATGAAATGAACCCATACAACAGGATTCAGGGAGAAGGATGTCCATATTGTAGTGGGAACCGATTAACACCCGAACTAAGTCTTGCGGTTAAACACCCGGATATTGCTGCCGAATGGGACTATGAGAAAAATGTGCTGCGTCCGGAAGACGTTCATGCATGCAAAAAAATGATGGCTTGGTGGAAGTGTCCACAAGGGAAAGGACACCCTTCCTATCAAGCCAGTATTGATAATCGAACGAATCGAAAATCGGGTTGTCCTTACTGTAAAGGTCGCTTAGTTTGTTTTGAAAACTGCCTAGCTATTGTAGAGCCGGATATCGCATGGGAATGGCATCCCGTCTTAAACGGGGATCTTACTCCCTTTGATGTTACATCAGGGAGTGGAAAGCGGGTTACGTGGCTCTGCAAGACCACACGCATGCATACGTGGGAAGACACGGTTAATAAAAGATCAAGTCTTAGAAGTCGTTGTCCATATTGCTTTGGCAAAAAAATATGGAGCCGGCAAATTCCTGATGTAAGTATTGATTGGAAAGAAGAGTACAAATTTTGGTATCGTTCTATGGTCGAGAAAGTCTGTAGTCCAATTGTCCTAGATTAGTAGCCCATGTTTTATCCTGTTGTCTTTATCAGATCTATATGCTATCATTTACCTATGATTATTTCGGCCTTGTTGCCTCTTGTTCAAGTTTCTGCGCCCTACGGGTTGCTCTTATGTCAAGGCATTTCCATGTCTTGAGAAGGAGAAAAACGTAGGGCTTTTTTATTTACGTTTTTGATAGGTGAAGCCAAAGGAATTCAGTGACGAAATGTTACTGTTTTTTCTTTGGCTTTTTCTATATATGACTGCAAAAAGCAGAAAGGAGGAAGAAATTTGGATACGTTCAAACATCTTTCATCTGTGGACGTAGGTTCCTTTATCGAGCAGAAGCATAACTCATTGAACTATGTTTCTTGGGTTCATGCTTACTCGGAGCTTAGGCGACTTTACCCAGACTCCACGTATGAGATCGTCCGTTATCCGGATGAACGCGGCAACTTCGTTTTACCTTACCTGAGAACTGAGATCGGATACTTCGTTGAAGTCGCCGTCACTGTGAATGGGGATAGGCGCTCAAGCGTGCTGCCGGTCATGGATGAATTTGGGGGTACGCTTTTTGAGCCCACAGCGATGGATATCAACACTTCGATACAACGTTGCTTGGTCAAGGCGATAGCTCTCCATGGTTTAGGCCTTTATGTGTACGCCGGTGAAGAATTTCCAATGATGTTTCCTGATGGAGATCATGCACTGCCCAAGAAGGATTCAGATGAAATGCCGATCCCAGTATATAAGGATCTGCATGCTATACAGGGCCCGGGAGGGTGTTATTACGTTATGGATTTACAAATCGGTGAAAAGATCATCGAAGTAGCCGTTGTAGGTGAATTGATGCAGCTTCTGGATGAAATCGGGCTAAGCCAGGGGGATCCTTGCGAAGTTTACTACGAAGAGATAGCTGGTAAATTCGTAGCCACGAACATTCAGAAAGCTTCGTAATTATGATCCGTAAGACCTCACCTTAAAGGGAGGCGGGATAAGGAAAGGGTAGAATCGTATGTTTAAACGTAATGTTGTTGAGCTTGTAGGTAATTTAGTCGATAATCCGGATTTTAAGGACATGGGCGACTTCAAAGTTGCAAATTTTTTCCTTGCGGTTGACCGCACCGTGGACCTCAATGACGGAAGTTCGGCTGATTTCATACCGATCGTTTGCAAAAATGATCTTGCGGTTTCGGCAGATACGTATCTGCGTAAAGGTAGGAGAATTTTTGTCGACGGCCGCATACAGGTGAGGACCTATGATGATGATCACGGAAATCGTCGTTGGGTGACTGAAATTGTTGCAAAGAGCATTCAATACCTGGATGCTCCTCCTGAGGATGTAGCAAGCGGCAATCAAGGCAGCCGTAATAACAACTACAGCCGCAGCGGGAATCAAGGTAACGGAGGCGGCCAACGAAACAACGGCAATCGTGGTAATTACGGTAACGCTGGAAGCAACCGAAACAATCAGGGACAAGGTGGCGGAGGAAACCGAAATTACGGAAACCGTGGCGGACAAAGCGGCGGCAACGGCGGAAACGGGAACCGAGGTGGTAACGGTGGTGGAAACAATAACCAGCGTTACGGAAACAATGGATCCGGTAATTATGGCAATCAAGGTGGCAGCCGTGAATATAGCGGCGCGGGTGCCGGCGGCGGTGGAGGCAGAAGTAACTCCAGCATGCCGTGGGAACAATAAGCAATTAAGTGAAGGGAGCGGAACATCAACATTCCGCCCCTTTTCTTTTTTCCTTAACTATGACAAAAGGAGGTAGCCGAAAGGCGCCAAAATATGAATACAGTATCCCTTTTCCAGATGAAACCTGAATTCGTGCAACAGTACGGAGGACGATCGTTTGTCTCTCTTCGTGTAGAGCTGTCCGAATCATCACTATACCCGCTCTATGAGTTGGCATGGACCGGAACAACGGACGAGCTCGGATTGGAGACAACATCCTCAACAGATTCGCTTCTTGATGGTTTATATCACTACGCGTTCAATCAAAACTTCCCGGAAGGATATAAGGGCCGCCCCATGTGCGTCGGAGACATCATTGTTCTGGGTGGGGGGGATGATCTTCTATCCGGCCGAAGGTACTACTACGACTGTGGTCGATTTCAACCTCTCGAATCGTCTGTTATCCGATACTTCCGATTGAGGTCGGAGTTTGCTTTCCTTGAAGCAGACCTGAGTGAAGTTGCTCGAAAGGCAACCGTTGAACAATTTCCATTTCTGTTTGACTGCATTGGAGCTCGAGGTACGGCCGATTTATTTGGGTTCGATGATGTAACTCCATCAATCCCGGCATTAATGGCCCGATTGGTACATCGGCCTTCCTTGCTGCAGCTAAGCTCTATGGCAGGAATTGTAGTTGAGGTAAACGGAACCCGGCGATTCCTCTTTAATCGTAACCAGAACTGGCTTCGATTAGACGTTGGTAGGTTAAAGCGTCCATTGAATTTCTCGGATGCCAAGATTCTCGTTCATGATTGGGTGTTACCCGGTATATTTCGAGTGGAGCAGCTGCATTACTATACGTTGCGGCGCAGCGATGAATCTCCCTACCTACCGATTACCATTGAGCCTTATAGCGAGACAGACTGGAATTATATCTACGGAACACTGGTCTCCGATGAACCGATTGATCTTGGCGCACATCGTTGCCTCATCTTGGATAACCAAACAAGTGAACGAATGGCGTCTATGCTCGGAGGTGACTACCAATGAGCATTATAACGATCAAGCGGTTTATCCAGGATGGCAACTACCGTGAGCTCAAGATTGCAGAGGCACGATTGGAACAAATTCAGGAGATACTCAAGGAAAATCAAAAAGCTGATGGCAGCATACGTATGGAATGGAAGGATGTCGGCGTCGTTGGAAAAATGATGAAATACAACGTGTACCGGACGAATTACATCGCATTGAATGAGCATCTGCTCGATCTGGGAATATTGCCATTGATTGCCGATGTAGATCTTAGTGAACTGAATGAGGATCAAATAAAGGTACTTAAGAAATACCTAGTTCCCGGCGAACCTTACGTGCAATTCTCCCCAAAGAAAGCTTCACGTGTTGACGTCTCTTTCGTCGAAAGTGAAGTGGCATGGCTCAGGGATGCCAGTTTTTCGGACCAGGCCAAAGCTTGGAGAGCTGCAAAAGGCCGCCTGGATACGGTAGAGAACCTCTATCAGAATGCTCGGGCAGCAGCACTCAAATCCCCAAGTCTGCGAAGGAAACGGAAATTGCAATATGACTTCGGTTCATTCTCGTATTTGGAGAGAAAGGCTTCTTGTGATCCGGAAATTGTTCTTTCCCTTTTGGGAGCTGGCGTTCTTATCCAATGTGCAAAAGTCGATACGACTAGTCTTGAGGAATGCTGTGCGCGAGGATATTTACGGAAACCCGAACTCAATCAATTTCGTCAACTTGTGGACGTACGGGAACGCTATGTTGTGATGGAAATTGAAAAGGAAAAGCAGAGTCAGGAGTTCCTAAACCGACGGCTGCAACGCTTGTCCTATTTGAGCCGCAATCAATCAATGGCCTAATACATTATGCATCCAGCATGGCTGGCGAAAGGGGAAAATAAATATGTCGCAGCTTATTTTTTTGCGAAAGGGTATTAAGGAAAGCTCAAAATGTTCGTGTGGCCATCACATCAGCCGTAACGAGCAGGCATATCGGAATATCGTTCATGACATCGTATTTTGCTTGTTGTGCGGCAAAGAAGCAATGAAGGATATCTGGTATATAAAGGGAATGCAGAACCCATGGATTCGAATGGCCTCCGATCCGCCATTTTCCCGCTCCAATAGCTTCTACGAGTGTTCATCGATGATACACTGATCGAGATGTTTAGGCAGGGAAATTGGAATGTTGGAAAGGCATTAACATTCGAGAATCTTGCACTCATACAGCAGCTAGACGGGGGAGACGAATACTTAGCCATTAAGGATTACATCGTCTTCGACAGTATCAGCTTCGAGGCAATTTTAAAAAAACGTGGTGACGAGTATACCCGAAAATATATCAGAGATATTCTGAAGCAGCCACTAGATGAGCGAAATCCCGATCCCGATTATTCGATCGCTGAACTTTTCATCTAAATAAGTGAATCCTCCGCCTATCGGAGGGGAGCATTATTACCAGCCCCCTCCTTTGGGGGCTATTTGAGGAGGAACTAATTTATGGCCAAGTCTTGGAATGTCGAAGTTTTATTGAAAAATGGAAAACAATCTGACTACGTTTTTGAGGGCAAGTATGAGGAAGCGCGACAGGATGCTTACTTATCTTTTCCCCCTGGTGCTATTCAAAAGGTACGGGTTACAGACGAAGAGGACACGAGGATAGCCCTGCAGCCGAATACCAATCCTCAAGTGATCTACCGTCAGGGTTCGTTTTCCTTACATGCAAAAAGTGACGTTAGCTTTCCATGCTTTACAAACGGATTCTATCCCGTCTTTACAAGAGCTCTTGTTGAGCATCTGAATCCCTTTATCAATTCGCAACAAACGACGTATCGATATGACGAATCCATCGATGCATTTAGGGCATCGTGTCATGCCGGCGAAGATGAATTATATCATGGCTTCGATATCCAGGTTAATCATATAACGATTCGTGTGTACCCGATTGGGGCCAATCACTTTATTTGGCAGGAGGCCCCTAAGTGCCGATACTACTTGAATATCGACCCGAGCAGTGATGAATATTTATGGACATACTATCACCTGCCCGGCGTACACGTCGAAGATGACGCTCTCATGGAAATTTATGATGATGCCTGTTTGGGTACCGCCCATTATCAGAAACAATTCCTCCTGGAAATTACAGCTGAAGAATACGACGAGCTGCAAACGGTTATACATGCTCGAGATCGTAAAATTTACCTATTGAGTGCAGAGGAAATCCGGAAGCACAGTTTATTGAAGCTAAACTTACTTGCCAATGGGTTTGTTCCAAAGGAAGCTGGGTTTTGGGGAAGACCATGGAAAGGTTTCTTGATTGACACCGAAGCCTCGAGAATGGACCGTTATATAATTCGATCCTCGGTATTATCTCGTGAAGTTTTTTGGGTATGCAGCAACATGGAAGATCTTCTACACTTTTATTCACGTTTACGTGAACGAAATGAAGAGGACTTCGCGGTATTGATGAAAAAGTTTTGGCGCGAAAAACCAACAGACAATGAAATGCTTCAACATATATTTAGAAATCTCTCATTGATTGGGGGAGAAGCTCGTGCCTATCTAGAATCAATAAAGGAAACGGATCTCGGAAATTATCTTAAACAAGCAAACGATAAGATTAAAGTATATTTTTACGAAATACCGTGATATTTCATGGCCATCCAGATCCTTTGGATGGCTTTTTTAATTCTTTCTATTATCATGGCATCGTGATATACTAAAACCAGATTTATGTCCGAAGCAATTTTTGCGCAAGTAAGCAACCCTAAGGGTGAGCATATGATACATAGGCGAGGTATGCCCATGTAAAGCTCCCCTTGGGGTTTTTTGTCGTTTTCGGGCAAATCAAACCTTAGGAGGATGTATATGGTAACTGCAGAGCTTAATCGCGTCGACAGTGTGAGAAGGACGAAGGAGGAATATCTCCGGGAACGTATGAAGCAGCGTAATATTTCCGAGATCTTTAGTGATCTTCGGATCCGGATTTCCCGCGAGGATTCCTGTGTGGAGCAAAGAAAGATTGCAGAGCAAGCCATTCGGCGTAGGATGAAACAAGTTCCTATCAATGAAGATTTGTTTGCTAAAGCATCTTGTGGCCCCTTTCAAGTCACGATGGAGCCAATTAGGGGCAGAATTAAGCCATACGGTCCCATGGCCATTGTGCAACATTATTCAAAGGCTTCGGATTCACTAATTGAGAATAACGGGATCAAGGTTTGCTTCAAGGATGGTCTGTTTGGATACGATGAAGCCTACGGCGCGATCGGTGCGGATATTCTACTGAAAAAACACGGACGTAACCTTGGGTATAAAAGGATTGGTGAATATTACTGGATTATTGATATCCCGACCCTCTTATCCGAAGTGCTGTTGAAAAATTCGCTACTGAATTTCTCTCGGTCTCATTTAGAGTATTTGCGAAGAGAACTGGCACGTAAGGTGATTGCCGCTGTGAAACTGTATTCGCAATCGGCATTCCATCTGCAGGGGCCAGAATCACTGATCATGCTTATGCAGGAACTTTGCTCCGATGTGCATGATCCAAAATCAGAACGAGCCATAGACCTATACAAAATTTTCCCGATTGACGTATGGGACGTTCTTTGTGAGGTACCAGGAGCATGGGATAGGATGTTAACGATGCCAGCCGCGCGCGGATGGATTATCGAATTGGCCCTTTATCCATTTCTGCAGGAGATCTGTAGCCTGCACGACGACGCAGACGATCGCGAAGAATCGAATGATACCTATGCAAGAGTTTGGCAGCTTAAGAAAAACATACCTCAAAAAACACTGTCCCGGATGAGCAACAACTCGTTTTTAACTCATTACGGTACGGTTGAACTCGATGCAGATGTGGATTTAAAAAAATTCAAGGAGCTCGAGGCGGAATTTAGGCGCATGTCGCGCATTGTTCCGTTACCGCCAGCACCGGAATATAGTTTTCGAATCCGAAAACTAGGTAACTACCGGGCTGCGGGTCTATTCTTTCCATCGTTCAAGGCGACCCTTGTAGATTTGGACGGAATATCCAGTTACATGCACGAAAGTGCACATCAAGTGGATTATCAGCTAGGCACAAAGTTCGACCGTCTTAGTGATCAATTTTCATTTTTGGATGTGTACGAGAAATACGAACAATGTGTTCGACAGGCGATCGCACGCATGCCCGCTGATGATGCGTTTGTACAACGCTGGAAAGGCAAAACAAAGTACAACGCGGATTATTATCTGCGCCGAACCGAAGTCTTTGCCCGCTCCTTCGAACTTTATCTATATGAAGTAAAAGGAATTCAATCGTCTTTTTTGGATGCAAAATATGATTCACCCGTGTATCCAAAGGATCCTGAGTTTCTAAAGGCCGTCGAAGCATACTTCGATAAAGTATTGCCCGTAGCTTCTGAAATTGCAGAGCAGGCATTGCAAGGCGCCCCATTCACTCCATTGGAATTCTACGTTGACAAAGAAAGCGGTCAATTAGTATTTCCCATTTGAGAGGAGGGGTAACGGGTGCTAAGCATTTTCCAAATGAAAGAAGAACTGACGTGCAGGGCGAATCCTCGGGATGTCATTGACGAATTAAAAGCCATGTATCTGAGGGATTCACGTATCTGGATCGCGGCCACTTCCCACGAAATCCAGCTAAAATGTAATTTCATTATCTAACCTCATATTGGCAGCCCCTACACCGGGCGGATTGATTCTTAATTTAATCCCCGTGGTGTAGGCGGGGTCAAGGAGGCATGGGCTGTATGAGCAATCAAGTTTGGCTTTGCATGAATGTTAAACTTAGGGAACTGGTTCCCGGGAAAATTGTCTTAACAGAATTTAAAATGCAGGTTCATGAGGAAGATGCTTATCGTAGTATGACAGAGCATGTCCTCAACGGACTCCAGTCAATTAATCTTAAAGGTAAAACCAAAGACGGCGAAGATGTAGCTATTCCCATTTCGAAAGAGGATATCGTCGATATGTGGATAGAAGACGTTATCGATCAAGAAAACTAGCATTCGTTATTGCTAAGTTCATAAGGTAAGAGCCCTCACACCGGGCATGACAAGATTGACAATCTTGTCCCCTCGGTGTGAGAGGGGACTACTGGGGGAATAAATATGGACGCATATGAACGTTTTGCGAAAATTAATCAATTGCTTGGCGGCAATATAAAAGAAATTTTGGAAGTATCAGGTTATACCAAACTGCGGTCGAAGCCATTCATGGACCTTACCATTGAAGTCGTTGGTACCAATGCCATCAGCATGACGCACTACTACAGATTAAATGGTGATCTTGTTCCTGACCCGGATATGGAAATCCGTGTCGATTTGGAAGCTGAGACGGCCAATGCGGTCAGCTATCAGGATACTTATCAGTACCGGGTCGCCTATGACGAAGATGAGGTTATTGATGAGCTCGAGATGCAGAAGCTTAATGAATTTCTTTCAACGTGGTTAACGAATTTACAAAATCAAGGTTTCTCTTATGAGAAACGAGTTCTGAAATCATCCTAAAAAGAAACGGCCGGCTTCTAATGAAGCCCGGCCGGATCTTCTTGCATACGTTCACGTTCACGTTCTTGTTTTTCTTTTCGCCATTGCTCTCTCAGTTGTCGGTCAACTTCGAGTGCATACTCGTGTCTACGAGCAATGATTTTCTTTGTTAACAGGGGATCTCCACGAAGGAGATCTTTCATCATTGCAAAAACTGTCCAAATGGATACCGGAATCAAAATTGCATGCAGCCAAAGTGTAGGGAAACGAATCACATTAGGAACAGCTTCTATATACCACGGAGTTATAAGTCCTAGATGTAAATAGGCTCCTTCTAGTAGTTGTGGGAACGACACACAGGGGAAGTAGGTTACAAACATAAGAATGAACACTGCAACCCCGGCATGAAGTAAACGATTCACCTTTAAGGCAAGCACGCAATAGCACGCAATCAAAATGATGATGAAAAACACGCCGATCACCGCCCAATCTGCGCCGGCTTCATATATACCTTTGTCAATTCGATAAAAAAATTGATCTAACATTGCTTATCCTCCCTATTCCCTACAAACATATGTTTGTACATTTAGTATATGACTTAGGGATTAGGTTTTCAATATATTTTTCATAATTATGTAAAATTCCGACTCGCTATGTGTGTATTTTACACACAAAGGCATTGTCAGATTATGGGGTGATGGTATATGATTAGTAGCAGATTGGGCTAATTTTCCTACATTTCTAGCAAATTTTGTCGCAGCATAGAAGAAGTAGTGAATGGTCTGAAATCAGAAAAAGACAATATATCACAGAAATTAGGAGGATTTTCGAATGAAGAAAAAAGGGTTTGGTTCTAAAGTATTAGTCCTATTGTTTGTGGCTTTCGTCGCATTCAACGTCTGTATGGTAACGGGTGCATCTGCCGACGCTACAAATGTTGTGCCGAATATTGGTAACCTTCCAAATGCTGGTCAAGGTACTAATGATGTTAATAAGTTAGTAGATGATTGGGTAACCAATCTTCGTATTATCGGCATCGCCCTAATCCTTATTCCGATTGCCGTTGGAGCCATTATGCTCGGCTTCTCAATGGGTAATGCACAAAAAAGAGGAATTGCGGTGGGTTGTCTATTAACAGCTGGTGTAGGTATTGTTATTCTAGCGAAAATGCATTCCCTTGCAGGTTGGATTGCTCACCAATAAGAAGAAGGTAATGGTAAAGCCCTACCCCCGCGTAGGGCTCATTTTTTAAGGTCATAACGAAAGGAGGCTCAATTGGTAATGCGTACTGCAATGCCTTTTGACACGGAAAAGGAACGTCGACCGGTCAAGATCTGGGAACTAAGCTTCTCCTGGAGACAAACCGCTTATTTCTCAATCGCTCTTCTAGCATTTATCGAATTGGTTCAATATACGTATAACGATGATTTTCCGTTTGCATTATCTTTCGTAGTCTTTTTCATGTGTGCGATGGTATTCGTTCCTGCAACTCTGCTATCGTTTATTAAGCACCCTCAAAGTGGACTTTTCCTTGACCGTCATCTCTTGTATAGAATGCGCCATAAGAAAAAAGAAAGTGGCTTGTGGAGGAGATTTTAATGAGTGATATTTTTATGTTTTTGGGACTCGGACTAATTGGATGGTTAATTTACCGAGTGATGACCAATAAGCCGATTATTCCCATAAATAAATCAAAGAAGAAAACAGAAAAAAAGAAAGTTTCCTCGCAAACGAAAGAACTTGAGGGAGACTGGAAGAAAATAATCGGAATAAAACAAATCGTTGGAGACCATCAGCTTGAGCTAGAGCCAAAAGGCGATGTAAGAACTTTTGTTGGAGCTGTCAAAACGGAACCGATCAACTATCAGCTTCGCTCCATTATTGAACAAGAAGATACCGATCGAGCGTTCGAGAGGCTGCTTGCCCAACTGTCACTCGGTCCAGGCCGTGAAGTGAAGCTCGCGATTCATGTGCAGTCCCGTCCCATCGAACTTGTTGATCAGATGCAGCAGTATTTTGATGCCTTCCCTTCTCTACAGCCTATCGCACAGCGCTATGCAGAAAGTATGTTTTTTCCCTTTATGGAACATTGGCAGAAGAGTACGGACGAATATAACTATGTTCGCTACTTCTTCATTATCTTAGAATACCCGCCTAAGTTGATCGATGATATGGACGATGATCTCGTTTATTCCAAAGCGATCAATGAATACATCCGTCTAGGATCTACAATTATTGGAGGGTACGGACGCATGGGAGGGGTCGCCAAGCTTGCCTCTTTGGAGGACCTACTTGAATCGCAATACTTTGCAACACATAAACAATCAGGAACCGTCAAAGGTTTTCGATCGATTGTATCGACTCCAGGGAGACTCGGAAATATCGTAATGTCAGACTACTCTCGTCCGGCAAATCGATTTTTAGACGAAGATTTGGAAGAGCAGGCGGAGGAGATCAAAGATGAAAAATCTGCTTCAAAAAATATTTGGCAATAAAAAATCACCTGTTGATCCAGGTGAACTACAGTCCCAGGAACTGAAGAGTGGAATGCCGGTACCCACTTTGTCCTATTTTGATTTCGTTGCACCAACCGGGTTCGAAGTCCCCGAACATACCCGTGATATTGGGAATGTTCTTGATGGTGCTGCAGGGGCGTACCCGTTCCGCTCGTTTATTCTTGAGTTCGGAACTACCTCATTAACAACTGGATCTCTTGATGTTTTATATCGCTCGGGGCCTGTTAATATGATGTTCTATATAACGAAATTGACACGTAATCAAGCAATTCGTACCTATAAAAATGCCGCTACTGATGAAGGAACGCGTTTAATCAACATGCTCAAATCCGGGAACGAAATCGAAGCTCGAGAAGCCCAAAAGTCCGTAGATGCAGCCGGTCGTTTGCTCGATGAGCTCAGTGATGGTTATAACGATGGTTTCCTAGGAACGTGTCTTGTGACTGTATTCGCTAAGGACGAAAAAGGACTCGATAATGTCGGTATGCACATGCAGGATGATTTGATGGGTAACGACCATTATCTAAGAGTGCTTTATAATCGCCAGAGGAGCGGGTATATTTCTACATTGCCTATCGCAAATAACAAGATAGATGACCGGAACGATCGGAGATTTTTCGACCGTACTGCCATTGTAGCGGCTTCCCCATTTTACAGCTCAGAAATTCCTTTTAGCGGTGGCGTCCCGCTAGGTGTCAACCAGCACTCAGGGACGATGGAATTTCTAAATACGTTCGCTAAGTATCTCGATAACTACTCCTCTATGATCGTCGGTTCCAGCGGATCCGGTAAATCATTTAGTAATAAGTATATCTCCAGTTCTCAAATTTGCCTTGGTTATCGTATATTTTCGATTGATCCTGATGGAGAAAATGGGCCTGTTTGCAGGCTCCTTGGTGGACGTGAAGTAGAAATTCGAGAGGGTGGAAAAGTTTGTATTAACCCATTTGCAATTTCTGAAGAAGAGGTCGAAATTACAGATGAAGTGGGCCGTAAAAAGGCAATCGTTGTTGTCCCTCTCGGCCCCAAAATTGGCCAACTTCTCAAATTCTTTGATCGTCTACTTGGCGGAATGACTAGTGAGGAAGAAACTCATTTAAAGAAGGCAATTCTTGATACTTATCAGGATGCCGGTATAACGGAAGACCCCGCTTCTCTTTACGAACCTGGTCTCGTGCCAGAGTTTAATCGTTTTACCCGAGAGGTAGAGCAAGTTCGTAAGCGAAAACCGGAACGAACATTAACCGATGTGTACAAACGGTTACTTAAAAATTGTGCTGTTAATGTAGATTGGGAAACTCTCGAATTTGAAGATCTAAAAGAAAAGTACGCTGAACGGCTGCTTACGGTAATTCGTGGATACTTGCGAGATTTTCCGGACGGTGCGCTTATTGATGGGCAGACAAATTTCGGGGATGATATGCCAGTCGATAATATGCTCGACAATGTATGCTGGATCAACTTTAACATTAAAGCCATCGAAAGTTCTCGCATATTCGATATTATGATGCTTGTCATTACGACACTTGGCTGGGAGTACTTTATTAAACGCCCCAGTCTTCGTAAATTCCGAAAGAGACTGAAAATTGAAGAAGCGTGGAAAATGAAGCGAATTCCTGGAGCGATGGAATTCATCGAAGATTTAGCCCGACGCTCCCGTAAATACAATGCCGGCGCCGACATCATCACGCAAGACCTTACGCCGTTTTTGGAAGATTCTAGTGGGATCGCACTGGTTAAAAATGCTACGACCGCATTATTCCTACGTATTGGCCAAATCTCGACGGATGAAAAACTGCAATTGAAGAGTATCTTTAACTTTTCTGAAGGTGAACTTGAGGTCATATGCCGTCGCCCTCCGGAGCGAGAGGAAGACGATTCCCGCGGCGAAGGTATCTTAAGAGTCGGTGGCAGCTCTGCTTTTATTAAAGTGACAGTCAGTAAAGAGATGAGACGATTTATAGACACCGATCCGGATTGGCTGCAAGAGCAAGGATTGCTTCCGGAGGTGGGGTAACTTGAGGAATCCTTTTAAAAAGGGGAACAAAAAATCTAAGCGACTACTAATCTCCCTTGGATTGGTTTCGATAGTTTCCAGTATTTTTGCTCCGGCCGCTTTCGCAGGTAGTGGTGATCCTTGGTATGCGCAGCCGTTTACTTGGTTTCTAGACTTCATGTACGGGATACTAGGTGGTATTCACGACCCTGCCGATCACATTTTTTATCAAGGCTGCGGGATCCTGGGAACTACTTTCAAAGCATGTGCTGATCGATCGGTTTGGGGCTTATTTACAACGCAGCAATATAATACGGTCCTCTATCGGGGATTCTGGATGTTTGCCGGTTTATCAATGGGTTTCATTTGTGCTTCAGTTATTAAATCAGGCGTTTTGCTTTCTTTCAGCAGATTATCTTCTACACTTAAATTCGAGGTCAACGATGCTCTAATCAAAACAGTGGTAGCTACCATCCTAATTGGGCAGTTTTTTTCGATTACATCCGCGTTTTTTTCATTAAATAACGCTGTAGTAAATATGGTTGCTAAAGATTTAATGAAACCCCAAGTCGTCGTTGATAACAAGGGAAATGTCATTCCAAATGATGGACGGAGCATACAAGACTGGAGAATAGAAATGAATAGCTTGTGTGAGAACACAAGTGAATTAACGTCTCCAATTGCTCGCGCTGCGTGCGCACTTACGGTACGTGGTGCAGCTGTTTGGTGGGAAGTATTCTATTTGCAACGCAAGTTTATGATTGCAATTCTCGTCATTCTTGCTCCACTATGGATAAGTTGTATGTTTTATCCGATGCTGCATGGGGTTACTATGACAGCATGGAAAGAGCTTTGGGCCCAAATCATTTCCCAAGCGCTTCATGCGGTTTTATTTTGGATCTATTACCACCTAATTGATGATCAAATGGGTTGGTTTCAGATGTTGGTTGGCATGTGTTTGTTTATTCCTATATCTGAAAGCATACGGTTTATTTTCGGAGCGACATCGCGCACAGGAGGAATGCTTGCGGCCGCCGGTACAATGGTGGGAGCAGCCGGCATGATGAATTTAACCAAGGGCATGATGACGGTTGGTAAAGGATTAGTCAACGGACACAAAGCTTATAAAGGTATCCCTACGGACAATAACCAGTCCTCCGGAGCAGGTCATGGGTTACCAGGAATGGGTGGTAACAAAGCCGGAGGAGGAAGCGCTGGTGCCTCGTACGGAGGAAGTGTAGCCGACAATGGAGCAGGCCGCCCCATTTCGATGCAACAACGTAAATTACGTGCTGCCGGGGAAATTGGCGCCGGTTTAGGACGTGCTGCAGGGAGAATGGCATTTGGATTTGCAGGAGCCGGTATGGGTGGGGGTGCAGGGGCATACATCGGTGGTGAGATAGGGGAAGCCGTGGGTGATGGCGCTGGCTACCGTGCAGGCGCAGCTGGTCTTATTGGTGGTAGAGCTGTGAGCAAAGGAGCTGCTGCAGCAGGAAAAAGGATAACTGAGTTCCCATCAAACTTCAAAGAGGCTTATGATAATATGACCAATAGAGATGGTGATTGGTCAGCTAAAGCAGCTAAGGCTGCTTCAGTTGCTGCTCAGGGTGGGACAGCAAAAGTCGATGCAAAACGTAATCCTCCGCCGCCGACTCCGCAACAAAAAGCCGCGAATCTTGCCGAGGCACGCGAGCGTGCTGCCGAAAGGGCAGGGGCAATTGGTGAAGTAGTCTATGGTCGAGGGGGCTACGATATCGGTGATAGTAAGGCGCGAAGCTCCCACGCCGGAAGAACGCTTAATCCCTCGGCATTGACTGATTTGAGAGATCAACAAGGAGCCAAAAAAGTATTCACACTAGAAACAGCAACATCAAGTGTTCTCGCAACTAAAGATAATATAACCGGCGAATATAAACCTATTTCTAACCTGGGTCGCGGGAACTCTTCTCTGCGAACAGGAGAAACAGTCGTTACCCCTTATGAAATTCAGGGTAAAGGGAATTCCGTACGACTTACCCCCGTTAAAGAAGCCGTGTCAATTCCCGGGACTGCTGGAGCAGGAACAGATGGGGGACGTAAAGTTGAATATGTCACTGCTTCATATTTACATAATGACCAGGGCAAGACGGCTTATAATGGGAAAACAATCGATGCTAATCTTTTTATCAGCCCGTCGCAACAGGATGCCGCAGTGGATTTAAGACGTCAGAATTTTGTTCCTAAGAGGAAGACGTCAACGACCTGATCCTTCCAGTATCCACCATTATAATTTGCCCTCCGTCAGTCCGGACGGGGGGCATTTATTCGGGAGGTGACCGTGAATGGCAATGTACAACGATCAAGAAGAAGACTCAATGCCTTCCGTAGGCAGAAGAGTGGTAGAGACCGGTAAAGACTTTGCCAAAGCGATGGCGCGTAAGGTACTTAAGGAAATCGCTAAAAAACTCATCAAGATGTTAGTTAAATTTATTCTTAAACTCATTGCTAAATTGATAGCAGCTGTTCTCATATATTTCGGCATTCCGGCAATCATCATTGCGGTACTTGTCATCCTTATAGGTGGGGGCATTATTTACGCCGCTATTCATTTTGATTGGCTATCTGACACCAGTGGGGATACTGCATCCAAGCTTCGAGCTCAATATACCAGTGCCATAGAAAAAACAACAGATTTACCGGAATATCGTCCGCCAATGATTGTTGTACAAGCGATCGATAACATTCGTATGACGAAAAGCAATCTTGAAAATACAGATATCAAGCCAAGTCTTGCGAGTTCGTTAAAGCCTGACCTAACGTATAAAATATTCATTAACGTAATTGAAACTAAAGTCGTATGGGATGATCCAAACCCAACCACTGGTGATGATGGTGAAACTCGGGATAACCCTATCCATCATGAAGATGTGACTATCGATTATGAGGACGTAAACTTATTGGTTAAAGCTCATGCATGGAATAGAATCGATAATATAACGTATCATCAGGAGCAGACAGTTGAATCATCCGGCAATACGACGGTAACCAAGACATTCTGGGTAATGGATGAGGCTTGTAAGACTCCGCCGGCAAGTTCAAACTCAGGACCACAAGGTGGTACAGGCGGGGTTGTCACTGGAGGTGCTACCGGTTCTACGCACCCATTTTTCCTTTTATACGGGTCATACGCAACGGAGGAGGAGAAAAAAAGCGGCGTTCCCGCATCTATCACCCTAGCGCAAGCAGCTTTGGAGAGTGGTTGGGGGAGAAGTGAGTTAGCATCCGTTCATTATAATTTCTTCGGTATTAAGAAATTTGATGGTGATGGCCATGATAAGTATGTAACGTATACAACAAAGGAACAAAAAGCAGACGGTACCTGGATAACGATCGATGCTAAATTCCGATCTTACAATAGCGCATTGGAAGGTTTCTCCGATCACTCGGACTTTTTGTTAAAGAATGGACGCTATAAACAAGTCTTACAAGAAAAAAACCCTTATGCGTTCGCGAATGGATTGCAGGCAGCTGGATACGCAACAGACCAAGAATACGGGTATAAATTACGATCGATCATGCATCAGTACAACTTGCTTCAGTTTGATGTAGATAAGGGAATCAATCCGGTCACAGGTCAACCCTACGAAGATGTTGCTTATTCCGGTCCAGTAGGTGGGGGGGGCGGTGGGGAAATGACGGGTTGCAGCACGCCAAACTTCACTAAATTTGATGCGCTTCTTAGTAGTTTGAATTTCGTTTCTGATGATGTGCAAATAGCGATGCTGAGTATTCATGAGGCGGATGAATCTAAAAGCTATCTGAGCACATATAATGGCAAATTTATGGATGCTTACAGAATCATAAGTGAATCGAAAACGTCTATGATACTTGGCAATCAACAGATTTTTGCCTTAACTCCTAAGTACCATTTAAGTATCCTGCGGTGGAGGAATTATGAGCTGGGATAAAGAAGACTTAGATAAAGAAAAGTGGCAGGCTGCTTACAATAAACTCAGTAAAGCCATTTGGATCAAATTTTTAAAACCCTCAAATAAATATAGAAAGCTTAGTACCAAAGAGCTTGAATATATGTACGAGGCAATTAATCAAGGAAAGTCATTGCAGGAGTCATATGAATACGCTTTGAGGGTGTATAAGGCGCTTGGCGGTGACTAATTTTGATCTCTGCTCTCGATTGGATTAGATACTTCCAGAGGATACTGCAGAAGATGACAGTCCGGTCGACTTTAATACCAAACTGTTATCAGCCATTAGCTACGGTTTGCCGGTGGCTACGGTCCCCACCGTTTATAAATAACCGGTGCCGGCTCGGATCACATCAAGCAAACCAGGAGGGCGGATTTATGTGAGAATAGCCATAGTATTGGTGAGTGCTTGGGTAATTGTTATAGTCGGTTTTATTATCTATAGTCACGCTGGCCCAAAAGAAAACAAAGACAAAAAGCCCTCGGCAGCCGTGTCAGCTGATCGTAATCCGATTATCTCATACGAGCAGCCAGGCGGTCCGACAGATCAAAAAAAGATCGTGCAAAGCAGAAAGCCAGAAGATGCGGTTAAATTATTTTTTTCGCTCATTAATGAGGGAAAGCTTGATGGAGCTGTATCTATAATTGAGCCAGACTATATGCTTCTAGTTGTTAGTAGCCAGAAGAATAAAGCCCCGGTTGAGGTCATGCATTCTTATGTTCATTTGTTCAATAAAGGTGAGCTTAAAAGTATTGACTTTACGCCACCTGAGCCGTCAGCAGAACAAATAAAGGCGACCACCATCGTACAATTAAATAATGGTACGAAGTTGCAAGTCAATTTTGATATGTACTTCTTAGATATCGATGGTGCCGGTTTAAAGAACTGGTATCTTAAGGACATTCGTTCTCAAAAAATGAAATGATATAAAAAGCATTGATGATGTACGAGCAGAATTCTGACGTCAGGTACTTGAAAAGTATACCAAATATAGTACAATGGTCTTAGATATCTCTGACGATCTCTCGTCATTTCCGCATATGCGGCAAGTTCAACTCCCTATGGGATGTTATTGCGAAACGGGTTTATTCTATCCGTTAAGGTGCAATCATCCAGGGAGTTTTTTTGCGTTTCGAGAGATCCTGAGTGATTGAAAAATTTATGGAGGTTGAACTGTATGCACGTTCTGATTTTTGAAGGGGACCGAAAACTTGGGGAAGTGCTTAACGGCATGATCTCGAAATGGCGCTTTAAGAGCAAATACAGGCATTATAATCGTGTATATCTATGGGACAAATATGGGACAGGCCATAGCGATCGAGAGATTCTATACGCCTTAGTTGGTCCCGGCGAATCACTTACAAAGCAATCAGGTTCTATATTATTCATTAAGGAAGATGGGAAAGGAAAGTTCCTTCCATTATCAGAGGAAGACGTTGACGCGCTCACTCTTTATATGGAAATCCATAAAACAGTTGAGAAGTTGGAGCAGCATCTACGGTACTCCCAGATCAATTATGAAGAGGGACTAAAGGAGTTAAAATCCATTCATGAAAAAATTTATAAAGTGGATTCATCTATGGAAGGATGGATCTCGCCGGTTGCCGTATTAAGCCACCTCAGCAGTATTATCGCTAAGCATTTTCATGCAAATAATGTGGCCAGGGGATTTCAAATAATTTATAGTTTCTTGTGTGAAACCAAAAACATTAAAGAAGCAACCTCTGAATTACATCAATTGGCGAATTCCGATCGTTATAACGAAGTGATGGATCCCTCGGATAAGGAATTTGTATATCATCTGTCAAAGTATGATTGTTTCATGAGGAGAACGGGCAAGTGCTCGCTCGATCTGAGCCCGTCTGAGTTTCAAGAATATCAAATTCAGGACGAAAACAACCGTTCTGAAGCTTCTGTTCATTACTGTAGAAATTTATTACAGTCGTTTCAAACAATAGGCATTCAAAATAGTGTAGAGATTCAACATAATACAGCTTGTGATCATTACTCATTTACTGATGGCCAGCACCGATCCTGTATTGCTAAGAAAGTGCAGATGAATTTACCGGCAAAAATTGCAATACAACAATCATATTGCCGCATCTGCAGCAGCAGAAGAAGCGGTGACACGAGAATCATCGATGCCGATGATTACATTGCATAATAAGAATGGAGTATCTGCTATCTCGCGGATACTCCATCTTTTTTAAAGGACAGGACCGTGCACTTTTTAGCAAGCTCTTTCTCAACTCCTCGTTTTGCCACACGGTGGATCAGCCGTGCACATACTATACAATCAGCCTTAGCTCTATGACTTCCAATGCCTAACATTCGAATATCCTGATCGTAAGCGGCATCCATCAAGCTAATCCAAGTAAAATCTCGATGATACCTGGAGTAGCTGCCGACATATTCAGCATAGGTCTGCATGACACAAAAGTTTTTCAATAAGGTATAAGACTGGTTGTGGCGCTCGCAATTGCTTCGGATCATTTGAAAATCGTAGTCAGCGTTATAAGTGAGGATGGTCTTATCGACCGAAAGAATCTTTTGGATGTGTACCCAAACTTCGGGCCAGCTCGGAGCGTTTTCGACCATTTCGTTCGTGATGCCATGAATGGCGGTCGCTTCTTCCGGGATGGGGCAGACCGGCTTAACCAATGATTCGAATAATACGTTTTCATCAAGATCGATAACGGCTATATCTACGATTTCGGAGTCGTAATCTAAGCCAGTGGCTTCCGTATCCAAAATGAGGTATTTGGACTTATTGTCAACCCAGTTCCTGAGTAATTTAAAGGCATTCTTACTGATTTCCTCGATAAAGAGACTTTCCCGGCAATAATCACATATTCCCTGTAACAAGCGCTCCTTTCTTGAAATGATCCCTTCACAACGGGAACATGTCCGAGCGGCCAATTGCGCGGTGCGGGCTTTCTCGACTGCTGCCAGTTGCTTTTCGGTAGCTGGTTTGCAAGGGGCTGTTTCGCTAATGTTGTAGAGCTTGACCCAAATGTGGCCATTCCACACTTCCGCTTTTGCTTCTCCCGTTGGCTTCAGGCCCATTTCCTTGAGATCGGTCTTGCATTTTAAATGTTCCGGAACATTTACCCAACCGCCACGTATCCGTTCCATAGAATCCAACCCTTCGTTCAATTTTTATTAAATCGGACGTAGCCGCCTTTGATCCTTTGTTTTTGTGCTCAACCAATCATTCGATAAGCGTATCCGCATTTGCTGGTATTAGCAGTTCGTTACATCTAGGTCTACGTAATCGCTAACATCTCGCTCCTTCTTTAGTTGTCGACTCAAATAATTCTCCTTAGTGATCTTGGTCGATGAGTGATCAACCGTTTCAGAAATCCAATCCATGGGAGCTCCATTCGCGTATGCGGTTTGTGCAAAATAATGCCGCATAAAATGCGGTGTGACTCGATGGCCGTGAATCGTTGTAAGACCGGCCGCCGCCATGTGCTTCGATAGGTAAGTGGATAGACTCGATAAACTATAGCGCAGGCCCATGCGATTAGGGTAGAATGGTGTATTGTCTTCACTATTCAACTCTGAGCTGAGACCGACCCGTTTGCGATATTCGATTAAAACGGTAAGAGCGTATTCCTTAATATGCACATGCCTGATCTTATCCCGCTTCGTCCGGGTAATAAGGTAATGCTTCTTCTGGCGCCGGTCGAAATATAAGTCACCCCAACGAGGTTTTATCACTTCGTTTAAGCGCATTCCGGAGGTCCCCAAAATTAAAATGAGGGATTGTACCTTCGGATTGTCGCGATAATGCTCAATGGCCAGTTTCAGATCCGATTCTTCGATATCCCGCTCCGGAATCTCCTCTTTGATTTTCTTTAC
Source organism: Paenibacillus allorhizosphaerae (assembly GCF_042659105.1). Classification (NCBI taxonomy): domain Bacteria; kingdom Bacillati; phylum Bacillota; class Bacilli; order Caryophanales; family Paenibacillaceae; genus Paenibacillus; species Paenibacillus allorhizosphaerae. Next base: position 131,439 of record NZ_JBHSRV010000010.1, on the reverse strand, counting down.
CGGCCGCAGGCCGCGTCCAACGTTCTTTTTAAGATACCCTTCCTCAAAGCACCATTCCAGGAATGAGTGTATAATGACGATCTTTTTCGCCTGCGTATTGGATTTTGAATATTGCTGCTCCAGATGGGTCTGAAACATCTCCATGTCGAAGCGAGACAGTTCCCTGATGTCGTTCTTACAAATCGTCTCCACGTACTGCAGAAAGGAGAGCAGCGCCCTTAAGTAATCTTCCTTCGTTTTGTCCTTCCTCTTTTTCTCACGGTTGTGCACGTAAAGGTACACCATCCCTAAATTCGAAACCTGGGAGTAGTCATAGTTGCCTTCTTCATCCTCCCGCGCAGACACTATTTCTCGAACGTTAAAGTAGTGATTACTGTTCATCAACACATGAACAAGTTGAATGTCGCTTAAATCATTTATTATAAAGGATGATGAAAATATAGATGATTGTTCTATCATTAAAATTCCACTCAAAAGTTATCACTACCTTAATCTACTTTATTATTTCTATTGTACCAAATATAACAGTTGAAGGAACGAATAATCTGAAAATATTGTAGAATTAGATTTCAATCAAAAATAATCTTATATTCTTTTAGTTCTATCATAATTATTTCATTCGCTACTTATATAATAATTATTTTATTAATTTATGTTGATTATATATCTTAGGTTTTGTGTTTAGTTTTACTTATTTTTATATCTACATGAATTACTAGACTGTGATAAAATGGTATAAATAATAATTCTATTTAACTGGACCGTTAATAAGATTAGGGGACGAGGACAAAAATTATGAGCACATATATCAATATTTCTGAGGCGGCTAAGGAAATCGGGATTACACCGACATCCCTCTATAAGATTGTCAACCACGAAAACCCAACGAAAAGATTGGAACCGGTGAACAGATCAACGCATCGCGGAGACGGGGGGTACCGCTTTCGTCTTTCCGATGTTCAGGCGTTTAAGACAAGCTATGTCAAAAAAGATTTGACCTCGATGGAAGCTGCGCAGCGGATCGGCAGGTCCACGACTTACATACATAAGCTAATCCGCGACGGACTGATTGAATATTACGAAGAAGAATACCGCGGGAAGAAGACGTACTTTATCAAGGAAGAGGATCTGGAACATTATATCAATGAAAACCCGGATGCCGGCAAAGTGGAAACGATATATGACAAGCGAAATGGTTTATTCTTATTCCAGCCATTTGTCAAAAATGGCTCCCTGGCCCGTATCGTCGAGTTGAAGCGGGTGAATAACCGCAAGATTGACGCGCGGCTTAAAACGAGCGACGATCAGTTGCTGACGTATGAGGAAGCTTTGGAACATGGATGGTTACCGCTTCTAACTATTACCGAACGGAAGCCGATCACTGGCTATGGCTATGCCCGCTTCGAATTTCCAACACAACAAGCACCGAATTCTGTTATCTATATGGTCATTGAAGAATTGTTTAAGCAAGCAGGTCCGGCAAACATGAAAATCACTCGTGAGGGGCGCATCATTACCGTAGAGGTGCGAAAGACTGTCCTTCTTGGAGTTATGCCAACAACGCATCCGGATCTGATAGACAAGCTGAAGCTCTTCCTGAAGTCCGGTGAGATTATTCCAAAATATGACGGTACTCTTATCGATACAGGTTTGTTTCCAGTCACTATATTCTTGTCTAAATCTCAGAAGGAAGCCCTCAACCGGAAGGCGGAGGAAGAAAATATGTCTCTGCAGGAGTGGATCGAGGAGCGCCTACTGTAATATAGTGGACACTTCGATGATCAAGGAAGAAAGGATGTATTGCTTCATGGAAGAAGATGAAATTGCAGACAAAAGCGAGCGTGCTCGTGCCGTATTATCTAAAGGTATTCGGAAAAAGAGATTTCGCCGGCTGCGGTCATGGGAAGTCAAAAACCGATATCTGCTTGGATTGCTGTTTGCAGAAGATCTTAAAATATCCGACTTCGCTGAGCAGCTAGGCGCCTCCCACCGCGCCGTTAATGCGTGGATTTATGAAGGAGTACTTCCAGGAAGAGAGCGACGCAAGAAAGCTGCCGACATCCTACGATGCCCGGAAGAAGTACTTTTCATGGAGCCAATGTCTGAATACAGAAAGATAGGCAAGAAAATACCCGACTAATCGGGATCGATCTAAACAAATCCTTTGATCTGTCCTATAAAAGGGCTTGTGTGGGGAACGGATTGCATCGAAGATTCGAGATGGCGGATTCCCCCCTTGATTGTTCCGTATTTCTAGGCTACGCTATCCTTGCCGTGCAAAATCTCGGGTACAGTGAGGACTAAACCACGCAGGTCGTCTGGGCGATCTACAGCCTGTTCGATTGGAAGAGTCGTAGAAGAAGCGCGGAAGGTTATTTGAACAGTCCACCATACTGAGCAAAATCTTTCACCTGCACAGGAGAGGAAAAGATGAATAAGAATATCAGCCGTAATGATCCGTGCCCTTGTGGCAGCGGAAAGAAGTATAAGAACTGTCACCTCAATGCTACCGACACACCGACATGGCGAGATATCGCCCAAGGCATTGCGTTTAACCACCCTAATAGCGATGAGATCATGCAGACGTTCTGCGCTATGATGGATGATTTTCGGGTACGTCCAATTGCTGGCGGTTGCCATCTGCTTTCGGGGATCTTGCATGTGCTGCTGAAGGAGCAGGGTATCGACTCTGATCTCTGTATTGGTGAAGTCCGCCACCCCAGCGGTGCCGCTTTTGATCATTCCTGGGTGGAGATCGCAGGGAAAGCATTCGACGTGGCCATTCAACAAACTGATAACGGAGAGCGCCATGCTGCGGTGTTTGCGGGCATAGATTTAGATACAGGGAAGCCTTCAAAGTTTAATTATCGGCATAAATCTAAAGGTCTTGATTTTATTGGCAGAAATGCGCTCGAAACCCCGCTTGCCGCTTATATGAACGGAGCTCCTCGACAGTTTGGGAAATGGGGTGGCATCGAGTCTATTGCAAAGCGAATCGGACTCTCTGTGAATATAAACACTCTGCAAATGAAATACCAAGGCGTACAGCGGCGATTCGTTCAGCCGTAAATCAACCCAGTAATACAAATAGATCACCTAGCTAGACAGAGTAATCACGCGCTTCCAGCAAATTCAGCGGCATAAAGAGGAGTGGAGAGAGGTGATTAGCGCATTCTCGATAAGTTGAACGAATGGAACTAAGCCAAAGGTTGACCCATCGGATGGGGCCAACCTTTTTTTTGTATATGGCGTGCCCAGCTAAGCACGCATCTTCTAGCCGGAGAAAGTCCTTCTTGTGAGCTCGAAATAATCTAGCAGATACTCATTTATGGTACAATAGAGATAGAGAATTTGCGGAAAGAGGCATTGGCATGTTAAACCCTTACACCAAAGCGATAGATGAAATGAATTATTTACATACGCAGAACACGTCGAGGTATCGACCGATCCTGCGCTTTTTTTATGAACAACACGGGCGTCGCACCCAGCTCAAAGCGGAGGACATTTTTGAGCATTTACAGCAGTTTCAGGATTTCGAGGACTATACGATTGCGGAGCTCCGGCAGGACCTCACCGTCCTCGAGAGCCTAGGAAACATCACCTCTCGCCAAGAGACTAACGATTATTACACGATCGAAGAGGTTAAAGCCAAGCGCTTTAAATATCAGGCAACCCACTATACGATTCAAATTGAGCGTTTTCTGGAGTCGCTGGAAACCAGCCAAGCGGACTTTGGCGGAGGCTCACTCGATAAAAATTTGTTTGACCGGATCGCCGATGCGCTGGAGTCGCTGTACAGCATTCGGGTCGATACCCCGCCCGAAGAGGTGTTTCGACGGTGGGAGGATGTTATGGAATATTTCCGCAGGCTCGACCGGAAGTCAAGCGACTACTTAGCCCACATTTCTTCTTTCCAAGCCGAAGACGAGATGATGACCGAGGCGTTTTTAGTCCGACGACAGGAGCTCATCACCTACCTACGGGATTTTGTGCGGGTGCTGCAGGTCAAGCTTTCACCGATTCAGCATCTGCTGGAACACAAGTTTAATGACGAATGGGTAGGGGAAATTATAGATCGCGTCATTGCTTACCAGATTTCCATTTTCCGCTTCGGAGACCGGCTATCGCCGGAAGCGACCAAAAAGCGGCTAAACGAAGAATGGGGACTGCTGACCCTATGGTTTCAGGGCGAAGAAAGCGAAGCCAGTAACATCATGAAACAAACGGGCGAAATCATCCGGAAAATGCTTTGGTTTTCAGCGCGGCTGATTGAAAGCAAAAGCACTCTGCGCAGCCGGAAACAGGAATTTCTCGACCTCGCCAAGCATTTCAGCCGGATGGAAAGCGACATTGAAGCCCACCGGCTTGCTTCCGTGGTGATCGGCGTGCCGTATACCCGGCACCTCAGCTGCGATGAGTACGACACCTCGGGACGCATCGAGAGCTTTTGGGATATGGGCAACGACCCGATTCCGCTCGGGTCCCGCCGCCCCGGTGCGCGAACCAAAGGGAAAACAAGCGCCATCGCCGATAATGCGAAGAAAAAGAAAGAACTGCTGGAAGCTTTCTTTAAAGAGCAGGAGGCGCTCAAACAAGATTTCCAGCGTCTCATTCAAAACGGCAAAATTGAATTGGACTCGCTCCCCGAGATTACCCGGGCGCAGCGTCAAAAATTGCTACAGCTCTTAGATCGGTGCATGCTAGCGGGCGACCGCAGCGCCAGGACCGAATGGGGGCACATTTTTATTTGGTCGCCGAAAACAGGGAGAACCCGGGTTCGCTGCGCCGACGGGGAACTGGATATGCCAAACGGAGAGTTTATCTTACAGCAGCGCAGCAGAGGAGTTGCCGAATGAACACAGAGGAATTAAGGCAGGCATCCAACCTTCTTTTGGAGCAGTACTGGATTCTCCAGGAAGAGCAGCCAAAAGATTTTGAACTCGTTCGTACCCATGAGTCGTTATTGAGAACATGGTTTCGCGAAAGATTAGGGTACGATCTCATCGTTCACCGTAAAATCTTTGCCCGTTTAGAAAAAATTCCGGCAAGAGGAAGCGACAACATGGCACTGGATCCTGATGTGTTTAAAACACCCATGGATTACACGGTGCTGTTTGCGCTGTTGTCCTTCTTGGAATCGCGCTACGATTTGACGTTTCTCATCAGCGAATTTCTTGAGGAACTGCGGATCATCATTGGGGAAGAAGACCATCTCTTTTTGGAAAAACACCGCAACCGCCTGAGCATCATCCGGGTGTTTAAATATGCCATCAAAACGGGGATCTTGATCAACCGGGATGGGGACATCGATACGTTTGAGAAAGAAGTACTGTTTAAAGTCCCGTCCGTTGCCCGGTATTTTCTTCGTCCGTTTCCGTGTGAAGTTCAGGAGGGGCTGGAAAACCCGTCGTTATGGGCGCACCTTCCCGAAGAGGACATCAAGCAACGCGTGTACCGCCTGCTGCTGCTGGAGCCTGCGCTACTCTTCTCGGAGATGGCACCGGAGGAAGTGCAGTATGTGAAAAGGAATGCGTCATTCATTGCGAAGGATATCTTGGAATATACGCCGTTTCGTTTTGAGCTCTATGCCGAAGGCGCTATGCTGATCCGCAGCGATCCGGAAGGAAGCATGGCACGGGATTATCCGTCAGATTCGTCGCTTTCGGATGTGGCGCTGCATCTGGCGGAACGCCTTAAGGAGTATTATTTGGATCACTCCCTGCATCCGGATCACGCCGGCTTGGTGATGATGAGTACGCTGGAGTGGCGACGCCACCTGCTGAACCTAAAGAAAGAGTACGGCACGTATTGGAAAAAGGAATACGCTGTGGATTTGACCGACAACAAACTCGTCGAAGAGATTACAAAATACCTGGAAAGCTGGAACATGGTGCAGCGACCAGATGCGCATTCGGTGCGCCTCTCTCCTACCATCGTGAGAGTAACAGGCAAGATCGTGGATAAAGGGGAGCCAAAGAATGAACTGGAGACCGACTAGAGCGGCGTTAATTGATTTTTGGGTGTTTGACTACGAAGAATTTCATTTTCGCGACGGCAAAATGTTGCTACGCGGCGGCAATGGTGTCGGCAAGTCGATTACGATGCAAACCTTGCTCCCGGTGATGCTGGATGGTGATATTTCGAGCAAACGTCTGGATCCGTTTGGCACCCGCGACAAGCATATGGATTATTACGTGCTGTTCGAAAGCAAGATGGAGGAGCGGACCGAACGAAACAGCTATGTACTGTTGGAATTCGAAAAGCCGGGACAAAACCGGTATATCACGCTCGGTATGGGACTCAACGGAAAAATCGGCAGAAAAAACGGGCTCGATGTTTGGTATTTCATCGTCAAAGATAACCGGAGATACCGCATCGATTTTGATGTGATTCGCCCGCGGATTGCACTCGATGGCGGCGAAGAAAGGGTCACGTACCCGAAAGGGGACCTGCGCAACAAAGTACTGAATACCGGTACCTATCACACAGATAAAAAAGAGGAATACGCGAAAGAAGTCAATAAACTGCTGTTTGAATTTCCCACCATGGACGTCTTTCAAAATTGGATCGAACTTCTGGTGCAGCTTCGCACGCCGAAACTTTCGAATGCCAAAGACATGAACTTTAAAGCGGTATACGACATCTTGAAAAAGTCGATGCCGGCACTCACCGATGACGATCTGCGGGTGCTGACGGAGTCCATCCAGCACATCGATAACATTCAAGACGATATTAAAAGCAGCCGGCAAACCGTGCAGTCGCTCGAGCGCATTGACGACGTGTATCGCGCGTATAATCGAGCTGTCGTGGGAGAAAAGTCAAAACAATATGTGGATGCAGTGAACCGCGAAAACGACATTCGAAGAAGGCTTGCCAATGCAAAAGAAGAACTCGAGCGCATCCAAGAGAACAAGCGGCAAGTCGATGAGGTGGTGCTGGAGCTCACTACTGAGGAGCGGACGCTCAAGGCAGAGTTCGGAGGGTATAATAGGGAGCGTGGGGTAGTATCCATTTTGGAACAACTACAGCAGCTCTCGAGCGACCTGGATAGAAAAAAGATCAATCAAAAAGATAAAGAAAAGCAGTACAGCGACGAACTGAGCAAAAAGCGAAGTCAGATCGAGGCGCGGGATGCAGCGGAATCGACTCTAGGGGAAGAACTAGAAAGCCTGGAAGAGCGGTTCGAGAAGGTGACCGAACTGGCGGAACAAAGTGCTTATATGGATCACGAATATTATGCCGAACCGGAATCGCCGGATTTTAATGCATGGATCCAAAACGCGCAGTCTTATCTAGACATGCTTACCCGGGGGAAAGAAAAACTAGCAGATGTCAAGGAAAAAGAGCGCAGACTCCAAGAGCTTAAAGATGAGCGGGATGAGATTCAAAAAGAAGACGATCGGGTGAAAGAAGAAATACAGCACCTTCGTGAAGAGCTCATTTCACTGCAAGAGGATTATATGCAGGTGCTGTCGCAGTGGAGTCTGGAGCTTCAAGGTCTATCCTTAAACGAAGATGATAGCAAGCAGATGTATTCACTGGCTGCTGCCGTCAGTGAGGATGAGGACGGCTTCCATCCTTTGAAAGAGTGGATCACCCAAATGATCCGGCGTCAGGAAAAAGGTATCACCGAAAAGAAAATGGAGCTCCGGCAGCGGATGACCAACTGCGATAATTATCGGATCGAGCTCAGCAAAGAGCTGAGGAGATGGCAAAACCTGAAGGACCCTGAGCCGCAGCGTAAGGCAGGGGCGGATGCGTTCCGTGCTGCCTTGAAGGAAGCGGGAACGCCGCATGCACCGCTCTTCGCGCTGGTCGACTGGAAGGAACATGTAAGCCCCGAGCAGCGGATGGATGTAGAGTCCGCCCTGAGTGCATCCGGGCTGCTGGATGCACTGGTGGCGCCAACTCTTGCCGGCGGGGAGATCCGTGAAGACCGGGTCCTGCAGGGCGCTGCACACGTAGCCGAAACAGGTACGCTGCTGGAATATGTTCAGATTGCGGATCATGGTCTTGCGATAAGCGATGAGGCGATTGCGAAGTGTCTTTCCGCCATATCGGTGAGCGGCGAGAGGGACAGCCACACCGTGATCCTGTTAGGGAAGCGGTACCACACGGGAGCGCTTGTGGGCCACGCAGAACAGGCAGAAGCCAGTTACATCGGAAAAGTGGCGAGGGAGAAGATCCGCCAATCCAAGATCGAAACCCTGAGGGCGCAACTGAGTGAAGCGGATGAAGCCTACAAAGTGCTTCAACAAGAGCAGCGTATGCTCAAAGAAAGAATGGATCGCCTTCAGGAAGAAGAGCGTCGCCTTCCGGTACCTACTGTCATCATGAGCCGGCTCAAGGACATCGGTCTCCTGCAGATTTCTCTGCAGTTCGTGGAAAAACAACTGGAGATCAATCAACAAAACCATAGCAAGGCATTTACAGCGCTCACGGAAACCCGAAAAGAGCTGAGTCAGATGCGGCTCAGTGTGAATACGATTGAGGCATGCAGGAAGGCGATCCAATTCCTCGGTGAGTATATGGATGAGGTGAGACAAATCCAACACCGGATGAGTATTATTGAAAATAAGCGAGCCATCATCCTGAACTTGGAACTGAGAATCAAGGAAATCGAAGACTATATCGTCGACCTTCTAGGAGAAAAGAATGTTCTTGCTTCAGAAATTACGAAGCTTGAAGGGGAAAAGGTAGCCCTTCAGCTACAAGTCAATAAAATTGGCGGCGAACAGATTAAAGAGCGAATCAGCTCGATTATAACGAGGCTTGACCAGCTGCCGCAAGAGCTCAAAGAACAAAATGATATGTCGTATAAGTTGAAGTATCAATTGGAGCGCGCGGAGGAAAAGTTGCAAGAAGAAGAGGGAGAAAGTGTAAAGCGTATCGAATTAACCCAAGCGGCAGAGCGGATCCTGCGCGACGAACTGGCGCTACCGCTTCATGATCAGCCGGATACGGATATTTTCACCTATGCCAAGGCGGCAGCGGTCGGCACCATGGAGAGCAGCAGCCACGCCTACGATCACGTCACGAGTGTTTTAATGAATGAGCGGCTGTTAGATTACGTTTTTGAGTTTAAAACGCTGTTTGACAATACGAACGGACTGATCGCCGAGCGGCGGGTCATTGAAGCCGCAACAGGTCTCAAGCGGGTGAGTCCGGACGAGGCGCTGCGCGAGATTCGCGAAAAACTTGAGTCACTTGAGATGAATCTGGACGGGCAGGAGCAGAAGCTTTTCGAGGATATCATCATCAATACTCTAGGGCTGACGATCCGCGAAAAAATCAAAAAGGCGAGGCGCTGGATTGATGGAATCAATGCGGTGATGAAGCGGCGAAAAGCGTCCATCAGCTTCCGATTGGATTGGAAAGGGAAAAAGGCAGAAACGAGCGATGAGATTGACACGCTGGAGCTTGTGCAGCTGCTTACCGCCAGCAGCGAACTGATGAAAGAAGAGGATTCAGAAAAGATCACCAAGCACTTCAGGACACAGATCAACCGGGCGCGGGAGTGGACGAGCGAAAACCCGACGAAGAAGCTGCAGGACGCGCTGCGCGATGTGCTCGATTACCGGGAGTGGTTTGATTTCAAACTCGACTGCTATAAGGAAGGCAAATGGCATGAAGTGAACAGGACCTTTTTAAATACCGCTTCCGGCGGTCAGCGGGCACTATCCGTGTATGTTCCGCTCTTTTCGGCGCTGCACGCTTGCTACGAAGGAGCGAACGAGGATGCGGCAAGGCTGGTGACGCTCGACGAGGCGTTTGCCGGGGTCGACGAGAAAAATATTGCGGATATGTTTGGACTTGCCGAGGAAATGGAATTTTCGTATATCCTTACCTCGCAAGTGCTGTGGGGGGACTACCCGACGGTGAAAAGCTTATCTGTTGCTCATATTATCAAACCGGAAACCGCGAACTTTGCAACCATCGCCCACTACAACTGGGATGGCGTGGAGCTGGTGCGTCATGACGTCGAGGAAGAGGAGCATCGCGGGTTTGGTGAACAACTCGCTTTTGAGACTTAACGGAGGAAGCTCATGGACATTGAAAAAGCCATCGCATTTTTTAAGAAAAATGCTGCCGGTTATGAACGATTGTTTGAAGAAATGATCAAAAAATACCGTTCGTATGGGCGGATCGCCGGAGAGATTACGCTGGAGATTTTGAAGCCTGAGGAGCGACGCGCCATCAGTGAATTTTTCCGAAGCGTCGACGAGCCCAAAGAACCGTATAAAATGAAACTAGTAAAGTTCGAGAAGATGCTGGCAAATTCGGTGTTTGACGGCATTACCTTAAAAGAGCTGCTGGATGCTTATGCAGGCGAAGAACTGATCTCGAACAAACAGGCAAGGGAGGACAAACGGTCGCAGCAGCAGCTCTTTTTTGACCGGCTTACTACGGCAGCTGCTAACGCTAACGTCCAAGCGGTGCTGGCGCAGCCGCCGCGATCCTACATCCGGCTGTACGAGGAAGATGAGCATAAAGCAAAGACCATTCTTTCCTTGGTACTTGAGGCGCTGGCGGCACTCCCCTTACACGGGTACGAGCGGCTGCCTATGTTTGCCGAGAAAATCACAAAGGACCCTCATGCGTTCGATCCGGACGTGTGGGGGAAATATCTGATCGACGGACTCAAGTTGCTATTTGACGCACCCGAAGAAGACGAGAGTGAACTACTGGTGGCAGCCGGGATTTTGAAAGATGATATCCATAACTTTGTCAGCGCAAGCGGACTTATTTCTAATTTTTCTTTCTGGCAGATCGCAAGCGAGGAAGGCTGCATACTGAACGTTCCCTTACGGGAAGCCATAAAACTGACCTTTGCCGCCCCGGCGCATGGAAAAGATGTTTTTGTGGTGGAAAACTCCGGGGTGTTTTCGGCACTCCTCGACCGAATGAAGAATGGGCCCATGCCGCCGCTGCTCTGCCTGCACGGGCAGCCGAAAGAAAGTTCGCTGATTCTCTTGGACCGCCTGGCAGAGAGCGGCGTGACGATTCACTATGCCGGTGACTTCGACCCGGAGAGCTTGATGATTTGCGAGCGGCTGTGGCAAAGATACGGAGAGCACTTCACTTTGTGGCACATGGACCGGATCTCGTACGACACGTGCCTTTCACTCGTTGAGCTCTCGACCCGGCGTCTTTCCATGCTGAAGAACGTGCAGATGCCTGATTTACATGAGGTGAAAGAACGCATGCTGGAGGCTGGTCGCGCGGGCTATCAAGAGCGGCTCGTGCCGCGGCTGCTGAAAGACCTCAATAACGAAAGAGAGGTGCTTTAGCTCCTCTCTTTTTTGCGCTGCAGCTTGTTTTCCTTTTTCTCCTCTGCAGGAATTTATGTTGAATGTTGGAGAAGCACTTATCATCGTAGTAGCGTACCGGAGGGATAACTTTTTAGCATGACATATGAGGAACGAACAAAACGGTTGCAGCAATTTTGAATACGGATCAAGTTGTTTAAGTTGCTGGAAGTGAAGAGGGAGAGATCGTTGGATTTGCCAATTGTTGCAAATGCGTTCGGAGCATCCGATTTATAAGGTTTATACGCTTTACATTTTGGAAGCTTTAAGCGGCTTGTAGAATCGGTTATGGATGGGGTATTGTGCAAATAGGTGTACATATCATGTCGAGGGGCGATGGAGGATAAACAGGCGAGGGCTATGGTCGGGAAGGAATGGCCAGTGGGAATGGTAAATGAATGTTTTGTTGCAAAAAGCGGAACCGATGAGGATACATGGTGACATTAGAGCAAGCATATAAGATTAGAAGGAGTCTTGTATGGCGTGATCTTTAGCATTACATTGGAGAACTTGAAATATTATTCTAATTTCAGATATAGTCAATAGTCTTATAGTAGGAAAGATATTCCATATCTATTACTTTTGTAATATAATAGGTTTATTATCTATACAGATGAGGGATAACAATGACTGATAAGCTGGATGGCGGGAAAATGAAGATCGACAAGCCATTTTATAAGAAATGGTGGTTTTGGGTTGTCGCGGTGATTGTGGTTTTTGTGGCGATTGGTAATAAGCCAGAAGACAAGACTACCCCAAGAAATACGGTGGCCGAAGCTGTAATAGCCAAACAAAATGCCGATGCAGAAAAAGCAGAAAAAGCAAAACAGGCAGAAGTAAAGAAAGAGCAGCAGCCTGTAATCGCTAAGCTTGATGAAGAAGTGAAGGCTAAAAATTTATCGTTCGTAGTTTCTGAACCAAAGATTACGAATGTAATTGGTAAGAATCAATTTCTTCAAAAGAAAACAGAAAACCAATATGTAGTAGTAAAGATAAAGGTCACTAATAATGACAAAGACGCAAGAACAATTGACTCCAATATGTTTAAAATCAAAGATTCTGCCGGAAAAGAGTATAGTGCTGATTCAGGTGCAGACATATACATTAATGAAAGTGGAAATACATTTTTCTTAAAAAAAATAAACCCTGGCTTAACGGCAAGCGGTCACGTTGTTTTTGAAATGCCAAAAGATTTAAAGGGATTAGTCATTACTTGCGATAGTGGTATTGGATTTATGGCAGGCGCTACAGCGGTTGTTGATCTAGGAATATAAAGGATGATGTGATTTCTTATTCAGATTGCGACTATAGTTATTGGTTTTACATAACTAAAGGCAGAAACAGAAGCCATAAGAAAAATAGGACGGTGAATGCATATGCGGATTGCAACATCTAATAGTTTCGGAAAATTGAAAAAAGTTATTCTATCCGGCGTTGTTTTAATGATGTTTGCAAGCGTAGTAAGCGCTTCAAGTATTAACGGAGATTACAATGGATATCCCATCGTAAATCTTAACGTCAACAGAGAATTGATATCTAGTGACGTACCCGCTATAAATGTTGATGGGACTGTATTAATTCCATTAGAAGCCGTTAAAGGAATATTTGCTAAAGTTGATTGGGATGAAGAAACTCAAACTGCTACGATACTTGGGAAGACTGATTTCAAAAGTATGTCCAAGTTGTTTAATGGACTTTTGAAAGCAACTGGCATTGATGCAAAGCTAACAATTGAACTTAGCGAAGAATTAGGTATTATGCAATACGTGTATAATTCAAGCGGCAATGCTGATACGGATCGTACAAACATTCTAGTAATGGCGAGCCTCCTTACTTCGTTAAACACTCCGCTTGATGGAGTATCCATTCAGATTTATAAAGATCAAGCTTATCAAGCAAGGGTCACGGTAGGCTATTCAGACATAAAAAAGTTTACTGATAACCAGATATCTCAAGATGAATTTTTAAAACTATGGCTAGTCCAAAACGCGCCAACAATAACCGTACCATCTACGCCTTCAACGCCACAAATAACTAGTAGCGTCATCGAAAGCAGAATCGACGGAGATTTTAACGGGTGGGATGGGACTACAATATTCAAATTGCAGAACGGACAAATCTGGCAACAAGATGATTATAAAATAAGAGTCGCTATAAAATTAAGTCCAAAGGTAATCATCTATAAAAGTGGCACACGTTACAAAATGAAGGTTGATGGTATCGACGATGAAATATATGTTAAGAGGCTCAAATAGTCATTAATGAAGTAATTACATAATAGAACGTTCAAGTGGGGATGCCGATGACAATAAGAATGAAAGCTAGCTTGATTTTCTTAGCAGGATTGGTATTGACACTACTATCATTCTTTTACTTCTATAATACATTGCAGTTAGATATTCAATCCATCGAGGATCAGAGGAATAAAGATCGTGCCGCCTTTGCAGAAGCGAGAAAGGCGGCCGATGCGGAAGCTGCTAAACAACGGGACGCAGAGATAAAAAGGTATGAAGAAGAATCAAAGGCGTCAATTGAGCAACAAAAGAAAGAAATTGAAGATAAATATAAGTCACGTGTCGGTGATAGATACGCTGAAATAATGAAGGATTTGGAGCTTAGTAATCTAAGACCTAAAGGCGTTGAACTCCCGAAATTGGGTAATTCTAATAATGTAATGACTGGAGAGTTTGGGCCAGATAAACATAGCGAGGAAATAAAAAGGCTAGAGTCAAATTTTAAAGGCACGATTATGTACCACGTATTAATAGCGGTTTTTCTAATAATAACTGAAATTATTATGCTAATAGTACTTCCTAGATCAGCTAATGAGCAACACTGACTAACCAATATATCGTTGTACAAGCTGGCAAAGAGATTTGATTAACGCCGAGGACATCGAGGAATATCCCAGCTTCCGGGATGAGCCCAGGGGCAAGCCGCAGTTTGTTTCCGATTCGTTTTTTTCTGTCGGGGAATGGGATAAAGTTCTTGTCAACCGACCGACAAAAAATCGAGGATGATCGATACTTTAATGTTTTAACTAAATTTAAGATTTAATCATATTAAGTAACTTGATATCTGTTCGGCGACACAAACATGTGCGCTTTCATCGAATTTCAGATCGATTGTTTGCGGCCATGTCAGCTAGCGACAGGACAACCCGTTGGAGTGGCGCCCGAAGCTTTCGCGTTCGCACGAATCCGGAGAGGGACGCGAACCTCAAAAGGGCCATATACATACTGCATGCAGGCTGGGCCGGGGGAGTTGCTACCCTGGCCCATTCGTGTTTATCATTTTGACAAGACGCCAATGCACAATGCGCCATTCATCGGCATAGCCGGGTCAAACGGAGCTTATAATTACGAACGAATGTTCTGAAAAATGATTCCGGAATCTTTAAGGTTTTACTTTTTAGGAAAATAGTACTACCCAAATAATCCTATTCCGTATAAAATTGTTATGGAATAACCATATGGAGGAGATAGATTTGAAACGTAAGCTACTTATCGCGTCTGCCTTATCAGTAATTATCGTTACTTCAATGTCGTTTGGTGCCTTCGCTGCTTCGAACCTTGATGAAATCTCTGCTTACCTTAATAAGGGGTTAAACCTTAAACTCAATGGTAAAGCGTGGCAGCCTAAAGATGAGGAAGGGAACGCACTCTATCCTATTTCATATAATGGAAATACATATCTACCGGCACGAGCAGTTGCTGAAGCTCTCGGCACAGCAGTCGGTTACGACAGCGCAACAAATACGGTACTTATTGGCGGGCAAGCCGATTCGAAACCGGCAGGCACACCTGGAAAATCGCGAAGCAACCCCGCACCAATCGGACAGAAAGTTGACTTCACTGTTAATGATCTTTTGAATGATTATTCCGGAACGCTATCAGTTGATCAAGTAATTCGAGGAGAAGAAGCCTGGAAAATGATTTCCTCGGCCAATAAGCTTAACAATTCTCCGAAGGATGGTTATGAATACGTATTGGCAAAAGTCAGCATTAAAGTATCAAGCAGCAAGAATAAAGACAAACAAATTGACGTGAGCCCGGTTGACTTCTCTATGATATCCTCGGAGGGAAAGGATTATGAACGGGCGATTGTTGTAGAACCTAGTCCAACAGTTAGAACAAAGCTTTATGAAGGCGCATCGCACACTGGATGGGCAGCATTCTTAGTCAAAAAGGATGACCAGAACCCGGTTATCTCTTACGGCCGGAAGTATGATGGCAGCGGCGGAGTTTGGTTCTCGACGATGTAAGATACTGGTGGGAACAAGAAATCCCCGCGGGCCATTGAATTGCACCCTTTAGAACATTGGAAAAAACCTTAGGTTATCCGAT
Source organism: Paenibacillus allorhizosphaerae (assembly GCF_042659105.1). Lineage (NCBI taxonomy): Bacteria > Bacillati > Bacillota > Bacilli > Caryophanales > Paenibacillaceae > Paenibacillus > Paenibacillus allorhizosphaerae. Next base: position 115,784 of record NZ_JBHSRV010000010.1, on the reverse strand, counting down.
GGATTCTAGGGGTGCATTTTTATGGCGAAGACTGGCACCCGGCAACTGCAGCCCCTATCCAAACTCCATTTTCAATCGCATTGATATGTGCTTAACCGTTTTGCGACACTAACATATGCGCATGTTACTAATATAGCTTATATTTCCAGTAATTTCGTTGTCCGATATATACGAAAATGGTAGAATTATGGGTAGACTGGAGGCGTGTATATGCATGAGAGCGAGTGGTTGCCGCAGCTATTATCTAAGCATGATTTGCTGCAGATATGCAACCTGTTTAATTTGTCTGTGCCTGGATTTCGAAGCGACAAGCTATCCAGCAGACCCGAAGAACAACTGAGGCTCATCGTCACACAGGCGCTAAAAAATGGCATTGGGGCAAAGAAAAACGGGAGCGGAAAAATACTCACAGAAACGTTTTTTTCTAAAATTGTCGACGAGATGGATGATTTGATTCAACCTCAATGGAAAAACTTAAGTTTTGAAAGTATAGTGGATGAACTTGATATATCCGTTGCCATTCGTCCCTATCAAAAATTGGCTTTTATTCGTGAGTGGTTCCCTGACAAATACGCCAGCCACGTAGAAACAATTCGTCAAAACGTCATCGAAAAACAGGAATTGTTTCACAGCATTTCAAAAATTAATGACAGCGATTTCGTCGACCGCATCATCCAAGATCTCAAGAAGGACGTAGATTTCCCCGAATCTAATGAATACCTTCAATTCATTGAGCAGATCGGGGTGACGGCGCGGTGGGAACAGATCAAGAGCACCCTTGCAGGAAAACATACTGATCGCGAGCGCTTGATGTTTATCTCTGGTCTGACTTCACTTGACCGTTTCTTGGGAATTATCGCAGTAAAAGACGACTACGAACCTTTACGACCAGTGGCCTACAGCCTTTACGTAAAGGAACGCGAGAAAGCATACCAAAGTGAATATGCAAGGGTTTACGACGAAAGCGCTGCCACGATGCAGCTAGCGACCAGACTAACCAAAGAGCTTGAAGAACAAACTGACGAAAATACGAAATTAACAGAACAAATAGAGATATTGACATGGGAAATTAAGAGGTTAAAGGATGCGAGGGAAGAGGATGTACAACGTGAGGATGCACTTCAGAAAGAGCTGGGAGAACAACGAAAAGCTAGAGAATATGCGGAACAATTTAAGGAGCTTTTTGAGGAACTAGTACCCGAATCCAGTGAAGCGATGATTATTACAGATAAACCGGACCCGAGAATCAAACAGGTTTTCAATAAGTGTATCTTCTCTAAAAATTTCCTATTAAAAGAAAAGCTAAACGGAAACATACATAACTTGAAGTCAAAAATTTGGTTCATTGATCGGCAATCGTTTCGAAGTACAAGGGAATGGGTATTGCTGAAACAGTTTCTGGACGAAAACGACTTTTTCTATGAGGAATATAACGACTACCTTGAATTGCTGAGGCGCTACATGCAAGTAATTCAAAGCGATGATACGGAGGATTATAACTGATGACCTTGATAAACGAAAAAATGATAGACGAAAAAACAAAACGAGAGATCAATAGTTGTTACATTTTGGGGCGCCTAGCTGATGAGTCTGATCCTGACCATCTCCCGGCGCTTGGGGTTGAGCGAAAGTCAGTAACCAAAAGCAATCGAAATGATGTCGTTGTATTTTATTTGCAGGCAGTAAGTGACGAACCCAAGCTTTTGAAAAATACACTTGAAAAGCAGCAAAAAGATTGTTATGTATCCTTTGACGACCGAAATTACCGGTACCTGCAGAGTATTAAATACTATGATCAAACCGATAAAGTGCAGTACCTGCGTGAGCATCTAGAAGGAAAGCTGATTTTATTCAAACCCAAGCTGTCGGTGAGAAATGACAACACGGGTCACCGCTATCATTACAATTTTGATATTGTTTTGGTTTCAGAAGATGCCGCGGAGAACAATTACTATGTGGCGGTCCCTCAGGTAAAAAAAGGTGTACCCGCTGCGCGGTTCGAGAGATCCTTGGTTGATAAATCGCCGGTCCAACTGCCGGAGTATCCAAGCTATATGGAAGTTCCTGAGTTTATCTTATGTGATGGTCAACTCTATTTTATTCCAGAGCAGGATATTTTGGAGACCGGAAATAACATCAACTTGTATTACGCGAGAAAACCGCATCTAATAAAAAAGCTGCCTCTTAGTGAGCTTCAAGATTTTTGGGATCACATGAAATGTGCTTACCGGGAGTTAGGTTTCTTGCCTGATCAATATGCAGGCCTTCTGCGCGATAAATTCCATCATCAAGGAAAATCAATTGTGCAGAATGAGGCGCTTGCGGCAGCACCCAAAAAAGAAGAAAAGGCAAAAATGCCTGAGACGCTCAGCGAATCTGATTTCATTTCTCGGTTAAAGTTCTTTGCTGAAGACGAAGAATTGATTTATCAGGAAGAGGAAGCACTCGTTAACTTCCATACGGCACTCAAAACAGGCAATATGGCAGTGCTTGGAGGCATGAGCGGCACCGGCAAAACGCAGCTCGCGCTGCTCTATGCCAAAGCACTCGGGCTGAAAAAAGACGAAAATCTGCTAATTGTGCCGATTTCGCCTGCCTACACAGAGCCATCGGACATCCTTGGGTACCACAATCATCAGATGGGACTATATATGGAAAGCGAAACAGGCTTGGTTTCTTTTTTAGAGCGGGCAAGCCGAAATAAAAACGAACTGCACATGGTGCTTTTTGACGAGATGAACTTGGGTCAGGTGGAGCATTATTTTTCTCCATTTGTATCCTTGCTCGAGATGCCGAAAGATCAGAGAGAACTGCAGCTTTTTAGTAAAGATGCGATTTGTCACAATAAAAATCAAAGCCGTGTGATTCCGATTCAAGATAATGTCCTGTTTGTGGGAACGGCTAATTTTGATGAGACGACAAAAGATTTTTCCAACCGTATGCTTGACCGGATGAACGTTATTTTTCTTGAAAAGCTCGGTTTTGGCGCATCGCTGGAGAAAGAAACGGAGACGAAAGATTTCGATAGGCAAACAAAAGTAAACCGCAAAATCTACCGCGAAGACTGGCTGTCCAAACCTGCTTCCCTTGAGGAGCATGAAATATCACTCCTAGATCGGCTCCATGAGCTGATGAGAGAATACGATAGTCAGGCCGGCGTAAGTTTCCGAATCGCCAAAGGCATCGGTATGTATCTTTCGAATATTCCGGAAGTGAGTGAAGGGAATCCTTTTGTTACAAGACAAACGGGTCTCGATTACCAAATCAAGCAGCGCATTCTCACAAAAATCCGTGGTCATCGGGAACAAATCCAGGAGCTGGTCGGCACGTACGAGCTGGACAGTAACAAATATCAGCCTGGACTTATCGCCCGTTTGCTGATGGAAGAAGGGGATGGTGAAGAAGAATTTAAATCATCTATCAATTTCTTAAAGCAAAAAGCCAAGGAGATTACGAGGAACGGGTATGCGTTATAATGCTGATTCACTCCCATTTGAGGTAGAATTTTTCACGGGTGCTACACCATCCAGCACTCAAAAGGTAGCTGAGTTTTGGAGCCGCGGCGCGGTTTCGCCAAAGTCGATTGACCATTTGGTGAGTATAAAAGAGGGAGTCCAAATCGGTGCCCGGTTGTTTGCTAAAGATGGCTTTGAAAAAGATGACAAGGCTAGACTTGTCATCCAAAGCGGTACCTATGATGAAGAAGGAAAGCAAATCGAAATTAACATTCACATCACAAGCCAAGGGACCATGGAGTACATCTTTAACCATGAGCGAAATCAGATTTTCCCTTGGCGGCTTGGGGTTTATTTTTTTGATGTTCATTTTGGTGATGCGATTTACAGTTCTGCGATCTTTGTATCTCCCATCCACTTATCTACAAGTCAGGTTCAGTATATGCATCTGCTTTTGGAGCAGGAAGTTGAAGGGATTTGCTATGATCTGATCTATACATCCAAGTCTACCGGCAATGAACATGAATTTTTGAACTCCAAATCGTATTACGACTATGTGCTTCGGCTGATGAACGAAAAGCACAATATCGATGCGGCTCTTTACGCACTCCAGCGAAATTTGATTACCCAGGTCAAAACAGACTATCAGGAAGGTCCTTCAGAAAAAAAAGTTGATCATAAGAGCCTGCGCTGGAAAGCAGTGCGGGGTGAGTCATTCAGCTTAAACAAGAAAAAAAACCTCACCTGTGACATTCCGGCTAACCAGTGGATTAAACACGTCCTGTTATTTTGGAAGCAAGATCTTGCTTATATTGAAAAAGATATAGATGAGGACTGTAAGCAGCTTCAGCTGCTCATCCGCTCCAAGGAAGAGGAGAAGCGTTCCAACGAGGAAAGAAAGCGGAATTGGTGGAATGATCGAGAACTTTCCCAAGAATCAAGGGACTCTATGAAATCGATCATGCATCGAATTGAGGACGACATCAAAAAAGCGGAACGACAGCTCAACATCTTGACCCGCTGGAATCAGCTCGTAAAAAACCTTATTGGTCGTTTTGGATATCTACTTTCTTCCACTGAACTGTCTATCGTCACAAGAGCCCGGAGCAAGCCACAGTTGAAGGATCAAAATTACCGGAAGCTAACCGAGCTCTATGAAAAAAGCAGCACTTTACTGATCGGAAACAGCAAGAGCAATCATGTGGTTCCTATTTTAAAGCCGACTTGGAAAATTTACGAGCAGTTTGTCTATTTCCAAGTCATAGATATCCTGCGCAAATGCGGTTTTTCGGTTCGACCTTGCTGCGATGTGGAGAGTCTGCGCGATATGGCATCGGGTCATTGCATAGAACTTGAAGATGATGAAACCATCTTGCATGTATGGTATGACAAGCATGTCTATATCAAAGAAGATGCTGTTGCCTCAGGCGATATGTTTTTTTCCTCCAGGCTGATTCAACCGGATATCCGCATTGATATGTACAAAAAAGAACAACGACCGGTGTTTCTGTCTACACTCGCAATGGATGCCAAACACCGCCGATATAAATCGCTACATAATGAAAATTTTACAAGCAATGTTTCTTCACAGATGTTACGATACGCTCAAATTTTTTACCGCGGCGAATACACCGCCGCAAGCCGCCGACGCCCGGTAGTCAGCAGCGTGCTATGCGTTTATTCACGGGATAGCGAAGCGCCGATCAAAAAAGAGGAATTGCCTATTGTTTTTATCCAGCTCTTCCCGGAAATCGATCACGACCAATTGACTGGATATAAAGAACTCATGGGAGAAATTCATGAGTGGCTGAAGGAATATGTGGATTAGCCCAATGGGAGGTTATTAACTATGGCGGAAACCTTAGAGAAAGCGGGCAACTCACAGAAGATCACGAGAGAAGGAAAAAGTGAAACGAAAAGAAGAAAAAGAAAACGCAAAGAATAGCGTATGCCACTCGATTGAGCATGAATTACGAACAAAACATCGGGTCGGAGGAAAAACAAAGTCATTAAAAGTACTTTATCGTAAATCAGGACAGCCGGCCAGATCAATCGGCTGCCTTTTTTACGATACTTTTACTCATAATTGAAGTTTCTCTTCGAGCGGCCTGCCCGCTTGATGCTGAAGCGCTCCCGCGGGATATATACAAAAGTTTTGAAGAGGTGACAATATTGAAACGTGTTTCCTTAATCGAATACGAAAAGCCACGCATTTTAGCAGTTGATTTTACTTCAGAGCAAGTTAATCGAATACAAAATGCCGGTTATCAGGTGTTACGTGCGTCAAGTGGTGTTTTAGTTGATTCGGCGGGTCAATATTCCATTCCTTGCTCTATTCATGATGTGGACATCTGCTTAATCCATTTGAGAGATAATTCTTTTCGAACCTCAAAAAACAGAGTACGGGCAGATACTTCAATTGAAGCTTCTCCCTGCTTCCAAGCCTTATTGCAATCAGTGTGGGATAGAAGTGGATATACAATAGTTTTCATTGATGAAAAGACCCATCCTCTTGAATTCGATGAAATAGGTATTCTTAATCTTGGTGTTATTGATATTGACCGGGTTTATCATCCAAGCTCTGTTTCTTCTGTGAATAGGAAGCATGCGACTATTTCGTTTCCATTGTTTAAAGGACAAGACCTTTTAATAAATACTAACAACCCTATTGGTATAATCTATGACCATTACAAATCTTACGCTCAACATAAAGTTATCTCTGTTAGCAAAGATATTCAATTCAGCAATAATAATGAACCAATTTATGATTTTTTGCATGATTGGGTTGTCGTAAATGGTGGAAATAAGCGAGAAGCATTATGTCTTGAAGTACGAAAAATCGATCATGATGGTAAACAAGTCAGCGGCATCGCGATACTGCCAAGTTTCGGTGATAAAACAGCTGATGTAAGTATTCAAATAATAAGAGATCATGTCGCCAGTATATCACCAAGTCTGTTTTCTAAATCACCGCAAAGCTGGGTCGAAAATTATAAGCCTTTGCCGGTGACGAAAATTGAACAAGAATTGGATGCATTTGTAGAAGATGCAAAGAGGAAAATTATTGAATTTGAAAGGAACATTGAAATCACACACGAAAATTATGAGTGGCTCGACAGGCTACTAATTGGCGAAGGCGATGAATTTTCAAAAGCGGTTCAACAATCTTTGGTATTTTTGGGATTTAAAGTTATTGACGTGGATAGCCTTCCAACAACAGGAAATGCAAAGAGAGAAGATTTTCGAATAGAAGATGCGGCCGATGCATTCTTTGCCATAGGCGAGGCAAAGGCCACGAAGCGTGGAGCGAATAACGATATGGTCATGGATATACTCTCTCATAAAGCGCGGTATATGAGTGAGTTTAAAGTTTATGATTTGTCTGCCTTCTTATTTATTAATCACTCTAATCTATTGGAACCGTCTAAGCGACATGACTTTTATAAAAGAGAAGACTATCGAAGCCGATTGAAAGAAAACAAAATATCTGCTATCGATTCCTGCTATTTACATAATCTTTGCCAGCGAGTTTTAGGTGGAGAAATAAATGAACAAGAAGCAAGGGATCTTTTAAAACAAAACCATCCAGTCCTCAGTCTTCAAAAGTGAGAGGAACAAGATTCAAAGCGCATATGTTTGTGTCGCGGTGTGACGACACAAACATATGCGCTTAATCGTTTTGCGACACCAACATATGCGCATAATTGCGGTTGGCTTTCCGTACATCGAAAGTAGCAGCTTAGTTAACGGAGTACGTTTGTATGGAGCTGCACTATCGGCCAGCCGGGCATGATAGCGTAAAAACCAGTGTTTAGTAACGTAAAGGTTGCCGGACGACACGGCGGCCCCGGGTTATTATGATAGTGGATCCCAAAGTATCCAATATGAAAAGTGATGGTTCAATATTGACTACAATGAATATATTTATTAGATCTGGAATAAAAGGTATTTAGTCAGTAATTGTTGAAATACTAGTAGTCATTTTTGATAGGGAATGAGGAACATATATGACGTTGATTCGGACTTTCACTGAAGGTGACGAAATTACCGGCTTTTACTTACTAAAGAAAGCTGATTTAAAACAAACAAACGCCAGTCCACCAAAAGAATATTTTGATTTCGTAATTGCCGATACAAGTGGAGAAATTCCGGCCAAGATGTGGGAAGTTTCTTCAGCCGACAAAGAGACATATTTCCCGATGATGCTAGTTAAGGTAAACGGTCTTGTTCAAATGTACCGGGAGAAGCCGCAGCTGAAAATAATGAGGATTCGCAAAGCGACTGAAGAAGACGGGTATTCATTAACGGATTTCGTAAGATCCGCACCGATACAGCCGATCGATTTGGTTCACATAATAAAGAAGACGGCATCCAGTATCCAAGATGGTGATATTCAGAGTATTGTTCAGTTCTGTATAGCAAAAGTTGAAGAAAAACTCATGCATTATCCTGCGGCGAAAGGGATGCATCATGCTTATTATGCCGGCTTAGCATATCACATCTGCCGCATGCTCGAACTCGGTGAATTCGTAGCAAAGCAGCGTCCGTTCCTTAACCAAGATTTAATCAAAGCCGGTATTATATTGCATGATATTGCCAAGCCTGAAGAAATGATTTCTGAGCTTGGGGTCGTGACAGACTACAGCTTAAGGGGGAAACTACTGGGCCACATTTCCATGGCGGCTAACTGGATCACTGAAGCAACTGTAGCAATGGGTATGGATACGACCAGTGAGAAGCTCGTGGTTCTTCAGCATTTGGTTCTGTCCCATCACAATTTAGGAGAATGGGGAAGTCCGGTTCAACCGCAAGTCCCGGAAGCCGTGGCCTTACACTACATCGATCAATTGGATGCAAAACTGCAGGCAGTAGAAGATGCACTTGATACAATGCCAGATAACGAATCATGGACGGCTCCAATTCGAGTTATTGAAAACAAATCGATCTATCGGGTGAAACGTGACTAAAAGGCGTTCGCGGCGGTAGCATAGGCGACGGTATCGCCTGCAGCGTCTCTTCGGAGGGTGCTTTGTCTTTTATTTGAATACTCTTGCCTGGCTCTTAAAGCAGCTCAACAAAAATAAACCCGCTCCATATCAATGAGGCGGGTTCTTCGTGTACAAAGAAAAGAGGGCGGACTATTGGATACAACGTTTGGATTGATAATATAGTGCTAAAGATGCAGGAAATATTTTCTACCCACCGAATAAGTATTTTATTGTCGATAGGGGGTATTTCCATATGCCGTTTTTCAAAATAGCCGACCGTTATGCTTTTCTTCATATTGAGAACTACAATAAGTTAAACGAAATTGCATTAAAAGATAAAACAGCTAAATGGCGGTTCGACAGTCATGTCCATGGCAGGAAAGAGGCTAATGAAGCCCAGAAGCTTAGGGAAAAAACACTGCATCACTTGTATAAGACATCATCCAGTTTCGTTGACTTCTACTGTGAGTGGATTCACTTTGATCTTTCGGATCGAGATTTGATTAATCATGAGGTACCTTTTCTTTTATACGATTATGGCTGTATTAATGAATTTTTCGCCTATAGGAAGGTAAAGGAAGGTATACAAGAGGAGCTGTTCCCTGATCTTTACTATGATAAAGATGCAACATATCAGCTTTATCTCATTACCACAAACAAGAAATTGTTTGGCAAACAGGAGCAGCACATCATCTTCTCGACCATGATAAACACCAATGAAATCATTTCGATCACAGGTGAACTAAAGGAATTTATTATCGAGCTGCCAACATCTTATATTATTTGCAGCGAGTATTTAAAAGTGGTACAGAAACAACAAGTTTGCGTTGTAAAGGATGGTAAAACTTCATGAATATCGATTGGGGAACATTTTTTGTTTCAGTACCCACTACGCTTGTTATTGTCGGAGGATTCTTTAAGCTCGCAGTCAATTCTTTTATAGATAACAAATTTAAAGAAAGACTTGAAACTCATAAGAAGGAATTACAGTTGATTGTGGAAGCTAACAAATTTGATTATCAAAGAAAGATCGCTGATTTTAATTTGTATACAGCTAAAAGGCATGAATCATATATGGATTTATATGATAAGGTCTTGTTGGCCGATGGTTATATCCGTTCTTTAATGGGGTTTCAAAATAGACCCGATTATAGAGAGTATGGATTAGAAGACTTAGAAAAATGGCTTAAAAGCTTTAATCTATTATCAAATAAAATTGAGGAGTTTAAGAATAAATGGACTAAGACTGAAGGCGTAGATAAAACTAGAGAGAGGCAGGAACTTCATAGAGAGATTGGAAATTACATTAGAATGGTCGAGGTTCAAGTAGCGAACCTTAAACTAAGTGAGGCTAAGAACTATTTTTTATCCAAGAGGTTGTACTTTTCGGATGAGGTTATAGTGCTTACTTCAGCTATAATTGCTGATTTAAACAATTTTTCAACTAGAGTCGAATATCTACGCGCGCATCAGGAGCCATTTCTCGATAGGCAAAGTTTAGAACAGGCCATTGAGAACAATTTAGAATCAGTGAGAAAAAAAATAAAAGCAGAGCTAAGCGTTGGTGACTACAATTAATTCATGCTGAAAACCTTGATCAATTTTAAGAGTGTAATAAAAGAAATGACACTAAATTAGAAGAGGGGGCTGGACGGTGCCGTGCTCCCGGTCTATTATTTTAATTACGTAAAACAGCAGTTTGATGAAATAAAATCCGGCTAAGTCATTCGTATTTGATGCCATACTACTAGGATAGGAGAAATTGAGTACATTTCCGAGTAGCGTTATAGTGCCCCCATCATTTCCCTAATTATTCATACATTCCTACCGTGCCTAATTTATAGTAATACATAAACATTTTTCGATAATAGCACAACATTATTTCAGATTCCGATATGATACAATTCATGTAGTAAGCGCTTTCATATATAAAAAAAGGTGGGAACGCAATGAAAGTATCAAACTGTTTGGCTACAATATTGGCCCTAAGTATGCTGGTTACTGCATGTTCAAGCGGCGGAACTCAAGGAACAGGAAAATCTGGCGAAAACAACAACAAGCCCGCAGAACTTGTAAAGCGAGAGCCGACCGAAATTGTTTTCGCGTCGGAGCTGGGTAAAACTCCGGAAGATTTTGAAAAAGAAATCGGCGATCCGCTTCGAAAGAAATTCCCTTGGCTTACGGTTACTTACATTGAGCGTGGTACCGGAAAAGATATTACCGATCTTCTTACGGCCGGGACACCGCCGGATATTTATTGGTATGTATATAATCGTTTTCCTAACAAGATTCAAAGCTTGGGCCTCGAATACGATATGACGGATCTTATCAAAAAATACAAATTCGATACGAGCCGCCTGGAATCGGCATCGCTGAAAGCTTTGGATCAGTTTACCGGCGGCAAAGGCATATATGGATTGCCGTTCGTATCCAGCACTTCTGTTATGTTTTATAATAAGGACATTTTTAACAAATTCGGCGTACCTTATCCGAAAGACGGAATGACATGGGAGGAAGTGCTTGATTTAGCCAAAAAAATGACCCGGAACTTTGACGGGACAAGTTACCGGGGACTGGCATCATTCCACGCTTATCTTTTGAGGGAGAATCCGCAGGGCTTGAAGCCGATTGATCCGAAGACCGGGAAGGCAAGCTTGAACACGGAAGAATGGAAGAAATTATTCCAAAGCCTGCTGCGTATTTATGAAATTCCCGGCAATATGAGGCCGAAATCAAGAGCTACGAACCCGGAACTTCAAGCGTTTGCCAAAGATCAGAACATCGCGATGGCTGTATTGAACAATGACCTCAACCACGTAAAATTAATTCCCGAAGGCATGAACTGGGATGTTGTTTCCATGCCGACTTATGCGGATAAACCGAAGACGGCGGACCAAGCGTCCCCTTGGATGTACAGCATCATGTCGACAAGCAAGCAGAAGGAAGCGGCCTTTGAGGTGCTATCTTATCTGTTATCGGATGAGTTTTTATTGAATGAATCGAAGCGCGGCGTTCGCACCCCAACGACGAATGAGCAGATCAAAAAAGCGTTTGGCTCCGACTCGCCATTTTTCAAAGGCAAAAACGTAGGGGCGTACTACTATCACCAATCCGCCCAACCGCCTTCGGTGAGCGGCAATCCGCAAATCATGTCTCTAATTTTGGATGCAGACACCGTCGTTAACAATAAATTCCTCGATATCATCCTCGATGGGAAAGATATTAATACCGCGCTGCGTGAAGGGGATGAGGAAATAAATAAGTTGATTGAAAAGGCGCAGAAAAAATAATCGAGTTCAAGCCTGCTCAGCGCGGTAATCGAAATTTCAACACCGCGCCTTACAAATCAAATTCAAACGTAAAGCGGTCGAGCAGGATGCGTCATTTTTGCTCGACCGCTTTATGTTTGCCGCCCCAATAAGAAACGGATCTAGCTTAAAAGCCCAACAGGATCGCCGTCTTATCGTCGGGGCGGATGCGGCTGCTTCGTCCCAATCTTCCATTCCAGCATGTACGGCTCGATTACCGCTCTCCAGCAATTAATGAAAAACGGCTTCATGGCTGCCTCCGGGTAAACCATTCCGTCTGAGACCCGAAACAAAAAAAAGAACGGCATATCCGCAGCACCGTCCGTTTGCCGGTTACGTTATGGATTTGCCGTTCTGCTCAGATCGGCCAGCTTATTTATCGTTTGCCAATTGCGTGTACAGCCGGCTCCCGACGATTTTCGGGGCCAGAAACACCGACATTCGTGAGGGCTTTTTTGAAAATGACGGAAAGCCCGTCGTCGTCCGAAAAGCGTGAAGAACCTGTTCCTTCTTATTTTTTTCTATTATAATAATTTGACGAATTTAAGTTTTCAAGCGGATTCTGATTCACTGACATAACCTAATATGGTGAGTATTTCATTACTCTTTGTAAGTATATCCGGTATTGATCTCCAATAAATTTGATTCACACTAATTGGCTCTGCAAATCCATCAAAATGCGGTGAATCTAAAAAAAATCTGTAACCTAGATCATTGAAGTTTGCTTGACCTTTTTTTCTTATTTCAAGCTGATAGGCGTCTTCAGTAAATTTAGACTTATTATCCAGCACTTTAGTTACTTGCTGAATTAATTTCAATCTAAACACGTATGATCCATTTGAGGACGCATAGTCTCTACCATCTACACTCTTCCACATAATTCGCTTATTAAAGTTACTGTTATTCGGTCGGTTTTTATTATACAACTCATAAAAGTGATCAACAGTACTGAACATTATTTTATCTGTCAGTATCACATCTTCGCCTATTTTATAAATAAATTCATAGCAGCATTTGTCGTCAGGAAATGAAGATATATCGCATGCGATTATCGAAATTAACCAAATTGATTCATAGCATACTAAACTTGCTTCAAAAAAATAAGCATCACTTGGAAGATGCGAAAGAATGCCGCGTACAATCCGTTCGCCATACTTAATTGATAGCAATTTGTCATAGTCAAGAATCCCGGAAGTTGTAACTAGATCATAAATGTCCGGCTGGTTCGACATAAAACCCCTCACTCACAGTACTAGATTATCAATCTACCATTATCCATTTAGTTCCTCATGACGTGAAAATCATACTTTGAGATAATATTAATTGTTATCGTAATAACTCCAAAGAATGCTACATCAGCGATTGTGGGCATCATAAGAAAGTTTCTTTTGAGACTTTCAATGCTCATAGAACTGTTTAGTATTCATATCAGGTGCAAGTTCGCTATGTAAATCTCCAAGTACCCGGAGAAGGTCTATATTACGTTCTCTATACGGAGTTGTATATGCCTTATGGCTATACTGTACGGACGCAACAACACCTTTGTCGAGTGAAACGATTTCTGTAGAACTACGGTCGAGTAATTCTTTATGAATATAGAAAAATGCCTCGTTGAGCTCTTCTCTAGTTAAATTATGAAACGCCAAATCCAGTTTAAGCACATCAGTTATAAGAGATGGTTTTCTACTCTGCAAGGGATTCACCCTCAATCTCGTATTTTAAATCAACTATTATCCATTTATTCCCTCACGGTCTGAAAATATACTTTTACTTTGATTACGTCAAGAATCATTTTGATGAATTTAAATTAGCGACCATCACGCATGTTTCGACGAGCCGGTATTTTGAAGAAATTGGTATCTTAAAAAACCGATCCTGAGATCGGCTTTTCAGTGGAACGAAAGTCAAGATCTCGAGCTAAGTTTGGGGCTTTGCATTTTTTGTCGGTGCTAGGAGGGCAAAAGGATTAGCTATAAGGAAGCCACTATGCACCAGGGTAGAGTGTGAAGTTTGCTTTCGGTACGGGAAGTGAATGTTTGTGCTGAATCATAGGGTAGGGGACACAAAGGCTAACTCTAGTAAGAACTCTAGTATGAAATGATAGATTGAGGGAATGCTATATTCTAAGGAGGTGGAATGAGTATGAAACTTTCAAAGAAAAGAGCACTTAATCAATATCATTTTCTTATGTACGTTAAAACAGGGGATCTAAAATACTTAAAGAAGATACAATAAGATGAACAAGACACCGTCTGTTTTGGGCGGTGTTTGACTCTTTTTAACCCACCTCAGGGAACCTATTCGGGTGGTTTTTTCGATTTTAACAAACTAGCTTATTAACACGGAGCTCTAAAACATTGCTTTTTTTAGCTTTTTTCAGTTATAGTAAATCAACATAGCATATCAAATATTCAAATAACTGAATATATAATAGTATTCAGATTTTGACAAGGGAAGGGTTTGTTTGACGATTATATGCTTGATGAAAACGATATCTATTGTATAACAAGAAAAGATCTTATTGACTATGGAATTCAATTTCTAGACGGAGTGGGAAGTTATAGTATTTGCAAAGTGTGTATAAAAAACGGTGGTTCTTGCTGCAACTTTTGTTCTCATTTAAAAAACGGAGTGGGGTGTCAAAGTAGAAACATAAGTTGTACGTCCTGGTTATGCGGTTACTTAAAACTACTTTTTTATTCAGCAGGACTACTTAAAGGTTGGAATGCATTATGGGACGAAGTCCCAGGCATAGATTTTAGAAAGGATTATACCCCTCCACTTATAAAAATGAAGGTGCACCTGCACCTTGAAGTACCGCGTTTAAAAGAATTAGGCGAGGCATTAGCTGCTGATCTTAAATCTAAGTTGAGTAGAGATGAAGATAATCTTGATTTCATTGTACTGAAGGAAGATTTAGACGATCTTATTGATGAGATTCACTTTGCTGAAAATTCTACTGTTGCATCTTTCTATAAAAGAAGACTTGATCACATACTCAAAGACTTTACTGAATTCCGTCGATCTGTAATACGCATGAAATTACAGAATTAAGGAGGAGGGTCTTAGGAGGTGTTCAAAACAAATGATCTTAGTTTAAACAACAAATTTACTTCGCAGAATACAGGTTCTGCGAAGTAAATTTTAGAAAATGACTGGATAATTTGGTTGAGGTAAAACATCCCGGCATGCTTATCTATGATGAAAATCCACTTGACATTAAAGTTGTAATTGATTTATGATGAGGAAAATTTAGGTGCATGGAAAGGAGCGTGAGCGAGGATGAAAACGGCCATATATCCATTTGGATATGAGTGCATTCAGCAGTGGAGCCTATCGGAAGGCGACCATTTATTTCTTAATTCCCAAAAGCCTCATACCTCGCCACGCGGCCTTTTTTCGATATCCCTATCCCCCTAACGAAAGGGAGGAACTGTAGGCAAAATAGCGTCATTTTTGACGTTTTTGTCCGGATATGAAAAGACCGCTGGAATATTAGCGGTCTTTTTTCTTTCACGGGAATTTGGATAAATGATGAAATAAAATAAAAAAAAGGGTTGACAGTAAAAATAACCCATGGTATTATCACATCAGTAAAGCGGTAAAACATTAAAGTAATAACGCATGAAAGTATTTGGCGCGAAATCCACGAAGAAAGGAAGGGATAGGCCATGAGAAAGCCGTTATTTATGAATCCATGTAAGCAGTCTTATCAGCAGCAGCCATTTGGCTATCAAGAGATTACGATCAATCATGAGTATGCCGATTTTTGGCGCGAACATGGCATTAATGGGCAATTTTTGAGCTTCCTTAAAGCCTATATCCATCCGATCAATCGTAGCTTTTACGTGCCACGTTTGGGCCGTTCGATCCTTAAAAGAGGAGGAACGGTGCTAACGTGATCTTGAATCGCGGACCGTTCTGAATCTGAATCCGTTGATCCATAGATTTTGTACGTATAAGGCTACTTGCACTCAAGCAAGTGGTCCATTTGTGTTTGTCTTCTTTCGGGCGAGGTTCTCCGATAAACGACTCAAATGGTACCACGGCGGGGCGAGTAGCTTTTTCTATACACAAAAAAGAACATATGTTCCTCTCGTGAAGAGGTGGCAGAGTCCGGTTTATTGTATTCGTCTTGAAAACGAAAGAGGTTAGCGGACTCCAAGGGTTCGAATCCCTTTCTCTCCTCCATATGGACCGATGGCGAAGTTGGCTAACGCGGCGATCTGCAAAATCGTCAATCGCAGGTTCGATTCCTGCTCGGTCCTTCAAAGATTTGGCGCATTAGGCAAGCGGGTAAGCCACACGACTTTCACTCGTGCATTCGGTGGGTTCGAATCCCCCATGCGTCACCAACACGTGGAATTAGTTTAACGGTAGAACGGGTGCCTTCCAAGCATTAAGAATGGGTTCGATTCCCGTATTCCGCTCCAATGGTTCGGTAGCTCAGTTGGTAGAGCGATGGCCTGAAAAGCCATGCGCCGCTGGTTCGATTCCAGCCCGGACCACCATGGAGATCATGGCGAAATGGCCAACGCGACGGGTTGTGGCCCCGTTATCGCCGGTTCGATTCCGGTTGGTCTCCCTTAAAATATTGCCTCTTAGCCAAGTTGGTAAGGCAGCGGTCTTTGAAGCCGCGATCCCAGGTTCGAGCCCTGGAGGGGCAGCCATGCGGCTGTGATGGAATGGCAGACATGCGGGCCTCAGACGCTCGTGCAGCGAAAGCTCACTTGTGGGTTCAAGTCCCACTGGCCGCACCAAAAGTACATATCGATCGGTTCGCAAAGTGTGAGTTGACCATTAGATGGGTTGATGGTGGTTGAACGAAACACGAGCTGTAAAAAATCGGTGGGAGTCTAACCCGCTCCTAGCAAGGATTTACCGTGACCACATGCTGGCGTAGCTCAATCGGTAGAGCAACTGACTTTTAATCAGTAGGTTGAAGGTTCGAACCCTTTCGCCGGCACCAAACTTGGGAGGATAGCGAAGAGGTCAAACGCAGCTGACTGTAAATCAGCTCCCTTCGGGGTTCGGCGGTTCAAACCCGTCTCCTCCCACCAACGGGATGTAGTTCAGCTTGGTAGAACGCTAGTTTCGGGTACTAGAGGCCATCGGTTCAAATCCGGTCATCCCGACCATAAACGAGCGTTGTCAGCGCAGAGGTCGTCAGGGGCTCAAATCCCCTTGGGGCCGCCATATGCTGTCGTAGCTCAGAAAGGTTAGAGCGTCCGGCTGATAACCGGGAGGCCAGTGGTTCAAGTCCACTCGACAGCATCATATTTAGGGATATAGCCAATCGGTAAGGCAGCGCACTGTTAATGCGTGACATGCAGGTTCGAGTCCTGCTATCCCTGCCATGGGGTCGTAGCTCAGTTGGAAGAGCAGCTGCTGTGCAAGCAGTAGGTCGGAGGTTCGATTCCTCTCGATTCCACCTAAATGTAGGGGTCCATGTTCCTTGGCCGGCGAGTCTGCCTCCAAAACAGACTGTGGTGGGTTCGATGCCCACGCCCCCTGCCATCTCGGGGTATAGAATAGCGGTCAAATTCACGGGACTTTGACTCCCGCATCTCCGGTTCGAATCCGGATGCCCCTGCCATCGGGACGCTTGAGGAAGTACATTCGTTCGCAAGTCGAATGGTTCGGTTCGCTGCCGAAGGTTCCGAAAATTAGCTTTTCCGTCCGTTGAAGCACGAACGACGGTTCGGATCGATCGGCTCCGTTTGAGAGCCGACATCGATAAAATGGACGGGTGCGTGGGCTTGTAGTTTAACTGGTAAAACACCCGACTCTTAATCGGCGAGAGTGTAGGTTCGAGTCCTGCCGGGCCCATATTTCTTCTTTGCGCCTCTGACGGAAATGGCAGACGTAGCGAGCTTAAAATTCGTGGTCGAAAGACACTGAGGGTTCGAATCCCTCGGGGCGCACCAATATCGGGAAGTAGCTCAGTTTGGTCAGAGCACCTGCCTTGGGAGCAGGGGGCCGCATGTTCAAATCATGTCTTCCCGACCATATGAGATATGACGGAATGGCAGACGTAGTGCTTGAGGAGCTGCGGATTCAAAGACCGTGGGAGTTCGAGTCTCCTTATTCCCATTTCAGCGCCTTTAGTTTAATGGCGAAGCAGTCCGGCTCATAACCGGCCATATGATGGTCCGAGTCCATCAGGGCATACCAATTTACAATGAAAGGAAGAAGCCAACCTTGCGTTACAGGTGAACCCCATGAAGACAAAAATACGACAATTCCCATTGATTCATGAAACGACATTCCGCAATAGGACTGAACAGAACCTTGAGTTTCGCGACGTCATGGACAGGATTTCACGTTTCATCGAGAGCGACCCAAGGGCGGTTTATGATCTCGTGGTTACGACCGATTCCCAGACCCATTCTGGGCATACGAAAGCAGTTACTTATGTAGTGGCATACCGCGTCGGACGTGGGGCCTGGCTATGCAGCCGGCAAATTATTTTACCGCGGGAAATTCGCTCTGTTCACGAAAAATTGTCACTGGAAACGACCTTTTCACAGGAGATTGCCGCACTGTTCGGTTTTGCCGAACGCGATCGTCTCGAAAGCATCATTCTGCCTTATCTCGACCAAGGAGCTGATATTCGGTTCATGGTGGATATCGATGGTGGTGCGGGTACGAAAAATAAGACGGCAGCTTACGTTGCTGAAATGGTTGGTCGAATTGAGGCAATGGGTTTGATCGCAAGGGTTAAGCCTGAATCGGTAATGGTGAGTATCGCTGACCGCGAGACGAAAAGACCTTATCGTTTACGAGTTGCTTCTACTTAGCGTTATCTAACAGATTCTGGAGGGAGGAAGATCCTTCCGATCATCGGCAGGGCGGCAGGAAAGCAGAACTTATGAGCTATGAGTGCGGTAGCATGAATGGAGCACGGCGACGGTGCTTTTGGCTACTAAACTTATCAGAACCGCAATTTTTTGTTACCTGTCACGCTGCCACTTATATTCGTGCCAAAGGATATCTCTGATAATGAGAATCAAAGAAAGTTAGCTTTCATAAGTTTAGCAGCAGAATGGAAAAATTTCTCGAACGTCGTAATACTTTTGCCATGTACGTTTGCCCTGTAATCAACGATTCTAATACTAGAAAGTCGTCAAGCGCGGCATTGCAGGAAATTTGGAAAGACAATAAAGAGGAGATGTTTATCATGGCTTATCAATCAATAGATGGAGTTCGGGTTTGGGGCAATCCTGATGAGGGGGCGCTTGCCCAGGCTAAGAGGTGTGCGGAAACCGGGCGGGTCGTACAGGCTCTGCTCATGGCTGATCATCACAAAGGATACAGTCAGCCGATCGGAGGGGTTATCGCCTATAACGGGCAAATTTCACCATCAGGAGTGGGCTACGATATCGCCTGCGGGAATAAAGCGGTAAGAACGAATCTCCGCATGGAAGATGCCCTTCCGCATATTTCCCGCTGGATGGATGAAATTGCCCGTAAGGTTTCGTGCGGGATCGGGCGCGCAAACAGCGAGAAGGTCGATCATGATTTGTTCGACGATCCGGATTGGGCGGTTTATGCAACTGTGGGCAAACAGGAGCACGACAAGTTGAAGGCATTGGCCCGTGACCAGTTAGGTACGGTGGGGAGCGGCAATCATTTTGTCGATTTGTTTGTGGAGGAAGCGACCGGGGCGATTTGGATTGCGAATCATTTTGGCAGTCGCGGCTTCGGCCATAAGACGGCCAGTGGGTTCTTGAATCTGGCGGCTGGCAGAAGGTTCCTTGATAATGCCCCTGGAGAGAGCATGGATCAACCGCCTGTATTGCTCGATTTGAGCAGTGAGGTTGGCGATATGTATTACCGAGCAATGAAGCTTGCCGGCCGTTACGCTTATGCGGGACGCGATTATGTGATCGGGCAAGTGCTTTCGATTCTGGGGGCGGAGGCAGAGTTCGAAGTGCATAACCATCATAATTTTGCCTGGATGGAGGAGCATGAAGGCAAACAAACGGTGGTTGTCCGCAAAGGAGCCACCCCTTCGGCTCCCGGGCAGATCGGGTTTATCGGCGGCAGTATGGGCGACATCTCCGTGATTGTCCAGGGGAAAGATTCTGACGAGAATCGGGCGGCCTGCTACAGCACGGTGCACGGAGCTGGACGAATCATGAGTCGGACCCAGGCGGCGGGCAAAATGAACTGGAAAACGCGCACACGCAGCGGCGGGCTTATCTCCCCGGAGAAGATGATGGAGGCTGTCCGCAACTACGGCGTGGAGCTCCGTGGCGCAGGAACGGATGAAAGTCCGTTCGTATATCGGAAGCTGCAGGAAGTATTGGATGCCCATTCGGAGACGATCGCAATTCTTCATGTATTGAAACCGATTGGCGTATGTATGGCGGGGGCGGACGAGTTTGATCCTTACAAGGATTGAATCGTTAACTTGCCTTGTACGAGATGGTTATCGTTTGAATGTTGCTGAAACTATAATCCTCTCACAATAAGTATCGGGTATCACGGCGGAATGCCGTCTACTATAAATTTGGATGATGTCGAGAGGGCCGTTACCTAGGCAGGGATTTCCAGACGATCCTGCAGTACTTGTTCACCCTGTGAACAGGTATCCTGTAGCGCTACCTTCGGCATCATTCCTTAAAGTGTCATGGGTTCGAATCCCATATCGCATTCACGGCGATTAGCTCAGTGGTAGAGCACTCGACTGGTAATCGAGAGATTTCAATCAAAGGGACCTTTTCGGCGGGAATCCTCTGCACACCTTCGGGTGGGCGCTGAGGAAGGAGCTTTGCAGCCGGCGGATACCGGAGCGGAAAGAGTTTCTGCGCCACGTAACAATGGAATGATCAACTGTGGTCTGAAGTTGGGCCGCATCGACATCATTCGAAGTTTCGGGGGCAGATATCGATTTCCGACCCTTAAGCGCGGCTCCGCTTCTGACTCAGGAGGATCCCCAACAAAAGGACACATCACACATGCATCCGTTTAGTGAGGAGGTCAACATGCTAAAGAAAATTATCGTCAAAACCGACGAACGAGGATTGTTGTTCAAGAAAGGCAGTTATGTGATGCATCTGCAGCCGGGAATTTATCGACTCACCCCTTTATCTGACGATGCGGTCGTGCTGCTGAGCGTTTCAAAGCCTTTTACCGTACAGGGGAAAGAGCTGAACTTGTTTCTTCGGGATGAGCGGCTGCTGGAGGAGCTAACTGTTATCGATGTTCAAGATCATGAATACGTACTTCATTACGAGGATGGAAAGTTCGTCTCGCTGCTGACAGCTGGCAAATACGCATTCTGGAATGTGCTTAAGAAGCATGACTTTGTCCGGGTAGATATTCGTCAGCCGGAGGTGGGGCCAGAGGTGGATAAGGCGATCTTGCCGAAAGTAGCGGGATATTACTATACTTCCGAAGTGGCCAGCCACGAGACGGGAATGCTCTTCTACAACAACGTGATGCAGAAGGTGCTGGCGCCGGGGAAATATTACTTCTGGAAGGGACCTGTTTTGGCGTCGCTAAAAACCGTGGATTTGCGGCAGCAGCAGCTCGATATGACCGGACAGGAGATCATGACGGAAGACAAGGTGACGCTGCGCCTGAATTTCGTCTGCCAGTATAAAATCATCAATCCGTTGCGGGCGCTGGAGATCAAGTCCTTCGAGGATCAAGTTTATATTTTGCTGCAGCTAATACTGCGTGAATATGTCGGCACACTGAAGCTTGATGACCTGCTGCGGATGAAGCAGGAAATTGCCGCATTCGTATTATCTCGCCTGAATGAAAAGAGCGAGGACTATGGGGTTATGTTCCTTTCCGCAGGCGTCAAGGACATTATTCTTCCTGGCGATATCAAAGAGATTCTCAACACGGTGCTGCTCGCAGAGAAGAAGGCTCAGGCGAACCTGATTACCCGCCGCGAGGAAACGGCTTCGACCCGCAGTCTGCTTAACACAGCCAAACTGATGGACGAGAATCAGACGCTGTTCCGGTTAAAAGAGCTCGAGTTCCTCGAAAAAATTTGCGAAAAAATCGGGACGATTTCGCTCACCGGCGGGGGAAATTTGCTGGAGCAGCTGAATTCTCTGCTTGGAGGAGCCAAACAATGATCATAGGAAGTCTGAAGAACCGGGTTATAAGGAGTCCCCGGTTTTTCACGTGTTTAAATGTAAATTAGAGTGGAATGGGAATGAAAGGAGGAACATCTCCATGCTAATAAGATACATAGGCGAGAGGCTCCGATTCATACGACGATACGTATATAAATCGAATCATATGACAAAGCGCCACTTAGTGGTAGGTGGCGCTAATTTCATTAATTGTTCGTATAATATCTGTCAAGACTGGGCAATGCGAGGAACGATAGATAATACCAATTTTCCGAAGGCAGCGCGGGTGGGGCTTAAAATTACATTGCATAATCAATTTGTGCCTTAACTGATTTCGACTTGGATAAGTCATCTTTTGTTATTAATTTAACGGTTTTTGATTCTCCGGACCGTATATCCAATATTGCCCCTTGAGATGTCCCAACCCTCTTACCATCCTCAGCATAAAAAGTGATTGTAAATCCCATCCCCTTAACATCCTTGCCTGCATTGTTGACTTCGACAGTTGCTTCCCAACCAACTGAACTTTTCATAATTTGAAGGTCACGAAATTCAAAATCCCTAACTCTAAACACTTCGCTTGAATTTTTTTCATCAGGATTTTGTTGTGTAGTTGGTGAGGCTTCCTGAGCTTGTTGCGAGGTCGTTGGCGATGTTGCTGCGGGAGCCGCCGCTGAAACAGCTCTGCTATTTGTTTGTTGCGTATTCGGTAATTTTGAGGACGGAACAAATTTTACAAATAATCCGAAGAGTACAAGAATCATGACACCGTATACACCTAGTACTTGTTTCCGGGAAGTTGATCCACCTGGTATGATGGACGGATTGATAACTCCGAAAAATAATTGAACTATACCCATTAATAGCAGAGTAACAAATATAGATGATATTTTGTCATTAACCGTCGATGTGAGCAAAACTATTCCAAGCAGCACTGCTAAAGCTAGGAGAATATATACGATCACTCTGAAGAATTTAATTAGTCCGCTTCCAGCTGATGCAGATACATTGATTTCTTTCGTCTTATATTCCGTACTAAACAATGGTTTAAGGCATTTCTTGCAGGCATTTCTTCCGGGCTCGTTAGCCGTATCGCAAAAAGAACAAATGTATAGCGTTCCCGACGTTATGCCTGCTTTAACTTTCTGCGCTGGGAAACGATCACTAAGAAGCCATGTGCCACATTGCATGCAATATTTTTGATCTTCCTCGTTCTTAGATTTGCAAACCGGACAAACGTATAAATACAATTAACCTCCACCTCTTTTTGGATAGGTTCTATTTTGATATATAAGTAAAGCCCCCGAGGTATTTCCTCAGAGGGCTAATGCCGATACTTCCGATCACGAAAATAATACCATGTTTATCCAAAAAACGTCAACGAGCAATTAAAAGCGATTTATACCTATAGTTAGCTTCAGGCTGCGTATTACGAGGTTTTTTTATTTTATGATTACAACTTCTTGTCCTTTCTAAAAGACAAGAAGTTGTATTGTTTTCCAATGATGGACATAAAAATGATGTATTTTCCACGATTACAGAACAATGCATTATTATGGGGTTATTATTCATAATTCAAAAAACTTAAAGTGTCCCGAATTTGGATTGTTATGTAATTTGCATTTGCACGGGTACTCTCAGAGGTAACTTTATGCTTCAGCAAAATGTAAAAGTGGGAAGAAAAATACCCCTCTATGATCATCATTCTTTTAATGCTTTGGCAGCATCAAGTACCCACCAAGCAATGCCCCGCTTCACAAACTCACTTTCATTTTGAAGCCCTTTTTCGATAATAAAATCATTCACCTTGTCCCGCACTTGGTACTGCACAAGTTCAAAAGCAACACCTTTGCTCTTGATCCCCAGAACTTTCGCACTCTCATCCAGCTTGACGCGATCCGCGATAGAAGTAAACAACTCCGGAAAGATCATGATTAGCATGCGATGGACAAAGAAAACAGGCTTGTTTCCCCGTGAAAAATTAAAACGATCCAGGTGCTCTATAAGTCCAACTTTCGAAATTTTAGCCGGCAGCCTGTAATCCAGTTCAGCATTTTTGCGGAGCATGAGCAGCTGCTTTAATTTTTCTTGAGTAGTTGGGTCATTCACAAAGACATTGAAATTAGCTTTGTTCATTTTAGCAACGCCTTCGGCCGAGACATCATTCGCGTTTTTATTAATCCAGTAGGGGTCGAAAATCGAAAGTGAAGTAGATTCATCCCAGTTGCTAATTTTTTGATGAATCTCGTTCAAAAACCGTGTGGCAGAAGGTTCGATATGTTCATATTCAATCTTAGATAAATCATTCTTTAGTAGTTCACGAGCCTTCTTGAGCAGTAGTGTAAGATCTAGAGTCTTAGTCATATTTGTCCTCCATATCATTCCATCTTCATCATCTATTTATATCATGAGAATCAAAGAAAGTGATAGACAATTATAAAAAGGTAAGAGATTTGCTTTTACAGTGGTTCGTGTTCACTTTCTTAACATTTATTAATGTGCTGTTGGTCTTAAAAATGCAGGCTTTTTCTTGTAATATGAAGAATACAGTAATCGTTCAATTCTGATTCAAGGGGGCTTCTAAATGGATGAAAGATTAGATACTAAGGATACTCATGGTACTTGGTACCAAAGCTTTATTATTACCGGATAATTTATAAGTAAAGGTCTTCCCCCGTACTTGAAATAATATGGCAGCGCATCATTGAGAACGTCGGAAGTGAGTTTCGACAATATGCCGGTTTCCGGACCAGGAGCGTTACAAGATCTAATTGGACCATCATATTTGTTGTATGCAATCCTAACGGATCCTCGCATCTGTGCTTATTGAATCCTTGTTCAGGAGAGCAACAAATAGAATAAATATAGACGTCTTAAGAAGGAGATAATCAAATATGCCGCTGTCGAAGATTTTAGAGAACAGTCACAGTTCTATGCCTAGTAAGGAAAATACGCGGGCTCGTATTCAAGGCAGAGAAGAATTTGTTAACAGGTTTCCTATGGAGCATTTAGAGGATATGACCTTAGAAGAATATGCGAGCATTCATTCCAAAGATACCTTCATCTATTGGCTGGAACGTAAGAATATCCTGGCGGGAATCGGCGGGGGTAACTCTTCAAAGTTTGGCATATATTGTGCAAAGGACGGTAAGTATTACAAGGGCTACGGTAACAAAAAAACGTTGTTAGAAGGTGTTATCTTACAGGAGGAGTTTCAAAAATTGAAGGTTCAAATTCTGACTGCTATTAGGGCCGCTAAAGATGGGCGGAATGAAGAGATCCCGACGAATGGCCTGCTGTGGGATATGGTGTTGCTAAAAATTTTAAATATTTATGTACCCGAGCATTTCTTTAATATTTATTCGAGAGCCGTACTTGTTCCATTGGCGGAGGATCTTAACTTAGACAGCAGTTTAAATTTACGGGATACCTCCGTTATTCTCATCAATGCCGAAGTCCTTAAGTTGCTTCGGGATCAGGAATCTTTCTTGGACTGGGATAACGTGGCCATTGCGACTTACCTATGGAATCAAAGTAATCTGGAGAAGAAACGTTCCTATTGGGTGAATGGATACACCTATGGAGGCGATAATTCACAGCTGCAGCGTTTTCTGGAGAAGGGAGTCGTCGGGACGAATTATTTGGACTATGATTTCTCCGACAGCCTGGGGCTGGATTATCGCGATCTGGATAAGATTATTGAAAGCAAAGCGACAGAGAACAAGGAACGGAGAGCATTGCAGTCTTTTCTCCGCATGCGTCAGGGGGACTATGTCGCACTAAAAGCAGCTTACCGGAAACAGGGGAGCTCGATTCTTAAAATATGCGCAATAGGAATCATTTCAGAGGATCCTGAAGCGGGATATGATTATGATACTGAGCTAGGTCATACACTGCTAGTTGACTGGCTGGATACAGATGTCGTGGAGTACGAAGGTCTTGGATGGATGCGCGATACCGTTGTGGCCGTAAGGAAAGAGGAAGACATTAAGAAAATATTCGGTAAATTCATGGAGGAGCAGGGGCAAGACAGTTATGGAAGCCAAGAAGATCAGAGTAAAGCAAGTATAGCATTAGCGAGACCTTTCGGTGAACGAAATCAAATTCTGTACGGTCCTCCAGGAACCGGCAAAACTTATCATGTGGTAGACACGGCTCTACAAATCCTTGACCCCGAGAGATATGAAGAATTGAATGAGCTGGGCAATAGGAAGATGATAAGAGATGCTTTCCGCCAATACATAAACAAAGGTCAACTGATCTTTACGACTTTCCACCCATCATACGCCTATGAGGATTTCATAGAGGGGCTGAAATCGGATGGTCATGGAGGTTTCGAACCAGCAGATGGGGTGTTCAAGCGTGCAGCTATTGAGGCGTTATTCCTCGGGCTGTCGGTTGAAACCCCAAACAAGAAGGAAATGACCTATGAAAGTAAGAAGGATCGTGTAATGCAGGCGCTCCAGAACGGCTCGCCATTTGATTTTAGATATGCAGAGAGAATGGTGATGGTCATCGACGAAATTAACCGCGGTAACATCTCTAAGATATTCGGAGAACTCATCACATTGCTCGAACCTGATAAAAGACTGAACGAAGACAATGAAATCATGGTTACGCTGCCGTATTCTCGAGATCGGTTTATTTTGCCTCCTAATCTGTATATTGTCGGTACGATGAATACGGCTGACCGGTCCATAGCACTGCTGGATACAGCCCTTCGACGCCGGTTTGCCTTCCGAGAAATGATGCCCGACTCCGGACTTTTGGTTAATACATTAGATGAATTGCAGTTGGATCTAATGTTGGATACTATGAATCGGCGAATTGAGGTTCTATATGATAGAGAGCACACTATCGGACATGCCTTCTTCATAGGAGTTCAAAGTGTTGAGGACTTGATCGGGGTGTTCCAGAACAAGGTGATACCGCTGTTACAGGAGTATTTCTATGAGGATTGGGAGAAGATTGGGCTGGTTCTCGGGGGAATAGGTCAAAATAAACAGGATCCTTATATCGTCTATAAAAATGCAAGCTCCATAAGCTCTTTATTTAAAACGTCTTCTTCTTTAAGCCATTTCCAAGATATTGAGTTCCGCATCAAGAAGTCGTTCTCGTTGGAGGAGCTTCGAGCGATCTATGAGTAATGTCGTGATAGTTCGAGAAGCGTTCGATTGGTTGGAGGTCCAGCCGGACAGCTCTTTTACAGAGGAGGATATGAAGGAGCTCATTGCCTACATGTCCAGGGTTTATCCAAAGCTTGAGTGGTTAGAATTGGGCTTCAATCGGGTTAAATTTATCAACATTGTAGGTACGATCCGTTTATCCCGCGTACAAATTGACATTATACCAAAGCTACAGTTAGGGGAAGAAGAAGGTAGATTGGCCCTTCTAAACATGCTGGGGATATGCGGCTATGTTCCGTACACCATGGGGCCGGCATCTGCTTCAGTACAAGTGATAGAGGTGGATTTGTTGAGCTGGATTGCTGCCGGCTTCTGTATGCAATTGGAGAAGCAGCTGAAACGAGGAGTCGCGGCTGACTACGTAGAGGTGGAAGAGAATTCACTACATCTCAAGGGCAGGCTAATGATTTCGAAGCATCTGCAGCTTAATGCGGCGGATAAGACGCGGGTATATTGCAGCTTTGATGAAAGGACCACGGCAATTCCTTTAAACCTTGTGTTCTGCAAAACTTTGGCTGTTTTGAAGCGGAAGATGTTCGATCCCGCAATTCGAAAGAAGTTACTGCAACTAAGTGGTTATCTAGAGGATCTGGATGAGCCGGGGGACATTAAAGATATGTTAAACCAGGTGCAATTCGACCGGCAGACATCAAGGTTCGAACCGGCTTTCCGTTTGGCGAAATTGATTCTATCGCAATTGTCGGTTTTACACAGGGGAACGAAAGAGGAATGCTTCTCTTTCTTGTTTGAAGTACACTCCCTCTACGAGATGTATGTGGGCCGTGTCCTGCAGCAGATGCCACTTGGGAGTGATGCAGTGGTTTGGCTGCAGCACGACGAAGTCAAACTGTTGAAAAATGAGGACTCGGGCCGGGATAACATTCAACTTATTCCCGATATTGTTCTGGGGGAGCGGCAGGAGAATGGGGCAGAAGTTTGGACCATAATAATGGATACGAAATGGAAGGCTGCCACAAAGTATCAGCAGGATGACATCTATCAGATGTATGCCTATGTGACAGGGTATCCGAATGCTAAAAGTGCTTTGCTCTTGTATCCCGCAACGGATATACCTGATCCTAGCAGGAACTGGACGTTGGCAGCTGACTCTGGGAAGCGAATTCGTATGCGGACGATTCGGATTAACCATTGGAAAGATACACAGGAGGATTTACAGGGAATCTTAGAGGAAGCGGGATGGAACTTGTGTTGATGACGTTAAATCCTTCGGGCTGTTCGGAAGGAAAAAACTAAACGGTGAGCTTTACCAGGCGGCCGACCCATCGCCAAAAAAAATTTGCGATGGGTTATCGTCTGTCGGGGATAAAGTTTTTATCATTTATGGGATAATGTTCTTGTCATCCGACAGACGACGACAACAGCAGCAGCACAGAACAGATTGAAACTTTATCATATTAACGCTTTAACGTAGACATATGTACAAAATCCGATCTTTGTGAACATGTCTTAAATTTAAGATTTTAATCATATTAAATATCTTGCCGTTTGTTGTAATTGTCCAGCTTTCGCCCGCTACTAGCGAATCTCATAGTTGATCAAATAACTTCTTCGGTTTGGCTTAGATAATGTTTTCGTATCAACTCTCCCTAACCTGCATTTGAGTTAGATCCGGGACAAAAACACGCGACAAGAGTCGGGCTAATATCTTTAGCATACATATATATATCGGTACTCATGTATCGGTCCGCACCTCGTTTCTCGATAATGTTTTATACCGGTCATTTTTAAATCTTTATATATTCTAATTCTATACAAAGAGTGGTAATATAAACATATGGAACATACGTTCTAGATTCGCACGTCTTTCCTCTGTTCATGTGGTTCGTCCTTAAGTTGTTGACCACCAAACTTTCTGACCTCTTCCCTTCCTCACTTCTATTTTCCAACGATTTCGAATCAAGCAACATGTTCCCAACAACATATACGACTCGCTCCCCTCCTATGATTCTCGCGGTGTCTGGAAAGTAGTAGTGTCGGCGGCCAGCCCGTGCAGCTTGATCGGAACAGGATATCGACGGGCGGTTCACAATCGAGAAAGGCGAATTCCGGCTACAAAAGACGCTATAAAAGACCACACGCTGACTGGCTGCCTACTGTCAGGCAGGACGATCAGCGGGCGCCGACACCGCCCATGCTGCAAGCACGCTACGACCAGTTGACCACCGCGAGCGACGCTAAGCACTACGCTCCCCCGGATCAAGATAACGCCACCAGCTCCTCCCCCTCCAAGCGAAAATATCGAACGCTTCCGTTGCGTAACGGGTTCGTACTACCCCGACGAACGCCGATCCTATGCCAGTGGCAAACCCAATGTGGAAAGGGTTCCGGCCGGGGCACGATGGCGGTCCATTACTTCAGTCTAATGCGTCTCTGCCGGCCGCGGCTTTTTCGCTTTCAAATATGTTATAATATGTAAGAACATATGTGCTTGGGAGGATGTTGATCTATTGCTACAATCTCGTGAATCAGCTATATTACAAGTATTTGAGGAAAAAATCCCGCAACATTATGAATCTTCAGAAATACGAATTGGACAAGTCCAAATGGCTTTGGACATTGCTGCATTTCTTCATCGCAACCAGAAAAAACACAATATATTGGTTATTGAAGCTCCAGTCGGTACAGGAAAATCTCTGGGTGCCTTGGTTCCTGCGATGGTGGAAGCAAAACTCGAGCGCGGATTCACCCACAAACGTGTCGTCTACGCAACTGCTACGATTAACCTTCAAGGTCAGTTGATGCAGGAAGAGGTACCATTACTGCGAAATTTCGAGCTTATAAATCAAGCCATCCTCGCAAAAGGTAAAGCACATTACTATTGCCATAAGGAATTGAGCGCTTCTGATCAGATTGACGAAAGAATTCATCAGAAACTTTCTACGTTTTTCGCAGAAGCGCGGACGGGACATCGCGATGAATTCGAGTCTTCCCATGGTGATATTGAAAATGCCATTTGGGATCGAGTTAACTTAAAAGCCACCAAAAGAGAATGCGATAACTGTATCTACTCTCTAAGCTGCCCATCCCATACCCATCGTGGCCGTTTCATGTTGGATAACAATGATCTTGTAATCACCAATCACGAGCAATTAATAAGATCAGTTTTGAATCGGCTTCAAGAACCGGCATTCCCGCCTATTGTGCCTATTGACCCGGGTATTATTGTAATCGACGAAGCCCATCATTTCCAAGAGAACTTTTTATCACAGCTGCAAGAAACAGTTACTATACGAGATCTGCGTGCAATCGCAAAGCATAAACGTTTCCCTAGTAGTTTACGAAAGAAGTTACTTCGATTGGTCGGGGATCTTGAACTTAAATTCCATACTGAAGCCATGAAGATCGAATCCTTACAAGGTCGCTACCCGCTCCCCGATTTTGTCCACCCTACTTTGGAAGATCTGCATGAACTTATCCGTGAAAGCATTGATGTCATTGCTATTCAAGATCGACAACGGGCTACTCCATGGGAACGTGAAGATGAGTATGTGAACCGATTAGAACTAACGCTCGAAACGCTTAATCATTTACAGAACTCCAAGCGGTACGTGAGCTGGATAACCTATCAAGACTACGAACTTTCCAGTGTGCCTGTCAATTTCCCTTCTAGGTTCAAGGAGTTGCTTGATTTTTTAACTCTTCGCAATAAAATCATCGTGATGTCAGGAACTTTAACCACCAATGGAGATTTCGGAAGCTTCCTAAATCAATGGCGCCTCACTTATGACCAGGTGGATGTCAAAGCTATTAAAGAGTCCTTTCAGTATGAGAAGCAGGCCTTGATTTATGTACCGGAAGGGGTCCAAGATCCAAGAGATGCTTCAAAATCTTGGTATGAGGACCAAACTCAGCATACAGATAATCTTCTTCGTCTCACAGGCGGACGAACATTGATTCTTTCTACTTCAAAACAACATATGGAGACCATGGCAGAACCGCTTGAAACTATTTGTCATTCACTTGGTGTGACCTTCCTACGACAAGAACTTGGCGGAGTGGAGCAATTAACCAAACAGTTTAAACAGGATGAGACCAGCGTATTACTTGGAAGTGGCAGCTTTTTTTCAGGTTTCTCGGTATCCGGAAGTTCGCTGGTTTCCGTAATCTTTTCTCGTCTGCCTTTCCCTGTACCCGACGATCCATACCTAAAACTCATTGGAGCGGGTTTTGAAGATGTCTTCTTCGAAGAGATCATTTTGCCCAATATGATGACGCGGCTCAACCAAGGCGTCGGCCGCCTCATTCGCGATATAAAAGATTTCGGAATCATTACGATCCTTGACCCACGCGTATTTGATTCGGAATACGGCAAATTCATTTGTAGTGATCTTGAGCAGAAGGGATATCGGTTTACACGCTCGTTGGAAGAAGTTCGACACTTTTACCACCAAAAGCTTACTGCCGGAAGCGAAGCTCGATACGACCCATATAATCGTTCTTATTTGACTATTCACGAAACCCTCAAAGAATTTGGTTACGGGGCTCGGGTTCAGGCAAAACCTGAAAAAATAAAGAGACCGAAGAAGCACAAGATTACTGAAGAGCAAATGATTTTTGCAGAAAGTATCTGCAAAGAAAAAAATAAAAAGCTCACTGCGAAGATAAAATTCGCAGAGGATCTTTATCATTTCCTTGTCGATCTTTATTATGTGGAGTACAGCAGCATTACTCCGATACAAGCGCATTTTCCGTATCAAAACGATGAGCAACGTGAACAATTATCGAAGTATTTAGGTTCTGGTGTCAGGACATATCGGATGAAAAAATGCACGTTTGACGTGTTCGGGTGTGAAGGACAATGTTCCGAACATTTTAGAGATGAACTTTACAATCTTGTAAAAAATGCCGGCGGTCATGTTGAAGAAATCCGCCCAGCTGAAAAATTTTGCTGGCTGATGATAAAGCCATTTGATCAAAATGATCAAATAATGGAGACTATCACAGCAAGAAAACAAGCAGCTGCTAGCATCGATAAATCTCTTTCCCAATAGGACTAGCGCGTCAAACCGGCTCTAAAATTCGCAGAACCTGCATTCTGCAAAGTATATTTTCCGAAATTACAGTAGTCTAAAATAAACCCGCTCCATATCAAAATGAAGCGGGTTTTTCTGCTTTCTTATGATTTTCAAGCTGCCGTTTTTGGGAGTGGCCGCCCCCAATAGTTACGATCTCAATCACCTCTTCGAGGCTTAACCCTAAATGGCATCCTGTATAAACCCTAAATCTCTTGCGCGATTAATTATCGCTATAAGCTTCTGTAGGTCGTCAGTCTGCCCTGCCCCATTTGTTTCCCTTTGCTCCAATTTTGCCATTAAGACTGCATTCTCTTGCTCCGCATTTACTAACTTATTACGTAGCGAATGAATCTCCTCCGCCATTTGTTGTATCGATCGCTGCAACCGTCTCCCCATTTGCATAAAATGATCAGTTTGCTGTATCAAGACATCATCAAAGTCTTGAACTATCTCCTCATTAATGGGATGGGGTTGTCTAGTCTTAACAGATGCCGGTTTCTTCTTAGCCTGCTGCCGCTCGAGCTTGGCCTGTTGATTGCTGTTTCGTAATTCTTCCGGACCTCCGAATTCCATCGAAAACCACTTGCCGCAGCGGTACGTGTTCCTTGTGAAATCTCTTCGTAACGCTGGAAACCTATGAGCTGCGTTTCGCCATTTCGAATACTATCGAGAACCGTTTCAGCGAGCTTGTTATCTTCTTCACTTGTCCATTCGTCTTTTCGTACACCCTTATTCAATGTATAGGTTACCTCCCTTTGTCAGTGTTATATCCAGATATTATCCTTTCAAATAATTATTTATTCTTGTGCAATGCAATAGACAAGGTGGGAAATAGCTTCGCAATGTTAAACGGAGCACCTCAGACCACCTTTTTAGAGGTCCGATTAAATGTAAACATACTTATCAAGTAGAGTAATTCATGCCTGTTCTGGTAATACAGACCCTCAACGCGGGATCCTCCTTAAATGACAAAAGGAGGCGGTTGTGATTCGCTGCCCCCGCTTCCCCATCAAGCACAGCTCCTTCGCATTAGAGTGGGAAATTATTAGAATTATCGAAAACTGTTCCGAGATTCAATACTCTATCGTAATTACTGGTGTACCGATCGTGAGCCGCCATGCATTGGTAAACGAATCCCGGTGCACAGCAGCCTGCAGATGAATTTTTTGCGAGCCGCTGTCTACGGAATGATGCAGCACATTCGATGTATATGAGATGCTGACCGTACCGGTATCCTCATACCGTTCCACCGCTTTAGCTCGCAACTGTCCTTGCACGTTCCGAAGCGCTTCCTGCGCGCCCTCTCCCGACTGCTCCCTTAACATCCCCTGTATCATTACATTCCACACGCCTTCAAAAGGAATCTTCTCCAGCTGCCGTTCGACCGTTTCTTGAATAACAGCTGCTTTCATCTTCATTTCTTTGAAAGGAAGCCCCGGGCATTCCGACTTTACGATGGCGTACGACTGACCGGCACCAAGCCCTGCGAGAAGCAGCGTTTGCGTACAACCTTCAATCGTTTGCCATTCCTCGCGGTACACGGCTTCTCCCTGCTGCTCTGCTAAGGCGCTTAGTTCAGGTATACCGAGCAGCCTACTCCACTCTTGACCGAGGCGAAGCAAGTCTTCATTGCTATTGTACGGGCGGAACGGACCGTTTTTTTTCATCACAAGACGAATAGGCGTATCCTCGGACATCGTTTGCTCCGCGGTTTTCAACAGCAGCATCGTATCTTCGGAAGCGCCGAGTTCCGGTCTTGCCAAACCGCGCTCCGACTGCAGAAGCCACCATCCGAGAATACCAATCACCATCAGCAAGCATACCGTTTTAAGCGATTTTGTCCGCACCCGTACTTCACTCCATTTCCGAATCTATCAATCTATCAATCAGTATGCCCAACCGATCCGTGGACTTATACCCTGGAAAATGGGCACGAGCCTTCGCATTCGTCCGAGGGTTACACTCTCAATAATTCACTGATTACCGCATAAAAAAAGAAGGCGACCATGGCCGGCCGCCCCAGTAAACCTATTTATAGTAATCAAAAAAATATAACACTGTATAGTTGGTTAGTCAATATTTTGATTTGTATCCATATTTGGGAATATACTGAAAAAAGGAGAGTATGATAGTATAGACCAATCCACATCGTTGGTTACGTGATGCCTCAAATGGACCGGCAATAATGTCGGTCCATTTAATTTGAAAAATGATTTATTATGCGGAATAACTCGTACCTGCTCCGGTAATACTATGAACCCACAATGTGGGATCCTCCTTAAATGACGAAGGGGCTGCGAAGGTAGCCCCTGGTTATAATTGCAAGAAGAGGGTCCATCGTAGAAATTTTCTCCTGCATTTGCCGTTTAATCGGCAGTCTCTTGAAAATGTAGGATGCAGAAAATATGGCTTCCGTCATTCGGCCTTATAGAATCAATTAATCGATAACCAGATCTTTACTTGCGAGCAAAAAATATATCTGCTGATCGGCACCATGCACAATTATCCGACCCTCAGAATCCGTATCCATATCCAACACATCCGCTGGATTCAGGATTTTTAATTCATGAGTCATTTTATGAATTACATGGTACATCATAATCGCTATCCCCCTCATTTTCTTGTCGATCCATACGGCTCAAATGATTCGTTCTAAGCACTCAGGTATGTCATTCTTAACGTTCCCTACTATATTTGAAACGGGATAAGCTTCCATCTCCTTTGATGAATAAGGCGTGAGCAGCGTCTTTAGAAAATCAGTATCAGTTGTCTTCGGTTCTAGCCATGCCTCCTCATTTTCTTTTGGAAGTATAACGGGCATTCTATTGTGAATTTTTTCCATGAGCTGGTTTGGTTCGATTGTGATGATGCTGCAGGAAGTCACTTCGTTTCCATCTGAATTTCTCCAAACATCATATAACCCCGCGAAACCAAATACCTGTCTATCTTTTACCACAATTCTCATAGGCTGCTTTTGCTTCGAATCTTCTTGTACTTGCCACTCGAAAAAACCATTACTTAATATCAAAGCCCTTGAACGTTTAAATGGCTCCCGGAAAGCCGGCTTTGATATTAAAGTCTCAGCCCTAGCATTAAATGTGGTATACCCCGACTTTGAATCTTTGGACCAAAATGGAATTAGTCCCCATCTCATTTTCCGTATCTCATTCGTAACGCCATTGTTCGTAATAACCCAAACATTAGAGGTTGGAGCTATGTTAAATCTTGCTTTGTATGACTCCATCGAGCCGATAAACTGATATTCGTCTCGGATCACGTTCTCTTCAACCGATAAACTGAAGCGTCCACACATTTTTACATCGCCCCTACCGCATTGGATTCAGTATGATTAACCCGCCTGTTTTATTCTCCAATTATATCACTAGTAATTGATTGCAAGAATCTGAAATTCCTGGATTATGCACCTGTTATTCCGTTCTTAATGCGGAAATAGGCTCTGGCTAATTAGAAAAAGAAGCGGGACTTGGACTGTTTAAAACATGTCCAGGCTCCGCTCCCTCCAAGCCGATTGAGGATGTTAGGCGTCAAAAAATTATCGATCGATAGCAAACCTATTATTAGCGAATGTGTGGTGTCATAATTAGAGAGAAATTGGTTCATAAAAACCCTGTTATATTACAATACGTTTTCAGAATTATTGAGATTCACCTTGCTCGATCAAGTCCCGGATTCGCTGTTTGTTCATAATTACTGCGAAAAACCACAAATAAAAGTTTGCATAAATATCTGTATATCGAAAACCTTTACGCTGGAAGCCCATGTGTCCTCTGTAACGTATATCGTGGCCCCCCTTAAAGTCCGAACCTCATTTTGTCACTTAACCCATAAGTTTGCCGCTTTGGCATGCTTATGCTTCCAAATTACCGCGGCAATCTTATGCTTCCAAAAACAAAAAGCCCTTGAATAACAAGGACTTTCTTCGATACATCCATAGCTTCGTCTAAGCATTACTCCATTGAACT
This sequence comes from Paenibacillus allorhizosphaerae, assembly GCF_042659105.1. Taxonomy (NCBI): domain Bacteria; kingdom Bacillati; phylum Bacillota; class Bacilli; order Caryophanales; family Paenibacillaceae; genus Paenibacillus; species Paenibacillus allorhizosphaerae. The sequence goes on along the minus strand of NZ_JBHSRV010000010.1, from coordinate 79,731 downwards.
ATCGTCTCCCGTTAGTTGAATATTGCTGCTTCTTCAAAAGCCATTCTAAAGACCTCTTTACTTTCTTTTATTTCGATACTTTTAACGTTTGTTAGATATCTGCTTACTTTCTGCTCATCAATATAAGTGAAAGTACCGCGTAAATCTTTATGGTGAATCAGCCAGCGTAGAGTTATCACAATCGAATAAAAGATGTTTGGAAACTCTCGCTCAATTTCACTTTGGCGTTGTAATAATGCATCCATGTATTTTTCAAAATCATGGCAATCGTGAAGTTCTTTTTTTGTCCTATAAAAGGGAAATCCACTGCCATCTTCCCACTCGGTTAAAAGTCCTAAAAACGCAATAAGTGACGCTGATCGATATCTAGTATTATTATCATCGAAATGCAAATGGTAAGGGTATAGAAGACTTGTACACCAATCGAAATCAACGATGCCCCCTTCCTTACGAATGCATTCATACAATAAGTTTACTTTATCTTCTAATTTAGAATAGTCTTTGATATTGCTCACCTCAATTTTTTACTGTCCATTACATATTAACACATATTGGAAGTAACCTGCCCGTTAGCGGGGAAAATGCCGCCGAACATTCGCGGCGGCCATTTGGTGTAAATCATTGAACTAACGTTACCCGTTAGCGTAACGACGCCTCGTGATGCACTGTATTGAGCTCTCTTGGATTTTCTACAATTCATTTATTCATTAAAAAACCAGTTTTCTGGTAGCCCTCTCCAGGATTTTCTATGAATATCCCCTACAGTATTAGTCGCTCGGTACCATGCAATGTACTTATTGTCATTTATTGAGTATGTCACTTTATAATACGCATTTCCAACTATATCTTCATTATAAGGAGTTTGCTTTCCATTAATTTTTACTATATTAATGACCTTTCCTTTATGAGAAGTGATCACCCTTTCTATTTCTTGTTTATTTTCATCATTTCCTGTGAAACTCACAATTATTATCAATGCTATAAGAAATAGAAACCCTAACAAAATGATTATGACCTTGTGGTTAGTTTTCATCGCAAGCTATCGCCTTTCAATGATCAGGAGCAGGTCGCCGCAGCGCCTGCTCCAGTTCTGATGATTGCACTATCGTTATCCGTTAGCGCAAAAGTGCTGAAATTCAGCCTTGTAATTTCTTCACGATGTGTATTTCACGAAGTAATAAAAATAAAGGAAGGCCTAAAGAAACACCTACTACAAGAGTACCTATAATCGGCAACCATAACGACCTCATACCATTTCTTTTGCCTTCGAAGAGAATGAACCCAATAAGTACAATTGCTGATACTAAAACATCCATCCATGCAAATGATCCAATGCGCGTTTGGGTTATTTCTTCTACTAATTGAGACATATCCAAGCCATTCTGAATGATCCATGGAAGAAATTGCGAATACGGCAACACAACTCCCAAAAACGCTAATATTCCATAAAAGTATTTCAACGAAAACCCTCCCCAAATCTCAAATATAGAATATATCACTTTAGTATTTCTCATATCTTATCTATTTTCCTTTATTTGCAACTAAATTAACCTGCCCGTTACTTCAATGAACTCAAGGAAGATCTGTCCTTGTGGCAGCTCCACGTTATCGTTCTCCGTTAGTAAAACCAGGATACAAAAAGCTGGTTCTGAATCGCCATCCGTAATCTCAAACCATTCGATATGCAAAAAAAGTCTCACAAGTGGATGTGAGACTTTTTTTGATTTTAAGCGTGGGCAGGAGTTGGTTTCGTACCCGTTCCAGCCGTTCGGTCAATATGATCTTTCTTATTGGTGAACAGCTTACGCAGCATCGGCATGAGGTAGTAATCGAGACCGTATCTACCTGCGTTTGTACCAGCCATAAAAACGATACCGCCGATCAGTACTAACCAAGGATTCGTGTTTACAGTGCCGGCGAACATGAACATGAAGTTCATCACAAGTCCGAAGAACGCCGCCGCGGCAGTCAGTCCACCGAGGATAAGTCCAAGACCGACCAGGAATTCACCGAGCGGAATCATGAAGTTTATGATCTTCACATTTGGAAGTGCAAAGTTATTCACGAATGCAGTGAAGGTTGGATATACTAGCTCGTTTGTTGCCTTATCAACAATCGGTTTTGCAACCGCATTTTTTAAGAATCCCCCGGCATCAAATCCGCCAGTTAACTTATGCCAGCCTGCGTTAAGCCACTGATACCCAAGATAAAACCGGACGAACAGCAGAATCCCTGCCGCGTATTTATTTTCTCTAAGCCATGTCATCATGACAACCATCTCCTAATTTTAAAAGTGAAATTTTTCACTTGATATTTAAATTAGTAACCTTTTTCCGTGGCTGATGCCATTCAACAAGATCGTTTGAAAAACCGTTTGAACTGGTTCATGGTTCATTTTCCTTTCGTTCTTCACTCTTCCTTACACCTTTACTTTAACATGCTTGGTAGAGGGTTCACATCGGGGCATTACCTGATTTCTAAAGGAGAATCTCCTTATTCTAGCGTGAGGTAAATCACAATGTATCAGCACAATAATCCCTATGCTTTATTCAGGGAATTCCCTAGAAATTTTCAGGGGAGCATTTTAATAAATTCAGTTATTTTGTGAAGATGTCAAAAGGAGCTGCCGCGGCAGCTCCTTGATCGTGTTTGTATAAAGTCCTTCATTGAACTATCGTTACCCGTTAGCGGAAAACACGGTTAGCGTGATAACCACTTCTTCCTCATTGTCAATAAAAGTATAACAATTATTAAAAACACGCTAATTGAAAATAATTTTCCTTGAATTAATCTTTCCAAGGAAGGCGCAATATTCATTACTCTCCATAGACTCCAACCCTGATACAACAAACATCCCACGTAAATGGATAATGCGGTTATCCAGCCCCATGTTCTTTTACTTAGAAGAACAACCCCTGCAATTAGCCACACCAAGGAGCTTATTGAAACAGAGTAAAATGCATAATACTCCCCAAGTGAAAGATCAAACTGATTTTCAAAAACCAGAGTTAATGCTTGGAATAAAAATATAACACCAATCGTGATTTGAAATATTGAAAACGATTTGGTAAATGTGACCGGACTCATCATCCAACCTCCTCACCAAGCTATAAATATAAATCTTTAGACATAATACCATAATTATGCAGTAGGTGATTATTTTATTATGTTACCCCACCCAAGTATTTCCTTTTAAATAGGTTACGCCATAGATAACTGCCCGTTACTTCAACAGAAGACGGCAACCGATCGACTGGCCGGCTGCCGTCGTGTTTGATTGAACTATCTATCGTAACCCGTTAACTTAATAAGCCGCCGCTTTCGATGTAAGAAAAGCCTACCGCGATTATGCGCATATGTTTGTGTCGCGAAACGTTTATGCACATATGCTTGTGTCGTGACACTGCGACACAAACATATGTGCTTTCAAATAAAAAAATCCCCAATTAACGGGGATCTCAAAGCACCTATGTTTGAGTCGTCGGACACCGCGCAAAAACACATTTAAAAAACCCACCATTGAAATCACATGGCAAACGCAGTACTCATTCAACGTTTTTTCTTAAATCCAGCGACGAAACTATAGCAAAAATTTATTGGATGCAATGATCTTTTCAACCAAACTTGTAATCGGTTTATTCGGAAAATCCATGATGATCGTACCTATTCGCTTCGAAATTACTTGATCCAAGTAGCTATACATGTGGGAATTTAGACCTTCAATACCCGGGCTTCCTTCTGCTACCGTATATGGATAGGCGCCTGCCGATGTACCGGATGTGAAGTTCAGGTACCAGTCCTCAAGATTGCCTTCTTGAGCCTGATCCAATAGGGATTTCACATGATCCCATTTCTTACTGATTTGGAACACTGTTGGTACTTTATATTCATCTTGAATGCGAAGTATAGCACCTGGATTATTAATGGAAAACGTAGCATTATCATTCCAACTTGCCGCATCAATGCCCATCGCAGAATTTGCTCCAAATCGTCGGACTAATACAATTTTACCCCGAACCTGATCCAAGGTTGGTATTGTGTCCCCGAGGTACCACATGGATTCATTACCTTCGAGATACCATCGAAACGTATCTTCAAAGCTCCTCGTATCATTTGCATCATCATATTCATGCTTAACAGACATAATAATTGTTTCTCTCGGATGCGCTTGCAGGAAATTTAGACAGACATCTCTGACTCCACCTCCGAACATCAAGTGCTGAAACATGACGCCGTGGTGAATTGCGAACCTGTCTTCGATATGCCGACAGCGGATGTCAATAAAACGAATACCAGAATCCAGCTGTTCTCTGAGGCTTTGCGTTTGACAAATCGCCAGATCTCCTCCATACAGAGCACAAGTGTCGTGAGTGCCAGGAATGTTGAACTCTGACAGTTTACTGCTTCCCGATACTTTGTCCATCCAACCGTTTGTAGGGACACGAATGGAAATCGTGATCTTGTTCCAGTTATCACCAGATATTTGTGTCGCGATAAACTTTCCTGCACTCTCTCCATCCATTCCTATCTCACGCTTATGATCATGACGAGCATCGTACTGATTGTTTCTGAAAGAAATATAATCGCCATTCTGGAATTCCACATGAAGCCTGTACCATGCCGAGCCTGCCCAATAATTGAGTTCTTCGCGCTCTTCTCTAGATGCATAGGATGCAAGGCTTACATTTTGAAAATTATGATCAGGCCGCGATCCCCCATCCCAATCATAGTTATCCGTTTCCGTCACCCATATTCGTTTCATGTTAAGAGGGGTGTTATTGGTTAATCTCAAGTCAGTACGAATCGATGCCACTTCATCTTCCTCCTTTTATGCCATACAGCATTATGGGTTTATCCCACGGAGAAACATATGAGACTATTCGGAAGATAATGCTAAGTTATTTATTTGACAGCCCTCAACTACTATTTATAAGTGAAGGCTAAGCATTTCTATTCAAGAAATATTTCAATACATCTGACAACCATCTGAAGTCATCTTTTAGCACATGAACTATTGCCTGTGTCAGGAGGGACTACACGCGGCAAACTTATGCTTCCAAAAACAAAAAGCCCTTGAATAACAAGGACTTCTTCGATACATCAATAGCTTCGTCTCAGCATTACTCCATTGAACTATAGTTACCCGTTTAGTTAAACGAAATTGTGAGACACTATCGGCACGTTATGCGTAAAAGGTTTGTTTAGCAACATCAAACATTTTTCTCCAATAAAAATAAGTGTGCGGACCCTTCTGGGGCAGCACACTACATTCCATACATCATTATGTATATTTATACATTTATATCGGGAATTCTGAAAAACTATCTCACTAATTATGAAAATATTCTCTCCAATTATGACACCACACACGAAGAAGCTCTTCAGTCTCTGGGATAATCTACTTTCATGATATCCATGAATGGAATTTTCGTAGTTTCACCGTATCGTTGAACATGTACTTTTCCGGTTCGTGAATCCATCTCCACAATTTGACCTCGCACCGGCTCATCCTGCCCCCATACCGTTAATACAATTTCGGCCTGTTCTTGTTTCGCTTCGCTGAGTTGGTTGCCTATTTCCTCTAAGACAAACTCATCCCGCGTTGGTCGTTTAGCTACCTTTGGTTTCCCCATGAAAATTCTCCCCTAATCCATCAAGCAGTCTTAAATATAAAATTATTTTCAACGGCAAAATTAATGTCCGTTGGCAACCAATCGACCAACTATTTCTTTAAGATATTTAGATAAGCGAATACTGATCTCTGATCGCATAACATCACGAACCATTCCAAAACGGTCCTCGTAACCTCTACATATAAAACGATGGTAAACAATCATTTCCACATGTTCGTCTCCCATTATTTTAATGTTACGCTTTGACAATTCGCGACGCAAGCTGTACAAATCGTCACTAATTTTATCCATTACTACTCGGCCTGCAGTCAAATAAAGTTGTTTCAGAATATTATTGCTGTTCTCAATATCATCGATGCTCTTCTGAGCCATGCTCAACATGTAGGGAAGCAAGATATAGTCGCGGATCATTACAAGTTCATCCTCGGTAGGACGATTTCGTAAATGTGTATTCTTAGCTTCGTTTCGATTATCATATTGCTCTTTATGCTCGGTAAGCAGCATTTTAGATTTCCATCGTTCATTGCCGTCCAATTTGCTCATTTGTAATAACCTCCAGCACTCTGCCCTTCATCGACTCTCTATGGTTAATTCTCTCCGTTACCTTTCCCCATCCGGCGGTTGATCGCGGCGTTTCGACGCAAGTCCGGCTCCAGAAGCAGCTTCTGAATAAGGAGGGACAAGCGTGCCACGGGCTCTAGTGGCCATCAGCGCTATGATATTGTCGGATCTTGCCTTTGTTTATTTCCAACCGTATATCCATTTGCGGGTCGGCTCGGATTCTTTGAGCAGCTGAATCTGCTCCGGGTCGACCATAGACCATGCGATATACCCTTCATGACTTAATGTAGCTAATATTTGAAAAACTCCAGCCCGGCCCCGGCCCGTCTTTATTTCAAGCTCATGAATCGATGGCAGCCGTCTGCGACCTTTGGAGTAATTAACGAGGATACGATGAACTTTTCGTTCAATATCACTCAGCACAGAGCTCTACCCCTATAATATCCGTAAATTCGATTAGCTTCCAATCATAGCGCAGCTGCAGCTTCACAAGGAAGAGCCGAGGGTCAAGCCCGGTCACAATCCCAGAGAATTGCAGATTTCCGTATTCTCCGTAGACAGTAATTGTAACCTGTAAGTACTCTGACCTTGATACTTTAAGGCGGCTATACATTTCATGCTGTTCTTCCTCGGTTAGTTCCGGCCTAAGTATCTTTTTTAGGCCGCCTATGCGAACAATTAGACCCTGCTTATGATCCGTGAGCATCATACATGACTCCCACCGCAAATTTTCTTCTGGTGTCAACTTGTTCATGAACGGCCAAAATTCTACTTAGCTGAAACGCCCGCGGCGCCTGTCGTTCCAAGCAAAACGCCTTCACTATCTCCCCTTTAATAGAACGGACCTCAATCCGCCGCTGTGTGATCCGGTTATCCCCGCCAATATAAATGATCTCAACAGTACGGCCCTTGCAACGTAGCAGTTCTCGTCCCATACCACTTATCACCTCATTGAGTGATTTAAAGCGTTCGTAAATTTCCGGTGCATTGCTCGATTGAACAAAACAGAACGCTTGTTCTGTATATTTATATCCAGAATACAGAACATATATTCGTTTTTCAAGTGGTATTTTTTTGAACATCTTTTACAAAGAAGGCGTCAAGCATTAGTATGCGATTATTCGTATAAGAGAGAAAGCTATTAAGACGGTTGCTGCGTTTTTCCAAAATTAAATAAGACGTGCCCAAGAATCGGGGGATACGTCTTATTTAAGATAACGATACGGATGCGCAATATTTTACAAGTAATTAATGAAGGACTAACCGCATTTTACGTCGAAATGTAGTAAACGGAGGTGTCACGTAAATGCTTGAAAAGTATACGTTATTGAACGAGCCCGATAAAACGATGTTCGTGTTCACCAAGAACGGCAAATATTACGGACATATTATCAAGAATTCAACGGCGAAAGCGCCCGCTAAACTCGTATTTGAAACTGCTAAATACGAAACGGTTGATGCATTAAAAGCGGATTATCCCCCGCAAGCTGCAGCCGAATGAAATATATACGTTAATGAGCGGCTTAGGTGCTTACGCAAGTGTGAGCCGATATGCTAGTGCCTGAAGGTTGACCTACTGACGTTAGTGTAGAACGTTCATCGGACCACTACAGTAGGGCTATACCGGCATGCCCAAACAACCTTTGCGGGTATGCATGAATAAACAGGGAATTTGAGAGGGCATTATATAGCTACTGGACAATTCCTACATGAAAGGGGGTTTCTTCTATGACAAGAGGCCAATCGAGGAGCAGTAACCAGTTGATTGTACAACAAGCGGCACAAGCTATGGAACAGTTGAAGTATGAAGTTGCACAGGAACTTGGCATTCAAATCCCGCAAGACGGTTATTTTGGATATATGGCCACAAGAGATACCGGGGCTATTGGAGGTCATATGGTACGCCGTTTAATTTCGATCGCTGAGCAACAACTTTCCGGCTACCGCGGGTAATCCGGTGCATCCTGGTATTGAACCTAACTCAAGTGTACTCGGAAGAACTTCTTTCGGCGAATAACTTGGGGGGTAAAGATGTGGTTTTAACTGATACTTCTTCCCCCCACGATTAACCAATTTAATTTTTAATGTATAATGCCCTTCTCCCTTAATTTTGTAACTGTTTCAAACAGGTTTTTAAATATAAAATCCGGCTCAACATTTCCCGGCTTCTTTTCCCCAATATATATCGTTTTAACTCCGGCAGCCTGGCCAGCCTGAATGTCTACATCGCGGTCTCCAACAAGATAGCTCTGCGAAAGGTCAATGTCATACTTCTGCGTTAGCTCCAGAATCATTCCCGGTTTTGGTTTACGGCAATCACAACCTTGCCGCGGCTTATGGATACAGGATTTTATTTCCCGCAGCTTCCCGCCTGCCTTTTCGATTTGTTGTTTCATATATTTATGTATGGCATCTAAATCATCTACTGAAAAATAACCAAGTCCTACTCCTCCCTGGTTTGTCACGACAAATATTTCAAACCTACATTCGTTGAGGGCTTTTATAGCTTCTGGTACTTGGGGTAACAATACCAGATCTTCCGCACGATTTACATTATGACTCTCGTTAATAACCCCATCCCGATCTAAGAAAAAGGCTTTCATTCGAACCTCCATTTAAAAAGAGTCTCGGTAAACATCCATCGTAATTCAAGTATCGTCTAATGGCATCCCATTTAAGATGGCTGGTTGTGCAAGTAATACTATCACCAAGTCATGGAAACATTATGCAAACTTGGACCGAGTCTAACCCTTCCTATGTAGGTACTTCCTGAGAGCCCCGGCATCTTCGGAGGATCACCGGCAGCTGGCCGGCCCGTACGGTTCCGTTTGAGCGGCGCGACGGCAACGGCGGTCGCCTCGAGCAATCACTGCTGATAAATGCCAGTTACTTCAACGATTTGAAGCAGGTCATCGAGACACCTGCTCCAGTATTGTAGGATAATTATCCATAACTTTCATTCGCTAAGAAATTATTTTGGCGACAAAAAAGGCGATTCCCGCTGCCAATCCACCAACTAGTGTTGTTTGCCAGGCGCTTTTAAATGGTTTTGAACCGGTAAATCTCCCCTTGACATAACCAAAAAAGAACAAAGCTATTAAGGTTGCAATAACGGATGTCATTAAAGCAGTACGTGATTGATGGATGAACATATAGGGGGACAAAGGGATAAGTCCACCCACAATGTACGATAGACCAATAGTCAGTGAACTATTTCTAGCTCTTTTAGGCTCGGGTTCCTCCAGCCCAAGTTCATGCTTCATCATAAAATCAACCCATCTATCCGGATTTTCACTAATTGCCTCGACAGCCGAATTGATATCCGGTTCACGAAGTCCCCAGCTTCTTAGAATTTCGGCGACTTCCTCTTTTTCCCGTTCCGGCACCTCGACGATTTCTCTTCGCTCTCTCTCTAACTCAGATGCATAATGTTCTCGGTCGGTCCTTGCAGCCAGATAACCGCCTAGCCCCATTGCAATTGAGCCTGCTGCGATTTCAGCAATTCCGGCTATAACAACAACATTCGTCGCAGAAACGGACCCTGATAGTCCTGCTGCAAGAGCAAAAGGAACCGTCAGTCCATCCGACATGCCAATCACTACATCCCGAATCAAATCGGAACCCGTAAAATGTTTTTCAATGTGTTCTTTGCTTTTTGTATTCTCCATAGTTTCCTCATTTTATTTTCATTTCGTTAACGAAAATCGGGTCTTTCCCCTTAAAATGCCACATGGCGCAGTAATTTATGACAGCAAAGTTAACTGCCCGTTTTGTTTAGCGCCTCTTCAGGAGTCTAATTTTATTATTATTTGTTGAAGCCAGCATACGCAGCGGTCCTGGTCCGGAAAATCTATTAGAGCCTCCTCCAACCCGACAAAATAATAGGCGTGCACCCAGTAGAGTGAACGCCAAATTACTTCAAGACTTTATTTGTCACTTCAAGACTTTATTTGTTACTTCAAAACTATATTGTCTACTTCAAAACATATTTGTCATCCGACAGCTGCACTTGCTAACTTCTTAATCTTAATGACGTATTTGATTCACAATAACGTCCCATATTACTCCTTTTATCGTGATCAAGACATCATATGTCTGAACCAATCCGTTGCTCCATTGGACGGTAAACCTGAAAGTATGGTTTCCATTGGAAAGTAGACGATCATGATCCGTATTCAGCAGTTCTCCTGAGTAATTTACCAGATTACTCGAGCTAAGAGTTACGTTTTCGGATGTAGTTAACAGTTTGGATGTAACGGAAACCGGCTTCGTAGTGCTTGTTCCAGTATCCGTAACGGCTGCAGATAGCACAAACGCTTCGCCCGCCCAAAAGACTGATGCGGCCCGTTGGTCCGTCGGATGCTTGGCATTCCAGCTTTGGCGATAACTTTCCCACTCAGGAGTATGGGTTACCCATCCCGTAATATTTAGCGGTAAAACCACAAAGGAATACGTTTGTTCGTACGTTCCACCATAACCGTCATCAAGCGTCAATCGTAATGTATAATTCCCCTTCGGCAAGGGTCCGTACGTAAATATTTTGTCCTGACCTGAAGGGACATTCGACCACTGTTGAATTACCGAGAAAGGTGCCCCGTTAAAGCTGCTCTCTACTATAATGGATAATGCGTCCCCATCCGGATCCGTTGCAGAAACTGTAAACGATGGGGTATCGTTTTCGTAAATCGGAGTTGCAAAAGTAATATTTCCGCTTGGCGGCCGGTTGATGTATAACCATCCAGTGTTTGACCATCCGGACCATGCATCATATTGATCCCAAACACTAACTCTAAATTGCAGTTTTTGACCCGCTGGCAATGGTGTATTGACGGTCCAGCTGCCCGAAGTTGCGCTAGTCCCCTGCCATACTTTTCCTGAGTCAACCACGACCAATCCCGATTCATTAAGCACTTGGACCTGGAAGTAATTAAAGACTGCTCTCACATCTAAATCCATTTGATTCCACGTAACGGTCGGTGTGTTCGTTTCAACAATATTGGGTGCTGCCTGCGTCCCATTCGGGTAAGTCAGTGTGACACTCGGCGGCCTGTTTATAACCATCCATGCATCCGGAGAAAATCCAGACCACGCATAACCGTCCGATGCTTGCACCCGTACAGCCAATGGTTCGTTCGTCGGCATATCAACGCTCGGAGTATAGTATCCGGTTGTTGAAGACGTTCCTTGCCAAATGTTTCCGGTATCCAGAACAATCCCATTTGCAGCATTGGCTACCTGTAGTTGGAAATAGGTAAATATTGTTCCCGGATCGGGGTCCGATTGCGTCCAAATGAACTGCGGCCGCGTTGTTGTCACGTATGTTGGATTCGCTTGCGTGCCGAATGGAAAGCTCATATACGTAACAGGCGGTCGGTTGGTGATCATCCAACCTACCTGTGACCATGCCGAGAATTCTTCCCCATCTGATATCCGTACTCTTACTTGATACTGCCCACCCATTAGCAGCGGCGTGTCCATTGTCCAAGCCCATGACGTATTTGGTGTGTTCATTGACCGATTATACACGCATTCGTAACAATTACCGTAAATGTCTCTAATTTCGAGATCAAATACCGTAAAGATCGTGCCCGGATCAATATCGTTTTGGTCCCATGTAACCGTAGGTCTCAAAGATACCGGATTCGGATTTGTAAAGCCGCCGTTCGGGAACGTCAGGTTAACCGTTGGCGGGTGGTTTGGCGTACAAGGATTGCAATTGACTGTTATGGTTTGATCCATCCAATCGGACCAAGCATAGTATTCGTCCCCTACAGCTTTAACAACGATGTACGTTCCCGGTTCAGGTGGATGTACCAGCTTGCCGGTCACTGTATTTCCGCTCGGCGTGACATAAAAATATTTTTCGAATTTAATTCCGCGATCCGTCTGATATCCGTTTTGGCAGCTGCTTGAGTTGCCATCATAACAATGGTCCGGATCATAGGAGTAGTCGTTCCATTGGATCGTCCCATTGCCCGCTTGAGATACGGTAAAATTCACAATCGGCGCACGGTGGACAATGAGCTGCTGCGTGTACCAGTTCGAGTATTTAGAGTATCCTTGGAACGTTGTGTCCCCATTCGACAACCTATGATCCGGATGCGGATCGTCGGGTGCCCGATACTCGATCTTATAACTGCCGACCTTATCGAAGCTCAGTATCGGTGTTGTAACGAGAGCGCCGTTTTTGCTGGACCATCCGCTTTTTCCGTCTCTAGCGTCCAAGAACATAAACGGATCAACGTGAGTGTACTTCCATTGTGTTCCGTTATCGAAACGCGGATCGCCTTCCGGATCGTCGAAAGTCGTTTCATACACCACTTGCGTATCGACCACTGCCGCGCCGTATGTTTTATTTGTGATATACGGGCTGTATGCAATGGCAGACATTGCCTTAAATTCGGTTGATTCATGAATCGAATAAGGTCCGGTTGAACCGTACAGGAACGTACTATCGTTTACGGTAAAATACGGCACGCCATCCTGATAAACCTTAATTTCGCTTCCCGTTAACTTGACTGAGTACGTATTCCATACGCCGGGAAGCAAAGAACGTGCCTTTTCAGCAAGGATCGTCTTTTCCCCATTTACGATTTTGACCAAGCGCAATCGGTTCTTCATGGACTCGACTCTGTACATATTTTGATGGTCTTGGATGCGGAAACTCATGCCAGCCGGTACATAGTCGTATTTCAGGTTGTTGATCCGCATTGTCCAGTTAATCGAACCGTTTATTATTGGCGGTTGGTTCGGCTTAATAAACTGTCCGTAGGTAAAGAACTCTCTTATTCCCGGAAGATGACTTTCTTCATGATCGAATCGATAGACGTTACCACAATAAACAAATAACCCTGGCTCGACTACTATAGGCGGCTTCTCACAGGTACCTTGTGGTTTCCAAATAAGTTCTTTTGTTTTGGCATTCCCAATCCAATATTCTCCGTGATAGTACCAGTCAGGGATTACTTTGAAGATCGGAGTATAGCCATCAATAGGTTCCTTAGAGTACCCGTCAATGCTAGTTTGGTTATAGTTTAACAGTTCTTCCGCTACCCCTGCGGGTAGTTGAGGTTGCCATTCACAAACCGTGTCGCCGGGAATCCATTTGGGATTTCCTTCATCGTCATATTCCGTATCGCTATAGTGTCCTCCTACTTCCCAACAGTTATATGCGTGAAGTTGCCCGGTTTTTACATTTTGAATTAAGCTCCGGGGTGTATAACCGCTTTCTGTGACCAAGACGTAGTTATCGTCAGAGCTAATAGCAGTAGGTACGTTTAAGTTACAAGCAGGTATAATTTTCAACTGCTGCTCTGCTTCGTCCCAATAGGGATGGTAACAAGTGTTTGACCATGCCTCTCCGTACATTAGAGCAGAACCGAACACTTTTCCGCCCGGACTTCGAAAAACCTCCGAAAAATAGGGACTTGTCTGATACAACACACCCGAATTCCAAACGGGATCTGCCCGGAATGAAGGAATATGATCGTATGATTCGACCTTATAAGGCGTAGTTAAATTATCGAATGTGTAGGATTCAATAGTCCGCGTATTGAGATTTATTCGCTTATATCCAGTCGTTGTTTTGATCATTTCCTGAATTTTGGTTGCCTGAGATCCGTCACTGAATACCACATCTTTACCGTAGTCGGGAAATTCGCGGTTGCTAACAACGTAGTTACGACTAAAAGAATAGGCCGCTATCGTATTTCCAGCTTTAAGCTCAGATATTTTATAGCGTTTGTAATGGACGTTTTGGTAGGAATTCCAGGAGCCTCCAGTATCAAGCAAAATGATTTCGTTTAAGTCTTCCCGAACGTACACGAAAGCACTTGTATCGTAAAAATCACTTGTGTAAAGACGAATTGGCGCTGGTAATTTAGTTCCCGCCAAGTACCACTCCATCTTATTCCGATATGTCCACCCATATAACGTATAAATAAACATACCATCCCCTAAATAATATATAGGGTTTTTAGTACCTAATTCGGCATTAGACCCGACCAGACTTCCAACCAATGACACGCTATTGGGACTATGCGGGTAAGTTAGATTCTGGTCCGCTTTAATCGATCCACCAATGTTATATCCGTAAGGATCGGCGGTAAGATTGTATCGCGGGCTGGTCGCCAAGGTTCCATCAGGGGTGATCGACCACATCCGCTTGTTCAGGTTAGGCTTATCCAAAGTGCTCGTTGTCCAAGCATCGTTATTCAACATATCCTGCGGATTCATTGGTACCGCCTCAAAAGGAGTCGGCTCTATGCTGTTCCCGCTAACCTTAAATGTTACGTCTGGATTATCGTTCACAACTTCTACTGTGTAATTTGCGGTGCTGTTTAGGCCGTAGTCCTCTTCCGCGTAAAGCCTGAAACAGTATTTACCGACTTTCGTTGGCTTAAATTCGAAGTTCCGGTTATCGCTCGATATTTTATTTTCGTAAGGATTGCAAGAGCCGTTGTTTCCAACGTCATAGCCGTACCACGTTTCATATTTAACAATCGTATCGCCATCCGGACTGTAAGAATTGTTCCGAAATGTGCTTGGCGCGATCCTAGAAACGGTGCTGCTATACAGGAAATCGATCACAGGCGGCAAATCCGGAATCACCGTAAGCTTCCAAGTGTCCGGGGCCAATGATTTCATTCCCGTATTGTCAAAGACATTGAGCTTTATGATTTCTTCTCCCGGGTTAGTGTAGGATGTTTTGGCGTTCGTCCATTCGTCCCGAGAGTGATCAATCGTGCGGCCTTTGACGGGCGAATAACTGTCACTTGCATCCCACGGTATGCCAATGGGTCTTCCAACCTTGATCACCTGTTGCCCTTTAATTTTCGGTACCGGATTCGGTGGGATGACATCCAAGTTAGCACAGGATTTCACGGTATGTACTGTGTTAGATGCAGTCGCACATACCAGCTGCAGTCCTGCCACATCTGCTATCATTCCGTTATACGACATACTATTATAAGGTGTTTTCCATCCATACTTGGCCGGTAGACCTTTTATCCAGGCTGTAGGTTCGCTACTTGTAAAATCCCATTGGAAAGTTAATGGGTCCCCATCGGGGTCTTTCATCTTGATTACTTTCAGATCGACCCGTTCTCCAAGGATAGCTTGATTGATTTCGCTACCATCTGCCGGATCAGTAAAAGCAATTTTCAGCTCTGGCGGATTCTTAGGCGGCGGTGGTCCAATGGTAAACGTTCCGGGTCCGATAACACTTTCCGTCCCGCAGCTGTCCACTACCGTCACCCGCACCTCAACTTGTCCATCCTGAATATTAGACGGATACATTCGAGTGGCTGTATCGTAGCTGAATGGCTGTGCCTTTTTGGTTTCGCCATTGCTATTGTACCAACCTACCTGTAAAGGGGGCCAATTCCAGACTCCGCCTTTACCTTTAAATTCGTACTTATATTTTACTAAAGTACATCCTTTCTCTTCGACCTCGAACCAGACTAAATTGCTATCTTTCCAGTTTATGAAGTCCTTATCCGGCCACACTTTTCCTGTCATGGTTCCAGTAGGATCAGGCGGATCAGTAGTACCACCACCGTCGCCACCACCACCACTACCGGAGCAGCCCCCTGCCGACTGAACGGTTACGGCTTGAGTCAATGTGTTATTGTTTTCCCCACCCGCTCCTTCGTCTACGGCATTATTTGAATCGACGATGACTTTGAACGTGTATGATCCTGCTGATGGAAAGTTATATGTGAATGTTCCTTGCTTCTCGTCATTTGTATCAAGACCGTTCGTATCCATACTGGCGACTTCCGATCCGTTTAGTTCCACGATGGTCCGAAAAGTGGTTGTTGTAGCAGCACCCGTATTTCGAATTTTGTAAGTGTACGTAACATCCTTTCCCGCCTCGATACATGATGCTCCGCTTGTCAAACCTATAGGTCTTAAATCCGGAGTCGAAGAAATTACAGCGTCTTCGTATTGAACTGTAACTGCACTGTCATACTGATACGTTGTCCCTTTTAGATCAACGATAAAGGCAGCATAGTATGTGATGACTTTCGCACCGTTCGGAGGGTTTGCTAGTTCTCTTGATGAATCGTATCCATCTTCAAAATCTTCAAAGCTCTGCTGGAAAGTAACTCGGTATTCCCCAGCATCGTTCTTATTTGGAGCTACATGGATATCCCATATAATATCTTCTCGTGGATATCCGATGTGATTGTTATCTGGTCCTTTAATTGGTTCTTGCAAATCTGTGTTGACTCGTGCAGAAGTTGCTTCCACATCCGTAACTGCTGAATCAGGAATTTCGATACCGGATAACTTAAACGGTTGATCTTTAGTTGATCCCAAGCTCAATGCTTCCAGTTTTGAAAAATCCGTTGTCGAACATCCCGGAAGTTTTGGCATCGAAATACCTTTAATCGTTTCAGTATCGGCATTTGAGGTACTTCTGTAAGATGCAGGCCCGAAGTCATCCGGTCCGCAGCTTATTTTAACAATATCCCCGTTTATATCCGGCACATCCGCGTACCAGTTTTTTCCTTGAGAACCACCAGGTATGTAGCGATACCAGGCGTAGTACCCCTGTGATCCTTCCTTATTATCAAGCGAAGTAACTTCTTGACGAGTACCATTGATGTCATTTACTAATCCAGAATAACTATTTAAACCGATTGCCGCAGACGGTGTAATGTCCTGTGAACCATGAAAAATTTTGCTAATGACCTTACCTTCCGGGACAGTAACGTCAATCTTTCCTCCGGATAAATAACTGGTTTTAGAGTAATATTTATCTCCGACTAAACTGAACCCTCCATAAGTAGGAGTGAGCTTTGTTGTCATCGAATCAGTTGAAGCGGCAAATGCTTTCATGATCATTTCACCGAATAACTGAGTGGCCGGCGAATTAAAAGCCATTAGAAAAAGCAGAAGTAAACTGATGAATCTGACGCGTTTTCTAACCTTGTTTAAAAACAACCTCATCACCACCTTGTAATTGGGAGGGGGAGAACGGATTCTCCCCCTCCCAATTAGATATGCCGTAAATCTAGCTTATTTACCATCAGGAACATACATCGATACAATAGTACGTGTTGAATTACTCACTGGCGGTCTTGCAGGAGCATCTATTGCAAAAGATATGTCTTTCTTCGGGACAGCAAACCCTGTTTTTGGTAAAATCATAGCTTGCGTATCTCCGCGTTTTGTTTTAAACACTGTGGCCAGTGTGTTCAATTCACCATTCTTTAAAGCTTCCTTATTAGGGCTTGCAAAACCATAAATACTGAATCCAACCCTGCCATTCTCGCTATATGCGGTCGTATCGTTAATGTAATCCACGTGACTTTTAACTAAAATCACGTAGCTGTCCGGATAGTCCTTAATTAAAGGCATTTGACTCTGCGTTATACCTCGTACTTCAGTGTTAAACCAATGCAGTTCGTCAATATCCCCCAACAAATCACGATTCGGATCATTCGGGTCCGCCATGTCGATCGCAATCACTTGATCGATTTGTCCCTTAAATAATCCGTCCTTCGTTTCAAGCACTAATTTATCCGGAGACCAAGAATAACTTGCGGCTTGCACACCTTTAGCAAACACCGGAATCATCGAAAACAAATTAGTCCCTTTTAACTCAATTTCTGCTTGATTCAATGCATACTTGTCTACTTCCAGCTTATCGCCCTCGCCCCTGTTGGTTTGTAACACTCGATCTACAACCGTCATAGCTTGCGCTCTTGTCGTTGCTTGAGCCAATCCCAGCGTCCCACGATCTAACCCCTGAATTAATCCAGCTTTCACCGCCTGATAAACAACGGCTTTATCGGTAATTTCCACTACCTCGGGGTGCTGCAGATCCGGTCTTGTCGCTCTGACAATCAGACGCATCATTTCTTGTCTCGTAATCGCATCGTTGATGTCCTGGCTAAATTCCTCGTAGCGATGGATTCCAGCCTCTACCGCCGCGTTAGTATACTTGCTGTACCAAGCAGCTCCTTCTTCCCCGGTTTTCAGCTTAAGGGCTTTTGTTAGCATCGTGATGAACTCGGCCCGGCTTACGGTATTATCCGGTTTGAAAGTGCCGTCCGGATAACCATCAACGTAACTTTCTTCAACAGCCTTCAAAATAGCTTGCTGGCCCCAATGCCCGTTGATATCGGAGAACGTTGGAGTCTGTGCTTTAATGATTTGCAACGATGCGACAACAGCCATAGTTATTGCGATACTAGAAATCATTACCTTTTTATACATACTATCTTCCTCCTCTTTTTCATAATGATTGGACTTTACAAACTTGCCTATTCTCGATAGAGAACATATAAATAACGTGAAGTGAGGTTAACGTTTATGATCGTCGGGTAAATCCTCACCATTTGTTACAAGGAAATTCTTTTAATTATTCGTAAATCACTTCCCTCATTAGATTCACATTTACCATCAACTTCATAAATAGACATATCCTTACCTTACATGAAACTTCATGAAGTTTCAATAATCATATTTAGTGATATAATATTCTAGAAGGAGTGATATTAAAGATGAACAATAAACGAGGTTTGAAGAAGCGAACCCCTTTTGCATCTACTCTCGACATAGAACTAGAAAAAAAATTTAAGGAACTTTCGGATATTACCCGCATAAATCAATCAAGACTACTTGATGAAGCGATTGGCGATTTACTTAAGAAGTACGAACATCTTCTTATTGAAAAGCAATCGCGCTAGCTCTCCCCATAAGCTCCTCCCATCCAGTAGCCATTTTTGTTCCTCCCGTCGTAAAAGATATCCCTTCGCCTTGGAGGGAAGTAATAATAAAAAAATGCCCCCATGAAAAGCAAACTTCTGCATAATATTCCGAAGTATACGAGGGGCTTTCATTAGATACAACCTCCTCAAACATATAAGTTTCCTACACAACAAAAAATGCCCAGTGCGTAGGAATCCTTGAAAACAAGCAGACTACACCTGTTATCTAAAATTCTGCCGCTAGGACATTAGACTTCACACAAGGCATTACATCATCTATGAAATAATATAACATATCCCCCCGGGAGATGGAACAAAATATTGACCACACTTTTCCATTTGAAAGGTCTTGAATGCTTCAATACAGCTGGCTACCTTCTGAATGTATGATTATACTATAGCTTATTCATCTCACAAAAAAAGGGAGACCAACTTCGGCCCCCCCCCCTCTCCTATCGATTCATTTTTTTACAAACCATTTCACGAAGAATGGCAATGAATCAATGATCTCCTGCCGGATCTTCTTCTCATCCAACATCTGTTTTGTTTGCTCGGCAATAATTTTACTTCTCATGTCCGCTTCTTCTCTTGAGGCAGCCACAAACTGCTGATATTGGTTTGATTGCACTTCATTGGCTTCTGTGATGATTTCGTTAAGTTTGGTAGCTAACTCGCTGATAGTTTGACCTACATTATCGCGCAGCTGGTCCATTTGTTCATTCATCTCGTCACTTAATGAAGATCGAACGTCTTCTTTCATTTCCTGAAGGCTTAGATTCACAAACCCCTGCAACTTGGACATGAATCGCTCATTATCCATCATGTATTCGATGTCTATCTCATTGAGGTTTGCCCTCTTTTTTACGAGATCCAGGTCTGTAACACCGCCGCGGCATTCAAATTTCTCGCGAATCAAAACACCGATATCAGCCAATGTTGCACGCCGGCCATGCTGATCCTTCATTTCCTTGAGGAAACGAAATATGTTGATGTCATTGGCATCAAAGATACGTTCTTCCCTCTTGTTGCGCAGCAGATAATGGACGCTCAATTCTTCAAGCTTATCCACCCAGCTCCGAAGTGTTGGCTGCGGTACATCCAGCCGATGCGCTGCCTCACCCAAAGTAACGTAATCAACCTCGATCTTCCCACTTTGAGCCGCACCTACATGTTCGTCGCGATTTGTATCTTCACTCACGCACTTCATCTCCATATAGCTCAATTTACCTCAATTTTACCGCACTTTGGACTATATGTATAGCTGCCAGACACTAAATGTCATTCACCGGCGCCCACATGTTATTCGCCCAACATTATATCTCGACACTCTTCGATCTTAATACAGATTGTTAAACACTGATTTTCAGAGTCAATTGGCCAACAAATTGATCGCGCTATATTAAGTTTCATTGGTATTTTGTCTATATACTTTTCGCCCGATGATACTTTTGACATTGTTTTTACCTATACGTATACAGCCATATGATATAAGTGACATTCATTTGCCTTTAATTCATTACGCCGCGTAATACCATCACAGTTAACACACCTATATATAAGTCGCTCGATATTATTTAACCTTATAAGTGTGCCTACATGTATGATGCTAGATGTTATTTATTGATTGTTTTAAGCCATATCATCACTGGCTCTATGTTAACTGTAATAGATGGTTTAACTATATATTATATACCCGTTGTTATAACGCATAGATCAATCGTTGATATAGCTATATTATAGGAGAGGAGGGTGAGATGTGTCTATGAAAATGCAATTTATGAGTTTAACATTGGGGTAGGGTAGGGTGGGGGAGCGGTTACCCGTTTGAAATAAAGATTCAACTTGAAGAGTTGGCAAATACCAGAAGCATCTCATCTTTGATTTCATTAGTTTCGAATGGACTTTTTATATAAACTATTAATAGTTTATATTAGTTTATCTCTAGTTTAAACTAATAATAGTTTATATTAGTTTAATATTAGTTTAAACTATAGATAAACTATTATTCTCGTGGTATAATTGCCTTATGTTGCTTATTTAATCCAATTATTTATAGGGAGGCCGTCGAATGGCAGTGAAAAAATTCATTACAGGAATTGATCCGGGCAACACAAGTACTAAAGTTAGCTACATGAACGAAGAGGGAAATATTGAAAGCTTTGCAATATCAACAGTTTGCGCACCGGCCAGCGAAAAAAGTGACCCTTTCAGTGGCAACACCCAACAAAAAGAGTATGGTGACACAGAACGGCTGCAGGTACGAATTCATTCCAAGTCTTTAAACAGTACATATTATTTTGTTGGTGATTGGGCGCGAAATAAAGAAGGAATGATTCAGCCAGATGCAGAGTCCTCAGATAAACATAAAAGCGAATTACATACAGTAACTACATTGACTGGCCTTGCAATTGCTGCTCTTAAAACCGAAAAGACAGAGACAGATTTGGATTATTCGGGTGGTTTACCAATTGAGGAGCATAAAAGAATCGATCCGGCTCATGTCCTGGAGCGTTATGTTGGAACTCATACAATATCCTTTATGGACGGCAAATTTGCAGGTAAAACAGTCACATTAAATATCCAAGATGGACAGATTCATGTTGAAGGTGTTACAAGCTCATTAGGCTTAAAATATGATATTCGTAAGAGCAAATTGGTCGCTCGTCCGCGCGCAAATGAAATTGGAGAGGAATATGCCTTGGGTGACCTCGGAGCCGGCACAACCGACTTAGCTCTTTACGACGTAGACGGTTTAAATGGCTATGTAAGTACAAATCTTAACTTAGGAACGAACAAGTATATCGATGACATGGTTAAAGAAATCTTTGAACTTAAGGAGTTTGATAGTGTTAAAGAACTCATTAGAAACAATGGTAAAGATCCAGTAATGTATCGTAGTCGTGAAGAATTTCTTAATGATGTGATAATTCCTGGCGTTGATATCATCATTAAAGGTGATAAACCTTACTTCAAAGTTTCTTGGCAGCGGGCGAAGAATATAGATGTTACAGACATCGTGCTTAAGCACATGAAAAATTATTTCGACGCTGTTTATAATAAACTCGAATTATTCTGGGCCGAGAAAGCGCCAAAGATTGAGTCATTCCCATTGGTTGGTGGCGGAATTTTGTTTGCCTATAATTTCTTCAAAGATACAAAGGGCTACATCCTTCCAGAAGCGGAACTATTGAAGGAATCTCCATATATTACTTCACGGTCATATTTGATCGCGAACTATATCAAGCAACACAGCTAATCTCACCATGAAAATGTGAGGGGGGGTTAGATTGGCAAAGCACCCAAAAGCGGGTAACTCCGGATACGAGGCTGGACAAGGACGCACCTTTACTCCATCAATCGGCGCTGAATGGACCGATGAATTTAATTCATTAATGAATTCACTGAATAAAAGTCGCAATGAAATGACCGAAGACTTAATTCGTGAAGGGTTAAAGGCGCGAAAAGGCAAGGAGACAGGTCTAACAACCTTCTACAGCGAAGCGGAAATCGAATTTCTTAAAAATCCTGTCATTCAAAAGTTGATTAAAGACTATTACTTGCTTATGAATGGCGTGTCAGCTTCTGCCGTTTTATACGATCCTCCGGCGGAAAGGTCGGCTCCGGCCACTCCTTCTAATAAAGAGATGTCGCATGAACGGAACAAATCTAGTGCTGATAATTTATCGGTGGCGACCTCAGAGAAGACTGTTGATCGTTCATCCGAAGCTTCAAAACAACACGTGGATCTAATTAAGTCAGATGATACCGACGCTGACGATCAGATGGACTTACTTAAGCAGGCAGCTGCTGAATTGCAAAAAATGGGCTTGAAAAAGCCATAATCGTAAAAAGGTGCAGTAGGAGGATTCCCGCTCCGAACGGCACCTTTTTCGATATTAAAATCAAGAATTATAGCGATAAAATGGAAAGAAGGATCCAGTCCGGAAGAGAAGGGAGCGGGGGGCGGAGGACATCTGATTGAAAAAGAAGCAACAGATACCATATGAACGTTACAAGGTTTAATCAGAGGGGGGGGGAGCTAAACTAGAGATTGAAGAAATCCTTCAAATTTAGGCGATCTCAATTTTCCATCCTTGGTATAACATTGAAATTTTATCCTGCAAGTGATTGACGGGTCTAATAATATCCAATGTTTATTTTCTCCCCTAATGAGCTTTTTTGAGAATTTATAAAACTCACGTCTCACTTCCTCGGCTGGCGGAAATTCCATTACGCCAACATACGAACCATTTAACATCAAGCCCCAACCAAATTCACCTTTTCGAATGGATGCAATTTGACAGTCTGCATATTGATAATTCTTAATTTTTACGATTACATCCTTCGGCCGCTGATCAAGATAATAGGGGGAAGAGGGGTTATATTGGCATATTCCTTCAAATCCCATTGACCTAGCCTTTTCAAACAATGAGTTTCCATCCTCATACAAAGGAGTCACAGTCATCACATCCGAAGAGGGTACAATCGAAGATAGGATTGCTCTGCGCTCCATGAAACTTTTCTTTAAAAGAGGATTATTATCGAGGAAAAGAATATCCCATACAGGAAAGTGAGCCTTCAAGGTCTGTGAAATATGTTTAACTGCAGATTCCTTTTTTGTATTGAATCTGGCCATAGCATCATCCCACCAGATTTTTACTGGCGGTTCTTGCGATTGACTTAAATCAAAAGCAATACACTCCCCATCAAGGATTGCTGTATTTACTGGAAGTTTAATTTGATTTAACTCCGGAAATCTTGCCGTAACTTCCGTTCCGTGTCGGCTAAACGCTCGTACTTTACCATGATCATAATGAATGAGAATCCGAAATCCATCCCATTTGATAGCAGCGGGCCAGATCTTAATAGCCGATGGGGATAGTGGTTGCAGTAACATTGGTGATAATGGTTGATTTAGCATAGGCAACTCCTCCAAAAATAAACATATCATGGACGAGCTCCACGAGGAATATGGAATGACTGGTACAAATGAGAATTTTGAACAAAAATAAATTATGACACTGAATGTATTGTATTATTGGCCGCGGGAATAGAAACCGCTTATTATGGATTACCAGGATCGATCATTTTTATTCAAAATCATGAGAGTAGAAGCGATCGATAAGCGCATTGATTAACATTTTTTGATTCCCTCTTCTCAGTTGAGCTATAAAGTCCACAAACAGAATAGAAATCAACTCATCGAGCGACATTTCAAACTCCAGGAATTCGGATGCCGCATCATTCAAAAAGACTTCACCCCTTTGAGCTGCGTCCCGTCGCAGATGGATGTCGTAAATGTGCCATCTCTTCCGAACGAGGGAGATTTCACCTTCTTCATTACGTTTTGAACGGGGAAAGTAGGTGTTACGCTTAACAAGAAGGCTTTTGACGACTTCTTCCTGTGTTATACTATTTGCATCCCTTTTGATATCGGTCATATATTCTCGGACTGTCAATAAAAAGTCTTCATACAAGATATGTATCAAATGATCGACCGACAGATCGGCGAATGCACCTTTTGTAATTGCATTCAAATCACTGATGAACACCTCGGCTCGATCGATATCAATCTTTTCCGCACGTACCTTAATTTTTACAAATCGTTTGCCCCGATAGAAGAGATCCCCCCACGTAAATCCAGTAAGTTTTCTTAATCTCTCAGATACGACCCCATCACCGACCTTCTCGATACGCATTGCTATCGACCTCCCCTCGGTAAATGTAATTCATTATCAATCGGTAAACCGTTTTTCGAATCGATAAATTCAACTTTATGGCCAATTCTTCAATTATTACATAATCCCTTAACAGAGCTTCCGCATGCATATACTGTCCGGTATCACTATATACAAGCGGCGGGTACCTTTCTGGAAAGATGCTATATTGTTCCAATGCCTTCTTTAGGACAAGCGTATTCGAGATGGTTTCAAATTTTCTGGTGGGATCCATTTTTTCAATCCGTAGTTCTTTGGCCAGTTTACGCAGCTCTTCACGTTGTGCTGGCGTTACCGGGAATTTGATATCCTTTTTTTTATCAGAGCGTTCTTTCCGCGTACGTTGCTTAGGACGAGTAACATCTACAGCACTTGTAACAACTGGCTGCTTGGCTTGAGAAATGTTTGAATTGCCGTGTTCTTTCTTATCCGTGCCTGGTATCTTTTTCATAGACTCAGCTGGTCTCAAGATAGCATTAAGGCTTGTGTTCAATCTTATCCCCTCCTGTAATTCATGAATAAAAAGGTCCATTATGTTTACGGTCATAATTCCACAATTCCATTTTTCCTCTTTGAGACAAGTATATGAGGAGGAGGAAAGCAATAGAACACAACATGTTTAATTTCATAGAAAACGGGAATTAATAGATAGTACATCTTAATGCTAGGAGGTGCCTCTGATGGCAACAAATGAAATAACGAAAGAACAGGCCATGAAGCTCGCTGCTGCAATGCTAAAAAGTTCAGCAAGGGTAGGTGCACCAAAATTAGTGTCGCCCAAAAAATAAGCACAAGAGAATCAAAATAAATAAACTATCGATAGTTCATTATAAACTATTGATAGTTTATTTTTTACGCAGTATAACAGGGCATGGGGGACCGCAGCAAATCCACGATAATCATTCCAACTGCCGGTGACCTAATTTCACTCCTATAAACAAAGAAAAATGTTCAAATGCTATACGGCCACTCGTTATCGATCAATGATCCCCGTGATGAGTACATTAAAGGGCTAGGACTTACATACCTATTCGATGATTCAGCACAACTGAAATAAACTCTAAATATTAGGTTTAGTATTTAGGAATATATTTTAGGTTTGTACATTAGGTTTGAATGTTAGATCTTATTCCTAAACGAATTAATTCTAAAAAAATCGCAAAACTCTGCCCAATTATTTACCCACAGTTCCCTTTATTTTCAAGGGCTTTCGGGCGTCTTATCCACATCATTAATGCGTCGCTTTCAACACCGCGTGTGTCCGTGTGGAGCGGGCGACTAACTATGTGGTCATTTACACACATTTTTCTACATTATACCTTTAAGTTTTTCAGTTACGAACAGGTTACCTCTACTTCCAAAAAAAGCTACCTTCGGTCCCAAGTTTATGGTATCTTAGTACTAGTAAAACTGTCGAATTTTGCAAGAGAAGGGAGAGGCCGTAACTTGGCGGGAGGCCAACGTATTGATAAGGATTACGACGCAGATGTCATGTCTGGTGGCTGGGCCGATCCCTTTGTTGATGATCCCGATTTGCATGATCAAGCAGAAGTTTCTACAGAAAACATGAAGACAACTGAAGCGGGACCGGGCGATATAGGACATCAGACTCACGAACAAATGGAACCGACTGGTAGCGTATGGGATCCATCTTCGCAAGAAGATACCCCTAAAAATGAAGAATCCCTCTTTAATGCTAAAGGTAACCTAGAGAATCCAAAGGAAGCAGAGGGCCAATCCAAGCAAAAGAGATCTGAAGAAACTTCTTCCGAGGAGATGGATCCCTCATCTGAAGATGGCGATGCGGATGAGAAAGGGAGCGGGAAGAAACCGAAGCGGCGAAACAAACCTGTTGAGCGACGCGGTAAACCGTTGGATAGGACAGAAGCTGATCTTGTCCACCTTATTCTTAAAAACTCGGAAGCCGCCATGGTACTTCATTCACTATACGTTCACCGGCGACTAACCAGCAGCCAGATCCGCAGTTTGTTCTTCAGACATAAAAATGAGAAAGCCTTTGAATACCTTCTGAACAAACTGAATCACTACCGAGTATTTGAGAGGGAATACATCTTCAACTTAGCCAAGAAGAAGGGCGACTTCCCGATACATTATTCACTATCGCCATTTGGTATTCGATTGTATGCTAGAGCTGTGATGGATATCTCCTTGTATGATGAAGAAGTCTCCAGTACAGATAAGTTACCCAAGCAGCACTACCTTTACAAAGATCTCTTAGTTAGAGATCAAGACGTCCATCATTTTGTATTGCAAGCTTTCCTTAGCAATCTTTTGGGTTCCTTCTGGGAAAAAGAAATCTACCTTCCCAGTTCCGAGTGGCGCCGCTTCCTTTACACAGATCCGGCACCCATTGTACAAGAAGGAGAGAAGCCCGAAGTTCCTTATCGACCGGATTGGGTAGTCTTCAGTCCAAATAAGATTTACAGTGATCTTGTCCGGAGCGGGAGCATAGGGAAGGATATCCTAAACGTACCCGTTCATTCACGTAACGAAGAGGACAACCGAATTATAAAGGGAAATTATCGTCCATTACTATCCGTAGAGTCGGATACCGGAACGATGAGTTCGAACCAACTCGAAACAAAGTTCAAAAAAATACAGACTGTACTTTCAGCCCTGCCGAAAGGTATCGCCTTCGTCGTCGCCGAGGGGTCAATGGGGAAGGTCAAAGTCGATGAGGAAAAACGTGACCAGGCTAAAAGAAAAAGCCGGCAAAACAAAATCAGACTTCGAACCATCGCAGAGGCTGCGGAAAAGTCAATCAAAGACGAACTGCTTTCCGATCAGTTGCAACTTATGATTGGATGGGAGAGCACACTTACCCCTACGACAGAGAAATACATATCAAGTGAAGGAGAGCTTAAATCCTGTTTTCACCTGTCGGATATATCATACTTTTATATGATGGATGAAACTCGGGAATCGCTGTTCCCTTCTTATTCACTTATGTCGGAGCGGGACTGGGCTACTTACTCCATTACAACAGGTTTGCCAGATATCGGACTGATAGATCGTCAAGCAGGGAAAATCATCGCCATCTATTTTGCCTTACCGCATTGGGTGAATCCACAAATTAAAGTGAATCATCTCCTCGGATGCAAAATACCGGATTTGAAATGCGTACTGCTGTATCCGGATCGATGTGATATTGATACAGATGCACATATCGCAAACATGGAAGTCCTTTGCCTCACCATGCAGGATATTCAACAGAACAAACGTACTGCACATCAGCGGACATACGATCGTCGAACCGGAGTCAAATGGGGGGAGATGCAAACATGGCCGTTCTGACCAAACGTTTACCCGTCGTTGTGCTCTGGATCAGTTTTACAGTCATTTGGCTCATATTGATGTCGACGCTGGGAATGTGGTTAGGTTTTTTACTTGGACAAGGAGATTTGACGCATGAGCAAATGAGAAGAATATTATTTGTTTTCTCGCCCTTGATGCCATTTTATAAACCACCACTATCTGTACCGGTTGGTTTTCTAATATTTACCGGAATCCTGTGTAATGTCACTTGGTTATTCAGTACTCGCGTGAAATTAACAAACATCTCTGTTGTGAGACGAGCGATTGCGTTCATCTTTCCTTGGGGAACATTCACATTATTATCAATGCTTGTCGCAGCAGCTTATGTAAAACCGATCGGGTACGATCTCATCATGCAAATCGACGGTTGGGTGGAAACACCGGAATATCGGGAATATCTCCATCCGGGCGGACTCAAAATGATCGGTTGGGTTTTACTTTTACTACCGTCTTACGCAATTATTCGATATTGGATAAAAATCGTTGGTGAATATCGTTCCGATCCCGTATTACAAGAATGGTTCGAAAATTACAAATTCCAGTGGAAGTGGCTCGGCCGGTTTGGAGACGAACGTGCTAACGTCATGCCGGATATCGTACTTGCCTTGGAGGCAGATACAAAGACGCCGGTTGTGCTCACGGGTGACTCTAGACAGTTGGGTACGATGCTGATCGGTCCTCCCGGTTCCGGTAAAACGAGCTTAAAAATTATTAAAGCGTTCCGGCAAGATCTTGGCCATTTACAGAGAGCCATTAATGCATTTCCAGGATATGTGAAGAAGTACGGATACGGTACACCGGAATTTCAGAAGGCTTGGGGCAGCCATTTGATCGGAAGTATCATTGTTGAACCGGCAAAAGACCTTTGCGATTCAGCATATGAGCTCGCGCTCGACCATGGGATTCCCGAAGAGTTTATCGTATACCTTGACCCGTCTAATCCGAAAACACCTGGATTCAACTGCATGGTTGGCCCGCTTTCCCAAGTCGCCGAGACATTAACGGCCGTCTTGGATAGTATGAGCGAATCGAGCGATGACTTTTTCCGTCAATCCTGCCGTACCGTTTTGAAAGCGTATGTGTATCTACTGAAGTTCATTAAAAAGAACGAGTGCGCGCTGCTCGATCTTGACCAAATGTACCAGGACCCTCGTTATACAGCGGATCTTCTAGAGGAACTAGAGCAGCGACTTCCAGATCCAGCAATTATCGCCAATATGTCTACGGACCGGCAGATTTTTTGGATGCTTGCTCGACGTACTGTTCAATGGTTCAGAAATGACGGGATTGAGCCGGAAAAGACTCGCGAAGGTATGTTCGTTCGTTATAGCGACGGGCCACATAAGGGGAAAATCAAGTACACAGACAAACAGTTTGAGTTTACTCGTACTACCCGAAATCTGATTGCCGACTTACTGCAAAATCCTTATTGCGCTCGCGTCCTACTTGGCAAAAACAGTGTAGATCTCGATAAGTTGATGAGCCGCGGAGGTATACTGCTCTGCAATACGGCCAACGGAGAACTCGGAGATGTCAGCTCACCTTTCGGAAAATTGGTGTACATGTCTGTACAGAACGCGGTGTTCCGAAGAAAAGGAACGGAGAAGACAAGACCATTGGTTTCTTCCTATGCCGATGAATTCTTAGAGTATATGAACTCTAAGTTCCTGAGACTGACAAGCCAGGGGCGTAAATATAAGTATGCTCCTCTTGTTGCCACTCAAACGCTCTCCCAGTTCGATATTGAACTTGGGCGGGGTTTCGTCGACGGGATGATGGGAACCATACGTAATTACATCGTTTACGGTGGCGTCGGAAAATATGATGCTGAAAAGTTGTCGGAAATATTCGGTACGACGGTTGTCGATGAATTCTCCTTCAGAGAAAGCATAACACCGGAGAACATGAACAATCCGAATTATACTTTCGCGGAAACGACAACACGTAAAGAGATGGAACTCGTTACATCCGATAGCATCATGTATAACAAATTCAAATATTCCTTTATTCGACTTGTTGTCGAAGGCAGTACGCAAAAAGCGATTAAAGCGATGGGGGACTTTGTTGACTTTGGTTCAGCCGATAAGTGGAAAAAAGCTTTGAAAACGGACGCCCTCGACGCCTTCATGGAGCATTGGCGAATTCCCGTCAAAGAAGACGAGCACTTTGATATGGACTGGATCGATGATTCTGCCGAATCGAAGGATGACGCCGAAAAAGGAATTCAGTTTCCCGGTGAAAATCAAGGTCAAAGCGCTACTCGTACTTCCACCAGCTCAGGTCCTTCGAGTGAAGATGAAGTAGCAGCTGCAACAGAATCGGAAGAAGTTCATCGTAAAGCAGATTACATCGGACAAACGACATTTAAAAATATCCCAAAAGAAGATACTCCAAGGAGACGATTCGCTGATATTGAGCTTGTAGGTGGACCGCGGCAGACCAGTGCAGCGATTGTGTCACCTACGCCCGCTCCAGAATCAGAATCATCCTCCCACAGAGAGGTCGATATTCCGCCAGTTCCAAAAACTGAAGCGACCGAAGGGAAAGAAATCAAGCTTTCAGCAGCGACGAGTCCTCCCGAAATCGCGGAACCGAAAGTACTTCCTTCTTCCGAGCCAGGACCAATGCTTCAAGCTAGTGCTTTATTATTTGGTGCGCCGGCTCCGAAGAACGAAGAGAGTATGCATCGTTCAATACTACCGGATGAACAAGCTGAGAATGTACTGGCCGAACCGATTGTTCCTATGCCTTCTGAAGAAACAGAGAAAAAAGATTCGACAATGAAGAAAGAAGGCAGCCAGGGGATATCCAATTCCAACCGGGATGAAGAAATTAATGCAGCAAGACGAGGAAAGCCAAAAAATCAAGATCCTCCGCCTATGGAAAAATACAAGGTAGCGGAACCGCCGAAAAACTCACAATTTATGAAAATGCTCGAACAGCAGGCCAAGAAGAATAAATAATTTTAATGGGTAAAGGAGTTTACTTTCATGTTGATGAACAACGATGCTATTTTAGAAATTCTTCGTGAATCCATGATTCGCAAATACGTGCAAATGGGTACTGTAGCAGACGTCAAGCCGGTTACTCTCAAAGGAGTTAAAGATAGCGTAATCGTCATCAACTTCAACGGGGTTCCTGTATATTGCTCGCGTGAACAATTTACATCAAGAAAGCTTTCGAGTTTTACTGGCTTTATGGGTACTCCTGTACCATTCCTCGTTACTGATATCGACCGCGATACGGGCATTGCGATCGTTTCCCGCGTACAGGCAATTCCGATTATTCAACAACAATTCTTGAAAAATGTCAAAGAAGGGGATATCGTCCGCGGCACGGTAACAGGCGTGCGAAATGATGCAAAACTCGTTTTTGTTGAAGTGCAAGGTGTCCCATGTATGGTGCCGCCCGGAGAGTGGGACTTGAACAGTATCACGGATCTGAGAGAAGTCGTCATGATTGGATCGGAAGTAGAAGTGAAGGTAACAAATGTCGATAAAATTAACAAAGAAGGGGATGACGCAGATAGCGATTTTGAGTATCGTATCCGCTTATCCAGAAAAGAAATTCAAAAAGAATACCGTGCTCAAAAGTGGGATCAAATCGAGCAATACCATTCGGTAGGGGATCACGCCTTGGCGAAAGTTGTGGCCAAGACTCAAAACGGCCCGAACACGTATTTGATTGAACTTCAGTCAACGGGCATTGTCATTCTCGGTAATCTTCAGTATCCGTTAAGCCAACAATTCAAATACGGGCTGCCACTTGGGCTCCGGATACAAGCACAGATCACCTCGTTAGATAAAGTGAAACGGGTAGGTAGAGCGCGGATTTACCGAATTGACCCTACGCTGCAAACCGCAGGCGCATTTGGCAGTGGCTTCTGAGATAACTAGCGGGGCCGCTTTCTCCTCGGCGTTGGAGTATTCTGATCTTTGGAGGGCCAGGGATGGCAACATCCCACCCTTAGATGATCCAACGCTTCAGTTTTCCGCGCAACGGAGTGAGAAGCCGTCCGTCCTACATTTACAAACAATCGTAAACCGAGTTTCTGCAGGCCAAATCGGGCCGCCGGACTTGATATTGACGAAGTTTTTCCAAGAATGGATTTGCTTAACCGAGCGTCAAATCCGCCGTCTTGCCGCGAATTCATTTGATAAGGCTCATCATATTGGCACTCGTTTAAGAATACTGCAGAAGCTAGATTGGTTCGATGGCTATTGGTTCAGTCGTCAAGGTGTATTAGAGAAAGAACACGTATGGATGTTAGGACAAGGTGCATTTATCTTTTATACGATGATGCATGGGATGCATCTCCTGGAGCCGTGGCAACTTCATAAATATAAGAGTTACTCACTTTCGATATGTGCCATCAATGAACTCCGGATGATCCTTGAGGAGCGGGGGAAATATGCCGAAGTGGTTTATGCCCCGAACTGGTCCAAGGGAGATCCGATTCGTCCGTTTAGCCAATTCTTTATACAGTCGGAAAAGGGGCCGCTTACCATGTATGTCGAGCGCTTAGCACAAAAATCTAATCCCCTCCGACTGATGCAGAAAAAGCAAGAAATGTACGAAAAAATGGTTGCAGACAACGCCGGTAAACTCCCGATGGTGCAGCCGGGTGCCGCGATGGTCGTTTGGAGTGTAGGTTCGCTGGAAGCGATTGAAGCACTTGTTGGATCCATCGATTATATGTCGGATGCTTTTGTTCAAATCTTTTTGCCCGACGAATGCTTGGATGAATTCCCCAGGTCCTTCTTTGTAGCAAAGAAAGGTAAACGAGAAGGGGAAGTAGAGCTGCAGCGGCTTAACATGGATATTCTGTAAAGGTCCGCCGAGCTTCCCCTCGGCGGTTTTTTCCTATTCGATGGAGGAGGTACATATGTCTAGAGAACAAATTATCGTGGTCGGTTTCGGTACCGACGGCATGAATGAAATCATCAAAGAGGCCGTTGAAGAAACCGGCGTAGGCCGGGTAGCCGGATTCGCGATGGTAAGAAAGAAGCTTGTCGATCGCGTGATCGAGCTAAACGCTAATATGGTCATTGTTGGAGAAGATCTGGTAGGGGAAAAAGAAACAGATGAGGAATGGCTTGATATTGTCGAGGAGCTCCGTCGCGTGGACATGTACATGCGTATTGTATTTGTATGTAAACGCACGGAAGAGGATCTATTTCTGGCAAAGCTTGCCCTCCAAGGCGTAACGGACATTTTCAACGAAGGTAAGCTTTCGGCCGGGTGGGAAGAGCAACTTTTGAATCCCCCGAAGTTTGACTCCACTGAACGTTTCCGTAAGCAGCAGGAGAAAGCTACAGAGCAGCTTCGAAAACGAAAACGAGAAGTTACATCGCCAGAGGAAATATTGGAGCAAGCGCATATTCCGCAGCAGGAGAAGAAATTGAATCCGGCGCCGGCGGAAACGAAAACCGAAGTCAAAACGGAAGTCAAAATCGTTGAAAAGCAAGTCGTCAAAAAAGAAGTGGTTATAGAGCAGGTACGTGTTCCGTCTCGAAGCGTAGTTGTCCTTTCCCTTTTCGATGGAGCGGGATCCTCGCTTCTAACCCGCATGCTAGCCGAGTACATTGCCGAGCTGCAGGTCGATGTCGGCATTCTTGAATCACCGATCAGCGCGCCGGCATGGTTTGAGATTATCAACGCTTGGGGCCTCTTTTCAGGTAATAGAGGCTATATGAGTCGCAAAGAAGCGACCTTCCGACAAAAGAACAAACAACCGGTCGATCTCCCGATTTGGGAGAGTTGGCATGAGACAGTGCTGCGAAATGAAGAGCTCCCCGCTTGGTCAGAAGTATTCACCCATGAGAAAGTGAAGTACATTATTCGTGGACCGAAGGACGAGCTGGATGATTGGACAGAAAACGATACCGCGCATCTGCTTGCGTACAGTCGCAATCTTTCCGTTTTATTCTGTGATGTCAGCACTTCTTATGATGATCCCAAAGTACAAATATTGCTGCGCAGCGCAGATCACATCGTAGCTGTAGGAGGTTATGATGTGGTACGGACGGGGCGGGAGCATGCAAAATTTAAAGAGCACCTTGAACGGTATTATGATAAGCTTCATGTTATCATAAATAAGAGTACCCCACGACTGGAACGATTACATTCCGGCGAGATAAAATCAATCTACAGTGTCAGCAAGCTTACCCACGTTCCTGCGATGACTGAATTATTTGAATTGTACATGGAAGGGGACTCCTTCTGGAAAGCAAGCTTTATTCGAGAAGAAAAACGTGTGGCCATGAAAGAGGTCATAGATGAATTGGCGGACCTGATCCTCGGTGAAGAGGTCATGAATAAGCTCCGGGCCAGGAAGAAAGGTAGCCTTTGGCAAAGAATGGGCGCTTGGTTTACACAGGATGATAAGGAAGTTGAAATTGACGAAGGAACTGCATAGGCGCAGGAGACATCCCGGCCCTCCTTGCACTGTATTAGGAGGAGAACTATGGTACATGAACGCTATCTGCAGGTAGACGAGGGAGTAGCACACTATTTTGCTACTCTTGACTCCGTCTCCGAAATGGGCATTTCTTTGAGAGCGATGGTCAATGAAGAAGAGGAACAAAAATCACTTCGAGCGAAGTTAGTTGCATATGCCTTACGGAATATCGGCGGCGAATATGACCCGCTCCTTTGCTCATGTACGGCCGGCTATTTGATCACCTTGGATGATAAGAAACTGTTTAGCGATATTGCTCGCGGCGCCGGCGTTAATATCCATGCGAAGCTGCTTAAGAAGTCGGATTGGAAAAATGTTCTTCTGGATAAGGTCCTTTTTCGAATTGCTAAGCCTGTCGTTCGGGAATATTTGACTCATTTAGCCGCTGGCGCAAGCGATAGACTCGTCAACCGTCTCGTTGGTGCATTTGGCAATATTAAGGGTTTCTTAGATAACCTGGGCAACGAAAGCAAGCTCGAGTTCTACGAAGTCCTCCGAAAGCAAGGGAACACTTCCCCGGAACATAAGCTCTATGCCCAGTCTGTCAATAAGGTGGCCGTCTATGAATCATGTGTCATCCTGGATCGGACGGAAGATGCCTCTCTTCTTATGCAGTCATTTACCCCGTTGGACTGGGCAGTCTATGAGACGGAGATTTTGAACGGTTACTATTACGTATACGGCGGCCGAATTATACAAGAAGGCGGTAAAGTTGAAGGACAGATCTCTCCTCTGATAGCTCTGCAGAAAGCGCAAGAATACCAGGAACGTTATGAGCTGGAACGTTTACAAAACGAGGAGCTGCAACAAAAACTGGAGCGAGTAAATCAAACTGCAGAAGAGCAATTAGAAGAGGCGCTGCACCGCATCAAAGAGCTGGAAGAGCATAACGATTTACTGCAGCGTGTGGTCTCGGAGCAGGAGCGGGTTATCGCGGAGTATAAGGCACAGCTGGCCGTACAGCCGAAGCCTCTTGCGGGCAAGCATGTGCTCGTTGTTGGGCATCGCGATCAGAAGCAGATGTACGAAGAGGAGATTGCAAAACGGGGTGGGTTTGGCGAATTTTTTCCCGCTACTGACGATGAAATCAATATCCATCTTCTTACCGGGCCCATCCGGCGAGCTGATCTTATTTTCTATATCCGTACGTACACGCAGCATCGCATACAAAAATATATCCAGAGTAAGAATCCCGATAACTTTGTCATTATTACCTGCAAAGGAAGAGACAGTTTTACACGAGAAATTGACAAATATTTAAATAAATAAGTATAACAATTATAGTTGAACCACTTTTTTTAAGATTCCTTATGTGGAAGAAGCAGCGCCCATCATACCATTTCGGGAGGCCCTATGGAGATCGCCAGGCTTTTTGATCAGGTGATTAATATCGCGGAAGAATGGTTTATTATTGCTTCAGATGGATCATCTAGGGAAAACATCGTCCGTACTTTAGAAGCCAAATACCGCATTCATTCCCAAAAAAAAGCATTCTCGTGTCTTTGCTGCACGCAACCGGTAAGCCTTGTTCTTCGTGAAGAATCCCCGCACTTTCGCCATGAAGGTGACCGGTGTCCGAGTGCGAATAACTATGATAAATATATCAGCCGAATTCGGAGTAGCGAGAACATTCTTACTCATCGGGTAGGCCGCGCGATTCTTCGTACTTATCTCGAGGGGCAATTGAAGCCTCATGGTATCATTGTTGAAGAGGGTTATATATATCGCGCAGCCCTTAAAATAGTTCCTGACTTCATATTGACGTTTCCGAATGGGAGTACCTGGTCGGTCGATTATGTGACCGGTTCTCGTGAGGACGAATCGTATAACAACTATATTTTGAAACGAACAATGACGTACCAGGCAGCCGGCTTCAAACCAATTTACTTTATAGATTCCTCTTGGATTGCTGATGTACCTGATCGTTCCATCGTATCGCTCTACTTGGCCGAAGCCCAAATGAAAATTCAGTCGACCGTTGACAAACAATGGAGCGCTTTTGTTCAGGATTTCTATGAAACGTTTGGTTCGTCCTTCGTATTCCGAGAATTGTTTGGTGTCCAAAGAGAGTCATTTGGCGTGCAAGCTTTCACTCCAGAAGAAAAGGAAGTATTTAGCTTAGCTTATGTCGACCCCGGTGAGGGTCAAGCATGGATCGAAAGGTTTATTCCTACGACAAGGAAATTTGGGTATCATATTCACCGGGCGACTATCACTTTGGAGAAAGCAACTTCCCTTTCTGAAACGAAGGACGAATTCCAGTGGTGGGGATTAAAGGAAACGGAAGAAATGAGGGCATGTCTTGAGCGGCTTACCCATCAGTACGAGACAGAACAGGCGGCTATTGCAGAGCGCGAGGCCGAATTACGGGAGGCTTTGAAACGAAAGCAGGAGGAAGAGGCGGAGCGGAAGGCGAGAAGGAATCGTCACCTGGGAATCGATGGAACCCTTTTATTCACCCCAGAAGATAATTCATATACCGGTACCTTTGAGTCTTTTAACTTGCCTGCATCGAATATCGATTCCCTGATCGAGCGAATCAATATGGGGATGTCGGCTGCCGAGGCTTGGCATATTCATTCAATCGTAAGCACAAAAAAATCCAGTATCTCATATTCAACACTTGAACGGCTTCGAGCTAAAGCTCGTACGGTGATGGGACCTATTCGAAACCCGAATCCAATCCCGTTTGATCTGCGGAAGGCTCTTATTGATTTGGCCATGCTTTAGGATTGACAAAAAATGCAACAATGAGAGAGTGGAGGTAGTAATTTGAAATGGATTAAGTCAATAATAGCCATACTGCTGGCAGCATCACTTGCCGGCTGCTCGGCGTCGTATGCAAAACAGCCTGAGAGTGTGCCAACGTCTAAATCTATCTCTGCTGATACAAAGCTCGAATGGGCTTTTACTAAAGCGGATCAGCATCCCGAAAAAGTCTTGATCGACGTAATCAACGGTACGAAAGAAACGCTGGATATCGCCATCTATAGCTTAACGCATCCCGATATCGTCAAAGCGATCAAAGAAGCAAAGAGCCGCGGTGTAGCCGTTCGAATCATCACGGATAAAATTCAATCGGGTGGAAAAACACAGGTTGAGGCAATGAAGATATTAGGCAGCGCCGGAATACCGATGAAAATAAACAGTCACTCCGGTCTAATGCATTTGAAGGTCACCATCTCCGATAAAACAGTGGTGACAACCGGTTCGTACAACTATTCCAAAGCCGCTTCAACGACAAATGATGAGATCTTAATGGTCATACGCGATCCGGAAGTTACGAAGTCTTTTTCCGAACAGTTTGAACGAATGTGGGCCGACAAAAAAGGCTTTGAAACGATAGAGAAGTTTATCGCCCAGCCGAATGCAGCAACAGAGTAAATATGTGGGTCTAGCTAACGGCTTTCAGGCATTGGATCTACCTGCCAATATAATGGTTCAAATTAGATCAATTTCATGTTAATGGAAGTGAAAATGCCCAAAGTATTTGATACGATAAGGTTTTTCGAGAATAATCGGGTGCCAATCTTCCAGATATGCATAAAAATGTTCCACGGAATCATGAAGAGATCATTGTTTATACAAAATTAGAAAAAACAGGTTTCCCATGGGTCCTGTTCCTCTTATAAATATATTCAATATTTATTGAAAGACCCGTACCGGTAGTGCTCGTGAACTGCAAGCATTGATCTTCACGAAATGCACGCCAGAGATGATGACTTACTCAGACTGCGGTTAATTCCGTGTCTTCTAATAAGATCTGTAATTTGGGATGAGGAGAGTTTGATTTTTGGATAATCTCTATTCTTTTTTGGTTGATGCAGCTTTTTATTCACTGCTATTCTTGTTTTTTATTGCAGGGCCGTTTATAGCTTATCGAAAGAATTATAGAAAGATTGCAAAGACTATGGCAATTGGTTTAGCTATTGGGTCGGTAATGTTTGCCATTGATAACCCATCAAAGTCCAGTCATACAGCAATTATTGACTTTCATGGATTGTTCTTTCTGATTACGCTCCTTTTTGTAGTAATGCCGATGTATGTAATCTCCTATATTTGTTGGTCGATTGCTTCCATCTCCAAGAGAAAGAAAACCGGAACTGAGTTAAGAT
The DNA here is from genome assembly GCF_042659105.1 of Paenibacillus allorhizosphaerae. Lineage (NCBI taxonomy): Bacteria > Bacillati > Bacillota > Bacilli > Caryophanales > Paenibacillaceae > Paenibacillus > Paenibacillus allorhizosphaerae. Next base: position 41,187 of record NZ_JBHSRV010000010.1, on the reverse strand, counting down.
GAAAGGATTGGGGAAGTAATCCGGCTCTTAAACATTTACTTGAAGACGGAATTCCTCCAGAACCAGGTTCAGGCAGCGTGAACGGTTCAGCCATTTGCCCCAATTGTGGCGAACGTCTCACTCAAGAAGAGTGGGACCAGCTCGGCAATATTATTCGCGCCCAAATCCTCTATTTTCTTTGTACACAGGGGGGGTTGCTAGAATCAGCTATATATGATAGAATACCTTTCAGTTAAGTATCAGTTGCTCAAGTCAAAGGTCCTATGGACTCTTATTTCAAAACGGGATAGCTATGCCCATTTGAAATGTAGAGTCAATAGGACCTTTTTTATTTATTTTAATTATTAGTATGGAGGGTGCGCATACCAAGCTTTCGGCTGATGATCCCTAAGTCATCATGAATTAAGGACAAATTTAGGGTTAGTGAGGAGAATTCAAATATATCAAACCGATTATCTTCCCAAAGCACGGACAGATTTAAGGTACCCACAACTTCACGAACAGATCCTTCTACACAAGACGGCCCAGCCTTTGTTTCTATTCATTAATTACGGACAGATTTAGGGTTGAAGCAGTCTTTTCTCTTATATTTGTTGTCCTTCTACGGACAAATGTAAGGCACAATCCTGATATTTACCAATTAATAATTTAAATGATCACCGATTAACCCTATATCTGTCCGTACTATTTTGAATTACGGACAAATTTAGGGCGTTTTGGCATGTACCAGGGCTCCTATCCAAGTAGATGCCTTAAATTTGTCCGTAGTGGCGCTTTCCCATGCCTCTCAAGTGTCCTCTCGACGTGATTTACCCTAAATTTGTCCGCCGCAATATTCCATTCACCCTATTTTTGTCCGTAATATCCTCTGTAATTCCATGATCCTCTATTAAAACGACCCTACTTTTGTCCGTATTAAGCCTTCAGATATTAAAAGAGACCCTATTTTCGTCCGTCATACCCTACTTTTGTCAGCATCAACCCTAAAATTGTCCGTATTCGACCCTATTTTTGTCAGTTTCCAACCCTAAATTTGTCATTTCTTATCCCTAAATACGTCCGTACCTCACCCTAAATCCGTCCGCATTTGACCCTATATCTGTCAGTAATTGACCCTATATCTGTCCGTATTAAAACCTGAGAGGCCTTGTTATATAAGGGATGTTGAGTCTCTAAAACTATTACAATATTTAAAATCATTAAAAAGATTTATAAAATAATTATAAAACATCTTTAAATCGTGGATGTCGAAAACGCCGTGATTTCATCGAACTTTTTCTATAAATTTGGTCTTATCCGCAGTATAATGTATAGTAAGATCTATATAAAACTATATGGAGCTAGATTATGAAAAATACCAGCTTGGTCGTAAAATCAAATGATCTTGTTGAGGCGTCCTATAAACTCAATCTAGTTGAATTAAGAATCGTATTTGCACTAATAGCTACAGTCTCTCCGGATGATACTAATTTTAAAAGATATCAGTTTAAGGTGAGCGACTTTGCGAAATTAATCGGTGTCAAAAATAAAAATATATATACACAAATTAAAGAGTATACCTATGGGCTGATGTCGAAACCTTTTTATATCGGCGAGAACCTTCAGGTTAACTGGCTTGCTTCTGCTGAATACCTGCCCAACGAAGGAATCATCGAATTGGAGTTTTCTGAGAAGTTAAAGCCGTTCCTCCTTCAACTCAAGGAGAAATTTACAGCCTTTAAGTTAAAGGATATTCTTAAATTGAAATCTGCGTACTCCATGCGTATCTACGAATTGATGAAGCAGTATGAGAAAATTGGGTACCGCCAATTCACTCTCGAAAAGTTAAAAAAAACAATCGGTCTGGATCTTGACGAATACCCCGTTTACTACGATTTTAAAAAACGCGTCATTCTGACTGCCCAGAAGGAAATTAATGAACTGACGGATATTAATATTGAATTTGAAGAAATTCGAGAATCAAAGAAAGTCACTAAGATCAAATTTAATATCTCCTCCAAGGATAATCCAAAGAAGGAGGCGATTGCCCCCCCTAGTGAAGAAAGTCTGGGAGGACGTATGCAGAAATTTGGCTTGAATGAAGCTCAGATTTCTGAAATATTAAATAAGTACGATGAACCATACATAGTGAGTAATTTAGATGTTGTTGAACAAGCTGTTAAGCTTGGTAAGGTAAGAAATGTCACGGCTTATACGTTATCTGCTTTACGCGATGATTACCGATCGCTAACACCTATTGAGCTGGAAAAGAGAGAAGAAGCTAAACGAGGCGCCTGGTTGAACGATATGAAGACGGAATATTACAAACTGAACTTTAACCTTACTGAGCAATTCATTCGGGAACTCAAAGATGATGAACTACAGATGGTTAAGGACAACTACTTAAGTTATATGGTTGGCAAAAAGCTCGAAGCAACTGAGGAACGATTCAAGATTTATCTAGAAAAATATATAGCGGAAACCCGGTTGAAAGAGTATACTCTTGAAGTATTCTTAGCCGAACAAGGGTTTTACGATCTAGAAAAAAAGGAAATCCTGTACCCAGAACTGTAGGGTCAGGATTTTTTTTAACGTTACAGAATTTTTAAGTTCACTGAAGAGTTAAAGTGAACTGAGAAATTCTGCACCAAGAAAAACTTCCGCTAAAAACGGTCTGGCTGCCTTGAAGGGACTCCGATAAGGAGTTTTTCTTACCTGCACTAAAGAAGCAAGCATTCTGTTTCCCTATGAAATTATTTGCCGTCCGCCCTCGTCTATTAGGAGGAACAGGGGAGGGGACACAGACGAATGAAAAGAATCGCCGCGCTTTCGTTATTGCTTTTCGTCGCAATGACGGGGAATGCCTTCGCTTACGACGTGCAGTTAAAACCGTTTCAGGACGTCAAACCGGCGGACTGGTTTTATGACAATGTATACTCGCTTGCCGCGCTAGATATTATAAACGGCGAATCCGCTGCGATGTTTAATCCGGACGGGGTGCTTTCGCGGGAAGCTTTCGTAAAGCTAGCCGTCGCCTCTTTACGGGCGGATGTTTCGAAGATATCCGGTCCGGCTCCGACGGATCTCTCTGCGGGCCGGTGGTCTTACCCGTATATCGCTTATGCGGCTCAGCGCCAATGGATCGATTTTATGACCGACGCTTCCGGCAAGTTTCACCCGGAGCAGCCGATCACTAGGGAAGAAGTGGCTGCGCTACTTGGAAAAATGCTGCTGAATTTGCAGGAAGAGCCGATTCGCGGTCTATGGATGCAGTCTGGCTGGGCCAATGAAAAGGCTGCCAAGCAATTCAAGGATGGCGCTCAATTCACCGAGGCGATCGCGCCTTACATGTATTATGCCGTTAACCGAGGCATCATGGAAGGCGATGAACGCGGCTTCAGGCCGGGCGATCCGCTATCCCGCAAAGAAGCGGCGGCCCTTATATACCGATACGTGGATCAGGAGACGGCGGGTCGGGCACTTAAGGTGACCGGATTTTATGCGATTCGTTCGTATCAGGCCGTCAACCGGATATCATCGTTGTCTAACGTAATATTCGGCTGGTCACATTTGCAATACGATGCCGCCGGTACGGCGAGCCTGCAAACCGGGACTACCGAATATCGCGTTCCAGAAGGCTGGGAGCAGGCGGCGGAAGCGGCGAAGACGGCGAATATCGGCAGCGAACTGATGGTTTATTACGGCAGCGGCAATTTGCGCGATTTTGTCAAAGATAACGCGGCACAAGCGGCGTTTGTGGACTCGCTGCTGCAAACGCTGGACAATCCGCGATATCCGTTTACGGGAGTGTGCATCGATTTCGAAGGCTTGAAGGAAGAAACGAGCGCAGCCGATTATGCGGACTTCTTATCCGGACTGAAAGCAAAGCTTGGGAACCTGTCGCTAACCGTTGCCGTTCCGCCTACTTATTACTACAAGGGATACGACTTGAACCAAATTGGCGGCATCGCCGACACGGTCATTTTGATGGCATACGATTTCACCGACCAAGGGAGCAAGCTGCCTTCCGCTCCGCTTCCGCTTGTGAACGATACGGTGCGGCAAGCGCTGGCCGCGATTCCGCAAGAAAAGATCGTCCTTGGCATTTCCAAGCAAGCGAACCAGTGGATCACCACGCAAGAGGGCACGTCCTATTACAAACCGGATATTGACGCGGTAGAGCGGCGAATGGCATCGCAGCCGGATGGGCAGACGTTGAGTTTGCCGTATCACTTGAAGAAGATCGAGTTCCAGGATGACCGCGGCAGCCATTTGATGTACTACGAAGATTCGGAAAGCATCGCCAAAAAGCTGTGGCTTGCCAAATACTACGGCCTGAAGGGCATATCCGTATGGCACATGGGCAATGTGACCGCAGCGGATTGGGACGTAATCGGCGCGGTTGCAAAGTAAACCAAAGAAAAGGCTGACCAGCGTATCCGGCGCAATTTGTCGGTACGCTTGACATTCAGGAACGGCATTGAAGGCCAAGCCGAGCCGCTACAACTCACGAACCCGATTCTCCGGTATGCGTCCGTCCTCGTATCGATCTGCGAACCAGCATCGTGCCGGACCGTGTGAATGCAGTTCACAGCTTGCGACTCTGGCAACAGTGGTAGATTTTACTTGTCTCTAAGAAAAGCATATGATAAGATTCCTATCAGAGTAGTAGTTTTCCTTTTCGCAAGCCTGAAGCCCTATGTGGCGGAATTTATGAGAAACGGGCGTATTATGCCTTTTCTAAAGATTCCTACCCGCATTAGGGCTTTTCGTGTTATCTACCACTTTTTCACAGAATGTGGCGAATAATTCGTATCCTACTCTATTGGCGGATGTAGCGACCCGTATCAATTAAAAGGCTCACACCTATTTGCATCGCTATAACTCGTGGTTCCAATGGGATCTCGATCGATGCATGGGTGTGTATTTTATTTTTAGGAGGTGAAGCCCCTAAAGCAAATGCATTAGGGGTGAAGTGATGAGCTCTATGACAGATTTGGTGTTACAACAAGAGGAAGGATCATCCACTATTGAAAAAAATGTAACTATCGTCAAAATCAAGGATAAGAAGCAATTCTTATCGATGGTGGAGGATGTCGCGAAAGCGGTTGCCACTTCGGATGCGATTCCGGTACTCCAAATGATCAAAATGGAGATCCAAAAGACCGTACCGAGAAGAAAAACCGATGGCAGCGGGGAAACGGAGAATGTCACTGGCAATGCTTTGACGCTTGTCGGAGGAGACGGAACGATAACTATTGTGAAAGCTGCAGCTACTGTCGAAGGGTCTGAACACAGCGTAATTGAAGCAGACAAAGAAATCAGCGTATTGATACCCGCTGAAGCTTTTTCTAAAATCTGCCGCAATCTTCCCGCTGGCGACTTTAGGTTAGAACTCGAAGATGAGCGACTAACCATAAAAGCGGGCAAAGCAAAGTACACCCTGGCAACTCAGGATGTTAGTATGTATCCGAACATCGAAACAGAAGAAGGTGCGGTTTCATTTGTTTCCCGCTCCAAAGACTTCTGCTCGGTCATCAAAGAAACCCTCTACGCGGTTTCCAAAGATGAAGCGAGACCTGCGATTTGCGGGGTGCAATTAAAGGGTTCGGAAAGTGGTGTATTGTTTCAGTCCAGCAATCTGAAGCTGGCCTCGATTCAACTTCTGACGGTTGAAGTGTCTTCTTTCGAAGCCATCATATCCGCCAAGACTGCGAAGCTGATCCTGGATATCTTCGATAAAATAGAAGGTCCTGTTCGAGTTTTAGTGGGAGCGAGTATGATTACGGTTGCTGGTATCGGCGTGATGATCGTGAGCAAACTGATTTCCGGAAAAGTGATGGATCTCGATACGCAACTTCCTAGATCATTTGCCTCCGAGTGTACTGTTAATCGTAAAGAACTCGAAGATGCATTTAAACGGGCGATGTCGATTACGGGAAAGGCACAACGAGCAGTCAACTTCAAGCTTACAAATGGCGAATTTCATCTTAAGTCTAAAGGTGAGCTAGGTAATGGGGAAGAATCCCTATTCGTCGCAGATGCCACCGGTGAAATGAAGGGATGCGTCGATGCTGAGGTTATGACGGACACGCTCAAATCGCTGGAAGCCTATGAACATATCCACTTTAGGTGGCTAGAGCCGTTGAAACCCTACATTTTGGCCCCGGTCCTGAAAGATGGCGAAACCTCCAATCGGCTTGCTGTCGTGGTCCCACTTCGTAGTCATGAGGTGTAACGTCATGATACGGCTAATTGAGAATATTAAGCTATCTTGCAGATGCTGTGGACGTGCTTTGTCTCTATTTGTAGATATAAAAGCGCCTGTAAAGGTACAATGCCCCAGATGCGGACAAGCGGAAGAAGCTCTTCTTCCGCTTTCTTCTTTCGAGAAGGTGGAGGGCCGACCGATTTACCGGGTCTTTGAAGCACAGCTAAAGGGCGAGGAGACAAGGGTTACATTCTGCTGCAGTAATGTACGACAACCGAGTCTTGTGCAGGACATCCGGAGCGGGAGATTACTCATTGACCCTGATACTGCAGTGTGTATCTTCGAGACGTTCGATCGTAACGAAGCGCGCAGTATGGCAACCGAGTTTTAATTTATGGACACTAAGGAGGCGGGGAGCCATGGTCATTAGCATGGGAATGGGAATATACGAAATTTGTCCGGACGCCTTAGAAAAGGGTAAGTTCGTCATTCTACGGGTCATTTGTCCGGATATTACCAAGGATTAGATTTTGATATGTGAGAAGAATGAGCTATGCAAACCTTGACAGAAAGATTACAGGTGCATGGCCGGCACATAACACTGAATCAATGCACGGTTGAAATCACCCGCAATGCTCGTGGCAGCGTCGCGATCCAACTCTATGATGCGGAAGATGGCACACCGTTTACCACGGCTACCATTTTTGTACCTGGCCTGGAGCTTCCTTCTGAACACCATGTAGTGATCAAGAACTATTCGGAAAATGAAGGAATCCTTGAGGCATTAGAGGAAGCGGGGGTCGTTAAGCGAACCGGAGTTTCTATCCGTACTGGATTTGCTTCGTGTCCTGTCGCGGAGCTGATCTTGGAACCGGACCAAATATGATAAAAGGACATGAGGGTGCTGCGGCATCCTCTATTTTATTTTTTTGAAGGAAGGTGTTCCTCTTCATGTATACTCAGCTCAACCTGTTGACGTATCAGTCTGATCTGGACAATGAAGCTTACGAATATTTTAGCGAGCTGCAGTCGGTTATCTTTAAACGAAGGAACGAGGCAGGCTATGCCGGCGATCGTCGAGGGGAAGCGGCAGTACGTAGGCTCTCTGCGGCCGGGGAAGATTTGTACGATGCCAGAAAAAAGGATCTTGTACCCCATGATGCCTTTATTCGGCAAACGCTAGAGCTCATAGTGCAGACCTACTGTCTTTCCATTAACGGGAGCGTGTTTAGAGATATTTACTTCGTACCACAAAAGCCGGTTGTCTATAGGCCACGATTCGCGCGGGATCTGAGAAAAAAAGTGCACGAGGGTTTAAGAGTACCTGCAGCCGCACTTCTTGTTTTCCTAGAGACGGGCGATAGGGAACAAAGTCGATATTTCACCGCGGTCTATGTCCATGAGGGACATTGGTATCAAGCACACCTTTGGGACCTCAAAGATAAGGACAAGTTGGAATACAGGGTCAGAAAATTATATGGTGGAACGTTTCGAGCGGACCGCGAAGGCCAATGGTGGTCGCGAGAAGGTTTCCAAAAGGCCAAGGATGAGAAACGTTTAGATCCGCAAATTGCTGGAGCTGTTTCTCTAAATTTTTGGCGTTTCTATGGACGTGATATGGCACTTAAGCGACTGGGGCTGCCTCCGTTGTCATCGATGCCAGAACGCGCAAAATGGAGGGATTATTTCGATGGAGTGGTTCAAGGAACGGAAAGTAGAAATCGGGAGCAAAGTTCAGGTGTACCGGAATCTGCATAAAGATTCCATCGTCATTCGTTGTGCAAAGACCGGATTGGTGGCCGGGTACTGTGATACGGTACGGCTAACCAATGCCCGCTTTTTCGTTTCGGCCATTGGAAGAGCTAAAGTATTGGAGAGGCGGGTTCGCTCGGTTCACGCTTGGATCTCCGGAACGCTCGATGCTTACGATTTCGAGCTGAAGCGGGAGGGCACAACTCCGATTTACTATCAGCCATATTTGACCGAGACGTTCATCAATGAGCGGACACGTGAGCCGATTTCTGCAGCACCTATGGTCGTGGTTTCCTACGATCGGGCATTTATTACTCCCCTTGAACAGAATGAACAACTGATTCTACGGGTGTAGGAAAACTCCATTGTCATAAACCAGTATTTCATGATACAATGGCATTAAGAATTTTTTGCCCCTTTAGTGGTGGCGTTTGTGTGAAGTCGAAGACCCTATGGGTTGAATTTATGTGCGAAGTGCGCATAAATCCGCTCATAGGGTCTCTTTTTTTGCGCTTTCATTATGGAACAAGGAGGACATGGTATGACCTTATTAAAGGAATTGCCTAGTTTGCTCAAAAAGAGCATTGCAGATGAAACGGTTGAAGAGATTCGGTCACTTGACTTAAAGGAATTCGCCATAGCTATGGGCGACGAGATTAGGCGGGTAGGAAAATGGTACATGACATACCGAAATGGTGGGGAGCGCACTCCTTCTGTCGGGATTAATCCATCGGAACGTATTTGGATGGACTTTACCCGTCAAGGTATTGGTGGAAAAGATGTATTATCCTATTATGCCTATCGTATGTATGACGATATCTCACTAAAAAATCGAGAACGGTTCGTAGAATCCTGTGTCCAAATCTGTAATATCGCAGGAATACCGTTGAAGTTCAAAGATGGCACCTCATTTGAACCTGATGGAGAACGGCGAGTATCGCATGCACCTATTGTTCACCGTGACGAACATGAGGATGCTAAAGGATACGATGCCTGGCTGGATTTTTATTACCGTCAGATGCTTGAACTTTTGAACCTCGGGGATAAGCACAGAGAGCACCTTTTGCAGGAACGGGGCTTTACTCCAAAGGAGATTCAAATTCGAGGCTATCGCTCGGTAACCGATAATTATCGAAGCAGGTATATGCTGACAAAGGAGCTCATTAATTCCTTGAAAGAGGACCCGGTTGGTGTCCCTGGCTTCGCCCTTATGGAAAAAGATCGTCTTCGGTATTGGACTCTGGTGGCTAGGAATGGATTCCTCATTCCTTTCCGGAACCTTTTGAACCAAATTTGCGGCTTTCAACTAAGGGTTGATGACCCCAGAATCATCAGACTACCTAAAGGTTATACAGCTAATCTGAATAACGGTGAAGTGGATATCATCGACAAACAAAGTGAGGCTGTAGTTTGGAAGGGGAAAAGGGACAATTTCCCAGTTACTCTTGAAAGAGGGACCGCTACACTGGAACCGGGAGCAAAGTATGTATGGCTTTCCACCAGTAGGGATGTTGAGAGAGGCGTTGCACAAGGCGCCCGCATTGGTCATCCAACCCCCGCTCCGTATCATGTTGCCGTACCATCCGCTGTTCTTGAGAAATGGGAAGCGGGTGATCTCATTAGCAATGTTTTCGACGTTACGGAGGTTTGGTGGGGTGAAGGGCCACTCAAAGGCGATATCGCGGCAGACTTGACCGACAAGATTCACATTCAGGCTGCCGGCGTAAAAAATTATCGTCAGCTGTTCGAACCGACTCTTCAGCTTAATCCGAAGCGAATCGTCATTGCTTTTGATTCCGATGCCCAGGAGAAGGTGGATGATGTTGGAAAGACGGTTCTCCAATGTATTGAGGAGGCTAAGAAGCTATTTCTTCCAAAAGGAATTGAACTTTATTTCGCGGCCTGGCATCCAGTTCAGAAGAATGGACTTTGCAAGGGAATAGATGATCTCTTGAGGCTCCAGCTCAGGCCCCATATGCATGCATTAGGGGGTGAGCAATACCCATATGAGTATCCGTACCACGAAAAAAATCGGTGAATATTATAAGTTCTTCTATATGGGCTTTATTATAGAAGGTGTACTCAGTATTGAGACTGGCATCCTCTATGTCCTTGAAGCAGCGACTTTAATGGTTGAACAGACTGAGAAAATGCTAAGGATATCGCTGCCGTCTGTGGAGATTGTGAAAGCTATGGCCGAAGAATTGTAACCAAATAAAAATTGAAGATGGCTGCCGGGGATTGCCCCAGGTAGCCTTTTATTTTCATCAGGAGGAATATAGAATATGATGCAAATGTTGCTCGAGTGTTTTTGGCTCTGTTAAAATTAGTTATTGATATTCCCAAAAAAACAAACCCACCATTTGTTGGTGGGATTATGCTTGGTTGTTGAGCTATCGTGCCCCACTTGCCTCACCGAGAACGTTTGAATTCATTTTTATGCACCATTCAATCAGTTCGTCTCGGTCGATTAGTCTAACATTGTTAGTCTTTGCGAGTGTAATTGCTGCTTTGGTATATCCACTGTTCGAGACTACCCACGCCTCTGACGCATTATAATATGAAATTGCACTATGTACTTCTTGTACTGCCTTTACTCCTATATTTTTACTGTAACGCTTTGCTTGTACAACGATCTTAATTCCATCCTTACTTAATACCAAATCTGCTCCAAAATCTCCTACTTCTTTTGTTACAATAACCGAATAACCGTAAAACTTGAAAAGTTGCCCGAGATATTCTTCAAATTCTCTTCCACTCATTTGGTCTATATCGTAAATTCCCGATTGCTCCAGTCTCTTCAATCTTCTATTTCTTATGATGGCAGCAACAATCCAGGACATTAAGATAATAATTATGCCCACAGCTCCAAGTGCAAAAATGAGATGCTTTGATTGAGTCAACTCATTAGAAAAATCATTAATTTGTTCCTGTGCCATTGATAGAGTTTCTCCTTGGAAAAATATCAGTACCCATAATTTTAATGAAATCAAACACAACCAGCAAAATCAACATTGAACTTTAACGGAGCCATTTTTTTAGAAAAAAATCCTCACAACATGAGTAGGTTCTTGATGATCGTATTCCGGCCGTATCTTCATCTCAGTCTGTATTCGCCACATCAAAAGCAAGTGATCAACATTTCGCGAAAGATTAATGCCTGCAGTTCTCGAGCATTACTGGTACTGGTTTTTCTATAAATATTGAATATGTGATTTTTTATTGTTTTCTCAGCAACTTTAAGTTTAATGCTGATCTCCAGATTGCTTGGGCCACGTAAGGTCAGCACCTTTAATATTTCGATTTCTCTACGGCTTAAACCAAATTTCTTCTGAATAAGTAAAAAGTAATTGGTAGCAACCGGATGTAATTCAATTATTTGTTCATTCATAATGAAACACTCCTAAAGTAAACGTATACGTATACGTATACGTATACGTATATGTATATGTAAGTGTTGAAATCACACATCACCCATATATCCTGGCTTAATTTATTATAAGCTGCTTGCCATTGTTTGGAAACACAAGTGTCCTGATCGAATGCAGCAGCTTGCTCGTACACCTGAAGCAAAGGGAAAGGTCGAAAGGGATATATACGTATCTCCATGGGCCATCGAGTTAGAACTAGCCGAATGAGTTTGTATCAATGACTACCAGGAATACCCTTCGCTTATTATCTCCGTCGTAACCATCCTCATTTATGAACAACCCATTTACCCTCCCATCCGGTAAATGAATGTTAAATACATAAGTCTCCGCACGATTGCCTACCCTTCCGAAATACACCAACTTTCCGCGTTCCTCTAGATATGCCATTGCTTCTTCGTATGTAGCGAATCTAAGGTGTAATGTGCGGTCCATTATAAATCACCCCTGTGAAAATTATATGCGAACATAATAGGAACAGTCAAAGCAGGATGGCACCGTTCATAAAAAAAAGCCCACGGGTAGGCTTACTGCCATCGTATTCCCGGTGCTGCGGAGTTTCCGGCAACGTCCGGCACTCACCGGCAACGTATTAGTCAATACTCTAACCCAATTTATTATACACACATTGTGCAATGTTTAACAATAATCATTGCACATTATATTCAGTAGTGTTAATATTGTGGTACCCACATTTGGTATATAATGGTCGTTGACAGAAAGGAGCGGGATCTTTGGATTGGCAACAAACTCTTGTTTATGGACAAATGGTACCTATTATGGCCTCGGCTGCTTTCACAGATTGGAAATACAGAAAAGTTTTTAATATCGTTTCGATACCGGCGATAATCGCCATGATTATTACCCGGATTTTTATTCATCCGCAAGGATGGTTATTTTATACAGCTGCTCTAATACCAGCGCTGGTGTATTACATCTTTGCACTCTTCACAAATGAAGTAGGTGGTGGCGATATTTTGATAGTTGCTTATCTAGGAATAGCATCAGGAATCGTGGCCACATTGCTCTCAGTCATTAATGCGGGATTCGTAGGGTTAATTTTATACTATGTTGAGGCTTTTATCGGAAAAAAGAAGCCACATCTACAGCAACCGTGGGTGAGCTTATTATTTATAGGGTTTTGCATAGGCGCCGTACAAATCACATGTCTGAAGTTCGTATTTCCATTTATAAATCCTTGGGGGTGAAATGATGTTTCAACAGCATGAAGAAGTTTTTATTTTTGCCGGCCATCGGATCGAAGTTAGAGATTCCATAATAGGTAGCCAATACATGGTTAGATTGAAAATTGGGGATAAAGCGGAAACGGTTGAACCGAAAGAAGCAGGATTCTTGACCGGCCCGAATTCTGAAATCTCGAAGATGTTAGGGAAGCGGGGATGTACTCTGATTTCAGCGAGCTGCGCAAGCTCTTTTATGAACCGGAAAAGCCGTTATCGACTTTCCCGAGAATCCTTACAGATCAAAAAATGGTTGACCCAAAACGGCGCGGCACAGGGTGGAATATTATACGGTGAGATTGAACCGGGACGAGCACGTGGATGGTATATTGTGTTGATGATGCAAGTGGACCGCTATGGAGGGTACGTAGATTATGTGGAACCAGGATATCATTTCCTTGGCGAGCATCCCATGTGCTATCAAATACGAACTGAACGAGGAGTCGACGGGATTTATAACAACGGCTGCGAGTTTTTCGTGACGACAGTAAGTGGGCAAGAAGTACGGGCACTTTTAAACGTCAACTAAAACTAATGATGAGGGGAAGAAATTTCGATATGTATCAAGTAGGTTATATTTCAAAACGAGTGAAAAAGGAAATTAATGAATTCTCAAAACAAGAGCAACGGGCTATAGAGGAGGCGATTGAAGAGTTATGCGTAAACCCACGGCCGTTAAGTAGAAAGTATGAACAGCTCTGGTGCTGCTCCGAAATTAAAAAAATCAAGGTCGGCCGAATTCGGGTGTTCTACCAGATCGACGAAAAGAATAGCCAAATATGGATCGGAAAGCTTGATAATCGGGATAGCCATACATACAAAACGGATCCCAAGAGTTGGTTTCAACGGACTGCATGATAATCTTAAAATGAGCAGGAGATATGACATGATTCATTATTTAAGCGTATGTGTAATTCCTCTACTTGTGGTGTTGCTCTATATAACCCAGTTGTTTGACCGGCTTCGCAAAAAGCGCGGCTATAGGTTTCTTACTGTTGGATCCGCGATCTTACTTTTATCTGCGCTTCTGGAAATACTCGTTTCAATGCCAATACTCCAGTCGCCAATGTTAGTTGACAATCTTCATCATCTTGTTCAAGCTCTATATTATATTGGTTGGTATGTGAGCGGAATTGCATTGTTTATGCTTCATCGAAACTTGGCCAAGCGAGGAAGGATTGTTCTTCTATGTGTTCTTCCTGTCCTTTTAATTATTAGCTTCTTGCCTGCGTATATCAGTATGTTCATTTGCGCTGTTACTGCGATCTTTGTAGCTATTCAAATTAAAAAATGGTTGCCAGGGGTTGCTTCAGGGTTTCGCTGGTTACTTATTTTTTTTGCAATCTCCGAGCTTTACGGTGGTACAGAGCGGCTGCTTCTTAATAATTTGAACTTCCATTACGCAGAACTCGTGCATGATATTTTCTTTATTGTTGGCTGCAGCCTGGTCCTTGTTCTCGTAACGACGAGAATCTCAGATGTATTGGAAAACTCTTACAAATCGTCGATAACAGATGGTCTCACAGGACTCTTTAACAGAAAATACTTTGTGAGTGCTGTGCAAAAATACGTGGAGCGGGCTGCGGATGTGGCAGTCATTTTTTTCGACCTCGATAATTTTAAAAAGCTGAATGATACCCAGGGACATAAGGCCGGGGATGATGCGCTTAAGCTGGTAGCTTCCATCCTTAAGGAAGAGATCGAGGGCCGCGGGATTGCTGGAAGGTACGGCGGCGAAGAGATGGTTGTATTAATGACTTCATTTGAAACGATTATGCTTATTGAAGACTTTTCGGAGAACGTGCGCAAACGTATTGAAAAGGAATGTGTTGTAACTGCAAGTATAGGCTTCGCTCAATACGCTAAAGGACTTTCTGCAGAAGAGCTCCTGAAACGTGCAGACGAGGCAATGTATCATAGCAAAACTAATGGAAAGAACAGGGTTACAGGTTACAGGCTTGGGTAAAATGTGACGTAGTCTCTATCTATAAATCCGATTAATTGACCCGGTTGATCCTGCGATAGTCGTTCAGGTCAAAGATGGGTAATATATTTTCCCGGACGAATGGGTCAAATTTAATTTAGGCTATTCGGATTTTGTGCAGTGTTGGGGGGATTGAATGAATAACGAAGAATGGATGATATTATTAATTGGATTAATTATTCCTCTTATCACAACGTTCCGTAAATATGTAATAACATCAATTGTTTTCTGGATTGGCTTCATATTCATACTCATAGCAAGACCATGGCATGAATACAAAAGCTTTGAAGGTATGCTTGAAGTGCTTATTCTATATTTTGTTGTCGTTCCTCTGTACAGTGTTGGAATAGTCATTTGGCTTATTGCATCTTGGAAGAGGAAACAAAGAATATAAGGATACGTCATGGTGGGAAAAAACGGAAAAATTATCTGGAAATTTAATTTTACTGTTTCCACCATAAAATTCGAGTACCCTTAATTTATAAATTAGCGTCTGCTGAGTTTTATAGCCATCGTGAGAACAAGGCACATCAGTTTGGAGGTACTAGCTTTGCTAACGATTGATGACGTGATTAAAGAGCTTAGTTTGTCTAGGCGAACGGTCTTTGATTGGATTAAGAAGGGCTTTTTGCACCCCACAAACTCACGGGGTGGATTACAATTTTCCTATGATGAGATTAAGAAGATTAAGGAATTTTTTAATGAGCATGTCACTATGAGAGAAGCTGCGATCACTTTGGAGGTACCCCTGCAATTCATTAAAAGCTGGATAGACAATAGAGTAGATCCTCCATTCCCTACACATCCTTACCAGCGTAATGCATCCTATGCGATCCCCAAGAAATGGATAGAAACCCACCGTGCAGAGATTTGCAGAGATTTTATTGGCCAAAAAAGTAGAAAAAGAAATACACCCAAAGAGATAAAGGGACGGGAGCTCAAACTCTTCTTTAATGGCTACCGTCTGTTTGACCACATAAATAAAGAAGGTGAAGAGTGGTGGGTAATTGATACAGATCCGATCACATTATTTTATAACGGTGAAACTCGAGTCCTGGCTAAAGCCGCTCCACTTGGAACAAGTGAACCGTGTCTCGATCTGCCATATGCTGCAAACAAAGGAGCTGTTCGATTTAAAGTTCCGTATGCCGCGTTGGATGAAATGACCTTACAAATGCTAGGAATCGTCGTCCATCAATTTGGAACAAAGAATATTCGTATTTTTTCGGAGCAAGAGTCTTATCTCATTGTTGTAAGAAATGGCATGATCTTACCTAGTCTGGAGTTTGAGGGGTTATTGAAAAGTTATGTCGTGGAAGGGGAGCTCTTTCCAACTGATGGTGGGATAATCTTAGGCGATTTTGTACATAGATTGACGATTTCATTATCGTATTCAGAGTTTCAAAAATTACAAAAAACATCCGATGGAAATGCGCAAGAATGGATTTTGAAAATCATAAGACAGCATTTGGAGTATCAATAAGTATCTGGAAATTAGACTTTGATTTTGGCTCATATTACCAATATTACATTATTTGTTACATTTTAAATCGAATTTTTGTATGCTAATATTAAAATCATGGCGAATGAGTACAAAATAGGACAATTTGCAAAACTGATCGGCAGAACCGTAAGTACTTTGCAGCGTTGGGACCGTGACGGAATTTTGGTGGCTCATCGGACTGAAGGAAATCGTCGCTTTTATACCCACGACCAGTACTTACAAGTGAAATTCAGAGATCTTCATGCGGCAGGAAAGGGGGCTGTTGTTGGATATTGCCGGGTTTTCAATAACGAAAGAAATGAACTCTTTGAGTACCAGCATAGAGTTATTCTTGAGTACGCGATTGAAAATAATCTTTCGGTTGATCATTGGTTTCATGATATCGGGGGGCTTCTTAACGAGCGGAAAGAATTTACCAAACTGTATCAAATGATTGCGGCTGGTGACGTACGTCTACTTATTGTTCCTGTAAAAGATAGATTAATTCGATATGGATATGATGCTTTTACCTTCCTTTGTAGTTTACATGGTACAACTGTGATCAGCGTAAGTGACTATCGTCCCGTGAATGAAATCTTGATTTCCCCAGCAGATGAAGAGACGGATGAATTATTGGAGCTGTTACCGCTATTTCGCCGAATAAACAAAAGCAAAGTTATTCAAAAAATCAAGGAACTGCCCTAAATCAAAATATATTGCATTTGAACGTGCACAGGATTATACTAAATCAAGTAAGTTTTTCTAGTGCAGCATTGAGAGCCGCTGCATTAATTGTTCAAGATAACGTGACTCTATGAGTCGCACCTTCCTTAGGGAAAGTGTGTCATCATAGAGTTTTTTTTTGTATTTTAACCGGGCGTAACCGGAATGTACATAGTTCCATATGTCTATTTGACGATGTAATAGGAAGATGTCTTCTAGATCATAGAAATAGAAAAATTTGTCGCTATTTTCATCCTATGTGTGTATAATAAACACGTACGAAACATATAAAGGAAGTAATTAACAAATATATTGTCGATATATGGGACTAATATCATAGTATATAATGCCCGAAAGACATAGGGATAGCTGGGGAGTGATCCGTTTTGCGGAAAGTGATTATTTGGGCTTCGGGAGTAGCGCTTATGGCGATATCTGTCGTAGGGAACCTCTATTTTTCAAAACTAACAGAGGTTAAATTCACCTCAACAGTCGCGATTAAACCAACGCGGTTGCTCAAAACTGGGGAAATTATTGAAGCCTCTATGCTGCGTCAAGTTTCAATACCCGAGTCCAGCCGTGCCAAAGATGCAATCATTAATTCAAATGAACTGATTGGCAAGGAAGTGCTCGTGCCTGTAGGGGAGAACGAAGAAATCGCATCTTGGAAAGTCGCTAAACCAGGTTATGTTCCGAAGGAAGACGAGCGTTACTATAGTTTTAAGACAGACGTCACGACAAACGTCAATAATATGGTGCGTCGGGGCGATTCGGTGGATGTATGGGTTGAGTTTGATACACCAAAGTTTATCCGGACTCCATCAGGGCAATTATCTATTGGTGCCGTGAAGATTATAGAAGGCCTTCGAGTTTCATCGATCAAGACAGGAGAAGGCGTTGAAGTTGGCGACGTTAATTCAATGGAAAACTTTGTTCAAAGTGATTCGGTTCAGCTCGCAAATGATCGAACAAGACCAAACGGAAAGCCGGAAACGAACACGTACATCATGAAGGATGATACCTATGCAGCATATGCCCTTGGTGCAATCGGTGGAAAAGTTAAACTTGCGCTGCCGAACCTGAATAGTCGAGACGGCACATCGGCCAAAGTTACGGATTCATTCTTGGAGTTACAAAGGGCGGATGCCTTCTCGAAGCAAAATAAGGGAGAGATTACGCTTAAGATTGACCTTAAAGATTCGGAAGTAAAAGGGAGCGATTCTAGCGCCCAGCAGGTCCCTTCAGTAAACCAGCCAGGAGCACCAACATCTACGGAGGTTCGTAAATGAGAGCACTAATCGGTATCAAGGAGCAAGTAGCAATAGAAAGACTTCTCGAATATCGAAAGGAAGGTATGGACTGTCAGATCGTTAATCAAAAAGACGAATTTTTTTTCCAACTACCTAACAATTTTGATGTTGTCTGTGTTGATTCCGGTCTATTCACCGATTTATATCCTTGGATATGGGTCGAAGAAATTAAGCGCGCTGCAACAACCGCTTTGGTATACATAGCCCTAGATACGGATACATATGATTCGACAATGTTATCTATTATCGAGAAGTTAGCTATGGATTATGATTTCAATATTATACCGGCACAAATTTCTACCGAAAAAACAGCATATGAATTTGTAAAAAATATACTTGGGTTTGAGCGAAGTCAGGCCCACCAAGTTGAGGGTAGCAAATTTATTACTGTATTACCCGCAGCTTCGGCGGACGGTGCCTCGACGGTTGCAATTAACACGGCTCTAGCTATTGCTTCAAAAACAAAATTGCGGGTGGGTTTGATTGATGGCAATCTGAAAAATCCCTCGTTACGATCGCACTTAAACATTGCAGACCGTTTAAAAAGTAATTTTCAAATTCGGGCCAAGCTACAAACAGGTACACTAGATCCTACTTCTTTAGAGGCTGCATCCGTAGTGCATAAAAAATTTCCCAACCTTTATGTATTACCTGGTAGTCACCGCAGGGAAACGGCATCAGATGTAACACCTGAGATGATTTATCATCTTATGGCCGTAGCGAGACAAACTTTTCACATTACGATCATGGATGTCGGTTCCTTTGCGGATAACGCAGCTACGGTATGCGGCGTCAGGTATGCCGATGAAAGATGGTTGGTTTCTCAACCGATATACGCATCATACCGCATCAGCTGGAAAGAATGGTTCGAATGTTATTGGCGTCTTTGCGGGTTAGGTTCAAAAGACTTTAAGCTTGTGATTAACCGGCTGCAAGAGAACGAAAAAATCGATGATATGATTAACTATCTGAATATGGACGTCGTTGGGAAGATACCGAACGTAGGTGGCGGATTGGGAGTAAAATCAGTTCACGATGGTATTCCACTTTATTTGCAAGCCGGCTCGCAGATCGATACTTTTACCCAAGCGATTAATCTTTTGGCTTCAACGATTGCAGAAAGTAATAGTGCGGAGTTTGTCGCTGCGGCTTCAGAACAAAAGCAGCCTGGTTTCTTACGTAAAATATTCCAAAGATAGAGGGTGGGTTCGTGACGGAAACAGTGGTGAAGATGAAGACTCGTATTGCCTTCGATTCGTATAAATATTTGCAAGATATTCGGCAGGCGAAGGCAAAAGAGCAAGCGAGTACTTCACTTCGTCTAATTTACGGCGGAGAGGGGCGCCGCATTCCTTTGTCCCAAGCTGCTGAGATTGTTCATAAACATTTGATGGATCGTCAGCAGAAAGATCAGGAACTGTATCGAGATATCCTCGCAGCGGGCCTCGGCAAACCAAATGCGAAAGAACGGATGAAGGCTGTTATCGACACTCTCATCATGGAATATCGGATTGAAATTGATCCGGATACTTTGATTGAGGGAATGAACGCAACTGAAAGTATTTTTGCTCAAACATGTGGTGCAAGTCTTATTGAAGATCTTAAAGACCTTCCTGGTGTTGAAGAAATACAAGTCATTGATAAAGATATTTTTCTACTTATTAAAGGGGAAACAATTCACTACACCAGGCGAAAGTTTAATTCCACCGAAGAAGTCCTTATCTTACAAGATCGACTTGCTTTGTGCGGGAAAAAACCGATTAATGAGAATACACCTTGGCTTCAGTCGTATTTATGGAACGGTTCACGACTTGTCATGTCAAGAGAACCATATTCGGATGTGCCGGCTATACATATTCGAAATTTTATTGTTCGTGACGTTACGCTAGATATGCTCGCATCGAAAGATTATCGAACGATCAATTCCAAGATGGTAAAATTGCTAAAACTTCTTGTTCGTTATCACGCATGCCTACTAATCGGCGGCTCCACAAATACAGGAAAGACAACTTTGTTATTTGGCTTGTGTCAAGAAATTCCGGAGCATGAACGAATTCGGACTCTGGAATCTGATTTTGAAATCGCCTTAAGGAGACGACTAAAGGGGATTCGAAGCATCCTAGGAGTACGTAAGGTTGATGATATCGGACTCTCCATGGAAGAAGCTTTTAAACCTTTGCTTGTCATGTCCCCTCACTGGGTTGTACTCGGTGAAGGGCGGGGAGCTGAAATTAATCAGGCAATACAAGGAGCCCTTCGCGGACATGATGTAATGGCGACTATGCATACTAAATATCGTGAGTCGTTTATAAGCGACGTTATCGACATGATGAAGCAGGACGGTCGTATACATGATACGGAAGATGCGAAAAAGCGTATTGCTCGAGCTTTCAACATTGTTATATTCCTTCGCTTAGTGAAAATAGATGGTCAGAATTTCCGAATCGCAACCGAAATCACGGAACTCTCGGTAGATGATGAGGAAAAGGTTCAGGTTCGACCTCTCATCGAATGGGATTTTCTTAAGCGGGATTGGAAGGTAACGGGACATAAAATAAGCCGACCTCTCATGGACCATATGATTGCTAACGGAGCGGACCCGAACGAGTTTAAAGAGCTAGGATTCTGGGAGTAGGATATGATGACTGATCAGATTGTATCTGGAATAGCTAAGGGGCTGTTCTTAGCCTTGTGGATTATTGGGACGGTTATGATTGCTGTTCCAGTTCTTCAAAAAATTGCTGTAATTTATCAGAGAAAAAGAAGGTTCAGGAGTCTTGGCGAGCCGGACAAGGAAATAAAAATATCACTTCGGAAAATACCAATCATCGATCAATTTGCTGTTGAAATGGAAATAGCAGAGATCAAATGGAGTGTAGAAGTGGTTCTCGCTATGATGCTTATGTTTTTGCTTGTTGGAGGGTTTGGATCAGCCGGTGCAATATACCTTCTGCAGCAGGCTTACGCGACAGGAGCTGATAGGATTGCTTCAACCAATCCATTGATCTTGAGTTTATGTACCGGTATCTTATTTGCTTCATTCCCTTATTTTTATATCCGATTTCGGCTACAGCGAAAAAGGCATCGCATTGCGTTACGAATGATTGCATTAGTGCAAAACTTGATCGGTCACTATCGCCCCCGTATTACAATGGCTGAACTTGCATCCAAGGCAGGTCCTACCATGCATACAGATGTTCGTTCTGAATGGAAGAGGCTGGAGCTCTCCCTTCGCATTAAACCCGTGAAGGATGCTCTATACGAATTTTCGGAACGATTAGACAACCATTGGGCGGACGATCTGGTAGACATCCTGCTTATCGGGATAACACGTGGTGTGAATGTGACGGGCGCTCTTCAAAAGTTGGTAAAGGACATGCTAACTTCAAAGAGAAATGAGGAGAAACGGCTCGCAATGGTTACGGTCTATCGTATTGGGACCGTGTTCCTGGTTCTTGCTGCGTTTGGAATCGTCCTTTTTAACATAATGGCCGATCCGCCTAATTTTAAGCATTATTTTTTAGATCCGTTTGGTCAATCCCTAATGGTTCTCACTCTAATCGTTCTGATGGGGTCCATGGTTATGGTCTTAAAGTCAGGACGGAAACGATTCTAGCAGGGGGTGAGTGATTGGATTTCTGGAATTATTTTTGGAATTACGGATTTAAAGCGATATTGGTTATATGCTTCGCCGCCGGCGCTTTATTTTTCTGGTTACCGATTGTTTCGAGTATTCGTTTTACTCGTAACAGTCGCCTTGCAAGATTGCTTGAAGAATTAAGAAGTAAGGAAGAAGCACAGTCTTTTTATCAGAGTTTAGCTGATCTTGATGATATGCCCGCAAAGGTCCGTCAGTACTATGAGAGGGCAAGACTTGCAGATCTTCCACACACCTTAACGTATACGTGGTTTCAGTTTATTCGCTGGATCTTGGCTTCTATATTTATGCTATTCGCATTTATGTCGCAAGTCAGAAGTCTAAACGATCTATTAAATCTTAATCTAGGAACGAACTTGTTCTTGCTTCTATTCCTCGTCTCTGCTGGATTACTTGGATATTGGCTTCCTATGGTAATCGTAGTGGTCTACGCGAATGGAAAGAAGACAGAGTATCTAATTGAGATTGCGAAGCTATCGCAACGATTACAGCTCTGTGTCAATGAAAAGTCGGATATAAGGGAAACATTCCTTATGGCAAGCAGGCCACTTAAGCTGCTTAAGCCACACATACAAGAAATGGCGGCAGCATGGGGCAATAATCAAAGGGCGGCCATTGAGCGATTTAAAGATTCCGTCGGCATTTCAGAAATTTATCCTCTCGTGAATGCATTAATATCGCTAAGTGAAACGGAAGCTAAGGAGATTGTTGAGGTCCTGAAAAGTGAGGCGGAGAACATTGACGCTACACTGGAATCCGATGTGAATCGTAGTATTGAGAATGCTCCTATATTTATAAGCTTCTATATCATGATCCCTTTTGGGATCGACGTGATTTTATTTCTATACCCGTGGCTTACTTCAATTAGCACTCAGATTATGACTAGTTTTACAATGCCATAGGAGGTCGTTATCCATGACAAAACTTGTCGTTATGCTGCTTGTATGTGTAATCCTTGCAGGTGCAACAATATATGCGCTAGGCAGACAGGTCATCCCTGCAACGGGTACAGCGGGAACTACGCAGCGAACAAATATTCAAACAGCATTTAACTGAGTTATCTTAGACACCGAAAGGAGTCTAGAGATAAAAGCACTCTAATGGAGGGATATACTAAATGACGAAGCTTGTAGTAACTCTACTGGTATGTGTGTTGTTGGCGGGAGCCGGCTTGTATGTAGGAGGGACGAAGATTGCTCCTGCAGCTGTGACGAAATCTACAAATGTGAATACTTCCGTAACAGGGGCTTCAGTAAATGAAGCAACTGGCGTGTTTACAGGAACAGCACCTTAATTGTATTGAAAAACTAGCATTATGGGATAGGAGGAATAATCTTGACAAAGCTTGTTGTAACGTTATTGGTATGTGTGTTGCTGGCGGGAGCCGGCCTGTATGTGGGGGGGACGAAGATTGCTCCTGCAGCTGTGACGAAATCTACAAATGTAAATACTTCTGTAACAGGGGCTTCAGTAAACGCAGCAACTGGAGCGTTTACGGGAACAGCACCTTAATATTATTATCCGTGTCTTAACTAATAATTTTAAATTTTCTAACTGGAGGAGTAATCTTTGACAAAGCTTGTCGTAACGTTATTGGTATGTGTGTTGCTGGCCGGAGCTGGCTTGTATGTGGGGGGAACGAAGATTGCCCCTGCGGCTGTTGACAAATCAGGAAAAATAAACACTTCTGTTACCGGAGCAAACGTAAACGAATCGACGGGTGCAGTCACGGTTACGTCCCCCTGAACTATGTCAAAACTCATTATTACTTTACTGTTGCTGACGTTTATTTTCGGAATTGGAGTTTTCGTTTTCCTTGGTAATGGCGGAATCGTAAAAGACCTCCAGAATGGCCATAACCGGGTTACCAATGCATCCCGAAGTTTTGATTATAGCACCAATTAGAAAACAGGACAGAAGTGATCGATATATGCTTAAGAGCCGATATATCCTTGTTCTTACTAATGAAAGGGGCATTGCAAACCTCCTAGTGACGTTGCTTGTAATGCCCCTCCTTTTATTCTTGTGCTTTGCGATCGTACCTTTTTTTGTTTACGCAATGCGACTCGATCATATGCATACGATTGCGAACCACGCTTTGAAAGAGGCCGAGGCGGTGGGGTATGTAAGTCCAACCGTCATATCGAATACAAATGCAAGGTTAACGGCATTGGGGCTCGGAGCAGTTGCCGTTGGAGGGACAAGTTACCCGTCATTTGCGGGCAGCACAACGACGAAAGTTTTTAAGGACGCTGCAGATCCTACAATCACGCTATCTATAAAATACCCCGCTCCGAATCTGACCAAAATGCTTGCTGCGATCCGTAGTTCGGGAAGCAGCTCAACTAACGAGGGTTATTATGTTATAACCATTTATGGTAGAAGTGAAGCTTTCAATTGATGAGGGGGAATTAAGGTGAACTGGCTAACTGCACTTCGCCGGCGAAACCATGATTTATTTCGCGAGCAGCGCGGTGGCGTGCATATCTTGTTATTTTCCCTCCTTGCTATATTAGCAATGATTTGGATGTGGGTGGTCGTTGTAAACTGGATGCTCCAAACTGTCGTTACGGATAAAACAAAGCCACTTCTGGATCATGCCACCCACGCTGCTTCGTTAGATATAGATCCGGTATTAGCTGCGAAAGGCTCTCTTGTCTGGAACACGGTAGCGGGTACAAACAGCTTTTATAAATACTTACGTCTTAATATGCGCCTCGATTCTACGAACACTCCTGTCAACGGGAGCTATTTAAGTCAGGCGCCGGTAGTTCACTATCTTGAATTTGTAACGAATCCGAGCTATCCGTTTATCATTCATCGCTCGATCGTTGCAAATGGTGGAACATCGATGCAGGTTACAAGAAACGTAGATGTCACGATCTATGGGCCTTCAATCGTTGCTATTGTTGAAATTCGTCAAAATTTAATTGGCTTTGGAAGGCAAGAACCCATAGTGATCAGTAGTGTTGCAAGCGTCCGGTTCCGATAACGACTTGTGTTTCATGTCCCAGGGAATAAAAATTTGGAGTTTGGGTGGGGTGAGAGTATGCCAGACTATCTCATATTGGAACGTTTAAGGAAACACCATGCGGAAACTTACTATCATTCCCTTCGTGTTTCCCAACTCTGCTTCCAGGTAGCCCTGCGGGTTGGAATGGAACATGATCAATGCATTACTGCGTTACGGTCCGGCTCGCTACACGATGTAGGAAAGTTGAAAATACCAAATCAGATTCTATCCAAGCAAGGTAAACTGACGGAATGCGAGTACCAATTTTTACAGAAACATGTTGAGTACGGTGTGCAGCTATTGATCGATAACGGCTATGGCCAAAACATCATATCCGCGGTTGAAGGCCATCATGAACGAGAAGATGGGTATGGTTATCCAAAACGGATGATCCCCGACGATGCTTTATCCAGGATCGTGGCTGTATGTGACGTATATGATGCCATGACGGAGAAACGTTCCTATAAAAAATCGCTACCCAAAGAGTTTGTGCTTGAACAAATGGAAAAAGGGAAAATCGGAGCCTTTTACTTACCATACGTAGAAGCCTTGAAATATACAGTCATGTCAGTTTCAAAAGCAAGCTCAGTATAATAACGAAGATAAAAAAAATATTCTGGAGTGAAAAAGATGAGGAAACCACTGATATTCCTAGCAATTGCTATTAGTTTGGCAGCATGTTCACCAAAGCAAACTCAGCAAACGGCAGAACAAACAAAAAACAACAATACAAACGTTACAGGTCAAAAAGCAGTAAATGAAGCACCTACTCAAGCATCTACTCAGCCAGCAGCTCCCTTCGTCCTCAAAGAGACAATCCGTCAAGTCGGTGTTGAAGGTTTTACAGACTTATCATTATCAAATGCTACTACAAATGTACATCTTTACGAAAAAAACGGGGTTATTTACACGCTCTTTTCAGCAAGTGATAAATTTTATGTTTCCGCTGCTAAGGATAACAAATGGATTTACAAGGATAAGGTTCTTGATGATGGATCTGCAAAAAGAGAGCGGAATCCAATCCCGGGCGGCTTCTTCTATTTTGACAAGAATGTCCTAAATATTAAACAAATAGACCAGGATCAGAGCATTAAAGAGATCTCACTAGGATCTCCGAATCTTGGACAGCCATGGGGTTTAGGAATCAAAGACGATTTATTAACTTCCGAGGGATATGCTTTTGTAGTTCGAGACGAAAAGGTATTTAAACTTTATTTATTAAAAGATATGTCGAATCCAATAACGATTCCAAATCTAAATAAAATGAATGCTTCTGAATTCCGCTTCGTGAATTTCGCTAATAATACCATAATTACCATGAGTAATGATAAGTTCAACTTATTTGATTTAAAGACCGGGGAGCCTCAGTATGATCAAGCAGGACAACCTATTCGTTATCCATTTTTAAAGGGAGATATTATAGGGATGTCAGAAAAGGGTCAATGGGTATATATTGAGCGTGAGGATGACAAAGTAAAACTCGGATATTTAAATGATCAATTTAAACCAACGAACCTTACAACAATAGATAATATTCCTCCTAGTATTTCTCTATATGAGCTATACAAAATTACTAAAAATGAATTAACAATTCATGGTTCATATGAATTTAAGGGAAAACCTTCCGCTTATACGGTTAAAATTCAAATGAATTAATTTGAATATAGGATATATTAGTTGGAGGAAACCTTTATGAATCCATATATAGGGAAGAAGCATCAAGAGACGGTTGATATTCTTCAGTCATTCATAGATGAATTTAATCAATTTTGTCAAACGGAATTCATTCCTACGGAAACTATTTTGGATGCGAGTTCCAGCGGAGCTGATGTGGAGTATATTAATCGGAAGGATAAAAACCAAAAGCTTTATGTGGAGCATAAGAGACTGCTTTTCAAATTTAGTAAAAAACAACGTAACTTACATTTTATTATTCATAAATTCTTGGATAGGGTTGCACGATGGGATCATTATTTGAGAGAACCTATTTGCTTTCATCTCTCGATTAAGCCTATGTCCGAAAAGGATATCGAATTATTTGCATCGGAATTTTTAGATGCCTTAAAAGATCATTTGCTTTATCATGAGCCGCACAGTTTTATTTATGAAAATGATTTTATTAAGGTAGCTTATTCTCGGGAAGGTAATGATTACTTAAAGAACATTAATAGTTCAAATAATGATGACGATCGTTATCAATATTTTCTTAAGGAGAATAACAGCGTAGATGTTTACGAACGCTCTGTTATTTACGAAACGGGCAATGATACCGGTATTGTATTCATTTTTGATCCACAAAGAATAACCTCCGATGAGTTATTTGCTTCTAAGCCATCATTAGATAATTACTATCTTTTAGCTGAAAATCTACTCAAACAGATTAAAGATAGTGAGAAGAAATTTGTTAGTTATACCGATGGAAAACGATATATTGTTTTCTCACTAGTCGCGGAACTTGGGGATCTTACCTTTGAAGCTGACGCCTTTATAATTAAAGATTTTGTAGAGTATTTTAAAGATTTCTACGAAGTGGCCGAGTCGAGAGTTGTTGATCAAATATTCCTTGACGTAACGATGTATAAGGATGAACACCGCTTCTATCAATTGTATTGAATGATAGGTAAATGAGAAGTATTTTGTTATAGCTGGATAATTGATCTAAACATTGACGGTAATTCATTTATTGACGTATAATGGGAACAAGACATTTCGGCACAACAGCCAGTTTACGCAAGCACGAGCTCCCTATGGGACGCTATTATCCCTTTTATCGGGAGAGGTGCGTGCGTAACTGGCTTTTTTTATTTTTACGCCGAAATTTATGTTTGGAAAAAGCGCTTGTTGAGCAGAAATACTGCTTCAGGCGTTTTTTTATACATTTCGCCTCCCACCAGGGCGAACAAATGTCGGTGGCACGAGCCTACAAACGATCGTGCCATTGGCACTTTCGTTTGCTCGTGGAAAAGGAGGTCCTTATGGAAATTATCAATGATGTGGGATTATGGAACGATGCTATTCCCGGAGGTAGGTTGACCGTTTTTTTAATAGCGGTCGTATTCATTTCGATCATGGCGGTTGTAGTTTATTTTGTTGAACGGCACCTCGAGGGTTCCGGAATTGTGAAACAATGGCAGGGTCAAAAGAAACAACAGCCTGCTTCGTATGAGGTGATCCGCGAATGGCAAGATTAGCATCGGAATCCAAAGCTGGTTACTACGCCACTCCACCTGAAGAAATGGAGCTGCTACTACGAGCACTGCATATTCCAGATGATGCAGGAGAGAAGCCGTTCTACACTTATGATCCTTGCTGCGGGGAAGGGGAAGCTCTCTCGATGCTTACACAAGCATTCCATGAGAAGGGGGCTGCCAAAACCCGCTCCTATGGAAGTGAAATCGAAGAGGGCCGGTATGAAGTGGCTGAGAAAGTTCTTGACCATGTTTTGCACGAAGGATATCAATTCATCCGGACGGAACCGAAGTTTAGCTTATTATGGCTGAACCCACCGTATCAAAACGGCTTTTCCGAACGAACGGAGTTGACTTTCCTACGCGCCCTTACCGGTTCGAAGCAAGGTGTTCTACAAAAAGGGGGCATCTTGCTTTTCTGCATTCCGCAGTACGTAGTCAAGGATACAGCCGGCGTCTTAAGTGGTCGCTTCCATGATCTGAAGGTGTTCCGGTTTACCGATGCGAACTATGACATCTTTAAACAAGTTGTCGTCGTAGGTCGTTTGGGTAAGGCGTCAACCGCGGATCAAAAGAAGGCATATAAAACGCTCGTCGCTATTGGCGAAGGGGAGCGGGATATGTTGCCCACCCTTGAGGATATGGAGCCGTTTGAGGTCCCTCCGTGTGAATCGGATGGGGAACTGATGTTTCGAGCAGGCCCGCTCCATCCGGAGGAAATGGCAAAGGATTTTGTAAGTTCGTCCGCTCTGGGAGATATCCGAAATCGTTTGGCGCAGCTTAGCAGCGCGGCAACCATGAAGCGTCCCATGCTTCCGCTGAAGCCGGGACACTTAGGGATCGCCATTGCTGCTGGAGCCGTAGGAGGTAATATGGGAAGCCATATTATAGCCGGCGTCACCAAAAAACGAACGGATGACGAAGCCATGCACGATGACGAAGGAAACTATGTAGGAACCCGCAGGATTCATCATTTCGCGAGCATTATACGGGCATATACCCCGGATGGTGTAATCGATTTGAAGTAATGCGTTTTCAAGGAAGCAGGTTGGAGCGTAAAGCTTCAGCTTGCTTTTTCTTATTATTTACAGGGAGGGAGCCCGATCGACAGGATGTACCTACAGGGCGAAGACACATGTCTATTCGATATAAGTGGAGAAGCATCGATCATGAGATGGGGAAAAAAGTGAGCATGGAAGAACTTCGGCAATATCTCAGTTGGGAGTTCGTGGGGCTCATTGAGTTTATAACCATCGGAGGTCGATCGTATGAAACGAAGTGAACAAGTCCTGCGCGTACAAGCTGTAGACCGATCGTTTAGTGTTGTTCCCCATATTTTAATATGGGATCATGGGCGCGGCCGCAATCGCGAATTATTGTTTGCTTCATACGTTGGTGTTCCCGAAGAAGTTAAAGCGGTAACAGCAAGCATTTTGGAAGGCAGAGAGGTCACGTATAACCAGCGTCCCTATGCCCGTAACATTATGGATGCGTACCGGAGAGTCGAGAAGGAAATCGGCAACGACGGTAGGTTAGCGCATGGTGTCGTCTATAACTCGCTTTTCGAGATTGCTGAGACCCAGCAGGACAGCGAAGAGGAGAAGAACAATCGGGCGTTCATCTTTGCGCCGGATGGTGATCTTCACGGAGCTATTGTGCAGCATGCGATGTCCCGCTTCGGCTTGCCGGAGGAGTGGAGAAAGGACTACATCCGAATATTGGATGACTTCTTCACTTCCCTACAAGTGGAAATAAATCCTGAGCTCCCTGAATGGCAAAATGCGAAGGCAGCCTTCTTTTATGGGACGGAGGAAAAAATTCTAAACGCACTCTCCGATGCACTTCAAGAGGGTAGGTTGCGAATACCCGAAAGCCCCATAGAAGGTGTATTCGATCCGACATGGAGCATGTCCGAGTATCTTCGTAATAATGCCTCGCAGCTTGCGAAGCAGCTTGAAGCCAAGCAGCCACGGCATACCTTTGATGATCGAGTTGACCCGGCTATAGCCGACTTGAAGCGGATACCTTTTCCGGTTCAAGCACATATGGCCCAGGCCATCGTTAATACGTTCGAGAATGAGGAAGTTTTCTGTGGGGGGGACATGGGCAGCGGAAAGTCAATCATTGCCTGTGCCGTTTCACACGTTTTGCACTCTCGAAAGCGTAGACGGAATGCTAACCATCAAGGTATGCCGGTCTTATTATCCGCACCAGGAATCACGCTGCCGAAATGGAAAGCTAAAGAAATTGAGGGCACCATCCCGGGAGCAAAAGTAAATATCATCCGGAGCGGGAATGAAGCGCTGCAACTGCTCAAGAAAGTACGGAGCGGGTATAGGCCGGCAGGATTAGAATTTACACTCGTAGGGATTGACCGGGCAAAGCTTGGATCGGAGACGTACTTTGGTGGCATATGGAAACCGATTTATGGTGAGAAGGAGCATGGTGAACCCGTATATGCATGGCATTGTGGGGATTGTGGCCAGCCGATCATGGTATATCTAGATGGAAAGGGGAAAGGAGATAAAGTACCCGCAACTTGGAACGTTTTTGCGGAAGGATTTGCTCCATTCCCGGATGCGATTCGTGAAGCCAAAGCGAAGCGAGAATTACTTCCAAATGGTATACCGAAAGATTTCCCGATAAAGTGGGTTCGTAAGGCGGGACTCCTTACAAGATGCGATAATGTTGTATCCCTTGTTGGGTGCCGTACCGATGATGGTATGGACGAAAAACAACGAAAGGCAGCATTAAAGGAGCGACAGCTGAACTTCCCCGATCGGGAGTGCGGCAATTGTTTCTACCGGCCCGCGCTGAAGTCGCGCGGTGAGACGAAGAACAAGCCTCGAGTAAATATATCCCAGGTCCTAAAGCGCACCAAGCGATACTTTGACCTGTATATCTGTGATGAAGCCCATCAGTGCAAGGCCGGGGACTCCGGACGCGGGGATGCTTTTGCTCAAATGGTAAAGGCAGCTCGTCGAACGCTCATGTTGACAGGAACTCCCACGAACGGGAAAAGTACTTCGATCAAGGAGCTTCTTTGGCGGACCGATCCGAAGTCACTGATTGATGCTGGCATTACCTTCGATTCTGGTGATGTGGATTGGGCAAAGCGTTATGGGAAGATCGAGGAAATTATCCATGATAACGAAGGTGATGAGGGCGTCGTTACGAGACGGAAGAAGAAATCCGTCACGACAAAGGAAGCTCCTGGCATAGCGCCGCAGCTGACCGCCCAATTTCTGCTTCATAAGGCAGCCTTCATTGAGTTACCGGATATGGGCCTTCCTTTGGTGGAATTGAAAGAAATTCCAGTATTTCTAGATATGGATGAGGAACATCGTGCCAGATATTCAGCATTTCATAACCATCTATACGATGTATGCGCCCAGGCATCCGCGGTAAGCGGTAACGCTGGCGTGTGGAGCAAGTTTAATCCCGCTACCCTCGTCTACGCAGACCGGCCGGATCTTGGGATGTCCGTAACGGTCGGGGAAGAAACCGTGTTTGCCGAGCCGATTGGTGATGGCAGCGAGCTTCATGCGAAGGAACGATGGCTCGTTGAAACGGTCAAGCAGGAGATTGCCGAAGGTAGGCGCGTGACGATTTACAACTCGTATACAGGCCGGTATGGAATGAATGAGAGGCTAAGGGACATTTTATCTCGAAACGGGATAAGGTGTCAGATCCTCGATGAGCCGAATACGGAGCTAAGGTCTGAACGGATCGCCGAATATGAAGAAGCAGGGATACCTGTAATAATATGTAATCAGAAGCTAGTGGAGGTTGGACTTGATCTCTTATTCTGGCCAACAATCATTTTTTACCAAATGTCGTATGAGGTGAGCACGGTTCGGCAAAGTTCTCGTCGGGCATGGCGCATAGGGCAAGATATGCTCTGTAAAGTATATTACCCTGTTTATCAGGGCAGCCAAGCCATGAAACAATTCATTCATATTATGAATGGACGCGGGCATGCCCTTCAGACGGAGGGCAGGATCGACAAGAGCGAGCTTGCACAGTACTCACGGGACTCGCAGTCATCCCTCGCTCGAGACTTGGCCTCCTGTTTCGCGTCTGCGGATGTGGCGCAGGCATGGCAGAAGATTGCGGCGAAGGAACTCGAAGGTGTAGAAATGATTGCCGAAGCCAACTTCAAGGATGTGCTGAAGCAGCGTATGAAGGAACTTGCGGATGCCACCATACGTCTTTGCGGGTTGGATCCGGAGGTATGGCGTGCAGCTCGTGAAAAGGAGCAGCAGGAAGAAGAACAAGTTCTTGCGCCGGCTGCGACTTATCAGAGCGAAGATGCGGTTATGGATGTCGATGTAGAGGTGTTGGATCTGTTCGATATTTTCGGCACCAAAACTGCAGAGACGGTCATTACCGAAGTGGCTACTCCGAAGCAGAAGCAGGAGGTCGAAACCATCCAGCTCCTTACGTTTGCGGAGCTCGCTGCTGCTTCTGGAAAGAAAAAAGTCAAGCGCCCGGCAAAGTTTATGGAAAATCAATTGCTGCTCTCGCTTGGT
This sequence comes from Paenibacillus allorhizosphaerae, assembly GCF_042659105.1. Taxonomy (NCBI): domain Bacteria; kingdom Bacillati; phylum Bacillota; class Bacilli; order Caryophanales; family Paenibacillaceae; genus Paenibacillus; species Paenibacillus allorhizosphaerae. Next base: position 8,685 of record NZ_JBHSRV010000010.1, on the reverse strand, counting down.
TAAATTCCCTATGTACAAAGAAGAGGCTTGGCACAATACGTGCGGCCTCTTTTCTATTTTTCAAAGGAGGCTTATACTATATGATAAAAGGAACCCAGAATTCTCCGGTAAAAATTGATCGTTTTCTGCCTTACCCCGAGGAAATGCCGCCATTGGAATCCTTCGATTGGATTGACGTAAATATATCCGGTGGAAACGATTCAACGGCAGCCCTACTCTATATGCTTTACGGATATAACGTTCCAAAGGAGAAGGTGACCCTATTTCACGCTCGCGTAGATGGTCCGCCCGAGAACGAAGTCTTCTTTGATTGGCCTTCCACCCAGTCGCACCTCGAATACCTAAGTCGCCATTTCGGCGATTTACCGCTTGTTGTTGCATGGGATGAGAAGGGTTTTGAGACTAGAATTAGGGAGCGGGGAATGTTTCCGGACAGCTCCGCGCGATATTGCACCTCGTACTTAAAACGCGACGTATACTTGAAGTATGCTCGGACCCGAAGCAAAGGGAATATTTTGTGTGTCACGGGCGAGAGGCACGAGGAGTCTTCTAGGCGAGCCGGGTATCCCTGCTGGCAAGTGAACAGCGCGACTGCAGAAACGAAGGGTAGGTACGTGTATAATTTCCGCCCGATCCTTCATCTTAAGAAATTTGAAGTCAGCGAATTGATACGATCAGCCGGCGTAAAAGAGCATGAGGCGTATCAATGGACTTCTAGGGTCAGTTGTCGGTGGTGTATCTTTGCCTCGTCGGAGGAGCTCTCGGCGGTCGCAAAACTGTTCCCTGACGCATGGGAGAGGCTCAAAAACCTAGAGACATCAATCGGCCACACTATGAAGTACCAGAAAGGGAAACGGATTCCCTTATGTGAATTTATACATGAGGATTCTGAATTTGAACAGCTTTTATTAAAGTGAATTAGTTGACAGAGGAGCGGGTGTTTCCGACTCCTCTGTTTTCTGGTTTCTAAGTTGGGAACAAGCTACCCAAAAAGTGGTGTAGATGATATGCTAAAAAGAGATTTACCACGGAGGATATAAATTGTGAAACGAATGGATGCAAAGGCTGAACAGATTATTGTTTATGGCGAGTCAATGGTCATTGAGGAGTCTGATATTGATTGGAACGAGCTGGATTTGGGTGAAATAGAACTGGATAAAGCTAGCGTCCAGAATATTCGTCGTAAGTCCGATCTGGTGGCTTATTTAATCAACAAGGATTCTAAAGTTTACTACAATTTCATCCCCAGGCAAAAACATGAGGTATTCGGCGGTTATAAGAAGTCATTGCAAAAAGGCGCGCGTCTTAACGAGTGCCAGGTTTACAATTTGTACTTTAGGTTCAAGAGTCCGTGGTTAGATGGGACAAGCATTGCATTGATGTGTCGTCCTCCCCATAGACGTGGAGAAGAGTGGGTCTTCTTGCTACCTGATGATACAATGGGGCGCATTAAGGCGGAAAGAAAAATGTATCTAAGAGATGCTCGGGAGCTAACACTTTATCGTCAACTTATGGATCCTGATGAACAAAATAAGTTGATTGAGAACTTGGCTCTGCTAGATCTGCATGAGCGCTGCGCACAAACCCTTATCCATGAGTATGGCCATGTGTTACATTACCGGATGTTCGATGAGTTGAACTTACATAATAATTCCGATCGTTATAAATGGTTTCTATACTCGGGGTATCTAGACCTTGTTGACTTACGATACAATGATTTTGCTAGTCTTGAACCGCTGGACAAGCTTACCGAACTGAAGGAATCGTTGGTTGAAGATTATCGAATATCATTGAATTTACAGGCGAATAATGGTATGTTTATATTACCAAATAAGGTTTGTTACTTTGGAGATTTTCAGTTACCAGAATTAATGTATAAAGGGGTTGAGGTCATGAAGGAGATGCTTAAAGGCGCAATAGGTGGTCAGGCAGGTAAGAGAGCTGGTGGGCAATCCGCTCATGAACTGGATACTCTTGCATATGGTAGAAAGCTGCGGAGACGAATGGCTGCTTCCGATTGGGCTGCGGGAAAACCGAGCATGACACCCGACGTTATTCAACGCGATTTAGCTATACTTGCTATGTTGGACACGGAGGAAGAGGCTGCCACTACACTGCAAGTCATGTAAAAGCAAACAAGTCAGTGCTTCTGAGCACTGGCTTTTTTTATTAACTGGAACTCATTTACAAGATACTAGGCACATGGTAAGATATTATTATTCTTCAATCATCACCTTGTTCCAAGTCTACCGCCCTATGGGTTGGATCTATGCTACTAGAATACGTCTATCCATTTTCGGATATTTGTTAATTCTAGCAGAAAGAAACCACCCTATGGGCGGTTTTTTGCATTTGCAAAATATGTTAGGAGGAAGGAAATGATCATTATGTTTAAGACGAAGAGGCCAAAAAAAGTTGCAATCATCCAGGAAGGTACCCTTTTGTATAAAGCTCACTGCTTATATACGAAAATCCTTCATATGGAAGCAACGACGGGCAAACGAATTATTCCAACCCTTCACAAGAACTTTATTGCAGCGCATCTCGATTATTTCTATGATGAGCATTACGCTGCAGCTGTTCTGAAAGTGCTGAGATGGAATAAGACGAAGGTCATTAATGAGATATTCCAGTTTCATTATGACGATCGTTTTAATAAAAGAATGTTTCAAATTATGCAATGAAAAGGTGTTCCCTTTATAACGGGTAACACCTTTTTCATTTGAAAGGAGGTGGTGCCATAGGTAGGTTCGGCGGAATCAACGACTGTGACATTCCATGGCAATCATACGAAGTATCAAACTATGTGTATTTAGTAGGAGGAGACGACCAATGATGGAAGTCAGCACGACTATGGAAACGGAAAGAAAATTGCCAGCAGAGGTTCAAGAGCTGTGCAACAAATTAAATATGAAGCCCGAAGAAACAATCTCTCATGCATTGTCGCTGCTTAATGTAAGCCTTCAACTGCAAGAGCAGGGCTACCAAATCCAGGCTTGCCGTAATAACGGATTCTGGAGGCGGGAGGTTAGAAACATTTTTTTGAGAGGGAGGTGAGTCCTTATGGCTGAAATCAAATGGGATGAAGTCAAGATTGACCAGTTGGACTCCGACCCAAAGGGTAAAATAAAAGTGGGTGATCAGGAGAAAATCGTCATTGATGAAGTCAAAACGGAACGTTCGTTTTTGCTCAAAACGATGATTATCTTTTTCGGCATCATGGTCACTTTTATCCTCATGGTCGTTATGTATCAGCTGCTTGTCAAAGGCGATGTTGATAAATCGATTGAAGTTCTGAAATTAATTTTCGGTGCTATCAGTCCTCTTCTCGGCACGCTGCTCGGATTTTACTTTGGAAAGCAAAGTAAGTAATCAAAACCGGCATTTAGAGAGTTTAGGCAAAATTTTGCCGCTCTCTTATGCCGGTTTTATTATTTCACAACGTTTTTTTACCCATTAAAGATTTTCAAAATAGCATTACCGTACTTCTCAACCTTTACCTTTCCAAAACCTTTTACCTCTAATAATTCATTTTAAGTTCGTGTTTGATAGGAAGCGCCGCGCCTGAAAATTCAACCAATTATTTATCTGTTCTTTTGTACGGTTTTTACTTCGACTCGATCGAGGTTACCTGTACCGTTATGCTACCTGTTTTATATCGGCAGCTCGCGTTCGATCAACTGCCGGCGCTCTGTGTATTCATCCCCACTAAAACGCAACGATCCCACACAAAACTCGCATCCGTGTTTATTTGCCTTCATTAGGCGAATTCTTGAGCTCTGCTATCCGGCGTTCATATTCGGCTTTCATAGTTGCCATTTGTGCTTGCAATGCCTCTACGCGCTTTTCGTGGTCTTTTCGCATATATTCGACAGCTTGGTCATGTTCACCTCTAAGGCGTTCAATCCGCTCGTACAAGCTGCGTATTTCGGCTGTCGACTGCTCCTGGAGCTCGGTACGCACCCGCAGGACTTCTCGCTCGCGTTCGACGTCTTTTTTATCTAGCTCGGTCTGCTGTCTCTCGGCCAAGCGTTGCTTCTGTTCTTCGTGGCGTTCTTCAAGCTGGCGTACCCTCTCGTTGCCTGCAGCAGCCATGACTTCCAGGCTTTCACGCTCGGATTGTAGCTCTTTGCTTAGTGCGGTAATAGACCGGTTCGCTTCGCCTAGCTGCAGCCGTAATGATTCAGCTTCCTCATGACCGGCTTTGTACTTCGTAACCAGGTCGGTAAGAGCCTCGTTCTTCTCTTTATACGACTCGGCCAACGCTTTGCTATTGTTCGCCGACTCTTTTACCTGCTCGGCATACTTTTCGGCATCGGCACGTAATTTCTGTTCTCGTACGACTTCTTCGTTTGCGGCCTTGACGTCCTTCTCAAGTTGAGCCTGGTATACATGCAAGTTTTCGATTTCTTGCCGTTTAGCCTCTAGCGCTTCTTCCATGTACCTGCGAATGTCGTCCTTCTCGAAGGCTGTACGTTGCGCCAGGTTTATAAGCACATTGCGAATCCGGTTTGTTAGCCCCTCGACTTCCTCAATCTCCTTGCGGAAATCCGGAATCTCGGTTTTCATCGCCTGCAGGTTCCATACCTCTGTCGCTGCAGCAATCCATTCCTTATCCGTAAGCCCTGACGCCTTGATCGCATCGTTTATCACCTGTTGGGTTTCATCTGATATGTGATTAAAGCTTTTTTGAGCCATGACGCAACACCTCCTATTTATAATAATAGGTTAACTAAAAAACCATGAAAAATCAAGGTGTTAACCGTGTTAGCTATGTTAACCATTATATCCTAAATGAATAAAAAGCAAACCTAGAGGGGTGGTGTGAAATTCCAGAATTAATTAGAATTGTTTCATAAATCATCGGACAGTTTGTTGCAGAATTTGTTGGAATTTGATGGTATAATGGACAAAAAAACTTTTCATCATGATCTGAAGGAGTTGTTGTCTTGGATTCGATCTGGATCATCATCCTTTTCGTGCTTGCTCTGCCATTGTTATTACTCACTTTTTTTATCATCATGTCGATTATTTCGGCTATTGTGCCTGCTCCCGCACCTAAGCAAACATCGGATAAGCTATCGGACGATTATTGGTACGCTTCCTATGAATCCCATGAAAACGGTGTGTTAATCAAGTATAGTAATCCGAACGGGCCGCTTTATTATAGCGGAATCATAACAGGGGATATCATCACGGAAGTCAATGGAGAGAAACCTACCGCAGCGCTATTACGAGATCAGTTGCAAGCCGTCGTCGAGCAAGATCAACCTGTACCAATCACTTTATATCATATAGCCACCCCATCTGAAGTCAGGACATTGCTCTTGAAGCCGATGGAATTAGCGTTAGAAAAAGTGAATGCGAAGGGGATTGTCGAGAAATTTGGTGCTAGCTTTAATGGGCACCAGGTCATCTTTGTGAGGTACGTCGAGCAGAGTAGCCCATTTGCAGCAGCTGGAATAAAGGCAGGGGATAGAATGGTTTCTATAGCCGGCCGTAAATTAGAATGTCTCGAAGATCCTTACATCATCTCGAAGTATCTGCACACTGGAATGCGTGTGGAAATAAGTTTTGTGAACCAATTTAACGTGACCAAGCAAATCACTTTGGACATCAGCAATCCTGAAGATCGGGTGATCCAGTCGTTCGGTATATCCCTATCACCAGAACAAACAGTTGCGTTTGATACTAATTTTGTGATCAACCATCCGAATGTTATTCCCTATATGGCGAAAAAAAGCACCGTCCTCATTAGTAAGAAGGTGTTTCTGGAACTGGATAAACTGAAAATTGATCCAGAGATCGGACATCAAGCAAGAGCCGGGTTGGAGGCAATCGAAACTGCCCAAGTTGAGTCGGAAGGAAGGCTAAAGGTTGTCCCCATTGATGAACACTATAACCGCCAACATGGCTTGGACACCAAAAATCCGGATGACTTGATTATTGGATCGTATCTGAAAGTGAAAGAGTCCATGCAAGAGGAAGTTCTATTCCTTAGTGAAGACCGTGGGGCTCGAATTACCGCTAGATCCCACGGCTTATTCGTAGCGAACCAATAGTAGGGGGATGTCCTTACTAACAAGGTGATTTTGTAGAAAATGGTTAGATTTTTTTCTAATGAATTCCGCTGCAAACTGCAATTTCTGCAGCAGCACCCCTCAGATTCTAATCAATTCTGTAACAATAAAACGGATCCCACGCAAACCGTGGGCTCCGTTTTCTCATTAATTTTGGAATATAACAGGATGTGTGTGGTGGTGTGTGGAGAGGAAAGGAGCAGAGGAGAATTTTTTATTTATCATCGTCACCAGATCTTTCTGGTCGACCTCTTTTTCGTCTGGTCGTAGCATGGTTAGGCTGGTTGGGACTCGACACGCGATAGTAAGGCGACAAGAAGGTTAGGGGGGTGCCGGTGATGATCGATGCGCGGCAGCCCCCGTGTTGTACTTTTATTGGGCTATCGTTTTCCGTTAAATTCGACGAATAGGCTTACCTATTACACTTCAATGTCGATCCATCGGGTCAATTCCTTCGTATCCCGTATATCTAACACGTTCATTAGGCGCAGCAAATGATGACTATCAGGTGTCGTATGGCCGCTCTCCCACTTTTGATAGGTCCTCACTGAAGCGCCGATTGCATCCGCGACTTGTTTCTGCGATAACTTCTCCCGGTTCCGGATATCTCTCAATGCCTCTGGATCGAATTCCATCAACTGCGGTCCGACGTAAAGCGGGTACCAAGCATCGCTTCCATCGTCATGTTTTCCCCAACAATTCAATCCCCATATGGCAGTGGTCGGATTCGCCTCCACATAAAGAGAACCCTTCAATCTCTTGTCCACTTTTGCCCATACCTTATTAGGATTTTTGATTTTTACTCCGATCCATCTAAGGATGGGTTGTCCGTCTTCGCCACAAGGAAACCTTCCGCGGAGCTCGAATTCATTTCCTTGCCGGCTAATATATTCATAGTTAAATGCCTCTTCGATCTCATATATGATTGGGGGCAACCCGACCATCTCAAGCGCGTAATTATAGGCAACGATGAAATGTTTCGGTGTTTTTTCTGGGAGGTTCATCTTCTCAGCAAGATCCAAGTAATGAGCCCATTGGAACAACATTTCAGTTTGACTTACATGACCGGTTTGATCGATGGGATAATTGAAAATCGTCAAAAGGTCGAGTTTATGATGGTAAAACATCTTCTCCAACGCCTGATACAGCCGTTCGAGCCACACTTCGGATTCCTCAAATGCCAAGGGCTCCCTTAAGATTCCCATAATGTATTGATTAAGATCGCCAATGTTATTCAGTGATACCTCATCAGGTTTGTAGAAATAAAACGGGATGCGCCTTATAAATACATCCTTCATAACTGGGTGGTATGAATACCGCTCGCCCAGATGCACCACAAAATCTTTCCCGATTTCTCCGAGATATGGGAAAATTTCCTCTCCAATTAGGTCATGTCTTGAGAAGTAAGACTCCAATTTTTCGAGCACATATTTACCCTTAATGTATTCCCGTATAATATCCAACTCCGTGTTATTCATTGCACTCACCTCCATGTCGTTATTTTAAGTTTAACACGAAGAAAGTGGGTACAATAGACGTCATATTATTCGTCGAATAAGCCTTGAAAAACATCTTTGCCAATTGTTCTCTTGCGAAATTTATATTCAATCCCAAATTATGACGAACAACCTGACAGATGGGAGGCTTTGATTAAGAATAAACCGCTCTTAAGGAGCGGGTTCTCGAAAGGGGGAGTTATTTACTTTTGTACGTATAATCCTTCATTGTTCTTAGAACGACAAGGGTTAGAGTTGAATCACTCTGTACAATCAGCAAGACCTGATTTCTACAGTTCTTGTCAAAATCGGGTAAAGTTCTTGCTATTTGGTTTAGACAAGATGTCAGCAGAAAATAAAGTATTAGACTGAAAAATATAGTATTAGACTCGGAAAATAAAGTATTAGACTAGGAAAATAAAGTTGTAGACTGGACCTCATAATACGAACGGGCAGAAGTGCTTAATAGTCACTCTAATGAAGGAGACAAAGGATTTTGGAAATAACTGTAGAATGTATTTCTGGATGAATCTATAAATATGCTTGTACTAGTGGGTGAGTGGTATAGGTAAGGATTTTGAATGATTAATTTGCCGAGGAGACGTAAAAATCTTTCTAAGGAAAGGTGATTTCGATTTGAATATCTTGTTTGCTTTCGCCGACGACTGGGGACGCTATGCTCGCCGACCTTCCTGGAGGCGGCGGGGATGCCGGTTCCAGAATCGATGACGGGACGCAGTCTGCTGCCAGTTCTGCTGAGCGAGATAAGCGGTCAGGTGGACCCGGGGCGCACCTTTGTCGTGACCGGCCGGGAGAGGCATGTCCCCTCCGCTCGTAAAGGCGAGTTGCCTTATCCGCAGCGGGCCATTCGGACTGAGGAATATCTGTACATCATCAATTTTGAGCCGGACCGCTGGCCAATGGGCGCTCCCCGCGGCTTGGACAATCCAAATACCGTGCCTCCCTCCTACGAGGACTTGCTTTGGAAAACCGGAGTCGCCTACGCCGAAATGGATGCTAGCCCAACTAAAGCATGGATGATTCATCACCGAAATGAAGAGGAGATCAAGCCGCTGTTCCGTTTGGGCTTCGGTAAACGCCCGTATGAG
>NZ_JBHSRV010000009.1:0-210209 GCF_042659105.1 Paenibacillus allorhizosphaerae | reverse complement strand
CAGGTTCAAATCCTGCCCCCGCAACCAATTTTACTTAGTGTGGAGCCGTGGTGTAGAGGCCTAACATGCCTGCCTGTCACGCAGGAGACCGCGGGTTCGAATCCCGTCGGCTCCGCCATTATTTTTTTACTGAAATAAACGAGAATCTAATGGTTCATCGAACAAGTTTACAAAACGTACAAAATGTATTATAATGGCTCGGTAGCTCAGTCGGTAGAGCAGAGGACTGAAAATCCTCGTGTCGGCGGTTCGATTCCGTCCCGAGCCACCACTTACGCCGCTGTAGCTCAATTGGTAGAGCAACTGACTTGTAATCAGTAGGTTGGGGGTTCAAGTCCTCTCGGCGGCACCAGTTAATTTCATATGGAGGCTTAGCGAAGTGGCCAAACGCAGCAGACTGTAAATCTGTTCTCTGACGAGTTCGGTGGTTCGAATCCATCAGCCTCCACCATTAATTATAGGGGCATAGTTTAAAGGTAGAACAAAGGTCTCCAAAACCTTTGGTGTGGGTTCGATTCCTGCTGCCCCTGCCAATCACATATTATGGCGGTCGTGGCGAAGTGGTTAACGCATCGGTTTGTGGATCCGACATTCGAGGGTTCAATTCCCTTCGACCGCCCCATAATTTTTACTAGCATTGGGGATTAGCCAAGCGGTAAGGCAACGGACTTTGACTCCGTCATGCCTAGGTTCGAATCCTAGATCCCCAGTTTTATATGCGGAAGTGGCTCAGGGGTAGAGCATCGCCTTGCCAAGGCGAGGGTCGCGGGTTCGAATCCCGTCTTCCGCTCCAACGATGGCGCCATAGCCAAGTGGTAAGGCAGAGCTCTGCAAAAGCTTTACCCCCAGTTCGAGTCTGGGTGGCGCCTCCAACTTTTTACGCCGGAGTGGCGGAATCGGCAGACGCACAGGACTTAAAATCCTGCGGTAGGTGACTACCGTACCAGTTCAAGTCTGGTCTTCGGCACCACTCCAACAACTTTATAATGTGTGCCCTTAGCTCAGCTGGATAGAGCGTTTGACTACGAATCAAAAGGTCAGGAGTTCGAATCTCTTAGGGCACGCCACTAGCCGGTATGGCGGAATTGGCAGACGCGCGCGACTCAAAATCGTGAGGGAAACCGTGTGGGTTCGAGTCCCTCTACCGGCATCAAAAAAGAGTTTACGAAGTTTACTTCGTAGGCTCTTTTTTTGTAGATTTTGTCGTGTGTCTGCCGAAAAGATGATTGGATCAAGCGAGGTCATGGACCCTATGGACAAATGAACGAAATTTTAAGCACGATGAAGGCCAAGTTAGTTAATGAACTCAACACTTGCGAAAACATAAAACTGTTTGTTCCCAAATGAACACTTGTGAAAGGATAAAATTTACTTGTTCTATATCATAAAATTAAAAGAAACAATATACAAAAGCTGGAACATCTAGTATCTTACATAGAAGAGTGTGAATTTTACATGCAATAAAATTTCCGGCAAAGGAGCAAGCACAAGTGACGAAAATTGAGGATCAAGCCGTTGTCCTTTTTCAGGGCGACAGTATTACCGATTGCGGGCGCAATCGCGAAACCGGTGCCGATCTCGGGAGAGGCTATGCGCTCATGGCGGCAGGATTATTTCAGAGCAAGTATCCGGAAAAACAGGTCAAGTTCATCAACCGCGGAATTAGCGGCAATCGCGTAAAGGACTTGCAAGGTCGTTGGCAGCAAGACTGTATCGATTTAAAGCCGACGTGGGTATCGATTTATATTGGCATTAACGATACATGGCGGCGTTACGACCGGAACGACCCGACTTCGACGGAAGCCTATGCTGCAGGATACCGGGATCTAATCGTGCAGACGAAAGAAAAGCTTGATGCTAAGCTTATTCTTGTGGAGCCGTTTGTTTTGCCGGTGCCGGAAGACCGGAAGAACTGGAGAGAAGATTTGGATCCTAAAATCAACGTTGTACGTGAGCTTGCAAGAGAATTTAACACTTTGTATGTGCCGCTTGATGGATTATTCGCGCAAGCAAGTACGCAAGCGGCACCGGCTTATTGGGCTCCGGATGGCGTGCATCCGTCTCCGGCAGGACATGCGCTCATCGCAAAGGCTTGGCTGGATGCCGTAAAGGCGTAAATTTGAATCACCTACATCAAAAGGAACACAAATCCATAGTGGATTGTGTTCCTTTTTCGATACGCGGTATTGCACAAACTTCATTAGTACGGCTCCCAGTAAGAGTCTAGCGTTATTCCAAAGAAATTCGTGCCCTCCTGATGCTCGTTGCAATCGCACGCTACGATCAGATCGTATACTTCGACGAGTCGAATCTAAGGGTGAGCAAGCTTATTGGTGTGGTAGCCTTATCTTGCATTATTACATTTGCTTAGGCACTTGAAGCAGCTCAGGCAAAGTAACGAGCTTGTAGCCGCGGCTTTTCAACGTTTTTATGACCGTTGGGAGAGCAGAGACGGTGCCTGCCAAGTTTTGCCCCGGGCCGCCACCGCTATGCTGCAGTATGATGGAGCCTGAATGCGCATGGTCCAAAATATTTGAGCTGACGCGGGAGGCATCAAGCTGCTTCCAGTCCAGCGAATCGACGTTCCAGTTGACGATGGTAAACCCGCTGTCGGACGCCCATAGCAGTTGGCTTTCGCTTATTTCCCCATAAGGCGGACGAAGCAACTTCGGGGTGTACCCGATTAAGCTTTTCAGCACTTTTTGCGTATCGAGCACTTGATCGCGAAACACATCGTCCGATAGCTTCGTAAAGAGCTTATGGTTATAAGAATGATTTCCGATCACATGACCTTCTCTTACGATTCTTTTGACGACATCAGGGTGCTTGGACGCTTGTGCGCCTAATAAGAAGAAGGTAGCGCGGACGTTATGTTTTTTTAAAATGTCGAGCACTTGCGGCGTAAAGGTACTATCCGGCGCGTCGTCAAACGTCAATGCTACCGTATTCGATCGGGAAGAGCCATGCAACCGCAGGCGGTCCGGATATTTTCTTACGAGCTGTGACAAGGTAAGCCGTTTGGTTTGGCTTGTTGAAGCAGCCGATGGGGAAGAAGCGCGTTCCTTTGGTTTGGGCTTCGGTTTTTCCGGCGGCTTCGGCGGCGGCACGGGAGCCGGTTGCGCTGGCGCGTTATTTTGCGCCGGCGGTGGGTTTGACGGTGCAGCTTCAGGAGCAGGAACAGGAACAGGATCATTATGAGGCTGAATGCCTGTCGATCGTTTTCCCGGATCCAGTTCCGGCGGCAGCGGTGATGCAGGATTAGGCTGTACAGCGTTCGGGGCAACCTGCGGCGGCTGCGGCTGCGGCTGAGCCGATTTGGGTGATGCGGAGGAACAGGAGCATAGGATGCATGTTAATAATGCTGTATAAAAAAGAACCGTAAACGTACGCTTGTTCATTCCATCAACTCCCCTTTCGCCCATGGATCGATGGGGTTAGTGTTGGATGAAAGGGAGTATTTTATCCAAATTCACGTTGAAAGAAACGAACAAATGCACAGATGACGGTTCCTGTCTCGCGCGATCAGGAAGAGATGTAAAGTCCTTCCCAGATCATTTTGATAGAAACGACGACAAACGTAATGCGAAGCACCCATAATAATTTTTTGCTGCTGAGCCGACTGGCGATTTGGGCACCAAGCCATCCGCCGATCAGAGCGCTTGGAGCCAGGCCAAGGACCATCCACAAATCCACTTCACCTAGGCTGAGATGCGTAAAGCTGCCCATGATGGAAGACAGCAAAATAACAAACATAGAGGTGGCCGTGGCCACATGAGGCGGATAACGGAACAAAAGCACCATGACCGGAACGAAGAGCGATCCTCCGCCGATTCCGAACAGCCCGGAAATAAAGCCGACGGCCAGACCGGTTGCCAGTGCAGGCAGCACGCTGTAGCCGTATTGAAACGTGCGGCCGCTGCCGTCCGTGTATGTACGTTCGATGCTCCATTTGATGTTCAGCGGTTTCATATAATCACGCAGCACGAGCAAAATCGCCATCAGCAGCATAAAGAACCCGAAACTGAGCTGAAACGACTTGGCGTTAACGAATTGTGTCGTATAGGATCCCAGCATCGCACCGGGGCCGCAAGTAATAAAATAAAGCCAACCGCTCTTGAAATCGACGCGTTTCTGCTTGAAGAAGGCCATCGTCGATGAAAGTGCGGTAAAGATCAGGACGGCCAGCGAGGTGCCGACAGCCGTAGCTACGGATATGTGTTCCCCCAGAAAAAACGGTCCGAGGTAAACGAGCGCAGGTACAATAATAATACCGCCGCCGAGTCCGACCAAACTGCCGAAAGTGGCGGCGATCAGACCGACTGCGGTATAGAATAAAAAGCTCATGCTGATAACCTTCTTCCGTGTCATATTTAATACACATAAATATTAACACAGTTCACCGGATTATCAATCCCTAGTAAGCTTATGCGGTTTCGTTGATATAAGTTTTATTAGGTAAATAATGAATGGACTTAATAAACCGGATTGTGCGCGTTTTGGCTCTCATCACAATCGAATGCGTTTCTGCGCGAAGATCGGAAAAAATGCGCACGCCGTCCACAATCTCTCCTGGAGTAATGCCGGTCGCGGCGAAGATGACATCATCCGTTCCGACCATTTCATCCATCGTTAAAATTTTACGAGGATCCTCGAGACCCATATCGAGGCACCGCTGATATTCCTCCTCGTTAGCCGGCAGAAGCCGTCCTTGCAGCTCCCCGCCCAAACAGCGCAGCGCCGCCGCGGCGAGTACGCCTTCCGGGGCACCGCCGGAGCCGACATACATATCAATCCCGGACTCGGAGAGGGCGGGGGCCATCGCGCCGGCAACGTCTCCGTCGGTCAGCAGCTTGATTCTTACGCCGACGCTGCGCAGCGTTTCGATCTGTTCCCGGTGACGGTCCCGGTCGAGAATCATTACGGTCATGTTGTTGAGCGGCTTGCCGAGCAGTTCGGCCGCACGGCGCAGTGTAGTCTCCAGCGGATCGCTCAGGTTCAGTTTGCCGGCCAGCGCCGGTCCTACAGCCAGCTTCTCCATATACATGTCAGGAGCATGCAGCAGATTTCCTTTATTGGCGATCGCAATGACGGCCAGGGCGTTGTTTAACCCTTTGGCCACGAGTTCCGTTCCTTCCAGCGGATCGACGGCCACGTCGACTTCCGGCCCCTGACCGTTGCCTACCTGCTCCCCGATATAGAGCATCGGCGCTTCGTCCATTTCGCCTTCGCCGATTACGACGGTTCCGCGGATTGAAACGGAGTCGAACATCGTCCGCATCGCCGATGTAGCCGCCCCGTCGGCTTCATGTTTATTTCCGCGGCCCATCCACTTGGCTGCAGACAATGCGGCCAGCTCCGTAACCCGTACAAATTCCAGTGCCAATTCTCGTTCCATGCTACTGATTCCTCCAGTAATATGCAATATATAATTTAATATATCATACTAATTAATTATATAATGTGCAATAATTAAATTATCCGTATTTATATCAACGATTCTGAAAAAAAGTATGGTACAATGTTTAAAATGACACGCGCAACTTGATTATGAAGAGGGAAGGGAGTGAACGGTCATCGAGCTTAGTGCGCGTCAACTGCATATTGTCGAGCTTGTAAAAGCAAACGCTCCCATTACGGGGGAGCAAATCGCAGAGTTGCTCGGCTTAAGTCGGCCTACACTCCGATCCGATTTGGCGCTTCTGGTTATGCTGGGGCTGGTCGATGCGAAACCGAAAGTAGGGTATACGCCCGGTTCGGCGGTAACGCCCGGATCGATTGCCGCTCAGCATTTGCAACAAATCAAAGTTAAAGACGTGCAGTCTATGGCAGTAGTGATCCGGGAGCAGTCTTCCGTGCACGACGCGGTTGTACAGCTGTTCATGGAGGATGTGGGCAGTTTGGTAGCCGTCGATGACGAAGGCTGCATGACAGGCGTTATTTCCCGGAAAGACTTGTTAAAGTTTACGCTCGGCAATACGAATGCGGCGGCTATGCCCGTAAGTATGGTGATGACCCGCGAACCGAACGTGATCCACGCGTCGCCGGAGGAGTCGGTTATCGATGCCGCACGCAAAATGATTAACCATCAGGTAGATAGTTTGCCTGTCGTTGTCATTTCCAAGTGCAGCCAGGCAGACGGACGAAAGCGCTTTGATGTTGTCGGGCGCGTAACGAAAACGATTATGACGAAAATATTGCTTGATCTGGCGATCAAGGGCTAATAGATAGAAAGGGAGCAAAACCGGATGAGGGACGATCAGCCTTATGAAATAACGATATGTTCGGACTCGGTTGGGGAAACGGCGGAAGCGGTCGTGAAAGCGACGATCCGCCAGTTCGACGCCCATCAGGTGACAACCAAGCGTATCGGCCATATCAAGAGCGAGGATGAAATCCGTGCGATTGTAGAAGATGCGGCGAAGCGCGGCGGATTTATCGCATATACGCTGGTCCAGCCCGAACTGCGGGAGATGATGAAGGAAGAAGCGCTCCGTTTCGGCGTACGTGCAGTGGACATCATGGGGCCGATGATGGAGGCGTTCATCGATACGTTCAACGATGCGCCTAAGCGAAAGCCGGGGCTGCTGCATCAGATGGACGAGGATTACTTTCGGCGGGTGGAAGCGATCGAATTCGCCGTTAAATGCGACGACGGCCGGGATATGAGCGCGCTGCTGAAAGCGAGTCTCGTATTGATCGGCGTGTCCAGAACATCGAAGACGCCGCTTAGCATTTTTTTGGCGCATAAGGGGATCAAGGTAACGAATTTACCGCTGGTTCCGGAGGCGAAGCTGCCGAAGGAGCTGTCTTTGCTGCCGGGTAACCGGATCGTCGGTTTGACGATGGATGCGGAGAAATTGTACAAGATTCGTACGGAACGATTAAAAGCGGTCGGTCTGCCGTTCGGAGCCAAATACGCGACGATGGAGCGAATTACGGAGGAGCTGGATTACGCACATCGCGTCATGAAACAGATCGGATGCCACATCATCAATGTGACCGACAAAGCGATCGAGGAGACGGCGGGCATTATTATGGGTTACTTGAAATAGGCATCTAGGAGAGGCTTGGACCGAAAAGCGGTTCAGGCTTTTATTGTCGTATCCGTGAAAAAACGTGAACCGGCATCGAACTAAACTTCGTTTTTTGACGTATTGCTAAGTATAGGCTGTTTGACTGACGTCTGTAACGGAGATGGGAAGCCGCAGCCAAGGGAGGACGGAAGCAAATCCAACATCGGGGGGCGTTAGGGGGCATGAAGGAAAAGAAATATTGGACGGATTGGCTGTCAGGCGTAGCGTATGGAAAAAAACTGAAGCGGTTGCACCATTGGAACGGTTGGCTTGTGGTTGTTCTGGCTCTGACCGGCATCCTTCTCTTCATTCCGGCAGTAAGGGAGCTTGGCGAGGGACGCTCATGGCTTAAGCTGTTGCATGTGTGGCTTGGCTTCATCTCCATAGCCGTTATCATGCTGTATATGCCCTTGCTGCGCAAACATTGGAAACAGCTTCGCACCAAGCCCGCGCAGCGTTGGAACCTGGGATGGGTGTTGTTTTTGCTAGCCGGTTGGATCGTGAGCGGATTGCTGCTATGGCAGCTTCGCCGTATTTCTCCGGCTTTGGGAAATGCGGCGCTGATCGTGCACGACTTATTTACATGGATAGGGATTCCATATGCCGTCTACCACTCGGTATCCCGCAGCCGATGGGTGAAAACTTCCAAAATGGCGCACCATTCCCGAACGGCCGCGACGGCCACGACCATGACGGACGCACCCACAGCAGAAGAGAAGCGTACGGCGGCGCAAGCTTTCGTCGAATCGCTGAAAAACGCCCCGATCTCGCGCGCTGCATTTCTGCGCAGCGCAGCCACGCTATTGCTCGTGTTCGGCGTCGGCCCCGCTTTTTACCGCTGGCTGAAACGAGTGTCCGATTCCGCAGGAACGAACGTGGATCTGGCGTTCATTGGCGATGAGAATCAAATGATACCGGAGCCGGTTGCGCTGCCTGCATCGAATCCTCCGATCGGCGGGGGCGGGCAGGGGCAGTTCCGCATCTACACGGTGACGCCGTTTCCTTCTTTTACAAGCGATAATTGGAAATTTGTCGTGACCGGCCTTGTAGAGCAGGAGCAAGTGTGGAACTGGAAGCAGTTTCTCGAACTGAAACGAAAAGTCCAAGTCAGCGACTTTCATTGTGTCACCGGGTGGTCGGTTAATAAGGTGACGTGGGAAGGCATCCCTTTATCCGAGCTGCTAAACCTGGCAAAGACGAAAGAGGAAGCCAAGTATGTCAAATTTTATTCCGGCGATAAGGAATATACGGATTGTTTGTCGCTGAAGCAGGCCGGTATGGATGATGTGATGGTAGCGGTGATGATGGACGGCAAGCCGATTCCGCAAAAGCTGGGAGGGCCGGTACGGCTTGTCGTGCCGCAGATGTACGCCTATAAATCGGTAAAATGGCTGCAGGCTATCGAGCTGATCGATAAGGAGCATATCGGTTATTGGGAGCTGCGAGGCTACGACAACGATGCATGGGTGCCTGGGAGCCGGCGGGTGTAGACACGAAGCGCTCTGGCCGTTACTATGTAAAGAAAAGCAAGGCGGGGGAGAAACGATGCAGCTGTTATCGCTTTATGCAGGCAAGCCGGTGAAGGTAACGTATAGGGAAAAGCCGTTGGAAACGGGAATTTATAAACAACCGGTACACGGAAAGGTATTTCTGGGAAAGACGAATTTGGAGGGAGACGGCCAAGCGGATTTGGTCAACCATGGAGGCACGGACAAGGCGGTGTGTGTTTATTGCCACGAGCATTACGCGTATTGGGAACAGCGATGGGGGCGCAAGCTTGACGGCTGCGCGTTCGGCGAAAATTTTACGGTAACCGGCATGACGGAATCCGATGTATGCATCGGGGATGTATTCGAGATCGGAAGTGCCCATGTACAGATCAGCCAGCCCCGCCAGCCTTGTTATAAGGTTGCGCATAAACAAGGGTTGACAGAGCTCACGATGTGGATGCAAGAGAGCGGATATACGGGTTATTATTTCCGCGTGTTGAAGGAAGGGGCCGTAGAAGCCGGGCAGCCGTTCCGACTTGCAGCGCGCGATGCAGCAGGCATAACGATCGCCGAAGCGAATAGGCTCAAATATCATGACAAAAGCGATACGGAAGGGATTCGAAGGCTTCTGGAGGTAAGCGCGCTGTCGGTAAGCTGGCGCGAGTCGTTTGAGAAGCGGATTCGAAGCTAGGGCGGGTACGGATGAAAAATAATGCAGATACGATGAATATATGCGGGGTTGTGCTAGCCGGAGGCATGAATCGGCGAATGGGCGGCCGGCCCAAAGCGCTGCTGGAACGCAACGGGCGAACGTTCCTTGAGCTGCAGCTGGAGGAGATGTCGCAGCTATGCCGGGAGCGAATTCTCGTTACGAACGAGCCGGAACGATATAAGCCGGTACTTGAGCGGGCAAAAGGAGAAGTGCGGGTCGTCCGCGATTTACAGCCCGGAGGCGGACCGTTAGCCGGCATACAAGCGGCCCTTCACGCAGCCGCGAGCGATATGCTTTGGGTCGTTGGCTGCGATATGCCCTGCATTCATGCGCGAGCGGCCGAAGCGTTGGAGCAGCTGCGGGCGGAGGCGGATGCCGAAGCAGCGATTGCACGGATCGGCGGAAGACTGCATCCGCTACATGGGGTATATCATCGGCGTTGTTTGCCGCAGGTAGAGGCGATGCTTGCTGAAGAGGAGCGCCGATTGATGCGTTTGTTCGACCGAATCAGCTGGCGTGCAGGCGATGAGGTCGTATTTGAAAGCAAGGGAATCGGACTCGATTTCGTGCGAAATATTAACGATCCGGAACAATACAACGTTTTTATAGAACGAAAATAGGAATAAATGGATAATCGGGACAGGTATATGTGAGATTTAGCAGATTATCACTATAAATTCGTCAGCTTTTATGACATAATAGATTATAATTAAACCTTGTAAAACTTCGAAGCGAATGGGAGGGGAAGCGGGATGACGCAATCGTTAACGGACCGATTCGGGCGCATTCACGATTATTTGCGAATATCGGTAACGGACCGGTGCAACCTTCGCTGTGTGTACTGTATGCCGGAGGAGGGCATGGAGTTTGAGCCGGAGGAGCGGTTGCTTCGGTTCGACGAGATTGCCGAGGTCGTGCGCGTTCTGGCAGGTTTCGGAGTACGCAAGCTGCGCCTGACCGGCGGGGAGCCGCTTGTGCGGAAAAATCTGGAGCAGCTGGTCGGCATGCTTAGCGTGATTCCGGGCATCGAAGATATCGCTCTCACGACGAACGGGATATACTTTGCCTCGCGCGCCGAGAAGCTGCGCAGTGCCGGGTTGACCCGGATCAACATCAGTCTCGACTCGCTGCGTCCCGACCGGTTCTCGCTCATTACAAGGGGCGGCGATATTACCCGTGTGCTTGCGTCGATCGAGGAAGCGGTCCGCGTCGGTCTCGATCCGATCAAGCTGAACGTCGTGCTGATGAAAGGTTTGAACGACGACGAGATTGACGATTTTTTGCAGCTAACCCTGGAGCGTAAGCTCAATGTCCGGTTTATCGAATATATGCCGATCGGTCACGACGATAACGGTTGGAAGACGAAATATATTCCTCTCTCGACAGTGTTGGAACGGTGCGAGCAGCGGGGATGGACGGTGGAAGCTTACGAGCAGGGATTGCGGGGGAACGGCCCTTCGCAAAATTACCGGATTGCAGGGGCCGCCGGCACGTTTGGCCTCATTCATCCGGTCAGCGACCATTTCTGCGAGACGTGCAACCGGCTGAGGCTTACAGCGGACGGGAACATTAAGCCATGCCTGTATTGGTCTGACGAATTCAACGTGAGAAAATATATCGGTGATGACCGGGCGTTAGCGGAATTGTTTTTCCGCGCGCTTGACGTTAAACCGGAAAGCCACGAAATGGCCAAAGCGCTGCTTAACGAAAGCCAAAGCCATACGCCGACCGTACGACGGATGTCACAGATTGGGGGATAAGCTTGCGTGGGCAACTTGAAGTTCGGACGGGAGACGATTCGTCTGGAGGAAGCGCAAGCGCGTGTCCTTCGCTTCGTCCGTCGCATGGAAAAGGAACGGGTGCCGCTCACGGAAGCGGCGGGCCGGCGGCTCGCTGAAGAGATACGTGCCGATCATCCGGTACCGCATTTTCGCCGGTCGGGAGTGGACGGCTACGCTCTGCATGCGGAAGATACGGCTGGAGCTTCCGGTCGAACCCCGGTGCGTTTCGAAGTAACGGAGACGATTCCGTGCGGCGTCATGCCGCAGCATTCGCTGGGCCGCGGCCAAGCCGCCCGAATTATGACGGGAGCCGTCGTGCCGGAAGGAGCGGATGCCGTCGTCATGCTGGAAATGACCGATCGGCTAGAGCGGGATGAGCGCACGGAAGAATCGGATGCTGCGGCAAGCGTCGGAGTGCTCCGAGCGATGATGCCGGGGGAAAATATTAGCCCGATCGGCCAGGAAGTGGCCGAGGGGGAGACACTGCTTCCTGGTGGCCGTAAGATCGGGCCGGGCGAGGCTGCGATATTGGCGACGTTCGGCTACAGCCACGTACCGGTATTCAAGAAACCGAAGGTGGCTATATTCTCCACCGGATTCGAGCTTTTACCGGTAGAAGCGTCGCTTCGGCCCGGTCTCATCCGCAACAGCAACAGCTATATGCTTGCCTGTCAGGTGACGGACGCGGGAGGAGAGCCGACGATCATGCCGGCTCTTCCCGATGATCCGGGGAAGGTGCAGTCGGCGTTGGCCGAAGCCTTGGAGTGGGCGGATGTGCTTATTACGACGGGCGGCGTATCGGTCGGCGACAAAGACGTGCTCGTCGAGTTGTTCGCCCAGTGGGACGGCGAGCTTCATTTCAACAAAATTGAGATGCGCCCCGGCAGCCCGACATCCTTCGGCTGTTGGCAGGGAAAGCCGCTGTTCGCCCTATCGGGCAATCCCGGCGCATCGTATGTAGGCTTCGAGCTGCTTGCGAGACCGTATCTGCGCGCGGCTCTGGGCTCCTCCGATCCGCTGCCGCAGATCAGTTCGGCCTGCTTGGACGCGGATTACCGCAAAGGATCCGCGTATCCGCGCTATGTGCGAGGAACGAGCCGGGTGGAGCAGGGGATGGTAAAGGTCAAACCGGCCGGGCGGGACCAATCAAGCATTATGATCTCGATCAAAGATGCGGATTGTTTGATCTTGATTCCCGCAGGCGGACAAGGAGCCCAGGCAGGCGCTCTTGTAACCACGATCAGCCTGATGGAGAAATAAAAACAATTGCGCCGGCTCCAATCACATAGAGCAAAAAAATACCCCCGACGGGCGTCCAACGCCTGTCGGGGGATTTTCGTTGCCATTAGATGACAAATGCACGGGAAACGATTACCAGCAGAATGAAGAGAACCAGAATCACACCTGTAGTTGTAAAACCGCCAACTGCGCTCATGTAACATCCCCCTTTCAGAAGATCTGTTAAATTATATGAGCGAGTGACTGCTGCGGATTGGACGATAGCCCGGTTTGCAGTAAAAAATACACATGTCTCCTGTCACGAGACGGAAATCAATAGGTGGACCCTCCGTAAAGGAAGCGATGTTCCCACTGGGAACCCGCGATGTTGTCAATCCGAACGCCGCCGGAAGCAGCCGAGTACGTATGCAGTATTTTGCCGTCTCCGAGATAAATACCAACGTGCGTAATCGTTTCTTTCGATTTGTCGATGTTGGCGTAGTTTGACGCATCGTAACCTTTGTAGCTCATAAAGAACAGTAGATCTCCTTTTTGCAGCTGACGCCAGTCGTTTTTCGTTTTACCGACCGACTTGACATAAGCGCCCTGACTGCGTGAATCGCCCGGCAGCAGCTGCTTTATTCCGTCCATATACGCTTGCCGTACGAAATCGGAGCAGTCAAAGGTGCTCGTATCGTTGCGGCTCGAGCCGAACTCATACGGCACGCCCAAATAGATCATGCCCGCATCGATCACTTTTTTCGCGGCAACCGCCGGATCGAGCTGCTTATAAGGTTCGACGTATGTTGTCGTTATGTATTGAGAGCTTGTGCTGACATAGCCGATGACACCGTTGCGATCTTGAACGTTGTACCAGAAATCGTTCGCCTTATTGAGCACGAGCACTTGCTCGCCTTTTTGCAAGTAGCGAATTCTGTCGGCATCCGTGGACGTGCCGGTCCGGAACGATACGGAGCTGACGATGGTCGCGTTCGGAGGCGATTGAAAGAGCGGTTCTTCCTGCTCCTGCGGATCCTCGAACATGGTGCTTATGTATTCGGAGCTCGTACTGACATAGCCGACGACGTCGTTTTTATCTTGCACTTTGTACCAGTAGGCGTTTACTTTCTCCAATATAAGGATGCGCTCGCCGTCTTGGATATATCGAATGCGGGAGGCGTCCGTGGACGGCCCGGTTCGGAATGAAACGGACTTGATGATCTCTCCGTTCGGCTCGGCCGGAACCTTGACATTCGTCAGCTGAATGTAAGTTGGCGAAGAGGAGACATATCCGACTTGGCCGGAGGCATCTTTGACTTGGAGCCAATTGTCATTATAAGTACTGACGATATCCAGCATTTCACCCGCCTGCAAAAAACGGATGCGTGCGCCGGAGGTGGAGGGCTGCTCGCGGAAGTTGACGGATTGGATCACCTTCACTTTTTCGGTGTCGTAGGAAAAGGCAAATGCATGATATGGAATGACCGCTAGCGATACAGCGGCGCTCATCACGAGTGCGATAAGCTTTTTTTTCATTGGCGGAAGCCTCCTGTTGTTGATAAATCTACCTTTCTACCGATAATGATAGCATACGGACGAATCAAGAAAGAGTGGGAAAATATGGGTAATCCCGGATGAATAAATAATGGATGCATGCCCTAAGTACTAAAAAATATCCCTATTAATTTAATTGTTAAATAATCCAGATACCACGGAATTATATTTATGTTGTAATCTATTAGAAGCAAGTACAATGGGATCTTGTTGATTTGATGTTTTGACGCAATATGAGTCTCAGGACACGGACATAAAGACTGCGAGTGAATTGATTTCGCCCCTTGAGAATAAGTGAAATGTTACTTAAGGATTCGTTTTGCGCTAAGGCCGTTTCGATGGTCGCGCGTGGTAATTTTTACGCCGCTTTGGTACAATCGACGAAGAAACTGATGAGGATGGAGGGGGGAACGGCCATGAGCCATTTGCAGCAACAAGAAGTGAACGAGGCGGCATCCGTAGAAATCAGGCCGATTCCGGAGGAGCATTTTCCGGATACATTAAATCTTTGGTCGTTCGCTTTTCAGATGACGTACACTCCGGAAGATATTGAGCGTCGTAAATTGGATATGCGCGATTACGAGCTTTTGGGTGCCTATGTGGAAGACCGGCTTGCCGCGGCTATGAACATTTTGGATCTGAAGACGTGGATCCAGGGAAAAGCGTTCGACATGGGCGGCATTGCCAGTGTGGCGACATGGCCCGAATACCGGCGCGGCGGTCTGGTCAAGAGGCTGCTCGATAATGCGCTGCACTCCATGCGGGACAAGGGACAAACGGTTTCGTTCCTGCATCCGTTTCAATTCGGCTTTTACCGGAGATTCGGCTGGGAGACATACGCAGAGTACAAAACATATGAAATCCCCACCGCGCTTATGCCGAAACTGTCACCGCAACCGGGCCGGATCGTTCGTTCATCGCCAGACGCAGGCTTGCTGAATCCGTTGTATGAAGCCTATGCCTCCCGGTATAACGGCAGTTTGGTTCGAAGCGAGAAATGGTGGAAGGACCGCATATTCGGTAGGAGACAGGGAGAGATTGCCGTTTATTACGATGAAGCGGGACAGCCGGGCGGCTACGTGCATTATCAGGTGAAGGACCGGGTATGCACGGTGCATGAGCTTGTAGCGCTGCATCACGGAGCCCGGCTCGCCTTATGGCGTTTTCTGGCCGATCACGACTCAATGATCGATAAGTTGAAGCTGAACGCGCCTGCGGATGACCGGCTGCCGTTCTTATTGGATAATCCGCGGATCAAACAAGAGCTGGTACCGTATTTCATGGCGCGAATCGTGGATGTCTCCGGATTTTTGGAGAAATATCCTTTCGTCTCCGGAGTGGAAGACTGCGTACGTTTGGAAATCAATGATGCCCAAGCGGCATGGAACAACGGCACGTTTCTGTTGAAAATCGATGAATCCGGAACCGCCAAAGTAGAAACGGGGGGACCGGAGACTGGGGAACATCCTGTGCTCAGCTGCGACATTCAGACGCTGACGGCGATGATGCTGAGCTACCAAAGGCCGGCGTTCCTGCATGAAATCGGCAGACTGCAGGGGCAAGAGGATGCGCTCGACGCGTTAGAACGGCTGATTCCTTGCCGGCAAACGTATTTGCCGGACTTCTTTTAAGCGGCGACATAATTATGTTTTAACCCTCGCTCGATCTGCATCCAGATGCCGGGGGTTTTTTGTTTACTAGTTTCCTGATATTTATTTTTCTGTTTAGAACAAACTATATGAAATATTTTGCCAATTGAAGCAGGATATTGTTTCAATGTGTCGAATTCATAGGTCTACATACCTATGATATAGGACTGTCAGAGAACAAGTGAACTGAAACAACGGCAAACCTCTCGAAAGGGTGGGACGCAAAGCCACGGGCCTAAACTCCAAGAATCGTATCTGGGGTACGGTAGCCGGGTTGCCAGGATTGGCTTGTTTTTTTGCTGCTTATTTTTAGCAACAATTATCCGTGAACCTCACGTACAGCAACTACGATAAGCATACCGACTTGTTTTTGCCAGAGGGACTAGATCCGCAAACGATCAAAGGATGCTATGCACTAAAGCGAGGAGCGTGAAATGGGAACGATGGAAATACGATGGTTTCGAAGGCTCGGTATATTTGGCTTAATAGCAATGGTTTTGACTAGCGGTGCAGTCCCTGCAAGTGCGGAGGGGGCAGGCACTCGCTTGACTTCTGAATCGGATCAGGTGCTGCCCATGCAGCTGTATCATGCGGGAGGTGCGTCGGTGAAACAGCAGCCAGTCTTCCGCTCCAACGGCGAATACGAGTGGAAGTGGATGAATCGAGGGAATGCCGCCGGGCAAAGAAATTTGCTTTCGGATGGAAACGGAACGTTCTACTACTATGATTACAGCAATATCATTCATGCGATCGGTCCGAATAATGAACTCAAGTGGATGTCGGTGCCACTGAAAAATGAGATCGTAAGCATGTGGTTAACCAATAATGGCAATATCATCGTTCGGGCGCAAGTCACGAAATCGACTGTTCACGTGATCGGAAAAGACGAAATACCGGCAAAATCCGATCATGTGCTTCTTTTGAATCGGGATGGTCAGACGCTTCTGGATATTACGTTAATCAACCCGAATGATAATTTTTTATTTTCGATTAATGACCATAACCGGATTGTTCTTTTGACCTTGGAAGGTATTGTAAGTTACGATTTATATGGACATAAACAATGGACTTACAGAGACGAGATCAAAATCAGCAAGGACAAGCTGGGACAAATTTTTACTAATGTAATGAGTTTTGAACTTAAAGCCGGCGGTATGGTAACGCTGTTGACTCGGGAAGGGCAATATATCACGATCGATTCGAAAGGACAACGGGTGTCTGCCGTTAAGGCTGTCCAAAAAACTATAAAAATTGGCGGAACAAATTACATCATGCTGCAAGGCGAAGACGGATTGTATTGGCAAGGGGACAAGCGTTTGACCGAAGAGGAGTTTAGAGCTGAGATTGAAAACCGGCCCCCAAGACCGAAACAGACAGTGCGTACCGTTGTATGGTCCGGTAGAAGCTATTCGAACACATCGGAGGACAATGCTCTGGTCGCCAAGGATCAGGAAGGGAATATATTGTGGACATATTTTACTCCCGATTCACAGTACGGATATCCCACGAATATCGTTTGTAACGAAAACGGAGACGTATATTTTACCGATTTCGGCGGCAATATCTACGGGTTGGATGCTCAGGGGAACGAATTGTTCCGTTTAATTCGCAATAACAAGAGCCTGACCTCAAGCGAACTTGCGGTGACGCCGGACGGCGGGTTACTTGGGAGAACCGGTGAGATCGGAATGTTCCGCATTGGGAAGCGAAGTATCGGGGTGTCGGTCAATGGCGAATCCGTATCGTTTGAACAACAACCGCTGCTGATGAACGGTACGACGATGGTGCCTTTTAGGCCGGTGTTTGAGAAGCTTGGGTTGCACGTGGACTGGAACGAGACTACCCGAACGATCCAAGGGTCGAAAGAGGGGATGGATATTCGGCTGGAGTTGGGTCAAACCGAGGTGACAGTCAATGGAGAGCGTACGGTGTTATCCGCTGCTCCGGAAATCATCAACGGTACGACATACGTTCCGCTACGATTTGTAGGCGAGGCATTGAAGCTTCAAGTGGAGTGGGATGGTATGAACCGGGAAGTGCGAATCGGTTCCCCTGACCAATTGGCGAAACAGGCTGTCGTTCGTTTCATGAAGCATGTAGAACAAGGCGATGATTTTAAAGCAACGGCTGATTTAAGCGACTCAAGCCAATCGATTAATGAGCGTGTGCCAGCACTGGCCCCGTTTTTTAAACGAAAGCAATGGATGAGCGATATTCAATCGATGACCGCCGTTGAAAGTAGTGAAGATACGATCATCGTGAACACGATTCAACGGGATCGGAGCTACAATTTTGAAGAAATACGCGAACAAGTTCAGAATCACTGGTATCAAGTCAAGCGGACCCCGGACGGACAGTGGAAACTGGAGGACGCGGATCTTTTTCAACGCGAAACGATATTTCAGGAGGAACATGAACATGAACATGAAAAGTAAGGATCACGGAAAATCCTTTTTCGATGGATTTAAAGAATGGAGAAAGTTCGATTCGAGCGGTAACTTAAAACGACGAGCAAAGGAATGAGATAAATATGTTCAAAAAACTGTTATCTGTTTTATTAACCGTAAATCTAGTATTTTTTATTATCTTACCTACCGCGTTTGCGGAACAATCGGATCCGGGAATTATACTTTATCTGGATGGAACTAAGATCACGTTTGATGAAAAACCGCAAATCGCGGGTGGGACTACTTTAGTCCAAGTCGCCCCTATTTTCAAATCATTAGGCTTAGAAGTTGAATGGGATCGTGAAACTGAAACCGTTACGGGAAAAACAAAAGATATAAACATTCAGCTTACGATTGGGGAAGCGGAAGCGACGGTCAATGGTGAAAAAAGGAAGCTAGATGCCGCTGCTTGCATAATCAATGGTTATACATTTGTTCCCTTGCGTTTTATAGGCGAATCCACCGGCAGCAACGTCACTTGGGATGAAAAAAGCTCAACTGTTTTTATAACAAGGCCGATTGCCGAGAGTTTCGTGAAAGACCTAAATTTAGACATAAATAAAGAAATGACAAAAGAGGAAGTTAGGAAACAAGAGAAATCCCACTTTATTTACCAAGACCAAAGCGGTCTATTATTTGAGCGAAGTATTAACGGACAAAAAACGTTGTTGTCGTATGATTTTAAAGATAACCAATTGCAGAGCGCAATGTACACAATTTCTGAAAAATATATAAAACATATATCTTATGTTAACGAATATGATCATATAAAAGATATGCTTACCGAGCATTACGGACCTTCCGATTTCGAGTCTGCAAAATGGAACAATGACTTATATCGGAAGGATAAAGGCCAGTGGGAACAGGCGGTAGCTCTGAATCATGTCCGTTTTACTACGTACTGGGACACACGAACCGTGAGTGTCATGTTAACGCTTGATAATTATAAATCCAATAAATCGATAACTCTATATATCAAGTGCAAGTAGGAAAGAGAGCAATTTCGATCTTTCATTGGAATCCGTTGATTAAAACAAAGGAGCGACGCGGCTCCTTTGTTTTAATTTGTTACCGTCACAGGGAAAGTGTACCCCTAAGGTTTCACGGAATCACTAAGCCGCGTATCCGGCGCCGGATTCGGCTCCTTCTTCGGTCGTGCCAGCAGCCAGTGCATCAGATCGTATTTTTCCAGAAACGGCTTGATCGTTTTTAAGTTTCCTTCATATATATACGTTTGATCCTCAGTGCTGAACGCCAGCAGCTGGGGATTTTGTTTTTTTTCGGACGGTATGATGAGGAATAAATCCCTGCACTGAAACGACAGCCCCGCCTGCGAGACGGACAGCGCCGGTTCGAACGGAATGCGGATAATAATCCCGGTATCGTAGCCGATTTTCGCTTTTGGCGAAATCGTTTTGGCCTGCTTCAGCCAGCCTTCCGCTTCCTGGCGTATAGCCGCAGAATTCGGAATCGCTCCGACGACTTTCTCCTGTCTGACATCATAGATGAGTACGGGTTTTTCGGCTTGTTCCGCAGCCGGTTTTTGGTCGGGCGAAACAAAAGCGAAGGCAGGTACAGGCAAAGCAACGACAGCAATCAGGCTTAATGCAGCAAAGAGGCGCATCCATACCGGCAAACGCCGCAGCGACAGCGTACTTTTCATAAGGCACCATCCTTCGAGAGGTAATGTTACCTTAGTATAGCCTTCTTTCAACGTCGCATGCACCGGGGTGGAAGGGCGCTTTTGCGCAGGATTGGACACGGCTTTCTCGCGCTTCTTGCCCATAGGCTAGGGGCTACTAGACTTAGGTCCAGTTCGAAAAACCGCCGCAGGTCCGTTTTGTAAAAGCGCGATTGGGCCTAAAATGAAGACATGAACAAACGATAACTAAGCGAAAGGCGGTGACTACATACAATGAAAATGAATCGACACAAGGGACTGGCGGTTCTGTTGATTTTCTTCGGCGGCTTGATCCTCTTGAACAAGTTGGGCGTGCATACAGGGCATCTATTCGGTCACATCGCGGGGTGGTTATTCCCGGCGGCAATGGTAGGCCTCGGGTATTTGGGGCTCGTTAATGGAAGAAGAACGATCGGTTGGGTGCTGATTGTCATCGGCGGTCTAATTCTGCTGGGGAAACTGTCCGGATTAATCGGGATCGCGATTGCGGTCGGGCTGATCGTATTCGGAATCTCCATGCTTCGCAATAGATCGTTCTTGTAAACAACGAGCAATCGAGCAAAATCTTAAGCAAAGGTGGTTGAAGAGAGCATGAGTCTAGGCAAACGATTCCGCGACATAACGGTAGCAACCTTTAATGAAATGTTGGAGAATGCCGAAGATCCGGTACGTATGATCGATAAATATTTGGCCGCGCAATCCGAACAGATTCGCGAGTCCGAAAGGCTGCTGCAGCAGTGCCTGTCCCACGCAGCATCGCTTCGCCAGCAATACAGCTCGGCGGAACAGCTGAAGGAACGCCGGGAGCAGCAAGCCATGCTTGCGCTAAAGGCGGGGGAAGAGGAGGTGGCGCGCATCGCTCTGCAGGAAAAGATGCAGCAGGAAGAAAAAGCGGTGCAGTACAAAGCGCTGTATGAGCAAAGCAAGCTCGGCATTGTCGAACTGGAGGAGCAGCTGCAGCAACTGCGGATCGATTTCGACGAAATCGCTTCGAAGCGCAGCTACTACATCGCCAGACTGGAGTCGGTCAGACTGCAGCAGCGCATGAACGAAAGACTCCGTTCGATGGGCGGAGCGCCTTCTCCCCGGGTATTCGACCGGCTGGAAGAACGCGTATCCGATATGGAGATGACGGCCCGTACCTTGAGAGAAGTAAGAGGGCATCTTCGCGAAGCGTGGTCCGCAGCTGGCACGGCGGCGAGCAGCGCGCTTGAGAAAGAAATGGCGAAGCTTCGCTCCAAATTGGAAGAGGAAGGCTGGAGAAGGCCATGACCAGAATATACCGTTCCCGAACCGACCGCAAAATAACCGGCTTGTGTGGAGGCCTGGCCGAAACGCTCGGGATGGACGCAACGCTGCTGCGTTTGATCGTTGTGGTAACGACGTTCTTTTCCGGCGGGATCATGATTCCCCTGTATTTCCTGGCGACGCTGGTCATACCGAGCGAGCCGTGGCACGGCGGACCTTACGGTCCGGAGCCGGGCTTCGGGGGACATGCTCACAGCGGCTGCGGCTCCAAATGGGGTCACCAATCGGGACAGCAGTACGGCAGCTGGAGAGACTGGAGACGCGCCGAGAAATATTACCGCAAAGCGAGCAAATACGGATGGGCTCCGCCGCACGAACGTAACGAATATGAAGCTGGCTATACGCATCAAACAGGTCCGCAGGCCGATAACGGCAGCAACCTGGACGATATGATGAAGGACATCGAGAAAAAAGCGATGTGGAAAGAAATCGAAGAGCTTCGCGCCAAAGTCGCGAAATACGAAAAACAACAACAATCTACTAAAGGAGATGTTTAATCATGGGAGTATTTTCTAGAATTAAGGATATGACGAAAGCTTCGCTGCACGAGCTGCTCGACAAGGTGGAAGACCCGATCGTTATGCTGAATCAATACCTCCGCGACATGGAAGAAGAAATCGCTCAGGCGGAAGTAACGGTAGCCCGTCAAATCGCGAGTGAGCGCAAGCTGAAAGAGCGTCTGGAAGAATCGGTTCGATTGACGGCCCACTATGAAGGGCAAGCGAAAGAAGCGTTGAAGAACGGGCAAGAGCAAACGGCGCGCCAGGCTTTGGAGCAAAAGCTGTATCATGAAGGCAAAATTGCCGAATATACGGAAATGCACGAGCAATCCAAGTCGCAAGCGGCAGAGCTTGTACAACAGCTGCATGAAATGAAAGATTCGTTCTATCAAATGCGCAATAAGCGCAATGAGCTGGTAACCCGCGCTCAACTTGCGAAAGCAAAGAAACAAATGGCCGAAGTGACGGCGAACAACGTAATTGATGGCGGCAGCGCGGTCAAAGGATTCCGCCGCATGGAAGAAAAAATATTATCGTTGGAAGTCGAAGCGGAAATTGCGCGCAAGCCTTACGTAGGCTCCGCTTATGTCGGCTCTGTCTACGGCGGCACGTCGGCGCAAACGGATCCAGCCAAACAGCAAAAGATCGACGATCAAATCCAGCTGTTGAAGGAAAAATTGACGAGCGAGCAAGGACAATAAGCGGTTTGCTTGAATAGACATTGCAGCTAAGAAGGCGCCGCCAATAAACTAGTGGAGCCGGAACAACAGTTATGATATGCTATGTAAGGCAAAAAGCCATAGGAGGCCGTTATCGCCCGCTATGGCCTTTTGCGTAAACAAACTCAACCAGACTTACGAAAGGGGTGACACGGATGAATAGCAAACGGAACCGCAACATAGCGCTGGTGTTGATCGGGGCCGGTGTGTTTATGCTAGCGGACAATCACCTGAGCTTTTTCACCGTTGTCGCTCTTTTTTTACTGCTGATCGGCGTCCATAAGGTTCGATCCGGTTCGGAACGGAAAGGCTATTTGATGATGATTGTGGGCTTGCTGCTCCTCGTAGGCGGCAATCTTCCGTTAATCATCGCGGTGATCTTGATCTCGCTCGGCATTTTCTATAACAAATCGCGCAAAATGCACCGGGACGACAGACACGTTCGCAAGCAAAGTTTGATCGAAAGCATCCGCTGGGGGAAAGAGCCCTGGATTTTACGAAATATGTCCATATGGAACGTGCTTGGCGAACTGCAGATGGACTTCACATATGCAATTCCGGAGCAGAAGGAAACGACGATCGTGTTGCAGGGCGTCATTGCGGATATTGATTTGATCGTGCCGGAAGATATGGGTTTAACGGTAACGGCTTCGGTGCTGTTCGGACAAACGAGCATCGGTTTCGATAAAGAAGCAGGGGTGCTGAACAAGATGGTATGGCAGTCGCCGAACTATTGGACGGCGGAACGCCAGGTGAAGCTGGAAATATCGTACGTGGTAGCCGATATTGATATAAAAATCGTTTAATGCCGGAGGACTTTAAGAATGGAAGGTACTGACAAGCGTCTAACCAATTTAATATGGCGAAGCATGGGCGAGTCCATCGGGCTCAGCCTTGTTTTGTTTGGCGTTGTGGTCTACTTCCTGCAGTCCAGCGGTTATTTAAGGCCATTCGAATCTTGGCAAGTGGGAGTAAGGCTCAGTTTGACGCTCATCGTGATCGTCGCGGCGATCGGCGGTTCTTTCGGTCTCTGGTACAGCAGTCGGATGAAGCGAAGACTCGAACAAATCCGCGAAGTGATGCTGTCGCTTGAAAAAGGCAACTTGAGCCGCTCCGTGCCGCCGCTGGGCGAAGACGAAATCGGGCGCCTCGGCGAGCAGCTCAACAGCATTACGAAAAAATGGGAGGAGCAGGTATCCTCGCTGCAGCGGCTGTCCAATAACAATGCGCAGCTGGCGCAAAAGGCCAAATATTCGGCCATCGTCGAAGAACGGCAGCGGCTTGCGCGGGAGCTCCATGATGCGGTAAGCCAGCAACTGTTTGCGATCTCGATGACGGCGACGGCGGTCGGGCGGACGCTGGATAAAGATTTTGATAAAGCGCAGCGCCAAATCTTCTTGATCGAGGAGATGGCGTCGGTCGCTCAGTCCGAAATGCGTGCGCTCCTGCTGCATTTGCGTCCGGTGCATCTGGAGGGCAAACGATTGTCGGAAGGGCTCGTCGAGCTCACCCAGGAGCTGTCGGCCAAAGTGCCGATGGAGATCGATCTGGAACTGACGGAAGAAATCAAACTGCCCAAGGGCATCGAAGATCACTTGTTCCGGATTACGCAGGAAGCGATGTCGAACGCGCTGCGTCATTCCAAAGCAACCAAGCTGGAGGTGCGGCTGACGAAACCTTCGGAAGGAACCGTTCGCTTGATGATCCGGGATAACGGGGTAGGCTTCAACATGGATGAGAAAAAGCAGGCTTCCTATGGTATACTGACCATGAAAGAACGGGTCAACGAAATCGGCGGATCTCTTAATTTGATAACGGCGCCCGGCAAAGGAACGCGAATCGACATTCGTATACCGATATTGGTGGAAGGAGGGGATTCCATTGGAGGAGACAACGATTAACGTACTTCTCGTGGACGATCATGAGATGGTGCGCATCGGTCTTGCGGCCGTTCTCAGCACAGAGGAAGATATCGAAGTGGTGGGAGAGGCGAGCAGCGGACAGGAAGGAATACGGCTAGCGCTGGAGTACAGGCCCGATGTCGTGCTGATGGATCTGGTCATGGAAGGAATGGACGGCATCGAAACGACGCGGCGGCTGCTGCAGGAGCATCCGGATTGCAAGGTGATCGTGCTGACGAGCTTTATCGACGACGAGAAAATATATCCCGTCATCGAAGCGGGAGCGTTCAGCTACTTGCTCAAGACGTCGCGCGCCGGGGAGATTGCTCAAGCCATCCGCGCGGCGATGAAAGGACAGTCCGTGCTGGAATCGCAGGTCGCTTCCAAGCTGATGAACCGCTTCCGCCAGCCGAAGCAAGCGGCTCAGCCGCATGAGGAGCTGACCGAACGCGAGATGGAGGTGCTGCGGCTGATCGCAGCGGGCAAGTCCAATCAGGATGTGGCTGACGAGTTGTTCATCGGCGTAAAGACGGTCAAGTTCCACGTCACCAACATTCTTGCCAAACTAGGGGTTGAGGACCGCACACAGGCGGCGATCTACGCTTTCAAGAACGGATTGGCGGAGTAATATATCGGATTTGCGAATCCTTGCAGTTCCCGTTGTGACAACCGGGGCTGCAAGGATTTTTTTGCGTCCGCCGATCCATCGATCAAAACCATTTCTTAAGTTTTTATGAAGGGTGAAAGGTTGGGGGTGTTTCGTTCGTCTATAACGATAGATAGACAGAGAACGGGGCGGAATATTCGATGAACGATCCTGTAAGTGACGAGCAGCTTGTCGCCGAAGCGCTGGGGGGAAACCGTGAAGCCTTTGCCGAGCTGGTGCATCGTTATAAAAATAAAGTGTACGGCCTTCTGCGGGGCATGGGAGCCGACGGGATGGATGCCCAAGATTTGGCTCAGGAGACATTCCTTAAAGCTTATCGCGGGCTAGCCGGACATGACCCGTCGAAAAGCTTCGCCTCTTGGCTCTATACGATCGCGGCCAACGGGCTGCGGGATCATTGGAAAAGGAAACGTCCGCCGGATGATGCGGCGGTTGCGGCTGAAGCGAGCGCCGGGGAAAGCCCGGAAGAAATATATTTGCAAGCGGAGCGGCGCAGCGAGCTGCGGGAACGGCTGAAGCGGCTCCCGGAAAATTACCGGATGGTGCTGCTGCTCCGGTACACGAACGATTTGAGCTATGAAGAAATTAGCGGCATTATGGCTGTTCCGATTGCGAAAGTGCAGAACGATTTGCACCGGGCGAAAAAGCGGTTAAAGCAAGTGATGACGGAAGAAGAGGGGGGAGCGACGCATGAGATGCTTAAGCAGCGCTGAGATCGAAGATTACATATTGCATCTGCCGATGCCTGCGGAGCAGCGGGAAGCCGCCGCACGGCATATCGAATCGTGCGCGCATTGCGGACCGCTGTACGAAGCGGAGCTGGATGAGCAGGCTCGCGCAGCCGAAGCGTTGTTCGCCGACGAACTGCCGGCTTCGTTCACGGCCGACGTGATGGCGAAGCTGGATATGGGGCTGCCGGCAAGCGTCCCTGACCCGATCCGGCCGCGCAAGCCGCTGCCTCGGTGGAGACGCGCCGCCGCTATCGCTTCCGTATTGCTTGTAGCCGGAGCTTTTGCCGCGTACTCGAGTCCGACGCTGGCCGATCTGGTGCGCTCGTTATTTTCCCGGGATACGGTAGATTACGGGATGCTGAAAGCGCAGGAGCTTGGGCTTGTCAGCAATCCGAATGTGACGGTGAAGGATAAAGGCTTTACGATCCGCATTAACGAGGCGGTAGCCGATCCGGCGCGCGTTGTGATGGCTTTGCAGCTGTCCGGGCCGGATGGAAAGGGCCTGCATGACCGTCTTTGGCTCGGCGAGCCGAACCGGATCGTCGTCAAGGACGACCAGGGCCGCGAGATCGGACGGCTCCACGATATCGGCATGACCAGTGCGTTCTATATGCTGATCGGTTATTTCCCGGAGCCGACGTCCGCCGATCATATAACGGTGGAGGGGACGATTCGCCGGCTCGGCAATGAGATGCAGCAGATCCCTTACGTCGAAGGGAACTGGGATTTTTCGTTCACGGTCGATTTGCGGCAGGCGAAAGCCCAGACGAAAGTCATTCCGCTACACGGCGAATATACGGCTCCGGATGGCATCACAATCCGGCTGAAGCGGTTGATCCGCACGGTGCAGGGTGTTCGGCTCGAGCTGGATACGGAGCTGAGCAACAAGGCATTGGCGCGTTCGCCGGGGGAGCTGTGGAAGCAGCAGGGATTGCGGTTTCACTTCGAGGATGATGCGGGCGAAGAAATTCACAGCGTGAACAGCCGAAAAAGTATGCATAAGGACAGTTTAATGAGCTCCACGCAAACGGCGGATGCCCGCAAAGGGCATATGCATATGTCGTATACGTTCCGGTATTTGCCTCCGGGGGAAAATTACAAGCTTGTGCTGGACGGTTATTACGTAACCGAGCGGAGCGGGGCCGCGCTTGATTTCAACCCTGCGGCTCTCCGGGAGCATCCGGCTATGTTTCGCGACTCGGGCGACGAGTTGCGGCTTACGGGCTTCGAAATTGAAGCCAACCAGGATTATCCGCGCATCAAAGACGTCGAGGGCGTCCTCCGGGTACAAGGCGAATTCGTTAACGAGTTCCACCGCGACGAATGGACTGTGCGTGATCTGCAAGGAAACGAATACGCAATTCAGATGCGGGGTGCGTCCTCCATTGGCGAGAAAATCGTGCTGGAAAATGAAACGGCCGGAAAAGATTACGCCTTCCGGATTCCCGGAATACGGACAATACCGGATCGCCTTACGCTGGTTCGCAAGGTGATCGATCGAACATATTCCAACGTCAATTGGTCTGCCGAGATCAAGGAAAAGGAGTGAAGCGGACGATGGGTTACGCGCTGCAAAAACGGGAACGACGAAGGACGCTTGCATTTGGGGAAAAGGCGGATATGCTGAAGGAACACGAAGTGTACTGCTACCAGGTCGCGTATTACTTGCTGCAGAACGAAGACGGCGCACGACTCGCCGCCGAGAGGACGCTGCTTGCGCTTTATCCGCGCTGCGATTTTTACACGCTCCCGGAGAAGGAGCGCAAGGCCGCGGTTAAGGCGGAGGCGGTCCGGCAATCGCTGAAGGTGAAGCTTGATAAATAAGCGCTGGAAACCGTTGATATGATACGGACAAACTCAAAATTGCAGTGATCGAAGAGCGGGAAGTTCAATATTTGTTCAAAGGTATAGTAGTCCGGGTTGCTGCAAACGATGATTCGATTGACAGCCCGCAGGAGGATGAAGTAAGATTGCTTATCACCCTCAAAAGGAGTACTGTCATGAACTGGGTTCAATGGGTCGTGATCGCCATCGTTATCATTGTCTGTATTTTATTCATGGCGTTTGTCGGCAAAAAATATTTGAAGTGACAGCCTGAACCATCCGTCCTTTCGTTTCATACGATAAAGTACTTCGTGAAACGGCAGGAAAGGCGGTCCTCCGAATGCTTCGTAAAAGAATTCAAAAAAAAGACGACGGCATTATATTCGAGTTGGTGGATAAGCTGCTGCTCCCTTATGCTAGACAGACGATGCCCGAGCTTCGTTTGAATTTACCCATCATTCGCAAGCGTTTGAACGACTGCACTACGTATGTCGACACGGCGGCCGGAGGCCAGACCGTCGGATTCGTATCGCTCAAGCCCGAGAAGGATAGTGTATTTATCGATATGCTAGCCGTTGATCCAAAATATCAAGGCAAAGGCGTCGGAAGCCGGTTGATGCGGCAAGCGGAACGGGTGGCTGCGCTGCACGGCTGCAGTCAAATTCATCTGTGGGTGGACGATGTCAACGGACAGGCGCAGCGATTTTACATGCGGCATGGCTTTGAGCCGGTCCAATACGACCCGCGTCTTCGCTGCTATTTGATGTCAAAGCGATTGCGCTAGCGCATTTTCATAAAGAAACAAGCACCTCGACCATTGAATTTCAATGCGTTTGAGGTGCTTATTTCATATTTGCACGATGGGTTTCGTGAAAAAGATACTGTTTGATGCCCTATGGATGGTAGATCAGGTGAAGGTAAATACCCGTGCGACTATAGGCAGGTCAAGCACTATAGCGCCGCCGAACGGACGGAATCCGGGGAACACGCCGGGGCCAAAGGTTCTGGCGGATTCATTTGCTGGTCTTGCTTTTCGTGACGCCGCTTTTTTGGAAAGCACAGCGGTTTTGCTTGCCTTTGCTTTGGCCGCGGCCGTCGCAGGTCCCTCATTCAATATTAATTTTTGTCCGTCCACGCGGCTTAACGTCCCGAATATTTCCGAGCCGTCTTTAAGAAAAATACATACGGGCTTTCCGTAAAAGGGTCTGCACTTCTCCGCACTGATCGGGTAGATTGCTTTCATCGCATATTCGCCTCCGCAAGAGTTTGCTTTCTACTTCCAGACTATGCACCGCCGCGTCCGTTGTCTGGACGAATGTCCCGGTTTGCCGCGCCCATTTTCTAGGTATAAGCCCCGCCTGCCTGGGCATACTGTTTGATAGATTGATAGATTCGGAAACGGAGTGAGGCAGGGTGCGGACAAAAACGGCAAAGACGGCAAGCTTTCTGGTGATGCTCGGTATTCTCGGTTTATGGCTTCTGCAAGCGGAGCCTGGCATGGCGAGGCCGGAGTCCGGCGCTGCCTCCGATACGGTAAAGATGCTGCAGACCGCGGAGCAGGGTATGTCGGAGCAAACACCCGTAAAGCTTGTGCTGAAGAAAACCGGTCCGTACCGTCCGTATGCGAACGATGATGAGCTGCTTCGATTGGGGCAGGAGTGGAGCCGGGCGCTTCAGATGCCGGTACTGGACGCATTACTGGAGCAGCAAGGGGAGCCTGTATACCGTCAGGAGCGGCAAACGGCGGAAGGCTGCGTGCAAACGCTGCTGCTCACTGCTCTTGGCGCCGGACAATCTTATGCCATTGTGAAAACGGAATGCTCCGAGGTGCCCGCTGCGGAATTGTCGGCGAAAGCGGTCGCAATGCAAGACGCGATGGAGCGGCAGATGGAGAAGCTTCATTTTGAAGGCGTATGGAACGTTATTGCGCAAGGGATGCTGAAAACGCAGTCGTCCGAGGGCGCGCAGGAAGCGTTTCGGAATATTCAAGGTCAGCTGGAAGCCAAAGCGGTAGAGCGGTACGAGGATGCAGGCACGGTCAGCATCTCCTACACATCGGATGTACTGCAGCAATCGGTGGACAGCGGCGAACACCGCATTCATCTGCAAGCGGCGATAC
The DNA here is from genome assembly GCF_042659105.1 of Paenibacillus allorhizosphaerae. NCBI lineage: Bacteria > Bacillati > Bacillota > Bacilli > Caryophanales > Paenibacillaceae > Paenibacillus > Paenibacillus allorhizosphaerae. The sequence continues at coordinate 180,835 of NZ_JBHSRV010000009.1, read as the reverse complement.
ACCGGGATTCGCTTACGAAAGCATGGCGCTTGACGATCGGAACGCCGGTAATTACGACAGAGTATTGAATCTCGCTGCGCTTTTCGTTATGCTATAGAAATAACTAGACATAAGGAAAGCTTTGGCAACGTGATTACCAAAAAATGAGGAAAGAATGATGATACAATGTCAAATGCCGTATATTTAATTTTTGGAGCGACCGGGGATTTGGCCCGGCGCAAGCTGTTTCCCGCGTTTTACGCCCTGTACCGCGAACGGAAGCTTGGCGACCGGTTTGCCGTGATCGGCTTGGCCCGGCGCCCCCGGACGAACGAGCAGTTCCGTGAAGATCTGTACGAGTCGATTCAGGAATTCGCGCGGTACAACGTAACGAAGGACGAGCAGTGGTCCTCGTTTGCTGAGCATTTTGAATATATGTCCCTCGATATCAACAACATAGAAGGATTCAGACAGTTGAGCGAGTTGACGGGTACGCTGGACGCGAAGTTCGAGATCGGCGGGAATCGGTTGTATTACCTGGCGCTTGCACCGGAACTGTTCGGCAGCGTATCTCACAATCTGCAGGCGGGCGGCATGCTTGAGGCCGGTGGCTGGCACCGTCTTGTCATCGAAAAGCCGTTCGGTTACGATTTGCCGTCGGCGGAGAAGCTGAATGCGGAAATCCGCCAAGTTTTTGACGAGAGCGATATTTATCGGATCGATCATTATCTTGGCAAAGAGATGGTTCAGAATATCAATGTCGTGCGTTTTGCCAATGCGTTCTTCGAACCGCTGTGGAATCATAAGTACATATCCAACATACAAATTACGCTTAGCGAAACCGTCGGCGTGGAAGACCGCGGCGGGTATTACGACCGGTCCGGCGCGCTTCGGGACATGGGCCAAAACCATATGCTGCAGATGCTTGCCGTTATGGCTATGGAGCCGCCGAGCCGCATGCATCCGGAGGACATCAGGGACGAGAAGGTGAAGGTGTTCCGTTCGCTGCGCGGCTTCCAATCGGCTGCCGAAGTGCGGGCCAATACGGTGCGCGGCCAATATATTTCCGGCACGATGAAGGGCAAACCGGTTCCCGGGTATCGCGAGGAAGAATCCGTTAATCCGGAGTCGACGACGGAAACGTATTTTGCCGCACGCGTGTTCGTCGATAATTTCCGCTGGGCAGGCGTGCCGTTCTATATCCGAACCGGCAAGCGGCTGCCGGTGAAAACGACCGAAGTGGTCGTCGAGTTCAAAAACGTGCCGAACAACGTCTACCTGTCGCGCAAACATAAGCTGGAGCCGAATTTGCTCGTGTTCCGCGTCAATCCGATGGAAGGCATTTACTTTAAAATGAACGCCAAACAGCCGGGCTCCGAAGGGGCCATCATCCCTGTGGCGATGGACTTTTGCCAGAGCTGCCAGGTCGGGCTGAATACGCCGGAAGCTTACGAGCGTCTGCTGTACGATGCGGCGCGCGGGGACTCGACCTACTTTACCCGTTGGGACGAAGTGGCCTTGGCGTGGAAATATGTCGATAAAATTGCTTCCGCATGGGGCGAGCGCACGGAAGATCTGCATCTATACGGCGCAGGAACTTGGGGTCCGGAGCGCGGATCGCAGCTGCTGGCTGAGGACGGCTTCCGCTGGTGGCCGGTCAATGGGCAGGATGAAGGCGAAGTAGCTTGGGAGTTTACGCAGGTCTGACTATGCTTACGAAGTAAGGCATTGCTAACGCAATGCCCAGTATATGCTTACGATGCAAGCATTGCTAACGCAATGCTCAAGCTTATGCTTACGATGCAGGCATTGCTAACGCAATGCCCTTGGGAGGGAACCGCATGTTCAAGCTGTACGACATCTCCATGACGATCAATTCGTCGATTCAAGTGTGGAAAGACAAAGACGCGAAGCGCCCGGCGTTTGCCAACACGAGCAATTTCCAGACCGGGACGACGTACGAATCGCGTATCAGTCTCGATGCGCATACGGGAACGCATCTCGACGCGCCGCTGCACATGCTGGAGAACGGAGCGACGATCGAGTCGATCCCGCTGAGCGATTTGATCGGTACGGCGCGGGTGCTCGATTTGACGCATGTGACGCATGAGATTACGCGGAGCGACCTGGAGCCATTCGCCATTCAGAAAGGCGAATGGATTTTGTTCAAAACACGCAATTCGGACAACGAGAGTCCGAATTTCGACGTCGATTTCGTCTTCCTGCGGGCGGACGGCGCGCAGTATTTGGCCGAAATCGGCATCAAGGGCGTCGGGACGGACGCGCTTGGCATCGAAAGATCACAGGCGGAATATCCGACGCACCGGTCGCTGATGCGAAACAACGTGCTCATTCTCGAAGGGCTGCGCCTCAAGGACGTTCCGGCGGGCAGTTACTTTTTCGTACTGGCACCGCTCAAGCTTGAGGGCATCGAGGCGGCTCCGGCGCGGGCATTTTTGCTCGGATCGTAACACATGAATAGCGAGGAAGAGGGGCTGGAACCAGCCTCTTTTTTCGTGCCCCGAATCTGTGGACGGGACGGGGTTAATTTTTGGGCGGGAGTAGGCAAGGAGGGTAGCGGCGCGATATAATATAAGGATGGGGCGACCCTAGAAAGGGAGATCAGGGGGCATTATTCTTCATGTCAAGACGCGCATTTATTCGTTGGATGCTTGGACTGCTGGTCATGATCGGCGCTGCCGCAACCGCATTATGGAAGCTGCTTGAAACATCGGTCGCGAAGCAAGCAAGCGGCGGTGCAGCCGCCGGCGCCAATCAGGGCGTGACGGCACCGCAGCCGGAGCCTGTTGAGGAGAAGGAACCGGAGAAGTCCGTCGATCCGGCCGTACCGCTGTTTTCGTATTTCATCATTAGCGATCTGCACATTTCGCAGGACGATCCGAATACGATTAAACATTTGAAAGAAGCGCTCGAAGATATGAAGCATTTCGAGTCTCCCGTTGAAGCGCTTGTGATGACGGGCGATTTGACGGAGTACGGACGGGAGAAGGATTATAAAGACCTTCGGAATATTTTGTCCGAATACAAGCTTCCGCCCATGCATGCGAATATGGGGAATCACGACTATTACGACATATGGATCGATAAAAACGGCTGGTTCAATAAGGACACGATGCCCAACAGCAAGACCGACTGGCAGTCCCGTGAAAGATTCCAAAAGTTCTGGGGGCTCGACAAGCCGTATCACGATACGACGTTGAAAGGGTATCATCTGATCCTGCTGTCCCAGGAAACGTACGTTCAGGAGAAACCGGAGGTCGGCGAAGGCGCATGGTACTCGGATGAGCAGCTCGACTGGCTGAAGGAGAGGCTGGCAAGCCATAAAGACGGCAAACCGGTTTTTATTATGACACATCAGCCGCTGCCGCCGGCGGGCCAAGACGGGGGCTCGCATTCGCTCATTCCGGCCAAAAAGTTCCGGGACATTTTGAAGCCGTATCCTAATGTTTTTGTATTTTGCGGTCATCGCCATCAAGATTTTATCGGAACTATGGAACACTATGTAAAAGATAGCTCCGGCTTCCACTACTTTCATAACTCGTCGGTCGGACGGGTGCTCAACCGCAGCTATCAGAATGCGGCGAAAGAACGGTCGCAAGGGTTGTACGTGCAGGTATACTCGGACCGGGTGACATTACGCGGCAGAGAATTTTCAGACCGCACTTGGATTAAAGAAGCCGATTGGACGGTAAAATTAGTGTAAAAAAAGAAAGGAATTTCATCAACATGAGCACCGAAATATCTGAAATATTGAAGAATGAGGTACAGAAACGACGTACCTTTGCGATCATATCGCACCCTGACGCAGGGAAAACGACATTGACCGAAAAGCTGCTGCTTTTCGGGGGTGCCATCCGGCTCGCCGGCACCGTAAAAGGACGGAAAGCAAGCCGCCACGCGACAAGCGACTGGATGGAGATCGAGAAGCAGCGCGGAATCTCCGTCACGTCCAGCGTCATGCAGTTCGATTACAACGGACATCGGGTCAACATTCTCGATACGCCGGGTCACCAGGATTTCAGTGAAGATACGTACCGGACGCTGACGGCCGCCGATAGCGCCGTCATGCTGATCGACTCGGCCAAAGGGGTCGAGGCTCAGACGAAGAAGCTGTTCCAAGTATGCCGCAAGCGGGGCATCCCGATCTTTACGTTCATCAACAAGCTGGACCGCGAGGGGCAAAATCCGTTCGATTTGCTCGAGGAGCTGGAGCAGGTGCTCGGCATCCGTTCCTATCCGATGAACTGGCCGATCGGCATGGGTAAACAATTTTGCGGCGTATACGACCGCAAGCTGACGCAGGTGGAATTGTTTCAGGGCGACGATCACCGCGAAATCAAAGTGCGCAAAGTAAGCGGCTATGACGATCCGGTCGTCAAGGAAATTGCAGGCGAGTTTTTTTACGATCAGCTCGTTCAGGATCTGGAGCTGCTCGATGTGGCCGGCGACGAGTTCGATTTCGAGAAGGTGCGTTCGGGCGAGCTCACTCCGGTGTTTTTCGGCAGCGCGATCAACAACTTTGGCGTGCAGACGTTCCTCGAGAACTTCCTGCAGCTTGCGCCGACGCCGACGCCGCGCAGGAGCAACGAAGGTATGATCGATCCGCTAAACGAGAAGTTTTCCGGCTACGTTTTCAAAATTCAGGCGAACATGAACCCGGCCCACCGCGATCGTATCGCATTCCTGCGCATCTGCTCGGGCAAATTCGAGCGCGGCATGTCGGTGAAGCATGTGCGTGTGGGCAAAGACATTAAGCTGGCGCAGCCGCAGCAGTTTCTCGCGCAGGACCGCGACATTGTGGAAGATGCGTACCCCGGCGATATTATCGGTTTGTTCGACCCGGGCATTTTCCGCATTGGCGATTCGCTCAGCCAAACCGGCGGCGTGGAGTTCGATGAGCTGCCGACTTTCTCCCCGGAGCTGTTCTCCAAAGTAACGGTGAAAAATGCGCTGAAGCACAAGCAGTTCCAGAAAGGCGTCGATCAGCTGACGGAAGAGGGCACGATCCAAGTGTTCAAGACGATCGGCTTCGAGGATTTGATCCTCGGCGTCGTAGGTCAGCTGCAGTTCGAGGTGTTCGAATACCGGATGAAGGCCGAGTACGGCGTGGAAGTGCAGCTGTCGCGAATGAACTATCAATTTGCGCGCTGGCTCGTCGGCGACGACATCGACCCGGGCAAGTTCCGTATCAATTCGCAGCTGGTGAAGGATAAAAAGGACAATCACGTAGCGCTGTTCGAGAACGAATACGCGCTGCGCACGGCAATGGAGAAAAATCCGAATTTGAAGTTCCTGGAGATGGCTCCGTAAAGCTATTGCCATCAGAGAAGATCGCCATGAAAAACCCCATCCCGCAAAATGAACTGCACCTCCAAAGGTTAGATTGCGCTAGCCTCTGGGGAGTTCAAAATGCGGGATGGGGTTTTTAGTGATACATGGACACTCGCAACCGAAAAAAAGTGGGATCGGCTAGGAGCTTGTGACAAGGGTGACAACGGATAGGAACGGACTATCGATTGCGGGCGACAGTCGCCGCCCGGATCACGATCCGGGGCCAAGCGCGATGGGAGTACCGGCTGACGAGGATGGCTCCGCCTTTGGCAGCGTAATCGTGAATGTCGTGCCGATGCCCGGCGTGCTCTCCGCCTCGATCGTGCCGTTATGCGCTTCAACGAGCTGCTTGACAATCGAGAGCCCGAGCCCGGTTTCGCTGCTGGCTTTGCTGCGGGACGGGTCTGCCTTATAAAACCGTTCCCACATGAGCATCAATTCTTCCTTGGACATGCCCCGTCCGGTATCGGCAATTTCGATAATCGTCGTTTGCTCCGTCTCGCGGCCCGATAGGCGAATCGTGCCGTATTCCGTAAACTGAATCGAATTTTTAACGAGATTAATGAATATTTGCGTCAATCGATCGTAGTCTCCGTACACGAGAAGCTCGGGCGCGCATTCGATTTGAATACGCAGCTTCTTCTCCTGCACAAGCACCTCCAGCGATTCGGCCACAATCTCAAGCAGTTCGCCGAGCGGCGTTCGCTTTTTATTGAGCGCAATCATTCCGCCTTCGATCTTCTCCATGTCAAGCAATTCGTTAATCAAGCGGATCAAACGGAACGTTTCTTTCTCAATAATGCCGTAATACTTATACCGTTCCTCCGCTGCGCCGACCAGGCCGTTCTTCAGTCCCTCGATTATGCCCCGGATGGATGTCAGCGGGGTACGCAGCTCGTGCGTCATGTCCATGATGAAATGGCTTCTGCGCATTTCGAATTGCTGCAGCTTGCTTGACGTGATCTCGAGCTGATGCGCCATCGAGTTAAAGTCGCTGGCCAGCTCTCCGAGCTCGTCGGAGCGCTTTACGGGCGAACGGGCCGCATAGTCGCCGGCGGCGATTTGCCGCGTCGTCTGCCTGAGGGAGCTGATGCTCCGGCTCAAGCTGCGCGAGACGAACAAACTGGCGATGACGGCAAGCAGGAAGATGAAGATCGCCATATATACCAGCGCTTTATTCAGCGTCTGTACCGCCGTTTGCATGCCTTTGAGCGGCGAGATGACGAACAGGTAAAAGTCGCCTCGCGCGCCTTTCGTCCGAATCGGCTTGAATATTACGACAAGCGGGTCCTCGGTATTGCGCTGGATAATGAAGCTTTCGTTTTCTTTGGCGCCGAACATTTTCAGCTTCAAGTTGTCCAGAAACGCTTTGGAACGCATGGCGCTCGGCATTCTCGGATCACGGTAGACGAGCTGCCCCGATTTGTCCAGCAATATAAAAGAGATTTTCCGTTCGACGAGCAAATTCCGGAACGATTGCAGCGCCGCTGCAGGCTCTTCCTCTTCTTTGAGCATCGTTCTTGTAACCGCCTTGGAGACGCTGATCAGCTCGTCGGTTTCCAGCTTGTAAATGTATTGCTTCATAAAGTAAGTAAATCCGAAAAAGAGCGGCACCAGAATGAGCAAGGAAATGATGAGATGACTTAGAAACTGGCGCTGAAAAAATGTAAAACGGTAGCGGAACCGCCTTCGTTTCTTACTCATCCATTATTCCTCCAGTTTGTACCCGACACCCCATACGGTAATGATAAGCGGGTGATCCGCCGTAGATACTTTATTGCGAAGCCGCTTGATATGAACATCAACCGTTCGTTCTTCACCCAAGTAATCGTAGCCCCAGATGCTCTCAAGCAGCTGTTCCCTGGTGAACACGCGTTTCGGATAACGGACAAAGAGCGACAGCAGCTCGAATTCTTTCGGCGTCAAATGGGTGATCGTCATGCTTCCGATCGTAGCCGTTCGTGAGGGCAAGTCGATGATGATGTTCTTGTGCCGCAATTGTTCGTCCTTGCTGGAGTCGATGGCGTACGGATCCGGCTCGGGGTGACGCTCCGCTGCACCATTTCCGCGCTGATAACGGCGCAGCACGGCTTTCATTCGAGCGATGAGTTCCATCGGACTGAACGGCTTCGTCACGTAATCGTCGGCGCCGAGTTCCAGGCCGAGAATACGGTCCTGCTCCTGATCGCGGGCGGTCAGCAAAATGACCGGCGTTTCGAAGCGTCGGCGAATCTCACGGCAGAGCGTGATCCCGTCTTTGCCGGGCAGCATCCAGTCCAATATGATGAAGTCCCAGGCATGATGCTCGAGCTGCGCTTCGGCCGACAAACCGTCGTAGACGAATGTCGTTTCATATTTTTCTTTTTGAAAAAACAACTGCAGCATTTCACATACCGAACGATCATCTTCTGCGACCAACAGCTTCATCCGGCCACACTCCCATGGTTCAAATGGCTTATTTTATCTCAAGCATATCCGCTTCGGCTACCGTTGGCAAGACGAAAACAATTGGAGCATCATGGCGAATGCGCCAGACCCGAAATGATGACACGGGCAATTGACACATGTTGTGGCTCATGAGATAATGAACGCGCGTACATAATGGACACAGCAGCAAAATATAATCATGTAGACGAGGAGGCGGAAAGCATCGTAACCCGAAAGGAAGTCGCTGAGTTAGCGGGGGTATCCGAGGCGACCGTTTCTCGTGTCATGAGCGGCGTAGGTCCGATCAAAGCGGAAACGAAGCAGCGGGTACTCGAGGCAGCACAGAGCTTGAATTATCATCCGAACGCGATCGCTCAGAGCTTCGCCCGCCGCCGCAGCGGCAATTTGGGCGTAGTGCTTCCTTACGTGCCGAAAGTACATATTTTTTCGACTTATTATTTCTCGGAAGTGTTAAGCGGGATCGGCGAGCAGGTGAAGGAGATGGGGTATGACATGCTCCTTATGTTTCGGACTCCCGGCGTAGAAAGCGATTACATGCGTATTTTCCGCTCGCAAAAAGTAGATGCTTGCATCATTCTCGGGGCAACGGATACGCCGGGGGAGCGCGCGGAGCTGAGAACGATGGCGGAAGCGGGACTGCCGTTTGGCCTGGTCAATCAGCATTTCAGCGGCGAGCGGTTCCTTGAGATCGATGCCGACCATACGGAGGGCAGTTACAGCGCAGTAAAGCATTTGATCGCCAGAGGATACCGGCGCATTGCGTTTTTGAACGGCTCACCGCAGTATTCGAACAGCGGCGACCGTCTTCGCGGCTATGTGCAAGCGATGCGGGAAGCCGGGTTATTGCCGGGAGTGGAGGCACACCCCGCCGATGCAGAAGCCATCCCGCCGCATTGGTACTACGAAGGCAACTACAGCCGTACAAGCGGATACAAGGCGGCTGCCGAAATGGTCAGGAACCGGGATCGGATCGATGCCGTGTTCGCCTCGAACGACCGGATGGCGATCGGCCTGATGCAAGGACTCCGGGAGCACGGAATCGTACCGGGACGGGATATCGCTATCGTCGGCTACGATGACTCGGACGCCGCCCGCGTGACGGATCCGCCGCTTACAAGCGTCGCGGTTCCATTCTACGAGATGGGAAGGTTGGCGGCGGAGAAAGTGCTTACCCGGGCAGCCGGCGGCAGCGGTGCCGACGAACAGGAGCCGCCCGTATCCATGAAGCTTGATACGAAGCTGGTCATAAGACAATCGTGTGAACGGTAACGCCGGGCCCGCTGCGGCTCAGGTTAATCCACGAGGAGGCGAGAGCAGTTGGAACAAGTTCGTTTGGGCATGATCGGCTATAAATTTATGGGCAAGGCGCACAGCCATGCGTACCGCGATTTGCCGATGTTTTTTCCAAAGACGGCCAAACCGGTCATGAAGGCGATTTGCGGGCGTGACGCGCAAGGGGTACAACAGGCGGCGAAGCAGTTCGGATGGGAAAGCTGGAATACGGACTGGCGGGAGCTTGTGCAGCGCGACGATATCGATCTGATCGATATCAATGCGCCGAGCGACGCGCACAAGGAAATCGCGCTTGCGGCTGCGGCGGCGGGCAAGCATGTCTTCTGCGAGAAGCCGCTCGCGCTGACGCTGGCCGATTCTCGCGAAATGCTGCAGGCGGTCGAAGTCGCGGGCGTCAAGCATATGGTCGGCTTCAATTATCGGTTTGCACCGGCGGTTCAGCTGGCGAAGAAGCTGATCACGGAAGGCCGCCTAGGCCAAATCTATCATTTCCGCGCCTGGTTTTTGCAGGATTGGATCGTCGATCCGGCGTTCCCGCTTGTTTGGCGGCTGCAGAAAGAAATTGCCGGCTCCGGTTCTCACGGCGATTTGGGGGCGCATCTGATCGACTTGGCGCATTTCCTCGTCGGCGGCATGACCGAGGTGATCGGGATGAACGAAACGTTCATCAAGGAACGTCCGCTGCCTTCTTCGATGACCGGGCTGAGTGCCAAAGGCAGCAACGATGCGCCCAAAGGTCCCGTTACAGTCGACGACGCTACGCTGTTCATGGCCCGCTTCGAGAGCGGGGCGCTCGGCAGCTTCGAAGCGACGCGTTTCGCGCCTGGACATCGCTGCACGAACGCATTCGAGATTAACGGCAGTAAGGGCAGCGTGAAATTCGACTTTGAACGGATGAACGAGCTGCAGGTTTATTTTACGGACGACGCGGACGATGTGCAGGGCTTTCGGCGCGTGCTGGCGACGGACCCGTCTCATGCGTATGCCGACGCCTGGTGGCCGCCGGGCCATACGATCGGCTACGAGCACACATTCATCCACGAGACGGTCGAGCTGATGCAAGCGATTGCGGAAGGTCGCCAGCCGGTGCCGAATTTCGCGGACGGCGTCAAATGCCAGCAGGTGCTGGAAGCGGTCGATTGGTCGATTGAACAGCGCCGCTGGGTACGGATCGAAGAACTATAAGCGAAGCGAGGAGCGTGAGCCGGATGAAGCAAGCGTTGATTGTATGGGGAGGATGGCTCGGCCATGAGCCGAAGGAAGTGGCCGACATTTTCAATGAAGTGCTCGGGGAGCAAGGCTTCGAGGTCGAAGTGTCCGATACGCTGGATGTGTTCAACGATAAGGAGAAGCTGCTGGCGCTCGATCTGATCGTGCCCGTATGGACGATGGGTAAAATTTCCAAAGAGCAGGCAGGCAACGTTTCGGTTGCCGTCCAGAGCGGGGTAGGCATCGCCGGTTGTCACGGGGGCATGTGTGACGCGTTCCGGGATAATGTCGACTGGCAGTTTATGACGGGCGGCCAATGGGTGGCGCATCCGGGGAATGACGGCGTCGAGTATAAAGTAAACGTTAAGTACAGCTCCAGTTCGCTGCTCGAGGGGATCGAAGATTTCGATGCGAAAAGCGAGCAGTACTATCTCCATGTCGATCCCGCTGTCGAAGTGCTGGCAACGACGCGGTTTCCGGTCGTACAGGGACCGCATTCCCTCAATAAAGCGGTCGATATGCCGGTCGTCTGGACGAAGCGATGGGGCGTGGGACGCGTATTTTATTGTTCGCTCGGGCATAAGGCAAACATCGTGGAAATGCCGCCGGTGAAAGAGATCATGCGGCGCGGCTTCGTATGGTGCGCGGAAGGCAGAGCAATGGCGGAAGCCGCCAAGCAAAAGCAAGCGGCGAATTCGGCATATACGGGAATGGGCGACAGCCAATAAACGAATCGGGAGAGGGAGACCTTACGATGGAAAAAATCAAAGTGGGTATCGTCGGCTGCGGCAAAATCAGCGGCGCTTACTTTAAAAATTTGAAAACGTACGCCGCGGTTGAGGTGGCGGCCTGCTCCGATCTCGACCTTGCCCGCGCCGCGGCCAGCGCTGAGGAATACGGCATTCCGAAAGCGTGCTCGGTCGCGGAGTTGCTTGCCGATCCGGCTATTGATCTCGTCATCAATCTCACGATTCCGGCCGCGCATGCGGACGTATGCATCCAGGCGCTCGAAGCCGGCAAGCATGTGTACGTCGAGAAGCCGCTTGCCGTGACGCGGGAGGAAGGTCAGGCGATTTTGGCGAAAGCGGCGGAGAAACAGCTGCTCGTCGGCAGCGCTCCGGACACGTTCCTTGGCGGCGGCATCCAAACGTGCATCAAGCTGATCGACGACGGCTGGATCGGCACGCCGGTGGCCGCGACTGCTTTCATGATGGGCCGGGGGCATGAGCATTGGCATCCGGACCCGGAGTTTTACTACGCTAAAGGCGGCGGCCCAATGTTCGATATGGGCCCGTATTATTTGACGGCGCTGATCGCGATGCTCGGCCCGATTTCGCGTATCACCGGATCGGCGAAAGTTACTTTCCCGGAACGGACGATCACAAGCGAGAAGAAGTACGGCAAGACGATACAGGTGGATACCCCGACGCATGTGGCGGGCATTATGGATTTTCACAGCGGGGTGATCGGCACGATTATCACCTCCTTTGACGTCTTCGGTGGAGCTCAGCTTCCGCGTATCGAAGTATACGGGAGCTTGGGTACGCTCAGCGTACCGGACCCGAACACGTTCGGAGGACCTGTCATGCTGAAGCGGCATGACGCCAAAGAGTGGAAGGAAATTCCGCTCACCCACGGTTATACCGATAACAGCCGCGGGCTGGGCGTACTGGATATGGCTTACGCGATTCGCGGCGGACGGATCAACCGGACCTGCGGCCAGCTCGCTTATCATGTGCTCGAAGCGATGCACGCTTTCCACGATGCGTCGGACGAGGGCAAGCATTATGCGATGAAGAGCATTTGCGAGCGTCCGGCACCGATGTCGCAAGGATTGGTGCGCAGCATACTCGATTGAACCGCAAAAAAGCGCAGGGCACGGGGATAATGCCTTGCGCTTTTTTCTTTGTGCAATGCAGACGCAGACCGTCTAAGCCAAATGCTCTTTCAACGTCGTGACCATCTGGTCCTGCATACCGGCTTCGCTATGCTTCCAAATGATTTCAAAAAGAACGCCGAGACCGGGGAGCACGCGCTCTTCCCCGTCAATAGAGTCCTCAATCACGTCTTGAAGTTCATCGTTATTTTTATCCTGCATGCGTTGAATAATGGCTTGTCTCAAGTTAAGGTTCATGATCGGCCCTCGCTTTATGTTGGTTCGTCTACCTTGATCGCGGCAGTTTACTCCTTTATTATGCTCGGATTCCCATTTTTTCATGCTTCTTTTTTCGCATCTTACACGTCACGACGGGGGCGCTGCCGTAATTTTGTGCTTGATCGATACGACTGCTATAATAGAACCCGAAAGGGGATGAGCGGCTGTGAAAAAACAATTTGCAGTCATCGGCCTGGGCCGGTTCGGTTTCAGCGTGGCCAAAACGTTAGCGGACTTCGACTTCGAGGTGCTGGCTATCGACAGCAACGAACAGCGTACGCAAGAGGCATCGAACGTCGTTACGCACGTGGTACAGGCGGATTCGACCGATGAGGAGGCGCTGCGCGCCCTTGGATTGCGCAACTTCGACGTGGTGGTTGTCGCCATCGGGCAGGACATTCAGGCGAGCATCCTGACGACGATTATCGTGAAGGAGATCGGCGTGCCGAAGGTCGTCGTGAAAGCGCAGAACGAATTGCACGGCAAAGTGCTCAAAAAAGTGGGCGCCGACAAGGTCATCTACCCCGAGCGCGACATGGGGATGCGGGTAGCGCATCATCTCGTTTCGTCCAACATTATCGACTACATCGAATTGTCCGATGATTACAGCATTGTAGAAATCGCCGCAGCGCCTGCGATGATCGGCAAAAACTTGCGCCAGCTCGATATTCGCGCCAAATTCGGCTGCAACGTCATGGCCGTAAAGAACGGGGATAAAATGAATATCGCTCCGCATGCGGAGGATTTGATAAAGGAAGGCGACGTTCTTGTGGTCGTCGGGAAAAACACGGATTTGCAGCATTTTGAAGTTGCCTTTGCCGATTAATCGGAACGGAATAGGAGTAGCGGAATTTTATGGAAAAGTTAGGGAAAGAACAGGCGGCGCTCTCTTCCGTACAAAACGATCGCGTGAAGCAGTGGACGCAGCTGCTGGATCGGAAAGGTCGGGACAAGCAGGGACGGTTTCTGATCGAGGGCATTCACCTGGCCGAAGAGGCACTTCGCAGCGACGTCCCGCCGGAAGTGCTGATTTATTCGGCGGAACGCGCGGAAGCATCCTTGCGCTTGCGGAAAGAAGCGGCGGCGCTCGGCATCGAATGCGTGGCGGTAACGGAATCGGTGCTAGCGAAGTGCACCGATACGGAAACGCCGCAGCCGGTGTTCTGCGTCGTGCCGAAGCTGCCGTGGCGGCCGGCCGATTTGCTCGCCGCCAGCGAGAAGGGCGGGCTGGTTGCCGTCATTGACGGGATGCAGGACCCCGGCAATCTTGGCACAATCATTCGGAGCGCCGACGCCGTAGGAGCATCCGGTATTTTGCTCGGCAAAGGAACGGTCGACCTGTATAATCCGAAGACCGTCCGTTCCACGATGGGCTCGTTGTTTCATCTGCCGATCGTGCAGGGCGATTTGCAAGAGTGGCTTCCGCAGGCGGCAAGCCGCGGCGTGAATGTCGTATCTACCCGCTTGGAAGAAGCGGTCAGCATATATGAATACGACTTTCGGCAGCCGACATGGTTCGTGATCGGCAACGAAGGGCAGGGCGTGTCTGCAACCGTGCAGCAGCTGGCGCGGCATCATGTACGGATTCCGATGCAGGGCAGCGCTGAGTCGCTCAACGCCGCGATGGCTGCGACGGTCGTGTTGTTCGAGGCGATGCGGCAGCGGGGGAATTAGGGAGCGCAGTTAAAGCCAATGTCAGTTATAACTTAAATTGAGACTGATTTTAAGATAGTTTGAGACTGTTTATAACATCAAAATGAGACAACCTGATGGCAGCAAATCCCTTATCGTACAATGATTTGCTGCCATTTGGTTTATGTTAGGTCAATATAGATCATGCACAAAAAGCTTACTTCTAGGCCAAGGAGGGTAACTATGGAGTTTGTAGTAAATTCTTATATCGGAGCTGGAAAGGTATTGCTTGGAATGACCCCAAATGATAGTTCAAGAAGCCCTAGGAGTCTCCCCTATAAAAAGATTTCGTAAATCTAAAGATGACGAGCTTGAAACAGATTCTTACCAGTGGTGTTTTGTGTATTATAAAAAAACCAGGTATATGTGACGCGATTGAATTTCACCTTCCTGCTTCAGTAGTTTTTAATGGGCATAACCTTCTTGGAAAATCGTACGCGGAGGCAAGGGAGATTTTAAGTAAGTTAGATAACACGTTGCAATTTGATGAATCTGGTCTTACTTCCATAAAATAGGGCTTTGCAGTATACGCTCCATTTGCAGAAGAGGATCCATCAGAGCCTGTAGAAGGGGTAATTGTATTCGAGGAAGGTTACTACGATTAACTATTAGATTTATCAATAATTTTGTATAAAAAGTAAAATCGTTTGAGTACGTCCGGCACGGTACCCAGTGTCTGATCGACAACAGGGAAATGGCGACAGGCCAGATCCTTGCGCCGACGGTGGGTGACTCCCGCTCGGGGCGGGATTTCGTCAAGCATCTGAGTGTCTGCTTGCGCAGGATCCGGACGGGGAGTGAATACCCGTCACCGACCAACTCGATATTCAACTCTCCGAAAGTGTTGTCCGTCTCATCGCGAGACATTGCGGAATCGACGAGTCTGAACTGGGCACCAAGTACAAGGAAGGTGTGCTGAAATCAAAGGCGTCCCGTTCTGCATTTCTCACGAAACGCACCCATCGCATCCGGTTTGTCTACACCAAGCATTGCTCGTGGCTCAACCCGATTGAAATCTGGTTCAGTACTCTGGTACGGCGACTGATCCGGCGAGGCAACTTTACGTCGAAGCAGGACTTAAGGGAACAACTACTCTCTTTTAAACGCTACTTCAATGACACATGGCTACACGTTAAGTGGACGTACGCCGGCAAGATTTTGCAACGCTAATTGTTTGATAATTTATGCATCACTGTATTAGCGGCTAGACCGTAAAAATGCCGTAATCGCGATTGGAACGGTTACTGCGGCTGTCTTGGAAAAGGCTGTTGTCCGGGGAGTCACAGCCGCCCGACAATAATCATTTTTTGTGGTTTGCCGGTCAGTGCGCGGCCCGGACAGGGAACATCCCGTCCGGGCTAGGACTTTTCGGTCGAATCATTTTTTGCGGGGGAGTCCCTTGCCGTGAACAACCTTAAGCGGCCGCATCATATCGTAATCTTCGTGCTCTAGAATATGGCAATGCAAACGTAGTTGCCCGTATAGGGTACGAAATATAGCGTTGATTTTTGTAACAAATCCCGGCGGTACCCGAACAACATCTTTATTCCCGCGTTCGTTAGGTGATGGAGGAATTGCAGGACCAGTGTAGTGTAGCGTATTTTTTTCGTCTTGTTATAGTAATTCACATCGAACGGTCTGCGGCTGAGAATTTGGAAATGAACCAGATGTGTGTGCATAGAATGCGTGTTAGTTTCCGGGTTAACGAAGTTCCATACTTCAATGGAACCCGACTTTGGCCGCTGCGTAGCCAGCCAATCCTTTGCCGTTTAACAACTGAACCTGCCTCCCGAATTTATCGGGGGATGAGTTTAGCTCGAGATACGTTAAATTTGCCAATGCTATCTTTGATAATGTAACGAATCCCACGGTCCTGCACGGCACCATGGAATGTCGCTCTTGGAAGCACGCGGGGTTGATTAACCCTTCACCGTTCTATGGTCAGTCCCTTCCCTGCTGTCATCTTAGAATCGACGTAGCACTACCACCAGGCTGCAATGAAAATGAAATACATCAAATTCCGCAGCCACTTTTTTCAGGAAGATCCATTTGACGGAGTCGCGTTTGGACGGCGAAACGCTCTGCTGTTCGAGACATATATCGGTTTGAATCTGAGGTTGGATCGATCGAAATGGCAAATATCGCCTCCATACCAATGTCCATTAATGCCGAGTCAAGGGGTGCATCTACCCACCATAAGGCAGGTGCAGAACTTTCATTTAGACCCACCTTCTTCACAACTGTTTGTAGACACTGATGAGCATTTGTGCGACTTTGTCATAGTTATGGGTTTGTTCCACATAGCTGCGGCCGGCCGACCCGAGTTTTGGCCAGTCCTCCGGCCGGTTTAATAAATCCTTCAATACCTCATAGACGGTATCGGGGTTAGCGCTGACGATCGGGAAACCGGGAGGGAAAGTGCTGTGAAGATCGTCACGGATATAACATATGACGGGCTTTCCCATCGCCATTGCTTCCATGCTTAAATTCGCGTACGTTCCAACGGTCAGTTGGTCGATAATAATGGTCGATTTTTGAAAAATCTGTTTTGCCTGTTCGCGCGGGACGTTTTCAACCAAACGAAATTGAAATTTTCGGCCTTCTCTCTTTAACCGTTCTACAGCCTGCAGCACAAACTCCGTGCCTTTCACCCTGCGGTGCGACGGCGCATGGACAACTACCGGCTCGGCATAGGGAGATGGATACTCGGGAGTAAATTCACGGGCGTCGATCGCATAAGGGATGATGTGCACTTTTTTAAAATACGGTTCGACTTGAGGCAATAATTCATGATCGTTGATGATGGCATGATCGATGTAGGCAGAATTAAGCTCTAGATTCTCCCTAATCCTTTCTTCTGTCCAGGGCTCCCTTACTTGAACATATGGATTGTTATATTTTCTTGCTATCGACGGCATACGCGCTTCGTCTCCGTTAAAATGAGCCACCAGCTTTTTTCCTAAGCCCTTCAGAATTTTCAAATCTCTCTTATCAGGCGCAAAAAAAGTTGAACCGAAATGAAAATGGAAGATGCCGTATGTTTCTAACGCTTCCTCCAAATAGGCATCCCGAATCTTTACTCTAAGATCCATGGGATATAGATCCAAATTCAAACAAACATCAGACAGGTAGGCGTAAACGTCTTTATAAAAGCTGCAAGAGGTTGCATGTACGCCACGAGAACGCAATGCACGAGCCAAAGTGCTAGTTCCGATGCCGTGTGGAGAGAGATGGACTTTCTCTTTGATTGTGTCATATTTTTGGTTTGGATTTTCGAATGGTTTAATGGACACGTAATTGCTTATAATTTCCTGTCTTGATAGCCTATTCATTATTTTAATTCCCTCTTTTCATGCTGTAGTTGATAACCCTTACCTACTTAAAGCTGTTTGTAAACATCGATCAGCTTTTGGGCGACTTTTCCATAGCTATGATGTTGCTCAACATACGATCGGCCGGCCATTCCAAGTCTATGCCAATCCTCAGGGCGATTTAGTAAATCCTTTAAAACCTCATATATGGTATCCGGATTAGCGCTTACGATCGGTAATCCGGGCGGGAATGTATTGCGAAGGTCGTCACGGATATAACATATGACGGGCTTTCCCATCGCCATGGCCTCCATGCTTAAATTTGCATAAGTACCAATTCGAAGTTGGTCGATGACGATAGCGGACTGCCGATATAATTGCATTACCTCGGTATGAGGTAAATTTTCCAGCAGCTTAAATTGAAGTTTGTGTCCTTCTTTTCTCAAACGTTCAACTGCGGCTACTACGAATTCTGTCCCCTTGATCTCTCGATGCGAGGGTGCATGGACGACTAATGGCTGGGAATCCGGTGCCGGGTAAACCGGCTTCATTTGTTGTACATCGATAGCGTAAGGCACAACGTGGACGTGTTTGTAATAAGGCTTGACGTATGGCATTAGTTCATAATCATTGATGATTGCATGGTCGATAGAGGAGGAAAGTAACCTCATATTAGCGTGGACTTTTTCTTCCGGCCAAGTTTCTTTTACCACAACATAGGGGTTGTTAAAGCTCCTCGCCACCGACAATAACCGTGCATCAGAACCGTTATGGTGGACAATCAACTTTTTACCCCTGTTTTTTAGAAGCTTCAAATCCCTTTTATCAGGCTCAAAAAAAGTTGAACCAAAATGAAAATGGAAGATGTCGTATATTTCCAATGCTTCCTCAAAATAGGCATCCCGAATCTTCGCTCTAAGCTCCATGGGATATAGATCCAAATTCAAACAAACATCAGATAGGTACGAGTAAACGTCTTTATAAAAACTGCAAGAGGTTGCATGTACGCCGCTAGAACGTAATGCATGGGCCAAAGTGCTGGCTCCGATGCCGTGAGGAGAGAGAAGGACTTTCTCTTTGATTGTGTCATACGTTTGTTTTGGATTTTCGAACGGTATGATGGACACGTAATTCCTTATCATTTCCTGTCTTGACAGCTTATCCATTGTTTTAATTCCTCTTTTCAGTAAAAATAACCCTTACCTGCTTAAAGTTGTTTGTAAACATCGATCAGCTTTTGGGCGACTTTCCCATAACTATGATTTTGCTCAACATAGGATCGGCCGGCCATTCCAAGCCTGTGCCAATCCTCAGGGCGATTTAGTAAATCCTTTAAAACCTCATATATGGTATCCGGATTAGCGCTTACGATCGGTAATCCAGACGGGAATGTGCTGCGAAGATCGTCACGGACATAACATATGACGGGCTTTCCCATCGCCATAGCCTCCATGCTTAAGTTTGCGTAAGTTCCAATGGACAGTTGATCGATGACAATAGTAGACTTTTGATAAATTTGTTTTGCCTGTTCGCGCGGCACTTTTTCAACCAACTGGAATTGAAATTTGTGACCCTCCTTTTGTAAACGTTCGACGGCTTTCAGTACAAATTCAGTACCTTTAACCTCCCGATTCGAAGGTGCATGAACGACTGTAGGCTCGACATCGGGTGATGGGTACTTAGGAGTAAATTGATTGGCATGGATCGCATAAGGAACAATGTGAACTTTTTTAAAATACGGATCGACATGAGGCATTAATTCGTGATCACAAATGATCGCATGATCGACATAGGCGGAAAGAACGTTTAGGTGCTCCCGAATCCTTTCTTCTGTCCATCCCCAAGCCCCATCTTGTATATATCGATTGTTAAAATTTCTGGCGACCGACGGTAACCGCGCTTCAACACCGGTCAAGTGGGCCACAACTTTTTTTCCTTTGCTTGCATAAATTTGTAAATCCCTTTTATCAGGATCAAAAAAAGTTAAACCAAAACGAAAATGGAAGATGTCGTATGTTTCCAATGCTTCCTCAAAATAGGCATCCCGAATCTTCACTCTAAGATCCATCGGATATTGATCTAAATTCAAACAAACATCAGATAGGTAGGAGTAAGCGTCTTTATAAAAACTGCAAGAGGTTGCATATATGCCACGAGAACGTAATGCATGAGCCAGTGTGCTAATACCGATGCCGTGAGGAGAGAGAAGGACTTTCTCTCTGATTGTATTTTGTTTAGGGTTTTCGAAGGGTTTAACGGACACGTACTTCTTTATCATTTCCTGTCTTGATAGCCTATCCATTGTTTTAATTCCTCGTTTCATTCTGTAATTAAAACCTTTGCCTGCTTAAAGCTGTTTGTAGACGTGGATCAGCTTTTGCGCGACATTGTCATAGCTATGGGTTTGTTCCACATAGCTGCGGCCGGCCATCCCGAGTTTCGCCCAGTCCTCCGGCCGGTTTAATAAATCTTTCAATACTTCATAGATGGTATCGGGGTTTGCGCTGACGATCGGGAAACCGGGCGGGAAGGTGCTGCGCAGATCGTCCCGAATATAACAAATGACGGGCTTACCAATCGCCATAGCCTCCATGCTCAAATTCGCATAAGTTCCAACCGTCAGTTGGTCGATTATAATGGTCGATTTTTGATAAATTTGTTTCGCCTGTTCGTGCGGGACTTTTTCGACCAAATGAAACTGAAATTTTACGCCTTCTTTCTTTAATCGATCTACGGCCTGCAGCACGAACTCCGTTCCCTTCACCCTGCGGTCCGACGGCGCGTGGACAACTACCGGCTCGGCGGAGGGAGACGGGTACTCAGGCGTAAATTCACGGACATCGATCGCATAAGGGATGATGTGCACTTTCTTAAAATACGGTTCGACTTGAGGCAATAGTTCATGATCGTTGATGATCGCATGATCGGTGTAGGTACAATTAAGCTTCAGATTCTCCCTAATCCTTTCTTCAGTCCAGAACTCCCTTACTTGAACATACGGATTGTTAAATGTTTTTGCTATCGACGGCAAACGTGCTTCATCACCATTAAAGTGAGCTACGATCTTTTTCCCTAAGCTCTTCAGAATTTTCAAATCTCGCTTATCAGGCTCGAAAAAAGTTGAACCGAAATGAAAATGGAAGATGTCGTATGTTTCTAATGCTTCCTCAAAATAGGCATCCCGTATCTTCACTCTAAGATCCATGGGATATAGATCCAAATTCAAAGAAACATCAGAAAGGTAGGAGTATACATTTGTATAAAAGCTGCAAGAGGTTGCATGTACGCCACGAGAACGCAATGCACGAGCCAAAGTGCTAATTCCGATGCCGTGAGAAGAAAGATGGACTTTCTCTCTGATTGTGTCATATTTTTGGTTTGGATTTTCGAAGGGTTTAATGGACACGTAATTCTTAATCATTTCCTGCCTTGATACCCTATCCATTGATTGAATTCCTCCTTAGATTTTGAAAATCTTTTTGCGTTAGGAACATATCTACCTTTAGTTTTTGTGTAGCTATCATTCGGATCCCCCTTTCTTCTGTTCTAACTACCCTTAAACTACCTAGAAACACTAGAAAATTGAGACGCCGGTTCGTACCGGCGTCTGCTTGTCATGTTATAGGTTCGCAGTTAATATCGTCCAAGGCTTGACTTAGCTTGGCTTGCTCCTTGCTGTTAAATTTTTTGTTGAACAAGGTGTATTGAATAAATCCGTCCGCGCCTGTAACATCTTTAATTATAAATTTAGCCTCAAGAAAAGCCCCTAGAACCGGCGATGCGGGACACCCTGTTGGTTCGACAGCTGGATTGTCGAAGTTATCGCTATATCCTATAACGGTGTGGTCCGGCGAAGCAGGGTCAACCGTTATTAGCGCGACGGCTTGCTGTTTCATCGTATTCTTTTTACCCATCTTTTAATCTCCTTTACATCGAAACTCAAAATGTATGATGTTTACTTGCTAGTTAACCGGCTTCATCTCAAAATCGGCGAGACAGCAAGTAAATACCTGCTACTACCGTATGTAACACTATCAATAATTGCTGTAGGTATAGCGACCAATTGAGATAAATTCCGCCTTTACCAGTAGTTTCACAACTATTTTTACTAGAAAGTTCCGCTATGCAGGACAAGAATCCGTACCATAAGGAAGCCAGGTTCATATGATAATTTTGGTTGACGGATTTTATTGATGAAGGGAGAGATAGAAATGATCGATGCTAGTGTCCATTTGCCCTCTTCCCTATGGATCGGCTATAACGTAATAATCGAACACGGTGTAATCATAGGAGAAAATGTCCGCATCGGACATCATTCCGTTTTACTCTCCGGGACGATTGTTGGCGATGGCGTTATGATTGGATGCAATACGGTTTTAGGCTGCCAGCCGTTCAAAAATGCGAGAGTACGGCACGACGTTTCCGAACAGGGATCGCTTGTGATTGGCAATGAAAGCCGAATCGGCAACGGAGTCGTCATCTATGCCGGGTCCACACTCGGGGAAGGCGCAATGATCGGCGATTTGGCAAGTGTTCGGGAGAGGACACACATAGGCCATTCCACTGTGGTGGGAAGAAGCGCTACCGTCGAATGCCGCACAACGATTGGCGACCGATGCTTGATTCAAACCGGAGCCTATATTACAGCTGACATGATCATTGAGGATGACGTATTCATCGGGCCGGAAGTATCTACTTCAAACGATAAATACATGGGCCGAAAGCCATATGAGCTGGCGGGTCCCCATATCAAGGAAAAAGCAAGCATCGGGAATAATGCCACGCTGCTCCCGGGAGTAACCATTGGCCGGGAAGCGATTGTCGGCGCAGGTTCCGTTGTGACCAAGGATGTGCCTGACAATGCAACCGTAGTAGGCGTACCTGCGAAGCTTATGTCGCGGGATCCGTAGATTCGACAGGAGGAAGATAAACGTGAATATCCCATTAATTGATTTGAGGGCTCAATATTTGTCGGTGGATGCCGAGATACAAAACGCTGTGCGAACAGTGCTTCATAGCGGGGCTTATGTCTCCGGCCCGGAGATCCGAAGCTTTGAACAAGAAATGGCACAATTCACGCAATCCCAATACGCAATTTCGACGGCGAACGGAACGGATTCTTTGATATTGGCTTTAGAGGCATGCGGAGTAGGGGCCGGGGATGAAGTAATTACTTCTCCGTATACCTTTTTTGCAACGGCGGAGGCCATTGCAAGAGTAGGGGCGGTTCCGGTTTTTGCTGATATCGATAGAAGGACGTACAATTTGTCGCCGGAGCATGTGGAGCGGAAGGTCACTTCCAGAACGAAGGCGATCATCCCCGTACACATTTTTGGCCAGCCGGCGGAGATGGATGCGTTTCTTGATATCGCCCGGCGCCGCCATTTATATATCATCGAAGATGCGTGCCAAGCGCTGGGCGCCACCTATAAGGGAAGGCCCGTCGGGAGCATAGGTCATATTGGTTGCGTTTCTTTCTTTCCTACCAAAAATTTGGGAGGCTACGGCGACGGCGGGATCGTTCTGACGAACGACGAAGATATGGCACGCAAAGTACGTTTGCTTGCAAGCCACGGCAGCACTCGAAAATACTATCACGATGCGGTGGGCTATAACAGCCGGCTTGACGAGCTGCAGGCCGCTATTTTACGAGTAAAGCTGGGAAAATTGAATGAATGGAACAAATTACGCCGGGAAAAGGCCGAATATTATTCCGGTCAGCTTTTGGCACCGGGCATCGCTCTTCCTCATTCCATTAACGATATCGTCCATGTTTATCATATCTACATGATAGAATTCAAGGAGCGGGAAGCATTATCGTCATATTTAAACGAAGCAGGTATAGCCACCGGCCATTACTATCCGTGTCCGCTGCATCTTCAAAAGGCATTCGTTGACCTCGGCTACAAGAGCGGAGATTTGCCGGCAGCCGAAGCCGCTTCGGAACGGGCGATCGCATTGCCGATGTTTCCGGAGTTGACCATGGAACAGCAGCAGTATATCGTTTCGCGCATTAACAAATTTATAGAATCGCAGTAAGGATTCCGGAAACAGCCAAGGGATACGGTTTGTCAAGCCGTATCCCTTCTTTTCGTTCGGAGGCTGCCGTCTATCACACTTTCTTGCCAACGATTTCGTTATAAACATTCAATAGTGCGGAGGCCGCCTTGTCCATAGAATGGTGCTGCTCTACATAACGCCGGCCTTCCATACCAAGCTTTTGCCACGTATCCGGGCGACTCAGCAGATTCTTCAATGCATCATATATCGTATCCGGGTTGGCGCTTACGATCGGAAGTCCGGGCGGATACTTGCCGAACAGATCGTCGCGAATATAGCAGAGCACAGGCTTGCCCATGGCCATCGCTTCCATACTCAAGTTGGCATATGCGCCAATGAGCAGCTGATCAATGACAATGGCCGAATTTTGATACAGTTGTAACGCTTCCTCATGCGGAAGATTTTCGATTAACTTGAATTGAAACTGAAATCCGTCTTTTTGCAATCGCTCTATGGCGGACAGGACATATTCGGTACCTTTGAGCTCCCGACGCGACGGAGCATGTACAATAAGAGGATTCGGATCGGGTGACGGATACTGGGGTGTGAACCCGCTGGCATCTATGGCTCGAGGGACGACATAAGTTTTTTTGTAATACGGCTCGATATAAGGCAATAATTCATGATCAGGGACAACGGCATAATCGATATAGGAGGATAGGAGCTTTAAATTGTAGCGAATCGTTTGTTCCGGAAAAGAGCGTTTGACGCGAACAAACGGGTTATTGAAGTTTCTGGCTATGGACAGCATTCGTACCTCGGAGCCGCGGTGTTCGACAATCATCTTTTTCCCCATAGCGGCAAGTATCTTTACATCGCTTTTGTCCGGAAAAAATGTTTCTCCGAAGTGGAAATGAAAGAGATCGTACTTTTGTATCGCTTCCTCAAGGAATTTCTTTCGAATTTCGTTTCTTTTGCTTGCCGGGTATTGATCCAAATTCAAACGGATATGGGCCAAGTAATTATAAACATTCGTCGATTTGAAGCTGGCCGACGATGCACTGACGCCTTGGGCACGGAGCGCACGGGCCATCGTGCTGATTCCGATACCGTAGGGAAGGTGCAATACGTTCAAGGACATACCTCCATTCTTGTTTCCAACGAATCATTCCTCCATTAAAGCCGATGATAAATTTCGATAAGGGCTTTCGCTATTTTTTCCATGCCATGGAATTGTTCCACATACTGCCGCCCTTGTAGACCGAGCTTTTCCCAGCGTTCGGGGTGACTCAACAGATCCTTTAATACATTGTAAACCGTATCCGGATTTGCGCTTACAATCGGGAGCTCGGGCGGGAACTTGCGGCGCAGATCCTCGCGAATATAACAAATGACGGGTTTGCCCATCGCCATCGCTTCCAAGCTCAAGTTGGCGAAGGAGCCTATTCGCAATTGATCGATGACAATCGCAGCCTGCGAATATAATCGAAGCGCCTCCGTATGCGGGAGTTTCTCTATGAGCTTGAACCGAAAAGGGAATCCGTTTTTCTTCAAACGCCCTACCGCCGACAGTACATATGCGGTGCCCTTGATCTCCTTATGGGACGGAGCATGGACAACGAGCGGTTCGGCATCGGGCGGCGGGTAGCAGGGGATCAATTCGCTGCAATTAATGGCATACGGTACGACGTGAACTTGTTTATAGTAAGGCTTAACATAAGGCAGCAGCTCATGATCCGGGACAATCGCATGATGGATATAGGCGGAAAGAAGCTTGAGATTCGCAACAATCTTTTGTTCCGGCCATGACCGCTTCACTCGAGCGTACGGGTTGTTAAACCCTTTCGCAATCGATAGCATTCGTGCCTCGGAGCCGCGATGATGAACGATCATTTTTTTTCCTTTATTTTGAAGTAGTTGCAGGTCGCTCTTGTCGGGAAAGAACGTCTCCCCGAAATGAAAATGAAAGATGTCGTATTTATCCATCAATTCATGCAGAAACGCTTTTCGTAATTCGTTTCTTTTGTCCTCCGGGTATTCGTCGAAATGCATGCTCATATCGGCCATATAAGCATAGTGATGGGTTCGCAAGCTGCAGGAAACGGCCTCAACTCCCTGGGCGCGCAATGCCCGGCTCAGAGTGCTGATGCCGATTCCATAGGGAAGGTGTACTACTCTCAAATTTCTCACACCTTCAATATTTATTTTTAAGCCATTTGATGGTCTCGCTTACGCCCTGCTCAAAATTCCAATCGAAATTCATTCCGATCGCTTTGATTTTGGAGTTGTCGATTTCAAAGTTTTTGATATCGCCAGGCTTCCACCCTCTGAATTCGACTTGGAGGTCGTTCCGATTCAGCTCGGTTCGAACAAGATCGGCCAATTGTTTGATCGTTATTTTCAATCCTGACGCGCAATTATATATTTCGCCGTTCGTTTCCGGATGGCTGGCCGCGAGCAAGTTCGCTTTCACGACGTCTTTCACATACGTAAACGATCTGGTTTGGCTGCCGTCGCCAAAAATGACGGGTGGCTGATTATTCAAAACCCTTCGAATGAAAATGGAAACGACCCCGCCGTAATCGTTATCTTCTTGTCTCGGGCCGTAGACATGGAAGTACCTGAGAATCGAGACGTCCATCCCGTATAGATGCTTGAATACTTGGCAATATTTTTCGGCCGCCAGCTTGCTTGTGCCATAAAATGAAACAGGGTTCGTCGGATGCTTTTCATCCTCGGGGACATACCTGGCTTCCCCGTATACCGAACCGGTTGAAGCATGCACGATTTTTTTCACTCCATGGGTTCGTGAAGCCTCTAAGACATTGAAGGTGCCTTCGGCGTTCGTTTTCAAGTCTAATCTCGGGTTTTTCATGCAGACGCTATTTTTCGATACAGCTTGGTGAAATACAGCTTCGACGCCTTGAAAATGGCCGGCGATTTCATCGTAGTTCGTGATATCCGCCTTTACAACGGTAAGCAGAGGATGATCTATAAATCCTGCAAGATTCTCCCGTTTACCGCCTGAAAAGTTATCAAGACAGGTCACTTTCACGTTTAATTTCAATAATTGCTCCACCAGATGGCTGCCGATAAATCCGCCTCCACCGGTGACCAATGCCGTCCCGTACGGAAATAGATCGTTCACTCTATCAAACGCTCCTTTTTATCAATTTCATAACCTTTTCATTGTTGCAGATTCCTATATAGATATATTCACTAAAGGCTGCATGAGGTATGGTCCGTTAATCTATTTCCGGAAAAATAGGTATAGCTTAAAAGCCCATTGGCAGTATCAAAAAGCGTCTAATTGCGCCGCTATTTGGTTTATGGTCCATGCCACTCTTCTAAATAGTTCATATACTGTCCTAAATAAATCCATAGGAGAGAAAGCTTCCAATGGATTTGCGCAGCGAGGTGATGCTTTTGAAAGAAATCATTGACCATTGCATCAAGAAAGCGAAGGAGAGCAATAAACGCTCAGCCGCTATGATCGGAACAACATCCAAACCTAATAATCCTCCGTTCGTTATAGGGCCATTGAAAGAGTCGGAAAGCGTCATAGGGAGCAGTTTTATAATCAAAGATCCTAAATATGTTCGAGAGATATGTCAGTATGCGGATGGGCTGGTAGACTATTTTTTTATCGACGTGGAAGCAAAGCAGACGCACATCGATCTTTTGGCGGAAGCCAAATTATATGTGAAAAAAAGCAAGATGAAAACGTTCAAAGGAAACGACATTACCGCTCTTGCCTGCGACCTGCTGGTAAGCGAAATCGTGCCGGATCTTAGAGGGAAAAAGGTTTCTATTATCGGCGCAGGAAATATTGGTTCCAAAGTAGCGCTGAAGCTGGTCGAACGAGGGGCGGATGTTTACATCACTCGAAGGGACAATAAGGGCGAGATTATTGCTTCGGCTATCAATATCATGAAGACCCGCTTTACAGCCGGAACGGTTTATAGCGAAACCGACCCAGCCTTGTCCGCAAGAAATGCCGATGTACTCATCGGATTGACGCAAGGGTATCCGGTGATTGACGGCGGGATGGTATCATCGCTGGCCAGCCAAGCATTGATCATCGACGGCGGCGTCGGCACGGTTACGGAAGAAGCGATATGGTGTGCCAAACAATCGGGATTGAATATTTTTCGGTTGGACATACGGATTGCTTTTCCTTACGTCATGGAAAGCATTTTGTCAGCTGAGCATTTTTTACATCATATCGCCGGGACTTCCACCGTGGATGGCAAAACTTACGTAGCCGGGGGCATCGTAGGGGTAAAGGGGGATATTGTCGTAGATCAAATCGATTCCCCCAAGATGATTATTGGCGTAGCCGACGGGAAAGGCGGCATTCTCCAGTATTACAACAGCAAAGTGTTTGAAGACGAGCATTAGGAGGCTATTTCAAGGAGTGATTACATGATCAAAGATATGATCCAGGGAGAAAATATTTTTGTTACCGGCGGTGCCGGTTTTATTGGATCGACGGTTGTCGGGAGTTTAATTAATCATAATAAAGTAACGGTTTACGATAACTTCACCAGAAACGCATTGAAGGAGAAGCCTTATTATAATCATCCTAATTTAACGGTTGTTCAAGGGGATATTCTTGATCCGGAAGCGGTCAAACGATCCATGCAGAATTCGACCTACATCATTCATGCAGCCGCCATAGCGGGGATTGATTCGGTAATCAAAAGCCCGGTGACGACGATGAGAGTGAATATGGTAGGTTCAAATAACGTGCTTGCGGCCGCGGCCTCTCTCCAAAACTGCAAAAGGGTCGTTTGCTTCAGCACGAGTGAAGTATTTGGTCAAATGGCATTTCGATCCACCGAGACAAGTCCGGCGGTTATGGGGGCAGTGGGAGAAGCCCGATGGACTTATGCCGTCAGCAAACTGGCGGAAGAGCATCTAGCGTATGCATTTTATAAAGAACAGGGTCTTCCTACGGTAACCGTCAGACCGTTTAACGTATATGGGCCGGGCCAAGTCGGGGAAGGAGCGATTCGCACCTTTATAATGCGCGCATTGAGAAATGAAAATCTTCAGATCCACGGGGATGGAACGCAAATCCGGGCATGGTGTTACATCGACGATATGGTCGAAGGGATTGTTTGCACGATGATTCGGGATGAAGCGGTGGGCCAATCTTTTAACATCGGCAATCAAAGGACGGTTATTACCGTGTATGGGTTGGCCAGCACCATCATACGCGTATTGCGCTCAAAATCGGAAATTGAATTTGTCGAAGCGGACTCGGCCGATATCGAACTCCGAATACCGAACGTCGAAAAGGCGAAAAAATTGCTCGGATTCGAGGCGAAAGTCGATTTGGAGGAAGGGATTGACGCGACCGCGCAATATTTTCGGGGGAAAATAAGCGGATGAAGAGCAGTATTCGATGCTAGCTTAAGGAGGAATAGGCTTGAAAGTGCTGCTTTCCCCCCATGGAATCGGGATCGGTACGCTGGCACAAGCACTGCGCGCCCACGGCGTCGATGCGACAGCATGCAGTTATAGCAGGGACGTTTACTCCTATTTATCCGACATTTGCTTGAAATTAAACGAACATCCCTATAAAGAGAGGGAAGCGATCAGAAAAGCTTTTTTCCATGAGGCAATGAACAAATACGACATTTTCCATTTTCATTTTGGCGAAACGTTCTTTACCGATAAAAGCGATTTAAAGCTTCTTAAAGATAGGGGCAAAAAGCTGATTGTTCACCACAACGGATCCGATGCGCGCTTATTATCCGTTGCGAGAAGCTTTCATAATCCGTATGTTCTGGTGAAACAAAATTGGCCGGAAGAAAGGGTCCATGCGAATATGAGGCTTCTTTCCGCCTATATCGGTCATGCGATCATTAACGACAATGAATTGATGCCTTATGTGAAACCGTACTATCAACATATTCACGTCGTCCCTTACGCTATCAATGTTCGCCCGATCGTCCCGCATTACCCTTCTCCTGAAGCTAAGCCTCTTATTGTGCATGCGCCGTCGCATCGAGAAATCAAGGGAACGGAATATGTGCTGGCGGCCATCGACCGTTTGAAAAGAAAAGGATATCCATTTCGGTTCAAGCTGCTGGAAAATTTGCCGCATCATCAGGTCGTGCATTTGTATAAACAAGCCGCCATTGTGATTGATCAGCTGCGGATCGGAACTTATGCGAATCTAAGCATCGAAGCGATGGCCATGGGAAAACCCGTCATTTGCTATATTCGCGACGATCTTCGCGGCACATTCCCTCGCGGACTACCCATTGTGAGCGCGAATCCGGATACGATATTCGAGGTGTTAAAGGATCTCTTAAACCGGCCTTCCGACTGGAGGAAACTGGGCGAAGAAGGCCGGAGCTATGTCGAACAGACCCATAGCTATGAGAAAGTAGCTCAGAAGCTGATCCCGATCTATGAGCAGCTCTAGAGGGGGGAGCATCCAGTGACCGAAAGGAGAAACGCTGAATTATGCATCCTATTTCCAGGCAGGCGATCCTAAAGAAGTACGTTCGTGTGACGCCGTTCGACAATTCGGGACAACAATATTATGCGATCAAGGGCAAAGTGCTGCTTTCCCCGCACGGCATCGGAATTGCAACGCTAGCCCGGGCGTTAAGGGCTCATGGCGTACATGCAACATCCTGCAGTCTTAATAACGACGTATATTCGTATCTATCCGATATTTGCTTGAACTTAAACGAATATCCCAAGGCGGTCAGAGTCGCCGTTCGGAATGCTTTTCTTGAAGATGCAATGGAAAAGTACGATATTTTCCAGTTTCGATTCGGCGCATCGTTCACTGCGGATAAAAGAGATTTGAAGCTGTTTGCAGCCAAAGGGAAAAAGATGGTTGTTCATCACTGCGGCGATGAAGCCCGCGTACTGTCGGTAGCGAGAAGCTTTAACAATCCTTATGCCGAGGGCAGAGAAGCTTGGACGGAAGAAAGAATCCGGAGTAGTATTAAGCAGCTCTCCACTTATATCGATCACGTAATCATTAACGATCATGAACTGCTGCCCCATGTCGAGCCTTATTATAAAAAAGTTCACATCGTCCCTTATGCGATAGATGTTCAATCGTTCAGGCCGGAATACCCCGCATCGAAATCCGAGCCTGTCGTGGTTCACGCGCCTTCGCACCGGAAAGTGAAAGGAACGGATTTTGTATTGGATGCCGTGGAACGATTGAAAAAAGAAGGTCTGAAATTTCGGTTCAAGCTGGTGGAAAAGGTGCCGCATGAGCAGGCTATGAAAATATACCAGCATTCCACGATCGTAATTGATCAACTTACCGTTGGAACTTACGCGAACTTGAGCATGGAAGCTATGGCGATGGGAAAGCCCGTCATTTCTTATATTCGGGATGACCTTCGAACCACATTCCCGCCGGGACTGCCGATCGTCAGCGCGAATCCGGGTACGATCTATGAGGTGTTAAAGGATCTTTTGAAGCGGCCATCCGACTGGGTGAGGCTCGGGATGGAAGGTCGGCGTTATGTTGAACAACATCATAATTTTGAAAAAGTGGCTAACATGCTGATCGACGTTTATAAGCAGCTGTAGGAAGGGGGCGACATCATGAAGGTTCTTCATCTGCCCTATGGCGGACAAATGGTAACCTTATGCTCCGCTCTGCGGGAGATCGGTGTGGAGGCGGCTTCCTGCCATTATTACAAATCCAATTTCAATTTCAAGCCGGATTTGTGCCTTCATCTGCAGCAGGTTCCGCCAACCAAGCACGTAATGATAAGAACGGAATTTTTTAACCGGGCGGTTCAAGAATTTGATGTTTTTCATTTTCATTTCGGCCAGACGTTCCTTCCGGATCATAGCGACTTGGAGTATTTGAAAAAGATGGGGAAAAAAGTGGTCGTCCAACATCGCGGTTCCGACGTACGAAGACTTTCCATCGCCCGCCAATACGGAAATCCTTACGTTCAGGTGAAATATCCCGACGAGAAAGCAATCGTTTCCGAGCTGCGGAAGCTTTCCGCTTTCATAGACCATGCCATCGTAGCGGATCATGAGCTATTACCTTACGTCCGGGAATTTTACAAACAGATCCATATCATCCGCCAGGCCATCGATCTTCGAAGGTTCGAACCGTCTTATCCGTCCGCTGCGGCGAAAGCGCCCCTTATTGTGCACGCCCCATCCCATTCGTTTATCAAAGGAACCCAATTTGTGCGGGAAGCGGTCCGAAAGCTGGAGAAGCGAGGATACGCTGCCAAGCTTCAAATTCTTCACCGAGTTTCGCATGAAGAAGCCGTTCAAATATATAAACGTTCGGACATGATCATAGATCAGCTGCGTATAGGTTCATTCGGGATATTCAGCCTTGAAGGGATGGCTTTAGGTAAACCTGTCGTATGCTACATCCGTGACGGGCTGCTCGACACGTATCCGAAAGAGCTGCCCATCATCAACGCCAATCCGGATAACCTGTACGATCAGCTTAAAAGGTTGGTCGGCCACCCCGAGAGATTGCCTGAACTTGGTTTACAGGGAAGAGCTTACGTTGAAATGCATCATGATTCATTAAAAATCGCAAAGCAGCTGGCCGAACTGTATCGGCAGTTATAACCCAATTTTTTTGAAGGGAGTGAATGTCACTTGAAAGTAGGAGTTGTCGGGACGGGTTCCATGGGGAAAAATCATGCACGCGTTTATTCCTCTTTACACGATTATTGTCAATTGGCAGGAGTTTTTGACACGGATTACAAGCGCGCATGCGATGTAGCCGAACAGTCCGGAGGCGAAGCCTTCCGTTCGCTTCAAGACCTCCTCAAGAAGGTTGATGCCGTATCCGTCGTCGTTCCAACCCCAGCGCATTTTCAAGTGGGTCTGGCATGTGTGAATCAATCGGTCCATGTCTTCATGGAAAAACCGATTACCGAAACCGTGGCGCAAGCCAAAAAATTGATTGTGAGCGCGAGCGATAACGAAGTCGTTCTTCAAGTAGGACATATCGAACTATTCAATCCGACGGTCGCCGTCTTGAAAGATCTTATAAAAAACGAGGAAGTCGTGTCTATAGAAATGCACCGGTTGAGTCCGCTGGAGCAGCGCATGATCCATGCGGACGTTGTGAGCGACCTGATGATTCACGATATCTATATTTTATTTGAACTGCTCGGAAATCGGGTGAAGCAATATTTTGCGTTAGGCAAGCAGGTTGACAGCCGCATCAAGCATGCTGAAGCGCTGCTCAAGCTTGAATCCGGTACGGTTGCCGGGATAACGGCGAGTCATCTGTACAATGAGAAGGTTCGCACGATTCGTGTCGTTACTAGTAGCTGCATTATTGTTGCCGATTTATTGAACAGGACGGTTCGCAAATCTAGCCTATGGAAACCAGGCGATTCCGAGTCCGTAGCCGTACCGGATGCCGATCCCTTAAAGCTGGGATTGATTCATTTTATCGAAAGCATTCATAACAAACAAAAACCGAAAGTGACGGGAGAGGATGGTCTTGCCGCGCTTTCCTTGGTAAACAAAATCCGCCGGAAAATTTCAGCGTCACTCTAAATGAAATGGAGGAAGGAGTTCAGCTATGCGCTTCAATTCAGCAGCAATTATCGGATTGGGTTATGTGGGATTGCCGCTCGCCAAGCTATTGGTGGAAAACGGCTTGCATGTTGTGGGAGTCGATTTGGACCCTTCTAAAATAAATAAATTGCATGCCGGGAGCAGCTACATTTCGGATCTGAACGATCAGGAGATTGAGTGGTTAATGACCGGGGGGAAATTTGAGGCTGTTATGGATTATTCCAAGATCGCCCATGTCCAATCGGTGATCATATGTGTTCCTACGCCTGTTACGGAGCACGGGGCCCCCGATCTGAAATACGTCGAGCTGGCCGGTCAGCACATCGAACAAATTCCGCTCAATGGGCAGCTGATCGTCCTTGAAAGCTCTACGTATCCCGGGACGACGGAAGAAGTGCTGCTCCCGATTCTGCAAAAAAACGGGAAGCGGGTCGGGGAGCATTTTTATTTATCCTACTCGCCAGAGCGGATTAATCCCGGCGATAAACGGTTCGGTCTCACCGAGATGCCGAAAATTGTCAGCGGCGTCACGAATACGTGTCTTCAAAAAATTACAGAGCTGTATTCCCCTATCTATCAAAAAGTGATTCCCGTTTCTTCTCCACGCGCAGCTGAAATGGCGAAAGTGATGGAGAATAGCCAACGCTTCATTAACATTTCTTTTATGAATGAAATCGTCAAGTTTTGCGAAAAGATGAACATCGACGTTTGGGAAGTGATCGATGCGGCTAACAGCAAGCCTTACGGCAACTTACATTTTTACCCAGGGCCGGGGATCGGCGGACATTGCATTCCGGTCGATCCGTTGTATTTACAATGGAAAGCCGATAGCGTGGGAGCCGATCTGGAATTTATAAAAATCGCGAAAAAAGTAAATGATTCGATGCCGGACTATATCGTAAGCCGTTTAAGCCGATTGTTCGCCGATTCGAACTGGCAAGGAAAATCAATCCTCGTGCTAGGCGTCACGTATAAGAAGGATGTAAACGATCTGCGCGAATCAAGCGCGCTTCGCATCATGTCGTTACTCGTAGAGAAGGGTGCTGACATTCGTTATCATGACCCGATCGTCCCAAGCATAACGGTGGACGGATGTCCGTTTGATAGCGTGGAGCTGACCAGGGAGCAGTTGAAATCTGCAGATTGCGTATTGATATTGATGGATCACTCCGGGCTTCCGATGGAGTTTATCGTCTCAAACGCGCGGTTGGTTTTTGACACGAAACACGCCACTGGCAAATACAGAACTTTGAATCATATCGTTACATTATAAAGTTGTATGCATTAAGGAGTCTGCTAATCGCCGTAGGCTCCTCTCTTTGTTAGCGTGGTTTTTCACAGTTGTATATATTTTTGTAAACACCTAATGTAAAACATTGGCACGGGGCTACAAAAGATAGCTGGTTTGTTCATTTAGCACTTACACCAGGGCAAACAGATTGGTTAGAACCCGTGACCGATGAAGAATATATGAAACTCTAATAAATGAAAATTAACACTCAAAACGGCATCCGAATATTTCGGCATTTTGCCGTTTTTTTGTGTTGCAATATACAGTCCTGTTGTATATAGTATAACTATACAGTTAAACGATATATAGTTTCGCGATATACGTTTTCACAGGAGGAGAAACATGGAACGAGACAAACATTTGCCGTTGACCGAAACCGTTTATTACATTTTGCTGGCCTTGGTCGAGCCGGCGCACGGTTATCTAATCATGCAGAAGGTCGAAGAACTGAGCGGCGGGCAAGTTCGAATGGCCGCGGGCACGCTGTATGGCGCGATTGAGAATCTGATGAAGCAAAAGTTCATTCAGCCTGTGGCTAGCGAGGACAGCCGGCGCAAGGTGTATGCCATTACCGACAAAGGCTTGGATATTTTGCGCATGGACCTGGAGCGCATGAAGCACATGATTAACGTAACGACAGACCGATTGAGCTGAAAGGGAGGAACCCGGCATGAAAAAATACAAGTTTTTTACTAACTTCGACGAAGAAGAAAACTGGCTGATCGCTATGGCCAGACAGGGTTACCGATTCGCAAAAAAGACGTCGTTCGGCTATGAATTCGAATTGGCCGAACCCGAGGATGCAACGATAAAGATAGATTATCGCACGTTTAAAAAGCAGGACGATTTCGAAGATTACCGTGCTTTATTTGAGGACAGCGGATGGGCGCATCTCGCGGGAACGAAAAGCTCGGGCTATCAATATTTCAAGAAAGCGGGCAAAGAGGGTAGTGAAGACATTTTCTCCGATGTCGACTCCAAAGCCGGCCGTTATAAGCGGCTGTCGGATATGTGGGCTACGCTCGCTTGCTGTTTCATCCCCATCATGGCAGCGCTGATTTCCACGGACACCATCGAACCGGGCGTGCTGCTTGATCCGAAGTCGCTATATTTTACTCCGGGATTGTGGGAA
The DNA here is from genome assembly GCF_042659105.1 of Paenibacillus allorhizosphaerae. NCBI lineage: Bacteria > Bacillati > Bacillota > Bacilli > Caryophanales > Paenibacillaceae > Paenibacillus > Paenibacillus allorhizosphaerae. The sequence goes on along the minus strand of NZ_JBHSRV010000009.1, from coordinate 145,412 downwards.
TTACATGGAGGGGCGTTCTGGAGAGCCTTTCTTTTCGAAACGCCATTCGCTCTGTTTAGAGGCTTCTTGTGGCTTTTCTTTCCGGCTGTCATTTTGATCTATCTGTATTTCGCGGTGAAGGCAAATAAACAATATAAGAAAACGCAAGAAGATAAAATCATCCGCAATTAGGTGAGAGTTACAAATAATAATGGGCATCCGTACTCTGCAGACGGGGATGTCCATTTTTTTATGGAGGCGGGAAGAAAAAAGTGTTTGCTCGTGACGTTACGTAACATACTACAATGAAAACGAAAGAGGTGAGCGCAATGAACAGCGAAAATGAACAATTTTTCACGGTGGGGGAACTTGCGCGAAAGGGCGGCGTGACGGTTCGTACCATGCAGTATTACGACTCATGCGGGCTCTTGGTCCCGAGCGGATACACCGACGGCGGACGGCGCATGTACAGCAAACGGGACATCATTCGGCTGCAGCAGATTCTTTTTCTCAAATCGATGGGCTTCTCCTTGGAGGAGATAAGCCAGAAACTATTGCCAGCGGATTCGGCCGCCGAGCTGTCCCAGGTGTTCAGACAGCAAAGAACGATATTAGTCGAACAGATCGCCCATATTCAACAAACGGTCGACCAAATGGATCAGCTGATTGAGGAAATCGAAACAGGCAGCGAAATCGGCATCGAACGGCTTCTTTTAATCACAAAAGCGTCCAGATCGGATAATCCGTACTTCTTTTTGAGCCGGAGTATGTCTAAGGAACAGACGGAGTATTTCATTCAACGCTTTGACGAGAACGGCGCGGCCGAATTCAATAAAGGTTTGCAAGCTTTGTCGGCGAAACTGGTTGACCTGTACCGGCGCAAAGAACAGCCGGAAAGCGTGGAAGGCCAGCAATTGGCAGAGATGTGGTGGAAGCTTGTGATGCTGATAACCAAAGGAGACTTGTCGTTGCTGCATGATATGTACGGGCTGGTGATCAACGAAAGCAGCTGGCCGCCGGATGCCGCCGATTTGAAAGAAGCCACGTTGTCATTTTTAAGAGAAGCCGTTCTTACGTATTTACGAAATAACAACATTACATTGCCCAAGAGTAAAGGAGAACGTAGTCAATGAATCGTAAAGGGGTTAACTATGACGTAGGTGTTGAAACAAGCGGCTTTATGTCACGTCCCACGTTCGATATAGGGGTCGTCAGCCGCGAGATTGCGATTATTAAAAATGACCTGAAGTGCAATGCGATCAGGATCTCGGGTACCGATCCCGGGCGTCTGATAACGGCAGCGGAAATTGCGCTCATACAAGGGCTTGAAGTATGGCTGTCGCCGCATCTTCATGACAAAGAAGAAGAAGAGACGCTGCAGTACACTGTAGCTTGCGCCGAGAGCGCCGAAGCGCTGCGCCGGCGTTACCCCAAACTGGTGTTTATACTAGGCTGTGAGTTAAGCCTATTCATGCAGGGGATACTGGCCGGCGACACGATCTTTGAACGAGTCAGCGGTCCGGACTTTATGGAAAGCATTCGGACAGGCGCGCACAACAAACCGCTGCAAGCCTTTCTTGCCAAAGCCAGCAAGGATGTCCGGAAGGTGTTTCGGGGAGAAGTCACTTACGCTTCGGCGCCGCTCGAAACGGTGGACTGGAGTTTGTTCGACTACGTCGGTCTTGATTATTACCGGGATATTCGCAATCAAGCTTCCTATGCCGGCAAGCTTAAGTCTTATGCAGAATGGCAGAAGCCTGTGGTTATTACCGAATTCGGCTGCTGTACGTATCAAGGGGCGGAGCAAGCCGGAGGAAGAGGGTGGATGATTGTGGATCGGACGATTCAGCCCCGGAAGCGCCTCAACGCGGAATATGTAAGGGACGAGGCACTGCAAGCGAAAGAACTTGTCGAGCAATTAACGGTTCTCGATGATGCAGGTGTTGAGGGGGCATTCGTCTATACGTTTGTCTCTCCGGTACTGGTTCACGATCAAGATCCTCTGCACGATCTGGACATGGCAAGCTACGGCTTGGTCAAGAGTTATGGGGACGGGCGAGGGACGCGGTATTCCGATATGACTTGGGAACCTAAACAGTCCTTCGACGCGGTATCCCGCTATTATGCAAAGCGATAACCTCCCGGTAATGCTTAACGAAAAAGAGAAGGAAGTGAAATGAAATGATGCAGAGAGCAGAAATGAAGCAGCATTCCCGGCAGACGTTGAAAAAGGGTATCCCGAGTCTGGTTGTGAACTGGCTTATTCCACTCGTTTTGTATTCCTTGCTGCGCGGTATCGTGGCGACCGACACCGCTGCGCTTGCCATTTCCGGAGCCGTTCCGGCGCTCTGGGTTATCGTGCAAATGCTCGGCGTCCGCCAAATCGATTGGATCGGACTGTTGGGGGCAGCGAGCTTTGGCGCAGCTTGCCTCATATCGGTGTTGTCCGGCGGGGGATCGATGCCGCTTAAGCTTTATCATCCGGTTGTTGCTTGTTTGATCGGAGTAGTTGCCTTGGCATCTGTGGCAATTCAAAAGCCTTTAGCACTAATCTTATTTCGTTCGCTCAAAGCGGGCGACCCCGAGCGATTCAATAAGCTGGTCGTTCGCCGCAAATTTTCGCATGCTACGTCGGTATTCGGTAGCCTGTTTATCATGGACGGGATTGTGCACGTCATCATCGCATTTTCGTTATCGACAGGCATGTTCCTGATTTGGTCGCGCATCGTTACCCTGGTCATGTTGGCCGTATTAGTCTTGGCCGTCCGATATATTCTTTGGCAAAAAAAGTACGATTGAATGTACGTCTGAGCGTTGAAGGCAGTATTATTTCGTTTTGGCTAAACCGATTGCCTTATGATCCCATAAAATGTCTGCGACGAGAGAAGCCTGTTCTTCCTTGCAAGTTACGACCAGAACGACTTCTCCCTTCCTCCCTTTTTTAATCTGGCTTTGATTTCGGTGACGCTTAGCGAAGTAAATGATCCCGCTGATCAATACACCTGTCAAAAAGCCGACAAGCGCCCCGATCAACCCCCAGATCACTGGCCCCCATGTCCATACAAATCCTTTGGAAGCCCCGACGGTGGCGAACATAAAGGCTAAGATCATGCCTTTATCGATAAACGACATTCCATCGGCACGGTGTATGCTGTCCAGCAAGCGGGGTTCTTTTTTTCGCAAATCAAGCGGTACTGCATAGATCCCGGTTATGCCGTTGGCCTCAAGTTCCGTAATTACGATTTCAAGAAATTGCGAGTATTCGAACGTGGCGAAAATCTGCATTATTCCACTTGTTCCCCTATGGCTAGAATGGTGCCTTCCGGCTGGTATTGTTGCAATAAATATTGCTTTAGCGAGTCATCGAATAATTTATTGTTTTCTATCGTATTAGCGTATGCGTCGTAAATCGTAAAGAAATAAAAAGAAGGCATATACAGGACCCACTGCATGTCCAAAACTTTGGAGGACGAATCAATATCCCCTAAAATTAAATGGTGAATGGCAAGAACAATATTGGATTGCGATACGATGATAATCGTGCTGATCAAGATGAACACAGCCAATACAATGCGGTGCAGATATAGTTGGCCTACGCTAGGTATGCCCATGGACCATACAAATGCAAGCCATGGCTTGCGTTTATCGAGATAATTGACCTCAAGCGAACCGATATTGAACTGGTTGTAGGGGCCATTTTCTCTTTGCGCAAGAAGGTACACCTTGTTCATGTCCACTGCTGTTCGATAACTGTCCCAGATCGCAAACAAGTACACGGGAATGTAGAGTGCCATGAATCGGGGATCCAATTGCTCCCTAGCCATTTGAAACTGGCCGTTAAACGAATACACCAGGGCTGAATTTAAATGGATTTTCTGATTAATGAACACTTCCCATAAGATAAGGGCATAACCGCGAAGATATTTATTCAAAAGTAAATGACCGAAACCAGGAAAGGCCATGGACCATGCGCTTATTGTATAAGGGTTTCGTTTATGCAGCTGAGTGGTCCCGAGTAAGCTTACATGGGCTTTATACCGCCGATTACCAATCGGATTTCGGAAATTTTCCAATCCCAATTCCACCTTAAAGCGCATTTTATGATTATATTCTGAGTTATGTATGGAATAATTATACAAGCATCGTTAGCTTGCCCCAAAGCATCATACCGAATGGAACGAGACCGAATCGGACATATTATGTTTAAAAATGGAAGCAGGGATCGTCATGCATGACAACCAATTTCCCCGAGTCACCCTTCCGCAGTTTCCGGAATCGTTATGGATTGCCACTTCGCGTATTCCGAATTTTCCAAAGCTGACTCATGATATCCGTGTAGACGCAGCCATCGTCGGCGCCGGCATCTCGGGCATCACAACCGCTTATCTGCTGTCCAAACGCGGGCTCAAAGTCGCGCTGATTGAAGCGGGCAACGTACTTGGCGGCACCACGGGGCATACGACGGCAAAAATTACGGCTCAGCATGATCTCATTTATGACGAGTTCATTTCGCATTTTGGCAAAGAGCAAACAAGGCTGTACTTCGATGCCAACCAAGAGGCGCTGCAGTTCATTAAGCAAACCGTCTCCGAGCATCGGATCTCCTGCGATTTGACAGAGGAGGATGCTTACATCTATACCAATGCGGAAGACTATGTGAAGAAGATCGCTTCGGAATTCTCTTCTTATGAAGCATTGGGAATACCGGGAGCTTATATGGATCAAGCGCCTTTACCTTTTCCAACGAAAGCCGCCGTCGTTATGAAAAACCAGGCTCAATTCAATCCGATGCCGTATTTGACGCATTTGTTGGAACAAGCGACACAGCACGGGTGCCAAGTATATGAACAAACGACGGCCGTAAGCGTGGAAAAAGGAAGCCCGGCAACCGTAATTACGAATGAAGGGCAGCGCATCACCTGCAATTACGCGATCGCGTGCACGCACTTTCCTTTCGTCGACGGCGGCGGATTTTACTTTGCCAAAATGCACGCCAAAAGAGCCTATATCTTAGCTGCAAAGACCGCAGAAGAGTTTCCGGGCGGCATGTTCATTAGCGCCGAGGAGCCCAAACGATCGCTCCGATCCGCGACGGTGAACGGCGAAAAAATGGTTCTCATCGCAGGCGAAAGCCACAAGACGGGGCAAGGCATATGCACATTCCAGCATTATGAGGCGCTGCAACGGTTCGGAGAGGAACAGCTGGGAATAAAAGAAATCCGTTACCGATGGTCGGCACAAGACTTGGTTACGCTCGACAAGCTTCCGTATATCGGCCCCATCACTTCGGATGACCCCAACATTCTCGTAGCGACGGGTTACAAAAAGTGGGGCATGACGACGGGAACGGCAGCGGCGCTGCTCATCGACAAGCTGGTTACCGGAAGCGAGAGCCCGTACCGGGAGCTGTTTAACCCTTCAAGATTCCACGCCGATCCGAGCTTAAAAACACTCATCGTCCAAAATGCGGATGTGGTGAATCATCTCGTGTCAGGCAAGCTGGAAATGGTCTTCAAGAAGCCGGAGGAGCTGGGAACCGGTGAAGGGGCGGTCGTCCGAGTCAACGGAAAAAGAGCCGGCGCCTACCGCGATCAAGAAGGCGCATTGCATATCGTAGATACGACGTGCACGCATATGGGATGCGAAGTCGAATGGAACGACGGAGAACGAACTTGGGACTGCCCGTGCCATGGCTCGAGATTTTCATACAAAGGGGAAGTGTTGGAGGGGCCGGCTAAAAAGCCTTTAGCCGTGCTGGAAGCAGTGGAACGATAATCTTCTTGGCTTTGCCGAAGAGCAGCTCTGCGTACGATGTACGATGGGGCTGCTCTTTATTGTATGCAATCACGGGTTCCCATCATATTTGGTTGAACCTGTGAATACATATGTTTAAAGCAAGGGTGCTTGTCTGACCGATAACGAATTGCGCGAGAGGATGAATATAGAAGATGAATGAGGCCGATCCAATCATTGCGATTCTGGGAATAGGCACAGCCGTGCCGGATTATCGTCTTGATCAAGCCGATACCGCCAGAAGATTAGCCGAAGGATTAGTTGATCATCCCGATTCCGCCAGATGGGCCAAACGAATATTCAAGCAATGCGGAGTGGACGTCCGTTACACTTGCGAACCGAATCTGTTGGAGTCTGCCGAACAATGCCGCTACTTTCCGGGGAAATCCGCGAAGCTTGTGCCTTCCACTGCGGAACGAATGGCAGTATATAAAAGAGAATCCGTACCGCTTGGGCTGAAGGCTGCGAGACGAGCGTTGTCGGAGGGCAACGTCGACTTGTCCGAAATCACGCATCTGATCACGGTGAGCTGCACCGGGCAATTCCTTCCGGGGATGGATGCCGCCTTGGTCCGGCAGCTGGGATTGGCTGCGACCGTCAATCGGATCCCACTCACTTTTCTAGGATGCGCTGCCGGATTAAAGGCCGTCGGCCTGGCGCAGCAAATCGTCGGGAGTCATCCTTCCGACAAAGTATTAATTGTATGCGTGGAACTGTGCACGCTTCACATTCAACCTTCCACTACGCGCGAAGCTTTATTCGGCGCTTCTTTTTTCGGCGACGGCGCTTCCGCTTGCATTGTAGGTGCTTCAGGACCTGAGCATCGCGGTATTTTTCAATTAGGCAAACCGTATTCCATGCTGCTGCCGGGCGGCGCCGAGGAGATGGTGTGGGAGGTAGGCAATAACGGCTTTGATCTTTATTTGTCCACCAGCATTCCGAAGCTGATAGGCCAGTTCATCGCGGAGCCGTTAGAGCAATTCGTCGATGGCGGCGAGAAGCCGAAGCTGTGGGCGATTCATCCCGGCGGCAAAGGCATTATAGATACGTTGGAGGACATGTTCGGGCTCGCGGAGGAACAAACCCGCTCCTGCCGCACGGTGCTGCGCGATTACGGCAACATGTCTTCCGCCACCATATTATTCGTGCTGGATGAAATGAGGCGCGAGCTGACAAGCCGCGGCTCCGGACGGGCAAGCGGCGTAGCGCTGGCGTTCGGGCCGGGACTGACGTGCGAGCTCATCCAGATCGATTATGTCCCGACCGTCCCATTGCAAGCGCTTGTTCGGGATGAAGCTTATGTTTAAAAGCTTCAAGCAGCGGGCGTCAACGAAGGAGCTGATGGACGACTTTACGACGGGGGGACCGGAGCTGCGGACCGCGCTGCGGCATCTTCGACGGTTGAACCGGATTTTCGGCGCCGCTGCGCCTACGCTGTACGGCGTGCAGCGTTTGTGGATCGAAGCGGACAAGCCGCGCCGCTTCTCCATCTTGGACATTGGAGCGGGGGCCGGCGATGTCAATGCTCACATTTTGCGATGGGCGGATAGGAACGGGGTCGATCTGAGAATCACGCTCGCCGATATCACGGAAGAAGCTTGCGAAGAGGCGAGGCTGCTGTTTCGGAACGAGCCGCGGGTGCATGTGATGCGAAGCGATTTGTTCGAGCTTGCGGAAGGCTGTGCGGATGTCGTCACCGGGACGCAATTCGTACATCATTTTGCTGCTCGCGAGCTGTCCGGGGTCGTTGAAAGCATGCTGAAGGCGTCCCGATGGGGTGTCGTCATCAATGATATCCATCGACACTGGATTCCTTGGGCTGCGGTATGGATGACGACAAGGATGATCTCAAGCAACAAATATATATTAAACGACGGGCCGTTGTCTGTAGCGAAAGGGTTTCGTGCGGAGGATTGGAAACGTCTCGGGGAAGCTTTGGGATGTTCCGATCTGTTTTACGCCTGGAGACCGTTGTTTCGCTATGTGGCGGTGGTCCGAAAAAGCGGTCTCAATACCGTTCATCGGAGTTGAATAGGATGAATGACAACCGGGAAGTCGCGATTATAGGCGCAGGAATCGCCGGCAGCAGCTTGGCCAAAGCTTTAGCGGATCGGGGCTGGGATACCGTTTTATTCGACCGGAAGCCGTTTCCGCGGCATAAAGTATGCGGCGAATTTCTTTCCCCCGAATCGCAGCTTATGCTGCAGCTGCTTGGCTTGGATGGACCGGTGGCATCGCTGCAGCCGAGCCGGATACATCGGACGCGCCTGGTCCTCGGCGGCGGGGACGCGATCGAAATTCCTCTCCCCGGTACCGCGCTGGGCGTAAGTCGTTATTTGCTCGATTCCGCTCTCCTTAGTGCGGCGATCGACGCCGGTGTGCATGTGCAAGCCGCAACTGCGGTTACGTCCGTATGTCCCAATGAAAGCGGGTATACGATTGAGACGAAGCAGGGGGACGTTCGAAACGCATACCATGTACGGGCGGTTATCGCCGCGTGGGGCGCGAATGGGCGTGCCGGACTTTCTTCAGCTCAACGTCAACGACCAAACAGCGAAGCGGACCCTACGTATATCGGGGTGAAATCTCATTTTAGCGGGATCGATATGGAGCCGGTTGTGGAGCTCTATTTTTTTGAGGGAGGCTATGTAGGCGTTTCCCCCATAGAAGGCGGACTCGTCAATGTCGCGGCGCTGCTGGAACGAAAATCGTTTCGGAACAACGAAAAAACGATTGCGGGGTGGATCGATGCCGCACGCCGCAGGAACGCGAAGCTGGATCGGAGGTTGGCGAATGCCGTCCCGGTCCCCGGTACTCAAGCGGCCGTCGCTCCGGTAGATTTAAGCCGCAAGCCGCTTGCGTGGGGTTCGCTTCCCCATGTGGGAGACGCCGCGCTTATGATCCCGCCGCTGTGCGGAGACGGGATGTCGATGGCGCTGCGTTCGGCTTTATTGTGCGCGCCGCTCGCAGACCGCTATTTAAGCGGGAAAATTTCGCTCGCCCGTTGGCAGCACGAATACGTACGGTCCATCCGGCGGGAATTTCACGGTCCGATGCAGTGGGGAAGACTGCTTCACTCGCTGCTCGGCATGCCAATGGCGCCTCGTCTTCTGTTAGGCGCTGTCCGGCTCGTTCCGGGACTAGCCTACGAATTGATGAAAGCGACAAGATTAAAACCGATCGATTCCTAACGCTTACATCCGTGCAATGAGGAGCATAGTTATGGATGTTCAAAAGCTTGCCGTCATGTCCATTCGATACCCCAAAACCATCATCCTGATTTGGACGATGTTTCTCATCTTCTTCGGATTTTACGCCCCCAAGCTGCCCGCCGTTCTCATGGATCACGGCCTCATGCCGGACGGAGCCTATGTTCAGGTGGAGCGCATATTGTCCTCCGATTTCCACGTTCCCAAGGACCCTGTTATCGTGATGTTCGAAAAGCAGCACGCCGTATCCCGCGAACAATTCCGGCAGTACATTCAGCAAACGTTGATCCGGCTGCAAGGAATCGACGGACTCAGCCACATCGTCTCACCGCTGGAAAGGGAAGGGATGCTGAAAGGGAATGCCGCCTATGCGCTGCTTGCTTTTACGCAATCGCCCCATGAAATGAAACCCGTCATCGACGAAATGCAAAGGCGCTTGCCCCATCATACCTCGATTTCCGCGAAACTGACGGGCAAATCGGTCGTTCAGGCGGATGTGAACCGGGCCAGCCAAACGGATCTGGGAAAAGCGGAACGGCTCGGCATTCCGGCCGCCTTCCTTATCCTGTGCCTTGCTTTCGGAGGAATCGTGGCTGCGGCAATTCCCGTTATCATCGGGGTGATCGGCGTTGCCGGCACGATGGGATTGATCTATTGGCTGGGGCAAACGATGGAAATATCCAACTTTGTTCTGAATGTCATCCCCATGGTGGGACTCGCTTTAAGCATCGATTTTGCCTTGATGCTGGTCAGCCGGTTTCAAGAGGAGCTGAAGCGGGAGAAAGCGCCGCAAGCGCTGATGACGACCATGCAAACCGCAGGCAGAGCGGTATTATTTTCAGCGGTCTGCGTCCTTTTCGGCTTAATGGGCATCTTGTTCATTCCGCTTCCTATGTTCACCTCGATCGCTATAGGCGCGATGACGGTGTTGACGGTCTCCGTATTACTAACATTCACGCTCGCTCCTGCTCTATTGTTTCTTCTGTCGCCTATCTTGAAAGCGGAGAGCCCAAAACGGCTCGTTGCTGCCGGAAATGGCCGTTTCTGGTACGCCATGTCAGCCTATGTGATGAAAAGGCCGGTCCGCTTGGGGCTGCTCGCTTCCTTGCTGCTCGGACTCTGTTTGGTGCCATTAAGCCAAATGAAATTGGCAATTCCCGATGCTGCCTCCTTACCGCCGCACTATTCTTCCCGAATGGCGTTCGAAGCCTATCAAAACCATTTCGTTTCCCGAACAAGTTCGGACGTAGTTATCGTCGTTCAAGGAAAATCGCATGGCTTGAAAAAAGAAGATTGGCTTCATGCTTACGCGCTTAGTCAACGATTGGAGAACGATCCGGCGGTACAAAGAGTGGACTCTGTTTTTTCGAGGTTGCGCATGCAGCCCGAATCGCTGTTTTTCCTATATCAAAAACCGGCATTAAAAGCGAACTACGAGCCGATTCTTCAATCCTTTGTTAAAGACAACCGCATGCTGTTGCGCGTGACACTGGACGGAGAGCCCTCCTCTCAAGAAGTGATGCGTTGGCTCAGGCATTGGGAGCAGGAAGGAGAGTCTTCCCATCTTCCTTTCTTGTTAGGCGGTGAAGCGAAGTACCAGCAGGAAGTGTTCGACAGCATTTTTCAAAACATCAAGTACGTACTCTTATTCATTTTCATCTCCAATTATGCGGTGCTGTTCTTCGCCTTCCAATCTGTTCTCATGCCCATCAAAATGATTGCGATGAATTTGCTTAGCCTCGGGGCATCTTTCGGGATTCTGGTGTGGATCTTTCAGGAAGGGCGCTTCGGAATCGAGCCTGGCAGCATTGCGATCATGATTCCCGTATTTATTTTCGGGCTCGTTTTTGGCATCAGCATGGATTACGGGGTGTTCCTCGTATCGCGAATTTTTGAGGCCTACCAGCGGACAAAAGATAATAGCCGAGCCATACTGGCAGGTCTGACCACGGTCAGCAGGCTCATTAATTCGGCGGCTGCGATTATGATTGCGGTCACGGTGCCCTTCGCCTTCGGAGAAGTGGCCGGGGTCAAGCAGCTTGGGATCGGCATAGCGTCAGCGATTTTGATCGATGCCACGATCGTTCGGATGATGCTCGTACCGTCTTTGATGAAATTGCTCGGCAAATGGAATTGGTGGCGTCCGTAAAGCTTTGGGTGAAATTGGTTTACATTTCCGATCGTCTTGTGTTACTTTTAATAGGAATGTAACACTCGCAGCCTTCAACCAAGGCGATAGAAAGTGGGGGGAGCAGGAGTGAGCGTGCCTTTGAGCGACTACGTGATTAGAGAGATTGAGCTGGACGAGCTGCCCGCAGCCATCGATTTCGTGATGGACATTGTAAGGGAAGTATTTCCGATGCTACGGCAGCCTTACTCGCAGCATTCGATAAGGAAGGAGCCATTGCGGCTACGGCGGCTTTTTTGCCCTACGATGACCGGATCGCTGAAATAAAAGGAACCTATGCGGCAAGGACGACCGCGGAATTGGTGAAATGCTACGTAAAGCCGGAGCTGCGGCGTCTTGGATTGGGCACCGCCTTGGTCCACAGGCTGCTTCCGATCGCCCGGGACAAAGGGTATGAGATCATGTATTTGCATACACACCGTTTTTTGCCTGGAGCCGTCGGGTTCTGGGAAAAGCAAGGATTTACGTTCCGGCTGGAGCCGTTTGACCGTTACGAAACGGTGCATATGGACAAGTATTTGGCGGAATGAGGGTGGGAATCGGTGTCTAGCCATAACCTGAAAGAAAGAATTACAGAGGATTGGAACTGGCGGTCTCAGGAGTACACGGGGCGAAGCGATATGTACTTGCAATCGGAGAAGCAGCAGCGCCTGTGGCAACAAACATTGCACGGTTTGATTTCATCACAAGGGGAAAGGACGCTCGATATTCTCGACGTCGGTACGGGTCCCGGGTTTCTTGCGCTGCAATTTGCGCGAATGGGCCATCAAGTCACGGGTCTCGACCTGTCGCTGAGCATGCTGGAGATCGCTTCCGAGAAGGCGGCGCAGCGGCAATTAAACTGTACGTTCCTTCAGGGCGATGCCGAAGCGCTTCCGTTTGCGGATTGTTCTTTCGATATTGTGGCTAACCGGCATTTGCTCTGGACGCTGCCCCATCCGGGAAGAGCCATCCGGGAATGGATGCGCGTGCTGAAGCCGGGCGGACGGCTGCTCATTATGGACGGAGATTGGACGAGCCGTCATTTGTCCCGAAAACAGAAGCTGCGCATAGCGATGGGCCATACGCTGACGTTTTTCACCAAAGGGAAGATCCCGTGGAAAGGAAAAGGGCGGGGGTACGACGACATGGCGCACCTGCTTCCTTTTAGCGGGGTGGACCCGGGCAAGGTCATTGCTTTGATGGAAGCGGCGGGACTGGAAGAGATCAAGGAATATGATGTGCAGCATTTGCTGGCGGCCGACGCGGAATCGTTCCCGCTAGCTTATCGTTGGAGTTTTATCGACAGCCACCGGAGATTTATTGTAGCCGGCAGCAAGCCTGAATAGAGAAGCATACACAAAACAAGAATGCTCGGCCATGAGATGGTCGGGCGTTTTTCGCTTATCTTTACAATTCTGAATTTTTTTATTTATTTTCCAAGCAATGTGTGCTACATTTTATTAAAATCATAACACGATTTTTGTAAATTATGCCAATACCATGTATCGCTTTCTTGTATTCCATTTGTCGAGGTGATCTTTCGATTATGTTTGCTTCATCCAAGCGTTTGTTCCAATGTTCCAATATGCTTACGGTCATGCTCAGCGTGACGCTCCTGCTTTCCGCCTGCACGGAGAAGCCTTCTTCGGACGCAGCCACGGACAACGGCAAATCAACCGAAGCGGGGGCGAAGACGATCCGATTCTCTGCGGCGGGCGATATCGGTCCGCTGAACCCGCATATGTATGCGCCGAACCAAATGTTCGCGCAGAATATGGTGTACGAATCGCTCGTGAAATATGTAGACGGCAAAGTTGTTCCGCATCTGGCGGAAAAGTGGGAAGTGTCCGGCGACGGCAAAGTGTACACGTTCTTTCTGCGCAAAGACGTCAAGTTTTCCGACGGAACCCCCTTTAACGCGGATAACGTCGTCAAAAACGTGAAAGCCGTTCTGCTGAACAAACAGCGTCACAGCTGGCTTGAGCTGGTGAATCAGCTCAAAGATGCGGTAAAAGTGGACGAGTATACCGTAAAAATTACATTGGCCAACCCTTATTATCCGATGCTGCAGGAGTTAGCCTTAATCCGGCCGATCCGCTTCTTGGGCGAAGCGGGCTTCCCGGTGAGCGGCAATACGTCTGAAGGCATTAAAGCGCCGATCGGCACCGGGCCTTGGGTGCTGTCGGATTACAAGATTAATGAATACGCGGAATTTAGCAGAAATCCAAACTACTGGGGCGAAAATCCGAAAGCGGATAAAATCCGCGTAGCCGTCATTCCGGACGGCGAGTCTCGAGTGCTGGCGTTCGAGAAAAAAGATATCGATGTGATATACGGCGACGGAAGCATCAGCCTGGATTCGTTTAAATATTTGAAGGAATCGGGCAAGTACGAAACGGCCATCTCCGAGCCGCTCTTTACCAAATCGATCGCGCTGAATACGAATAAAGGACCGCTCAAAGATATTAACGTCAGAAAGGCGATCGAGCATGCATTTAATAAAAAAGCGGTCATCAACAATGTGTTCTACGGCACGGACAAGCTGGCCGATACGCTGTTTCCGCCGAACTTTCCTTATTCCAGCGTCAAGCTGACGCCTTACGCGTACGATGTGAGAAAAGCGGAGAAGCTGTTGAACGATGCCGGCTGGGTGCGGCCCGCAAAGAAAGAGTTCAGGGAAAAAGACGGCATCCCGCTGGAACTGGAGCTCAGCTTCGACAGCGTGAACAATGTACATAAGGCGATCGCGGAAGTGCTTCAAGGCGATTTGAGGAAAATCGGCATCAACGTGAAGCTGATCGGCGAAGAAAGCCAGCTGTTCGGACAGCGTCAAACCAACGGCAACTTCCATATGATCTTCAGCGATACGTTCGGCATCCCGTACGACCCGCATGCCATGGTTTCGTCGATGCGCGTTCCGTCGCACGCCGACTATCAGGCGCAAGCCGGCTTGCCGATGAAAAAGGAGCTCGACCAAAAAATCGAGGCCGCACTGCTCAGCACGGACGAAAAGAGGCGGCAAGAGCTGTATAACTATATTCTTACTACACTGCATGACCAGGCGGTGTACCTGCCGATTTCATACGGTACAAACCTGACCGTTTACCATAAGAACATTAAAGGCGTAAAGTTCGGACAAATGAATAGCGAGATTCCCTTCGAGAAAATGGATAAGGAATAGGAGTTTAAAGGGGATGATGACCTGGCTCATCACAAAGCGAGTAATTAGCGTCCTACCGATTTTGTTCGGTGTTTCCGTTATTACGTTCCTGTGCGTTCGTCTGCTTCCCGTCGATCCGGCCGAAGCGTACCTGCGGTTGTCCAAAATTCCGATATCGGACGAAGCGGTTGCGCTCGTCCGCACCGAGCTTGGGCTCGATCGTCCGCTGTACGTTCAATACTTGAACTGGCTGGGCGGCGCGCTGCGGCTCGATTTCGGCACCTCGTATATCAGCAAAAAACCGGTATGGGATGAAATGATGACCTATCTTCCGGCGACGCTGCAGTTGACTTTTTCATCGATTGCGCTCGCCTTTGTCATCAGCTTGCCGATCGGCATCTTGTCGGCGCTATACAAAGACCGGTTGTTCGATCACTTCAGTCGGACCCTCTCGTTTATCGGAGCGGCGACGCCGAGCTTTTGTCTCGGTTTCCTATTGATCTACTTTTTTTCATTAAAATTAGGGTATTTTCCCGTATCGGGGAGAGGCGGTTTGCTGCATCTGGTGCTGCCGTCCCTTACCCTTGCTCTAGCATCGGTTGCGGTGTATACGCGAATGCTTCGAGGCAGTACGCTGGACGAGCTGCACCAGCCGTATGTGCTCTATGCAAGGGCGAGAGGCATCCGCGAGAGCCTCGTCATCGGCAAGCACGTATTAAAAAATGCGATCACCCCGCTCATTACGACGATGGGGATGCACATCGGCCACAAATTAAGCGGTTCGATCATCGTGGAAAACGTGTTTGCCTGGCCGGGCATCGGCCGTCATTTCGTCAATGCTCTGTTCGGCAGGGATTATCCGGTTATTTTATGTTACGTGCTGCTGGTCACGACGATCATTATCGTTTGCAACCTGCTGATCGATATTTTTCATATGATCATCGACCCCCGGGTGCGCCGGAAAGGAGCGGATTAGCATGAATTCCGCCGTGTGGAAAAAGCTGATCCGCAATAAGCTGACATTGCTCAGCTGCATGATGCTTGCCGTAATGCTGGTTCTTGCCGTATTTGCTCCGTGGCTCACGCCGCATGATCCGAATTACATTGCGCTGGAGCATAAGCTGGAAGGGCCGTCTTCGACCTTTTGGCTGGGGACCGACCATCTGGGCAGAGATATTTTGTCACGGCTCATCTATGGGACCAAAATTTCGCTCGGCATCGCATTTATCGTGATGGTATTAATTATTTTCGTCAGCGTCGTGGTCGGAACGATATCCGGTTACAGCGGCGGGATCATCGACCGCGTGTTTATGCGTTTTTGCGATTTGTTAATGGCGTTCCCGAGCCTCATTCTTTCGCTTGCGATGCTCGGAATTCTCGGGCCAGGCCTCGCGAATGTCGTATTTGCCATGGTGATGTCGTACTGGGTTTGGTACGCGCGCTGGATCCGCGGCATGGTCATTACGGCAAAGCAGAAAAATTTCATTCTGGCCGCCAAAATTGCCGGGACGCCGAGCTACAAGATCATTTTGATGCATATTGTTCCGAACATATTGCCTCCTACACTGGTGTTGGCCACTTTAAATCTCGGGAGCATGATTCTGAGCATCTCCGGACTCTCCTTCCTGGGACTGGGTATTCAGCCTCCGATGCCCGAATGGGGCGCAATGCTGACTGACAGTAAGCAATTTCTCAAAAGTAATCCGATGCTGATGCTGTATCCCGGTGTATGCATTCTTCTCGTGGTCATGGCCTTTAATTTTATCGGAGACGCTTTGAGGGATGCGTTCGATCCGCGTCAGGAGAGGATGGAGGTCAAGTAAATGGACAAGCACATACTGCGTGTAGATCATTTACATATTAGTGTCTCTACCCCTCAAGGGAAGAAGAAGATCGTGAACGACGTCAGTTTTGATTTGAAAAAAGGGGAAATCCTCGGTCTTGTCGGAGCGAGCGGCAGCGGCAAAACGATGACCTGTCTGGCGATCATGGGTCTGCTTCAGGAGTCGGCCTTCATTGAACATGGGGCGATTCACCTTGAATCGCAAAATCTGCTTAAATTGCAAGCGAGTCGAATGAGAAGCGTTCGAGGCAAGGAGATCGCGGTCATTATGCAAAATCCGATGAGCGCTTTTAACCCTACGATTACGATCGGCCATCATGTTATCGAGACGCTTCGTACCCATCGGCCGTTTTCACGGAAGGAAGCCCGAGAGCTGGCCGCGACGTATCTCGCGAGAACAGGGCTCCCTCACCCGGACCAATTGATGGGGCAGTATCCGTTTCAATTGAGCGGGGGGATGCTGCAGCGAGTGATGATCGCCATCGCGATGTCGCTGCAGCCGGCCGTATTGATCGCGGACGAGCCTACCACCGCTTTGGATACGACGCATCAAGTCCAATTGCTGGAGCAAATGCACCGCCTATGTGAAGAGCAGGAAACCGCGATGCTGCTCGTCTCGCATGATCTTGGCGTTATCGCTTATATGGCGGACGAGGTGATGGTCATGAATCAAGGAAGCATTGTCGAAAAAGCGCCGGTCGCCGAGCTGTTTGACCGTCCGCAGCATCCGTATACCCGGATGCTGCTGCAAGCCAGACCCGGTATTCAGCTCGTATAAAGTCCGGCTTCCAAAAGGAGGAGGTTCGTATGCTTGAATTAATCAATATCAATAAAAGCTATACGATCGGCGGATCTACCTTCTTTCGTAAGCAAACCATGAAAGTCGCCGACGATATTTGCCTGACGTTGGAACAAGGCATGTGTCTGGGGCTGGTCGGAGAAAGCGGCTCCGGCAAAAGCACGCTCGGCAAGATGATTCTCGGCCTGGAGCAGCCCGATGGCGGAGAAATATGGTTTGAAGGCAAAAATTTGCTGACATTGAATAAAAAGGAACGCCTGCGGATGCGCCGGCACATTCAAACCGTCTTTCAAGATTGCTACAGCTCGCTGAATCCCCGATGGCCTGTTTACGAATCGATCCGGGAGCCGCTTGCCAATTTTGAGAAGCTCAGCGCGAGTGAAGAAAAGAGAACGATCCAGGAGCTGCTGGTCGCGGTTGGCTTAAAGCCTGAGGATATGACCCAATTTCCTCATCAATTTAGCGGCGGACAGCTGCAAAGAATCAGTATCGCCCGGGCGATCGCGCTGAGGCCTAGGCTGGTCGTGCTGGATGAGGCCGTCAGCAGCCTTGATGTGCTGATTCAGCATCAAATCTTGCAGCTGCTGATGGAGTTGAAACAGCAATTCAAGCTATCCTACTTGTTTATCTCGCACGATATCATGGCGGTTCGGTCGATATCCGATCCATTGGCCGTGATGTCCAATGGGCGAATTGTCGAAACGCTGAGCGTGAAGGAGCCGCTTTCCTCCATGAAGCATCCGGCATCGAGACAGCTCGTGGCTTCCATTCTGCCCAGTCACCCTAGAGATCGACATGCGTCCAAGCTCGTTTCTTCTTCTGCAGGTTAGTCGATCATTTGATTTTAATGTGTAAAAACGATGATAAGGAGTGGAAACTATGATCACGAATGAGCAAAGTTATGACGTATGGTGGAATAATGCGGAAGGCGAATCCGTCATGGAAGAGGGGCATTTGAAAGGCTGGCAGCAGCTCATTTCAACCATGAAAGAAGAGGATTTATCGAATTGTTCTGTTCTGGACTTCGGCTGCAATCGAGGCGGGTTCTTGCGGCTGCTTCATCAAGCCAAGCCGTTCAAGGAAGCGGTCGGCATTGATTTGGGATGGGAATCGGTCGCCATCGCCAATGAACGAAAAGGCAATCTGCCGATCGACTACGTTGTCTCCGGATCGCCGGAGCAGCTCGAAAAGAAGTTCGACTTGGCCTTTTGTTTATCCGTCATTTATTTGATCGACGATTTGAAGACGCACGCATGGAAATTGAGCCGAGCGTTAAAGCCCGGCGGCGTATACTACGCAACCTACAACGATTTATCGTCCAACCCCAGCAAAGACTATTTTAAGGAAGAGATCGAGAAGTACAGCCACTTGAAGGCCAATATTCATTCCCTTGACGATATTGCTTCGGCTTTTATGAACGAGGGGTTCCAAGTGGAAATCAAGCGCAGAATCCCAACGGATTTCATTGCCATCTCTGCACAGGAAAAATATTTTCGAACGCTTAGCGATGAATTGATGTCGGCATATGAAAGCTCGTACATTTTCCGATTCACGCGGCCGTAGGCAACGGTTGCATGTTTATAGGCCCGACATACAAGGCGGGAAATTAAGTTCGCAGACAGCCGAGCCGTATCCGTATTGCCCGGTACCGGGTGATACCGTGAATGAACGGAGACGGCACCAACTGCACATGGCCGTTCCGTTCATAACAGGAGTTCGCCTCGTCACAGGGCGGCGCCTTTGCCGCCGTCGACGTTGACCGCCGTTCCCGTTACATAGGAAGCGGCCGGCGAAGCGAGAAACGCAATGACGTTGGCCGCCTCTTCCGTGTCCCCGATGCGCCCGAGCGGGATTTGATGACGCGGAAGGCTCGCGTATTGTTGCCAGGATAGCTCCGGCGCGTCCTGCTTCCATTTTCGCTCGATTTGATCGCTTCGAATCGTACCGATGCATACGGCGTTGACGCGTATTTGATCGGCAGCGAGATCCCGGCTCATCGCTTTCGTCAGCGCCAATCCGGCGGCCCGGCTCACGCTGGTCGGCAGCGAAGAAGCCGGGGGCGTCTTTGCCGCGGAGGTCACGATATTGACGATGGCTCCTCCGCCGGCTTGACGAAGGTAGGGCAGCGCGGCGCGGGAAACGCGAATCGCTCCGTGCAGCTTCAAATCCAGATCGTCCGACCACATGTTATCGGTGACGTTCTGGAACGGTCCGGCTGCGGAGGTTCCTGCATTGTTGATTACAATATCCAGCCTGCCGAAATGCGCTGCGGTTGAAGCTGCAATCCGCTCGCAATCGTCCGGAGACGTCACATCCGCCTGCAGAGGGAGTACCCGGGCACCGGTCTGCTCCATAATGATAGAAGCCGCCTTCTGCAAATGCTCCTCACTTCGCGCGCAGATTGCTATGGACGCCCCTTCTTTCGCCAGCGTCAAGGCGGTTCCCAGCCCAATGCCTTTGCTGCCTCCCGTAATCAAAGCCACTTTTCCCGTTAATCCAAGCTCCACCGTAAATTCCTCCTTTGTCCGATTCGCATGAAAACAAAAAAAGGCTGTTCTAAAAGAAAGCCTTCGGAAGATGGAATGCCATGATGTTCGACTTCATGATAACAGCGCAAGGAACGATCCGTCAAATGCTATGGGGTTGGGGAATCCATCGTGTTCGGTGCGGACAGATCGCCCTCAAATGAAAAAGATAATTGCACCGGCATTTCCTCGCATGAAGAGGTAGACGAGATAGGCGTTACCCGTTTGTACGGTTCATAGGAAGCTAGCTTGTATCGTTCCAGCAGCACGTTTAATTTGGCGCGAATCGTGTCTCGATATAGGGACGAAGCATAACCCGAACCTTGATATATCGCGGCATACCGCTTGGCCAGATGAGGATAATGCTGCTGCAGCGTCGCGAAAAACCAGCTCTTTACTTCCGAGGTGCTCAGTCGCAAAACGGAGCCCATCACAAAATTCGCTCCGGAGCGGGAAGCCTTGTCAATGACAGCCTCCAAATCTTGTTCGTTGTCGGTGATATAAGGCAATATGGGCGCCATGAATACCCCGGTTTCGATTCCCCGGTCGGTCAGTCGAGCAATCGTATCGAACCGGGAATGGGGAGACGGCGTCATCGGCTCGAAATCCCGCAATATTTTGGCGTTCAACGTATTGATGCTTATATTGACGGAGCTTCCCTTCATGGCTTGAAGGAGATCGACGTCCTTCAAGATGAGCGGAGACCGCGTCGTAATGCTGACCGGGATTCCATAGCTTGCCAGCACTTCGAGACATTGGCGCGTAAGGTTCGCACGCTTCTCCACAGGCTGATACGGGTCCGTTGCCGTGCCGATCGCGACCCGGCCGAGCTTGCGTCTGCCGTCCTTCGAGCGCAGCATCTTGATGATTTGTTTTTCCAGCGCTAGCTTGGCGTTTGCTTTATAGAAAATATGATGCTGGAACGTATCGTCCGTGTTTTGACCCAAAAAGGCATGCGTAGAACGGGCATAACAAAAGCTGCATCCGTGCTGGCAGCCGCGATACGGATTAATGGACCAATCGAAAGGCATGGACGGCGCTTTGACGGAATTGAGCATATGTTTGGCTTGAATCGGTTCGAATTGCGTTTTATTCATAACATCGAACCCTCCCGGTATGCGAATATATGTTCTATTATAAGGCGGAACATTTGTTCTTACAAATGGTAATTGTTTCAACGCGATTCTATCTCTTACGCCGTACGGTTATGAAGGCGCGCAAAGGATTCGTATCCGGTACTATTTTTATTGCTTGTAGGCAATTTACGATTGACGCAATGGCTTCATAACAGAGCGAGCGGCGCGCTGCGTTAATTTAAGGCAGCAGGAACAGGCGAAAAACCAATGTGCTCAACAAAAGCCAAAACAATTGGGGCGGTTTGCTTAACTCCAAAAATAGTGCGACCGATGAACTATATTATGAAGCAGGCAGCCGGCAGCGCCTGTTTTTTTTGCATGCGCGTCTAGTTACCGCAATAGTTTGCGAGACTCAAAAGTTACACATAGTAGAAGCGGCGTTCGCCAGACGCACAAGTTTTGTGGTGCGGTCAAGCGAGGTCATGTTGGGGTTCGTGTCCTGGCTTGCATCAGGATACGTACTAAATGTTCATATAAGTTTATTTTATTTCGTAAATGAACACGATTATATAGGACCCATTACACCCTTTGTGACGGAAGAAGAGGCGAATTTCCTAGATTTTTATGCAGGAGGACTGTGTTTAACGAGGCTGATTTGTTGAGTTAAAAAGGGGATAAAAACAATTCAAACCGCAACAATGCGTTGAAATGTTCATATGAATATGTTAGTATGCTGAAATGAACAATAAACCGCGCAAAAACGAATATAAATGTAATGGTATCCATCTTTTTCAAGCAATTGCAAAGAATGTTTGAACGAATCAACGAATGATTCACAGGGAGAGTGGAAAGTTTGGTTGAGAGTGTGTGGCACATTGGCGACTGGGATTTGACGCTGCGTTTGCTTATGTCCGCGTTGCTGGGAGGATTGATCGGCTTGGAGCGTGAGTGGCACAACCACGCAGCCGGCTTTCGTACGCATATATTAGTATGCTTGGGTTCTACTTCCATTATGCTTCTGTCCATATACGGATTCGAGGCGTTCGTTCATGAACCGAATGTACGCGTCGACCCGGCACGGCTTGCGGCCCAGGTCATCAGCGGAATCGGTTTTCTTGGAGCAGGGGCGATTCTTCGCACCGGATCGACGGTTTCGGGGCTGACGACGGCAGCCTCGGTGTGGGTGGTTGCTGCGATCGGCTTATCCATTGGCGCCGGTTTCTTCTATCCCGCTTTGTTGACAACCCTGCTTGTATTGATCAGCTTGTTTGCCTTGAACAAGTGGGAAAAAGTGATCATGCGCAAAAGACGCAATCATGAACTTATGATTAAAATCCCCGATAAGCCCGGTACGCTTGGCCAAATTGCAAGCACATTAGAGGAACTCGGTTTCCAAATAAAAAATATACAAATGAAGCCGTCGGACGAGGTATGGGTATATAGCGCCGAAACGGCGGTGTTGGAATTGAAGATCACGATCCGCTCCCACCAGCCCCGGAAGCTCGCGGACGCTTTGGAGAAAGTCGCGACGCTTTCCAATGTCCTTTGGATCGAATCCTCCGCGCAGATTCAAGAACTCTCCACAGGACAATATGCGATGAAGCAATAGGATGTATTTTCCATTGACACTGACATGATAGCGCGGTAATCTAAAAGCGCATAAACAAGCATCAATGAGCATAAATGCACAAACATTTTGGTTGCTATCGCTTTGATGTGGAGGAGTGAGTGTCTTGCTAGCTGCGGAGAGAAAGTTGAGAATCGTAGAGTACGTTAGGCAGTATCAGTCCGCTTCGGTTGGAGCGCTAGCCCAAGAATTCGGTGTTCATGAAGCGACCATCCGCAGGGACTTGTCTGAAGTAGAGCAGGAGGGCTTGCTTAAACGTACGCACGGCGGGGTGATTGTGGAGCGTTTAACCCATAATGAACCTTCCTTTAATGAAAGAACCAATGTCAAGCTCGAGCAGAAGATGCGTATTGGTAAAATGGCTGCCAGCCTGGTGGAAGACGGCGATCACATCATTATCGATTCCGGAACGACCACGCTGCACATCGCCAGAAATCTGGTCCATCACTCCAATGTCACCGTTGTTACGAATGATATCAATGTAGCGGCGGAGCTGAGGGATGCCCCGGGCGTGAAAGTTACGGTAACCGGAGGCGAGCTGTACCCGTCAAGCTATATGCTGAACGGTATGTTCACCGACCATGCCTTGCGTTCGCTGCATGTGACGAAAGCGTTTCTCGGTATTCCGGCCATCCATCCGAAGCATGGGCTGATGCATCCGGAGGCACAACTGGTTCAAGCCAAGCAAGGGATGATTGCGGCGGCCCAGGAAGTGATCATTGTTGCGGACGATACGAAGATCGGCAAAGTCTCTTTATACACGGTCGCTCCAAACAGTGCCATTCAAACGTTGATTACGGGCGGAGAGGTACCGGAATACGACATTAAGCCGTTTCGGGATTTGGGCGTCAATGTAATTACCGCATAACTCCAGGTGAATTTTTCCTGGCCGTTACACGGTCCGGAAATTCATATATAGTCACTTTTTGCAATGGAGGTGTTACCGTAATGGCTGCCAAGACTACAGAAACCGTACATTCACACACACTGCGCTTGACTCAGCCGCATGTCATTCAATCCTATGATATCGAACGGGAAGTGCGAAAAGGTTTTGTTGTCGTTGAACCGACACTGGCAAGCATTTGCCACGCTGATCTTCGCTATTTCGGAGGGCTTAGAAAGCCGGAAGTGTTGGCCAAAAAATTGCCAATGGCACTGCTTCACGAAGGTATCGGAACCGTGGTCGGTGGTAACGGCGTGCATTTAACCGAAGGGGAAAGAGTTGTGATCGTTCCTTATTTGCCCGGGTATCTCTTGAACGATATGCAACCGGAGCAATGCTGCCCGGCGTGCCGTGGCGAGATCGCAGACAATTATTGTTCCCACGGCGGGTTCCTGGGAAGCGGTACGGATGGAATCGCACAGAGACGTATAGTGCTGCCCGAACCATGCGTAATTCCGATTCCGGAAGCGGTTTCTAACGAAATTGCGGTACTGGCGGAACTGTGCAGCGTATCTTACCGGGCGCTCAGAGCCGTTGCACCGTTGCTTGACAAAGCGCGGGTTGCTGTATTCGGCGATGGACCTGTGGGATATTTGACCGCCGCGATGCTGCACCATGCTTTTAGAATCGACCGCGACCGGTTGACTGTTTTTGGAGCTGTCCGAGAGAAACTGGATGAATTCACTTTTGCAACAACCGAAATGGTACAAACCTATGATTTTCAAGCCGGTGAACAGGTTGATGTCGTAGTGGAGTGCACGGGTGGACGCTTTAGCGAAAGCGCGATTAACCAAGGAATCGATATTCTCAAGCGCGGCGGACATCTCATTGCGATGGGAGTCAGCGAGGACCTTGTGCCAATCAACACACGCGATGTATTGGAAAAAGGAATTACGATTCACGGAAGCAGTCGGAGCTCCGCTTCAGATTTTCACGAAGTGCTCCGGGTAATGGAGAATACGGACTGCCAGGACACGTTAAAACGACTGGTGCCGGACGAATTTATAGGGGTAAGCAAAGCAGAAGACCTCGCTGGCGCAATGGATTCTGCTCTGGCTCACCGGGATTGGAAAAAAACATATCTCGACTTTCACTGGTGACGCAGTGGGAGTCTGTGAGAAAGTATACTACACAAATGACTTGCAGTAAATCGGCGATATGGAAAATTTAGTATTTATCAGGTTTCTGAAAACGCATCCATGAATAACGATTTCCAAAAGTATAAGACTCTGTAAGGGAGTGCAAGTTAATAGGGAGGAATACACTTGGGAAACGAAGCGGTTCTCGTTCGCAAGCAGTATGTCCGATCACGGCAGAAGAAACTTGTAACCGACCGGAACGCTTGCAAGATGAGGCGTGCGAAGGACGCTTTTTCCGTCGATCGGAAGATCATTCTTCCGTTATTCTTACGAGCTGACGAGGAAAAGAGGGCAGCAGCATGAATAAAAAGAAAATCTGGGAAACAGTCCGTCCTTACTTTATGATCGCGCCGGCGATGATCGGCATCATTTTATTTGTTATCTACCCGGTTCTCTATTTAGTTAAATTAAGCTTTTATAAATATAATTTGCTGAATAAAGACAAAAGCAAGTTTGTGGGGCTGGACAATTTCAAAGAAATTTTCTCTCGTGAGGATTTCTACGATTCTTTGTTCACTACCGTTATTTATACGGTTGGTGTCGTGTTCCTGACCTTGGCTATATCCATTCTCATAGCCGTATGGTTGAAAAAAAAGACGCGGTTCAACGATATTATACAAGCCGGTATTTTTACGCCGCACATCATTTCGATCGTGTCCGTATCGCTAGTATGGATGTGGCTCATGGAGCCGAGTCACGGCATACTCAATTTTTTGCTAAAAGCAGTGGGGCTGCCGGCCATGCCTTGGCTGCAAAGCTCCAGCACCTCCTTGCTTTCCGTCATTATCGTATCGGTGTGGCAAGGAATCGGATATTATACGCTCATTATCGTAGCTGCGCTCCACGGCGTGAATCCGCAGATTTATGAGGCGGCCGAACTCGATAATGCGAACAAATTCGATGTATTTTTCAGAATTACATTACCGCTCATTTCGCCGCAGTTGTTTTTTATTCTGATCATTATGACGATCGGTTCATTCAAAGTATTCGATACCGTCAAAATCATGACCGGCGGCGGTCCGAACGGTTCAACGACCACGCTCGTTTACTACATTTATGAATTCAGATCAAACAGCATCGGCTATGCTTCCGCCACTGGGGTGGTACTGATGGGCATCATTGCAATTTTAACTTTTGTTTACTTTAAAGTGCTGTCCAAGAAAGTTCATTATCAATAATGGTTCGGATGTTCATGCGACAAGGAGGTGCCTAACCAGTGATTGTGCAACAAGAAAAAGGAGTAGGCGGGAAGCATTCGAACAACGGCCGTGCTGCGTATCTATTCAAATCCATTGTCGGCTTTTTGCTGAAAGCCCTCACATTACTCGTGTTTGTTTTCCCGTTTTTATGGATGATCTCGACATCTTTGCAAACGCTTGAGGAGACGTTGGCTTTTCCGCCGACGTTGATTCCTTCGGTTCCCCAGTGGGGCAACTTTGTCAAAGCGATGAGCGCCGGCCCGTTTTTAACGTACGCTAAAAACTCCGTTATTATCACGTTCTCCATCATTATTTTGCAATGTGCGGTAATGATCCCGGCAGCGTATGCTTTTGCCAAGTACAAGTTTAAAGGCAATGAGCTGTTCTTCAGTCTGGTATTGCTGGCCTTTATGATTCCGGGACAGGTGACGTTTATCCCAGTGTATCTGATGCTGGCGGATGCTGGACTGATCAAGTCGCTATTGCCGCAGATCATACCGTTCATGTCCAACGCTTTTGGTATTTTTTTGCTGCGCCAATATTTTATGCAAATTCCGCAAGAGCTTATTGAAGCGGCCCGGCTGGATAACGCAAGCGAGCTCAGGATCATGCGGAGCATTATGATTCCTATGTCGATTCCGGCACTTGCAACCGTCGCGCTGTTCAGCTTTGTCAGCCATTGGAACGACTACTTCTGGCCGCTTGTCATGACGGATTCGGCGGCGGTTCGCCCGCTTACGATGGGGATCGCCATGTTAAGGGAGACGGAAGGAATCAGCAACTGGCATATTATTATGGCAGGCAACGTGGTACTCGTGCTTCCGATCCTGATCGTTTATCTGTTTGCCTCTAAACAAATCGTTAAGGCGTTCGTATACTCCGGCATTAAATAATAAACTTAACAACAAAGGGGATATTGTCAATGAATAAGAGGATTCCAGCTATCGTAATGGCAACCGCACTGACAACCGGTCTTCTTGCAGGATGCGGGGGGAACCAGCCTGAGCAAACGGGCAACCCTTCCACGGCAGGCGGTAAAACTACCCTGCAATTCTGGCACTCGCTGGGAGGCAAGAACGGCGAATACCTCAACGGTATGATCCAACGCTTTAATCAATCGCAAGATAAAATCGAAGTGGTCGGCACGTTCCAAGGCTCATACGATGAGACGGTGACCAAGCTTCAACAAGCGGTCGCAGCCAAAACGGCACCGGACGTAACGATGCTGGAACGCGCCTATGTTCAAATGTTTGCGGAGTCCGAGGTGCTCGAGGACATGGCGCCGTATATGAAAAAATCCCAGATGACGGTCGATGATTTCCCTCAGGGATTGATGGGACATTCGACTTTTGATAAGAAAGTGGTCTCCCTGCCGTTTAACCGCTCCACTCCGATTTTGCACGTCAACAAGACGATGCTGGACGAGAAAGGGCTTGCCATTCCGAAAACGTGGGAAGAGCTGAAAAAAGTAGCGAATGCGTTAGTCGTTAAGGAAAACGGAGAATTTCAACGTTACGGCTTTAGTATGCCTTATGACACATGGTATCCGATTGCTATGATTTCCCAAGCCAAGGGCAAGTTTTTTAACGATAACGGCACTTCGCTCGGATTTAGCAGCGAAGGCGTAAAAACGTTCAAATTCCTCAAAGAATTACAAAATTCAGGCGCCATGTACTACCCGCCGGCACAAGATTCGGGGAATATCGTGAACCAGATGTTTACTAGCGGCAAAATCGGCATGATGTATCAATCGACCGGCGTCATCGGAAGCTTGCTGGATAACGTGAAATTTGAATATGTAACGGCATACCTGCCGATGGATCAAGTGTATGCGACGCCGACCGGCGGAGCGAATCTCGCGATGATGACCGGTTCCAAGAACAAAGATGCGGCGTGGGAATTTATTAACTGGATTATGACCGATTCCAAAGGCGGCCTGCAGTTTATACTTGATTCCGGGTATCTTCCGTTTACGAAGAAAATGGCCGAATCCCAGCCAATGAAAGATTTGTGGGCGAAACAGCCGAACCGTAAAGTGGCCTATGATCAGTTGCAATACGCTGTCGATACGAACAAGCATGTAGGCTGGCCGCAGGTGATGCAGGAGTTCTTCAAGGCGATTCAAGCCATCATGTACGACAACAAGGATATCGATAGTACGCTGGATACCTTCAAGAAAGAAACGGAGCGTATTCTCAAAAAATAAGTTACACTATACCGGTAAGCAGGAAAGAGCCTCAGAGAACAGACACAATCCGGCCATAATGGAGGTAATCGTCTGTTTCGCTAGGCTCTTTCTTTATAAGATCAGAAAGTATAAATTTGAACCGGAGGTTTAGGTTTCTGATCTTTCAAGAAAAACTACCTCTAAAAACGGTCTGGCTACTTTGAAGTACTCCGATAGGAGTTTTTCTTAAGAGTAAAGAAAGTTTAACTTCATTAAAGCGCTAAAGCGCGTATTAAACTTTCTGCTCGCAAGAAAAGCTTCCACTAAAACACGAATGTATCTTCCTCGAAAGGGCTTCGATCAGAAGCTTTTCTTAATACAAATATAGAAAGGGATGCCAATCCATGATAACCCGCCTTCAACCTAATAATGAAATCATTGTATCCGGACATCGAGGATGGAAGTCCGCCTATCCGGAAAATACGCTTCTTTCTTTTCAAAAAGCGCTGGAACTTGGGGTCGATATGCTGGAGTTTGATCTTCGTTTTTCCAAAGACAAAGTCGTTATGGTCATTCACGATGAAACGGTAGATCGAACTAGCAACGGTTCCGGCAAAGTAAGCGATTATACGTTATCCGAGCTGAAGCAGCTCGATGCCGGCGGATGGTTCGGCAAAATATTCGAAGGGTTAAAAATTCCAACCTTCGAGGAGCTTTGCGAGCTGCTGTCCGCTTATCCGGACGTTCTGCTCAATGTGGAAATCAAACCGAGCGCGGATGCCAGGGAGGTCACGGATGCCGCGGTCGCCATGCTCGACCGGTACGGGTATCTGACAAGGTGCGTGTTCACGTGCTTCGATGCGGCGGTACTTGCTTACATGTATGATACTTACCAATTAAAAACGCAGGGATTTCCCGGAGAGCTGATGGCGAACTATGTCCCTGGTGCTGACGGTACGACTTCCAAAATGTGGGCGGTCGGAATCAGCATGAAGCTGTTGACGCCGCAGCTTGTAGAGGAGTACGAGAAGCAGGGAATTCTTCCTTGGTGCTATTGTCCAGACACGGACAAGCAGGTGTTCTATGCGCTCGGAAGCGGCTCCCTGCTCATGACCGTCAACAATCCGCTGCCGGTGTTAAAAATCCGCGAGCAAGTCGAGCGGATGGGATAGCATGAATAGCAGGAAGCCGGAGGCTCCTGCTTTATTTTTTTGGACGTATGACAATATTGAATATATATGGCAAAATTGGATATAAATTGAGCAATTTACGAGATATAATTTTCAGAACCAAATGTCTTATACTGAATTCGTTCCAACCATTATGATGTGAAGGAGGGATATCGCGAATGAGGAAACGTGCGCTTGCTTCATCCGGACGACAACATGGAACTCCGCTTAGATGCCGTATTTTTTATCATATTTAAGAAAGCGCTTACTTTTCCTTGGTGCCACGCCTGCCATTACTCCGAATCAGTCGCATCAACGTTCTTACACAGCGATAACATTATGTTTGCATACAGCCTTCATTTCATTGGTTCCCGCTTTTCTTATTTTGTCAGCACGGTACAACAGATGGTTTCCACTGCAATCCGCCTTTCATCATTCGATGTAACTCGAAATGACCACATTGGAGGAGTATGAATGAAACGCAGGGTAACTTTTGGTTTGACCGCAGCGATGTTCACCGCATTCATCGCCGGTTGCGGAAACAACATCGTGCAGCAAACGACGACGGGAGCAGTAGCGGAGAAGCACGATCCTGTCACCGTCAGAGTCGGCATTTCCGCGAGCAAGCTAACGGAGGAGGAATTCGCGCGATTTTTTGTCGACCCGGTCAAGAAGAAATATCCGTGGATTACCGTGGAGCGGGAACTATACGATAAAGGCAGAAGCTTGTCCCAGTTGGTTGCGGCCGGAGAGACCCCCGACATCGTATGGCATACGAATATCGGCAGCAGCTTGAGCGATTTTATCGATTTGAAACTGGACGTTTCGTTAACCGAACTGATCAAAAAGCATAATCTCGATCTGAACCGGATTGAAACGGAGTCGCTTGATGCCGTCAAAGCGGCTACGCAAAGGGAAGATTTGATCGCCATCCCCTATACAAGGCATTTCAGTGCTACATACTACAGCAAGGAAATATTCGACAAGTTCGGCGTACCCTATCCGACGGATAACATGACATGGGATCAGATGTACGAGCTTGCGAAGAAAGTGACGCGGCTGGACAGCGGCATACAATACCGAGGCTTGGAGCCGAACGTTTCAGAGCGGCCCGCTTCCCAGTTGTCTTTGCCCTATGTTGACCCCAAAACGAAAAAAGGGGTGCTGCAAACCGACCAGTGGAAAAAAGTGATGGAAATGGTCACGAAGATCCATCGCATTCCCGGGAACGAACAAATCGCCAATCATTCGGCCGCAGACAAGCTTTTTGTGGAAGGAAAGCTGGCGATGGAACCGACCGTCAATATATTGTACGAAGCGAGATTCAAGGATTACCCGGACTTGAAGTGGGATTGGGTGACATATCCGGTGTGGCCGGAAGCGCCCGGAATCGGGATGAGAATTGACGCCCATGTCCTTGCTTTAACGAGCACGAGCAAGCACAAGGACGATGCGTTTCTCGTCATGTCCGCACTCGTGTCCGACGAAGTGCAGATGGATTTTTCCCGCCAGGGGCGGTTCAGTGTTCTGAAGGATCAGAAAATCCGCGATAGCTACGGAGCGGATATCGACTATCTGAAAGGTAAAAACATTCAGGCGCTTTATAAAACGAAGCCGGCCAAATCATTCGTGCCGACGAAATACGATACGATGGCCATGACGGCCATCAACGGGGCGAAGGACGACATCATCAAGAAAGGCAAGGATATTAATACCGCGCTGAGGGATGCGGAGGAAAAGCTGAACAAGCAAATTCAGGAGAAGGAAGTCGGCAACTGACTTATATTGCAAACCGTGGATGTTCCGCTATTCTCAGCATCGCAGCAGGATAAGGCCATTCGAAATTTCCGGATGGCCTTATCGTATCGGGCTTTTATGATATACCGCCAAATCGTTCCTCCAGGTTGTCCCAATGGTCTGCGATCCAGATCATTTCCTCTATAAAACGGCTCATCGGTTTGTTGGCGGCGTAGATGGCATGTACCCATTTGCACTCCTTGTACCACGTCAGCCGGATCGAACGAACGAGCTGCTCCTCCGATAAACGGCAATACCCGCGATATCCGTTCACGTATGCCTCGACGGTTTCCATTCGCATCGACTTTGAAGCCAGCGAGCAGGAGAGCAGCGCCCGGGAAATATCGAAATCGGGGTATACGTATTGCACCCGGTCAAAATCCAAAATATCAGCCAGACGGTCTTTGTGAAACAGCAGGTTGTCAACGTGCATATCCCAGTGAGCCCAGCCGTGGGTCGCGGACTTCAAATCGTCCAGATCCAGCCGATTCAGGATGTTTCTCTGCTTTTCGATTGCCTGCGCGTACGTTTCATGTCCAGCCGCGAGCGTCTCTCCCCGATTTTTGTCCAGCCGCTTAAGCAAGCTCTCTTTGGACGGCAGCTCCCAGTGCAGCGAATCGCGCGGTGGAATATTGCTCTTCATCCATTGATGCATCCGCCCGGTAGCTTCGCCAAGGCTGAACATTTGCTCGGCCGTCGCTTCCCCTGCCGCGATATGATGTCCCTCGCTGACGCCCGAAATCATATATTGCTCGCCGGATGCGGTTGTGTGAATCGTCTCGCCTTCGAAAGCATACACCGGCTGGCATGCAATCCCGTCTCGGTGCATGTGCTCCTGGTATTTGAGCGCTTCACACACGCTGTCTAATCCACGTCTGTACCTGATCTTGCAATACTTTTTGACAAAACGGGGACCTTGATCCGTATTCATGATCCAGCTCACGTTGCCGTAGCCCTTCTCGTTCCGACGGACGGACCCGACTTTCCATTGAAACTTCATACGCAAATCATCGATAATTTCGTCTTGAATGAAGTCGGCTGAAATGGCATTTTCCATGGGAGGGTGCCTCCAAACATATGTTTGGATACATTATATCAAACGGAATTCTATATGGAAAGCGTTCCCTGTATTCCCATTAAGGCTTAGCGGTCAAACATTTTTTTTAAACCAATTTTGTACTGGATGCGTGCAAGGGCGTATAGTACGATCAACTCGAAATTCGCTTCAGCTGTCCCGGCATACGTGCTAAGGCCCAAAACAAAAAGCAAAGCGAGGTGACAAGAGCTAGCGTCCGCAGACGGGCAACCGGAAGCAAACATGGTATCGGCAAATGTGGAAAGTCTATTTTTACATGGGAGGTTCCAGGATGAAAGCGAAGGATGGTGTTCACGGCATACCGCGGCTCGTGAAACTGCTTCCTCTTCTTCTCGTCGGACTTTGCTTCTTTATGCTGCAGACTGGAAAAATAGTCGCGAATGGAGAGAAATTCATGATCGCAGACGAGCTTGAAGATGACTCGAACCTATTTTACAAAACGAATATCAGCTTCACGAACAGCCAGCCGGAAAGGCACGACGGCGATAACTCGAGGTGGTACAAGTCGTCGTCGGGCGAGGCATACTTCATTTATAAGGCGCCTAACGAGATTACCCAGTCGATGACCGGCTTTCGCATGGAAACGTGGTACCAGTACAACAATGCGAGTCAAATCCCGGGCGACATGCAATTTGCAACTTCACCGGACAACGTAACGTACGCGCCTCTCTCCGCATACACCAAGACGATCGATACGAGCATAACGCCGGTTAGCGGCTGGAGACGGTATTTTTGGGAAGTATCCTCGCTTCCTGCGAATACCAAATATATAAAAATTACGTTCGGCGATACTTCGAATCATCCAAGTTCTTGGGCCATTCAAGTCGGCCGGACGACGTTAGAACTGGAGGTCACCGTTTTGCAAACGCTTCAACAGAAAATCATCGAGGCCGAGACGATAAAAAACAACACGGTCGCGGGCAATGAGCCGGGTATGGTGCCGCAGCCTTTTGTGGACGATTTGGCGGCGGCGATCGGCGCGGCGCGTACGACGGCCGACAACGCGAACAGCACGACGAGCGAGCTGGAGACGGCATATATGCATCTGGCGCAGTCGCTGGACGCGCTCGAAGCTGCGCGGATATATGCTTTGAATTGGCCTGCGAATGCAGCCATTACTGCAGCCGATACAGGGCTGAACCATATAGCAGTGACGTGGCCGCATGTCGCGGAATCTGGCCGAACGCAAAACGTCACATACCATGTGTACCAAAATGGAGCCGAAGCTGCGTCGGTCACGTCAAACACGTATACGTTCCACGCCTTGAAGCCGCAAATGCCTTACCAATTCAGCGTCGTAGCCCGGTCGGGCCCGTATGAATCCCGGTTGCTCGGCCCGGTTACGCTGTCCACTGCACAAGTCCCGGCGGTTCCGGCCCACGGCTTCAGCGGGATGGATCCGGACGATTTTGCCGATGAGGACTATATTTCGCCGGAGGTGTGGGTGGACGATCCGCGCGGCATCCCTTATTACTTTTATCACTTTCATACGGTGGCGAACGCCGTGCGCCTCGATCCGCCGAACCGCGGATTTATCGATATCGTCGTACACCGCAGCCCGGAAAAAAACAAACCGTACAATGCGCGCGTGCAGGAAAACCATCTGTGGCTCACCTATTTTTATACGCGCCAAGCTCCGTGGAACATATATTACGGCATGCCTGAGGTGAGAATGCGGCTGGAGGCTGTTCTGGAGCATCTGTTAAGCTTGCAAAACGCCGATGGCGCTTTTTCGGTCGATACGTGGGAGGAACGAAATCTCCCCGGCACTTCGTTCGCGGCGCAATACATGGGGCAAACGATCCGTTTGCTGAACGAAGCCAAGGCGGCCAACCCCGATTTTCCGGCGATCGATGCGGCATTGTATGGCCGATTGGTCGAATCGTACCGTAAAGCGCTGGTCCTTGTGCTGAACGACAACGGCTTCTGGAATCACGGCAAGCAGTACACGAACCAATACACGCTTGTATGGTCCACCGCCGCCGCTTACTTGAAATATTACCCTGACGTGGCCATCGAGCAGAAGATGCGGCAAAGGTTTACCGCCGCCGCAAACGAGTTCATCAGCCCGGCCGGATTTTATTACGAAGCGAACGCGCTGGATATGGCTTACAATCTCGGGGTTCACATGCAAAATATGATTTCGGACTATTATTATTTTAAAGATACGGATCTGGAGCAAGAAATGATCGAGACGGAAAGCAAATTTATCGAATGGCTAAGGTACAACTTGGTGCTGGAGCCGGACGGCTCGCATTTTACGTCCAACTCCGCGCCGACGTCCAGAACGAGCTCGATTCATATCAAGAGAAAAGATATCCCTCTTGCCGAGAAGGTGCCGATGGCCCGGGCATTTGTCAAGACGCAGGAGGAAGTGGCGGCGGAAATCGCACGGGCGAAACAAGACCTTGCCGATGGAACGATGGCGAATATCCCCCCGCTCCAGCTGACGGGAGAAAATTCGTACAATCCGTTCGCGCTTTACAACCGGATTATGTACCGGTATTATCCGACCGAAGCCGAGCGTGCGGCGGCGATAAGCAATCTTCCGTATATCGCCAGCGACCGGTTCAACCACCAGCGCGTTGACAGTACCAGCCGCAGCGGGCTGGAGTTCACATACGTACGGCGGCCGTTTTATTATGCGGCGTTCAATGCGGGAAAGCGAACGGCGAACACGCAGGCGTTCGGTTTGGGGCTCATATGGCACCCCGAGGGCGGGATCATGCTGTCGAGCCAGTCGGAAAGCGCGACGGCAACGGCAACGAGAGGTTTATCCTGGGGGACGAAAAGCACCTCGGCCGTTCGCGTCTATGAAAGCGGCGGCGTAAACCCGACCTACACCGTAGCCGGACAGCCGCTTCAACCGGTGGTGGGACACGGCGATATCGCTCAGGGGGAAGTACAAATGTGGTACAATCTCGGCACGGAGGGCACGAAGACGGTCACCTTTGCCGAGAACGGCTTGTCGGTTGCCGTCAGCCATCCTTCCGAATTTACTGAATATATCCCGCTCGTGATCGGAGCGGAGGATACGGTTACGGTGAATGACGGCGTCGTAACCATCGTCAGAGGCGAGGCGGTGATGGAGATTGCATTCGACGGCGGAGCGGCCGCGGTCACGGCCAATGTGACGCCGAAAAACTTTTATATTTTCGATTACCGGATGCACCTGCTGACGCTGAAAACAAGCGGCGCGTTAAATTACACGATCACGATGTCTACGGTGCAATAATCGGGCTCGCGAAAGTGGACTGGCGCCCAAAAAACACGGGCAAGTTGCATCCGCCGTAGAGCGTAGCGGAACAACTTGCCCTTTGTTTGCCGTGCAGGCGGGTGCTGGATTATAGACGGCGCGTAGCTGCCCTATTGGGGGCAGCTACGCTTGCGTATGAGCCTAACGCCGGGTTCCAACAGCCGGCTCCAACGCGCTCGAATCCCGGACGCGGCGTTTCGGCGTCGCATGGCGGCTGCCCGCTGCCTGTTCACTTCAGCAGCGCGCCGGCTTGCGTCAGCTCGGCCTGCAGCTCGCTTACGTCAATATCCGCCGGCGATACGCCATGCTTGATGGCGATGCCCGCTGCGGTGCCGGCAGCCTGGCCCGTAGCCATGCAGCTTGGCGTAAGCCGGGTTGTGGCCAGCGCCTCGTGCGTCGTCGAGATGCAGCGGCCGCCGGCCAGCAAATTCGTAATCCGTTTCGGCAGCAAGCAGCGATACGGGATGTCGTATGCGCCGTCGCCCTGCACCCAGGCGGCGGTTACGCCTTTCCCCGACGGGTCGTGGATGTCGATCGGGTATCCGCTCCGCGCGATCACGTCGGAGAATCGGCGGCCCTGCACGACATCGTCAACCTGCAGCGCGTACGCGCCGTCGATTCTCCGCGTCTCGCGAATGCCGATCTGCGCCCCGACGGAAGAGATCGAAGCTTTTTCAAAGCCGGGCAGACGGTCGCGCATAAATTTGGCTACCATCATCACTTGTCTCCGTCCGGCATCCTCCGCCTCGGTCAAATGTTCGACGTCCGTGCCGTCGAGCCCTTGTACCCGCGTCGTATTGACGAGCACCTCGTCATCGGCCGGCCCCGTGAAAAACAATACCTGATCCCGGTTGATCGGCAAGTCCGCTTCCTTCCAGTGCTTGTAAAAGCCGAGAACGCCGGACAAGGGCAGCCGTTCCAGCTCGTCGAAAGGTGTCTTTTTATAAAATTCGTCGGGATGGGCGAGCATGTATTGCTTCACCCGCTCCAGGTCCACGCCACGCATGCGGAACTTCATCGTCATCGGCTGCGTCCGCTTGTCGCCGTCCCTTCCTTGCAGACAAGGTGCTCCAGACAAGTATGCCAGGTCCGCATCGCCGGTCGTATCGATGAACAGGCGCCCTTTGACTTCGATTTTGCCGGACTTCGTCGTCAGCCGGACCGATTCGATCGCGTCGCCTTGCAGGCGCGTCTCGTCGACAAAGCTGTGGGCAAGCAGGCGGACGCCGGCCTCCTTCAGCATATCCAGGGCGACGATTTTATACATCTCGGGGTGGTACGGCGTGATCGTATGAACGAACCCGACCGTATCCCGTACGTGACCGGGCGAAGCGTCCGCCTGCATAAGCCGGTCGATGATTTCTTGGGCAATGCCTGCAATAACTTGCTTGCCGTCTGTGGTATGAAAGGTCATCCACGGATATACCAGTGCCGCCGTCGACATGCCGCCGAGAAAACCGTATCGCTCGACGAGCACGGTCTTCGCTCCGCTGCGCCCTGCCGCAATCGCCGCATTAATGCCCGCCGGACCGCCGCCGCATACGACGATGTCCGCTTCAATGATTTTGTTCATGGTCAACTCTCCCGTTTAAACTGATTTTGGTGTAATATCCTCATTATAGCGATCCTGATTTTGTTCCTTTAGTTTAAAATTAGTTTAAAATTGTAGAGAAATTGCTCGAGGAGGGCGCAAAATGCGACGGAGTAGGGTAACGCTCTACGATCTGGCAGAAGAGCTGAAGTTGACGATACAAACCGTTTCGAAGGCGCTGCGCGGTTTGCCGGGCATGTCGGAGCAAACCCGCAGCGAAATCATCAAGCTGGCCAAGCAAAGGGGCTACTTGACGAAAGACCAGAAGCTGGCGTTCCGCTATGAAAAGATCGCGCCGTATCCGGTCACGCAGAGGCGTTTTTTGCTGGTCCAAAACGAATATTCGCTCAATTTCAATCGGCTGCTGCTGGAAGGGCTTCATGAACGGTTCATGGAGTTCGGTCACCAAGTACAGTCGCTTCTGCTGCCGCCCGGACTCAAGCTCGCGGAGTTTGGCGACTGGGCGGAAGCGAGCGGGTTCGATTACGCCGAAGGCTTATTTATAGCGCCGAGAATGGGGTACGATGCCGTGGAGCGCAAATTGCTGGAGCTGCCGATCCCTCGTATTTTGCTGAATTACCCTCCCCCGGAGGCAAAGGTGGATAGTGTCATCTGGGACGTGCACGAAGCGATGCATCAAGCGGTGAGGCATCTGCTCAGGCTCGGGCATACGCGGATTATGTATGTAGGTGATGCGAGCGGACAAAGGGGATTCGCCTTGCGCTGGCAAGCATTCGCGGAAGCGATGGCGGCGGGGGGTGCGTCCGTCGATGCACAGCGGCACTGCACCGTGCGTGACATCGGCGAACGGTGGCTGGACGAGTTCGTACGCTTGTATGACCGCTATAAGCCGACCGCGATCATATGCGGACTGGATGAAGAAACGGAGGCGGTATACGGCAAACTGCGGGAGATAGCCGTCGACATCCCAAATGACTGTTCATTGGTCGCTTTTATGAACGAGTCGTCGGACAACCGGCCTGCTTGCTCGCGCCCGCAGCTGCTGATCCGGGAGACCGGCTACCGGGCGGCCGACCGCATGCTTTGGCGGATCGCCAACCCGCACATGCCTTACGAGCATATTCGGCTAAGAGGCGACTTTGTTCCCGGCGAGACGACGGCGGCAACGCCATGACCGATTATGCATGCCATGATCGGTCATGGCCCGATTCGTCCGCCAGGCTGAAGGAAGCCCGGTATGAAGATCCCACAAACGTCCATATTTATTCATTTCTTGTCTATGTACATGCAGCGGCATAATGGATACATTTGTTTTGAAAGGGCTTTCAACCGTTGGGCGATTTCCCGTCTACTCCAACACGAAGGAGGATTAAGATGCGCAACGCAGCAAAAAGTACCGTTGTGAGAGTAATGCTCGCTTTCCTGATGCTCGGATCGGCGATCGGCCATGGGCCCGCTCCGGTTCATGCGGATGAAGGGAGCGAGCAACTCGTTTACGAAGACCATTTCGATGCGTATGCGAGCCGCAGCGAAATGCCGACCTCGTCCACGCTGCCGGTATGGTGGCAGTTCAGCGCCCCGGCGACTACGAGCGTGACCATCGAGACGCATCCGTCAAGCTCGGGCAACAAGTACCTTCGCATTACCGACTCGGGGACGAGCTCCGCTTATGCGAAAGTGAATTTCCCCAAACTGAAAAGCGGGTTTGCTTATCTCGAATTCGACATGATGACGGAAGCGGACGCGGATCCGAACTACAAGCACGATTATTTCGGCGCGACACTACTCAGCGAGCAGAACGAGAACATTGCCCAGGTTCAAAATAGTACGGCTGCGAACGGCTATGTGTACAAGATGCTTCAGAAAAACGCAGCGGGTCAAAACATTTCCACCAACATGATGCCGGCTAACTCCTACGTGGATGGCAGCTGGTACAAAGTCAAGCTGGAGGTTGATTTCACCCAGAAGAAAGTGAAGGGCTATACGTATGACCCAACCGGCACGACGCTGCTCGGAACGGTCGATTACGAAGGCTTCCAGGTAGCGGAAGCGGGCACTGTCGCTTCGCTCCGTTTTATCTCGATATCCGCCGGGCGGGGGGCCATCGGCATCGATCACGTGAAAGTGACGGCAATTCCCGACGAGCATGACTCGGGTACCCCTTCGGATCAGAACGTGACCGTCGACGTTTATTCCGTTCTGAACAACGTGTACCATTCGCCTCTCGGCGTCGTTTCCAACCATCTGTTCGACTCCGACATTCATCATCCGAACAGGCAAAAGACGCTCGCCGAGTCGCTGCAAGCGCTCGGAGCGGGAACGGTTCGATTCGGTGAAGGCGAGGCGGGGGATCGATACTTATGGACGGGAGCCCCTTATCCGACAACAGCAAACAGCGTGCTTCAGCCGCAGCTTTCGTATTATTACTCTACCGGCCATCCCTTGAGCGGCCCCGAGCAAGCGCTAATCAACCCGGACGGAACATATAAGGAAACGCAGGATTTCAATGAGTTTATGGGTGTTGTGAACGAAACCGGCACGGAGCCGTTCGTCATTGTCGGACTCGACGCGATGAAAGCGACCGATGCGGACTGGTGGAAGACGAAGGAGCAGCTGAAGGAGGCGGCCGTCGAATGGGTGCGGTATGCCAATGTCATAAACGGCTGGAATGTGAAATATTGGGAAATCGGCAACGAACCGTTCTACACGTCGCAATCCGGCTACATTTGGAGCCCTCAGGAGTACGCAGCCGTATTCAACGAATTTGCCGCAGCGATGAAGGCGGTCGACCCTGCCATTCATGTAGGCGTTCCCGTGTACGACTCGTTTGCGTGGAACAGCACGGTCATGCCTGCTGTTTCGGCGAACGCCGATTTCGTCATTGTACATTTGTACGGAAGCGCGAATGTAAGCCCGCTGAATACGATCGTGAACCATATCAATACGTACTTCAAGCCGGAAGACAGAAACCGGATTCGGATCGCGATAACCGAGACGAGCACTTATTCTTCCGGTGCCCAGATGCCGAACAATATGAGCCGCGCCGCGCTGTTCGCCACGAAGATCGGGAAACTTTTACAGTACGACAAAGTCGATTATGTCCATTTCTGGGTTACCCGCAAAGGGCTCAACAACAATCCGCGGGATGAACGATCGGCCATCGACGAAGATGGCAACCTGCTCCCGATGGGACAAGCGATTCAAGTATGGAACAAGTTTTTGCAGGATCAGATTGTGTCGGCGGCCGGGGCCACCGACATTTCCGCCTTCGCCAGCTATTCGCCTACCACAGGGAAGCTATCCGTTTATTTCATCAACTCGAACGCCGATCCGGTGCCGGTTCATCTGAACGTGCAGAACTACCTGGCCGGCGCCGACAACGAAACATGGGTGCTGAAAGGAACGGGAGCGACCGATACGAAACCCGTTCTGGCGCAGACGAATCCGGTCCAGTACGAAGCGGGAGCGGCCAGCTTGACGCTTGACCCTTATTCGGTCACCGTCATTGCTTTGAAGCCTGCGGCGGAGTAAGCCCGCAACGGCTCTCGTGATGCAAAGGAACGCCTTCATAACCACGAGCAAGTGGGATGAAGGCGTCTTTTGCACGTTGTTCCGAAGTTATCTTTATTCAGACCATTTGTCCATAAACCTCCCCTTATTCTCCATTTACCATGCACCAAATTGCAGTACAATTAGGAAAACAAGGGCTTTCATGGAACCCTGGTTGAAGGAGTTTTTTCACAATGTTCATGAGAACATGCGCTAGGCCTGTTTTGATCGCGATAGCCATATGTATGACGACAGGCTGCGGCGGGGAACTGAAACCACCACGCAAACAGGAGGAAACAACGGCAATGACACAAGCGACGGTACCTACGTTAATCCATCTCGACTATAAAGAAATTTCCAGCATTCGCGATAAGGTGAAAGCGAATGATTCGAGCGTGTTTCCGGCTTATTCCGCATTGCTTAACGAGGCAACCTCGTATCTCAAAAAGCCTGCACGCTCTGTAATGGGGAAAGCCCATATCCCTCCGTCCGGGGATAAACACGATTTTTTCGCGATCGGCAAGTATGCTTGGCCCAATCCGGAAACGCCGGGCGGGATGCCTTTCATCCGGCGGGACGGGTACACGAATCCGGAAGCATCCAGCGACAAGTATGACTTGGGTCCGTATTTCAATATGCGCATCCGGGTGAACACGCTCGCGATGGCTTATTTTTATTCCGGCTCGGAAGCGTACGCCGCAAAAGCGGCCGAATTGCTGCGCGTATGGTTTTTGAATCCCGAAACCCGGATGAATCCCAACTTCAACTACGCTTCCTCGCTGCCTGGGGTTAACGATGGGATGGCTATCGGCATTATTGAAGGCGTGCAATTGATCGGGCTGCTGGACTCCGTCAATTTGTTGACGTCATCGACAAGCTGGACCGCCGCCGATAACGAGGCGCTAAAGAGATGGTTTACCGCTTACACCGACTGGCTGCTCGAGAGCCCCGCAGGAAAGGAAGAGTATCGCGCTACCGATAATCACGGCTCTTGGTATGCGGCACAAGTGGCGGCTTTCTCCCTATACGGCGGAAATCTGGAGCGGGCCAGACAAATGATGGACCGCGCCAAATGGCAAGTCGACGTGCAATTCACGCCGGATGGAGGACTTCACCGCGAGCTGAAGCGGAACCGGGCCCTCTTTTATTCCCTTTACGGATTAAGCGCCTTTGTTGCGCTCGCCCGATGCGGCGAAGTGCTTGGCGACGATCTGTGGTGGTATCAGACCAAGGACGGTCGAGGCATTGAACGGGGTTTCAACTTCCTGGCCCCTTACTTGGCGGAAGAGATACCTTGGGCTTGGCAAAACATAGACAAAGAGATCAACGGCTTGGCCGTTCAACTGACTCGAAGAGCGGAGAAGGTGTACGCCTCTCCCAGGCTGGCCGCAGTTTCCAGGCATTTGACGACCTTGCGGCCTCGAACCGATTGGTCATTCTGGTTGATGACCACCCCCAGTTAAGGAAGTGTGGGTTCTATGAAAACAATCGGCAGTCTGATGCACACAGGCTGCCCTTCTTTCGTCCGGCATACCGGCTTCGCGGAAGCGGTATCGCCGGTTTTTTTCGTTTCACCAAGTAAACGGGCCGGGAGCAGACTAGGAGTTTATATGACCTTTCTCAGGGTAACCGCTCGCGCAACGTTTATGCCGTTTTACGATTAACTAATTATCCATATACGTTAACTGGTAATCCATTTACTTCCGTAATAGACAATTTATAATTAGCTGTAGAATAACTAATCGTTAAGGTCTTTGATGCAGCAACCATATTAAGGTGGCAGGAGCAGACACGGAAAACGTTTTGAAAACGCTTATAAAAAAGGGTGGGTACGCATGAACAAAAAACGGATCGTTATTTTCGCCGCAGGTTCATTGATGCTTACGGCATGTGCGAATGGCGGGACGCAAGCCGGCGGTCCAGGAACCGCAGAAGCGGATGTCGCCAAGGTGGCTAACATGTCGGCGGAAGTAAGCTTCTATATGTGGTCGATGTCGCAAAGCGAATTCGATTACATCGCGGAACAAGCGAAAAAGAAATTTCCCAACTATACGTTGAAAGCGGTTCCGAGCACCGGCTCCGGAGGCCCGACAATCGATGCGCTGGTTACAGCGGGCAGCATGCCGGATTTGTTCGTGGGGCGCGGCGTAGCGACTCCCGATTTGCAGAAGAGCGGCCTGTTGTACGATATTAGCGACTTGATGAAAAAGTATAAATTCGATACTTCGCGGTTTGACTCGCTTGCGTTTGAACAAATGAAGCAGGAGACGGCAGGCATTATTGCTGGCATCCCGCTCAGCGGCACGAACGGTGGGCTCCTGCACTATAATAAAGATTTGTTCGACAAGTTCGGCGTTCCTTATCCGAAGGACGGCATGACCTGGGACGACGTGTACGAGATTGCCAAAATTATGACAAGAGCCGAGGGCGGCATTCAGTATCGCGGATTTTCAGACCGCTGGA
The DNA here is from genome assembly GCF_042659105.1 of Paenibacillus allorhizosphaerae. Taxonomy (NCBI): domain Bacteria; kingdom Bacillati; phylum Bacillota; class Bacilli; order Caryophanales; family Paenibacillaceae; genus Paenibacillus; species Paenibacillus allorhizosphaerae. Next base: position 102,901 of record NZ_JBHSRV010000009.1, on the reverse strand, counting down.
TGGAAACCTTTTTCACGCAAAATCCGTTTGGCGAACCGATGTTGAGCTTGACGGAAGACAAAGCGGCGGTCGACACGGACAAGTGGAGAAAAATTGGGGAGAACTGGAAGCGCTTTTATACGATGCCCGGATTGAAATTCGATTCGACGACGATCAACAAAGACTTGGATTGGAAAGAGTTTATTAAAGGGAATTCCGCCATGACGACATTCGTCTCCAGAAATTTCATGGATTGGAACTTTGCGTGGGACATCGTCAGCATGCCTACGTACAAGGAATTGCCGGGCATCGCGCGGTTGGCCGATTTCCGCAGCGTGTACATCACGAGCAGCAGCAAAAACAAGGATGCCGCCTTCCAGGTGGCTGCATGGCTAGCCTCCGACGAGATGCAGTCCAAGCTAACGGCCGATATGGGATTATATCCGGTGCTGAAAAACGAAGAAATCAAAAACAAGTATATGCTGAACGACCCGCTCTACAAGGGGAAAAATATAAAGGCGGCATCCTACAATAAAGTCGGACCGGGCATGCCCGGCCGCAAGCCGGGATTAACGAACGTGAAGGCCGAGAACATGTTTATGAAAGAACTGCAGAAGGCCGTTGTGGAAAATAAAGATTTGAATACGGTGCTGCGAAGCGCCGAAGAAGTGATCAATAAAGCGATTGCTTCCGAGAAAGCAAAATGATCCGGCATTTTTGCAAGCTGCCGGGGCGGCGCTTCTCTGCCGAGGGGCAAAGTTCTGTGCTATGATGACGTTATATACATCATGCGTCGTGGGAGATGAGAATGGTGCATGAGCCGTTTTTCGAACGATTTTTTCCGAAAATGGTCGAGGTGCTCCTCCGCGGGGAACCCTTCTGGAAACAAAGGAAGTACAGGTTTGAGCTGAAACAGACGAGTTTGTACAACTTTGTTTACGTGTTTGCGGGAAAGGGCACGTATGAATTGAATGGCACCGTATGGGAACTAAATCCGGGCACGGTTCTTCATATGGCTCCGGATGAACACATGATATTGTCAAGTTCGCAAGCGGAACCTCTGACGTATTATAGCGTGCATTTCCTGTATTTCCCGATGGAATGGGAAGGGAACCAAGCCAGACTGGGACAGAAAGGCGCCCCTCTGCCGTTCGAGCGTGTTTTTTCCGTTCATGCGGACGCCGCGGAGCTGGAACGACGGCTCAAACAGTTGCATGAGTTGTGGAATGACAAAAACGCGGGGACCGAATGGACCGTCAGGCTTCTGTTCTTGACGCTGATGAAGTGGCTTAGTGAGGCGCTGACCCACAAGCTGCGGGATGAAGATGAAACGGCCCGGCTTATATCCGATTCCATGAAATACATTCAGGACCATTACCAGCAGTCGCTGGAACGCGATAAATTGGCGCGCATGGCGTCGCTGTCGGCCAGCTACTACTCGATTTTGTTCAAAAGGTACTCGGGTTATACGCCATTTGAATTTATTAACAAAATAAGGCTGGATAAAGCGAAGCAGCTGCTCCGCACCACCAATGAGCCGATTTCGAAAATTGCCAGAGAGGTCGGCTATCAGGATCCGCTTTATTTCACCAGATTATTTGCAAGGGAAGTGGGCATGGCTCCCCGCATGTATCGCAAAGCGTAGCCGCGGCCTTTGACGCCGAGGAATAGCATACCAAAGAAAGCCAAGTTTGGCCCGACAGACCGGCTTGGTTTTTCTTGGTTTCGTCATGATGTTGTCTGCACCGCATTGCATTTAGAAAGAGAAGTACGCCTGCGAACGGTCGATCAACAGGGAACTCCCTAATGATGAAGCGATATCTTTTTGCAGGGTGAAGGGATATCTAAGCTTGAAGGCCAAATCCAGCAGCGCCGATTCGGCGAGATTCGTCCTTGCTTGCCCCCACGCTTTGTCTCTGGTTTGGACGCAGCGAATGGCATCGGCAATGGAAAGACCTTTCAGTTTCGCAAAGACGAATGCCCAGCGGACCAAATCTATGTTTTCCCTCGTGCAGGGTATCACGTATTCTCCCCAACCGCTAACCCCGCCGCTTGATATTTTGAGCAATCCGCAGTTGCATTCGCCGCCGGTCAAAGGGATTTGATTCTGGATCAGGCGGCAGTCGAACCGGAACACCTCCATCGCGCAGATGCGATAGTGTAAAAGCTCATTTTCATTTATTACGGGTGAAGGAACGGTTAAGTTGAACATCGTATCCAATCTCCTTAACTTTAAGGTGGAAAGCGCAAAAAAGCCCGAAGAGCAGAGAAACTCTGCTCCCGGGCTTCTTGCATAGCAATAGAAGGCATGGGTGCGGTTCTCTCTCAATGCGCATACGAGGTTAGCTGTCGGGTTCGGGCTTGAGAGTGCCCTACTCACGTTGCAACCGTTACATCTAGCGAAGCGATGTCGGTTGTCACTATCTGAGATTCACCCCTTGAAGCCTTTGCGTTAGTATAGGCTTCGATTGGGTCCCCCGTTTCCTATAAAGGAACTCTGCGTTTGAATAGGAAAATATGATATTGTTGCAATGAATCATACTCCGAGCCATACGCAAAGTAAAACCCGAATCCGGATGTTATTTTCGGTTTTTTGGCTTCATATGAGGATGGAAACGGATTCATTCAAAGCCTGCATTTAATATCGATATAAATGCTGCTTGATTCTTCGTTTATCGCGGTTTCTCAGAAAAGCGGCGAAAAGCGGAGCATGATATCGAAAATGAAAGATCATATACGGATTGTTCGAGCTCTATCGCCTGCCAGTGCCGGATTTGCAATGCAGCGTTTCTTTACAGCGCGTTGCTTCGAGCGTATGATACGACTCAAGAAACAATCCAAACAAAGTTTCCCATTTTTATTCGCTGAATTTCCTTGATACCAAGGAAAACGGGGGAACCAACAGGTGGTGCAAGAACGGTGTGAGAGCCGGTCGCGCATCGCCAGGGGTGAATCGCGGGGACGGAATGTCATGGAATTCCGTACTCGCGTAGGGCGACTCTCACCGCCCGAATCCGTCAGCTAACCTCGTAAGCGTTAGACGGCAGCCGGCTTGTCTTTCGAATCCGGATCGATTCGACAGAAAAGCGCTGCTTTTGGAGAGAGGATGATGAAGCTTGTGATCGTTTGCCGCGACCACAGGGCTTAATGCCTCTGTGGTTTTTTGCTGCATTTTATTGAAAATTTACCGTTTTATTTGCAGAGACGAATAAATTGAATAGGTCATATGCAACTTTTCGCTGAATCCTTGAATGGAAAAGGAACGGGGGAACCAACGGAGTCGCGCAGCATATCCAAATGTCGGATACGGTCACGGCTTTATGGGGTGAATCTTGCAGTTGACAACCGACATCGTGAATACCGATGTAACGGTTGCAGCATTGTTGACAATTGTCCAGCGACATCTCCGCTGTACAATTGCAACGCAAGTAGGGCGACTCTCACGCCCGAATCCGTCAGCTAACCTCGTAAGCGTATAGAGAGAGGCAACGATTGTCGTGAGCAGGACACGGTATGTTCTTTACTGTGCCTTCAGAAGCCGCGGGAAGAGTTCTTCTCTGATCGCAGGCTTCTTTTTTGTTGCCTTCTCTTTCTTCATTCAAGGAGGAGAACACATGGATAGCCGGCAAAGATTTATTCTGGTATCTGCGCCCAACAAAGCGGGTGAAGCCTTCGTCCGTTTATTAATGACGCATAGACTCCCCTTTGCCGCGATCGCTAATAACAAGCGGGAGCGAGCGCGAATGAAGGAGCTGGGCGTTGAGCGCATTATACTCGTCGACACAACCGAGGAAAGCACCTGGCAGCTGCCCGACTTTCCGATCGGAAAAATATTTTTGTTCGAAAGCAGTTTTACTTTGTGCTGCCGCTACATTCGCATATGCAGTTCTTGGAGCAGCGAACCGACTTATGTAATCACGCATTCGAACCACCCGCGGCTCATTTATAAAGGACTTGGAGCGAGCTTCGTCATTCATACGAACAGCGATGAAGTATCGTTTTTACTCCATGCGCTTGTAGGGTGAACCGAGAACTTGGAAGTGATGGAGGAGTATATATGGCGGATCTCTATATGGTTTTGATTCTCGCAGCGACTTACGTTCTGTTCGCCGGCTTTTTGTCCTGGTGCGGCAAAGTGACTGAGGAAACGGGAGGTGAGCGCAAATGATCGTTGTTTATTTATTTACGGCGTTTATCTTTATTTACCTGGCCTATGCGCTCATTCATCCGGAGAAATTTTAGGGAGGCTGTACACTGTGGGCATTTTGCAAATTGCCGTTGTGATCCTGATTTTGATGCTGATCGTTAAGCCGCTCGGCACTTATTTATACCAGGTGTTTCGGAATGAAGCGAGTGTGACGGACAAATTTTTTTCTATCATTGAGAAACCTGTTTTTGCCCTGATCGGGCTTAAGGATCGAAAGGGCATGACCTGGAAAACGTACGGACTCAGCTTCATTTTAACGAACATCGTGCTGGTGGCCGTCAGTTATTTGATTCTGAGGGTACAAAAGTTTTTGCCGCTGAATCCGAACGGCATCGACAACATGGAGCAGACGCTTTCATTCAATACGGTCATCAGCTTCATGACCAACACGAACCTGCAGCATTACAGCGGCGAATCGGGGCTCTCGTATTTCTCGCAAATGGCCGTCATCATGATGATGATGTTCACTTCTGCGGCGACCGGGTTATGTGTTGCCATCGCTTTTGTTCGAGGGATTACAAATAAGGGTCGGACGATCGGGAACTTCTTTGAAGATTTCGTGAAAGCTCATACGCGCGTGTTTTTCCCGCTGGCGCTCGTGGTGACGCTTCTGCTTGTGGCGCTTCACGTTCCGCAAACGCTGCAGCCTACCTTAACGGTTACGGGTTTGGAGGGACAAGTACAACAAATCGCTATCGGTCCGGTGGCGTCTCTGGAGTCCATCAAGCACTTGGGAACGAACGGCGGCGGATTTTTCGGAGTGAACTCGGCCCATCCGTTCGAGAATCCGAATCCGCTCACGAATGTCATCGAAATATTGTCGATGTGGTCGCTGGCGGCCGCACTCCCGTATACGTACGGCTTGTTCGCGAAAAACCGCAAGCAAGGTTGGGTTATCTTTTCCGCGATGATGATTTTGTTCCTGCTGTTCTTGTCCTTGGTTTACGTATCCGAGACCAGAGGTAACCCGGTGATGAACCGTTTGGGCATTGATGCATCACAGGGCAGCATGGAAGGGAAAGAGGTACGATTCGGCATTCCGCAATCGGTTTTATTTACTACCGTTACGACATCGGCCACGACCGGTTCGGTGAACAATATGCATGATACGCTCACGCCGCTCGGAGGCATTACGCCGCTCGCTTTAATGATGCTGAACTGTGTGTTCGGAGGAAAGGGCGTCGGTCTGGTGAACATGCTGATGTACGCGATTCTGGCTGTTTTCCTCGCCGGTTTAATGGTAGGAAGGACGCCGGAGTTTCTGGGGCGAAAGATCGAAGCCCGCGAGATGAAATTAATCGCGATAGCGATATTGACGCATCCGTTTATCATACTTGCTCCAACGGCGATCGCGCTCGCAACGGAGCTCGGCAAAGCGGCGATTACGAACCCGACATTCCATGGAATCTCACAAGTACTGTATGAGTACACATCGTCCGCGGCCAATAACGGTTCGGGGTTCGAGGGACTCGGAGACAATACGCCGTTCTGGAATATAACCACAGGGCTCGTGATGCTGTTCGGCCGATATATTTCGATGGTCGCGCTTCTTGCCGTGGCCGGCTCGCTGCTGCGCAAGCAATGGGTTCCGGAAACGATCGGTACGTTCCGTACGGATAACGGTTTGTTCGTCGGCATCCTTATAGGTACGGTACTGATTATCGGTGCATTGACGTTCTTGCCGGCGATTGTGCTTGGTCCGATTGCCGAGCATTTGACGATCCGTTAAAGAGGTGACGACAAACATGAGTAATAATAAAAAAACATTATTAACCGGGGACATCGTAAGAAATGCATTAAAGGATAGCTTTGTCAAGCTGAGCCCGGTCACCATGATGAAAAATCCGGTTATGTTCGTCGTTGAAGTCGGGACGCTCATCGTATTGCTGATGATCGTTTTTCCAGGCTATTTCGGCACAGAAGAAAGCATCGGGTTTAATATTACCGTATTCCTGATTCTGTTATTCACCGTGCTGTTCGCCAATTTCGCCGAAGCGTTGGCGGAGGGCAGGGGCAAGGCGCAGGCCGATTCTCTGAAAAAAACGAAGAAGGAGACTACGGCAAACAAAGTCGTAAACGGCGGCGTGAAGCAAGTACCGTCGACCGAATTGCGCAAAGGCGATCTCGTCATCGTGTCGCAAGGCGAGATGATCCCGGGAGACGGCGAGGTGGTCGAGGGATTAGCGTCCGTAGACGAGTCCGCGATTACGGGGGAATCCGCTCCGGTCATCAAGGAAGCCGGCGGCGACTTCAGCTCGGTTACGGGCGGCACCCGCGTCGTAAGCGACAAAATCACGATCAGAATTACAAGCGATCCGGGCGAATCGTTCATCGACCGAATGATCTCGCTCGTCGAGGGAGCGTCCAGACAAAAGACGCCCAATGAAATCGCTCTGAACACGCTGCTTACGAGCTTGACGCTTATCTTTTTGATCGTGGTTGTCACGCTTGCCCCGATCGCAAAATATTTGGGCATCGAGCTTTCGATTCCGGTGCTCATCTCGCTGCTCGTCTGCTTGATCCCGACGACGATCGGCGGCTTGCTGTCGGCGATCGGGATTGCCGGGATGGACCGGGTCACGCAGTTCAACGTGCTCGCCATGTCCGGCAAAGCGGTGGAAGCCGCGGGTGATATCAACACGATGATTTTGGATAAAACGGGTACGATCACCTTCGGCAACCGGATGGCCAGCGAGTTCATTCCCGTTGGCCCGGAGAGCGTTAGCTCGGTGGCCGAATGGTCGGCGATCGGCTCCGTCAAAGACGAGACGCCGGAAGGCCGTTCGGTGCTTGAACTCATGAAAAAGCAGGGGCTGCCTTATGACCCATCCGTCTCCGAAGGCGGCGAGTTCATTGAATTTAAGGCTGAAACCCGCATGAGCGGCATCGATCTGAAGGACGGCCGCAAAGTGCGCAAGGGCGCGGTCGATGCGGTGAGAAAATGGGTGGAAGCCCAAGGGGGTACCATCCCGTCCGATTTGAACGCGAAGGGCGATGCGGTTGCCAAGGAAGGCGGTACGCCTCTCGCCGTTGCGGTGGATAGAAAGATCTTCGGAATCATTTATTTGAAAGATACGGTCAAGCCGGGGATGAAAGAGCGCTTCGACCAGCTCCGCAAAATGGGCATCAAAACGATTATGTGTACCGGCGACAACCCGCTGACGGCCGCTACGATCGCTCGTGAAGCGGGTGTGGACGATTTTATAGCCGAGAGCAAGCCGGAGGATAAAATCGCGGTTATCCGCAAAGAGCAGGCGGAAGGCAAACTCGTTGCGATGACCGGAGACGGCACGAACGATGCACCGGCACTGGCCCAAGCGGACGTAGGGCTTGCGATGAACAGCGGGACGGTGGCGGCGAAGGAAGCGGCCAACATGGTCGATCTGGATTCCGACCCGTCGAAAATCATTGAAGTCGTGGCGATCGGCAAGCAGCTGCTGATGACGCGCGGTTCGCTGACGACATTCAGTATCGCGAACGATGTAGCCAAATATTTTGCGATCATTCCGGCCATGTTTACGCTGGCTATTCCACAGATGGAAGCTCTGAACATCATGCGGCTCGGTTCGCCGATGTCGGCCATTTTGTCGGCGCTCATTTTTAACGCGATCATTATTCCGCTGCTCATTCCGCTGGCGATGAGGGGTGTTGCCTATAAACCGATGAGCTCCACCCGATTGCTGCAGCGCAACATTTTCATCTACGGACTCGGCGGCGTTGTCGTTCCGTTCATCGGGATCAAGCTGATCGACCTGTTTGTTCACTTATGGATTTAATATAGAACGACAGAGAAGAAAGGATATGAAAAAGGATGAATAAAACGGCGAAGATGGAAACGGCACGGTTATCCCTCGGCATCGTGATACGGATCAGTTTGGTGTTTATCGTGCTATGCGGTATTGTATATCCACTCGTTTGTACAGGGCTTGCGCAGGTGCTGTTCCCGGGCCGGGCGAACGGCAGCCTCATTCAGAACAGTAAAGGGGAAGTCGTCGGCTCGGAGCTGATCGGACAAAAATTTACGGACCCGAAGTACTTTCAAGGCAGAGTATCGAGTATTGATTACAAAGCGGAAGCGTCCGGGACCAACAACTATGCGCCGTCCAATCCGGACATGCTGAAGCGAACGCAGGAGTCGATCGAGGAATGGAAAAAGAACAATCCGGATGTGCCGGTCAGCCGACTTCCGATTGATTTGATCACGAACTCGGGCTCGGGCCTCGACCCGCACATCACTCCGGCATCCGCCAAAGCGCAGGTACCGCGGATTAGCAAGCTGACTGGAATCTCTTCAAGCCAGTTGGAACAGCTGATCAATGCGAATACGGAAGGGCGCGATCTCGGTCTGTTCGGCGAACCGCGGGTCAATGTGCTGAAGCTGAATCTGGCGTTAGACGGGCTAAAAAAATAAACTTATAAAATGGCTTATCGGAAAAAGTCGGGATGAAGCGCAGGCTTCTCCAGACTTTTTCTGTGTTCCGAGAAAGGAGGGCTCGGGTGGAAACGTTCAAAAGAAAAACGCCCGAGGAGCTGCTGCTGTCGATTTCCAAGCTGCATCGCGGACGGCTGAAGGTGTACATCGGCGCCGTCAGCGGGTCGGGGAAAACGTATCATATGCTGCGGGAAGGGCAGTCTCTGAAAACACAAGGGATCGATGTCGTCATTTGCGCCGTCTCCACGATGCAGCGGCCCGAAACCGTGGGGCAAATCGGGGATTTGGAGCGCGTGCCGAGCATTCATTGGATGAAAGGAGCGATCGAGAAAAAAGACTTGAATCTGGAAGCCCTCATCGATCGCAATCCGGAAGTCGTGTTAGTCGACGGCTTGGCGCATCGCAACCGCGAAGGGGCCCGGTTTGCCACGCGGGCGGAGGATATCCGCTATCTTCTCGGGTGCGGAATCAGCGTCATTACGACAGTGAACGTCTACGAGTTGGAAGGCGTCACGGAGCTCGCCAAAAAATTAACCGGGGTCGAGGTTCACGAAACGGTGCCAGCGGAGACGTTGGAAATGGCCGATGAGGTGGTGCTGATCGACGCAACACCGGAAGCGCTGCTGAGCCGTGCGGCGGAAGGGCACCTGAAGCTGGGGCAAGGAAGCTTGTTTAAACCCGGCCATTTGGCCGTTCTCCGGGAACTGTCTCTGCGTTTGATGGCGGAGGGAGTAAACGAATCGCTGGAAAAATACAGGGAAGGGCTGGGGATGATCGGTCCTTCCGGCGCCGCCGAGCGCATCCTCGTTTCCACGCAGTACCATTGGAACGGCTCCATCTATGTCCGCAGAGGCCAACAAATCGCCAAACGGTTGAATGGCGAATTAATCGTGGTTGCCTTTGTTCAAGAGAAAAAACAGCTTACGAAGGAAGCGGCCGCTTTTCGCGGCTCGATCATCAAATTGGTGGAAAAAGTGGGAGGCGGGTTCGAAGAGCTGCCGCTCCAATCCCGTAGGTCGCTGCCTGGCGTTTTGGTAACGTATGCCTTGGAGCATGGCGTTACCCGGATCGTGATGGGCCATTCCAAGCAAACGAAGTGGCAGGAATTTTGGCAGGGCTCTATCGTCCATGACATGCTCCGGCTGACGAAAAATATCGACGTCTTCATCGTTGCCGACCGGGCGGCGCATGAAGGAGAAAGAATACTGCCGGCCAAGCTGGAGAAGCCGGAGGAAGAAGCCGAGTTGTTTCGCCGTCTCAGCTCGCAGGAGGTGGAGAGCAAAATTCGGCGAATCAAACGAGGCCATTTCAAAGTGTATATCGGCGCTGCGCCCGGCGTCGGAAAAACGTACACGATGCTGCGCGAAGGCAACGATTTGTTGAAAAAGGGGATAAACGTCCGCGTGGGCTTACTCGAAACCCATGGACGGCAGGAAACGCTTGCTCAAATCGGGCATTTGGAGACCGTTCCGCGCAAAGTCATCGAATATCGCGGCAGCCGCCTAGAAGAGATGGATACGCATGAAATCATTCGCCTTAATCCGGAGGTCGTTCTAGTAGACGAACTGGCCCATACGAATGTGCCGGGCAGCAAAAATAAAAAAAGGTACGAGGACATACTGGATATTTTGTCGGCCGGTATTTCCGTCATTACGACGGTCAACGTGCAGCATTTGGAAAGCTTGAACGACGCAGTGGAGCAAATCACCGGCATCCGTGTCCGGGAGACGGTACCGGACCATATTTTGAGATTGGCGGACGAGGTGCAGTTGATCGACGTTGCGCCAGAATCGCTCCAGCAGCGGATGAGAGAAGGCCGAATTTATTCCATGGACAAAGTGGATCAGGCGCTGAATCATTTTTTTAAGACGGGCAATTTGATCGCTTTGCGTGAGCTGGCGCTCCGCGAAATTGCGGACGACGTCGATGAACGGCTGGAATCATGGCAGCGAAGCAGTTCCTTGCGCGGTCCGTGTAGGAGGCAGGAGGTCATTCACGTATGTATCGATACGACGCCCCAAGCGGAACGACTGATTCGCCGAGGCTTCCGGATTGCCTACAGACTCAAAGCAAGGTGGTACGTAACCTACGTACGGATGGAGCGGCAAGAGTTAGGCGAGGAGGCGCGGCGGCGGCTGGAGTCGCTGCAACAATTGACGGAGCGGCTAGGCGGGACGTTCGAAACGATCGCGGCCGCCGGCCGCAAGCAGCTTTCGGCTGTCATTGTATCCCAGGCGAACCACTACAAAGCGACGCAGATGATCATCGGCCAATCAAAGCAAGCGTGGTGGAAGGAGCTTTACCGAGGCTCGATTGTGAAGCGGGTTCTACGGGCTGCAAGACATATGGATGTGCTCGTCGTTGCCGAGTACGGCCCTTTGAACGCAGCCGAACAACCGCTTGAAGGAAAGTAGGCGGAGGGCGTTTTTTCCGATTACCGGAACCAGCCCTTTTTGCTGAACCACGCAAACATGCCGAATCCGATGCCGAACATGAAAGCGAGAACGATAAAATAGCCCCAATGCCATTTCAACTCCGGCATATACTCGAAATTCATCCCGTAAATTCCGGCGATGAACGTAAGCGGCATGAAGATCGTCGTAATGACGGTCAACGTCTTCATGATCGTATTCATCCGATTCGAATTCAAAGAAATGTAGCTGTCGCGTATATCGGCCGTTACGTCTCTGTTCGATTCGATCATCTCCGATAATTTCAACAAGTGGTCGTAAATATCTTTGAAGTAAAACAGCTGCGCTTTCAGCCCTTCGATGCGATCCGAGTTGACGATCCGGTACAGCAGATCGCGCATCGGTATAATCGTTCGTCTCAGCTTGAGCAGTTTGGTTCGAATATTAAAAATCTGGTTCATCAATACGTCGATGCTTTCTTGATTGCTGTTGTTTTCAATATCGCTCAGCTGGTCTTCCAATTGATAGACGCTCGGAAAATATTGGTCGACCAACTTATCCATAACCAAATAAGCCGCATACAAATGGCCTTTGTCGGCGCCTTGTTTTTGCTCGGCAATCCGGCTCCACGCATCTTCGATCTCATCGAGGTGGGTAAAATGAAACGTGACGACAAAGTTCGTCCCCAAAAATAAATCGACTTCCTCGGCGGCCAGCGTTGCCGAATTGAGCGCGTGCAGCACAAAGAAGTGCACATCTTCGTAATGATCCAGCTTCGGCCGCTGCAGCAAATGAAAGCAATCTTCCACGGCCAGCGGATGAAAGTGAAAGAACTGTTCCAGCAGAAGCGCTTCCGTTTCCGTCGGTTTATGAAAATCGACCCAGTACCACTGAATGTCGGGCTCCGAAAGCTGCTCCAAAGGTATGTCCTTAATTACTTCCTGATTTTTCGTAACGGCTAAGGCACGAATCATAAGCGGGCTCCTTGCATGTCCATTGTATTGGGATCATTTTACCACAAATATAATCGTCTCACATTTATTGGAACAGATGCGGCAAGGTCTGGCAGATCATTTTGAATAAGTGTAAGAAATACGGAGAATTAGTCAGGATTGTAGAGATTAATATAGATTGGGCCGGAAAAGGCAGGTCGCAATATCGGAAAATGCCGTATTTGGGACGCGGCTCGTATTTACATCGACAACCGACAGGCGTATGATACAACTCATGTAATGTTTCATATTTGATGTTCTAGTCGCTGAATATTCTTCGTATCGCGAAGGACAACGGGGGAACCGTGGAAGTTGATGCACAAACGGTGTGAGAGCCGTTTACGCATGCATTTGGGGTGAATCTCAGAAGTTACAACTGACATCGCAGTTACCGGTGGTAATAGTTGCAACGTAGTTGACAACTGACACCGCGAACTAGGCGTAACAGTTGCAACGTAGTTGACAACTGACACCATGAACTAGGCGTAACAGTTGCAACGTAGTTGACAACTGACACCATGAACTAGGTGTAACAGTTGCAACGTAGTTGACAACTGACACCATGAACTAGGTGTAACAGTTGCAACGTGAGTAGGGCGACTCTCACCGTCCGAACCCGACAGCTAACCTCGTAAGCGTCGAACGACAGCCTTATGCCGAAGGACCGTTCCGGTTCGTTACGGCAAGGATGTCATGAGAGAGGATGATGAAGCTTGTGACGAACTGACGTCCACAGGGTTTATACCTCTGTGGCTTTTTTTGTTGTCTTTTTTCCTAACACCGGCGGATGCCGGACGATTTGAGGAGGACCGCTTTCATGGTTTTCAGCTTTGTTTTTATTTGCTTGTTTATCGTCATTTTAGTTATTTCCCAAATTTTTGACAGCAAACCGTTTACGAGCCGTAATCGATGGAGAAACCGGCTTATGATTTCCGCTTCCTGTTCTTTGCTTTTCTCCAGCGTCATTACTTGGTTCGTGATCAATTAGGGCATAACTTTTAAACTATAAACGATCAATGTAAAATATGGGGTTTCTCATCTGCCGAGGCGTTGAGAACCCCTTTTTTCTATACTCGGAGCAGCGTTATCCTTTTACAAAAAGTTATATTTACAAAGCGGAGTGAATGCGTTACCATTTTTTTTAACGAACGACTGGATGGTGGGGAGTGTGGGGGCGTTGAAAGCAAAAAAGAAACGGGCTTTGTTGAATATATCGATGTTCAACAAATTGTTTATCTCCTACCTTGTCGCCATTTTAATCCCGACGATTATTATCAGCTCGTACAACTTTTATACGTTTTCGACAGAGCTCAAGGAAAGCTACCGCAGCGCCCAGAAGGAAAGCCTGCAGTATATGTCCAAGCAAATGGAAGTGCTGGTCGACAGTATTCATGCGCTATCTCTCCAGCTTTCATTGTCCAGCGACATCAACACGATGATTACTCAGCCCGAGCTCAATCTATATGAAGCGAATTTGGTCAACAAGCATCTCCGAAACCAGATGACGACGAGCGACATGTTTTACTCCATGTATTTGTACATGAAGGTCAGCGATACGGTATTGACCACGAATGAAGGCCTCTTCAAACGCGCCGACTTTTACGACAAGGCGCTGCTTGACCGGCTGACGGCCAGCGACGGCCGATTGTCGGGCGATAAACTTCGCATATTGCAGGATTCCTCTGGCGTTAGTCCGGCGCAAGTATTTACTTTTACGCGCGGCGTTCCTCCCTTAAATTCTTACCCCTTGGGCCAATTGGTTATCAATGTGAAAAAGGATGCAATGATCCAATCGCTGTACACGGAGCAGTCGGCTGGCGGACATATTATGATTCTGGACTCCGGAGGACATGTCGTTTACGACAATTTGGACGAAGGAGCCGTTCCGGGGACGGACGGGCCCGGCCTGGCTTCCAAGGAATACAGGGAGCAGAGCATAACGGAAATCGGCGGCAAGACGTACTTTACTTATGGTACGAAGCTGGATGGCATCAACTGGACGCTCGTTCGTTTCGATCCGTACGAAATCTACGCGCAGAAGCTCGGCAGCAAACTGCTCGGCATCGTAACGATCGATTTGACCATCCTGATGACCGGCCTCCTTATTTCTTATTTGCTTTCTTCGCACATGTACGAACCGTGGCGAAAAATTATGGCCGGCTTGTCCGGCTATTTTAAACAACCGTCAAAACTGCCGAACAACGAATCGGTCTGGGTAACGGAAGCGATTGCCAGCCTGATCGACGAAAATACGGCGTTTCAGGATACGATCAAGCGAAGCGAGCCTGTCATGAAGGATCGCTTCATTTACGATATTTTGAACAGAAACTATTCGCAGTCGCTAAATATTACGGAAAAGCTGAAAGATATGGGCATCACGTTCGATTTGCCGTGCTATTTGGTGATGATTGCTTCGTTCGATCCGCATGAATGCGCGGACGAGGCGATCTACGATCGCAAGCTGCTCATGTTCAGCTACATCAAGAGTAAATTCGAGCAGCAGTTTCGCGTGGCCGGAACCGTGCTCGAGCAATCCGATCTAGGCTTTATTCTCAATGTAGAGCAGCGCGAGCTGACCGACAGCCTGAAGAGCAAGCTGAGCGAGTGCTGCCGCGAAGTGCACGGATGGGTACAGCAGGAGCTCCGAATGACGCTTCAATTCACCTTCGGCAATATGTACGTTTCGATCTCGGAGGTTCATGAATCGTATGAGCAGGCTAGACGCGTGTTTACATATAAGCCTGTCATTCATAAAGAGGATATCGCGTTTTATGCCGACTTGAAGAGGGATGCCAGGTTCGAGTATCCGATGTCGATTCAAAAACAGCTGCTGTACAGCATTGCATCCAGACAGCGGGAAGCGGCGGTTGCCTGTATTGCGGAATTGTTCGAACACTATATTTATAGCGACAAATACCAGCTGGAATCGCTGCATGAAATGATTATCCTGCTAACCAGCGCCGTCAAAAACAAGCTGCTTGAAGAAGGGCTGGAGATGGAGGCGGTGCAGGATCAGGTTCGCGTTTCGCAAATATTCGCATGCTCCAATAACGACCAGCTGCACGATATGATGCTCCGCTACATTCAGAGGCTGTTTGATGCGCTCGATGCGATGCAGGATAACAAATCGAACCATCATTACATATCGAAAGCGATGGATTACATCGAGCAAAACTATATGAGAAGCATCTCCATTTCCGATATCGCCGGGCACCTTGGCCTCAGCAGCAGTTATTTGAGCCGTTTTTTTAAAGCTGAGACCGGCAAATCACCGCTTGAGCATTTAACGGAATTTCGGATCGCCAAAAGCAAGGAACTGCTGATGTCGAACGAGTATACGCTTCAGCAAATTAGCGAGCAGATCGGCTATCCCGATGTGAACAGCTTTATTCGATATTTCAAGAAATATGAGGGCACTACGCCGGGAAAATACCGCAGTATGGTCATCCCGACGATTTGACTTGGATCTTCACTATTTGATGTACGCCGGCTGACTTCACATTTTCCGGGTTTTCATCAAATAGTGGGGATTTCTTTTTATCCGGTTCGTTTCTAAGATGGGAGCATGACGATCATGGTCCCGAGGAGGGAGGAAAGCGCAATGAAGTCGGGAACGGTCATCATGCGTTTGGCTGTAGCGGGGGCGCTCGCGTTTCTGGCCGGCTGCGGGGGCACTTCGGAGGCGCAAACGGAATCAATCATCAGGGCGGAGGAAACGGACAACCATACGGCGACGTACAGCATCTTTCAAAAATTCAGCGCACCCGAATATCCTGCGGATGGCGGTCTGGCCAAGAAGCTCATACTGGACGCAATGCAAAAGGAAGGCTTGAAGGGGATCGATTACAAGATTGAATTTGCACCCGGCCAAGACTATATGACCAAGCTTAACTTAAAGGCGACGGCGGGGGAATTGCCGGATTTGTTTCAAGTCGATTATCCGACCTTCATGCGGCTCGTAAACGAGGGGAAGCTGCTGCCGCTTAACGACTGGCTTGCGAAATCTCCGCATGTGAGCGGGATGATCCGGGACGACAAATTCGATTACGTTACGGTAAACGGCTATATTTACGCGATTCCGACGGGAAACCGGCCGGAACCGTACAATTCGGAAAGCCGGGCCGGCTTTATTGTCCGCCAAGACTGGCTGGACCGGCTGGGGCTGAAGGCGCCGCGCAACCTGGACGAAATGCACGAGGTGTTGAGAGCGTTTACTTACGGCGATCCGGACGGGAACGGCATCAACGATACGTATGGATATGGGGCTGCGAAAGATCATCAGTTTGCCGGTATTTTCGGCGCTTTCGGCATCCATCCCGATTTTTGGCATGAACGCGGCGGCATGATTAAGAAAGGGTATGTACTGCCGGAAGCTAAGGAAGCGCTAGCCGTGCTGCAGTCGTGGTATAAGGAAGGTCTGATCGATCCGCATTTTCTCGTAACGGAAACGAAACGGCGGAACGAAAACATCATCCGTTCCCAATACGGCATGTTTCAAAACGCGCCGCTCGAAGTCGATCCGAACAGCTCGACCATCGCCGCGCTGCACAAAGCGAATCCCGGAGCCAAGCTGCGCTTTTTTACGAACGTCAAGGGCCCCGATGGCAAGAGCGGCTTCCCCGAGAGTTCTCCGTTCGGGAGCTTGCGCGCCGTATCCGCGAATGTGAAGCAGCCCGAAAAGCTGTTCCGGATGCTGGACTGGATGCAAAACGAGAACGGGGGCTTTAACCTGATCCACTACGGAGTGGAAGGCGAAGATTACAGCTATGAGCAAGCGGCCAACCGGATCGTGCTCCACTCAGAATATGCTCAGCTTTACCGTAGAGGATTTTCGAACCCGATCCGTTTTCTGAACGATATCGACGTGCGCTGGGCGAGCGATGAGGTAAAGCAAGATCTGGTGGAAGCGGCACGGCATACGATCTCCAACGCATTGTGGAAAAAAGTGCCCGCCGAGCTGGATTATGCCGACCTGGATGAGGACCTGTGGGGACAGTATTTCTCTAAAATTGTGACCGGACAATATTCCGTTGACCGTTGGGATGAATTTGTGAAGCTGTATTATCAGCAGGGCGGCGACATCATTGAGCAGCAGGCGAACGAGGAATGGAAAAAGATGAAAGCAACTGCCGGCAAAAAATAAATGCGAATTGTGCGAATGGAGGAGGGATCGACTATGCTCATGAGAAGAAAGGCCGTCTTATTTTCGCTCGGCTGTCTGCTCATTTCCGGTTGTTCGTCAGGCGGGAATACGGGAGCGCCACAGGGAGAGCAGCAGCCCGGGAAGCCGGCTGAGAACGCGAAGCAGATTACGCTTCAGGTGTTTCAAGCGGGGGGAAGCATCTCCGATACGGAATTCAAAGAACTGATAGCGGACCCGGTAAAGAAAAAGTTTCCCCACATTACCATGGAGCTGATCCGGGAGGGACAGGCCAAACGGGATCAGCTCATAACGGCCGGCGAATTTCCGGACATGATCTTCACCTCATCCATCACGGTAGGCGGATTTCTTGAACTGAACCTGATGAAGGATCTTCAAGAGATGATCAATAAATCGAAGCTGGATATGAATCAATACGAGAAAAGGGCAATTGACCAAATTAAAAGTTTGTCTGATAATGGACAAATGTACGCCCTTCCATTTTCTATCAATTACGGTGCATTGTTCTACAACAAAGACATTTTCGACCGTGCCGGCATCCCTTATCCGGCCGAAGGACTTGCCTGGGAGGACATTCTTGAGCTTGCCAGAAAAGTGGCCGAGAAGGAACCGTCCGTTCGCGCGCTGGGTACTTCGGGCATTACGAGAGACGCGATTTCCCTGCGAATGCCGCTGGTCGACCCCAAGACGGAAAAGCCGGTAATCGCAACCGACGATTGGAAATGGCTGATGCAGTATCATCAAACGCTGAACAAGCTGCCGGATAACAAACAGGCGAAGGGCGGCAGGGACGGGTTCGTAAAGGACCGGACCATGGCAATGTATACTTCGTACGGAGCCCGGATCGGCGAGCTGGAAGAGCTGGAACTGAGCGGGCAAAGCTTCAAATGGGATATGGCGACGTTCCCGGTACGCAAGGACGCCAAAGTGCAAGGGATGGAGACCGAATCGCATATTCTTTCGATTTCTTCCACGGCGAAGCATCCGGAGGATGCGTTCAACGTCATTACGTTCCTGACCACCAACGACGAAGTACAGACGCAGGTAGCCCGAAAGGCCAGGGTTTCGTCGCTAAAAGCCGAGAAATACAAGTCGTTGTTCGGTCAAGATCTCAAGAGCTTGCAGGGGAAAAACGTGCAGGCGATCTTCAAAAACAAGTATGCGCCGAACGCCCAGCAGACGAAATACGACGCCGCTGCGGAGAAAGCGGTGAA
This sequence comes from Paenibacillus allorhizosphaerae, assembly GCF_042659105.1. Classification (NCBI taxonomy): domain Bacteria; kingdom Bacillati; phylum Bacillota; class Bacilli; order Caryophanales; family Paenibacillaceae; genus Paenibacillus; species Paenibacillus allorhizosphaerae. The sequence continues at coordinate 84,505 of NZ_JBHSRV010000009.1, read as the reverse complement.
CAACGCTTTGTCGAAGGTCAATGCGGGGAAAGCGGACGTGAACACGGCGCTCAGGGAAGCGGAAGAGGAAGCGAGCAAGGGCATTGCGGAATTAAAGCTGGCTGACAAAAAATAAAGCGGCGTGCACCATCCCGACCGAATGATGGCGCGCTCAAACCGGGAGGACTGGAACGGTGAATCCAGAAACGAAACGACCGAATGTTATCGTATTTTTTACGGATCAGCAGCGCTGGGATACGACGGGAGTCCACGGCAATCCGCTGCAGTTGACGCCGAATTTCGACCGGATGGCGCTGCAGGGAACGCATCTGTACCATTCCTTCACCTGCCAGCCGGTGTGCGGGCCGGCGCGCTCGTGCCTGCAAACCGGACTTTACGCGACAACGTCCGGCTGTTGGCGCAACGGCATTCCGCTCGGGCAGCAGAAGACGCTGGCCCATTACTTCAAGGAAAGCGGGTATTCGACAGGCTATATCGGCAAATGGCATTTGGCTTCCGACGAGCCCGTGCCGGAGGAGCAGCGCGGCGGCTACGAATATTGGCTTGCGGCCAATCTGCTCGAATTTTCGTCCGACGCGTACGATACGGTGCTGTACGATAATGACGGCCGGGAAGTGAAGCTGCCCGGCTACCGGGTGGACGCGCAGACGGATGCCGCGATCCGCTACATCGATCAGCACCAGCAAGACCCGTTCTTCTTGTTCCTGTCGTATATCGAGCCGCATCATCAAAACCACCGCGACGATTACCCGGGACCGGACGGTTACGAGGAAATGTATACCGGACGATGGTCGCCGCCGGATTTGACGGCGCTTGTCGGCACCGCCCCTCAGCATTTGGGCGGCTATTACGGGATGGTGAAGCGGCTCGACGAAGCGCTCGGCCGATTGTTCGACGCGCTGAAGAGCTTGAACTTGCTGGATAACACCATCGTGCTGTTCACGTCGGATCACGCTTGCCATTTCAAAACGCGCAACAACGAGTACAAGCGCTCCTGCCATGACAGCTCGATTCGCGTGCCGACGGCGGTTCGCGGACCCGGTTTCGATTGGCGGGGGCGGATCAACGAGCTTGTTAGCCTGATTGACATTCCGCCGACGCTGCTGGACGCCGCCGGCATTCCGGTTCCGCCGGAAATGCAGGGACGATCGATCGTCCCTTTGGTGCAGGGGAATCGGGCGGATTGGCCGGAGGAAGTATTCGTTCAGATCAGCGAAACGCAGGTGGGACGCGCGATCCGCACTTCCCGGTGGAAGTACAGCGTCTCGGCGCCGGATAAGAAGGGCGGAAAAGATGCCGGTTCCGATCGTTACGTAGAAGAGTTTCTGTACGATCTGAAGGCCGACCCGTACGAATTGAACAACTTGGCCGGCATCGAGTCGTTCCGGGGCGTTGCGGACGAATTGAAGCACCGTCTCATTCGGCGCATGACGGAAGCCGGGGAAGCCGCGCCTGTCATCGAAGCCGCTTCCGCGCGGAAGAGCGGACAGCGCCGGGCGGAAATTGCGGAGCTGCGCAAGAAGCTGTCGGAATAAAGTCGATATCCTCAAGTAAATAGATGGAAAACAATCCCGATGTTCTTACGCATCGGGATTATTTCTGTTAATATGTAATAACGTTTATCATTTAGCCCGTGAACGATTCCGGATATACTATGAACGAATTCAAACAAAGGAACTGCAAGGTAATGATCCAGACTCACTCTTTACTGCAAAAAACACGTCAATTTATTGTCATTTTGCTGCCAATTATGATTACGCAGCTGACGATGTTCGCTATGACCTTCTTTGACACCTTCATGTCCGGCCATGCCGGAGCGGTCGACCTGGCCGGGGTTGCCATCGGCTCCAGCATATGGGTACCCGTACAAACCGGATTGAACGGCATTATGTTTGCGATCACGCCGATCGTTGCGCAGCTGGTCGGCGCAGGACGCAACGAGAAAGTGCCGTTTACCGTCATCCAGGGCATCTATTTGGCTGCGGCGCTCGCGCTTGCCGTCATTGCCTGCGGCGCATTCGCGCTAAATCCGATGCTGCAGGCGATGAACTTGGAACCGGCGGTTCGCAGCACGGCTCGCGGATTTTTGATCGCGATTTCTGCCGGAACGATACCGCTCTTTATTTACACCGTGCTTCGCAGCTTCATGGATGCGCTCGGGCAAACCCGGATGACGATGGCGATTACGCTGTTGTCGCTGCCCATCAACGTTTTGCTGAATTATTTGTTCATCTTCGGCAACATGGGCTTTCCCCGACTCGGGGGCATCGGGGCCGGCGTCGCTTCGGCGATCACGTATTGGTGCATTTGCGCCATCGCTTTTTTCGTCATGATCCGCAAACAGCCGTTTGCCTCATACCGGATTACAAACAAATGGTTCGGCTTATCGTTTAAAGCTTGGAAGGAACAGCTGCAGATCGGCGTACCGATCGGGTTTGCGATTTTTTTCGAGACGAGCATCTTTGCCGCCGTGACGCTGCTGATGAGCGAATATGACACCATTACTATTGCCGCGCATCAGGCCGCGCTCAACTTCGCTTCGTTTCTGTACATGATCCCGCTCAGCATCTCGATGGCGCTGACGATACTGGTCAGCTTCGAAGCGGGAGCGGCGAGGTACCGGGACGCGCGGCAGTACGGCTATTTGGGCATCGGTTTCGCCATCGGGTTGTCTTTGCTGTGCGCTTTATTGCTGCTCGTATTGAACGAGCAAATTGCCTCGATTTACACGAAAGAAGCGGCGGTGGCCGTTTTGGCGCAGCAGTTTTTGATGTACGCCATTTTCTTTCAGCTGTCCGATGCCATCGCGGCCCCGATTCAAGGCGCGCTGCGCGGGTACAAGGATGTCAATATTACGTTGATCGTCGCGCTCATTTCCTATTGGGTGCTGGGACTGCCGATCGGATACGTGCTCGCTCATTACACTTCCATGGGAGCATTCGGCTACTGGGTCGGACTTATTGCCGGTCTAGCTTCCGGAGCGGTCGGCTTATTCATGCGGCTTTTGCACGTGCAGCGCGTACGCAGCCGAGCCGTGCGCCAGCCCGGCCATCCTTGAGTAGCCGAGGTCGTTCAGTGAACGTAGCGGCCCTGCTGCGGCACGGCGATCCGCTTAAAGTCGTTCGCAAGTAGGCGCAGTCCCTCAGCCAGTACATCGCCGGATACCGGTCGCCCATGACCGGTAACGGCAACGGCCGGCTTCAAAGCTTCCAGTTTCTTCACCGATTCCTCGGCCAATCCCCAGTCCGTCGTAAAATATTTCGGCGGGCCGCTGAATTCCGTCTCCTGCATAATTACTTTATAGAGCGACTCCTGCTTGACCGTGACGAACGCGTCGCCCGCAATAAGGGCGCGATCGCGATCCCGGAACAACGATACGTGACCCGGGGTATGACCCGGTGTATGAACCCAGCGCCAACCGGGCATGGACGGGACGCTGCCGTCCGCGGGGAGCGACCTGATGTGACCGGAGAGGTCAATTCCGTCGTTCGGGAACAGCGGGGACATTTCCGTGACAAGACCGCCGTCCACGGTTGGATCGGCCGGAGGGTAATCTGCACGTCCGGTCAAATAGGGGAGTTCAAGCTCGTGCGCATACACCGGAACATTCCAGTACTGGACCAGATCGACAATGGCGCCGACATGATCGAAGTGGCCGTGCGTGAGAACAATCGCCTGCGGTTTCGAGCCGTGGAAGCGTTCTTCCGCCACGCGAAGCATGGTATCCGCCGACCTTGGCATTCCGGCATCAACCAACACCCAATCGCCTTCCGGATCCCCCGCAAAACAGACATTCACGATTTGAATCGGAAGACAGTACAGATCGGAGGCTGTTTCCAAACCGTCTCCGCTAGTGATCGTCGTCACGGGCAGGATCATATCCTCATACGTATTTTCCATGGCCAACTCCTCCCAGGGCATCGAGCCCTTCTGAAATCACAAGACCCGGATAGTTTTCCAATCGCAGGCAAACCCTATGTATTCCAATCCCAATTTATTATATGATGAAACAGTAAAATATTGGGTTGGGGGAGTGGCCGCAATGAAATTTGTAATCGCGCCGGACTCGTATAAAGGAAGCTTGACCGCTTCCAAAGTCGGCGAAACGATGGCGAGAGCGCTGCTGGAGGAAATGCCGCAAGCGGATGTGCGCATCATTCCGATGGCGGACGGAGGGGAAGGGACCGTCGACGCGCTCGTACAAGCGGCTGGCGGGCAAACCGTCCCGGTTCAAGCTACAGGGGCATTGGGGGAGCCGGTCGATACGTACGTTGGCGTCATCGGCGGACATTCGGAAGCTTCGGTCATCATTGAGGTGGCTAATATTTTCGGATTGCCGATGGTGGATGCGCAGCAGAGAAATCCGATGAATACGACTTCCCGCGGACTGGGCGATGCGATACGGTTCATGCTCGACCAGGGCTTGCGGCGTTTTGTCATCGGCCTTGGCGGCAGTGCGACGAATGACGGCGGGCTTGGCATGCTCAGCGCGCTTGGCTTGCGATTTACATGCCGCAGCGGGCGAACGGCGACGGGCTTCGGACGCGAGTTGGCCGAGCTTACCGGGGTGGATTGGAGCGGACTGGACCCGCGGCTCAAGGAGTGCCGGCTGACGATCGCTTGCGATGTGACGAACCCGCTGCTTGGGCCGCAGGGCGCGTCCTACGTATTCGGCCCGCAAAAAGGGGCTACGCCGGAGCAGGTGGCGTCACTCGATCAAGCGCTAGCTGCCTACGCGGATTTGGTGGAAGCCACCGCCGGCCCCGGCCTGAGAGATCGAGCCGGTGCGGGTGCGGCGGGCGGCCTCGGCTTCGCCTTGATCGCCTTGGGAGCCGCGATCGTGCCCGGTGCACAGGTGGTCGAGGAGATGACCTCGCTGCAGCGGTATATCGCCGAGGCCGACTGGGTGATCACAGGAGAGGGGCGCAGCGACGGGCAAACGTTGTTCGGCAAGCTTCCGCTCCATGTGGCGCAGACGGCGAAGGCGGCGGGGAAGCAAGCCATCTTGATTTCCGGGAGCCTTGGGGATGAGAGCGAGCGGCTCAATGACCATTTTGCGGGCTGCTTCTCGATTGTGCGCGGGCCTGCATCGCTGCGCGATTGCTTGGAGCACGCCGAGTTCAATCTGTACGAATGCACCCGCAATGTCGCGCGACTGTTGAAAGCATCGCAAAAATCGGTATAAAAATTTGACAAAAATGTTAACATATTGGTGTAAGGGAATTCCAAGTCGCAGATGAGGGATCATCTATGAATCAATCCACACCGGCCCGACGGGTCCGAGCGTATTTGTCGACGTTCAATACGACGCAAATCCACCTGCGGAATCCGTGGGTCGTTGCGTTTTTCGCCTTTTCTTTCCCTGGCTTCGGCAACCTGCTGCAGCACCGATATGCAAAAGCATTTATATTGATATCCTGGGAAGTGTTTATCAATCATCACGCCAGAGTGAATTCATGCATTTTGTACTCGCTGCTTGGTCATTTTGACAAAGCCAAAGAGGTAGTCGACGAGCGTTGGCTCATTATTTATGTCGGCATCTATATGTATTCGATCTGGGACAGTTACCGCTCCTCCGTCGATTTGAACAAGCAGTATTTGCTCGCGGAACGGGAGAATGCGCCGATGTCTCCGATTACGATATCGGCTTGGGACATTAACTATTTGGATAAACGGGAGCCGATTGCGGCTGTTGCATGGTCTTTGCTGGTACCGGGTTTAGGCCACTTGTATCTCCAAAAGGTGCTCGCCGGTTTTTTTCTGTTCGGCTGGACGATTGTCATTATGTACTTTTCGCACATTCCGGTAGGGATCCAAATGACGATGATGGGCGATTTTGCCGGGGCGAAAGAAGCCATGGACATGCAGTGGGTGCTGTATTTGCCGTCGATTTTTTGCTTCGTAGGTTATGACGCTTATGTATCGGCCGTGGAATACAACAAGCTGTTCGAAATGGAGCAAATCAATTATTTGAAGAGCAACTACCAGTCTAAGCAATTCGAAATGCCAATATAGTATGGAGTGAACCCGGTGTATATCGTTTCGACCTTCGAGCAGTCTATTTATTTGGAACTGGTCATTACCGCGATCGAGCAAAAAGGGATTTCGAACAAAAACATAATGGCCGTTCCGCTGGAGAAACGAAAAAAACCGCGTGCGATGTACGATTCGCTTCATCGGGCGGACGGCGTCAGCATGATCGACCTTGCGGCGATTCTCGGCACTTGCTTCATGCTGCTCGGCACGGTCTATGGATTTGAACTGGCTTGGGGGCCGATCATTTGGGGGATTATCGGGGCCGTGACGGGGATATTGGTCGGATACACGTCCAAATGGATTTGGCTGAAACGAAAAAACTTCCAATCGAAGCCGATTTCGGCGGAAACCGTGCTCATTATTCATTGCAATGAGACAGAAGGGGATATGCTGGAGCAGCTGCTTTGGGAGCACCTGGCCCTTGGCGTGTCGAGAATTGACGGCAGCCCGTCCTCGTAAGCGATCGATTGTGTCGGTGCTGTGCGGATTTTGTGCTTGACGACCGGCGCAAAAAGCGAGTTTCCTTGGGAGGGAGAATGATAAAATGAAAACGCATAACATTGTCATAGCCGGCTGCGGTGGAATGGCCAGAACATGGGTAGACTATGCCGTCAAGCGAGACAACGCCGAAATCGTCGGATTGGTCGACATTCGGGAGGAAAGCGCGAAGGTGATGGCGGAGCGGTTTGGTCTGAATGTGCCGCTGTTTACGGATTTGGGGCAGGCGTTATCGCAGACCGGAGCGAATCTCGTATTCGATGTTACGATTCCGGAAAGCCACAAGCAGGTCGTGACTACGGCGCTGTCTCGCGGGTGTGACGTGTTCGGCGAGAAGCCAATGGCCGCAAGCATGGAAGAAGCGCGGGAACTGGTGACGCTCGCGCAGCAGTCCGGGCGGCAGTTCGCCGTTATGCAGAACCGGAGGTATCTTCCGAAAATACGCGCGCTGCGCAGCGTTGTTGCGGAAGGAATCATCGGAACGGTTGGAACGGTTCACGCCGATTTTTTCATCGGGGCGCATTTCGGCGGATTTCGCGATTTGATGGACAGTCCGCTCATTCTCGATATGGCGATCCATACGTTCGATCAGGCGCGGTTTATTATCGGGGCAGACCCGGTATCGGTATACTGTCATGAATTTAACCCGCCGGGTTCCTGGTACAAGGGCAATGCCTCGGCGATCTGCATCTTCGAGATGAGCGACGGCTCGGTCTTTTGCTACCGGGGCTCCTGGTGCTCCGAAGGGTTCCATACGCCTTGGGAAGCGGACTGGAGAGTGATTGGGAGCAAGGGCACGGCGGTATGGGCCGGCGGAGCCGACCCGATCTGCGAAGTCGTCGACGAGACGAAGGAGCCGGCTTTTCATAGGCAGTTGAAACAAGTCGAGGTTCCCGCGACATGGCAAGGACGGGAAGGGCATAACGGCTGCTTGGACGAGATGTTCGCCGCGCGGGAACAGGGCCGGGATGCCGAGACGGTATGCTCGGATAACATCCACAGCATGGCGATGGTATTCGGGGCTATCGAAAGCGCCAAGAAAGGAATCAAGATCATGCTATAAGTGTAAGTCAAAGAGGCTGTCCCTCAGCGCGCCGTGAAAAAGGCGGAGGGACAGCTTTTTCGTTCGTATGTACGCGCAGGCGTTAACGGTTCGAAGCAGAATCGATTGGCTCTTGCTTTTCTCACACGACACCGCTGGTTGGACAGCGATGCTTCCCGTTCCTTAAATGGTGATGATGTTCGGCCAAGCCGCATATGCTGTAAGGAAAGCAGGTCCGAACGGGACGGAGGGGAGGGGCTTGGTGCTTAAACGGAGGTGGAAAAGCAGCCCGACAAGCAAAAGCAAGCTGAAGCGTACCATTCTGATCGCTCTGATCATTGTACTTCTGTTTATTTTGCAATCGTACATGTATATTGATCGAAATTTGAAGACGCCGCTGACCCAATTGGCCAAAGTCCGAATGAAACAGATTGCAACGGAATCGATCAATGCGGCGGTGTCCGATCGCATTGCGCAAAATACAAATTTGGAGAAGCTGATCGATTGGCGTACCGACCGCAATGGCAAGGTGAACGGTTTCACGCTCAATCCTGCGGAACATATGAAAATTTCAGGGGACACGGTTCAAATTGTAAAAAAACAGCTGGACCGTTTGCAATCGATACCGGAGCGTATTCCTCTCGGGCAGGCGATGAACAGTCCGTTGCTGGCTTCTTTCGGTCCGGATATTCCGATCCGGCTCGTTCCGGCCGGTTCCGTCAAAGTCGATTTGAATACCCGATACCAAAATGCCGGAATCAATATGGTCGTTGTCGAAGTATACGTCCGCGTGAGCGTGGAAATATCCGTCATTATCCCGTTCAATACCGATCCCGAACTCGTGGAAACGGAGCTGCCGATTTCGTATTCGCTCGTCGTCGGGGATGTGCCGACGTATTATTTTGACGGCAAAGGCAATCCGGTCGGGCCGAATACGCCTCCGCCGAACATCGCTCTGCCCAAGATGGATGCGGCTCCGCCGGCGGCAAACGCGCAAAAACCATAAGGCGTTAATGGAAGACCATCGAGCTATAGTGTGGGTGGGCCGCCGCCTTACTCGCAGTGAGCCACCGGTAACGGCTAGTCCGGACCGCACCCGTAAATGTAACCAGAGCGGGCCGGTTTCGTGCAGCGGGCTACTTGCGGCGGCGCATCCGTTCCTCCCGTTCCCATTTGCGCAAATGCGGGTAAGGATCGAACGACCAGTCGGTCAAACCGTTGTCGCGGTATAATCCATAGTGCAAATGGGGCGGGAATTTGCCGGACGTTCCCGGTTTTCCGTAGCCCGAGCTGCCGACCCAGCCGATCACTTGGCCGGGCTCTACGATTTCGCCCTGTCTTACTTCTTTCTTATTAAAGCCGGAAAGATGCGCGTAATAATGATACACGTTATTCAAATCGCGAATGCCGATACGCCATCCTCCATAAGGGTTCCAACCCATGACTTCGACAACGCCGTACGTGGCGCTGCGCACGGGAACCCCATAGCCGGCGAACAGATCCGTTCCTTCGTGAATCCGGTAGCCGCCCCAGCCTCGGCTTGCTCCCCAAGTGCTGCGATAGGAATAATCGGCGCCGACCGGCATGACAAAACAATGTTGATGCAAATCGAGCGTATCGTACTTTGCGTATATTTTGGCAAACTGTTCAATGCGTTCCACGCTGCGGGTATTTTGATAGTAATCCCACAGTCCGATCCGCAGATCATCCTGAGCGCTGCCTTTGTTCAGCAAAAACATAGCCATCGTAAACAGCCGGTCGAGCGGATTCGTCCGATCTGCTGCGCCATCTCCCGAACCGTCGCGGCCGATACCGCCGAACAGCGCAATGCTTTGCGCATTCGTATCGTCATGATCGGGATTCAGCATGCCGCCCCACTGCAGCTCATTGAAATAAATAGCAACGACGCCGTCTGGTGCCCGTCTTTTTTTGGCCAAGTTCATCGTCCGCTCATACTGGTCTACTGCCGCCAGATAATACCAAGGAATTCCGGTCAGCGCGCTGACTTTGTCGAACAAATCTTTTCGTTCGGCAAATACCGCCTTCATCCCGTTTGCCGCATTATTTTGCTTAGCGGACGGTTTTTTGTCGTTTGCGGACTTTTCCGCGGGTGCAGCAGGAGCAGCCTCCGCCGGAGAAGGAATACAAACGCTGCAGACGAGCATTGTGCTGCACAGCAAAGTGACGAGCTTTCGGATGCGCAATACTTTCATGGGATGCTCCTCCTCGCTTGAATATCCCAACCAGATTGTAAACTACGCTTAGGATGCGCTGCCGTTTTCCTTTTTATCCCGCGTTGTTTTTGTTATGATGCAGGAGGAGGGATGAGCAATGACGTTTGATCACCGCGACGAGCATGTAGACGAAGGAATGCTCCTGCTACAAGCCAATATTGACGATATGAACCCTGAGTTTTGCTCCTATGTCGGCGACTTGCTGTTTGCTGAAGGCGCTAATGACGTATATTGGATACCGATCATTATGAAAAAAGGACGGCCCGGTGTCATGTTGAACGTTCTCGTACATGAAGCGGAGGTCCACCGGATGGAAGATGTGATTTTCAGGGAAACGACGACGCTCGGGCTTCGCTATTTGCGAGCCTCCGTGCACCGCTTGGGAAGGGAATTTCATGCGGTGGAAACGCCGTGGGGGACCATACATATCAAAGCGGGATTTTATCAGGGGAAGCTGGTGCAGTTCGCGCCGGAGTTTAAGGAATGCGAGACGGCAGCCAAGGCGCACGGCGTTCCGCTCAAACAAGTGTACGATGAAGTACGGCGAAGATTTCTACATAATCGTGAGCAACGGATCTAAAAAAGCGGTTCGCTTCCGATAGGGAAGGAACCGCTGTTTCGTCTGTTTCGCCGTTTATTGCCGCAGGGTGGGCGACGGGGTGGCATCCGCATCTTCATCGCTGGGCTTATGACGATGAACCGCAGCGGATTGCCTGAGGGGGCGGGTGTGAAGCGACTGGCGGCCGCTGTCATGCGGATGGTCATGACCATGGCTATGATCGTCATGTTCATGATGATGATCGTGATGGTGATGATGGTCATGCTCGTGCTGCTCATGGTCGTGGCTATGGCTCTCATGTCCGTGGTGATGATGATGTTGTCCATGGTCGTCATGCCCATGATGATGGTCATCACTGTGTCCATGAGCCGGATCGTGATGATGGTGATGCGCGTGCCCCGTCGGATGAGCGTGCTCATGATGATGATGGTGCTCGGACTCGTGATGGTGATCGTGATCCTGCTGCAGCTGTCCATGGCTAAGTTGGTATTTGCTCAAAAAAGGATCAAGCTGACCGACTACTGCTCGGAGTACGTTCGGCTGATTCGGCAGATCCCGGGTTCCGGCACCGTAGCCGATCGATTCGACGATCATCGGCGGTAGCCCTTTGGCAAATTCGTCTGCAAGGCCGCTGACGATCCCGGCTCCGGTTGGCGTCGTCATTTCCATCGCATACGGGGTTGTGGCGATCGGAAGTCCTTTCATCATTTCCAGCGTTGCCGGCGCAGGAACCGGGTATATGCCGTGGTCGCAGCGTACCGTTCCCGAACCGAGCGGGACCGGCGAGCAGATGATTTTCTCGATCTGGAGCGAATCGATCGCGAGCGCTACACCGATGACATCGACGATGGAATCGATCGCACCCACCTCGTGGAAATGCACCGACTCGATCGGAATATTATGTATTTTCGCTTCGGCTACGGCAATTTTCTCGAAAATAGCCAAGCTCAGCTTCACAACTCGCTCGTTAAAGCCGGATTGGTTAATGATCTCGACAATCTCCGAATAGTGACGGTGGTGTTCAGGCGGCCTGTTCGGGTCGAGCAATACATCCACCTTCAAGGAAGAGATGCCGCGTTTGTTCACGCGTTTCCATTCGAGCGCGAACGGCTCGATATGGATTTTTCGAAGCTCCTCATCGATGTAGTCGCGGTCGGCCCCGGCGTCGATTAGCGCCGCAAGCGTCATATCCCCGCTAATTCCGGAAAAGCAGTCCAGATATAATATTTTCATCGTCATCCCTCTTTGCCCGCATGCAACCTGCGAATTATTTGGAATTTTTATAAATGAGAGCCGCATTATATCCGGCGCCGAAGCCGTTGTCTATATTGACGACGGAGATACCCGGAGCGCATGAATTCAGCATCGCGAGGAGCGCGGCTAGTCCGTGGAAGCTGGCGCCGTAGCCGATGCTGGTCGGCACGGCGATCGTTGGGACGGACACAAGCCCGCCCAGTACGCTGGCGAGCGCGCCTTCCATGCCGGCTACGACGACGATCGCTTTGGCGCCGCGTATGACGGGCAGCCGCCGGAACAGCCGGTGAATGCCGGCCACGCCGACATCGTAAATCCGCTCCGTCCGGACGCCCATGCATTCCGCCGTAACGGCCGCTTCTTCGGCAACGGGCAGATCCGATGTGCCGGCGCAGACGACGGCAATGTAGCCGTCGTCTGCCATGACCGCATCTTCGCGCGTCCAGGTCAGCGCCCGGGCATCGGCGTGATGTACCGCGCCCGGAACACGCTCCAGCACGTACGCGGCTTTGTCGGGACTGACCCGGGTGGCGAGCACGCGGTCCGAATGCGCCATAAGCCGCTCGAAGATGGAGGCGATCTGTTCGGCGGTCTTGCCTTCCCCGAAGATCACTTCGGGAAAGCCGGTGCGCTTCGCCCGGTGCAGATCGAGCTGCGCATAGCCCAGCGTGTCGTCGATTCCTTGAATTTCAGCTTCGGACGAGGTCGAAGCCTTGCTTTCTCCATTTGTATGTACTTCGCCCGCGCTGCGATCCGGCGGACGCGGAACCGAAGACGCTTGCTCCTCGAGCAGCCTTTTGGCTTCTGCAATATCCAAATCTCCGGATCGAACCAGCTTTAAAATGTTATCGATATTCATATAAAAGCGTATCCTCCGGTTTCTGTTTTTATCATGCAATGGCGCTGAAACGAATGGTGTCGTACAGCAGTTGTATTATCTTGTATTGAGCGCCGCCGACAATCCATTGATAGTGTACCACATTTCAATTCGAAAGTGGATTGTTCCTTTATTCGTGATATAATAGCCTAAAGCGGCTTAAGCGCATGCTTGCCGCGGCATATACGGATAGACAGAAAGCAGCGGAAAGCAGGGACAAACGATGGCTACTCGTCAAATCGAACGTAAACCGGACTGGCTGAAAATCAAGCTGACGACGGGCGACAACTATAAAGAACTGAAAAATATGATGCGCGGCAAAACGCTCCACACCGTATGCGAGGAAGCGAAGTGCCCGAATATACATGAATGCTGGGCGAATCGAACGGCAACCTTTATGATTTTGGGCGATATTTGCACACGGGCCTGCCGTTTTTGCGCGGTAAATACCGGACTGCCTACGGAGCTGGATCTGCAGGAGCCGGAGCGCGTTGCGGAAGCGGCAGAGCAAATGGGATTGCGTCATGCGGTGATTACTTCTGTGGCGCGGGACGACTTGCAGGACGGCGGGGCGTCCATATTCGCCGAGACGATTCGCGCGGTGCGCCGGCGCAACCCGCTCACAAGTGTAGAGGTGCTTATCCCCGATTTTCAAGGCAGCGAGGAGTCGCTTCGCATCGTGATGGAGGCAAAGCCCGATATTTTGAATCACAATGTAGAGACGGTGGAGCGATTGTCCGACAAAGTTCGCGCCAAAGCCAAATACCGCCGTTCTCTGGAGCTGCTTGAGCGCGCCAAACGGATGGCTCCTTCGATTCCTACCAAGTCCAGCATTATGCTCGGCGTAGGCGAAACTTGGGATGAAATCGTACAAACGATGCACGATTTGCGAGCGGTTGATTGCAATATCATGACCATCGGTCAATATTTGCAGCCGAGTCTGAACCATTTGTTCGTCGAAAAATATTATACGCCGGAGCAGTTTGCGGAACTGAAGGCGGAAGGTATGAAACTCGGATTCCGGCATGTCGAGTCCGGACCGCTTGTACGCAGCTCCTATCACGCGCATGAGCAGGTGCAATCGGCTCAGCAATCTTAACAGGAAGGAGGCAAGTGCGTTGATTCATATTGCGGGCAGAACGTATGAGGTCGTTACGGACCATAAGAGCGGCTGGAAGCCGGAGGCGTTCCGCGATCGTTACAGCGAGGTGCTGGAACGGTACGATTACATCGTGGGTGACTGGGGCTACAACCAGCTTCGGCTGCGCGGCTTTTATAAGGATAACCACCCGAAGGCGACCAAAGATACGGCGATCTCCACATTGCAGGACTACTTGAACGAATACTGCAATTTCGGCTGTGCCTATTTTATTATCGAGAAGGTGCCGGGCAGGCAAGGGGGGGATCCCCAAGGGCAAATCAATGAAGGCGAAGAAGATTTGTTCCTGGATACCGAACTGCCCCCTGAACAGCCGGCAAACCAGCAAACCGCTTCTTACGGCCAGGGCAAGACGCATAAGCAAGGGACAGCCGATTCCGCTCCAAGTGAGAAGGACAAACGGGGATCGAATCACGGACAGGGACAAGCCCCGGGACCACGGGGGCATGGACCGCGGCATCGCCAGCCTCAAGGTCAATCCCATCGAAGCGGAGCGCCCGGCAAGTCGCACAGACCGCATTCCAACCAAAATGCGCCTAAACCGAAGCCATCCTCTCCCTCCGGTACGGAAACGTAACGCCTTACATTGCTGCGGGGAGAATGGCCGTCGAGAATTGGAGCCGTTGTGGTAACGTACGGAGGCTATAACATACGAAAAGAAAAGAACCTGGCCGCGCGGCCAGGTTTTTCATTGTTGAAACGTTGGTTACATCAAATTGCTCTCGTATCCGATAAACGCTTCGCGTACGCGACTCCAGAACGGGAACGGGCGGAAGCGGGCGAACTTTACTTTTTTGCCGGCAGCCACCATGCTCCGGATGGAGATGATGTCATTGCGCTGAAGATACACGTGGTCAAGGGACAGCACAATGTTCTGATTCGCGCGCGGATAAATGTCGCAATGATGATGCTTCGGCAGCAAAATTGGGGAGCCGAGCGTACGGAATACGCGGTTGTTGATCGATGCAATCTCCGCAATCTGGATGGCGTCGAGCGACGGGTGCACGATTGCGCCACCTAAGCTTTTATTATATGCGGTACTCCCCGATGGGGTGGAGATACAGATGCCGTCGCCGCGAAACGTCTCAAGCAGCTCATCATTGATATGAAGCTGCGCAACGAGCGTAGCGTCGACGCCTTTGAGCGTGAACTCATTGAGCGCAAGCTGCGTTTCGATCCCTTGCGGGGTAGTAATTTGGATTTCGACAAGCGGATATTTAACGACGCGCAGGTCGTTCTGCTTGGCGCTTTCTCCCATCAGCTGAGCTAACAGTTCCACTTCGTCCGGCTTCCAATCGGCAAAAAAACCGAGCCGTCCCGTGTGAATGCCGACAAATGCAATATGATCAAGTTGATCCTTGTACCGATGAAAAGCTTGCAGCAGCGTTCCGTCGCCCCCGATGGAAAGCACGATATCCGGGGAAACCTCATCGTGGGTAAGTCCACGCTGCCGGATTAATTCGTGAAACGTATGCATCAATTGAATGGAAATCTCATCGCCGCGGTGAACTACATTATATTTCAACGGTCGTCCTCCTAAATAAGCCAATCTGACAAAATTCGCTACTTTTATAATAAATTATTCATAGCAATAAAACAATGGCGCAGCCGCTTGCGATGCGTTTACATAAAAGAAAAAGGTCACGGCCTGAAAATCAAGCCATGACCTGTGCCTTGCTTAAAACGTAGTGACTAGCGGCAGTTCGAACCTGCGGGCGAAGTTCGGGCTAATCGGATGAACGCGAACGCTAAAATGCGGGCCGTGCTTCAAATGCGCAGGAATGGATGCGCGGTAGATCACGGTACTGTCGTCGAGCTGTCGCGACGGTTCCATCTCAATGACCCGCTGCTGCCATCTGCCCGAGTGTTCCTCATAGTAGACGATCTCGACCGCCGTGTCCTTATACCAGACGGGACCGAACTTAACGGTAACGGACACCTCTTTCAGCGGGTCCGCCGCCTGCGAAGCGACTCTCGCTTTGCCGCTCCCGTCGTTCACTTCGATAATGCGCACCTGGTGCCAATGCTGCAATATAAACTGCTTGTAATCGGCGACTTTGATCGCTTCCTCATAATCGTTGGCGATAAAGTGCCGCGTTCTTGCAAGCGAAGGGGCGTACGTTTCATTCGTATAATCCATCACCATGCGGTCCGTGTTGTATACGGGGGCAAGCGTACGAATCGAACGCTTCATCCGGTTCACCCATTGTGTCGGAAGAGCACCTTGGTTGTAATAAAGCGGAATGATTTCATTTTCAAGCAGACGATAGATGGACTCCGTATTCTCCCTTTCCTGCGTAGCCCAATCCGCTTCGTTGTTCATCTCGATGCTCCAGCCGTTGCTGCCGTCGTATCCTTCCTCCCACCAACCGTCCAACACGCTGAAATTGATGACGCCGTTCAACGCCGCTTTTTGTCCGCTAGTTCCGCTCGCTTCGTGAGGCCGGCGCGGGTTGTTCAACCATACGTCGACCCCTTGCACCAAATATCTTGCGAGGTTCATGTCGTAGTTTTCGAGCAGGACGATTTTGCCACTGAACCGCTCCATTTGCGACACCCGGTACACCTCCCGGATCAATTCTTGCCCCGGTCGATCGGCGGGGTGGGCTTTGCCGGCGAACATAAATTGCACGGGCCGATCGGGGTCGTTCACTAACCGATCCAGCCGGTTCAAATCGCTGAACACCAAGTTCGCTCGCTTGTACGTGGCGAACCGGCGGGCAAAGCCGATCGTCAGCGCATCTTTGGACAAATACTGCCGCACTTCCTCGATCACTTCGGCCGGCATACTGTTGCGGCGGCGCTGCTCGCGGAGATTGGCTCTGGCGTATCCGATCAGCTTTTCCTTAAGCTGCTTATGAACGGCCCAGAGCGACTCGGCAGGGATAAGATCGATGCCGCCCCACTGGTCTTTGTTCGTCTGGCTTGTCGTCCATGTTCCGGGCAGGAACCGGCTGTACAGCTCTTTCAGTTCCGGCGCCAGCCAGGTACTTAAGTGAACGCCGTTCGTAATATGGCCGATCGGTACTTCCTCCGCACCGATATTACCGTGGAATCCCCGGAACATCTCGCGCGATACTTGGCCGTGGAGCTTGCTGACCCCGCCGCGGATCGCCGACGTATTCAGGGCGAGATACGTCATGTTGAACAAGTTTTTGCCCGCATCGAGACCGAGCTGCGTCAGTACATCGCGATACTGGCCGTAAGCCGTGAACAGGTCGTGTAAATAATACTCGAACATCGGCAGCGGAAAAGCGTCATGGCCGGCGGGAACCGGCGTATGTGTCGTAAACACCGTGCTGGCGCGGATCACTTCCAGCGCCGCGTGAAACGAGAGCCCCTTGTCCAGCTGCTCGCGCAGCCGTTCAAAGGATAGGAATGCGGCGTGGCCTTCATTAATATGGAAGACGCCTGTCGGGACGCCGAGCGCTCGAAGCGCTTTGACGCCGCCGATCCCCAGCAGAACTTCCTGTGCGATCCGAATGTCTTGATTGCCGCCGTATAACTGAGCGGTCAACTCCCGATCCCAGGGGCTGTTTTCTTCAAGATCGGCATCGAGCAGGTAGACGGATACGCGTCCGACTTGCACGTGCCACACTTTTAACCGGACGGTACGGTCAGCGAGCGCGACGGTGACGACGAGCTCCTGCGGCAATTCCGATGGCGCAGCATCCGCATACGCGGGAGCAATCGGCAATTTGGCAAAATCGTAAGTGACGGTTTCCGCCAGTTGATTGCCGTCCGTATCGATTTTTTGGTTGAAGTACCCCTTTTTATATAAAAGCCCGATCCCGACGAGCGGTACTCCGAGGTCGCTGGCCGACTTGCAGTGATCTCCGGCCAGTACGCCAAGTCCCCCCGAATAAATGGGAAGCGACTCATGGAATCCGAATTCCGCCGAGAAATACGCGATCGCCTGCTGCTTGTGCTGGGGATACGTTTCCTCGAACCAGGACGGAGCCTGTAAGTATTCGTCCCATTGCCGTATTACGGCATCGTATTGTTGAACAAAAGACTCGTCTGCAGCGATCTGTTGCAGCTTGCTTGCATCAATTTCCGCGAGAAGCCGCACGGGGTTGTGCACATATTGGTCCCACAACAGCGGATCGATTCGAGCAAACAATGATTTTGCCTGGTCGCTCCAACTGAACCACAGATTGTAGGCGAGCTCTCCCAAACGCCCAATGGAAGGCGGCAACTCACGGAGCTTCGGATTATATACTTTATACATCGTTTCACCTCTGACCTGAAAATTGCGTAGCCACCGCTGCATGTTTCCTGCATTGGCAGGAACTTTCCTATATTATGCTCCTCCTAGTATCTTATGTTCGCAACCGGTTCATACATCTTTTGCCTATCCAGAACAACAGCGACATCATCAACATCGTTCCTATGAGTGCGGCGAATGTAACGGCGGCGGTCGGGAGGGCATGCACGATCATAGTCGTCAACGGACGCGTTACGTCTGGTTGTGGCATAAACGCCCCCAGCGCCTCCTGATAAGCATCGAGCGGCTTCCACAAGACGATAACGAACACCACCGCCAGCAGCCCATGAATAAAGCGCGCGAAAGCAAAAGGCAAATAACGCAAGTTCGTGTGGTGAAGCAGGCTGACAATTTGCGCATGAACGGAAAGGCCAGCCCATGACAGCACCCAGGCGGCGATGGCCGCTTTATAGACGAGCGGAATGCTTTCCGCGTTGCCGGCAGCTTTGGTCCCAAGCGTGACTTCAAAAAAGCCGTTAACGACCGCTTTGGACAGTACAACCGGAACGCCGAACAGGCTCAACACGGAATCGACTCCGGCGTAAACGTATGCCATGATGCCGGCCGATGACAATACTTCCATGACAACGGAAAAGAAAACGACCAGCCCGCCAAGCAGCATGACCAGTTGGACCGCGGAGCCGAGCGCTTTTTGCAACATCACGCCGAGAGGCCGCCCGTCGGCGAGTCGCGCCGCATGCATTTCCTCGAATGCCCGGCGCCAAATCGGACCGCTGCTTACGCCCTCTGCGGGCTTCTGCACGTTATTACCCACCACCGGCTTGCCATGAAACCGCATCAGCAAGCCCACCAGCATCGCCGAGCCGTAATGCGCCGCGGCAAGCAGTCCGGCAATGGCCGGATTATGGAAAAATCCGACCGAAACGGCCCCGATCAAGAAGATCGGATCGGAGGACGTAGTGAAGGATACGAGCCGTTCTCCCTCTTCCCGGTTCACTAGCCCTTTTTCCCACAACTGAGACGTGAGCCGCGCGCCGATAGGATACCCGGAAGCGAATCCCATAGCCATAACAAAGCCGCCGATGCCCGGAATACGGAACAGCGGCCGCATCAGCGGGTCGAGCAGCGTTCCGAAAAAGTGCACCAGTCCGACGCCCAGCATCATCTCGGATATGACGAAAAAAGGGAAGAGAGACGGAAACAGCACGTCCCACCAGATAGATATTCCTTTGAGCGATGCTTGCAGCGCTTCGGCAGGAAAAGCAAGCATGAGAAGCGCCAAACTAAAGATGATCAGCGCTGCACCGTAAAGCATGAAGTTTGATCTTCGCATCGAAGCAACCGACTTCCTTTCCGAAAAAAAGCTTGTCATTCTGATATATGTCTCGAGCCAAGGAGACATGCCCTTAACGCTTTATTAAAATTTGAATAACTGCATTTGCGCTCAGAAAAATTGCTGAAAAGCCAAGACGTCCTATGGTACAATAGTACCAAGGTTGATAACGGGCGCTTGTACAGCATTGCATAACGGTTGAAATGTAGTTGACAACTGACGCTGCTGAGCTAGCGTAACAGTTGCAACGCAGTTGACAACTAACGCTGCAGGGCTGGCGTAACAGTTGCAACGTATATGAGAATGGGGGAGTGATCCTTTATGGTAGGTGTTATTGCTGGAATTCTCGTATGCGCTTTTGTCTACGTTATTAAGGAGACTCTGATGAATTCCGGAGAAGAGGATTTGTAACGCTGCCAATGGCGGTTTATGAACGAGTCCGATATCGGTTCTTATACATTACAATCACGCACACGATGCAGTGGCGCATAGTAGGGGCGGCATCGTCTTTTTCGTTAGGAGATGAATCTTATGTCCACGTCGGATGAATCACGTGAACTGACCTTTTATGAAGCGATGGGTGGGGCGAAAGGCATTCGAACGCTAGTGGAGGCCTTTTACCCGAAAGTACAGCAGCACCCTTTACTAGGCCCGTTATTTCCGGACAATATTGTGCCGGTCATGGAGAAACAAATTTTATTTTTAACCCAATTTTTCGGAGGACCGCCGCTTTACTCGGATCAGTACGGCCACCCGATGATGCGGGCGCGCCATATGGCATTCCCGGTAACTGCAGAACGGGCTGAAGCATGGCTCGGCTGCATGCGTCGTGCGCTGGAAGAAACGGATATGGCGCCTGAACTGCAGATGGCGGTGTTGGAAAGGCTAAAAGGGCCGGCATACCATTTTATTAACAGCTAACGTGCAGAAGGAAGTGTCCCCTCGGATGGTCGAACCGTTATTTCAAGTGAAAGTCACTTGCCCGCACTGCGAATCGGAATATAAGACGTCTCGCGTCCGGCCGAGCTTCAAAAAGGCCAGTGGTACCGATACGGATTTTTATGTACGCTATAAAGAAATCAATCCCGACTATTACGTCGTGCGCGTCTGTCCCTCCTGCGGATTTTCCTGTACGGAAAATTCGACGGATCGATTACATTCCGTACAAAAACAGGCGTTCAGCGAAAAAGTAGGAGACCAGTGGACGAATAAAGATTACGGCGGAGAACGCAATTGGGAGGATGCGCTGTACACGTACAAACTGGCATTGTTGTGCGCGCAGACAATCAAGGAGAAAAACCGGATCACGGCGGGGCTGCTGCACCACATCGCATGGCTGTACAGAGATCGTGGCGACCTCGATCAGGAGAAACGGTTTCTGTCGTATGCAATGGATGAGTATACGCGCGTGTTCGAGACCGAGGGGAACGAGCTGAACAATGCCCGCTTGATGTATTTGATAGGCGAGTTAAATCGCAGGCTCAAAAACTACAACCAGGCCGTGCGCTGGTTCGCCCGCGTCATTAACGACCGCCGCATTATGGACGCCGCCATGATTCGCGCCTGCCGCGAGCAGTGGGCCGTCACCCGGGAAGATATGAGGGCGGAGCAGTTCGAGCTGGATGAAGAAGCAAAGCTGCTGAAGGAAATATAGGCGTGTTCGGCAAGTGGCCTTGTGTAACAAAAGAGAAAGGGAAAGCATCGTTAGGCGCATCAGAGCGCCTGTGGTGCTTTCCCTTTATTTTATCGGAGCGTTACTCCGTATCGGGTCTGAGTTCAACGAGGGTCGGGTTGGGCTGGAGATTTTGGTGATCTCCTACCAACACATTATCATCTTTCTTGAACGCGAAGTTTACCCTCCCAAGGGTAAAGGAACACCAAGGTTCATTCCGTGTCGGGTTCGAGTCGACCTTGGGGTACTGACTTTTTTTTCTGGCTATGGCTTCAGTTCCACTTGAACCGGACGATCTTGTAAAGCCCAGTCATCTCCGTACGGAATACCGAAAAGACCATGCTGGTCCCTGCCCCACATCCATAATGAACCGTCCTTCTTGATCGCGGCATTTGTTTTTTCACCTGAGAATACTGCAGCTACGTCAGTTAACCCTTCTACTTGATGAAGCGGGGTGAAATTATCGGAAGAGGATGGACCTGTTGTTGTATTTGGAAAATGTCCCATCGCCCAAACGGTTCCATCCTTTTTTAGAGCAAGAATATGGGAAAAACCAAAGGAGATATCAGTGATATCGGAGAGCCCTTTCAGTTGAAATGGGATCTCAAATTTAAAAGGATTCTCAGGCTGTGGCTTTGTCCAATCACTGTATCCCCAGGCCCACACCGTCCCGTCTTTTTTAGAGCAATACCTCTCGGAGTGTCCCCGTCAACTTTGATGATGTCTTCCAAGCCTTGAATTTGGACTGGAGGAGTCGTTGCCATTTGCTCCGGCATACTAGGGCATGACTGGGAGAAGCACTGAGACCAGACGGTTCCGTCTTCTTTAAGGATCAAGGTGAAGGAGAGATCTTTAACTTGATCCACTCCCTCAACGAGGAGTGGCTGCTCTTCAAACAAAGGGGGGAGTTCAATTCTTTGAGTCCCCTCCGAAACCGAACGGTATACTATTTTCAATATCCACAGTTTTCCGTCACGATCAAGGGCCAAAATTCCACCCTGAATGCTGGTGACTTTGACGATATTTTTCAAGTAGGGCAATTGGACTCCAAGCTTGGTGGTGTACAGTCCCCACTTGTCTTTATCCTGTTCGGAAGATGGATTGGTGCGCATCGTCCAGACCGTTCCGTCGTCTTTTACCGCATAGGAATAGTACGCATTAAGAGTTGCGATACGGTCCATATGTTCCGCTTTCACCAAATGGGAGCGGAAGGGAAGCAGATTCATTCGGTAAGCGCGGGATGAAATCGAGGTGACCCAAACGTTGCCTTGATCGTCCAATACCATGGGCATATATCCGTGTTGGACAATCTGTTTTGCCTTCACCGAATTCGCAGCCTCCGCTGGCGTGGACGGGAACCCTGCGTTAAATAAAAGTACCATAATGGCGAGCGCGATCATCGCCCATGTTCTTGCTCGTTTTGCCGGCAGCGGCAGCTTCATACTCATTAACCTCCTACATTGTTAATATCGTTTGGAAAAGCGATCCAAATAGTAAACATCGCAGGGGGCTATAATCTAACGCATGGATATAGAAAAAAATGGATATATGGTTCTGGACCACTAAAAACAAATAAACGCTTAAGACCTTGGCCGTGATCCACAAGGTTAAGCGTTTTTCTGCCGTTCGGACATATGGGGAGAGTAAAAGGTATAGCGGTTTTTGCCGGACAGCTTCGAGTGATACAGCGCGCGGTCGGCTTCGTCGATCAGCTTCTGCAGCTCATCCTGCGGGGTTTGGGAAACCGAGATGCCGACCGAGATGGTCGTCTGGATGATGTCGTCTCCGTAGAACTCGTAAGCCTCGATGGTCCGGCATAGATGGTCCGCATAGCGGGCGAGCACGGCTTCGTCGGCTAGGTGACTCAGCACGATGAACTCTTCGCCGCCGTATCGCGCGACATAATCTTGCTCATGAATTACCGAGCGAAGAATTTGGCCGGTATCCCGAAGCAGCTGGTCGCCGTGCAAATGACCGAACGAATCGTTGTACCGTTTGAAATTGTCGATGTCGATCATCAGGATGGCGATCAGCCGGCCTTTCATCGTTCGGCCTGCGATATCGAGAAAGCCGCGCAAGTTCGGCAGCCGGGTAAGCCCGTCCTGCTTGGCTTCCAGCTCCAGCTTCCGCTGCACCATCCAGATCCGGTTGTCTTCATTATACATGTAGATCAGCACGGTGATGGCAACGCCCGACAGGAACAACATGAACAGATGCGCTCCCCAAAAATAAAATCCGGGAACGTAAAAAAACTGCCCGTGAACGATTAGCCGGCACACGGCCAGTATCGCGCATATGCTCCAACCGTCCGTGAAGCGTATGACGCTGTAACCGGTATCATACTCCTTGCGGTGAAACAAGGAGGAGATGACAGCGGGGAGGAGCAAGTCCTCTCCGATATGAAGCAGAAGGTCCGGCGGCTGGAGGCATGTCATAAAGACCGCTGGAAGCAGTGTCGACGGCAGTGCCGAGGTCCAACCGAAGCGCAGACCGGCCATGATCAGTGGTGCGTATCGAAGGTCGCTCAGCAACGAATCATCCGGAAACGGAAGAAGCATCAAGATGATGCTTGCCATTCCGGTCAATACCGGAGCCATCAGCGCCTCGAATCTCTCGAAGAAAGGCAGATTGCGCAGCTTGAGCGCCATATAGCTTAACGCGATCAAGGTGCACGCATTGGTCAGCGGGATGTAATACATTATCATTTCTCCTGAGAAGCGGGAAGGTTCCTAGCGGTATTGACGCAGCGGACGGCCCGCGAGCAGATAGTCTTGGTCGGCGCCGACCAAGGTCAGTTTATTATGGCAGCAGGGGAATATAAGCAGTTTCTTCACGCCTTCCTTCAGAAACTCAAGCTCTCGGGGCTTAAAAGGAAGAAGAACATTCGGAGCCTTACAAAAGGGGCAATACTGCACGTAAATATCGGACCCGATCCGTTCATAAGGCCAAGTATTTTCGAAAGGTATCATGCCGGTTACTCCTGCTTTGGATTCGCCTGTCCGGTGCCTGCTTGTCCCTTGTCCGGGCCGCCGGCTTCCGTATCTTTTTTAGCCGCCAGTTCGGCAAGCTTTTGCAATAAAATATGCTGCGGCATATGCATTAAATGTTCGAGCGGAACGTTAAGCTCCTTGGCCAGCTTCTGCGCGGTTTCGGGAGAAATTTGCAATGGTTTCATGTTTGTTTCACTCCATAAAAATAGGTCTATAGTCTCCATTTAAACATATACACACCCTACAATTCAACCAAAAAATGGGGAGAGGGCATTTTGGCTTTGCGCCGAAATATGGTTTAATGAAGAAGTAACGATTCTATTTTTCGGAAGGTGCGGTGTTATTATGCAAACCTCATTGCCACAAACATGGAATTTGGAACGTTTTTTCCCTGGCGGGAGCGAATCTAGCGCATTTGCCGACTTCCTGGAAGAGCTTAATGCAAATATTGCTTCATTAAATGGGATACTGAGCAAGCTTTCCGTACCCGAGTCGGCGGAGGCTGCAGCCGATCTGCTGCCTGCCATCGATTTGTTGCAAAAAGCATCGCTGCAAATTCGGGAAGCCGATTCGTTTACGGCATGCCTTGCTGCGGAAAACCAAAACGATAAGAAAGCGGTCATCTTGGGCGGGCTGGTCAAAAGCATCGGAGCCGATTATGCTTCCGCGCTCACTAGGTTCGACGATTTCCTGACGCGTATCGGCGATGAAGCCTGGAGCGCGCTGCTGGCGCGGCCGGAGCTGAAAGAGATTACATACCCGCTGGAGGAACGGCGCGCGCTTGCCGCGGAGAAGCTGTCTCCCGAGCAGGAGGCATTGGTGAACGACCTCGCCGTAGACGGTTACCACGGCTGGGGAGAGCTGTACAACACGGCGGTAAGCAAATTCCGCCTATCCTTTGAGGAAAACGGCGCCGTGGCTGAGCTTTCCGCAGGACAGGCGGCTAACAAGATGCACAGCCCCGACCGAGCGGTGCGCGAGCGGCTGTTCCGCGGGTGGGAGGAGCAGTGGGCGGATTTGGCCGACTACTGCGCGGATGCGCTGAATCATCTCGGAGGTTTTCGCCTGAAGCTTTATGAGCGCCGCGGGTGGCATTCCATTCATAAGGAGCCGCTCGATGTGAACCGGATGTCCAAGGAGACGCTGGACGCCATGTGGGGTGTCATCGACCGCAACAAGGATGTCTTCGTCCAGTACTTGGAACGAAAAGCGAAGCTGCTCGGCGTGGAGAAGCTAAGCTGGCACGATGTGGAGGCGCCTGTCGGCGGAGGCGGCAAAACGTTTACGTATGACGAAGGCGCCAAGCTGATCGTAGATCAGTTCCGCCGGTTCAGCCCGAAGCTCGCCGACTTCTCGGTGCAAGCGTTCGAAAACCGCTGGATTGAGGCGGAGGATCGCCCGGGGAAACGTCCGGGAGGCTTCTGCACTTCATTCCCGCTTGCGCAGGAGACGCGCATCTTTATGACATATGGAGGGACGGCTTCCAACGTATCGACGCTTGCGCATGAACTCGGGCACGGCTATCATCAGCACGTGATGAACGACTTGCCGGCGCTAGCGCAGGAATACGCCATGAACGTCGCGGAGACGGCTTCGACCTTCGCGGAGATGGTTGTGTCGGACGCAGCGGTCAAGGGGGCGTCCTCGGAAGACGAGCGCCTTACGCTGCTGGAGGACAAAATTCAACGTTCCGTCGCTTTTTATATGAACATTCATGCCCGGTTTATTTTTGAAACGGCCTTCTATGAAGAGCGACACCGCGGAATCGTCAGCACGGAGCGTTTGAACGAGCTGATGGTTTCAGCGCAGAAGACGGCGTATAGGGATGCGCTTGGCGAATACCATCCGCATTTTTGGGCGTCGAAGCTTCATTTTTATATTACCGAAGTTCCGTTTTACAATTTCCCTTATACGTTCGGGTATATGTTCAGCACCGGCTTGTATGCCGAAGCGCTGCGGCTCGGGGAGGCATTTGAAGAGCGTTATGTCGCTTTGCTGCGCGATACAGGGCGCATGACCGTCGAAGATTTGGCTGCGAAGCATCTTGGCATCGATTTGCGCAAGTCGGATTTCTGGCAGCAAGCGATGGATCTTTCCATTGCTGATGTACGCGATTTTATGAAATTGACCGAATAACAGCAATATAAAATATATTTTAGTTGACAAAGGATCGCCGAGGCACTATATTAATTACATTCATATGAATATACGGCTTAGGCTTGAGTCCTGGAGAAAACCTTATCCGTAATCATATTCTTCCATTCATATATTGGGAGAATGTGCTTACACAGATAAGGTTTTCTTTTTTTTTGATACAGTTTCCAAGTTTCAGCATGAAAGCGATAATGTTGGAAAGCAGTATCAAGAAAACGATTGATTTGCGCCGCGGCTGCTGCGCGAACGTTGAGGGCTGACATCGTGGAATAACTTCATTAATGAGTTCTTCTTATTTTGATCGAGGGTGAGGAAGACATGGCACAAGGTTATGTATTTGATTTGGATGGCACCGTTTACTTGGGGGATAAAATGATTGAAGGCGCCGCTGAAGCGATTAAAGCTTTGCGGGACCGCGGAGACCGCGTTGTATTTTTATCGAATAAACCGATCGCAACCAGACAATCTTATGTGGAAAAGCTGACGAAGATGGGCATCCCGACGACGCTTGCGGACGTGCTCAACTCCTCGCAAATCGTGGCCCGTTACTTGAAAAACACCCTCAAAGAGGGGGAAAAAGTGTTCGTCATCGGAGAGCAGCCGATTTGCGACGAATTGCAGAGCGAAGGCGTCACTATGACGGATAATAGCGAAGAAGCCGAGTACGTCGTATTGTCCTGGGATCGGCAGTTTACGTACGACAAGCTGAACAGCCTGTACCAGGCCGCTATCAGAGGAGCGAAGATCATCGCTTCCAATCCCGATACGACATGCCCGCTCGACGGCGGACAAATTCCCGATACGGGAACGTTCATCGCGGCGCTTGAAGTCGCTACCGGCAAGGAGATCGATCTGGTCGTCGGCAAGCCCTCGCTGATCGCGGCGGAAGCGGCGGTAGCTCACCTTGGACTGGAATACAAGGATTGCTTCATGATCGGAGATCGTCTGGAAACGGACATTAAGATGGGCAACGAAGCGGGGATGAAATCCGTGCTTGTGCTGACCGGCGTCGCTACGCGGGAAATGGCGGAGTCTGCGGATCACCGTCCGCAATATATTA
Source organism: Paenibacillus allorhizosphaerae (assembly GCF_042659105.1). Lineage (NCBI taxonomy): Bacteria > Bacillati > Bacillota > Bacilli > Caryophanales > Paenibacillaceae > Paenibacillus > Paenibacillus allorhizosphaerae. The sequence continues at coordinate 57,409 of NZ_JBHSRV010000009.1, read as the reverse complement.
TTTCCAGTATTAAAGAAATCGTAAATTTATAAAAAAATCGTGGTATAATGTTCTCAGTCATGCGAAGGGCGGGGAATATATGTATCCGATTGTCGATTTAGTAGAACACCAGACCATAGCTGCCGTTCAGAAAGCGGACGAACTCGATCGTGCACTCGAGAGCCCGGTCAACATCGTTTTTTTACTGACCGGCTCGATATTTAATATCGGAGATTTGGTTGGTCGTACGAAAGCGGCGAACAAACACGTCTTCATTCATATGGAGTTTATCGAAGGCATTGCAGCTGACCGCAGCGGTGTAGCTTACGTCGCACAGCACATTCAACCGACCGGCATTATTTCGACGAAAAGCAATTTGATCCGTGGCGCCAAAGAGGCCGGCTTGATGGCGATTCAGCGCATATTTTTGATTGACCGGAGCGCCGTCGTCCGGGGAATCAAAGCCGCAGAGCAAAGCCAGCCCGACGCAATCGAGGTGATGCCGGGCATCATGCCGCGGGTGATTCGGGAGATGACCGATATGACCACGCTCCCGATCATCGCCGGCGGCCTGGTCGGCAACATCCGGGAGATTGAGGAAGCTTTGCAGGCGGGTGCTTTGGCGGTCTCGGCAGGAACAGCTGAATTATGGAACTTTTAACAGCAACTGATTCCAATTTGGAGAGAACATGAGAAACCTCTTTGGATAAAGTGCGTTTATTTCGCACTTTCCAAAGAGGTTTTTTGCATAAGGCAGCGCCACCGGGCATAATTGAAGCAATAGTGGTCGGCCGTCGGCCGGCGATAAGCAATTATTTAAGGAGGGACCTAAGTTTTGGATAGTATTTGGCACATTTCACATCTGGATCTAACCATTCGCATCATGCTTGCTGTTTGTTTGGGAGGTTTGGTCGGTCTGGAACGTGAGTGGAACAACCACGCGGCCGGTTTGCGCACGCACATTCTGGTGTGCATCGGGTCGGCTGCGATTATGCTGTTGTCCATTTACGGATTTGCCGCTTTTGTCAATGAAACGAACGTACGTACCGACCCGGCCCGTCTGGCGGCGCAAGTCATAAGCGGGATCGGATTTTTGGGAGCGGGTACGATTATGCGTACCGGTTCGACGGTATCCGGGCTTACGACGGCAGCTTCCGTCTGGGTAGTGGCAGCGATCGGCTTGTGCGTAGGAGCGGGATTTTATTACGTCGCGGTACTGTCGACCGTGATGGTTCTGATCAGCTTGTTCGTTTTGAACAAATGGGAAAAGTATTTGATGCGCAACCGAAGGACGATGGAGATCGTCATTCGAATCATCGACAAGCCAGGCGTGCTCGGCAACATCGCATCGAAATTCGGACAGTTCGGCATTCAGATTGCCAACGTACGAATGAAGCCGGACGGCGTAACAGAGGTGAACGGCATAACGGAGCCCGCCATGGAACTGCAGTTTAATTTGAAAACGACGGATCGGGGCGTCATCATCCAGGCGATGGATGGGATTTCGGCATCCGGCGATATTTTATCCGTTGAATCCAAAGCATTAACGATTGTCGGTGGAGCGCGCGGCACTACGCAGGCTATGTAAGGGATTGTAAAATCAATTTGTAATATTTTCAAAAAAATGGTATAATATATAATTTACTTGACATGATCCCTGTTATATGACATACTATAACATGTCAATAAGAAAACGCTTTACTTCATTCAATAAACACTTGGGTGCGGAGAACATTGAGACAACCCAAGAGACGATCGGACCGTGCGGAAGCCCGGCTCCTTTGTTTCTTGAAGATGGCTTGATGTTCTTTTTTCTTCGTGTTTTTTCGCGAAATATGAAGAATTATGTCGAGTGTTGTCGAATGAATGCGGGTACAAATTAAACTAACAGTCAAGTCAGAGAGGGGTATTAACGAAATGAATATGAGAAAATGGTTGTCCGTTCTTGCGGTATCTTCCATCACGCTAACGACGGCAGTAGGCTGCGGGAATTCCGCTGACAAACCGGGTGGACAAGCCAGTGGAGATGTCGCTCCGCCGGCCGTGGAAGACAACTCTCCAGTTACGATCCAATATTGGCACTCCCATGCGGACGTTCAAATGGGTGCTGTGAACTATATGATCGGTGAATTCCAGAAGAAGTATCCAAACATTACGGTAGAGCCTGTGTATCAAGGCGCTTACACCGACCTTCACAAGAAACTGCAAGCGGCGATCGCAGCGAAAGACGTTCCTGCAGTGACGAACGTAGAAGTATCGGCGCTTCCTAACTTTGCCGACAGCGGCGCGTTTGCGAACTTGAGCGCCTACATTACGCGCGACAAAATGGACTTGTCCGACTTCTCCAAAGGGATGATGCAAGCCTACGCGTACAATAACAAGCAGTACGGCTTCCCGCTGATTGTCAGCACGAGCGTGTTCGTATACAACAAGACGATGCTGGATCAGCTCGGCGTAAAGCCGCCGCAAACTTGGGCTGAAATCGAAGACTTCAACAAGAAAGTCACTTTGAAAGAAAACGGCAAAACGACCCGTTACGCATTCTCGGTTCCAGGCTGGGATACATGGTACATGGACCCTTGGGTTTCCAACGGGGGCGGTTCGATTCTGAGCCCGGACAACAAGAAAACGATGCTTGACCAACCGGATAGCCAAAAGTGGCTTAACAACTTCTACAAATGGACGAAAGACGGTTCCATGCACATGGGTTACGGTAAAGGCGCATCCGATACGATGAGACAAATGTTCCTTGACGGCAAAGTAGCTATGGTTCAACATACGTCCGCCGTATTGAAAACGTATCTGGAAAACGCGAAGTTTGAAGTAGGCGTATCTTTCCTCCCAGGCGACAAAGAAAGAAAATCGCATATCGGCGGCGCAGGTATCGTTATGATGGAAGGCGCTCCGGCGAAGCAAAAAGAAGCCGCTTGGAAGTTCATCAAATTCATGACAGCCGCTGAGAACAACATCAAGTGGGCTGAAGGAACCGGCTACCTGCCTACCCACAAATCCGTTCTGAACACGGATGAAGGGAAGAAGTACTTCGAGAAGCTTCCGCAATATAAAGCGGTGTTCGATAACTTCGACAACGTCGTTGGCCGTCCGCAGCATCCGGCTTATCCGGAATTCAGCAAGAAGTACATGGAAGTCGTAGGCAAAATGATTTTGGAAAACGCCGATCCGATTCCGCTGTTGAAAGACTCCGTTAAAGAAATCAACACCATTATTGCAGACTATCAATAAGTTGTAGCTTAACCCGGCAGTGCGGGGGTCTTTAACCGCCCCCGAACTGCCATTCATATTTGTAAGTGAGAGGGGAGTCGCGATGAAAGCGACGGACAGCCGGCCCGGCACGCAACAAGGCGCAGTCAGTCATAAGAGCAAAAAGAATATGCGTTTTATCGATGGTTTAAAGGATTTCTCCTTTGCTTTGCCTGCATTACTCGTTTTGGTTGTGTTCATTTATTACCCGTTGATCAATTCCTTATATTTGAGTTTTACAAATTGGAATATGACGAAGCCGACCAAAAAGTTCGTCGGATTCGACAACTATACGTATTTGCTGTCCAGCGATCAATTTTACAAAGTTCTTGGAATTACGTTCACGTACACGATCATTGACGTACTTCTTTCTTTGGCATTGGGGCTCGGCCTCGCGCTGCTGTTTAACAAACAGTCCCGATTCTTCAACTTCATGCGCTCGATCATCTTCATGCCGCATTACATTTCCATGGTTATCGTATCGATGATTTTCCTGTGGATTTTCAACGGTCAATACGGATTGATGAATGAATTGCTCAAGTGGATGGGACTCGAGCCGATACAATGGCTCACGAATACAAAGACAGCGCTGTGGGTGCTGATCATCGTTTCCATTTGGAAAGGCGTCGGATTTACGATGATCATTTTTATGGGCGGTCTTCGAAGCATTCCTATGGATTACTACGAAGCTTCCGGTCTGGATGGTGCAAGCAAATGGACCCAATTCTGGAAAATTACGCTGCCTTTGCTGTCGCCGACAACCTTGTTCCTGGTCGTCACTAACTTTATTTCGTCCATGCAAGTGTTCCAATCCGTCGATATTATTACGAACGGCGGACCGCTCGAGTCGACGAAAGCAATGGTGTATTGGATTTACGAAATGGCCTTTAGCGAATTCCGCACGGGTAGAGCTTCCGCTTTGGTCATCATTTTCTTCATTATCATCATTATGCTGACGATGCTGCAAATGTATATATCCAAGAAGAAAGTCCATTACGAAGGGTAGGTATGTGAGCAAATGAAGACTTCAGCAATATCCAACACTACCCGTATCGTGTTTGCCGTCATCATTACTGCGATTATGTTTTTCCCGATTTATTGGATGATTATTACCGCTTTCAAAACGCCTGCGGAATTGCGGCTTGCCATTCCGACGTTTTGGCCGGAACGGTTCCACTGGGACAACTTTGCCAACGCATTCAAAACGATTCCTTTCTACACGTTTACCGTAAATACGGTCATTCAAACCGTCGGTATCGTCGTGCTGCAAATTAACATAGGCATCATGGCCGCATATGCTTTTGCAAAAGGTTCCTTCGTGGGACGCGAAAAACTGTTTGTTCTCGTTCTTGCGGCATTGATCGTTCCGGAGCAAGTCATTTTCGTTCCGATTTATGTTATGCTGTCCAAACTTGGATGGATCAACACGTACTATGCGCTCATTGTTCCACACGCGGCATCCGCTTATGGCATATTCCTTCTGCGGCAAACGTTCCGTTCGATCAATAATGACGTGATCGAGGCGGCGAAAGTAGACGGTGCCAACAAGCTGCAAGTGCTGTATCGGATTTTGGCGCCAATGGCATTCCCGACCATCGCTACATTGACCGTCATCAGCTTCATTTCCAGCTGGAACTCGTACTTCTGGCCGCTGATCATGACAAACTCAGATAAAATGCGCGTACTGACGGTAGGGATCGCAATGATGCGCGACTCCATCGCCGGTAACGAAGCGCTCACGATGCATTTGCTGATGTCCGCGAGCATTCTGGTTATTTTTCCGATCGTCATCGTATTTATTTTTGCGCAAAAATATATTGTCGCTGCTATGGCAAACTCGACGTTTAAGTGAGACAATTATGGAAGACCGGTTTGTTACGAGCCGGTCTTTTCATGATGATAAATCATATGATTTTAAAAACAAAGGCTCAGGAGAGGAATGATCTTCACAATGGCAACGAATCAACCATTAGTTATCGCTCACCGGGGGGCAAAAGGGGAAGCGCCTGAAAATACGCTTGCCGCGTTTCGTCTCGGACTCGAACAAGGCTGCGACGCCATCGAGCTCGATATTCACCTGTCCAAAGACGGGGAAATCATCGTGATTCACGACGCGACCATGGACAGAACCTCCGACATGAAGGGAACCGTCAACAAGCTGACATTGGCCGAAATCAAACAAGTCGACGCCGGCAAATGGTTTGACGAGAAATATGCAGGCGAACAAGTGCCGACGCTGGAAGAAGTATTCGACCTCGTTCCCGATAACATTATGATCAATGTGGAAATCAAAGGCTCGTACAACCGTCAGCTCGAGCTCGCGCTGGCCGATTTGATGAAAAGAAAAAACCGGGTACATAACGTCGTCATTTCTTCCTTTGATCATAAATGCCTGGTTTTCATGAAGCTTTTGCTGCCTGATGTAAGAATCGGACTTCTGTATGATTGCAATGTCGGACGTCACTCGCTATTAGCGGCAACGACGGGCGTACCGGTATTCTCGCTGCACCCGAATGCCAAGCGGATCGACAAAGAAGACGTGCGTGACGCCGTTGAGCAAGGGCTACAGGTTTATGCATACACCATTAACGACGCTGCGAAAATGGCGCAAGCCATCGATGCGGGAATTTCCGGCATTATTACCGATTTCCCGGGAAGATTGCGTGAGCTGCTTCAGAAAGGTTCGGTGGAGTAAGAGGAATGAAACGTTCTGCGATTTTGCTGTCACTGATTTGCTCGGTTAGTTTTGCTGTTTCTGGTTGCCAGAAGCCGCCGGCCGCCACGCCGCCCGCAGCATCGCCATCGACTCAAGCCGGATCTTCCGCGCAGGCGGAATCGAAAGACAAACCGGTCACGCCAGCGAATGGCATCACGCAGGAGGAAGCCGGAATCAAGCTTCGCGTGGATATGCCGGAAATCAAGCCTTTCCTAGAGAAAGCGAAGCAAGGGCCGATTGTACCGGCATTGAAACAAAACGCGGTTCCGCAAGGTCTCGCTTATTTGGAAGATAAAAGGTGGGTTCTTGTATCTTCTTATAGAGAAGACGGGAAAACCAGCGTAATCTCTGTCATCGACGCCGCTTCCGGCAAGATGGTCAAGGCGCTGGAACTTTACAAAAACGAAACCACGCCCTATACTGGTCATGCAGGCGGAATCTCGGCCAGCAAGAAGCATGTCTGGATTTCATCGGACAAGCAAGTGTATTACGTCGACATCGACGACATCGTAAAAGCGGAGAGCGGCGGCAAAGTCGCGTTCAAGGGTTCGGTGAAAAGCGATACCCGCGCATCGTTTAACGGCTATGCGGACGGTGTGCTCTGGATCGGCGAGTTCGCTCACGGCTCCGACTATCCTACGGATAAGTCGCATTATATGAACAATAGGGAAGACAAAGAGCATAAAGCTTGGATCGAAGGGTACAAGCTGAATCCGGAAACGGACTTGCCGGTCATACCTTCGGATCAAGGACAGCCGGCGCCGGACTACATTTTGTCGATTCCGGATCGGGTCCAAGGGATGTATATGATGAAAGACCATATTTGGCTCAGCCAGTCATACGGCAGAAACAATGCCAGCACGCTGTTCCGTTTCAAGCAAAGCCTGGCGGAAGCGCCGCACGCGAAAGCAAATGTAGGCAATAAAGAAGTTCCGGTCTGGTTCTTGGATAAGAAAAACCAGAAAGATTCGATGGAGCTTCCTCCGATGTCCGAGGGCTTGTATGAGCTAAACGGTGAAATTCACATTTTATTTGAATCCGGCGCGACCAAGTATAAAACATCTTCCAGCTATGCGCTTGACCGGATTCAAATTTTACCGTGGAGCGAGTAACGGAACAGATTCGAAGCTGCGCAGCATGACGAAAATGATGCAAAGGGAAGAGATTTTCTGATCTGACCATTTTGAAGGAGGACGACGGCCATGATCCCAGGATTGGCGCATCGAGGTTATCCGAAGAAATATCCGGAAAATACTTTATCTTCTTTTCAAGCTGCATTGGACTTATCGTACAGCATATTGGAGCTTGATGTGCAGCTGACGAAGGACGGCGTTCCCGTCGTGATTCACGACACTACAGTGAATCGGACAACGAACGGCAAAGGCAAGGTCATCGATTATTTGTTCGAGGATTTGCGCAAATTGGATGCAGGCGGCGGCCAGCCGATCCCGACGCTGGAAGAAATATTGAAGCTGGCCAAAGGAAAGGCCAAAGTCGATATTGAGCTCAAACAGAGCGGCAATCTGTATCCGGGGCTGGAAGCGAAAGTGCTCGAAGTCGTTCGCGATTGCGGTATGATGGATCAAATCTTCGTCACGTCGTTTGACCATTACGCGATTATGAAAATGCGGGAGCTCAGCAGCGAGGTCGATTTGGGTCTTGTCATCTACGGGGCGACGCCTTCCGTATTCCCGCTTGCGGAGCAAATCCGCGCTCGCTACGTATCGGTGAAATACATTTACTTGAACGAAGATTTCATTCGACGGTGTGAGGAGCAAGACATTCAAATCATCGCTTGGACGATCGACGACGAACAAGAGATGAGCGACCTTCGCAGCCGTTACCCGAACATATGGGTGTGCACAAACGAGCTGGAAAAGTGGAAGCGGTGCGTCGAGCTTCATGCTTAAATGACCGAATAGCGTCATATCGGCAACATAGAATAAAACACAACCAAAAAGACGTGTCCGGAACGGCTGATCGATCAGCTCGCCCGGACACGTCTTTTGTTTTGTATCGCAAGATGCGCTGTTCATACCTACAATGTGCGGTACGGGCGCGGAAGGCTTTACCCGTTGTTCGTTAGTTAACGTTGACCGCGTGCTGTAAAGCCTTTACAGCTTGAATACGCTCATCGACTGCTGCAGCTGCGTCACCAGCTTGGTCATTTCCTCCGATTGGGCGACTATCGCCTGCACGGCGGCAATTTGCTCATTCATCGAAGCGGATACTTCCTGCGTGCCGGCCGCCGATTGCTGGGTTATCGCCGATATGCTTTCCATCGTGCCGGAAATTTGCTGCGCGCTGGCCAGCATTTGTTCGCTCTCTTCAGCGAACACGGCGATCCGCTCGGAAATAAATTTCACGCTGCTTACAATTTCCGCAAAGACGCTTTCCGTTTCTGCAATCAGCTTCGTCTGCTCCTGCACGATCTGCTCGTTTTCCGCCATCGAGGCCAGCGACTGAATAATGCCCTGCTCGATCGTCTTGACGAGTTGGAACACTTCTTTGGTGGAACTCGTCGATTCTTCGGCAAGCTTGCGCACTTCCTGCGCGACTACCGCGAAGCCTTTGCCGTGTTCGCCGGCGCGGGCGGCTTCGATGGAAGCGTTCAGCGACAGCAGATTCGTCTGTTCGGCGATATCGGAAATCGTATGGGTAATTTTCGATATGCCGTTTGCTTGCTGAGCGAGCAAGTCGATCGTCTGCGACACGTTAGCCGTCGCTTCGACGTTTCTGCGCATTCCGTTTCCTTGCGCCTCGACGGATTGCAGTCCTTTCTCGACGAGGTCGATCATTTTGCCGGAAGCAGAATTCATCTCGCGTGTGGCGCTCGTATAAGTGCTGACCATCTGCTCGATATGTTTGGTAGCGACGGAGACGCCGCCGATTTCCTCCGATATTTGGCCGGCGCCGGAAGCTAGCTCATTCGAGGCAATGGCGACCTCTTCCATGACGGATTTCATTTTCTCGTTTTTGTAAAAAATATCGCGGCTCGATTCGAACACATGCTTCGAGGTGATGCCCGTATTTTGCAGCAGCTCGCGCAGCTTCTCGGTCATTTTGTTAAACGCCGCGGACAGCTCGCCAAGCGCATCATCCGATTGCGCCACCAGCTTCTGCGAGAAATCGCCTTTGGAAATGTTTAGTGCCGCGCGGGTCATATCCGCGATCGGTTCTGTAAGCGTTCTCTCGAGCCAGCGGAAAAATAGGACGCTCAGCGCTGCGAGAATAACGAATAACGTGATGCCGATGGCTGCATAATCGGTTTGCAAAGCGAAGACGAGCAGCGCGATGGAGTAGACGGCGACAACGACATAGCAAGCCGCCTGCAGCTTCCTCTTGAATGAGAGACCGTAGAACCGGTTCATTATAACGACCCCTTCGACAAATAGTAGTAAATAATTCGCAGATTCGTTCAACGAATTTGGGTAAATTATACCATTGATACAGGAGATGGTCTATCCCTTTTATCAAAAAGCAGATCGCCAAATGACCCATCTTATCTTTCCTATCCACGTGGGCGAGGTATGGTTTTCCGCTCGCAATAACGCGTTTCCGCGAGGTGTGAGGCTTGCTGCAAACGAGACCGCCGGTAATACCGAATACATGTGATTGAACGGAATATGGAGTATAGTGACTTGTAATAGTGCTTATGGATTCGACAAATGATGGATTATCGTGTATTTTTTTACAAAAATTTGATATTTTCTGTTGAAAGTTTACTGTCATTTGAATATAATAGGACTACAGAACTAAATTACATAATATTACATTAAATGAAAAGAAAGGAGGTATTGTGTGGTTCTTGATCAAGTGCCATTAGCCAGACAGCTAGAGCTTGTGTTTTCACAGCTCAAGGACGAGCTTACACAATTAACATCGGGCACCGTATTTGTACAGATCCGTAACAATGTGATTGGAAAATTCGGTGTCCGGCATTTTCCGCTCGAAAGCAAAGGTATGGAGTGGAAGAAGGTAGAGAAGGGGTTAACGGAAACGCACCAGTCTTCATTCCGTCAAACGGCGCTCGAAGCGTTAAAGCTAAAGCATTGGACGCATGGAGAGATTCAATTCGAATTTGCCATGCGGCAAAATACATTGTGCACGAGCGTAACGTTCGAATCGAATTACAATATGGCCAGCCTGTTTCAAGACAGCGGGAAGTATCGGCTTGATTATTAATACTTTTTTACTGCCATTATTCTTATTCTTTTTTATCGTTTATTCGTTCTTAATATAAAACAGGTCAGGGAAGCTTTCGGTGATCCGGAAGCTTTTCTTGTCTTTTTCCGGTATAATGTGATGAAGCCGTGCAGGGTATAGACAATAAAATAGGATAGGTGACCCTTGAAAGAGCCACCTATATCATAAGTATTCGAGGGTGAATCATTATCTTGTGAATTTGCCTGCCAATTGTTGCTCGGCGATTTGAACCAGACGGCGGGTAATGTTACCCCCGATTGCTCCAGCATCGCGAGTCGCCATGAAGCCCATGTAGCCGTCTTGAGGAATTTGGATACCCAGCTCTTGAGCTACTTCATACTTCAACTGGTCCAAAGCTGCGTTAGCTTGTGGAACAACCAGTTGGTTGCTGCTGCGGGATTGTCCTGCTGCCATTGATATCACCTCCGTTTCATTAGGTAGTATGTACCAAAGCCGACTTTATACGCGAAAAAAAATTGGTAATTGTGTCCAATGTTTATAAGGGGGATTTCGAGTGACTTTTGTGCTGACTTGCAAAGGATGGTCGTTCGACGCCGATTTGCAAATTATACATGCCGACGTCTATATGGAAGCCGAGGGCGAGATTGTCATCGATGAACCGTTATGCGTCGATGTGGGCTTGCCAGCGCTGCTGCTCAGCGCCAAAGAGAACGTCACGCCGGATCGGTGGGCAAACGCGAACGAGTGGCATCGGATGCCTTTTTTCGTATGCGGCTGCGGCGATCCGGAGTGCAGGGGCTATTCTTTTATCGTGAAGCATCAAGCGGGTGGGGAGCGAATCGAGCTGGTGGAAGTGGAAGAGAAGCCGTCTCAGCCCTCTCGGGAACTCGGTCGGTATACGGTAGCTTTCGATGAATACGTGTCCCAGGTCGAGGCGGTAGGGAGAGCGTTTCTCGATTTTGTGCAGCCGTTAGCCTATAAGCCTTATTATCAACATACGGTAGAGACCGTGAAACGGCTGCTCGGGGAGCTGGAGGCTGCACGGCGGTTCGAACGGAACTAGGTTCCGCACCTTCTGACAGAGCATGCTGTTGTCCATGTTGGGGGTTCGGCCGGGTAGTACGCCGAACGGCAACCAACAGAAAAAGGAGCGCCTCGAACCACGACGGTGGCAAGAAGCGCTCCTTTTTCGTTCATCCGATCAAATCCGTGCGGGAAAACCGTAAGTATGACGGAGGTGCACGGCTTTAGTCCGCATAGCTCTTCGCACGCTCAGCCATCCAGAGGCAGACGTCCCATAGATCGGACACCGGCTGCTTCGTAAACGGCAGCGTGTGCATATACCCCGGAGGCCCGAACTCCGGCGTCAACGTGAGCGCTTGCTGCCCTGCAGCGCTGCGGACTTTCACGATTTCTTTCCACCACGCTTCGTGAACGCTCAGCTCTTTGGCATATTCCGGCGCGGCCGGATGCGGCACCTGCGGGCCTTCCGCGTAACCGACGCGGGCATGAATATGGTAAGCTCGTTCGAACGCGAGCTTCAGGTTATCCTGCTGATCGGGCAGCAGCGATTCGCATACGCAGCACCAATGGCTGAAATCGGCCGTTATTTTCAGCTCGGGAAAATCTTTGAGCAGCGCAGCGGTGCTCCATGGCGTGAACATCGCGCGTCCCCGGTGCGTTTCGTGCGCGACCGGGATGCCGATCGCCCGCTCGACCGCCAGCGCTTTGTCAAAGAACTGCCGCTGCGCCTCGTACGGCATCGAATCTTTGGCGCTGTGGGAATTGATCAGCACCGGCTTGAAGCGGGCGGCGGCTTCCGCCTGCGCTTCAAACGAAGCGGCGTGATCGTCGCCTCGCGTATACACCATGGCGATATAGCTGAAATTGTATTGCGCGAGCAGCTCTTGAAAGCGGGAAGCATCTTCCTTTGCAGGCACACCCGTTTCTATGCCTTGATAGCAGCCGGCGGCCGCGATTTTGGCAAATTGCTCTTCCAGCGTCCCGTTCATTCCCCATAGCGCTTTGTATAATGTGATCTGCGACAACCCATTCACCTCATTCTTAGCATTTGTGCGAATTAAACATTAGCAGCTCCGGAAATCGTCTTTCCCAAGCCGTCCTATTCCATTATTATCGAAAACAGGGAAAATCTCCAGTAAAAACGATGCGAAAAAGGAGTTAAATCCGGCATAACGGGAAGTTAAAAGCCGTGCATGATGCCTCGCTGCGCCTTTTGGCAAGCGCTTTCTTGGCGGTGGCGGCGAATAAGTTAAAATTGAACGATAGCTTATCATGCCGTCGTGTCCGATAATCGGGTTGTAAACTTCACAAAACCAAAAAGCCAAACGTGAAAGCGGATACACCTCAGTCAAGTGAAGTGGCAAACGTTCAGTAGAACAGAAGGAGGTCGGCTTTAAAGATGACGGCAAACAAAAGCGTTGCACTGCTCGGCGCCGCAGTAATCGCAGCCGGGGCGATGACGGGGTGTGCGGGAGGCGGACAAGGAAAGCCGGCAGCCGGCAGCAACGGCGCTTCCCAGGACTCTGCACCGTTTCCGATTACGATGGCGGTGACGCAGGTGGGAGATATTCCGGCCAAGGGAAGCGAAATCGAGCAAGCGATTGAGAAGTACACGAATACGAAGCTGGACATTCAATGGATTCCGAGCGCGGCATATGATGAGAAAATCAACGTCATGATCGCCTCAAGCGAGCTGCCGAAGCTGCTCAAGGTCAAATACGTCCCGACGATTATCAGTTCCATCGAATCCGGTTTGTTTTGGGAGATCGGGCCGTATTTGAAAGATTATAAAAATTTGTCCGCGCAAGATCCGCAATACTACGACAATATCAAGGTTGGAGGCAAGCTGTACGGCATACCGACATACCGGGATATCGGGCGCGGCGCGATCGTGTACCGCCAGGACTGGCTGGATAATCTCGGGCTCAAGCCGCCGACGACACTCGATGAATGGTACAACGTCCTGAAGGCGATGACGCTGAACGACCCGGACCGCAATGGAAAGAACGATACGTACGGCATGGTGCTGAGCAAAAAATACAACGACGGCGTGGCGTCCCTCACGACGCGCATCGCGGTCAGCCAGGGCGCTCCGAACAAGTGGGCGGTGGAGAACGGCAAGTTTATACCGGAATTCGTCACCAAAGAATATACGGACGTCTTGAAGCTGTTCAAGCGGCTGTATGACGAGAAGCTGATCAACCAGGATTTCGCCGTATTCGACGATAGCGAAGTGGAGAAAGTATACGACGCGGGACGTGCAGGCGTGCGTGTGGCGGTAGCGCAAAATGCGAAGAGCATGCAGGACCGGCTCGTGAAAAATGTGCCGAGCGGCGTCTTCGACGTCATGAGCCCTACAGGACCGAAAGGCGTAAGAGTATCCGGCGAGAGCGGGAACAACGGATTTTTCGTCATTCCGAAATCGACGGTAAAGACCGAAGCGGAGCTGAAGAAAGTGCTCGCCTTCCTCGATAAAATGATGGACGAGCCGATGTCTACGCTGCAAATGCGCGGCGTCGAGGGCAAACACTATGTGAAGGCGGACGGAAATAAGACCGAGTACAAAGATTTCTCCGCGTTTCAGCGCGAAGTGAAGCCGTACCGCGACAATTTGCTCAACATCGAGGGCTACAATGTGGCGCCGCTCAAAGATACGCCGCTTGGGGACAAGGGCAACCTGCTGGCGAAGGAAGGCACGAAGCATGCCGTTCCGAATCCGGCGCTGACGCTGCCTTCGGGCACGTACTCGGAGCGGGGCAAAGAGCTGGAGCAAATGATTAACGATGCGCAAACCAAGTATATTATGGGAAAAATAGACGATGCCGGCTGGCAGGCGGAGATCGAGAAGTGGCGCAAAGCGGGCGGCGATAAAGTAATTAAAGAATACGAAGAGGCATACGCCAAAGTGAATAAGAAATAAAGGGGAACGACAGCGATGACTTACAAGGCGGGATATAAAAAATGGACGGCTGCGGCATGCGCGATGACGATCACGGCAAGCCTATTAGCCGGATGCGCAGACAGCGGCGGGAAGAACACGGGCGGCCAAGCCGCGGGAAAAGAGGATAACGGGCCGTTTCCGATCACGATGGCGCTGATGCAGGTAGGGGACATTCCGGCGAAAGGAAACGAAGTCGAGCAGGCGATCGAGAAGTATACGAACACGAAGCTCGATATTCAGTGGATTCCCCAGTCGGCTTATGACGAGAAAATCAATGTGATGGTCGCTTCGAACGAAATGCCGAAGATCGTCAAGCTGAATTACGTCCCGACCACGGTCGGCGCCGTTCAGTCCGGCTTGTTTTGGGAAATCGGGCCGTATTTGAAAGAATACAAGAACTTGGCCGCGCAAGATCCGCAGCATTTCCAGAACATTTCGGTGGAGGGCAAAATCTACGGTGTGCCAAACTTTCGCGACATCGGACGGGCGGCGATCGTCTTCCGTAAAGATTGGCTGAATGTGCTGGGCATGAAGGTGCCGACGACGCTGGACGAGTGGTATACGGTGCTCAAGGCGATGACCTTGAACGATCCGGATAAGAACGGCAAGAACGATACGTACGGCACGGTGCTCTACAAAAAGTACAATGAAGGCACGCAGCCGGTGTTGACCCGGATCGCCGTCAGCATCGGCGGAGTCAACCGGTGGGGAGCGGACAGTGCAGGCAAGCTGACGCCGGAGTTTATGACGAAGGAGTACATCGACGTCATGAAGCTGTTCCGCAAACTGTTCGAGGAGAAGCTGATCAACCAGGACTTCCCCGCATTCGACCCGTCGGAAGCCGACGCCATGATGGACGCCGGCCGCGTGGGCATGAAGCTGAACGGAGTGGCGCAGAACGGCAAAAGCTTCCAGGAACGTCTCGTGAAAAATGTGCCGAGCGGCGTAATCGACATCGCACCATTTGCAGGTCCGCAGGGAGCGCGTCTGGCGGGCGAGCCGGGCAACTTCGGCTTCCTGGCGATTCCGATGTCTTCGGTGAAGACCGAAGCAGAGCTGAAGAAGGTACTGTCGTTCCTCGACAAGCTGATGGATGAGCCGATGTCTACGCTCCAAATGCGCGGTGTCGAGGGCAAACATTACGCGAAGGCGGACGGCAAGACGGAATATAAAGATTTCAATGGCTTCCAGCGCGAAGTCAAGCCGTACCGTGATAATATGGTGAACGTGGAAGGCTACAACGTTGCGGCGCTGAAAGATACGCCGCTTGGCGAGAAAGGGACGACAATGGCGCGCGACGGCGGCAAGCTGGCCGTGCCGAACCCGGCGTTGACGCTCACATCGGCCATCTACACGGAGCGGGGCAAAGAGCTGGACCAGATGATATGGGACGCGCAGACGAAGTACATCATGGGCAAGGTGGATGATGCCGGCTGGCAGGCCGAGGTCGACAAATGGCGCAAAGCCGGCGGCGACCAGCTGATCAAGGAATATGAGGCGGCCTTTGCCAAATTTGGCAGCAAGAAATAACGGTTTGGGAAGTAAAGAGTACATGGTTGCTCTTTACTTCCTTTCTTTTCGTGAGATAATGTTAACGTGAACAATAACAACGAATCGTCTTATGCTTGAACGTTTGCATCGTTAACTACACAGCGGGGGAATGCAGAATGCTGCAAAAAATGAACAGAACGTTGGAAAAATGGATGCCGCTCATCACGCCGACGAGCGTGGTGCTCGGCATGCTGCTTACCGTGTGGCTCAAGCCTTACACGCCGTTCGTGCCGTGGATTTTTGCGTTTATTACGTTTGCAGGCAGCTTGAGCTTGAATCTAAAAGATTTGCAAAGAGTGATGACGCATCCGCTCCCGATCATCGTATCGCTCGTGCTGCTGCACGCGATCATGCCGATGATTGCATGGGGGACGGGGCATCTGCTGCTGCCGGGCGATCCGCAGCTCATTACGGGGCTTGTGCTGCTGCTGGCGCTGCCGACGGGTATCGTCAGCTTTATGTGGGTTTCACTGTATAAAGGCAATATCGCTTTGACGCTGTCCATCATTTTGATCGACACGCTGCTGTCCCCTTTTATCGTCCCCGGCGTCATGTCGCTGATCGTCGGCGCGAATGTGGATATGGACGTGCTCGGCATGATGAAGGGGCTATTGATCATGGTGGTGGCGCCATCCGTGATCGGCATGCTGCTTAACCAGTGGACCGGGGGGCAAGTCAAAACCGTCCTCGGTCCGCGGCTTGCGCCGTTTTCCAAAATCGGCCTCGCGGTCGTAATTATGATCAACAGTGCCTTCGTTGCGCCTTATTTTACGGGCATCAACCTGAAGCTGGTGTGGCTGGCCGCCGTTATTATCGTCGTGGTCGCGTTCGGCTACATCGGCGGCTATTATTTGACGAGAGCGCTCGGTTGGGGGAAGGACCTGGCCATCACGATGACATTCAACTGCGGGATGCGCAACATCAGCGCCGGAGCCGTGCTGGCGATCGCTTACTTCCCGCCGACGGTCGCGATGCCCGTCATCATCGGGATGCTGTTCCAGCAGATGATGGCTTCCTTCTTCGGCCACTTCTTTCTGGCGGATCGGAAGAAAAGGGCCCAGCATGGCGCCGGGCAGATCGCCGGAGGCGTTACGAAGCATTCGTAGCACGTAACGAACGAACTTCCGACAGCCGGGTAGAACGGGCCGGCGCGGCAAATTCGACGACTGTGCGTCAAACCGAGCCATTCGGGGTAATACATTGTAGGTCTGTCTGGAACGAAGCTTGCTGCGGCTTTGATGGCCGCCTCTGTTGTGCCAATGAATTCCAAAACCGACTGAAAGATGACCTGGTTTACGAACCGTTATAGTACACCAAGTTTCGGAATCTGGAGGTATTGGGCTATGTCTGTACCGAACACGTCGATAGCCGACAAGAACCTGGACGAGAACTGGGTTAGTTTGATGCTTGCGGCTCGCAAAATCGGGCTGTCCAAAGAGGAAGTCCGACAGTTCTTTCGTGAATGCAAAGAAAACCAAATATCCGACAAAAAGCGCCATTAAAAAAGAAAACATTCGACAATTTGCGTGTTTTCTTTTTTTTCATCGCAACTGATAGCGCTTACAATGGGTATAATAAATATAGCATCCACAAAACCATCATTTTTTGTTAATATATTGATAACAATTAAAGGCAGAAAAAAGGGGTCTCAAGCGATGATCGGCAACAAAGTGAAGCAGCTGCGAATGCAACAGGGACTAACCCTTAGCGAACTGGCGGAAAGAGCGGGAGTAGCCAAGTCCTATTTGAGCTCGATCGAGCGGGATATCCAATCGAATCCTTCGATCCATTTTCTCGAGAAAATTTGCGCCGTGCTGGGTGTTCCTCTCGAAACGTTCCTGCAGGAGAAGCATCCGCCCGCCGGGGAGCCGCTCGACGAGGATTGGCTTTCCCTTGTTCGGGAAGCGATGGGTTCCGGCATCAGCAAGGAGCAGTTCGCGGAGTTTTTGGAATTTAACAAATGGCGCAATAATCAGCGCAGTCCCAAATAAGGGGAACGTCCACCACAAAAAATCCTTCCTAATCGCTTAGGAAGGATTTTTTGTCGTATCGCTGCCACCGATGTGCCGGAACGCTTCCTGCACCAACGGGTAGCTTTGCTTGAGCCGCTCCGTGTATACCGACTGATTCCACGCGGGCCAGCTGTAGAGCGGCAAAGAAGTGACCGGGTACGCGCCGCCGTTACCGCTGTCCAGCCCCTGCACGGAGCCGTCCGACCGCTGCGCGATCCAGGGGACGAGGCGAATGCCCTGCGAAGGCACAGCGTACAGTTTGCCGTCCTTCTCGCCGTAACTCATCACCTGCAGGGAGCTCGGGTCGGTGAAGCCGAGCAGCATCCACGGAACGCGCAGTTCGACCTTGCTGCCTTTGGCTTGCCACATGGCGAGCGAGTTGAACTCCTTGGAAGCAGGATCGGTCGTTCCGCGAAGCAGCTTGCCTGCCGGCACGTCCTCGAACGGACTGTATTTCTTCGTGTCGGGCGGGATCATCTCGAGCCCGACGGCGAGCTTCCACGGATGGAATACGCCGGAATCATCCTTCTCATCCTCGGGTTTCGGCGGGATCATCCCGTATTGCTTGCCGTACAGCCGGGTGTGGAAATCATAATTGGCGGCGATTTGCACTTCGCTTTCGTCGCCTTTTCCCAGCACGATCAACGTTTCGAGTCCTTCATCGAGCTTCCGCCCGCCAAGCGCCTCCCCATGCTTGTTGCCGCCGGGGGTAATGTCGACGCCGAAGTACAGCTTCTCGCGTTCCGGATCGAACGGCCGTTCCAGCTCGCCGGTAATGTAGACATAAGCTTCGTCGTGCGTCATAGTCAAGCTTTTCCACCCCGGATACGAGCCTTCGAGCTGCTTCTTGTCTTCTTTCTTCAGCGCCTTCCAGTCGGCATCGTCTCCGTCAATTTTGAGCAAGCCGTCTTTTCCGGACAGCATGGCGACGAGTCCGAAGTGCTGCTCGTTGGTCAGCACGTTGTGCCACAGTTTGCGTCGGTTTTGCGGAATCTCGAAGTGCATCGTGTTCCAGGTGCGCTTGAACCATTCGTCCTGCCAGGAGAAGACGATGCCGCCCGCCATGCCTTCATTGGAAATATCGCTTAGCAATGAGGCGTTAATCCGGCCCTGCTCCGCTTCGTTATGGCCGCCCTGATTGCGGTTCATTCCGGTTAGATGGGCGACGCCGAGCGAGGAGGGGACGCCGAATTCGGTGATCATTACCGGGATGCCTTGATGATGCTCCTTCAGCTTGCGCAAATAACTGCGGTACGTATTCGGCGTTCCGTCCGCTTCCTTCACGTCATGCAGCGTCTCGTCCAGCCTGAAAAAATCGGGGTAGTAAGGATAGGCGTGATAAGAGGCGAAGTATCCTGCCGGCCAGCCGTTCACGCCCAAATGCATGGCATCGACGCCGATCATGTCCTCGGTGATCAAAATTTCTCCGGGGTGCTCGAGCGGATCGGTGGTGACCCAATTCGTGAAGGTAAGCGGATGTTTCCAGCCGTACTGCGTTTCGAGCACAGCCAAATGATCCAGCATCTCCGCCAGCCAATTTTCGAAAGGGCTTGCCTGCGGTTTGGCGAAGATGTAGGAACCTTTAAAGCCGGTTTTGTCTTTATGGATCTCGTTCGTGTTTTTCACCATGCGCGGCTCCCATTCCGTACCGATATGCCAGGCGAGCAGGTAAGGGCCGGCATTGTAGCGATAGGCTCCGCTTGCTTTGCCGAACCGCTGCGGAATATCGGCGGCGCCGTACACGGCACTGACGGCGTAGGAAATTTCGGTCAGAAATTCGCCGTAGATTTCGCTCAAATAAGCGTCCTTTTTCTCGATCAGCTCGTCTTCCGGCGTCCACACGCCCTGGATGAAATAAAGCGGCTTCTCGGCACGCTCGTTGTACTCCACAAGCGCTTGGTAGAACGCCGGCGACAAGATCGTGTACACCCGGATCGTATTGGCGCCGAGCGCTTGTATTTTTTTGAACCAGTCGAGATACGTTTCCTTCGGAATCGGAAGCTCGCCGGGATCATGTCCCGGGAGCGCAGCGCCAACGTTGACGCCTTTGACGAAGAAAGGCGTCCAACCGTTGTTTTCGTATATTTCGATTCGGTCGTCCTGGGTGCGAAACTTGATGTGGGAACCGTCGGCGCTTTGCACGCTCTCCACCTTGGGGGCGGGCCAGTAATGCCAGACGAGCAGGACGGCGGCTCCGATGACGACAAGACGCAGCAGCCAGGCGGCCGGCGAGGTGTTCCTCATCATGGCCTTGAGCTCCTTTGCATCAAAGAGGTAGTCAGGCTAAAAGCCGCCGAATCCGCGCTTCCAGCTCCCTGGGCGAGAACGGCTTCTTGATTACGTCGGAAGCGCCGAGCTCGAAGCACTGGCATATGTCGCGTTCAACGCCGAGATCGGTCAGGACAACGACCTTGCAGCCCGGGTGCTTGCGCGATTGACGGATGCGGTCGATCAGCTGATAGCCGTCCAGCGCCGGAAGTTTCAGCTCGGTAATGACAAGGTCGGGACGCACCGATTCGATGAGATGCAGTCCTTCGATGCCGTCCTGTGCCGGACGGACATCGTAGCCCTGCATGCCGAGACGGACATTCATGAAGTCGAGCAAATCTTTGTTCGAATCGATCATGACGACGGTCGGCGCTTCGGGCGATGCCGCCTGCCTGCCGGCAAACACGGCAATATCTTGATCGCCGTCCGATGCTTCGGACCAGCGGGTTACAAACGCGTCGAGCGCTTGTTCGGAAGCGGGCTCGTCTTCCGTAAATCCGGTGACCGCCATGCGTCCCGCAAGCAGCTCGGCATCCTGCAAATACGCTTTGACGGATAAAGAGAGGAAGTGCGTGAAGGCCAGCGTTTGCCCGGGCAGCAGCATGACGAGCGCATGGTCGTCGGCCTCATAGGAAGCGATGGCCGTAAGTTTGGGCGATTCGAGCCGCAGCCGTTTCTCCAAACGATCTAGCTGAATGCCTTCCATAGGCTGGACGTTTGCGAGCAGAAGGCCGCAGCCGTTCCCGGCAGCGGACGATTGCAGCGACTGGCGGACGCGTTCAAACAACATTCGGGATAAGCCGGATCGGGTTAAAACAGATGTATTCATGCACATTCACTCCATTTCGTTCAAAATGATGATGCGGAAGTTGTGGCTTTGGCGGCTCCGCTCTTGGCGGGACCGCCGTCAACCTGGCCATCCTGCCAGCTGCGGCGCACCATATTCCCCCAGCTGTTGTTGCGGCGGACGTAATCCCACTGACCTTGCAGCTTCCACCAGGCGTTCAGCTGATCGTAGCCGATGGCCATGATCACCGACATGCCGATGATGTGCAGCAGCTCGGCTGTAGAGATTCGCCGGCGAAAGGCGAATTGCTCGATCAGCAGCGAACCGCAGGTGAAGATGAGGCCGGTAAGCCAGTTCGCCAGCAGGAAAATGATCAGGATCGGCAACTGCGTCATATCCATCAGCACATAGCCGACCAGCGCGGCAAGTCCGGACAACCGGACATAAGGGCTTAATGTTTCGTAAATGATCGTATAAGGCATTGCGAGCCAACCGATCATTTTATACTTCGGAATAAACAGCAAGGAGCGAAAACGGATCATGTTCCACAGATTGCCCCGGATCCAGCGGCGGCGCTGCGCCGACAACACGCGAAGCGTGTCGGGCGCCTGTGTCCAGCATACGGCGTCGGGACAAAAGACGATCCGGTACGGCAGCTTTCGGTCCAGCATATGCTTGTGCAGCTTCATGACGATGTTCATGTCTTCGCCGGGGCATTCCGCTTCGTAGCCCCCGACTTCGATCAAATAATCTTTGCGGAACAAGCCGAATGCGCCGGAGACGATCAGCAGACCGTTCATGGCGCTCCATCCGATACGTCCGCCGAGAAAAGCTTTCATGTACTCGACGTACTGCAAAGCGGGAAGCCATTGGGACGGCAGCCTTACGGTACGCACACGGCCGTCCTCGATCGTGCTCCCGTTGGCAATGCGGACGTTGCCGCCGATGGCGATATGCTGCTCCGGATTTTCCATATACACCTTAACGAGCCGGATCAGCGCGTCTTTTTCGAGCAGACTGTCCGCGTCGATCGTTGCGACAAGCGGATATTTCGATACATTGATTCCGGCGTTCAGCGCATCCGCTTTCCCGCCGTTCGCTTTGTCGATCACAACCAGCTTCGGATACTGCGGGCTGTGATACACCTCGCGAATCGGTTTCGAAGCGACATGCTGCCGAAAAGCGGACAGGCGATGCGGCCTCAACTGGAATGTATCGATCAGCACCTGAAGCGTCCGGTCTTGGGAGCCGTCATTGACGACAACGATTTCGTATACCGGAAACTCCAGGGTCATCAGCGACCGGACGCTTTCTACGATGGTCAACTCCTCGTTGTGAGAGGGGACCAGAATCGAAACCGGCGGCACGTGCTCTGAACCAGCAAGCTCCCGGAAACGGGAGTACATCGTGCTTTTGACCAGCGTTCGCATTCGTTGATGCGAGATGGCCAGGATGAACAAATAAAGAGCGCCGGATCCGATGATCAGATAGGTGGCGAAGATGCCGTAACCAAGCAAAAACTCTCTCATTCGGATCCCCTTCCTATGAACTGATGCGGGCTCCGTTCAAGCGGGTGTCGCCCGGATTGCCCGCAAACAGATTACGGTAAATTTCATTCAAACGACTGTAGTATGGCAGCTGCTTCAGCTCCTGCGAAGCGACGGCCGCGGCGCGGTCCAGTTCTTCGTGAACGGCGTGAAGCGCCGCTTCGCGGGACGAATCATTTTCCGATCCGCAAGCCGTTTCGCATAGTGCGATGAACCCTTCCGGGCCGAGCAGGGCGAGGCTTTGGGCTCCGTGATGGCGAACCCACCATTCTTCATCTGACAAGGCAAGCTGCAGCTCGTTCATATAAAGGACGAGCCGGCCATCTCCCGCCGCCTTGACCGCCGCCGCCCTGATTTCCCATTCGGGATTATGCAGCAGCTCGCTCATTTGCTTCGGCGGCAGCAGCTGGGGATAGCGCAGCAGCAGCTTCGCCGCCTTGATCCGCACTTCCTTCCATTCCGAGCCGAGAAGCGGAGCCGCAAGCCGGTTCATTCCGGGTTCGTTGCGTGAGGACAAGCCGGTCAAGGCGACGGTCAAGCTCGTTTCGTCGCTTTCTGCCGTCAACAGCTCGGCATACAGCGGCAGCGGATCAAGCGAAGCGGAAGCGACAATGTCGGCGATCAGCTGCCGGGCTTCGGGATGATGTAAGGTCAGCAGCGATACGATGCGCCGCAGCTCGTCCATCGTCGCTGCGCATTTGGCCGCGGCGCGGCCCACGACAAAAGCGGTCGGGTCCGGCCCTTCCTTCTCGAGCATCCCGATCAGTTCGGCGGCCGCGCCTTCGGCGCGCATGACGCCCAAATGATACGCGGCGTCGATGCGGACCGCGTGCCAAGGGCTGCGCAGCCGCTCCAGCTCCAGCTTCACCAAGCCCAGATCGCGGCAAAGCGCGGTCAGCTTGCTGCGGTGCTCTCCGCCGATCGATTCGATCCATTCGAGCAGCTTCGATTGGATGGCTTTCAGCTCATCCGTCGTTAAGCTGCCGGAAGGAGGGAGCAGCGCATCCGCGCCGTCTGCGTTCGCGCTCACATAGTTGAAGTAATCGTGATACTTTTCCAAATTCCGTTTCAGGGCTTCATCCGACTGCCCGTCACGGAGGCGAAGCACAATCAGGACGGCGAAACCCCCGGCAATAAGCGCTCCGAGCACGTACAGCACGGAGGCCGCCTGGTCGAAAGGCTCCATCCACATACGGTTTCTCTCCTCTCCCTTTCCGCCAACCGGCCGCTGTTATTCCACGGTTACGCTTTTTGCCAAATTGCGCGGCTTGTCCACGTCGTTGCCGCGAAGGACGGCGGTATAATAAGCGAGCAGCTGCAGCGGAATGACGGCGACCGCGGGAACGAGCAGGGAGAACGTGCGCGGTACGTAAATCACGTGATCCGCCGTCTTGGCCATCTCCGTGTTTCCTTCCAGCGCCAAAGCGATGACGTAAGCTCCGCGTGCTTTTACTTCCTTTATATTGCTGATCGTTTTCTCCAGCAGACGGTCTTGGGTAGCCAGCGCGATGACCGGCGTGCCTTCCTCGATCAATGCGAGCGAACCGTGCTTCAACTCGCCCGCGGCGTACGCTTCGGAATGAATGTACGAAATTTCCTTGAGCTTCAGCGACGCTTCCATCGCCAGGCTGTAATCAAGCCCGCGGCCGATGAAGAACAAGTGCTCATGTTTGGTAATGATGTCGGCGACCTGCCGGACGGACGCCGCCTGCCCGAGTACGTCTTCCGCCTGTGCGGGCAGACGCTCCAGCATCGCCAGCAGCTCGGCTTGAAGAACAGGGTCGAGCGTTCGTTTCGCCTGCGCCATATGCAGGCCGAGAAGGTAGAAGGCGATGAGCTGGGACGTGTACGCCTTCGTGGAGGCGACGGCGATCTCCGGCCCGGCCATCGTGAACAGCACGTCGTCGGCTTCTCTGGCAACGGAGCTTCCGATCACGTTGGTGATGGCGAGCACACGCGCCCCGGCTTGCTTTGCTTCCCGCATCGCGGCGAGCGTATCGGCCGTTTCGCCCGATTGGCTGACGGCGATCACCAGCGTATGCTCACGGACGATCGGCATCCGATAACGATACTCCGAAGCGAGATCGACCTCGACGGGGAGGCGTGTAAGCTGCTCGATGACCGTCTTGCCGATCAAAGCCGCATGGTAGGCGGTGCCGCATGCGACCATCTGAACCTGCTTCAGCCCGCGAATCTGCTCCGGCGCCAGCTTCACGCCCGGCAGGAAGACATCCTGTTTCGCTTCGGAGATCCGGCCGCGCATCGTATCGCGGTAAGCACGCGGCTGTTCGTGAATTTCTTTCAGCATAAACGTATCGAATCCGTCTTTCTCGGCTCTTACCATATCCCAGTCGATGTGGAGCAGCTGCTTGGCGATAAAGTTGCCCTCAAGCGTCATCAGCTCCACGCTGTCCCGGCTCAGTACGGCCATTTCGCCGTCGTTCAAAATATAAACGTCCCGCGTATGTTCAAGGATAGCCGGAATGTCCGAGCCGATGAAGTTCTCGCCGCGGCCGGCGCCGATGATGAGCGGGCTGGCCCAGCGGACGGCCACCAGCTTGTCCGGCTCATGCTCGGACAGCACGGCGATCGCGTAGGCGCCGCGGATGCGGCCCACCGCCATCCGAACGGCGTGGACAAGATCGCCGGCGTAATAATGCGCGATCAGGTGGGAAACGACCTCCGTGTCCGTTTCCGATACGAACCGGTATCCGAGCGCTTCCAGCTCTTCCCGGAGCTGCAGATGGTTTTCGATAATACCGTTATGTACAACGGAAATTTTCGATTCCCCGTCGGTGTGCGGATGCGAATTGGCATCCGACGGTTTGCCGTGCGTCGCCCAGCGCGTATGCCCGATGCCCGCGTAGCCGGCAAGGGGCTGCTCCTGAAGACGCGATTCCAGCTCGTGAATTCTTCCTTTCGTTTTGAGGAGCCGAAGCCCTGAACTTGTATGGATCGCCACGCCGGCGGAGTCATAGCCCCGATACTCCAGCTTCTTAAGCCCATCCAGCAATATGGATTGGGAATTTCGGCTTCCAATATAACCGACAATGCCGCACATCGTTTATTCCTCCTCTTTCTCGCTTTGGCACGACTGCCATTTCTTGAATTCGATCATACTTCTCAGCTCATCCGGAGCAACGCCCGACCGGAGAGCATCGTGGAGCAGTTCAATCCATTCCTGTTTCCATTGCAACTCCGCATCGCGGGGCTCCGGATGGAGCAGTTGTTCCAAGGGCACGTCCAGTGCAGCCGCAATTTTGTCCATCACGTGGACGGACGGGTTCGAATGAATGTCGCGTTCGATGGTGCTGAGGTAAGACTTCGCCACATCGGCCGCTTCAGCCAACGCGGAAAGCGACAACCCCCTTTCCATGCGAAGCTGCCTCACTCGCTTTCCCAACATGATGATCGATCCTTTGTTGTGGATTTGCTGCAGGAGCCAGCGTCATTCGTCAAAAAAATTCTTTATAACGAACAACACTTTGGAGTATAGCGCAAATTTCGCCAAATTAAAAATCGAATAATTAGGAATATTTCGTTTTAAAGAACAATATCCGCTATTTTTCTAGCGTATTCTCGCGTATCCTATGCAGTTTTGTTCTTTATTGAGAAAATTATGTTCGTTATAATGATGAACGGAGCGAACGAACAAAAGGTTGCACTGTTTGCTTGAACGTCTTTCATAATTACCGAATCCGCCAAAAAGGAGAATCTCGCCATGGCCCCTACGAAAGCGCACGCCAAGCTAGAAGGTTTGGAAGGGCGGGCGATGCCGATTCGCTACCTCGCTCTGATGAGGCCCAGACAATGGACCAAAAATTTGCTGCTGTTCGCCGCGCTTATTTTTTCGGTCAAGCAGGCCGAACCGGTTATGCTGCTGCAAGCCGCCACCGGCTTCGTGCTATTTTGCCTTGTTTCCAGCTGCGTGTACATTTTGAACGATTACGTGGACCGGGAGCGGGACCGGATGCATCCGGAGAAAAAAAATCGGCCGCTCGCTTCCGGAGCCATTCACCCGCAGACGGCGCTGCTGTTCGGTTTCGTTCTGCTTGCCGGCTGCCTGGTGGCCGCTTTCCGCTTCAACGCCGTTTTCGGTCTCGTTCTTACCGCTTATTTTTGCATGAATGTGCTGTATTCGTTCCGATTGAAGCATGTCGTCATCCTGGATCTGCTTATTATTGCGGCGGGCTTCGTGCTGCGTGCGGTCGCCGGAGGTCTGGTGATCGGCATGCCGGTGACGCCGTGGTTTTTGCTCTGCACGCTGCTGCTTGCCTTGTTTCTTGCCATCGGCAAACGGCGTCATGAGCTGTACTTGCTTCAGAACGGCAAAGGCGCGCACCGGAAGGTGCTCGATTCGTACTCCATTGAGATGCTGAATCAAATGTCAGGCATCGTGACGACGGCGACGATCATGAGCTACGCGCTGTTTACCTTTACCTCGGGGCATACGGTTCATTTGATGTGGACGCTGATCTTCGTGCTCTACGGGATGTTCCGCTATTTGTACCTGATTCATATCGAGGGCAAGGGCGGCCGGCCGGAGAAGCTGCTGCTGGAGGACAAGCACATTTTGCTGACGGTGGTGCTATACGGTTTTTCTGTCGTATGTATTTTGCTGTTTACCGGCAATGGAGGAGTGTGAAGAGTGGTGTGGACGAAGTACATATGGCTCATCGCTTCGGTGCTGCTTGGCGCGGCAGGTCAAGTGCTGATGAAATGGGGTGTCGGTATGCCTCGGCCGGAAGGCGTCGGTTTGTTTTCATGGAAAGGGCTGACGACCGCATGGCCGGTGACTGCGGGTATTGCGTGCTACGGCTTCAGTTCGATCTTTTGGCTGCTTGCACTGAAGCAGTTCCCGCTCAGTACCGCTTATCCGATGGTTAGCCTGGGATACATTCTTGTCATGGTGCTCGGCTACGCTTTGTTTCAAGAATCGCTTACGCTGCAAAAATGGTTCGGCGCCGCCTTCATTTCGGCCGGTGTGCTGCTCATTGCGCGCGCCTGACGCATAGAGAGGGGGATTGTATCCATGGAGTCTATGGACTGGAGCTTGCATTCGGGCTTGCTGTATCCCGCTCTTCCTTTCATCGCCTGGCTCGTCTCCGGTACGTTGAAATATGTCGTCAACCGTATCCGTCACGGCCGGGAAGCTCGGCGATTGATCGGAAACGGCGGGTTTCCCAGCACGCATACGTCCGTCGTATCGTCGGTGGCGATGCTGGTCGGCTTCGATCAAGGCTGGGGGACGCCCTTATTCGGCCTAGCGGTTGCGGTAACGTATATTGTGATCATCGATGCGCTCGGCATCCGCCGGGCGCTTGGCGAGCACGCGCGACGCATCAATACGCTGTGTGAAGAAGGCAGAAACGGCAGCCGGAGCGAAGGCGGACGGCTGCGGGAACGCCAAGGTCACACCCGAGTCGAAGTGCTCGGCGGGTTGGCCGTAGGCACACTGCTTGCCTGGGCCGCATCCGTAGCGATGGGATGAAGCGGGGGATGGTACGCTCCCAAACATGGAACTACGGGCGACTATAGCCCGATAAGAGATGGTTAATGAAAGTAAAGATAAATGATGCAAATGAATCGGGGGAGAGGCATGTGATGAGGAAACGTCTTGCTTCCATAAGTCAGGTTACCGGTCTGACGCTGCTGATGACGGCGGTTGCCGCCTTCGCGGTTCCGTCGCTGCTCTTTGTTTGCGGGCTGCCGGTTCAAAAAGCTTGGTTTTGGATCGCTGCGCTGCTTGCGCTGGGAACCGGCTGGCTGGCGTCCCGGCACGAAGAGGATGGTAACCCTGTGCGGCTGTTTGCCATATCCGCGGCGTGTTCGGCACTGATCTTTGCCGTCAGCTTTATGCTCAGCGGCTATTTTTACGACTTGTCTTACGACGGGCAAGCGTATCATCAGGAAACGATGATTTTCTTGGCGAACGGATGGAATCCGGTTTATGACGAGCCGTTGTCGGTTCCGACCGGACACAGCCTTTGGATGAATCACTATGCGCGCGCCTCGGAGATCGCCGCGACCGCTTTCTACAAGGCGACGGGGCTGCTGGAGCATAGCAAGCTGTTCAATTCGCTGCTTATTGCCGCTTCCGGCTGTTTGAGCTTCTCGGCACTGGTGGCGCTGCGTCCCGGCAATTCGCCATTCGTCTCGGCGGTGGTCGCCGCATTGCTCGCGCTGAATCCGGTCAGCGTCTATCAGGCGTTTTCTTTCTATGTCGACGGCATGGTTGCTTCGCTTCTGCTTT
This sequence comes from Paenibacillus allorhizosphaerae, assembly GCF_042659105.1. Lineage (NCBI taxonomy): Bacteria > Bacillati > Bacillota > Bacilli > Caryophanales > Paenibacillaceae > Paenibacillus > Paenibacillus allorhizosphaerae. The sequence goes on along the minus strand of NZ_JBHSRV010000009.1, from coordinate 28,904 downwards.
GCTTGCTCGCCTTGGGCGTGATGCTCTTTGTCCGGGGAGGCTGGCTGCCGGTTGCGGCCTATACGCTGACGCTCATTATGACGATCAATGTCAAGTTCACCGCCTTTGGCTATGCCGGCGTACTGACCGCAGGACTGATCGTTGCGCTGTACATGAGCGAACAGTTCCAAAAGCTGAAGCGCGTATTCACCGTCGCTGCTGCGGGCACGATCGTCGGCGTCGTACTGATCGGTTACAACCCCTATGTGACGAACACGCTGAATTTCGGCCATCCGTTCTATCCGGTTGCCGGGGAAGACAAGATTGACGTCGTGCAAAACTTTACGCCGCGCAATCTGGAAAAGATGAACCCGCTGGAGCAGATGGCGGCTTCTTATTTCGCCGTCACGACCGGCAACAGCACCGAGAAAAAGCCGACGAAATTCAAATGGCCGTTCACCTTCAGCGAGAACGAGCTGACCGCGTTCGCCGAGCCGGATGTAGCCGTCTCCGGCTTCGGCCCGTTGTTCAGCGCGGTACTGCTGCTTTCGCTCATCGTGCTGGTGCTCGCTTTCCGCAGCCGCAGCGGCCCCGCGCTTGCCGCCAGCGCGGTCATCGCGCTGCTGACCGTATCCGTCGTTATCAATCCGGCGGCCTGGTGGGCGCGTTATGTGCCGCAGCTGTGGGTGGTGCCGCTCGTTTGCGTATGGCTGGCGCTCAGTCTGCAGGGCTATCGCGTGCTCAAAGCGGCCGGCTGGACGCTGGCAGCGGTGATCGCGGTCAACAGTCTGCTGGTTACTGGCATATATGCGGACAAGCAGGCGGGGTGGAGCAACGAGCTGCGGGCGCAGCTTCGGCAATTGCAAGCGGCGGCGCAGCCGGTGGGCGCCGATTTCGGCTACAGCTGGTCCAATCGGGAGCGGCTCAAGTCGTTCGGCATCGCCTTCGAGGATATAAGCCCGGATTCGTGCGCTGGAGAGAAGCTGACGTTAATCAAGTCCGGCACGACCGTCTGCCTGAACGGAAGCGGTGCGCCGGGTCAGGCGACGGCGGCCAAATAAGGGGGATATTATGCACGTTTCAATGAAGCGACGAATGCTGCTCGGGTTAGCGGCGCTTGTGCTGTTCGGGTTAGCGGCGGCTTATTGGTCGCTGGGCGGCGGCGCGAGCGGTTGGTTCGGCTCCGGCGCGAAGGAGCTTCCGCCTCCTGCGGTGCCGGTGTATAACGAGCAGGGCATCAAACAGACGACAACGGTCAAAGAAGGCCGTCTCCAGGTGTACGACGGGACGGGATGGAAGCCGGAGTTTTGGACCGGCGTCAATATGGGGGCCACGACGCCGGGCCATGCGCCCGGCGAGCTTGCGCCAAGCAAGGCGGACTATCTCCGCTGGTTCGCGCAAATCAAAGACCTTCACGCGGATGTCATTCGCGTGTATACGATTTTGCCGCCGTTCTTCTACGAGGCTTTGGCTGAATTCAATGCCGGACGGAAGGACCCGCTTTATATTTTGCAAGGCGTCTGGTCGCCGGAGGAGCATTTGATCGGCGCGGACGGCGGGGGGCAGGACGCGTTCCAAGAGGACGCGGTAGCCGTGTTCCGTCAAGAGATTCAAGACGCCGTGGGTGCGATCCACGGGAAGCTGAAGCGGAAGGCGAAGGCCGGGCATGCTTCCGGCAAGTATACGGCCGATGTGTCGCCCTATGTGCTCGGCTGGGTTGTCGGCACGGAATGGGAGCCCCACTCGGTCAAGGCGACCAACGATGCGCACCCGGGGATGCCTCCGTTTCAAGGCGAATACTTCCAGGCCGCTGCAGGTGCATCGCCGTTCGAAAGCTGGCTTGCGCAAATGCTCGATACGCTGGCCAAGGAAGAAACAAAGCACAGCTGGCAGCATCCGGTCTCGTTTACCAACTGGGTAACGACCGACCCGCTTCGGCATCCGAATGAGCCGGCGGAGAATGAAGATATGGTGTCCGTGGACCCGATGCATATACAGCCGAAGGAAAATTGGAAGGCGGGGTATTTTGCATCCTACCATATTTATCCTTATTATCCCGATTTGCTGAGATATGAAGAAAAGTATCAGAAGTACCGCGACAGCCGCGGCGAGATCAACCCGTATGCCGGCTATTTGCACGATTTGCGGCAGCATCATCAAAACATTCCGCTGATTGTGGCGGAATACGGGGTGCCCAGCTCGCGAGGGATGGCGCACTACGGTCCGCTGGGCCGCAATCAAGGGCTGCATACCGAGCAGGAGCAGGGAGAAATCAATGCAGATTTGTATCGAAGCATCTATGATGAGAACTACGACGGCGCGATGCTGTTCGCCTGGCAGGACGAGTGGTTCAAGATCACGTGGAATACGATGGAGCTCGATGCGCCGATCGGCCGCCGTCCTTTTTGGCGCAACATGCTGACGAACGAAGAGCATTTCGGCGTGCTCGCCGTAGAGGCAGGGGCGTCGCCGCAAGATCAGATCGTTCTCGACGGCAAGACGGATGACTGGGAGCGCCGCAAAGGCGTGAAAACGCAAGCCTACCCGGGGTTTGACATGTCCGTCTCTCACGATGAAGCTTATGTATATTTGCTGCTGAAAAAGAAGGAAGGCGCATGGAAGCCGGGGGAAGAGAAGGTATACGTTGGCTTTGATACGCTTGATGGAGGAAGCGCCAAGGCGGATAAAGCCCCTGGCGTAACGTTCGGCGGCGGGCAAGAGTTTATGCTCAAGCTGCACGGGGAAAAAGATTCGGCGATGTACGTCAACAGCGCATACGACATTCATACGTGGCAGTACGGCTTCATGAAAAAAATGATGCCTTGGCAGGAAGCGTGGAAGCAGGCGGGGAACGGTTTGTTTTTACCGTACCGGCTGCCGGTCAGCAAACCGCAAGTACTGCCGCAAACGGGGGAAAAGCTGCCGTTCGAAGATGTGGAGCTCGGCGCGCTGCATCATGGCACGACGGACCCGAACAGCGCCGAATTTAACAACTTGGCCGACTGGTATGCATCCGGTTCGGTGATGGAAATTCGCCTGCCCTGGATGCTGCTCGGCTTCACCGATCCGAGCACGAAGAAAGCATGGCGTTACCCGTACGAAGCGGGAGCGCTCAAGTCGGAGGAAGTGAAGGCGATCCGGATCGAGCCGCATTTGCTGGCAGGAACGGCGGGGACGGGCGCTTCGGAGCCGCTTGCCTATAAATGGGATGCTTGGAACAAACCGGCTTATCACGAGCGGTTAAAGAAAAGCTATCCGATCTTGCAGGCGGTGTTCGGCGAGCTTGGGAAAAAACCGCCGAAAGGAACGCAAGCCGGCGCAAGTCAGCAGCCGGCCAGCCCTTAACGCAGGCTGCGCCAGCCGGAATAATCGTGGACGCAGACGCCCGCATAAGACGAGCGAGATTTCAAGAGCTTGTCGATGCGGGCTATTTCCCGTGCCAACTCCGTTTTGCCGGCGTCATAAAACGAGATGGAAGGCGTATCGGGGATTCGGTTCGTTTCCAGACCGATCCATACTTTCTTCTCGTATTTGTCGCCAAGCTCAAGCTCCTCCTGAACGAGGTTAACCGCCGCTTCCCCCTGATCCCGATAGGACATTAGCGCCACTTCGTCCAGCTTATCGATCATCGCTTCCGCCATAGAGTTTCCATTGCCGAGCGGCACGCCGTCAAGCCAGAAAGGCAGCGCCGCGGAAGTCTGCAAAGCGGTCGCTTGTTTCGTCTCGTCATGGAAAAAGACCATCGCTTCCAGCCAGTGCTGTGCCGTCTCAGCCTGATCCGTGTTCCACGCCGGAAGCAAGTAAGGCTCGACGTCGAGCTGTATGCCTGCAAAACGCTCGTTCGTATCGACCGAGTCGTTATATGTTTTTACAAAGTCGATCAAATCGGCGATCCGCTCCCGATGCTCGGGCAAAGCCCAATCCGGAGCGCCGTCCAAGGCGTAGACTTCTACGTTGTAATCGGCCGCCGTAATAATAAAATTGCGGTAGGCGCTTATATCGATTCCCGTGTCGATCTGCAGAAAGATTCGGGAAACTTGCTCGTCCTTCACAAATTGAAAAATTTCATCGCGCCCGAAGCTTGTGCCGATCAGCGATGTATCCCACAGCCATGTGGCTTTCGCTTTCGCAGGCGGCTGCGGAGCGGCCGAAGTGACCCATGCGGCGGCGATCGTCCCTGTCAGCCAAACGAATGCGGCTAGCAGCGCGCCGGGTAATCCTTTGCGTCTACGATGTCTTTTTGGGTAAATGCCCATAACGTTCAGATCCCCTCTCTCATGATGTAAGACGTTCGTTTCGCCGAAAATGATGCATTTTATATAAATTTTATTGTGTCCGAACCGATGACTTTCGTACTTATGGTTTTTCATCGCCGTGCCATTTTTCGACAAAAATCGACCGAATCGAGGCGTCGGAACACCATCAGGCTACAAACGGCATATCGAAAAAGTTAAATCCGGACTATAGCCTGTAACCCGTTTATGGTCCATCATAGGTGGGCAGACCATTTATGGAAAGGGAAGATGAGACGTGAACACGATGGTAAACGCTGCTCCGCTGACGGCATCGGATTCGCCACTGGTTTGGGCGCGCCGTTCCTGCGATACAATCATGGCACGATACGCTCCTGCGGAGCTTCCTCCTGCCGGACGCTGGCACTACCACCAAGGGGTATTTTTGCAAGGAATGGAAAAGCTGTGGCGAGCTACGGGCGATCCGGCCTACTACAACTATATTAAACATTATGTGGACTTGTACACCCCGGAAGACGGGCGGATGCAAGTAAAGGACCATCTGGACGATATCATGCCCGGCCAATTGCTGCTGATGCTGCATGCGCAATCGGGAGAAGCGAAGTATAGTCGCGGTGCGGCATTTTTGCGAGGCTTGCTGGACACTTGGAAGACGACGCCGGACGGCGGCTTTTGGCATAAAGATATTTATCCGAATCAAATGTGGCTGGACGGCATTTATATGGAGGGGCCTTTTGCGGTCAAATATGCGCGGCAATATGACGAGCCGGCGCTGTACGACTTGATCGTGAAGCAGGCGCTGCTCATGTACACCCATATGAAAGACGAGAAGACGGGGCTGTTGCATCATGCCTGGGATGCTAGCGGACAAGCCGCTTGGGCGGATCCGGTCACCGGCTGCTCGCCTGAATTTTGGGGCCGGTCGGTCGGCTGGTACGGTTTTGCGCTGTGTGAAATCATCGATGATTTGCCTGTCAATCATCCCGAACGCGGGACATTGATCGGAATCGTCGGCGAGCTGGCGGAAAGCATTCGCCGTTTCCAGGACCCGGCGACGGGGCTGTGGTACCAGGTCATCGACAAGGGGGAGCGGCCGGACAATTGGCTTGAGCTTTCATGCTCGACGCTCTTCGTCTTTACTTTGAACAGAGCGGCCCGTGAAGGATACGCGGATCGTTCGCTGCTGGAGACGGCGCGCAAAGGCTACGAAGGCGTCTTGTCCCGTGTGCGTTTCGATGCGGACGGCGGCATTGTCATCCCCGATATTTGCATCGGCACCGGCGTGGGCGATTATGCGCACTACGCGGCGCGGGAGCGCAAAACGAACGATTTGCACGGCATGGCGACCTTTGTGCATATGTGCATGGAGCTCGCAGGGCAGCGCTGACGGCATGCGGCTGTCATCCGGATTTCTCCGCTCGGCATGCCATATTGCTCCAGTAACCCGGGACATGAAATGGGCCACCACGTATGGTATGATGTATGGTGCAACATGTTACGAGGAGGGGAGTCATCCAGATGCCTAAGTACTTACAGCGCCTCTTATTGTTCAGCTTGCTGCTCGGAGCGATTCCCGTTATCTCTCTCGGTGTGATTTCGTACTACATCGCCAAAGGCGATATTGAAACGAAGGTCAAGGAAGGCAATATGCAGGTGCTGCTGCAAACGCAGATGCGAGTCGAACAGGTCATGAAAACGCTTGAGTTGACGTCCATTCAATATGTCAATTCGGCGCTCGTCACTTCTTCGATCGGCGAGCAGCTAACGGTCGACGACTTTCCAAAAATTCGCGATTTGTCCAAAGGTTTATATAATTTGCAAACGGTTGCGGGGATTAGCGACGCGTATTTGCTCAGCTTCGACAAGGATTGGATCGTCAGCTTCAAAACGTTCGGATCGCTGACGGGTTCCGCCGAAGCGGAAACGTTCAGATCGTACGCCAAACATCAGAACAGCTTGTTCTGGGTAACGAACGCCGCCAAGCCGCCGGCTGCCGAAGCGCAGGTTACGGAGCCGGCATCGGAAGAAACGCCCGTCACACCGCACGATACGACCCGGATGGTATATAAAATTCCGGTCGTGCCGACGACGAGTCAGCCGAAAGGGCTGCTTGTCGTCGAGCTGCAAAATAACCAAATCAGCAATTTGCTCACGCAAAACAACAATCTCGGAGACAGCTATGTGCTCGACCGCAAGGGCAGCAACTTTTTGTCCAACGCTTCGGCGGACAAATACGGAGAAATTAACGCAATGGTGATGGAACGCGTGACGCAAGATCCGCAATCCTCCGGCTTTTTCAATGCATACGCAGGGAAAAAAGAGTTCGGCGTCACTTATCGGCAAGCCTATAACGGATGGATGTACATTTCCGTTGTCTCGATTGATGAAATTACCGCCCAATCGCGTAAAATCGCGTGGATTACGTTTATTGTGTGCAGCATCATATTCATTTTCGTCGGACTGGCCGCCTTCTACGGCAGCCGCCGCATATATTCGCCGATCAAACGGCTGTTTGAATTTACGAAGGACATCGAAGTCGAGGGGCAGAGCGGCAAAGACGAAATCAGTTCGATCGAGCAGCGGTTCCGGACGCTGTTCAGTACGGAGAAGCAGCTGCAGCAGCAGGTGAAAGGGCATTTTGTTCAGTTAAAAGAATTTTTCATGCTCAAGCTGTTTACCGGACAAGTCTCGGACGCCGAATTCGCCAGAAGGGCAGACATATTCGGGTTCCCGTCGGAGTGGAAGCATCTCGGCGTATTGACGCTGCAGATCGACTCGCTGCACGGCACGCGTTACCGGGAGCATGACCGTGAGCTGCTGCTGTTTGCGATCAATAATATCGTCGGCGAACTGATCCCGGCGGAACGGCGATTCAGCCCGCTGCTGCACGATCAGTCGCAAGTCACGCTCTTGATCAGCCAGTCGGAGAATGAAGTAGGCGCGAAGCAAGAATTGTACGAAGCGGCGGAAAGCATTAAGCAGAAAGTATACGAATTTCTGCAGCTGCCCGTCAGCCTGGGGATCAGCCGGCCGTTTGCGAAGCTGGGAGAAGCTGTTCGCGCGCACGGCGAAGGACTGGAAGCGCTCAAAAGCCGGATCAGCCTCGGCAGCGAAATTATAGTGCACTATGACGATATCGAGGCGGGGAAGAAAGGCTTGGAAGCGGCGGTCTACATGCAGCTGAAAATGCACGAGGACCAGCTCGTAAGTGCGATGAAGCTCGGCGATATGGGCCGCGTGAACGAGCAGTTCGACAAATACATGGCCGCCATCGTCGCCAAGGAGGTTCACGCCAACGATTACCCGGTGCTCATGATTCAGCTCATTTCGAAGATGATGCAGCTGGTCCAGGAGCAGGGCGGTCAAGTGAAACCCGTACTGGGCGACCGGGCGACGATCGAGCATTTTCTCAAGTTGGGTACGATGGAAGACATTGCGGATTGGTTCCGCACGGACTTGTTCAAGCCGGTGAACGCGTTCCTGAACAGACAGGCGGAATCGCAGTATATCGATATTGCCGGACAGATGGTGAAGCTCATTCATGAGCGCTTCGATCAGGACATCTCGCTTGAGTCCTGCGCGCAGACGTTGAATTTCCACCCTGTCTATTTGAGCCGCGTGTTCAAAAAGGAGATCGGTATCAATTTCAGCGAATATTTGGCCGATTACCGGATGAACATGGCCAAGACATGGCTGGAGAACACGACTTGGAAAATATCCGAAATCGCCGAGAAGCTCAGCTACACGAATACGACGGCGTTTATCCGGACGTTTCGCAAAATCGTGGGTACGACCCCCGGCCAATACCGGGAAGATTATAAAAAGCTATAGCGCTTTGACCTAGCGCTTAAAGAGCAGGACACCGTTCATTGGGCGGGTCCTGCTTTTTTTATGCATTCGTCCGGACCTGCACCGTTAAACGCGGAAGCGTCGCCGATGCTTTCATTCGCCTCGTCAATCATTTGCCTGCTTAATGACTTACGCCATAAAACAACACGATTTTCCGGCAGGTTAAAATCAAGCGATGCCAAGTTAAATTGCGCTCATTGCGCGCGCAAAGCCGCACCGCACAACGATTTGCGCGGAAACAAGTTGAATTCGGGCTATAGCATGTTCCAAGGCGGGCGCTGATAATGAAGACAACAAGTTGATCGACGGCTGAGCTTGATGCGGCCGGTTCAATGATTCAAGAGAGGGTGGACGACAGCTTATGACGACGCAGACCAATACGCAGACGAACATGAAGTCGAAAGCGAAGCCCGGAGCAGCATTTTTTCGCCGGGAAGGGCTCGCCAAAGATTTGATCCGCGACCGGTGGCTGTACTTGATGCTGCTTCCGGGTGTGCTTTACTTCGTTATTTTCAAATATGTGCCGATGTACGGGCTGGTGATGGCGTTTCAGGATTACAAGCCGCATCTCGGCATTATGAACAGTCCATGGGTGGGGCTAAAACATTTTAACCGGTTTTTCAGCGAGCCGCAGTTTTGGCAGCTGTTCCAGAATACGGCGCTGCTTGCCGTGTACAACCTGGTGTTTTTCTTCCCGCTGCCGATTGTGCTTGCACTGATGATGAATGAAGTGCGACGCGAAAAGTTCAAACGTTTCGTACAGACGCTCGTCTACGTACCGCATTTTGTTTCCTGGGTTGTCGTCGTCGGTGTGTTCTACATGTTGTTTACGACGGAGGGCGGGGCGGTCAACGAGCTGCTGTACGCGCTGACCGGACATAAAATCGCGTTCTTGCTGGAGCCGGAATGGTTCAGGACGATGATCGTCACGCAGTCCATCTGGAAGGAAATCGGCTGGGGCACGATCATCTTCCTCGCCGCCTTGTCCGGTGTCGACATGCAGCTCTATGAAGCGGCGCGGATGGATGGGGCAAACCGCTGGAGACAGCTATGGCATATTACGCTGCCGGCGATCCGCAGCACCATTGTCATCCTGCTCATTCTTCGACTGGGTAACTTCCTGGACTCCGGCTTCGAGCATATATTCCTGATGCTGACCCCGACGAACCGGGAAGTCGGCGAAGTATTCGATACGTATGTTTACGTCAAAGGTTTGACGCAATCTCAATTCAGCTACAGCGCCGCGGTCGGTCTGTTCAAATCGGCGATCGGGCTCGTGCTGGTGCTCGGCTCGAACTGGCTGGCGAAGCGTTTCGGCCAAGAAGGCGTGTATTGATCCGCCGCTATCCATCAATATTTCGAAACATGATACGATAAGGAGGACTAGATGGCCATGCATCAAGACAAAACGATCGGCAACAAAATTTTTGACGGCGTAAACTATGCGCTGTTGACCATCATCGCCGCAATCACCGTTATTCCGTTCATTTATATATTGGCCGTATCTTTTACGAGCCCGCATGAAGTGGCCAAAGGCGGATTCATCCTGTTCCCGAAGGAATTTTCTTTGTCCGCTTACAAGTACATTTTATCGACGGGAACGCTGACGCACAGTTTACTTGTCTCCATCTATGTTACGGTGATCGGAACGCTGATCAATCTGCTGTTCACATCGCTGATGGCGTATCCGCTGGCGAAGGCGACCCTTCGCGGCCGCCAGACGATTCTGCTCGGCGTCCTGTTCACGATGCTGTTCAGCGGCGGGATGATTCCGACGTACTTCGTCGTCAAGGCGATGCATTTGACCAATACGCTCTGGTCGCTCATGATTCCGAGCGCGATCAGCGCCTTCAACCTGATCGTCCTGAAAAACTTTTTCCAGCAAATTCCCGACGGTCTCGAAGATTCGGCCAAAATCGACGGCTGCGGCGACGTGGGGGTACTGTTCCGCATCGTGCTCCCGCTGTCGATGCCGGCGATGGCGACTTTCGGCTTGTTTTATGCGGTCGGGCATTGGAACCAATTTTTTAACGCCGTCATGTACATCAACGACAATACGAAGTGGCCGATTCAGGTGCTGCTGCGCGAGATCGTCATTTTGGCGCAAAGCCGCATCGGCGACACCGGCTTCGACGAGACGGAAATTCAGCCGCTCACGATCCGGATGGCTGCCATTGTGTTCGCGACTATCCCGATTTTGCTCGTATATCCGTTCTTGCAGAAGCATTTTGCCAAAGGCGTCATGCTCGGTTCGGTAAAAGGGTAATCCGGATTCACCTTAAATAGAGAAACCATACGTAAACGGGAGGAACTACACCATGATATCCAGTAAAAAAACGACAGTCATTTTGGCGGCTACCCTTGCCGCGGCGGCATCGGTTGCCGGCTGCGGCGCGAAACCGCAGGATCAGGCAGCGGGCGGAGCGCAATCTTCCGGACCGCTCAACATCAGCATGGCGGTGACGCAAGTCGGGGACATCCCGGCGAAGGACAGCGCGGTTCAGCAAATGATCGAAAAATACACGAACGCGAAGCTTGATATTCAATGGATACCGAATTCGGCTTACAACGACAAAATCAACGTCATGATCGCCTCCAGCGATATGCCGAAAATGGTCAAGGTGCAGTACAATCCGAATATCGTCAGCTCGCTGCGATCCGATCTTTTTTGGGAAGTCGGCCCGTATTTGAAAGAATTCAAAAATTTGTCCGCGCAAAACCCGATTTTTTACAATAACATTTCCGTGGACGGCAAAATTTACGGGGTGCCGAATTTCAGCGACATCGGCCGCGCGTCCGTCGTGTTTCGCAAAGATTGGCTGGACAGCCTCGGGCTCAAGCTGCCGACGACCGTCGACGAATGGTACAACGTAACGAAAGCGATGGCGCTGAACGATCCGGATAAAAACGGTAAGAACGATACGTACGGCCTGATGCTGTTCAAAAAATACAATGAAGGCCAATATTCGCTTACGACGCGTCTGGCAACGTCACTCGGCGCTCCGAACAAGTGGGCGGTCGATAAGGACGGCAATTTTACGCCGGAATTCATGACCAAAGAGTATAAAGATACGCTCAAGCTGCTGAAGCGGTTGTATGACGAGAAGCTCATTAATCAAGACTTTGCCGTATTCGATTCGACCGAAGCGGAGAAAATGTTCGATTCCGGCCGTGCGGGACTGAAAATCGCCGTAGCTCAAACGGGCAAAAGCCAGGCAGACCGCCTGTCCAAAAACGACCCGAACGCGGTCGTTGACGTGGAGCCGCTGAAAGGACCGCAAGGCATTCGAGTTTCCGGCGAGCCGGGGAACAGCGGATTTTTCGTCTTCCCGAAATCGTCCGTCAAAAACGAAGCGGAGCTCAAGCAGTATCTCGGCTTCCTCAACAAGCTGATGGATCCGGAGATGGCTACGCTGCTGATGCGAGGCGTCGAGAATACGCATTTCGTTAAAGCCGGAGACAAAGTCGAATTTAAAGATTTTTCCGCATTCCAGCGTGAAGTGAAGCCGTACCGCGACAACTTGCCGTATGTGGAAGGCTTTAACGTCGCTCCGCTCAAAGATACGCCGATCGGTGAAAAAGGCGTGACCATCGCGAAGGAAAACATGAAGTATGCCGTTCCGAATCCGGCCCTGACGCTCAATTCTCCTACGTACACCGAGCGCGGCGCGGAACTGGATCAAATGGTTGCGGATGCGCAAACGAAATACATTATGGGGAAACTCGACGATGCAGGCTTGCAGGCGGAATATGACAGATGGAAAAAAGCCGGCGGCGGCAAAGTGATGGAAGAGTACAAAGCGGACTATTTGAAAACGCAGAAGAAATAACGGCGAAGTATTCGGACAGGAGCATCTATACATCCAGAGAAGAGAGAGAGGAATGGGAGTCGTATGAAAAGAAAATACGCCGTGTGCGGCGTCAGCAACCGGGCGATCGGCATGTTTATCGGGCCGATGCTGGCGACGTTCGCAGGACAATGTGAGATTGTCGGTCTGCTCGACATCGATGCGCGCCGGCATGAAGTGTGCAAGAGCCAGTATCCGCAGTTGGCCGATGTGCCGGAATACGGGGCGGACGATTTCGACCGGATGGTCGCCGAGACGAAACCGGACGTTATTCTAGCCACCGGCCGCGACGATACGCATGCGGTATACATTATCAAAGCGCTGGAAAAAGATCTCGACGTGCTGACGGAAAAGCCGATGGCGACGACGGGAGAAGATTGCCGCCGCATTATGGACGCGGAGGCACGAAGCAAAGGGAAAGTGACGGTAACCTTCAACTATCGTTACGCACCGATCCATACGAAAATCAAGGAAATGGTGCTCGAAGGAAAAGTCGGCCGCGTCACTTCGATCGATCTGAACTGGTATATCGATACGTATCACGGCTCCAGCTATTTTAAGCGCTGGAACCGGATTCGCGAAATTTCCGGCGGGCTGTCCATCCATAAGAGCTCGCATCACTTCGACCTTGTCAACTGGTGGATCGGCCAAAAGCCGGTGGAAGCGTTCGCCTATGGCGCACTCAACTATTACGGACCGGAAGGGGAGCTTAATCCCCGGAAGGAAGACGGCAGGCACTGCGGTACCTGTGACGTGAAGCAGGACTGCGCTTATTATACGCGCTGGTCGACGCGCAGCCGGGATATGGCCGTCAAGGACGATCATCTGGGCACCGTGAAAGGCGAAGGCAGTAAGGCGGATTATACGAGCTACCGTCCGGATGCCTGTATTTACGACTCCGATATTAACATCGAGGACACGTACGCGGCTGCGGTCAAATATGACGGCGGGGCGCTGCTGAGCTACTCGGTCAATTTCTCGATGCCGTATGAAGGATATCGTCTGGCGATTAACGGGACGAAAGGCCGCATCGAAACGATCGAGTATCATGCGCCGTCCCGAACGCCGTTCCCGACGGAGGTGCAGACGATCGATTATTTCCCGCTGTTCGGCTCGAAGCAGACGATCCACGTCGTGCACCGCGAAGGCGGACACGGCGGCGGCGACCCGGTGCTGCTCGAGGACTTGTTCCTCGGTCCCGATCCGGCGCGCGGGTACGACATATTGTCCGGCAGCGAAGACGGCGCGTACTCGATCGGCACGGGCGAGGCGGTGTGGCGCTCGGTGCTGGAGCATCGGCCCGTTCGGCTGGAAGAAGTGCTGCGCGCACCTGCGCCTGCAGCCGCACGTTGATTGCGGAAACGGCTGGCGTGCGCAAAACGAAGCCGCGAGTTTGCAGCGGTGATTGTCTAGGGGCAGAATTATTCGCACTATCGCCGCGGTGGGCGGTTCAGGGGCAATTGATGCAGCGTAATAGGGGAAATCGCAATAATAGTTGGCGGAAACCCACTTAATTTGCTCGAAAACGTAATGATCTACTTATAGTGGGCCAAACCGAACGATTCGAAGGGATATTTCTTTGAATTATTCGGTTTGGCCTATTAATCGTCCTATCACTATAATTTTCGATGGGAAATAGCGGGATTAGGGCCATTAATGATTCGATTTGCCTTATTAGTATCCAAACCTTTACTCCCGTGTTTCCACTATTCCACACTTTACCTATCATTGTGCGTCTTTCCAACATTGTGATGACCGCGGGCCATTTATGAGCTGGAGGTACGGTTGCAACTTATTGCCATTCTTGTGCGTATGAAAGGTAACGGCAATGGAGGAAGGGGAGACGATGATGGAATCCGGCAAAGTATACTTTCGGGACAATTTTTTGTCCAGCGGGGAGACAGACATAACCGATGAGAGGGAATGGAAAGTCGGATCGCTCGATTTGCACTCCATGTTCGGTTCGGGCATTACCGTAAGAGATGCGTCGGGGAGGGAAATCGTGAAGGGCAAATTCCCGGTGTTCTCCAATACTTGGACGATTTCCGATCATATGGACCGCGAACTAGGAAGATTAAAGGCCAAATTAACTTTTTTCGCCAAGCGTTTCGTTTATGTAAGCGTAAGCGGACAAGAGCTATATATTGAATCGCCTGCATTTTCCAATGAATACGAGGTGAAGACGGCGGAAGGGAGCACGGCAGCGCATTTTCGCAAAATTAGCGGGATGTTCTCGGCAGGTGCCTTCGAACTGGTCAATGATTCGAACTTTCCGATGGAAGAGCTGATTGCGGTCGTCATGGGGGTTCATGCGATTCGGAAAAGGCAGCAAAGTACGGCTGCGACATAGAACGAACAGAAAAACAGACATTCGGCGATTCGGATGTCTGTTTTTATAATTATATTTTCCGTTGACACTTAACGCCCAAGCCGAGCGCAAATCACCGTTATTTGTCATCGCAATGTGCAATATTGTTGATTAGCTATGGATTACGTCCAGCTTCACTTCAAGCTCCAACGTTTCGCCCGGTTCAATGCCTCGAAGGCCGGTCACCTCTTCGGGCAGATTGAGATTCGGAGCATTCGTTACCCAAGTATAAGGCTCCAAGCATATGAAGTCCTGCGCCTCGCCTTTTGTAAAAATGACCCACTGCTTAAACACACTCGATCCGCTATAGCGAATTTCGACGTCGTCCCTGGACAAAATCGCAAGGCAAGGGTAATCGCCGATCTGGAACACCATGTCCAGGTTATGTCCTTCAAGGCTATCTCCGTGTATCAGCTGCTCGAACCGGCCGCTGAGCGGTGCAATGGTTCCCGTCGGAATGCACTTGTCGTCCAACTCCCAGCTTCCGACGGCAGGCAGTTGAAGCTTCCATTGCTCCGGCTGGCCGTCAAGCAGGAACCATGTGTGCAGCCCGTAACCGAAAGGTGCCTTCGTATCGCCGCGATTGGTCGCTTTTAGCTGGTGGCGAAGCGTACCGCCCTCCAGCTCGTAAGTTAATTCCAACTCGAGCGCATGCGGATATTGACGCTGCACATTGGCGTCTTCCGCCAACCGGAGGATGGAGGTAAGGAACAGCTTGCCGTCTCTTTCGCCGGTGGCGGTCACCGTCCACGGCTGGCTGCGAACCATGCCGTGAATATGGTTGCCGGTCGCATGATTGATGTCGAACCGGTATTCGCGTCCGTCGTAACGGAACGTTCCTTCGCTGATCCGGTTCGGCGGCATCAGAATCGGTGTGCCGAACTGGATGGGCTGTTCCGCTAATTCCTGCGGTCCGGACGGGACGCGGAGCATTTCCCGATTCAGTTTTTTATCGTGAATGGAATATACATTGTTGCCGACGGCAGGGCAAATACGGACGAGCAGTCGGTCGTTTTCCAGCGTATAGGCAGGCGTACCGTACCAATCGATTTGCTTGATCATATCGGATGAAGCGCTCCTTTACAACAGGTTATAGGATGGATGGGAAAACTTGCAGGACATTCAACTTCATTATAGCGCAAAAATCGGAAAGAACACTCGTTAATTTGGACGAAGCTTTTTCCCTTAATCATGAACCGAACTCATAGTTAGGATACACGTAAGGTGTTTTTGCCGGCTCCGCTTTCGCCACGTTCTCGACTTTCAGCTGAAGGACATCCATATCGTTGAAGCTGCCCTTCTGGATCGTGCCGGTCACCGTCACCCAGCTGTCGCTGGCGAGCGTCTTGGCGCGGTCGTATTCGGCCAGCACGCCGAACGGGGCAGCGTCGGCGGAGCAGCATTGGACGGTAAACCGTCCGACGACAAACTGGTTGTCTTTCATTTCTTGCTGCCGATAGACGAAGCCGGTGAGCTGCAGCTTCTTGCCGACGAAACGGTCCAAATACAAATCGATAGTGGTGAGCGTCTCCATATACATCTCTTCTTTGACCGCGATGACGCTGGACTGATACAGCTGTTTGGCGTATTTCGCGTAATGTTTCGTAAATTTATCCGACGGGAACAGCTCGCCGTCCGACGCCGCGGCCCCGTTCGATCCGCTTCCCGCTGCTGCGCTGCTGTCCGGCGGACTTGCCTCCGGAACCGATGAGCCGCTTCCGGAAACCATGTCTTTTTTGACCGATGCGGCGCTGCTCAGGTTCATTCCTTTTTTCGCGGCGAGACTGCTGCCCATCGAGCTGTCAGGTACGGTAACCCCGAGCAGAAGAGGCAGGAAAAAAAGGCCGTAGATCACCGTATTTTTCATGATCGATCGGGAAGGCGTATGATCGTGGTCGCAATCGCAGTCCGTTTCCGTCTGTCCTCTGAACGTCCGGACCGTCTGATACATTTGGTAAGCGGCTACGGCATACAACGCGACCGCCGACCATTTGACGTACACGATCATCCGCGGTGCAATATACAACAGGATGTTGTCCGTTTTGACCAAATAAGCGATATAAATGGCGAAGCCAAGCAGAATGACGCTTTTAATCGCATGATGAATACCGAGCGTGCGTGAACTCACAGATCGTTCCCTCCTAACGAGTTACGTGATAAAAATGCGTTCGTACAACAACGACACGGCGAGTACGACGACAAACACCAGCGCGGACAACTGAAGTACGAATTTGGCGCGGAAAGCGGACAGCATCATCAGCGTGCTCTTAATATCCAGCATCGGGCCGAAGACAAGAAATGTGAGCAAAGAGCCCGTGGAGAAGGTCGTTGCGAATGAGGACGCGACAAACGCGTCGGAAGTGGAGCATAGCGACAAAACATAGGCGAGACCCATCATGAAGAGGTGAGAGCTGACTTCGCCTTGACCGATCGAGACTAGACTTTCCCGGGCGACCATCGTTTGAATGATTGCGGTAAGAAAAGCGCCGAAAATCAAATACTTGCCCATATCGAAAAATTCGTCCGAAGCATGGCCTAACAGCGAAAACAACCGGTTGCCGCCATGATCATGACGGTGATCGTGGGCAGGATGGCTGTGATCATGTGCGTGATGCCCATGATGCGCGTGATCTGAACGCTGATCGTGGGAATGATCGCGTTGAATTGTCTGAGCATGATCATGTTGATGATTGCGGTTATGCCCATCATGATGATCATGCTGCGGATGTACATGATGTTCATGCCGATGCGGCTGAGCGCCTTCCGCCCCGCGGAGCGGATTTCTTCGCACGAACCGGTAGATGACCAGTCCGATGATGAGCGCCGCGACAAATGCAAGTCCCATTCGGGCATAGGCGATTTCGGGACGGCTGCGAAATGCCATATAGGTTGAAGCATAGACGACGGGATTGAGAATCGGTCCGGCCAAAATAAATACGACGGCCACGTACACCGGCATTCCTTTGCGCATCAGACGCCGGATCACCGGGATCATGCCGCATTCGCATAACGGGAAAATAATGCCCATCACGCAGGCGAACACGATGCCGAGCACCGGATTTTTCGGCACGAGACGGCGAATCGTTTGTTCGGAGACGAACATTTGCAGCAGCGCCGACACGAGCACGCCTAGCAGCACGAACGGGAATGCTTCAAGAATAATGCTGATGAACAGCGTCTTGAAGCTTTGCAGGCTGTCCGAAGCAAGGAAGGACAAGTCCGGCTGCTCCTTTTGCGTATAAATGAGATACAGCATCACGAGGCACAGAACGGCAAGTATATTCGTGCTCCAGCGGAAAATAATGTTCTGCAAGGGGCATTTCTCCTTGTTCATCGTAATTATTATTATTACTATAATAACGTATGCGCCCGGATACATATATAGGACAAGATTTCGAAAACGGCCGATTAATATGCCGGCAGAAGCAGCGGCGTTAAAACAGGCATGCCGGCGGACTCCCGCTTGACTTCTTCGCAAAAGCAAAGATTGTAGCTCGGGTTACGCTCCAATCCTTTGATGTGAGCAAGTTGACAGGAGCTTTTGATCGGAGTAAGATGTCTTTTAACAGCAATGACAGGAAGAAGTAAGCGGAAAGGCAGCTCTCAAGAGAGCCGGTGGATGGTGCGAACCGGCGGGCGGCGTCCGTCCGAATGGATCCTTGAGCTGAGAGCTGAAACGTGCGCTGGTCGGATCAAGCGGACGATAAGCTTGTCCGGTTCTCCCCGTTACAGGAGCTGAAGGCTCGCGTGCTGCAATGTAGTCTCTAAGTTTGCAGCGTAGAGTGAATAAGGGTGGCACCACGGTCTCACGTCCCTTGCGGGCGGGAGGCCTTTTTGTATTTCCGGTCGATCGGGATCAACATCAACTTCACAAAGGGGATATTACACAATGTCAAAACTAAGAGTATTGTCAGGGATGCAGCCCAGCGGTCAACCGACGCTCGGCAACTATATCGGCGCATTGAAAAACTACGTAAAGCTTCAGCATACGCATGATTGTTACTTTATGGTGGTCGATATGCATGCCGTTACCGTGCCGCAGGACCCGGCCGCGCTGAAGGAGCAGACCGAATCGGTCACGGCTTTGTATTTGGCCGCCGGGCTTGATCCGAACGTAGCGACGGTCTTTCTGCAATCGACCGTGCATGCGCATGCCGAGCTCGGATGGCTGATGACGACGCTCACGTATATGGGCGAGCTGGAGCGTATGACGCAGTTCAAGGACAAGTCGGCGGGTAAAGATTCGGTCGGCGCAGGTCTGTTCACTTATCCTTCGCTGATGGTGGCCGACATTCTGCTGTACAATGCCGATCTGGTGCCAGTAGGCGACGACCAGAAGCAGCATTTGGAGCTGACGCGGGACTTGGCGCAGCGGTTCAACACCCGCTTCGGCGAGACGTTCACGATTCCGGAGCCGTATATTCCGAAAGTGGGAGCGCGGATCATGTCGCTCGACGACGCGTCGAAGAAGATGAGCAAGAGCAGCCCGAACGCAGGAAGCTATATTGCGATGCTGGACGCGCCGGACGTGATCCGTAAGAAGATCAGCCGCGCCGTCACGGACTCGGGCCGGGAAGTGAAGTTCGACCCGCAGCAAAAGCCGGAGGTCAGCAACCTGATCAGCATCTACGCCGAGTGCTCGGACAAAACGATTGCCGACATCGAAGCGCAGTATGAAGGACAAGGCTACGGCCCGTTCAAAAAAGATTTGGCGGAAGCGGTCGTAGCGACGCTTGAGCCGATCCAGATCCGGTACAACGAAATCCGCAAGTCCGGCGAGCTGTACGAGGTGCTGAAGCAGGGGAAAGAACGCGCAGCGGCGCAAGCGGAAGTTATGCTGAAACAGGTCAAGGAAAAGATGGGTTTTATCGTATTGTAATAAGAAAAGGCCGGAAAAACGGGCTGCATGCACAGGCGTGCGGTTCCGCGTTATCCGGTCTTTTTTTAATGATACAGGCATTGCTGCAAGAACGCCGGTTCGAAGTCGGCTTAGCCGGAAGGCACGGGGGCGTGCGCTACCCGTTTTTTTTGCGCAGCTTCGCTTTGACGATAAAGCCGGAGCCGATAAAGAGAATCGAGACGAGGCCCGACAGCATCGCCAGCCAAGGTCGCCCCGCCGCCATAAAATAGCTGACGCAAGCGAGAAGCGCCGTTCCGATCACGGCGTAAAGCAAGCCTAAACCTTTACTCATATACGGATTCCACCTGCCTTTCGCGGAACATTTGAAACTCATAAAGTTTTTTCAAAATGATGTGTATAGTTTGAGGCATACGTCACATAATAAGCTTGCAAGCTTGCAAATACATCAAAGACATTCATTCACTTGAAAGGAGTGCTGAACATGGGTGCAGGTCAATCCCGCAGCAGCAACCAACTGGTCGTTCCGCAAGCAAATCAAGCATTGGATCAATTAAAGTATGAGGTAGCTCAAGAGCTCGGAATTCAAATTCCGCAAGACGGTTACATGGGCTACATGGCTACTCGCGACGCCGGTGCAATCGGTGGTCACATCACTCGCCGCCTTGTCCAAATCGCTGAGCAAACCATTGCCGGCCAATCCGGCCAAGCTCGCTAATTTCACGCTTCAGGCATCAAAAAGTATCATTGCAAGCTCAAGGAGAAATCCTTGGGCTTTTTTCAATTGCATGAGGACACAGGACAAGCTGTCGGCCGTCCTAATGGGGCCTTCCTGCGCCAATCCGGCGATCGGCACAAAAAGACCCCGAGCCGGGCATTGCATGCCGGCGCAGGCGCCTTGGAAACGGACGATAAATCGGTTCAATACAAGTCCAGTCGAAGTTTCTTTTCCAGCCGCGAATGGCTTAGCCAGCCGACATACGAATCGATCGGCTTATATTGCGCATCCATTAACAGCATCGCGACGAACGGATACTGTTTCCGGTGGCGGTATCTCACATCGACCCATCTCACTTCATAACCCCAGGCGTGTTCCCGTACATCCGCGCAGGCATATGAGGAAAAATATAAAAACGATGCGATATCCGGATGCGACTTCGAGGCTTCCACCGCCGGGTGATCGGCGCATGTAACGCAATCCACCCATTTTAGACGGCGGTTCCGGTATTCGCCGAGCACGAACGAGCCGGTTTCTTTTTTCTTCAGCACCTGCCATTGGTACAGATGCACCGTAGGAATAAAAATGTACCGGTCCCCCGGTTCGTAAGCGAGATCCCGCTTGTAAATGCGCGACTCCAGCAAGTAATGGTAGCAGGACCGCCATATATAATACACCGCTATGGCGCCGTATAATATAGGAAACAACACTTCAGGCCTGACCAGATGAAACGACCACAAGAAAATCGCGAGTACATGCGACGTGAAAATAAAAGGGTCGAAAATGTGAATAATGTTCCACGCGACCCATCGTTCGGAGAACGGGCGGATCGCTTGCGTACCGTACGTGTTGAATAAATCGGTGAACACATGGAACGCTACGGCGATAAACACCCACATGACGACATGGGTCATCGGCAAATTACCGAAGAAAAGCCAAAGAAAACCGGAGATGAGCGCCGTCCATATCAGCAAAGCCGGCAAGGAGTGGGAGGCTCCCCGGTGATTCTTAATGTAAGTCGCGTTATCCTTGAGCCTTAATAGCGTATCCGCATCCGGCGCCTGGGAGCCGACGACCGTACCGATCAGTACCGCAGTGGAAACCGCCCCGTTCGAAGCTACGACAGGATCGACATAAGCAAGGCCCGCCAATCCGAGTCCGATCACAAGGTGTGTTCCAGTGTCCATGGACTCTCCTCCTGAAACTCTTTTTTTCCATAGTCTATTGCAGCCCATTGGTATTAGTGTATCATTTTCTTGATCAAAATAAAGCAAAGGTCGTGAAAAAAATGTGTATCGTTTTTGTCGAATACAAAATTGACGCGGAGCATCGGGAGGCTTATGTAGCATGGATGCGGGGCATGCAAGCTTCCTACCCCCAAGTCGAATGGTACGAAGGAACGGAGCAGCCGGGGCTATTTGTCGAAATATGGCATGGCCTAAGCGGCGAACAGTATCGGGCAATGCGAGAGGCCCGGCGGAACCGGGACGACCCTCAGCAAGTGTGGCAAGCATGGGATGCAATGATACCTTGGGTTCCCGGAGGGAAGGACAAGATTCATATTTGGCAGTTTGAAAAAGTAAAATAGTCCATTGTTTGAGGCAAGGAAATCCATGGTTTCTTATTCGCAATCGCGGTAACCTTACAATAGTCTTCAAAAACCGCGCGGGAGGAAACAGGATGCACAGGAAAGACATCTTTTGGTCCCATATCAAGGAGCACCGCTTAGCTTACGTTATGGGGTTTGCATTATTGTCCATATCATCCGTACTTCAGCTTCTCATTCCGTGGCTTCTCGGCCGGTTTACCGACAGTTTGCAAGTCGGCGGACTTACCTACGATCAGGCGGTCCGCTATGCGGTCTGGATGATCGCCGTCGGGGCTGGAATCGCCTTCTTTCGATCTACGTCACGCATTTATTTGTTCCGCTTGTCCCGGCAATTGGAAATGCGGGTACGTGGCGATCTGTTCGTGCATTGGGAGAAGTTATCGTCCCAATATTTCAACAACCAGCGGATCGGCGACTTGATGTCTCATGCGATCAGCGACGTAGGGGTCATACGCGAAGTGACGATGCAGGGCTATTTTAACGTGATGGAAGCGGTGTTCCTGATCGTCGTCTCCGTCATTGCGATGGTCAGCTCGGTCAATCCGTGGCTGACGCTGGTGACGATGCTGCCGCTGCCGCTGCTGAGCATTATCGCATATCGGTTCAATAAGCGCATTATGCAGCAATCGACGGACATGCAGGCGGCCATCTCCGATTTGACCAGCCGGGTGCAGGAATTTACAGCCGGCATCCGTGTCGTCAAGGCATTCATTCAGGAAAAACCGGAGCGGGAGCTGTT
Source organism: Paenibacillus allorhizosphaerae (assembly GCF_042659105.1). NCBI lineage: Bacteria > Bacillati > Bacillota > Bacilli > Caryophanales > Paenibacillaceae > Paenibacillus > Paenibacillus allorhizosphaerae. The sequence continues at coordinate 6,683 of NZ_JBHSRV010000009.1, read as the reverse complement.
CACCAAAGATAATCAGCGGGCGGTCGATATGAACCGTCGTTTCGTGAAATCGAATTCACTGTTCGGAGCGCTTAGCTCCGGCATCGTCGGATTCAGTTTTCTCGTCTCCGTCGTCATGGGCGGCATCATGGTGCTGCAGAACATCATCACACTTGGGGAATTCGTGGCGTTCAACACGTATCTTTCCCTGTTGATGGGCCCGATCGAAAACTTGGGGAAAGTCGTCAATCAACTGCAGCGCGGCAAAGCGTCGGAGCAGCGCTTGCTTGAAATTTTCAACACGCAGCCCGATATCGTAGACGATGAGATGGCAAGCCCGGACATTCAAGATTTGGAGGGCGGTATTGAAATCCGCAACTTGAGTTTCTCGTATCCGGAAGCGACGCGGCCGTCACTGCACAATATTTCACTTAAAGTGCCGAAGGGCTCGAGTCTGGCGATCGTCGGCCGCGTCGGCAGCGGCAAGAGCACATTGGTGCACCTGCTCGTCCGGTTGTACAATCCGCCGAAGGGGTCGGTCTTCATCGACGGACACGACATTCACGAAATTCCGCTGCGGACGCTCCGCGGACAAATCGGGATCGTGCCGCAGGATCAGTTCCTGTTCTCGTCGACGATTCGCGATAATATCGGTTTCGATCCGAAGCCGTACAGCGACGAGCAGGTGGAGGAAGCGGCCAAGGTGGCGCAAGTGTACGATAATATCGTCGAGTTCCCGAACCAGTTCGATACCGCGCTCGGAGAACGGGGCATCTCGCTCTCCGGCGGCCAGCGCCAAAGGGTCAGCATCGCCAGAGCGATCATCAAGAAGCCGGCGGTGCTCATCTTCGACGACAGCTTGTCCGCCGTCGATACCATTACGGAGGATCGGATTCTGGAAGGGTTGAAGTCGGTTATGAACAAGCGAACGACGATCATTATCGGCCACCGCATCTCCTCCGTTCAGCATGCCGACCAAATTGTCGTCATGGACGAAGGGCGCATTGTCGAACGCGGCAATCACGATCAACTGCTTGCGTTGAACGGGATTTATGCCGACATGCATCATAAGCAGCTTCTCGACCAGGAGGCCGAGCGGCAGGACGGACACGAGAAGGGAAGCATTCCATCAAGACTGCTTCAAGGGGGAGCCGGAGCATGAACGACATCCATATCGAGAAAGAAGTCAAGAAATTCAAAGATTCGCAGCTGTTGTCCCGGCTGCTGTCCTATGCCAAGCCCTATTGGAAAATGATCTTGCTCTGCATCACGCTAGCGTTTCTGATCGTCGTATCCGATCTCGCCCGGCCTTATCTTATCAAGGTGGCGATTGACGGCCATATTAACGGCTTGAACAAACCGATGGTCGTTATGGACGCGGCGGATAGCGATATATTAAAGCCGTATGGGGATGTCACGCTGTGGAACGGGAAAGCGTATGCCCGGCTGGATTCGGAAACCGCGGCTGCATTTGCGCTTTCGCTTCCTTCCGGCGCGTCAAAAGCGCAAATCGTTAAGGTCGGCGGCAGCCAGTGGCTTGCGTCGGAATGGATTCCGCCGGGGCAGCTGGAGCGAGTCGTTACGGCGGACGGGGGTTTGAAGCTTCCCCAGCAGGACGGCCGGGTCATTGCCGCACAGCCGCTTGAATCGTCGGCGCTCGACGCGTTCCGCAAGCAGGATTACAGCGGATTTGCGAAGCTGGGCGCCATCTTCCTGATCGCCGTTGTCGGCTCGGCGATATTAAGCTACTTGCAGAGCAACCTGCTGCAATATACCGGCCAGACGATCATCTTCAACATCCGGCAGCAGTTGTTCCATCATCTGAGCCGGATGTCGATGTCGTACTTCGACCGCAATCCGGTCGGCCGGCTCGTCGTTCGCGTGACGCAGGATACGGAGTCGCTCAACCAGCTGTATTCTCAAGTCGTCGTTAACTTGATTAAAGATATGATTGTGCTCATCGGCATTGTGGCGGTCATGCTGCAAATGAACGTGAAACTCGCCTTGCTGTCGTTTGCGGTGCTGCCTTTCCTGGCCGTACTTACATTCTGGTATCGGTCGGTGATCCGCGAGGCGCAGCGGAGATCGCGCATCATTTTGTCGCGTCTGAATTCGTTTCTGGCAGAAAATCTTTCCGGTATCCGCATTACGCAGCTGTTTATTCGCGAGCAGCGGCAGTGGGAGCAGTTCGATCATCATAACACCGAGTATTACAAAGCCGGGATGCGAGGCACGGTCATTAACTCGATCTTCCAGCCGGCGATCGGCTTTCTCGGCAACTTGGCCATTGCGCTGCTGCTCTGGTATGGCGGCGCCAGCGTCATCGAGGGAGGCATTACCTTCGGTATCGTGTACGCCTTCACACACTACGTCCGGCAGTTTTTCCAGCCGCTGATGAGTTTGGCGGAGAAGTACAACCAGATCCAGACCGCTATGGTCGGAGCGGAGCGCATCTTCGACATGCTTGACGAAAAGCCGGCCATCGTCGACACGAAGGAGCCGAAACGGCTTCCAGCGCATGTCCGCGGCGAAATCAAGTTCGAGAACGTTTGGTTCGCCTACACTGAAGAAGAGTGGGTGCTGAAAGATGTCAGCTTCACGATTCAACCGGGGCAAACCGTCGCTTTCGTCGGCGCGACCGGGGCGGGCAAAAGCTCCATCATCCAATTGATCAACCGGTTCTACGATATCCAGAAAGGCAGCATTAAACTCGACGGGGTCGATATCCGCGAGATCGCGCTGGACGATTTGCGCCATTACATCAGCATCGTTCAGCAGGATGTGTTCCTGTTTACCGGCAATATCGCTTCGAATATTCGCTTGAACAATCAGGACATTACCGAAGAGCAAATACGGGAAGCGGCCCGCATGGTACATATGGACGATTATGTGCGCAGCTTGCCGGACGGCTACCAGACGCTGCTTGGGGAGCGGGGCATCAATCTGTCGCTTGGCCAGCGCCAACTGCTCTCGTTCGCGCGCGCCATCGCCTTCAAGCCGCAAATTCTCATCCTGGACGAAGCGACGTCGAACATCGATACGGAGACGGAGATTGTCGTACAGGCTGCGCTAAGCAATATTTCGGCCGGCCGCACGACGCTGATCGTGGCGCACCGCTTGTCTACGATCCAGCATGCCGACCAGATCATCGTCATGCACAAAGGCAAGGTTCGCGAGATCGGCAACCATTACTCCTTGCTCGCGCAGCGCGGGTACTATTACCGGCTGTATGAGCTGCAGTATAAGGAGCAGAAGGCGACGATGCAGGAAGCAAGGTAGCTGAGGGGCGTTAGATGGCTGCTGCTACTTGCGTGTGAGCATGATTATTGAGAAAAATAGCATGAAACTTGAGAAAAACTAGGGGATTTAGTGAGAAAAGCGTGTGAATAAATAAATATGCATCACTGACGTACTTAACTATTTAGTTCAGTACGTCTATTTTTTTACAAATGGCGTTGAAAATCAAAAAAACAACCAGTGCGGACACCGATTGTATTTATAAAAATAAGTTATCTTTGTAAGAACTATTACCACCTTGAACCAATAATAACGATATCTTAAGTGGTTACCTTGCAGCGGCTGTCTTTGACGAGTTTCGGCAAGTCGGTCACCTCCGGCTCTTTTTTTCCGTTGAACCACCCATCCTAAGTAACCAATCCACCATGCAAGCCAGAGCAATTCCTGTAGTGTACCGCAGCAGATCAACAGCCAGGAAACCTTTGCCTAAGATTAGAGCCCCGAACATTGTATCTCGGATATTAACGATCCATTCCGCTTGGTACAGCTGACTGAACTCAACGGAGAAACAGATCATCAAACTGATTGTGCTTGAGGCAAACAGACTGGCACGCACGAACAACATTCGAATGCCAAAGTACATCATTACCGCCCAGAGCGCATCTCCTGCGTGTGATGATATGATCGGAGGCAGGTTAGTTGCGAAGACTCGAGAACAGAGACCTAGAGAAATCGTAACAAGGACGGTAAGGAAATAAGCCATCCTACTCTTCCAGTTGTCAGTTGGTTTCATTGGTCTCAGATTCATACCTTACTCCTTTCCACAGTTAACGACAGTTACTCACTTTGCCTTGTCTGACAATGGTATGTAAGTGAAACAGTAAGGCAGCCGATCGTTCTGACGGCTGGAACATTAGTTTACCGTTTACTTCTACCGGTGACAAATACTATTTAGGAAAACTTTGAAGAATGCGTTTACAAAGGCATAACTTGTCCAACTGGTTTTGCATCCGTCCGTACTCCGGAAAGTGCAGGCAGCTTTAAGCGCGGTTCCGGGCGTGGAGTTGGAACTAATGGACCTCATGGATCCCGTGCCAGATAAGTTTGCGGAGCGGTTCCTCGCTTCCGGCCGGCCTTTGCTTATCCTTATCAATTCCGCAGGCATCATGGCGACTCCGCTCGTTCGCGATTCGCGGGGGGCTGAATCCCAGCTTGCGACGAACCCTTTAGGACATTTTCAGCCTTGTGTTGCGGTTATGGCCGGCGCTTAAGAAGGCGGAAGGTGCAAGAATCGTTTTCCGTATCGTCGCGCTACTCATCAACTCGGCGGCTTCGATTTCGAAGATCTCAACTTCAATACGCACGCCCATGACAAATGGCTTGCGTACGCGCAATCCAAGACGGCCAACGCGCTGTTCGCCGTAGCGATGGGCAAGCGCGGAGAACCGCATAACGCTCGGGCATTTTCCGTTCATCCGGGCACGATCGTGACGGACTTGGCCCGCAATCTGACCAACGCGAAATGCGTGCGATGGACTCGTGGAACTAGCAGGGTGAGCGCGTATTAGCTGAGTACAACGATGAGTTCAAGACGATCGAAGAAGGCGCAGCCACGTCCGTCTGGTGCGCAGTCCATCCTCAGCTCGACGGGAAGGGCGGCGTCTATTGTGAGAATGGGGATATCGCAGTCATCACGGACATCCTTTACAAGCCTGGCGTATTTCAATGGGCAGTCAACGCCGCGGAGATGTTAACCGAACAATTAACCGGCTTGAAATTCGTCATCAAATAGTAGCGTAAATCGAAGAAGCACGACAGTCCCCGGAAACCGCGGCGAGCTGTCGTTTTTTCAAGGATTTGATGTTCGCAGTAATGGCGCTGGACATTGTAAGAATTGATGAGTCAGGGCATGAACTTGTTCCAAATGAAATCTAAACCTCTTGGTATTGAGCGCATGTCGGAATTACTTTTTGAAGGGTTTGTTTGCATCAGCTGGGCGTGCATTGGCAACCTGGCTGACGTAAGCAAGGAAGAAGTGAAAGTAAGACTGGAGTCGTATTACAAATACGAAGCGCAGCAGTTTGGTAATCGACTCGGATCCGTCAGTGCATTCGTTCATACGAAGCAGGCCCGGCGACTATATCGTGATCGCTGAGGGCGATAAGGTCCATCTAGGAGTTGTGGGCGAATATAAGTACGCTGAGGAGTACGACAATCCAGAGGAGGGAATGTGTTACCGGCGAAGTTGCAGATGGCTAAGTACTATTCCAAGGGCTGGATTGAACCGGGAAGTGCAGAAGTTGTTGCGTCATAGCGGCACAATCACCAAGTTTAAGCATCCGTTTGAAGTGGCTGCTTTGGAAAAGCGGATCGAAACCCCGTCTGGGATTAAGCTGCCTGCAACACGGCGTTGTCCTCTTTAGTCGACAAAGAACTCGTTCAGCATGCAGTAGATATCCTTCGGGATGCAATGTATTCATCTGAAGCCGGTCGTTAGGAACGGGCGGCGATAGCTATCCTCGCAATACACTGCAAACAGATAAATATCGAAAAGAGTCCCTCTCTGCACGCAAGGGGTAAGGAGCTCTTTTATCAATTGTTTTACTGCCGTGTCAAATGGAAGATAATCATACTTGAATCACGAAAGTAAATATGATACATTACTTTTCCCGGTCGTTGTTGCAATAAACGATGAGGCTGATGCAACAAGTTAGATTGTTCTTCTGAGCTTGCTGGAGTAGATCCCAGGAATGGAAAACAAACGTACTTGCAGCACGAATGTAAACATGATAAATTAATTTTCCCGGTCGTCGTTGCAATAAACGATGAGGCTGAGTCAATAAGTTTATGTTGTCTGAGCTTGCTGGGCGATCCCAAGCATGGAAAACATTGCACTTGCATTGAAGTAGTAAATGTGATAAATTATTTTCTTGTCTGCTGCTGAGGCAGATGGGTAAAAAATAAGATCAAACCATTGTCCTTTGAAAACTGAACAACGAGTGAGTGCGGATCTCATTAGAGATCCAAACAATAAGTCAGTAACGAATTGAGCAATCAATTTCTCTAGATAAAGTATTACCTTTAATGGAGAGTTTGATCCTGGCTCAGGACGAACGCTGGCGGCGTGCCTAATACATGCAAGTCGAGCGAGGGTCTTCGGACCCTAGCGGCGGACGGGTGAGTAACACGTAGGCAACCTGCCTGTAAGACAAGGGATAACTACCGGAAACGGTAGCTAAGACCGGATAATTAAGCGGAATGCATGTTCCGTTTATGAAACACGGTGCAAGCTGTGGCTTACAGATGGGCCTGCGGCGCATTAGCTAGTTGGCGGGGTAACGGCCCACCAAGGCGACGATGCGTAGCCGACCTGAGAGGGTGATCGGCCACACTGGGACTGAGACACGGCCCAGACTCCTACGGGAGGCAGCAGTAGGGAATCTTCCGCAATGGACGAAAGTCTGACG